>QQVD01000031.1 GCA_003388555.1 Acidobacteriota bacterium | reverse complement strand
ACCCAAAGCCGATGCCGACGTCACTGACCAAGAGATCGACCAGGTTCTGCTGATGGCTCGGGCTGCGCATCCAGGCGTCTAGCACCTTCGCAGTCTCCACGGTCCCGCGCAATTCGTTGGCGCGCACGAACTTGGCGCGGTAGCCCTCTTCGCGCGCCAGGTCGACGAGGTCCGGCGGCCGGCCCCGCCCGCCGCGCCGGCGCCGGGCCGCCGGGACCGCGCTCTCCGGTGCCTCGAACAGGGCCTCGCCTGCTTCGGCCGCGGCCAGCTGTGCAGCGAATCGATCCGCCACCCGGTGCAGGCGCTCGTCTCCCTCGAGCGGCGAGCGGCCGACGGCGCCGCGTGCCCGATTCGTCGCCGCCACCATCTCGGAGCGCACCGCCAGACGCCGCTCGAGCGGCGCGAACCGCCGCCTGACGAGGCTCTCGAGCTCGTCGGCGACGATCAGCACCAGCACCGTCTCGACCTCGCCGCTGGCCAGGGTCCTCTCGGCGGTCGCGATGCCGACGTCACGCATCTCGGGATGGAAGAGGCTGTCGGCGCTGTCCGCCGGGGCAGCGGCCCAGGCGCGCACCAGCGAGATCGGGTTCACGTTGATCGAGCCGAGCTTCTGGCTGCTCAGCCCCGCGTCGTAGCCGTGGCGGTTCAGCAACTCGTCGAACGAGAGACCTCCCGGCAGCTCCAGACTGAGACCTTCGCCGGTGGCGAGGAAGTCCGCCTGCTCACGCGCCGCGGCGTCGAGCTCCGGCGAGCGCGCCAGCGGCTCCAGCCCGGCTTCGGCGCGCGCCGCGAGCATCGGTTCGAGCAACGAGTCGAGCGCGGGCGCACCGACGGAGCCTGCCTCCTGGCGCGGCAAGCCGGATGGGGTTCCGGGTGCCGCTGCATCCAGGGAGGTCGGCATCGAGAGCGACCCGAGCACCAGCGCGAAGGCGGCCACGCGGCGCACCGGGCGAAGCGGCGGAGCCATCACAGCAGCCCTTTGCGCCTCGCCCTCCCCAGCAGCTCGCCGGCCAGCTTGCGGTAGGCCAGACCGCCACTCGACCAGCGCTCGTGAGCGAAGATCGGCCGCCCACGCCCCGAGGCCACCGCCAGCTGGACGTTGAGCGGGATCTCGGTGCGCAGCACACCGGTGCGGTAGGTGCGCCGGATCTGCGCCACGATCTCGTCGGTGACCTTGGTGCGGTGGTCGACCATGGTGAGCAGGATGCCGAGCAGCTCGGGCTCGCGACGCAGCCTGGCCTTCTGGTCCTGGAGGGCGTGGAGGAACTTGTCGAGCGCGTCGACCACGAGCGGATGCGGTACCGCGGGCACCACGATGGCGTGGGAAGCGGCCAACCCCTGCAGCGACCAGAACCCGAGGCCCGGAGGGCAGTCGATCACCACCACGTCGTAGCGCAGGCGCACCCGGTTCAGCTGGTCGCGCAGAGCGGTCACCTGTGCGCCGCCCGCCAGCAGGTCCATCTCGGCTCCGGCGAGGCGCATCGAGCCGCCCAGCAGCGAGAGGTTCTCGTGCTCCGTCGCTCTGGCGACGTCGACGACCGCCGCTCCGTCGAGCAGGACGTCTGCGACGCCCGGCGCCTCGGCGTCCAGTCCGAGCGAGAAGCTTGCCGATGCCTGGGGATCGAGGTCGACCAGCAGAGTCGGCAGTCCTGCTGCGCCGAAGGCGGCCGCCAGGTTGACCGCCGTGGTCGTCTTGCCCACCCCCCCTTTGACCTGCACCAGGCCGACGTTCATGATCTCCTCCGCTCCCGGGGGTAGTCCCCGAAGGCCCCGCGATCACCGAACCGTTTTGCGCGGCCAATTCCTCGATCCCGCGGCAGCGCGTGCGGTCACCCCGACGCCGGCCGCAAACGCCAGCCACGTCGAGGCGGCCCCGATGTCCCTCTCGGCTCCGCGGGTTGCGCCTTCAGCCTAGCAGCTGGACAGGCGCGCCCCCGCCACCGCGGACGGCTGACGAGATCGGCGACTGCGACGCACTGTCGGCACTGTCGGCACTGTCGGCACTTTCCATACCGCCCATGATGTCAACGATGCCCGGCACACCAACGCTCGCCTCCGTTCCCGCCGCCCTCTTCCGAGGCTCGCACCGCGTCGTCGGCCACGTCGAGCTGCACCAGGACGTTCTCCGCTTCCGAGCCAGTCGCGAGGCGCAGGAGCCGTTCGAGCTGCCCCTCGAGGGCGCTCGCTGCACGATCACCGGCTTCGACAACTCGAGCCTGCTGATCGAGCACCCGGCGCTGCCGGACTGGCAGCTGGTGGTCGACGATCCGAGGCTCCTCGATCGTCCACCGCTGTCGACCCATCCGGCCTTCGCCGCCGCCCGGGGCCAACGCGCAGGGAGAATCCGACGCTTCCGTCTGGTCATCGGATGCCTGCTCGCCTTGGCCGCATTCGCCGGGCTGGTGGCGCTGCTCGGCGCGTGGTGGGTCGTCTCGCTGGTGCGCGACCGCATCACCGAGCTCGAGCCGGTCCCGAGCCCCCACGTCGTGGTGTCCGCAGCCCGGGTCGCCGAGGCCGACTGATCCCTGACGGCGAGCACGTCGGCATCGAGGTCACGGCCCAGCCCGGCTGACTCGCCAACTGTCCTCGATTCAGCCACTTGACGGGGGTGGCGATCCGCTTCATGCTGCGGTAGCATCCACTCTTCACCAGAGTTTCAATAGGATCCCGAGGAACCTCGACGGGTACCGCCCGTCGGTGCCGCGCGATCGGGCGGCGTCCGGGCAGAGGCGACAGCCCACCGTCGTCGCTGGTCCTCTTCGTCTCGCGGTCCCGTTGATCGGTCCCATCCCATTTCCCTCAGCGACTCTTCAGGTCCCATGCCCTCGATCCGCCCCCTGGCGCCGATGCTCGTTGCCGCCACCGGACTGCTGGTGGCCTCGGCCGCTTCCGCAGCAAACCTGATCTTCCGCGACGGCTTCGAGTTCGGGGTCACCCGATGGTCGAGCGTCGTGCCGCCGCAGGCGTCGTCGGTGGTCTGGTCGAACGAGACCGAGGTCCCGGTGACCGAGTTCCTGCACTGCGACCTGCCACCCGGCGTGTACACGATCCGGGTCCTGGTGGAGGGCGACTACGGATCCGCCGTCAAGGAGATCGCGATGACGATCACCGAGGCGCCGTGCCTTTCGGGGATCGGCATCTGCCGCTTCCTCGCCTTCACCGACCTGCCCTGAGGTCGTCCGGGCCGAGGGCGCCGTCGGCGCCGGCAGGGTGCGATCAGTCGAGCTGCAGGGTGTCGCCCGGCTGCATCACCTCGACCTCGACCCCCTGCGGCGCGAATTGGGCCGGATCCTGCTCGATCGGGGCCCAGGTGTCGTAGTGGATCGGGACCGCCCGGGGCGCACCGATCATCTCGGCGGCGCGGGTCGCCAGCTCCGGACCCATCGTGAAGCGATCGCCGATCGGCACCAGCACCAGATCGGGCCGGTAGATCTCGCCGATCAGCTCCAGGTCGCGGAAGATCGTGGTGTCACCCAGGTGGTAGATCGTCTTGTCGCCGATGTGGGCGACGACACCGCAGGGCATGCCCATGTAGCGCCCTTCGAACGAGGACGAGTGGAAGGCCTGGGTGAGGGCTACCCAGCCGAATTCGGTGTCGATGCGGCCTCCGGGATTGCCCGGATTGACGTTGCCGTGGCCCTTCTCCTCGAAGTAGTTGCAGATCTCGAACGCCGCGATGACGTTGGCGTCGTTGCGCCTGGCGATCGCCAGCGCATCACCCATGTGGTCGGCGTGCCCGTGGGTCAGCGCGATGAACTGACAGCGGACTTCCTCGGCGCTCATCGTCGCCTTCGGATTGCCGGTGAGGAAGGGGTCGATCGCCAGAGTCGTGGCGCCGTCGTCGATGAGGAATCCCGAGTGTCCGAGGAAGGTGAGCTTTGCTGACATTGGGCTGGAAGAGCCTCCTGGGTCGTGCGTGTGTCGGGGCAAGGCCCAGGTCGACGCCCGACGACGACGACAGCGGGTGAGCCTTGCCGGCGGCCATCGACTGTAGCGAATCGGCGACGCCGTCGAACCGGACGGAGCGTCGCGCCGACGGCCTCTCAGCGGCCGCGGCGAGACCTGCCAGACTGCGACCGCCGACGACCGACCGAGGAGCTGCGATGAAGCCGTTCGAACCGATCGACACGGAAACCCGTTACCGCGGACGCTGCATCCGCGTCGACGAGGACCGGATGCAGACCGCCGATGGTCGCGTCGTGACCTTCGAAGTGGTCCGACATCCCGGCGCCGCGGCGATCGTGCCGCTGCTGGACGACGCACGGGTGATCCTGATCCGCCAGTACCGCCACGCGATCGGCGAGTGGATCCTCGAGCTGCCCGCCGGCACCCTCGACGGTGGCGAACAGGCGATCGACTGCGCAGCGCGCGAGCTGATCGAGGAGACCGGCTACCGGGCCCGCGACTGGCTCGGGCTCGGGGCGATCTGGACCACCCCCGGATTCACCGACGAGCGGATCGAGCTCTTCCTCGCCCGTGGCCTCGAGCCCGACCAGCAACGACTGGAGGCCGACGAGGCGATCGAGCTGCGACTGACGCCACTGACCGAGGCGTTGGCGATGACCGTCGACGGCAGGATCAGCGACGGCAAGTCGGTCGCCGGCCTGCAGCGCGCCGCGGCGAGTCTGCGAGAGCTCGCCTAGCCGGGTTCCACGGCGCCACCACCGTGGAGGCCGCGGTCCTCGTCAGCCTCGGCTGGCGGCGCTGCGAGCTCCGTTGGGCCAACGCAGGCGACGACGGTCGCCGGCGACGAGGATGCTGCCGAGCCTCTCGTCGGCCGTCTTCAGCAGGCGGAAGCGCTCGCCGTCACCCACCAGCACCTCGCCGACGCCCTCACCGTCGACGAAGAGCCTCTCCTCCTCGTCGAGGTGGAACGAATCGAGGTCGGCAGCGACCCGGCGGCCGGTCTGCAGCAGCAGGATGGCGGCGTCCTCCGAGTCGTCGGGCACCGTCTCCTCGATACGGACCGCGCGCAGCGGTGTCATCTGGGCCTCGAGGTAGCTCTTGTCGAACCAGCCGTCGTGCACCTTGTACTCGAACAGCCAGCGGCCGATCTCCTCCTCCCAGCGAAGGTGCTCGATCAGGAAGTCGCGGGTGCGCGCCGCCACCTGCGATCCGCGCCACCACCAGCGCTGCTCGAGGTCGATGACGATCAGGTCGTAGAAGAACCGGTGTACCGCGTCCTCGAAGGCGGCACCGCCGGCGAGCGCCCGCCGCAGCGGCACCGGGAAGTAGACACCGCGGGCCAGCTCACGGCGCTGGAAGCGCGGCGCCAGCTCGTCGCGAGCCAGCGCCAGCACGCCGGGATCGACGAAGTCCTCGCAGTCCCGGAGCCGCCTGCGCTCCGAGCGGACGAGAGGATTGAGGAAGCGGCCGCCGTGACTGAGCATCAGGAAGTGGCCGGAACCGGCCGCCTGCTCCGCCAGCCGCACCCAGTGCGCCTCGTCCGTGCCTTCTCTCTGCGGCCCGCTCACCCGCCGGAGACTACCTCGGTGGACCGCCCGGCGAAGGCGGCGACCCAGCGCATCCGGAGTCCGCCGCGTGCCGTCCGCCACGCCGACAGCTGATGCACTATGCTTCGGCCGACCGCAACATGTAGCGTCTCGTGCCGTAGGCTACGCAACCTGTCGCGCCCGCGACGAGCCGAGGAGTTCACCCGTCGACACCCTCATCCGCTGGCGGATCGCCCTGGCTACCGGCCGCCCGAAGATCTCCCGCAGGACGCGAGAGGGCGACCGGGACGCGGCCTGCCGCGGTGAGGCGGAGTGCGAAGAACCACTCGGGGCGGTTCGTATCGGACTGAACGAAGATCTCGACGACCGGCCCGGCCGGCCGGCGGAAGCGACGGGGCGATGCCCACGAGATCCGACAGGGGCTCGCTTCCGCCGACGCCGCCACGGAGACGCCCGGGAGCCGTCGAGGGCCTCCGAGTGACCACGGCTCACCCCTGACGCACCTGCCGAGGCCCAACCTCCATCCATGATCTCATCGGCCCGAGAGTGAACCAGAGAACGCGCATGGACCCGCCGCCCGACAGCCCGCGCTTCGTCCACCTCCACCTGCACTCCGAGTACTCCCTGCTCGACGGCGGGAACCGGATGAAGCCGCTGGTGCGCCGGATCCGCGAGCTCGGAATGGATGCCGTCGCGCTGACCGACCACGGCAACCTGTTCGGCGCCGTCGACTTCTACACCTGCTGTCGCAGGGAGGGCATCAAGCCGATCCTCGGCATCGAGGCGTACGTGGCTCCGGACATCGTCACCGAGACCTCGGACCGACGCCACAAGGAGGCGGGCGGAGTCCAGGACGGTGGCTTCCACCTGGTGCTGCTGGCCGAGAACGAGACCGGCTGGCGCAACCTGCTGCGGCTGACCTCCGACTCCTACATCGAGGGCTTCTACTACCGGCCTCGCATGGACAAGCAGACGCTGCGGCAGTGGGGCTCGGGGCTGATCGCGATCAACGGCCACCTCGGATCGTCGGTCGCCTACTACCTCTCCGAGTACGAGCGCAGCGGCGACGAAGCGTTCTACGCCCGCGCTCGCACCGAGGCCGAGTGGCACCGCGAGACGTTCCCGGCCCACCCGGAGAGCGGCGCACCGTGCTTCTTCCTCGAGCTGCAGCGGCACCAGACGCCGGAGCAGCACGCGATCAATCCCCACATCCTGCGGCTGGCGCGCGAGCTCGAGATCCCGGTGGTCTGCGACAACGACGCGCACTTCCTGCAAGCCGACGACTGGGACGCGCACGACACCCTGATCTGCGTCTCGACCGGCAAGCTCAAGGACGACGAGCGCCGGATGCACTATCCGAAGGACCTCTACGTGCGCTCGCCGGGCGAGATGGAGGAGCTCTTCGCCGAGGACGTCCCCGAGGCGCTCGACAACTGCCGCCGGATCGCCGACCGCTGCAACGTCGAGCTCGACTTCTCCTCGAACCACGCGCCGGTGGTGGGCATCCGGCGCCGCGATCCCAGCGACGACGCCGGCAGCGCCGACGCCCGCGAGGGCTCGAGCGCCTGGTACGCGCGCTTCTGCTCCACCTTCGAGCTGGTGCCGGTGCGCGCCGAGGAGGGAGCCTGCGCCGAGGAGCTCGAGCGCGCCTGTGACTCCGCTCTACGCGATCTCTGCGAAGCCGGGCTGATCTGGCGCTACGGCAGGGACGGCGTCACCGAGGAGCACCGGGTGCGCCTCGACCGCGAGCTCCAGGTTCTCGCGGACAAGCACATCAGTGCCTACTTCCTGATCGTCTGGGACTTCGTCAACGAGGCCCGTCGTCGCGGCATCCCGGCGATGGCGCGTGGCTCCGGCGTCGGCACGATGGTGGGCTACACCATCGGCCTTTCCAACGCCTGCCCGGTGCGCTACGGCCTGCTGTTCGAACGCTTCACCGATCCCGATCGCTCCGAGTACCCCGACATCGACATCGATCTCTGTCAGGACGGCCGGCAGGAGATCCTCGAGTACGTGCGCGAGAAGTACGGCTACTTCGCGCAGATCATCACCTTCGGCACGATGAAGGCGAAGGCCGCAGTGCGAGACGTCGGCCGGGTGCTCAATCTGCCGCTGCCCGACGTCGACCGGGTGTGCAAGCTGATCGGCGACCAGCTCGGTATCACCCTCGAGCAGGCGCTCGAGCAGGAGCCCGAGCTGCGCGCGCTGTGCGACGAGAACGAGCAGGTGCACGCGGTCTATGAAACGGCCCGGCGCCTCGAGGGCATCACCCGGCACAGCGGCGTGCACGCCGCCGGAGTGGTGCTCGCCACCCAGCCGCTCGAGAACATCGTGCCGCTCGCGGTCAACCGCCAGCAGGGGTCGGGCGACGTGCTGGTGACCCAGTGGGACGGGCCGACGGTCGAGAAGATGGGCCTGCTCAAGATGGACTTCCTGGGGCTCAAGACCCTGTCGGTGCTCGAGCGCGCCCGCCAGCTGGTCGCCGAGACGCTGGACGAGCAGACCATCCGCGACGCCGTCGGCCAGCACGATCCGCTGCGCGACCCGCTCGACCTCGATCGCATCCGTTTCGACGACGAGAAGGTGCTCGGGCTCTACCGTCGCGGCGAGACCGTCGGCACTTTCCAGTTCGAGTCCGACGGCATGCGCAACCTGCTGCTCAAGATGCAGCCCGACCGGCTCGAGGACCTGGTGGCGGCGAATGCCCTCTTCCGCCCTGGGCCGATGGCGCTGATCGACGACTACTGCGACCGCAAGCACGGCAGGCAGAACGTCCCCCAGGTGCACGAGATCGTCGACCGCTTCACCGCCGACACCTACGGCATCATGGTGTACCAGGAGCAGGTGATGCAGATCGCCCACGAGCTGGGCGGCATCCCGCTGCGTCAGGCCTACTCCCTGATCAAGGCGATCTCGAAGAAGAAGCACGAGATCATCAACGCCGAGAGGGCGGTGTTCATCGACGGCGCCCAGGAGCGCGGTCTGGCGAAGCGCAAGGCGGAGGAGCTCTTCGACCTCATCCTCCGGTTCGCCGGCTACGGCTTCAACAAGTCGCACTCGGTCGGCTACTCGATCCTCGCCTTCCAGACCGCGTTCCTGAAGGCCTACTTCCCGATCCAGTTCATGGCCGCGGTGCTGACCTACGAGTCGGACAACACCGACAAGCTGGCGATCTACCTGGCCGAGTGCAAGCGCGTCCGCCTTCCCGACGGCGGCCGCGGCATCGACGTGCTGCCGCCGGACATCAACCTGTCGCGGGTGCGCTTCCAGGTCGTCTACGAGCCGGGCGAGCAGGTGGCGACGCACACCGGCCACGTGCGCTTCGGTCTCTCGGCGGTCAAGGGAGTCGGCGGCAAGGCGGTCGAAGCGATCCTGGCGGCCCGCGACGCCGGTGGAGACTTCAAGAGTCTCTACGACTTCTGCGAGCGCGTGCCACTCGGCGTGGTCAACAAGGCGACGATCGAGTCGCTGATCAGAGCCGGAGCCTTCGATTCGGTGCACGGGGAAGAGGCCAGGCGCGCGATGTGCGAAGGGCTCGATGCGGCGGTCAAGGGCGGCCAGCGGGTCGCCGCGGATCGCGAGAGCGGGCAGAGCTCGCTGTTCGGCGGCCCGGCAGATCCGGCAGCGGACGACGTCCCGGACCTCGAGCACGCCCTGCCCGACGTGGAAGCGTGGCCGATCGACGAGCAGCTACGGCTCGAGAAGGCCGCGCTCGGCTTCTACGCCACCCACCACCCGCTCGATCTGCACCGCGATCTGTTGCGACGCCTCTCCAACGCGACGCTCGAGGAGGTCGCCGGGCTCGCGGCCGACATGGAGGTCTACGTCGGCGCCATCATCACCGGTCTGCGGATCGTGCGCACCCGCAAGGGCCGCAACCCCGGTCAGAAGATGGCGATCCTGACTCTCGACGACGGCAGCGCCAAGATCGAGGCTGTCGCCTTCTCCGACGTCTACGAGTCGCTGCAGGAGATCCTCGAGCCCGACGCCATCCTCTTCTTCAAGGGACGCGTCGACCGGCGCCGAGGGGAGCCGAGCCTGATGCTGTCGACGGCCTTCCCGCTGGCCGAGGCGCCGAGCAAACTGACCAAGACGATCCGACTCGTGATCGAAGACCCACGGGCGCTCGAGCACGACGATGCCGGCGCGGTGCGTCAACGGCTCGAGAGCCTCAAGCGCTTCCTGCGCAGCGAGCGACGTCACGTCAACGGCACCGGCGCCGACGTCGAGTTCGAGATGCGCTATCCGGACCGCATCTGGCGCACCCGGGTCGACGGCGTCTCGCTGCCGCTGCGGCCGGGCCTCGAGCGACGCATCGACGAGGAGCTCGCCGGCATCGGTCACTGTGAGCTGCTGGGACCCGGCCCACCCCAGCTGGTCGAGCCTGACCTGCCTCGCTGGGCGAGCGCCAAGAGCGCCTGACCCTGGAACCCCTGGAGCCCCTGCAGCCCCTGGAACCCACGGCCCTGACGCTCCGACACAGGGCGTCTTGCCATCCCCCGACAACTCGCTACGCTACGCCGACCCCGAGGCCCCTCGGGCCCGCGACAGGAGAACCCGCCATGTCACCGAGACTGCCATCCGAGCTTCGATCCAACCCCGTTCCCGCGTCCGCTCTCCCCTCGCCGCCATGGCTGGGTGGGCTCTGCGGTGCTCTGCTCATCGCGACGCTGTCGGCTGGCGCCGCGGCGGCGCAGACCCCCGATTCCGAGCAGGAGCCGGCAGCGGAGCAGCAGGAGGAAGACGACCGTGAAGAGGCGCCCGCACGCACCCCACGCGGCCGCACCATCGACGCGCAGGGCGCCGTGATCCTCGACCAGGTGGTGGTCACCGCGCGCAAGGTCGAGGAGGACATCCAGGACGTCCCGGTGTCGATCGACACCATCCCGCAGGACAAGCTCGACTTCGCCCTCGAGGGCGGCGCCGACGTGCTCGGCATCGCCGGCCAGGTCGGCAACCTCTACATCGAACAGTCCAACGGCCGCACCGCACCGCGCTTCTACATCCGCGGTCTCGGCAACACCGACTTCGACACCGCGGCGTCGCAGCCGGTCTCGGTGCTGCAGGACGAGATCGTCATGGAGAACGTCCTGCTCAAGGCCTTCCCGATCTTCGACATCGACAGCGTCGAGGTGCTGCGCGGACCGCAGGGCTCGGTGTTCGGTCGCAACACCACCGCTGGCGTGGTCAAGTTCAACTCGCGCAGGCCAACCCAGCAGGTCGAGCGCAGCTTCTCGGTCTCCTTCGGCAACCTCGAGTCGGCCGCGGCAGAGGTCGCGCTGAGCGGGCCGATCAACGACTCGTGGGCGTACCGCGCCTCGCTCATGGGGCAGCACCGCGGCGACTGGGTCGACAACGCCTTCACCGGAGAGAACGACGCCCTGGGCGGCTTCGACGACTTCGCCGGCCGCTTCCAGCTTCTCTACGAGCGGCCCGACTTCAGCGCTCTCTTCCGGGTGCACGCGCGCGATCTCGACGGCACGTCGTCGATCTTCCGCGCCAACATCATCCGCCCGGGTACCAACGACCTCAACTCCAACTTCGATCGCGACCGGGTGTTCCTCAACCAGGGCAACGGCAACCCTCAGACGATGGAGGGATTCGGCGGCGCGATGACTCTGACCTGGGACCTCGCCGGTGGCCGCACCCTCACCTCGGTCACCGGCTACGAGTCGGTGGAGGCCACCTCGCTGGGCGACATCGACGGCGGCGTCGCCGGGGTCGGGCCGGGCTTCATCCCCTTCGACTCGCAGACTGCCAACGGCTCCGAGGTCTCCCAGCTCACCCAGGAGGTGCGCCTTGCCTCCGATCCGGACGCCGACACCTCGTGGCAGGTCGGCGCCTTCTTCTTCGACTCGGACCTCGACGTCACCACCAAGGTGTTCTTCATCGACGACACCCTGACCGGCGAGGACTCCTCGTCGTGGGCCGTCTTCGGCCAGCTCAGCCGCCGCCTCAGCGAGGCACTGACGTTGACCGCGGGCCTGCGCTACACCGACGACGAGAAGGACCTCACGGTGCTCCAGTCGCCGGTCCCGAGCCCGCCGATCAGCGTCTCCGACGAGCAGGTGAGCTGGGATCTCAGCCTGGTCTGGAACGCCAGTGACACGACCAACCTCTACGGCCGCATCGCCAACGGCTTCCGCGGGCCGTCGATCCAGAGCCGCGACGTCGCGTTCTTCGGCGTGCCGACGACGGCGGAGTCCGAGACCATCCTCTCCTACGAGATCGGCTCCAAGGCCGAGCTGCAGGGCGGCCGGGTGCGGATGAACACGGCCCTCTTCTACTACGAGGTCGACGACCAGCAGTTCACCGCCATCGGCGGCGCCGGCAACTTCGTGCAGCTGGTCAACGCCGACAAGGGCGTCGGCTACGGCCTCGAGTACGACGTCAAGTGGCAGGCCACCGACCGGCTCTTCCTGACCCTCGGCCTCGGCCTGGTCAACACCGAGATCGAAGACCCCAACCTGAGAGTCGCGCCGTGCGGCTCCGGGCAGTGCACGGTGCTCGATCCACTCGACGGCAACGGCTTCGCGCTGGTCAACGGCAATCCGTTCCCCAACGCCCCCGAGCACACGGTCAACCTCGGTCTCGACTACTCGATCCCGATGCAGAACGGTGGCTGGCTGCTGTCGCTCGACTACACCAACCTCGGCGAAACCAACTTCTTCCTCTACGAATCGCGTGAGTACGGCTTCGACGAGAACTGGGAGCTCGGCCTGCGCATCGGCTACGGCTGGGGCCCGCAGGAGATCGCGCTCTTCGGCCGCAACGTGACCGACGAGGAGAACCTCATCGGCGGCATCGACTTCAACAACAACGCAGGCTTCGTCAACGAGCCGCGGACCTTCGGCATCACCTACAAGCGCTTCGTCTTCTGAACCGTTGACGTAGCTCGACACGACGCCGCCCGCCGATCGTCGGCGCGGCGGCGTTCGCGTCTCCGCAGAGCTCAGACCGCTTCGGCCATGGCGCAGCGCCGGCGGTCACCGCACGCCTCGCGCACTCCCGTTTCGGGATCGATCCAGATCGCTTCGAACGATCCCATGCCGAAGTTGGCGGGATTGACGATCTGCATGCCCAGGCCGCGCTCGTTGACCGCGTCGACCGTGGCGCGCGGAAAGTCGGCCTCGGCGGCGAGGAACATGCCGCCGCCCGCCGAATAGGCGGTGCCGAAGCGCGGCCGGTTGGTCGACTCCTCGATCCCCATGCCGTGATCGAGCATGTTGGTGACGTTCTGGGTGATGTTCTGCAGCAGGCTGCCGCTCGGTGAGCCCGAGGCGAGGATCGGCCTGCCGTCCTTCAGGATCATGTTCGGCGCCACGTAGACCGAGGCGCGCTCGCCGGGCCCGGGCATGACGCGGAAGAAGTGGGCGCCGGAGGCGAAGATCGCCACACCTTCCGTGAACAGGCCGTTGCTCCACGGCAGCGACATGCACGAGTGCAGGATCGTCGCCACGTTGCCCCGGGCGTCGACGGCGGTGACGTGGCAGCTGCCGGGCGCCGGCGACGGGGTCTGCTCGAGCGGCGCGTCCATCTGCAGCAGCTCGAAGCGGGTGCGCGCGTACTGCTTGGAGACGATCAGCTCGAGCGGCACCGGGTGGTACTTGGGGTCGCGGTGGCGCCCGCCGTCGGCGAACACCTGCTGGCAGATGCGCGCCATCTGCCACAGCAGCTCGGGCGACTCGGTCACCGGTCCGAGCTTCCCGACGTCGAGCAGCTCGATCATCTGCAGGATCTCGATCAGGTGGGTGCCGCCGTGATCGGGCAGCGGCGAGCCGACCAGCTCGTAGCCGCGGTAGCTGCCGCGCGCCGGCTCGTCGAGGCGCACGTCGTAGCGCTCGAAGTCCTCCGGCGTCATCACGCCGCCGGCCTGCTGCACCACCTCGCAGTAGCGCCTGGCGAAGTCGCCGCGGTAGAAGTAGTCGTTGCCCTCCTCGACCAGGCGCTCGAGGGTGTCGGCGGCGCGCCTCTGGTAGAGCATGCGCCCGGGATCGAGCAGGGCGCCGCCCGGGAAGTAGATCTCCCTCCCCTGCTCGCTCTGGCCGAGCGTGCTGGCCATGGTGAACATCTCGCCGTAGAGGAACGGATGCACCTCGAAGCCGTCGCGGGCGTAGGCGATCGCGGCGGCGCACAGCTCGCGCGAGGGGCGGCTGCCGAAGCGCTCGCGGGTCGCCTCGTAGCCGGCCCAGAAGCCCGGCACGCCGCAGCCCAGACCGGTGCTCGTGGCCTCCGGCCCCCAGCCCTTCAGCTCCGCCATCGGCCGGTTCATGCCGCCGTTGACGTAGCTCGTCGTGCCGGTCGCGGCGTCGAAGTAGAGCGTGCTGAGCACGCCGGTGATCCCGGTCATGTGCGGCTCGACGACGGTCTGGGTCACCGACGCGGCGAGCGCCGCGTCGGCCGCGTTGCCGTCGGCGCGCAGCACGTCGGTACCGGCGCGCGTCGCCAGCGGATGGGCGCAGATCACCATGCCGCCCTTCCCCTCCGCCGGCTGCTTGTGCCCGAAGACCGCCTTGGCGATCAGCCGCCGCCGCTCTTCGGGATCGACCGAGCCGGGAGTGCCGCCGGTCGCGTCGACGGTAGAGCTCACGCCCGCTCGAGCTGCGGCAGTCGACGCGGTGCCTGCGCCGAGCAGCGAGGTGGCGAGCGCGCCGCTGGTGGCGCTGCGGACGAAGGTGCGTCTCGTGCTGGGCATGTCTCGGAGCTCCTCTTCTTGGTGCCTTCTTGGTGCGGTCGCGCCGGTGCCGCGGTCCGACCAGACCGGCACCCGACCGTCCGCGGGCACCGACCCGGATCACTCCATCGACTGCAACCGGCACTCGAAGACGGCGCCGCCGCCGGCAGCGTTTCGCGCCACGACGCTGCCGCCGTAGGCCTCGACCACCGAGCGCACGATCGCGAGGCCGAGGCCGGCATGGCTGTGATCGCCAGCTCGTTTCTCGCTGCCAGCCGGGCGGTACGAGTAGAAGCGACGGAACACCTTCTCGAGATCTGCCGCAGGGATGCCCGGCCCGCGGTCGCTGACCCGCAGCACGACGTCACCGTCGGCGCGGTCATGCGACAACCGCACCTCGACATCCCCCGCCATGGCGGGATGGAAGCTGAGCGCGTTCTCGACCAGGTTGTCGATCACCTGCTCGAGGCGCTCGGGCCTGCCGCGCACGACGATCCCAGACTCGGGCCCCTCGTAGCGCACCGCATCGCCAGCGGCGCGTCGGTTCTCCACCAGCTCGCCCACCAGCCGCGCCAGATCGCAGCCCGGCAGACTTCCGACACCCGCCAGCTCCACCCTCACCCGGTCCTCCTCGAGACCGGCGTCGATCGCCGCCAGCTCGCGCAGGCTCGACAGGAGCTGCTCGGCGCGTGCCACGTTGGCGTGGATCAGCTCGGTGAAGCGACGCCGCTGCTCCACCGACTCGGCACTCTGCAACACCTCGCTGGCGCTGCGGATCGCGGCGAGCGGCGTCTTGATCTCGTGCGCCACGTCGGCAGCGAACGACTCGGCGACCTCCTGCTGGCCGCGCAGGCGACGCGCCAGGGCGCGCAGCGCGTCGCGCAGATCGCCGATCTCGTCCCAGCGTCGGGGTGACTCGATCTCTCCCACCAACCGCCCGCCGGCGTCGAGCAGACCCTCGGCATCGGCACGCAGCCGGCGCAGCGGTCGGGCGATGGTGCCGGCCATCCACAGGCTGAGCAGGGCCGCGACGAAGAGCGAGACGACGATCACCCGGCCGACCGCGAGGCGCGCGGCGTCGAGATCGGCGAGCACCTGCGCGGTCGACTGCGAGAGCAGCACGGCGCCGATCACCTCGCCTCCCTCCGGCTCGATGCCCGCGAGCGGCACCCGGCCAGCCACACCCGACGGCGCCCCGGTGCTGACCAGGACCTGCAGCCGCGGCGCGGCGCGGATCGGCAGGGCGCTGTGCAGCGTCGTCCAGCGCTCGCCGGGCAGCCGCCGCGACGCGGCCCCGTAGCGGCCGGAGAGCGCTGCCTGCACCTCGGGGCCAAGGCCGCCCGTCTCGAGCTCTCCGCCGGCCGGCGAGGAGCGGGGATCGGCCGCGACCGGCGCGGCGGCGCCCGGCAGGAAGCTCCCCAACCGCCCTCGGATCTCCTGCCAGGCGCGGAACGGCAGCGCTCCCACCCGATAGAGCAGGCGATCGCGGAGCTGGTCGGAGCCGCCGTCGCCGGGTGGCGCGCCGGCACCGGCGCCGACCCCGTCGCGGGTCTCGTCGCGGCGCGGACCGAAGGCGGCGCTGTCCGCGAGCACGATGCCATCGCGGTCGAGCACCCTGATGCGAGCCGTGGTCTCGCGCCGCAGCCGCCAGAGCAGTCCAAGCGCTTCGGCGCGCCGCACCGAGCCGACGATCTCGCCGGGCTCGGCGTCGGCGAGAGCCGCGGCCACCAGCCGACCCTGCTGCACCATCGCCCGCTCCTGCGCCGCCAGCAGCTGCTGCTCGGTGCGGTCGAGGGTCACCACCGCGCCGAGCGGCAAGAAGACAAGCAGCACGTTGAACGCCATCAGCCGCACGCCGATGCGCGACAACGCCCGTCGCAGGCGCTTCAACGGGCCACGTCCTCGCGCCACCTGTAGCCGACCCCGTAGACCGTCTCCAGGGCGTCGAACTCCTGGTGCCTCGCTTCGAGCTTGCGGCGCAGTCGCTTGACGTGGGTGTCGATGGTGCGCTCGCTGACGTAGTTGTCGTGAGGATAGCCCTCGGCCATCAGCTGCGCCCGGGTCTTGACGTGCCCGGGCCGCCGGGCGAGCGCGCAGAGGATCTGGAACTCGGTGATGGTCAGTCCCAGCGCCTGGCCTCGCCAGGTGGCCTGGTAGCGGCGCAGATCGAGTGTCAACGGGCCGACCTCCACCAGCTCCTCGCCGTCGTCGACCGCCTCGGCGCCCCCACCGGCCGCCGCGGCGCGGATCAGCTGCAGACGCCGCAGCAGCACCTTGACCCGCGCCAGCAGCTCGCGCATCGAGAACGGCTTGCACAGGTAGTCGTCGGCGCCGAGCTCGAGACCCAGCACGCGGTCGAACTCCTCGTCGCGCGAGGTGAGGAAGAAGATCGGCAGCTCCTCGGAGCGTCCGCGCAGGCGACGGCAGAGCTCGAGCCCGTCCATGCGCGGCATCATCACGTCGAGCACCACCAGATCGGGCGGCGGAGGCGGACCGGCCTGCGCCCGACCGTCGCCGATCCGCTGCTCGAGCGTCTCCCAGGCGACTTGGCCGTCGGGGAACTCGAGCACCCGGTATCCCTCCGCCTCGAGGGCGAAGGCGAGGCTGGCGCGCAGCGTCTCGTCGTCCTCGACGACCGCGATGCAAGCGCTTTCCGCGCCTGCCGTGGCATGGCCCTTCTCTGCTCCTGCGCTCTTCATTCCCGCCATTCCCGGCGCCTTCAGGTCTCCAGGGTGACGAACCCGCCATCCCGTCGCCACATTCTGCCTTCGGATCTCCCGCAGCGCGTCATCACCCCGACATCGGCGCCGCTCATCGTGTGCTCACCGTTCGGGAGCCGGCGGGCCGAGACCATCCAACCACGACAACTACTGACTCCGCCCTCCAACCTTCGGGCCGCCGGCTCCCACGGTGACTCCAGTGACCCAGCTTCGCGCATCCGCCGAACGAACGGAGAACACCATGAGATCCCCGCAGTCACCCTCACAGCCAGCATCTCGGCCGCTGCCGGACGCCCGCAACACGAGCTCTCGACCTCGGCCCCCTCGCCACGGCCACGCCATCGCGGCCGTGCCTCGCAAACCGGCGATCCTCACAGTGGTCGCACGGGTCGCACGGGTCGCACGGGTCGCACGGGTCGCGCTGGTCGCCCTCCTCGCCCTCTTCCTGCCGCCGTCGGCCGCGGTGCTGGCGCAGGACCCGGGCTTCGAGGGCGCCGACCTCGGCCGAGCTCCCTACGCCTCCCGGGACGATGAACCGACGGCGGAGAGCGAGCCGCGCACCCACCCGACCGCCGAGGACGCCTGGACCCGCGCCGGCGAGCTGCTCTCCACATACGGCCCTCCGACGACTCTCGACGCGGCCGGCCGCGGCGCGCTGCTCTACACCACCGACCAGCCGGGGATCTTCCTGCCGGCGCCGACGCTCGACCAGACGGTGACCGTCGAGGTCTACGGCCTGATCGCCCGCACCCGGGTGGAGCAGCGCTTCACCAACCCCACCGAGGCCTGGCTCGAGGGCATCTACGTCTTCCCGCTGCCCGAGCGCGCCGCGGTCGACGAGCTGCGTATGCTGATCGGCGAGCGCGAGATCGTCGGCGTGGTGCAGGAGAAGGAGGAAGCCAGGCGCACCTACGAGGTGGCTCGCGCCCAGGGACGCCGCGCCTCCCTCGTCGAGCAGGAGCGCCCCAACCTGTTCACCAACTCGGTGGCCAACATCGGTCCCGGCGAAGAGATCGTGGTGGCGATCGAGTACCAGCAAGACCTGAGCTACGACGACGGCCGCATCGGCCTGCGCTTCCCGCTGGTCGTCGCGCCGCGCTACAACCCGCCGGGCATGCCGACCGGCGGCGCCGCCGGCAGCGGCTGGGGCGTCGACACGACCGGGGTGCCCGACGCGTCGCGCATCACGCCCCCGGTGCTGCTGCGGGCCACCGACTTCTCCGTCGACCCGCTCGCCGCCGCCTTCGGGTTCGCCGAGCTGCCGCCGGTGCGCGGCGACGAACCGGCCCACATCCCGGTGCAGCTGACGGTGTTCATCGACCACACCCTGGTGCTCGACGACATCCGCAGCCCGTCGCACCCGATCATCGTCACCGACTCGCCCCACGCCTACGTCGTCGAGCTCGACGGCGGCGCGGTCGAGGCGGATCGCGACTTCGTGCTCGAGTGGTGGCCCGATCGCGGTGCGGCGCCGCAGGCCGCCCTCTACACCCAGGACGTCGGCGAGCACACCTACGCCCACCTGGTGGTGGTGCCGCCGCAGGCCGCCGCCGAGGCGTCGCTGCGCGATCGCCCGCGCGAGCTGGTCTTCGTCATCGACACCAGCGGCTCGATGGGCGGCGTGTCGATCGACCAGGCGAAGGCGGCGCTGGACATGGCCCTGGCGCGGCTGCAGCCGCACGATCGGTTCGACGTCGTCGAGTTCAACAGCGCGGCGCGCGCCCTCTTCTCCCGCCCCCAGCGGGCCAGCCGGGAGAACGTCGCCCACGCCCGCCGCTGGGTCGACGGGCTGCGCGCCAACGGCGGCACCAACATCCTCGCCGCGCTCGAGCTCGCCCTCGCCGACGACTTCGCACCGCAGACGGACGCGTCGCCCGAGGTTCGTCAGGTGGTGTTCATCACCGACGGCAGCGTCGGCAACGAGGAGCAGCTGTTCCGGTTCATCGAGCAGCGGCTCGGGGAGCGCCGGCTGTTCACCGTCGGCATCGGCTCGGCGCCCAACAACCACTTCATGTCGGGCGCCGCCGGCTTCGGCCGCGGCACCTTCACCAACATCTCCGATGTCCACGAGGTCGACCTCAAGATGCGCAGCCTGCTGCACAAGCTCGAGACGCCGGCGCTGGTCGATCTCGAGATCGACTGGGAGGGTTGGAGCCCCGAGCAGACGGCCCGGATCGAAGCCTGGCCGCAGCGCCTGCCCGATCTCTACGCCGGCGAGCCGGTGGTCCTCAACGCCCGCCTGCCGCGCCTGTCGCGATCCGCGACCACCCCCGAGCTGGTGGTCCGCGGCCTGCGCTCGGGGCATCTGTGGGAGAGCCGGCTCGAGGTGCTGCCGTCGAGCGACCGCAGCGGCATCGATCGGCTGTGGGCGCGCGAGAAGGTGCGTTCTCTGGTCGGCGAGCTGGTGCGGGGAGGCAGCGAGGAGTCGATCCGGCCGCAGGTGGTGGCGCTGGGCCTCGCCCACCACCTGGTGACCCGCTACACCAGCCTGGTGGCGGTCGACACCTCTCCGGCGCGGCCGCTGGACGCGTCGCTGGCGAGCCGACCGATCCCGGTCCGCCTGCCGGCCGGCTGGAGCCCCGAGACCACCTTCGGCGTCGCCGGCCACGGACACCTGCCGGCTGGCGGCACCGGCGCCGCGCTGTCGACTCTCGTCGGCTCGCTGCTGATGCTGCTCGGCTACGCCGCGCTGCGCAGGAGCCGGCCGTGAGGACGATGCTGCGCGGGGGGCTTGCTCTGCTGCGCCGGCGCCCCGCTTCGCGGCGGATCGTCGCCGTCGCGGCACTGCTCGCCGGCGCCGTCCTCTTCGCCCAGGGGCTGTGGATCCCGGTCAAGGCCGAGGTCGCCCAGGTGCTGCTCGAGCGCGCCTGGCGCACCACGGTCGCCGCGGCCAGGCAGACGGCCCCGGGTGAGGAGGACCGGCGGACCCCGGGCGCACCCCGCGTCGCGCCGTGGAGTTGGGCCGACACCTGGCCGGTCGCCCGCCTGACCCTGCCGGAAGCAGCAACCGGCCGCGGCGGCCGAGGGCTCATCGTGCTCGCCAGCACCTCTGGCGAAGCGATGGCCTTCGGCCCGGGAATGCGGGCGAACGGAGAGATGGCTCACGAGGCCGGCGACTTGCTGATCGCCGGCCACCGCGACACCCACTTCGCCGCCCTGCGCCACCTCGCCGCGGGTCAGTTGCTGCACCTCGAGCTGCCGGGCAAGGCGCAACGCGCCTACCGCGTCGGGTCACTGCGGGTGGTGCACCGCTCCCGCTACGCGCCGCCTCCCGCCGCCACCGACCGCCTGACTCTCGTCACCTGCTGGCCGTTCGACGCGCTCGTGCCCGGCGGCCCGCTGCGTCTCGTGGTGGAGGCGGAGAGGGTAGACGGCGGATCGAGCTCCTGAGTCGAGGACTCCGCGACCGGGTGTTCTTTGTGCTGTTCCATCCGTCACCTTTGCTGGTGCTGCACGGCTTGCCTCGCCGTGCTTCCTCGACCTGAAGGCAACGCGCCAGACTCGGTCCCAGCGTCGTCTTTGCGCTCGAACGGAACACGACGGCGAACGCCGCCCGTGGACTCCCTCCCGGGACCGACCGGCACCTCGAGCCTCCAGATGCGACTGTCCCCTCTACGGCCTACCTTCGCCTGTCCGAACGATGACGCAGCGGCGCGACCGAACCGACGTGCGCCACCCCGCGACAGGCGCCACGGGCGACACAGGTTCTGGCGCGTTCCGTGCAATGCTCGCTGCCTCGCGCAAGCCAAGCCAGACCGACCCAAGACCTCGCGACCACCTCCCGGGAGATCCCCGCATGTCCTCGTCGCCCCAGACCACGCCGCCACATCGCCCTCTCCGCCTGGCCGCCGTTCGCTCCTCGTCCACTGCCGAGAGGCTCCGCGGCAGGCTCGCACCGGTCCTCGGAGTCGCCCTCGGTCTCGCTCTCTGCGTCGCCGCGACGCCGCTCGTCGCCGACGAGCTGGTCGACCAGGAGATCCGCCTCGACGAGGCGCGGGCGCGCTACGGCGTCAGCGGGCGCGGCGTCACCATCGCGGTGCTCGACCGCGGCATCGACGTGCGCAACCCCGACTTTCGCAACCCTGACGGCACCACCCGGGTGAAGTGGCTGCTCGACATGAGCAACCAGGGCTTCAGCCAGTGCGGGCCGAACGACCCGGCGCCGATCGAGTACAGCGAGGCACAGATCAATGAGGCGCTCTCGGGTGGCGGCACCCTGCCGCCGATCGACGACGTCGGTCACGGCGACGCGACCGCCGGCATGGCGGCCAGCAACGGCCGCGCCCTCGGCGACGATCGCTTCGCCGGCATCGCCCCCGAGGCCGACCTGATCGTGGTCAAGATGACCGCCGAGAGCGTGCCGGCGCACGGCTCGACCCCGGCGGTTCCCGGCTTCCAGGGCTGCACCGACGAGGCGATCGACTGGGCACGGCTGAAGATGAACCAGCTCGGACAGCCCGGCGTCGCGATCATCAACTCCGGCGTGCAGTGGGGGCCGATCGACGGCACCTCGGCGGTGAGCCGCAAGATCGACACGGTCTTTCCGCCGACCGTGCCGGGCCGGGTGATGGTGATCCCCGGCGGCGACGAGGGCAGCCTGCCGAGCCATGCCGGCGGCCGCTTCGACGCCGCCACCGGCGTCACCGTGCCGTTCGAGCGCCAGTCGACGATCACCTCGCCGATCTCGATCTGGTACTCGGGCAACCGACCGGCCCAGATCACCGTCGAGCTCGACAACGGCTCGGTGCTCGGTCCGGTCGGTCCCGGCCAGAGCCAGAGCAACGCCGAGATCCAGATCTTCCACTACCTGCCGGGCCAGGAGTTCTATCCCTGGAAGTCGACCAGCGGCGACCGCGCGGCGCTGATCTTCATCAACGGCCACGTCGGCAGCGGCGTGGTCAAGCTCCGTTCCACCGTCGCCGGCAGCGGCAACTTCGACATGTACTCCGACGTCGTCGGCCCCGGTCTCACCGCCAACACCGCCTTCACCGACTTTCTGGTCCCCGGCCGGCTGCAAGACTACGCCGCCACCGAGTCGGCGATCGTGGCCGGCAACTCGGTGATCCGCACCTTCTACACCGACGTCGACGGCTTCCTGCGCGGCACCGACGCCGAGGGGCTGGTCGGCGAGCTGTGGCTCAAGTCCCCCGGCGGCCCGACCCGCGACGACCGCACCTACGGCATCGACGTCGTCGGCCCGGGTCAGGGCTCGTACGCCTCGGCCGCCGCCGACTCGTGGTGGTCGTCGCTGCGCGGCATCCAGCCGATCGAAGGCGACGGCAAGCTGATCCGCTTCGGCGGCACCAGCGCCTCGGCGCCGATCACCATGGGCGTGGTGGCGCTGATGCTCGAGCTCGATCCCACCCTCACCACCGCCGACATCCGCCGCATCCTGCGCCAGACCGCGCGCCAGGACGAAGAGACCGGCGAGCTGCCCGACTTCGACCGCGCCGCCTGGGGCTTCGGCAAGCTCGACGCCCTGGCGGCGCTCGACCGCGTCGCCTGCGAGGCGGGGCTGGTGCTCTGCCTCTCCGAGCGCTTCAGCGTCATCGTCGACTGGCGCAACTTCGACGACGAGACCGGGCGCGCGGTGGCGACGCCGTTCGGCTCCGACGACTCCGGCATCCTCTACTTCTTCGAAGAGGACAACTGGGAGATGATGATCAAGGTGCTCGACGGCTGTGGTTTCAACCAGCGCTACTGGGTGCTCGCCGCCGCGACCACCAACGTCGAGTACACGCTCACCGTGGTCGACACGCAGACCGGTGAGCAGCGGGTCTACTCCAACCCGCTCGGCGAGGCCGCACCGGCGACGATCGACACCGAGGCCTTCGCCACCTGCGATGCGGCCAGCGCCACCAGCGCGCCCCTCCCGTCGCCTTCCCTGACCCGCGGCGAGGCGCCCTCGCATGACGGGTCGTTCCTGCCCTCGACCGTGCAGCGCACCCGTCGCGGACCGGGCACGCGACTCGAGGGAGCCGCCTCCGCGACGGCCAGCGACCTGCCGTCGACCCCGGTGGCGCTGACGACGCCGGGATCCACCACCTGCGTCAACGACATCGACACCCTCTGCCTGCGCGGCGGACGGTTCCGGATCGAGGTCTCGTGGCGGAACTTCGAGGGCGAGACCGGGGTCGGCCGGCTCGCGCCGGCGCTGTCGACCGACTCCGGCGTCTTCTACTTCTTCGACGCCGCCAACTGGGAGATGCTGGTCAAGGTGCTCGACGGCTGCGGCCTCAACCAGCACTACTGGGTCTTCGCCGCCGCCACCACCAACGTCGAGTACACCCTCACCGTGACCGACCTGCAGACCGGCGAGGAGGCGGAGTACACGAATCCACTCGGCACCGCGTCGCCTGCGATCGTCGACACCTCGGCCCTGCCGACCTGCAACTGAGACCGGGCGATCCGGCACGGCAGACTGGCGCGCACGGCCACCCGGACCGCTCCCTGCGGGTTACAGTCCGGACCATGTTCACCGGCATCACCCGCGGCACCTTCCCGGTCGTCGCCGTCGAGCGACGACCGGGCCTGCTGCGCTACACCGTCGAGCTCTCTCCCGAGCTCGCCCAGGGCGCCGCGATCGGCGCCAGCGTCTCGATCGACGGCGTCTGCCAGACCATCGCCGAGCTGACGGCGCCGCCCGGTGACGCCGCGAACGACCCGCCACGTCGCCTCACCTTCGACGCCATCGCCGAGACCCTCGACAAGACGACCCTCGGCGAGCTGGAAGTGGGCTCGAGGGTTTCGGTGGAGCGCAGCCTGCGCGCCGGCGACGAGATCGGCGGCCACGAGGTCGCCGGGCACGTCGTCGGCACCGGGGTCCTCGGCGCCCGCGAGGAGCGCGGCGGCGAGCTGGCGCTGCGCATCGACGTCCCGCGGGAGTGGTCGAAGTATCTGCTGCACAAGGGCTTCGTCGCCGTCGACGGCTCGTCCCTGACGGTCGGCGAGGTGTTCTCCAACCGCAGCGCATCCGGGAACGCAGACGCGGAGGCTGCCGAGGAGGGGACCGCCGCGACCGCTTCCTTCTGGATCCACCTCATCCCGGAGACCCTGCGGCTCACCAACCTCGGTCGCAAGCAGGTCGGCGACCGGGTCAACGTCGAGCTCGACGCCCGCACCGTCGCCCTCGTCGACACCGTCGAGCGGCTGGTGGAACCGCTGGTGGCGCGGCAGGTCGAGCGGGCGCTCTCGGGCTGAGTGCCGCCGTCTGCCTCTTCCCGCACTCCGCAGTGCAGCGCCACGAGCCGCTGGGCCCACGACCGGCCCACGCGGACCCCGCGGAAGACAAAAAAAAGGCGGCTCTGTACCGCTCTCGCTGCACAGAGCCGCTCTCGGCCCTTCGAGGCCCCTACAGGCCCCCCTTTTGGTCCAACTCGTGGAGTCGTCCCGAGTCGTCGGCGTGGCGGAGGAAGTCCCCCCCTTCCGTGCCTTCTCTCTATAGGACGGACGCCGATCGAAAGTTGAACGCGATTCGTCGCCTGTTCGGAGCGAATTTCTCGTCGATTCGAGGCGAGAGCGCCCTATTCCTTCAAATTCTCTGGTCGAGGAGGAGGCGGAATGAGCTGGGAGCGGCAGGGGGACTTCTCTGCTCGCCACTGACTCCCTGAATCCCCTGAGGGCGTCATGTGGACCGCTGTTCAGGCGCCTCGGACGAGTACTCGTGGCACAGTGAGCGGCACTGATGAAGACCCTGTCCATCCGGGGGATGCGAGCGGTTCTCGGCCAGCTCGAACAGCTGGTGCAGGCCGAGGGCGAGCTCATCGTCACGCGCCACGGGCGTGCGATCGCCCGCATCCTCCCGGTCGAGGCGTGCCGCGCGATCTCTCCGAGAAGTGATCTACGGCGCCAGTTGCCGAGGCTCTCCTCGAGCGTCGATCTCGTGCGCGAAGAGCGAGATGCCCGCTGACCCCGCCGAGCACCCCTACGTCGATACCTCGGCGTTGGCGAAGCGCTACCTCCCGAGCCAAGGTCGGACGAGCTGGACGCCTATCTCTGCGCCTTTCCCTGGGTGGCCATCAGCACTCTGACCCGGGTGGAGATCCATTGCCTCCTGGCCCGCCGACGGCGCCATGGAGATCTGGATCGGGAGCAGGAATCCCGCGTCAGAGAAGCTGTCGAAGAGGACATCCAGCTCGGCGTGTTGGAGGTCCTACCGATGGAGGACCGGCACGTGAAGAGGTCGCTCGGCCTCCTGGATGCGCTGGAGCGCCACGCCCTGCACAATCTCGATGCGCTCCACCTGAGCGTGGCGGAGCTGACGGGACACAAGGTCCTGGCGACGGCCGATCTCCGCATGGCCGAGGCCGCCAAGACGCTGGGTCTGCGGGTTGTGACCTTCCACTGACTCCGGCATCACACCCGTTCGAGCTCGGCGTGGGGCGGCGCCGGCAGGGTGACGTCGATCCGGTCGCCGGGACGCACCTCACCCGAGCGCAGCACCACCGCCATGACGCCGCCGCGCAGCAGCACCTCGCCCTGCTCGCCGCGTCCCAGCAGGGCCCGGGTCAGGCCCGGCTGGAAGTCGTCGAGCTGACCGCAGGGGTTGCGCAGGCCGGTGAGCTCGAGCTCGGCCTCGCCGACCCGCAGGAGGGTGCCGCGCGGCAGGGCGTGCAGATCCACGCCTCGCGTGGTCAGGTTCTCGCCGAGATCGCCGGGCGCGACCTCGAAGCCCTCCCGGCGGAGGCGCTCCAGGGTCTCGAGGCCGAGCAGGTGCACCTGGCGCAGGTTCGGCGCGCCGGCCTGAGTGCGCAGCCGCGAGCGGTGCCGCACGGTGCGTCCGGCGTGAGCGTCGCCCTCGACGCCGAGGCCGGCGAGCAGCCGCACCGAGTCCCTGGGCTGCTTGCTGAACCGGTGCTCTCCGTCGCGGCAGGTGGCGACGATGCTGGGAGCTCGCAAATCGCCTTGCACCGTCGCTGACCGGTCGGTTCAGCCGGCTGGCTCAGCCCGTCGCCTTCGCTCGCCTGCGCATCGCGTGCAGGATCGGCTCGGTGTAGCCGCTCGGCTGCCCGGCCCCCTCCACCGCCAACGCCAGGGCCGCCTGGAAGGCGACGCTGCGGCCGTAGTCGTCGGCCATCGGCCGGTACGCCGGGTCGCCGCCGTTCTGCTCGTCGACCACCTTGGCCATGCGCCGGAAGGTGTCCTCGACCTGGCCCTTGGTGGTGACTCCGTGGTGCAGCCAGTTGGCGATGTGCTGGCTGGAGATGCGGCAGGTGGCGCGGTCCTCCATCAGGCCGACGCCGTGGATGTCGGGCACCTTCGAGCAGCCGACGCCGTGCTCGACCCAGCGCACCACGTAGCCGAGGATGCCCTGGGCGTTGTTGTCGAGCTCGGCCTGGATCTCCTCGGCGCTGAGCTCCACCCCGGGCGCCTGCACCGGGATCTCGAGCAGCGAATCGAGCGTCGCCGGATCGCGCCTCGCCAGGGCGCGCTGCCGCGCCGCGACGTCGACGAAGTGGTAGTGCATCGCGTGCAGCGCCGCGGCGGTGGGCGACGGCACCCAGGCGCAGTTGGCGCCCGCCTCGGGATGACCGCCCTTCTGCTCCACCATCGCCGCCATCTCGTCGGGCATCGCCCACATGCCCTTGCCGATCTGCCCCACCTTGGCCAGACCGGTGCGCAGCCCGACGTCGACGTTGTGGTCCTCGTAGGCGGAGAGCCAGGTCGAGCCCTTCATCGCCGCCTTGCGCACCATCGGACCCGCCTCGAGGCTGGTGCGCATCTCGTCGCCGGTGCGGTCGAGGAAGCCAGTGTTGATGAAGATCACCCGCCGGCGGGCGGCACGGATGCACTGCTGGAGATTGAGCGTGGTGCGCCGCTCCTCGTCCATGATGCCGATCTTCATCGTGTTCGCGGCCATGCCGAGCAGCTGCTCCACCGCGGCGAACAGCTCGACGGTGAACGCCACCTCGGCCGAGCCGTGCAGCTTTGGCTTGACCACGTACATGCTGCCAGCGCGCGAGTTGCGCACGCCGTGCTCGGCGCCGCGGCCCGAGAGGTCGACCAGCGCCGCCGCGGCGGTCATCACCGCGTCGAGGATGGCGTCGGGGATCTCCTCGCCCGCGGCGGTGAGCACCGCATCGGTGGTCATCAGCAGCCCGACGTTGCGCACCAGCATCAGGGCGCGGCCCGGCAGGGTGAGGGTCGAGCCGTCCGGCGCGGTGTACTCGCGGTCGGGGCTGAGCCGCCTCGTCATCTCCTGGCCGCCCTTGGTGAAGCTCTCCTCGAGCTCGCCGGACATCAGGCCGAGCCAGTTGCGGTAGACGCCGACCTTGTCCTCGGCGTCGACTGCGGCGACCGAGTCCTCGCAGTCCTGGATGGTGGTCACCGCCGCCTCGACGATCACGTCGGCGAGCCCCGCCGGATGCGCCGCGCCGACCGGGTCCTCGAGATCGAAGCGCAGCTCGAGGTGCAGACCGTGGTGGCGCAGCAGCACCTTGCGCAGGCCGCCCTCCTCGCTGGCGAAGCCGACGAAGCACGCCGGATCGGCGAGCTCGACCCGGCGGCCGTCGCGCAGCTCGCAGACCAGCCGGCGATCGCGCGCTCCGGGCGCACCGTCCTCGCTGGCGCCGCCGGTGCCGTTCGCGTCGACCACGTCGTAGGTGATCGCGTCGGCGTGTGAGGAGCCCGCGGCGAGCGGCACCACCCGATCGAGGAAGCGCTCGACGTACTCGACCACCAGCGCGCCGCGCCGGGGGTTGTAGCTGGTGCCGCGCTCGGTGCCTTCGCCCTCGGGGATCACGTCGGTGCCGTAGACGGCGTCGTAGAGGCTGACCCAGCGGGCGTTCGCCGCGTTCAGCGCGTAACGCGCGTTGCTGACCGGCACCACCAGCTGCGGGCCCGAGATCTCGGCGATCTCGGGATCGACCCCGCGCACGTCGACCTCGAACGGCTCGACTTCCGGCTCGAGGTAGCCGATCTCGCGCAGGAAGCTGACGTAGTCCGTCTTCGGGAAGGCGCGGCGCCGACCCTCGAGCGGCTGGTCGAGGTGCCAGGCGTCGATCTGCGCCTGCAGCTCGGCACGGTGCTCGAGCAGCTCCTGGTTGCGCGACACGAAGCGCTCGACGATCCCGGCGAAGCCCTCCCAGAACGCGTCGAGCCGATCGGCGAAGCCGGCGCGCGGCGCCAGCTCCTGCTCGACGAACGCATCGAGCTCGGGGGCGACGTGCAGACCGGCACGGCGGGCGTAGCTGTCGGGAATCGATGGGCTGCTCATTGGATCACCTACGCTCTCTCGTATCTGCGGTGGCGCGACGCTGACCGCTTGGACGGCCGCGGACGGCGAACCCTACCAGCGCCCGCCAGAGGCGCCCCGCGATGCCAGGTCGTCGCGAGAGCGGCCCGACCACGGTGCTAGCCTCCACGCCACCTCGCCGCACCGCGGCGGCATCGATCCGGAGATCCCACCATGCCTTCCTTCGACATCGTCATCGAGGTCGACCTGCAGGAGGTCGACAACGCCCTCAACCAGGCGCGCAAGGAGGTCGGCCAGCGCTTCGACTTCCGCGGCAGCGACAGCACCATCGAGTGGGACGGCAAGAGCCTCATCACCCTCAAGACCGACGACGACGGCCGCCTGCCGCCGCTGCTCGACGTGGTGAAGTCGAAGCTGCACAAGCGCGGCATCTCGATCAAGAACCTCGAGGTCGGCGACCCGAAGCCGGCCGGCGGCATGATGCACACCCAGACGGTGACCCTGCAGGTCGGCGTGCCCAAGGAGACCGCCAAGGAGATCGCCAAGCTGGTGAAGCAGTCGAAGATGAAGGTGCAGGCCCAGATCCAGGAGGATCAGGTACGGGTCAGCGGCAAGAAGCGCGACGACCTGCAGCAGGCGATCCAGCTGATCAAGGGCGCCGACCTCGGCCTCGACTTCGCCTACACCAACTTCCGCGACTGAACGGCGAGGCGCCGAAGCGTGGGGGTCACGACGGCGGCGGCGCGACGGCGCGGCGCAGTCGCTGCAACGACTCGTCGAACTGCACCCGCTGCTCCAGCACCTCGGCGCCGACCTCGAACGCGCGCAGGTCGGCCGGCAGCGCCGCGACCGCTCGCCGCACCCGTTCGCGCAGCGAACCCAGCGACTCGGCCGCAGAGCGCCTCTCGCCCTGCAGCACCTGGCGGCGCAGCAGATCCCGCTGGCGCCCGGTGCGCGTCGGCCCGTCGCCCGCCAGGTGGTAGACGGTGTCCTGGCGCAGCCTCCCTTCGCCGTCGAAACTCCGGCGCACCTGCAGCCGCCCCGGATCGGAGCGCTTGAAGCGGTCCTCCGAGCGCTTGCTCACCGGTCGCCACAGAGCTTCCGACTCGTCGGTGGAAGACGCGATCGAGGTCAGCTTGTAGGCGCCGGAGAACGACGGATCGTCGCGGCAGGCGGCGAGGCTGGTGCCGACGCCCCACAGAGAGATCGGCGCGCCCGCCGCCTTGAGCCGCACGATGGCGTGCTCGTCGAGATCGCTGCTGGCGACGATGCGCACCGCTTCGAAGCCGGCCTCGTCGAGCCGTGCCCGCACGCCCTTCGACAGCTCCTCCAGGTCGCCCGAATCGAGGCGCACCGCCCGCAGACGCTCGCCGCGGTCGCGCATCTCGCGGGCGACGATCAGGGCGTTCTCGAGCCCCGCCATCGTGTCGTAGGTGTCGATCAGCAGCGTGCAGTTGCCCGGCTGCGAGCGCGCGAAGGCGCGGAACGACTCCAGCTCGCCGTCGTGCGCCAGCACCCAGCTGTGGGCGTGGGTGCCGGCGGTGGGGATGCCCCACAGCGCCCCGGCGAGCACGTTCGAGGTCGAGCTGCAGCCGCCGACGTAGGCGGCGCGCGACATCGACAGGCCGCCGTCGGGGCCATGGGCACGGCGCAGCCCGAAGTCGAGCACCGGGTCGCCCTCGGCCGCCAGCCAGGCGATGCGCGCCGCCTTGGTCGCGACCAGCGACGAGTAGCCGATCAGGTTGAGCATCGCGGTCTCGAGCAGCTGGCCCTGCAGCAGCGGCCCCTCGACCCGCACCACCGGCTCTCCGGGCAGCACCACCTCGCCCTCGTCGGGGCTCCACAGATCGACCGCCGCCCGCTGCCCGCCCAGCGCGGACAGGAATTCATCGCGGAAGAGCGATCCCCCCTCGGCGTCGCGCAGCGCAGCCAGCGCGTCGAGCTCGGCGGCCTCGAAACGCAGCTTCTCGATCGCCTCCAGCGCCGGCCCGAGGCCGCAGAAGACGGCGAAGCCACCGCCGAAGGGCGCCCGCCGCATGGTGAGCTGGAAGTTCGCCCGGCGCTCGGCGAGGCCCTCCTGCCAGTAGCCCTGGGCCATGGTGAGCTGGTAGAGGTCGGTGAACAGACCCCAGGAGGGGAAGCCGGCTCGCTGGCGCAGCTCCCGCGACACTTCCCTGCTCCGCCGGACCGGCCCGGCGGCGGGCCCGGAGCTCATCGGCGCTCCCAGCTGTCGGTGGCGAGTGGCCGGACCATGTAGAGCTCGCCGTCGCGGAAGCCGAGGCGTCGGTACCACTCGCGGGTGCCGATCGCCGAGATCACCGCCAGCCGTGCGAAGCCCCTCCGCGCGGCGACCTCGGCCGCCTCCTCCACCAGCCGGGTGCCCAGGCCGGCGTGCTGGGCGCGGCCCTCGCGGCGCTGGCCGAGGGCGACGACGGCACCGTAGACGTGCACCTCCCGGATCATCGCGCTGCCCTTCAGCTCGTCGATCCAGGTCGCGTCGGGACGACGCGGCAGCTGCAGGCGCAGGAAGCCGGCGATGCGATCGTCCGCCGTGACCGCCTCGACGAACAGCTCCGCCCCGTGCGAAGCCTCGTACTCGGTGCGCCGCAGCTCGAGCTGCTCTGCCTGCACCCTCTCGCCGCGCAGCTCGCGCGCGCGGATGTCGAGCGAGCGCCCGCCGCGACGCTCCAGGTCGCGCTCGGCGATCTGACGGAAGTTGGTCAGCTTGTTGCCATCGACGATGTCGGTGCCGGGGATGTCGCGGATCACCCGCGTCAGCCGGCAGTAGCGGGGCGTCGCCTCGAGACAGCCGCGCAGCACCTCGAGCAGCTCGTCGTGCGAGTACGGGCGCCAGCGGCCGTCCTGCCAGTACGCCATCAGCTCGGCGCTCTCGATCAGCGAGCAGGGGTAGATCTTGAGCTCGTCGGGACGGAAGTCGGGATCACCGAACATCCGCCGGTAGTCGTCGAGATCGCGCTGCGGCGACGAACCGTAGAGGTTGGGCATCCAGTGGGCGTGGATCTTGAAGCCGGCGGCGCGCAGCAGCCCCATGGCGCGGCGGGTCGCCGCGACGTCGTGGCCGCGCCGGTTGAGGCGCAGCACCTCGTCGTCGAGGCTCTGGAAACCGATCTGCACCTTGGTGGCGCCGAGCCTGCGGATGCGCAGCACCTCGGCCTCGTCGATGCGGTCGGGCCGGGTCTCGACGACCAGGCCGACGCAGCGCACCGTCGAGCTCTCGTTGCGCCGGTGCGCCTCGGCCAACGCCTCCCAGTCCGCCGCCGCGCCGACCGCGGGCTCGCCGTCTCCGTTCCGCCTCTGGTCACCGGGCCGTGGACCGGGGTCGAAGGCGCGCACGATCCGGTTGTACGACGGAGCCTCGGGCGTGGGGCCGCGGCCTCGACGCACACCGTCGACCCGCTGATCGAGCCGGCGGAAGTCGATCGCCGGGCTCCAGCCCTCCTGCATCTCCCGCGCGCCTGCGGCGAAGTCGTGCAAGGCGTCGAAGCAGCGGCGGATGAACCACACCTGGTAGGCCTCGGGGTAGAACGACCAGGTGCCGCCGAGCACGATGAGCTCGACCTTGTCGACTCGATGGCCAGTGTTGTGCAGGGTCAGCAGGCGCGAAAGGGTCTGGCGGTAGGGATCGAACTGGTGCTCCGCGGCACGCTGCGCGCCTGGCTCGTCGCTCAGGTAGCTCTTCGGCATGCGCACGTCGCTGGGGCAGAAGATGCACTTGCCGGGACAGGGGAACGGTTTGGTGAGCACCGTCACCGGGGCGACGCCGCTCAAGGTGCGGATCGGCTTGCGACGCAGCCGCACCAGCAGCTCGGGCAGGGTCAGCGCGATGCCGTGCCGCTCGAGCCCGCCGTCGGCGTCGAGATGCCGGGCGCCGCGGATCAGCTCGCTCTTGCTGTACACCCCGCCCCGCGCCGCGTCGTCGGCGCACGGCCACGCCCGCGGGAAGCGGCGCAGGAGGAGCTGCAGCTCGGCCGGGGAAGGCGTCTCCGGCGCCGCCGCGACCTCGCGCAGCACCACCGCGATCCGCTCGGCGTGGGCGCTGGGATCGAAGGCGTAGCGGCCGCGCGGCGGCTTCGCGGCGCGGCCGCCTTCGGCGACGGTGGTCGAAGACATGCGCAGCGCAGTCTAATCAAGGGAAGTGGCGGCGCTGCGTAGACTCACCCTCCTGCGGCCGCGTCGACTCGCCGCGGTGGCCCGGCAGCGAGCTCCACTTCCCGGTCCTCGCCGGGCGAGACGAGAAGGCCCCGAGAGATGACCCCAGAGATCCGGAGAGCCCCGTGACCGAGAACCCCTCCTCATCGCGACACGCCTTCGACGGCCGGGTCGCCCTGGTCACCGGCGGCGGCAGCGGCATCGGGCGGGCCATCGCGCTCGAGCTCGCCGGCGCCGGCGCCGACGTCGCCGTGTGCGGACGCCGCGAGGCCCCGCTGCAGGCGGTCGCCGAGGAGATCCGCCGCCTCGGTCGGCGGGCGCTCGCCGCCGCGGCCGACGTCTCGAAGCCGGAGGCAGACCGGGCTCTGATCGAGCGGGTCGCCGCGGACCTGGGCGGTCTCGACGTGCTGGTCAACAACGCCGGCATCGCACGCCAGGGGCCGTTCGGCGAGATCACCGACGAAGACGTCGACGCGCTGGTCGACATCGACCTCAAGGGTCCGGTGTTCACCGTGCGCGCGGCGCTGCCGCGCCTGATCGAGAGCGGCGCGGCGGGCCGCTCGCCGGCGATCCTCAACGTCGGCTCGAACGTCACCCGCATGGCGCTCAAGGGCTACGCCGTCTACTCCGCCGCCAAGGCCGGCCTCGACATGCTGACCCGCTGCCTCGCCCTCGAGCTCGCCGAGCACCGCATCCGGGTCAACGCGGTGCTGCCGGGGGTCATCGCGACGCCGATCTTCGACACCATGATGGACGCCGGCGACGCCAGCGAGTTCATCGACACCTTCGGGCCCCAGGTGCCGCTCGGTCGGGTCGGCCAGCCGGGAGACGTCGCGCGCATCGCCGTGGCGCTCTGCGATCCCGCCAACGACTGGGTGACCGGCGCGCTGGTGCCGGTCGACGGCGGCCTCGGTCTCGGACCCGGCTGAGGCCACCGGGCGCGCGGCGCCCCCTCGGCGTACGCTCGCCGGTCGAAGATGTCGGGACAAGACGACCCACCCGCCGCGCTGCGCCGCGCCTGGCACGAGCTCGACGCGCTGAACGAGCGCTTCTACCGGCGTCACGCCGCCTCGTTCTCGCGCACCCGCCAGCGCGCCTGGCCGGGCTGGTCGACGGTGCTCACCCTCGCCTCCGAGCGACTCGCCGCTCTGCCAGGGGAGGGGGTGCGGCTGCTCGACGTCGCCTGCGGCAACGCCCGCCTGCTCGACGCGCTGCCCGCGCCGGCGGCAGGCGGAGCGCGCTGGACCTACGTCGGAGTCGAGCGCTCGCTGCCGCTGCTCGCCGCGGCGAGGCGCAGGATCGGGGAACTGGGCCAGCCGACCCCGACCGAACCTCGCCACGCCCTGCTCGCCGCCGATCTGCTGCGCGCCGACGAGTGGCCGCTGGTCGCCGGGGAACGGCGCTGCTTCGACCTCGTAGTCGCCTTCGGCCTCCTGCACCACGTGCCCGGCCGGGTGCAGCGCGACGAGCTGCTGCGCCGCGCCGGCGACCTGGTGCGACCAGGCGGCCTCGTCGCGGTCTCGTTCTGGCAGTTCCTGGCGCTGCCGGCTCTGCGCGCCCGGCGAATCGACCCCGCCGTCGCCGTCGACCTCGGCGCGATCTCCAGGGCCACCGCGGAACGGCTCGAGCCGGGCGACGCACTGCTGCCGTGGGGCGACACCGAGACCCGCGAGGGCGTTGCCGGCCCGCTGCCGCGGGAGGCGGACGCCATCCGCTTCTGCCACTCGGCGTCCGACGAGGAGATCGATGCGCTGCTCGACGGATCGTTCCCCGCGCCGATCTGGAGCCCCGTGGCGCGCTTCTCCTCCGACGGCCGCTCCGGCACCCTGAACGCCTACGCGATGCTGCAGCGGGCTCCGTGAAGCCCGATGCCGCTGGCACGCGCATCCTGGCTGCCGCCGCGCAGGCGTAGACTGAGCCGGGCGCGGCCGGCTCCGACACGACCCCGCCGAGCGCGACCTCCAGCACAGCAACAACCGATGAGCCCCTGGTGCGAAGAGACCCTCGAGCTGCCCACCGGCGGCTCGACCCGCGTGCACCGGATCGACGGGCCTGGCGGAGCGCCGACCCTGATCCTGCTGCACGGTCTCGGCGCCACCGCCCGTCTCAACTGGGCGACGTCACTCGAAGCGCTGGGCAGCCGCTACCGCGTGGTCGCCTTCGACCAGCGCGGCCACGGTCGCGGCATCGCCGGCAGCGGCGGCTCGTTCCGCCTCGAGCGCTGCGCCGACGACGTGATCTCGGTGGCCGACCGGCTCAACATCGGTGCCTTCATCCCGGTCGGCTACTCGATGGGCGGCGCGGTGGCGCAGCTCACCTGGCGTCGTCACCCGTCGCGTGTCTCCGGCCTGGTGCTCTGCGCCACCGCGCCGCGCTTCGCCAACCAGCGCCTGCGCCGCGTCGCCCACCTCAGCGGCCCGGTGGTCTCGCTCGCCGCCCGGGTGGCGCCCGACTCCGCCTGGCAGCGCGCCTCCGAGCAGATGATCGCCGCCCGCGGGCTCTCACCGGAGGCGCGACGCCGCCTGGAGGAAGAGGTCCGCGCCTCCGATCCGGTGGCGATCCTCGAAGCCGGAATCGCCGTCGCCGCCTTCGACTCCGAGCGCTGGATCTCCCAGATCGACGTGCCCACCGCGGTGGTGCTCACCACCCAGGACCTGCACGTGGCCCCGGAGCGCCAGCGCCGCCTGGTCGACCGCATCCCGGAGGCGCACGCCTTCCCGGTGCACGCCGACCACATCGCCTGCGTGCGCCGGCCCGACCTCTTCGTGCCCCAGCTGCTCGCGGCCGCGCAGTGGGTCGAGGAACGCATCGGGGTGCGCGCCACGGCGTGAGTCTCCTTTGTCCGGCTCCCTCCCTTCAGGAGAGCGCTGGGGTGCCACGCGTCCGGCTCCCTTCCCTTCAGGGGAGGCCTGGGGTGGGGTGTCACGGAGAACGACGTCGTCGCCGATGCCGGGCACTCGTCAGGACCCGTGTCTCAAGCCGACTTCGCCTTCTTGCGCTCGCCCTTGCGGCGGTACATCGAGGCGTCGGCGCGGCGCAGCATCTCGCCGATGTCGACCTGGTCGCCGGGCACCGTGGCGGTGCCGATCGACGCCGAGACGCGCAGCGGGCGACCGCCGCAGTCGATCGGCTCGGCCAGCCTCTGCTCGAGGCGCCGCGCCTGGGCCCTGGCTCCCACCTCGTCGACTCCGACCAGCAGCAGCGCGAACTCGTCGCCGCCGAGGCGCACCGAGAGATCGTAGGGACGCGACTCTTCGCGCAGGATGCGGGCGATCTCGATCAGCACCTGGTCGCCGACCTCGTGGCCGTAGCGGTCGTTGTACTCCTTGAAGTCGTCGACGTCGAGGTAGAGCAGGGAGACCGGCCGCGTCCCGGTGCTGGCCGCCGGAGCGGGCGCCGCAGGAGCGACCGCGTCGGGCGTCGAGGACCCCCACGCCGGTTCCGCCTCCTCGCGCAGTCGCTCCACGTCGAGGTCGAGGCGGCGCCGGTTGTCGAGACCGGTCAGCGGATCACGGTAGGCGACCTGCTCGAGCGCCAGCTTCTCCGACGCCAGGCTGAGCAGCGAGGTCGACAGCTCCTTGGTGCGCGTCGCCGAGCGCGCCTGCACGATCGCCAGCAGCACGGCCTGCGCGACGACCAGCGCCATGAAGCCGAACGGCAACAGGCGCGGAGCGTTCGGCACCACCCGCAGCAGCAGGCCGTCGACCAGGCCGGTGAGCAGCCACAGCCCGCCGCCGACGAAGAACCAGCTGGCGCCCGGCCTGCCGGCACGGGCCGCCCGGGCGATCGAGAGCACGCCCCAGGCGCCCAGGGCGGCGAAGCAGAGCTGGAAGGCCAGCAGCACCTGGTCGGTCACCAGGAGCAACGGCAGGGCCCACGTGGCGACCACGAAGAGGCCCGGCAGCAGCGCGCAGGCACGCACCAACGCCAGCGACACCTCGCGAGGGTAGGTGGCACGCAGGAAGACCGCGGCGAGCGTCACGCTGAGCGCGAACATCGTGTACTCGAGGCGGATCTCGGACTGCCAGGAGACGCCGGGGAAGACCGTCGCGAAGAGGTTGTTCTCGCGCGTCAATTGATACAACGCCATCACCAGGCAGAGGCCGCCGAACGCCACGGGACCGATGCCGCGGCGGCGCAGCGGGTGCATCAGCACGTGGTAGACGCCGAGGATGACGAAGGCGCCGACGAAGAAGGCGGTCAGCGCGGCGGAGCGTCCGTCGGGCAGCGGCTCGAGGTCGATCGGCGCGCCGATCCGGATCGCCTTGTGCGGCCCGCCGCTGCGGAAGTGGTAGTTGGAGACCCGCAGCATCAGCTCGATCCGCGGTGCCGCCGCGATCGCCGAGACGTGGTCGATCCGGCGCGGCAGCGAGCTTCCGCGGCTGGTGCCGACGCGGCCACTCTGGGCCACCCGGATGCCGTCGACCCAGAGGTCGCTGGCGGTGCGCAGGCGCGGTACGTAGATCATCAGCGGCTCGTCGCGCTCGGCGAGCAGCACGGTGAGGCAGTAGGTGGCGAACCCTTCGGCCGGCAGTGCCGCGCCTTCGCGCTCGAGCTCGTCCCAGGTGTGGGGCACCTCGGCGAAGTCGGCTTCCTCCGCGGCTGCGAAACAACGCGCCGCGTCGTCGCCCGCCAGCAGCTCCTGCCAGTGGAAGCGCCACTCGCCGGCCAGCTCGAGCGGCCCGTCGCGCTCGGGAGACCACTGGCGGGCGTCGAGCACGCCGCCGCGTGCCTGGGGCGGCGGTGCATCGCGGCGCTGAGTTCCGGCGCAACCGGTGACGCCGATCAGGACGACCAGCGCCAGCCGGAGCGGTGCATCGCGGTGGGACATCCCGCGATCCTACGGGCCGCCACCACCTCCGGCGAGACCGCACGTCTTACCGCGTGTCATACTGCCTGCCACGCTGGGTGCGGCCGCAAGCACGGCCTGAGACGACGTTTCCCGCAGCGCGCCGACCGAGGACGGTCCTCGGGCGCCGGGACGCACGCCGAAGCCCTCGAACCTGTCGTGGCCCGTACCGCAACTCGAAGCCTCGGGGATGCGGCGCCGCGAGACACCGGTTGATGCCGGCGAAGGGAAGCGACGATCGACAGCCGAGTCCTCTCCGCCGGAGCTCCCGACCCTCTGGAGGTCACCCCATGGCCGTAGCCGAACGCATTCCGAGCGAACGCTCGCTGATCACCCGCGACCCGCTGCCGGGCTCGCGTCGCATCTACGTCGAGGGCTCGGACCCGACGATCCGGGTGCCGATGCGCGAGATCGCCCAGAGCCCGACGACGGCGGGCGGGCCCCGCACCGCCAGCGGCAGCACGGCCGGCCCGCAGATCGTCGAGGAGAACCCGCCGCTGGTGGTCTACGACACCTCGGGCCCGTACACCGATCCCGCGGTGGAGATCGACGTGCGCCGGGGCCTGCCGGCGCTGCGCTCGCAGTGGATCGAGGCCCGCGGCGATGTCGAGCAGCTGTCCGACATCAGCTCGCGCTACGGCCAGCAGCGCGCCGCCGACCCGAAGCTCGACGCGCTGCGCTTCACCGCCCGTCGGGCGCCGCTGCGCGCCCGCGCCGGCCGTAGAGTGACCCAGCTGCACTACGCCCGCCAGGGCATCGTGACGCCGGAGATGGAGTTCATCGCCCTGCGCGAGAACCAGAAGCGCGAGCGGGCGCTCGAGGACGCCGCCGGCATCGGACACCGCCATCCGGGCGAGAGCTTCGGCGCCGCGATCCCGCGCCAGATCACTCCCGAGTTCGTGCGCTCCGAGGTCGCCCGCGGCCGCGCCATCATCCCGGCCAACATCAACCATCCCGAGCTCGAGCCGATGATCATCGGCCGCAACTTCCTGGTGAAGATCAACGCCAACATCGGCAACTCGGCGGTCACCTCCTCGATCGAGGAGGAGGTCGAGAAGATGGTGTGGGCGATCCGCTGGGGCGCCGACACGGTGATGGACCTGTCGACCGGCAAGAACATCCACGAGACCCGCGAGTGGATCCTGCGCAACGCGCCGGTGCCGATCGGCACGGTGCCGATCTACCAGGCGCTCGAGAAGGTCGGCGGCGCCCCCGAGGAGCTCACCTGGGAGATCTACCGCGACACCCTGATCGAGCAGGCCGAGCAGGGGGTCGACTACTTCACCATCCACGCCGGTGTGCTGCTGCGCTACGTACCGCTCACGGCCGAGCGGCGGACCGGCATCGTCAGCCGCGGCGGCTCGATCCTCGCCAAGTGGTGCCTGGCGCACCACCAGGAGAACTTCCTCTACACCCACTGGGACGAGATCTGCGAGATCATGGCCGCCTACGACGTCTCGTTCTCGATCGGCGACGGCCTGCGTCCCGGCTCGATCGAGGACGCCAACGACGAGGCGCAGTTCGCCGAGCTGAAGACGCAGGGCGAGCTCACCCGGCGCGCCTGGCAGTTCGACGTCCAGGTGATGAACGAGGGCCCCGGTCACGTTCCGATGCACATGGTGCGCGAGAACATGACCAGGCAGCTCGAGTGGTGCGACGAGGCGCCGTTCTACACCCTCGGACCGCTGACCACCGACATCGCCCCGGGCTACGACCACATCACGTCGGGCATCGGTGCCGCGATGATCGGCTGGTTCGGCACCGCGATGCTCTGCTACGTGACGCCCAAGGAGCACCTCGGGCTGCCCAACCGCGACGACGTGCGCGAAGGGGTGATCACCTACAAGATCGCCGCCCACGCCGCCGATCTCGCCAAGGGACACCCGGCGGCGCAGGCACGCGACAACGCGGTCTCCAAGGCGCGCTTCGAGTTCCGCTGGGAGGACCAGTTCAACCTCTCGCTCGACCCCGAGCGGGCGCGCTCGTTCCACGACGAGACGCTGCCCAAGGAGAGCGCCAAGGTGGCGCACTTCTGCTCGATGTGCGGCCCCAAGTTCTGCTCGATGGAGATCACCCAGCAGATCCGCGACTACGCCGCCCAGCAGGAACGCTCCACCGACGAGGTGATCCAGCTCGGGATGAAGGAGAAGAGCGAGGAGTTCCGCAACAAAGGCGGCGAGATCTACTCGTAGACACGCACTTCCTCGGAACCGCTATCTGGCTCCTCCCCCTAGGGGGAGGGGAGGGTGGGGGTGTCGCGTGAAGCAGAGACCTTCAGGGGGAGGCTGGGTGGGGGTGTCCCGTCAAGCAACTTCCTCGGAACCGCCGGCATCCGGCTCCTCCCCCTTCAGGGGGAGGCTGGGTGGGGGTGTCCCGTCAAGCGGACGCCCCTCCTCTCTCCGCACGACGCACCCGCACCTGCCGCGCCAGCCCGGATCATTCATGAACGCCGTAGCGAGCCCGTGGAGGCGCCCGTCAGACGGAATGCCTCCACGGGCGCAGTAAACGGCTCATGAGTTTTCCGGGCTAGACTGAACCGATGAACGATTCCGCCGCGCGCGGCGACACCGAGGCGCCGCCGGACTCCCACGAGCACCCCCACAAGCTCGACTTCGACACTGACTGGTCGTACGCCCCGGCGCCCGAGAGCCGCGACATCGTGCGGCTGCGCGAGCGCTACGACCTGTGGATCGGCGGCGAGTGGCGGACACCGCACAGCGGCTCCTGGTTCCCCAGCATCGATCCCTCGAGCGAAGCGGAGCTGGCGCACGTCGCCGAGGCCGACGAGCACGACGTCGATCTGGCGGTGCAGGCGGCCCGGAAGGCGCTCGACGGGCCGTGGGGACGGATGTCGGGGCGCGAGCGCGGCAAGGCGCTCTACCGTATCGCCCGTCGCATCCAGGAGCGCTCGCGCGAGCTGGCGGTGCTCGAGTCGCTCGACGGCGGCAAGCCGATCCGCGAGTCGCGCGACGTCGATCTGCCGCTGGTGGCGGCGCACTTCTTCTACTACGCCGGCTGGGCCGACAAGCTGGGCTACGCCTTCCCGGGGCGCTCGGCGCGGGCTCTCGGCGTCGCCGGCCAGATCATCCCGTGGAACTTCCCCCTGCTGATGGCGGCGTGGAAGATCGCGCCCGCCCTCGCCGCCGGCAACACCGTGGTGCTCAAACCGGCCGAGACGACGTCGCTCTCCGCGCTGGTGCTGTGCGAGATCTTCGCGGAGGCCGACCTGCCGCCGGGCGTCGTCAACGTGGTCACCGGTGCCGGCGGCACCGGCGCTGCACTCGCCCGCCATCCCGGCCTCGACAAGATCGCCTTCACCGGCTCGACCGAGGTCGGCAAGCGCATCCGCGAAGCGGTGATCGGCACCGACCGCCGCTACACCCTCGAGCTCGGCGGCAAGGCGGCCAATCTCGTCTTCGAGGACGCGGCGATCGATCAGGCGGTCGAGGGCATCGTCAACGGCATCTTCTTCAACCAGGGGCACGTCTGCTGCGCCGGCTCGCGCCTGTTCGTGCAGGAGTCGATCCAGGACCAGCTGCTGCGCAAGCTGCAGGACCGGATGCAGACTCTGATCGTCGGCGACCCGCTGGACAAGAACACCGACATCGGAGCGATCAACTCGGCCGAGCAGCTGGAGCGCATCCGCACCTACATCGAGGTCGGCCAGACCGAAGGCGCCGAGCTCTTCCAGACCAGCTGCCCGCTGCCCGAGCGCGGCTACTGGTGCCGACCGACGCTCTTCCTCGGCGCCGCCCAGTCGCACCGCGTGGTGCGTGAGGAGATCTTCGGCCCGGTGCTCACGGTGCAGACCTTCCGCACCGTCGACGAGGCGATCGCCAAGGCCAACAACACGCCCTACGGCCTCTCCGGCGGCGTGTGGACCGACAAGGGCGCCAAGGCGTTCCGGGTCACCAGCCAGATCCGCGCCGGCGTGCTCTGGGCCAACACCTACAACAAGTTCGATCCCACCGCGCCGTTCGGCGGCTACAAGGAGAGCGGCATGGGCCGCGAAGGCGGCCTGCACGGCCTCGCCGAGTACGTGCGTCTCGCCGCTGCCGGCGGCAGCGACGGAAGCCCGATCCCGGGAGGCGCGTCGTGAGCGACAGCAAGCCCACTGCCCCGACCCTCGAACCCGCGCCCCTCGAGCCGCTGCACCGCGAGACCGGCGGATCGACCGCCGCAGTGCGGGGGCGCGTCGAGAAGACCTACAAGCTCTACGTCGGTGGCCAGTTCCCGCGCACCGAGTCGGGTCGCAGTCTGCCCTTCCCCGACCCGGCCAGCGGAGAACGCCCCTACGCCAACATCTGCCGCGCCTCGCGCAAGGACTTCCGCGACGCGGTGGTGCAGGCGCGCGCCGCCCAGGCCGGATGGGCGAGGCGCTCCGCCTACAACCGGGCGCAGATCCTCTACCGCGCCGCCGAGATGCTCGAGGGCAGAGCGGCCCAGTTCGAGGAGGAGCTGCGCATCGAGGGCCTCGCCGCCGCCGAGGCGAGCGCCGAGGTCGCCGCCGCGGTCGACCGACTCGTGTACTACGCCGGCTGGGCCGACAAGGTCCAGCAGGTGTTCAGCAGCGTCAACCCGGTCGCCTCGTCGCACTTCAACTTCTCGATCCTCGAGCCGACCGGCGTCGTCGCCGCCGTCGCACCCGACGAGTCCCGCCTGCTCGGCCTGGTCTCGGTGCTGGCGCCGATCGTCGTCGGCGGCAACACCGTCGTGGCGCTGGCGGGGGCGCACGGCCCGCTGAGCGCGATCACCTTCGGAGAGGTGCTGCACACCTCGGACCTTCCCGGCGGCGTGGTGAACCTGCTGACCGGGCAGCGCGAAGAGCTGCTGCCGCACTTCGCCTCCCACCGCGACGTCAACGCGCTGGTGCTCTGCGGCGGCGACTCGGACCTGCGCCAGAAGGCAGAGCGCGAGGCGGTCGACAATCTCAAGCGCTTCGTGCACCACCCCGAGCGAGACTGGTCGAACCCCGAGCTCGAGAATCCGTACCTGATCCTCGAGACCCAGGAAGTCAAGACCACCTGGCACCCGATCGGCTCCTGACCCACCCCGGAGCCGAGAGTCGGGCGGCGCTTCCGGGGCCCGAGTCGATCCGGCGGCCGCCTGACGCGGCGTCGGCAGAGTCCTCCGGGAGGCCCGATGAGCAATCTGCAGTCCCTCGTCGCCGAGTGGCGGCTCACGGCGCGCAGCCTGCGCCGCGCGCCGCTCTACACCCTCACCGTGATCCTGGTGCTGGCGCTCGGCATCGGTGCCACCACCACGGTCGCCAGCCTGGTGCACGGGATCCTGCTCGACCCGCTGCCCTACGCCGACAGCGACCGTCTGGTGGTGCTCGAGCAGAGCGATCGCGCCGGCGAGAACGAGCGCCCGTTCTCGATCAAGGAGTTCTTCGAGCTGCGCGAGCAGTCGACGGCTTTCGCGTCGCTGGCCGAGTACCACGCGATGACCTTCACCCTGCTGGGCCAGGAGGAGCCGCTGCGGGTCTCGACCGGCGTCGTCTCGTCGAGCTTCTTCGACCTGCTCGGCATCACCCCGGTCCACGGTCGCGGCTTCCTCGCCAGCGACGAGAACGAGGGCGCCGAGGCGGTCCTGATCCTCAGCCACGGCTTCTGGCAGCAGAACTTCGGCGGCGACGAGAGCGTCGTCGGGCGCAGCTTCGAGATGAATGACAAGCCGCACACGGTGGTCGGCGTGCTGCCGGCGATCCCGCAGTGCCCGGCCGAGCACGACGTCTACATGCCCACCGTCGCCTGCCCGTTCCGCGCTGCCGCACAGCGGCGGATGGAGGAGAACCGCAATGCCTTCCGCGGCCTCACGGTCTTCGGCCGCCTCGGCGATGGCTCCTCCCTCGAGGCGGCGCAGAGCGACGTCGCCGTGCTCGCCGATCGCTTCGCCGGCGCCCACCCCGACGTCTACCCTGCCGACCAGGGTCTCGCTTTCGCCGCCAGGCAGCTGCGCTCGGAGCTGGTTCAGGGCGCCCGCGGCGCCCTCGCAGTGCTCGCCGCGACCTCGATCCTGGTGCTGCTGATCGCCTGCGCCAACGTCGCCAACCTGTCACTCGCCCGCATGATGCGCCGTTCGCACGAGCTGGCGCTGCGCTCCGCCCTCGGCGCCGGACGAGGACTGATCGTGCGCCACGGCCTGCTCGAGGGCGCCACCCTGGCGCTCGCCGGCTCCGCCGTCGGCGCCGCCATCGCCTTCGGATCCCTCGGCTTCTTCCGCGACTTCCTCGCCCGCTTCACCGCTCGCGCACCGCTGGTCGACGCCGGGCCCTGGGTGCTCGCCTTCGCGCTGCTGCTCGCCCTGATCACCGCCGGGATCACCACCCTGCTCTCCTGGCTGTCGCTGCGCCGCGGTGTCGCCGACGCCATGCGCCAGGGAGGACGCGGCGGTACCGGCGGCCGGCAGCACCTGCGCGGCGCGCTGATCGCCCTGCAGGTCGCGGTGTCGGCGGTGCTGCTGGTCGGCGCCGGCCTGCTGCTGCGCTCGCTCGGCGAGCTGCAGCGGGTCGATCTCGGCTTCGATCCCGAAGGGGTGCTCACCGCCGAGGTGAGCCTCAACTGGAGCAGGTACACCGAGGCCGCCGACCGCATCGACTTCTTCGAGCGCACCCTCGCAGAGCTCCGCGCAAGACCCGGGATCGTCTCGGCGGCGGCGGGCATCTACTCGCCGCTGTCGGACCAGGGCCCGTCGAATCAGGCCTTCGTGATCGAGGGACGCCCGCTCGAGGACGGCCAGCGGGCCCCGCAGCTCGACCTGCGCACCGCGTCGACCGGCTACTTCGAGACGCTCGAGATCCCGCTGCTCTCCGGCAGGGACTTCTCGTCGCGCGACGACGCCGAGGCGCCGGCGGTGGCGATCGTCAACCAGTCGCTCGCCGAGCGCTACTGGTCCGACCGGGATCCCCTCAACCGACGGATCTCGCTCGACGGCGGCGAGAGCTGGATCTCCATCGTGGGAGTGGTCGGAGACGTCCGTCAGTACGGGCTCGACAGCGCCGCCGCCGACGAGCTCTACGTGCCGCTGGCACAGGCCGGCTTCGCCTCGCGGCTGCTGGTGCGCACGGCGTCTTCGCCACTGGCCCACGCCGAGACCCTGAAGGCGGCGGTGCACGGCGTCGACCCGCAGCAACCGATCTCCAACATCGAGGCACTCGAGGAGCGACGGCGCGAGCACCTCGCGGCACCGCGGCTCACCGCCACCCTGCTCGGCGGCTTCGCCGCCATCGCGCTGGCCCTGGCGGCGGCCGGGATCGGCGGACTGATGGCCTACTCGGTCTCGGAGCGACGGCGCGAGATCGGGGTGCGCATGGCGCTCGGCGCCGACCGCGGCTCGGTGCTGGCGATGATCGTGCGCGGTGGCGTCCTGATCACCGCGGTGGGACTGCTCGTCGGGGCGCTCGGCGCGGCGGCCTTCACCCGTCTGATCGAAGCCTCGCTCTTCCAGGTGCCCAGGAGCGATCCACGGGTCTGGGTGGTCGTCGCCGGCGGGCTGCTGCTCACCGGCGCGCTGGCGGCGGCTCTGCCCGCCTGGCGGGCGGCGCGCATCCTGCCCACCGAGGCTCTGCGCGAGGAGTAGACCCCCCGGACCGTCGCTCCTCGGCCGTCCGGGATCAGGGCAGCTCGCGCAGCGGCCGCTGCTTCACCGTCTCGTAGCGCCTCAGCGCGACCTTGCCCGCCGCCGCGCCGCGGGGCTTCGAGACGTCACTGCACTGCGCCAGGTGCACCGCGACCTGGCCGCCGGCGCGCGCCTTCGAGTAGCCGGCGGCGAGACCGGCGGCAGCCTCCGCCACCTCGCGCGGCAGACGACTGGCGCGCTCCTCGTTGAGCACCACGACGTGCGAGCCGGAGACTCCGCTGGCGTGCAGCCAGAAGTCGTAGGGCCGGCCGAGCTTGAAGGTGAGCACGTCGTTGTCGCTGGCCGACTTGCCGACCAGCACGATCCAGCCGTCGCGCTCGAAGACCCGCGCCACCGGGCGGCCGCGGTAGAGGCCGCGCTGGCGGTCGGTGACCCCGGCTCCACCGTTCTGGGCGTGCTCTCCCCTTCGACCCGCCGTCACCGATGCCTCCCGAGGATCCTCGTTTCGACTGCTAGCGTACCCGCGTGGCCTCCCAGACTCTCGCCCTGATCGCCGCGCATCCCTTCCTCGCGACGCTGGTCCTCGCGGTGACGGTGGTGCTCGCCGTCTCCGTCTACGACGTCCTGCAGCGCAAGCACACGATCCTCCACAACTACCCCTTCGTCGGACACTTCCGCTACCTGCTCGAGATGATCGGGCCGGAGATGCGCCAGTACTGGGTCGCCAACGACAAGGAGGAGACCCCGTTCACCCGCAACGAGCGGCGCTGGGTCTACACCTCGGCGAAGGACCAGAACACCAACCAGGGCTTCGGCACCACCGAGATCCTCGACGTGCCCGGCTACCCGATCCTCAAGCACAGCGCCTTCCCCTTCCCCAGTCACAAGGCGATCCTGTTCGAGGACGATCCGACCCTGGTGCCGTCGCTCAAGATCTTCGGCGAGGTCAACGACCGGAGACGCCCCTACCGCCCGATGTCGGTGGTCAACGTCTCGGCGATGTCGTTCGGCTCGCTCGGAGAGCGGGCGGTGCGAGCGATCAACCTCGGCTGCCGCGCCGCGTCGGCGTACCACAACACCGGCGAGGGAGGCATCTCGCCCTACCACCTGCAGGGCGCCGAGCTCGTCTACCAGCTCGGCACCGGCTACTTCGGCGCCCGCACCGCGGACGGCGAGCTCGACTTCGACCGCCTCGGTGAGGTGTGCCAGAACCACCCCGACGTGCGGGCCCTCGAGCTCAAGCTCTCCCAGGGAGCCAAGCCGGGCAAGGGCGGCATCCTGCCGGCGAAGAAGATCACCGCCGAGATCTCGCGCATCCGCGGCATCCCGATGGGGGTCGACTGCATCTCCCCCAACGCCCACACCGGCTTCGACACCGTCGACGGACTGATCGACTTCATCGAGCGCATGGCGGAGGTCTCCGGGCTGCCGGTCGGCATCAAGTCGGCGGTCGGCGATCAGGGCTTCTGGAAGGAGCTGTGCGCGCGCATGAAGCAGCGCCGCTGCGGCCCCGACTTCATCGCCGTCGACGGCGGTGAGGGCGGCACGGGATCGGCGCCGATGACCTTCGCCGACCACGTCTCGCTGCCCTTCAACGTCGGCTTCAAGCGCGTCTACCGCACCTTCCTCGACGGCGGCATGACCGATCGGGTGGTGTGGATCGGCAGCGGCAAGCTCGGCTTTCCCGACCGCGCCGCGGTCGCCTTCGCGATGGGCTGCGACCTGATCCAGGTGGCACGCGAGGCGATGCTGGCCATCGGCTGCATCCAGGCGCAGAAGTGCCACACCAACCACTGCCCGGCCGGCGTCGCCACCCAGAACCGCTGGCTGCAGGCCGGTCTCGACGTCGAGGGCAAGGCGATCCGCACGGAGCGCTACCTCAAGAGCTTCCGCAAGGAGCTGCTGGCTCTCGCCCACGCCGCCGGGCACCAGCACCCGGCCCAGTTCACCGGCGCCGACATCGACCTCGGCGCCGGCATCAACTTCTTCGACGAGCTGGAGGACATCCTCGGCTACCGCAAGCCGCCGGTGACCTTCACCAAGATGACGGACTACGCGCGCATGCCGTGAGGGCGTTCTCGAGGCCAGGCCGAGAGCACTCGTCGCATCGGCCACGCTACGCCCGAAGATCGGTGCGAGCACTTCGACGCGCGCAGGCCGTGAGCGGCCATCGTCCGCCACCGCTCCCGGCAGCCGGCGGTTCACCCCTGCGAACCGACGTCCCGCCCATTCTCGCGCAGCCGGGCGATCGCCACCGGCAGCGCCAACACCACCAGCACCAGGCGCTGGATCTCGGTGTCGCGCCAGTTGGCCTCGAACAGGCCGGCGAACGAGAAGGTGCCGAGGGTCAGCAGGCAGGCGAAGACGATCCAGTCGGCGCGATCCCCGCTCGCGCCTGTCGTCGCCTCGGACTCGCTCGCCGAGGCGCTGCGAGCCCGGCGCAGCAGGCGGAAGGCCAGCCAGCAGCCGGCGCCGATGAACAGCAGGTAGGCGCACAGGGTCGCCAGGCCGGCCTCCGCGGCGAGCTGCACGTAGGTGTTGTGCAGGTGCTTGACCACCGGGCGCGGGGCGGTCGGATGGCGGTAGATCGGGTAGTAGTCGGCGACCAGATCGGGACCCAGACCCAGCACCGGGCGATCGCGCACGATCTCGGCGCCGGCCCACAACATGCACAGCCGGTCGTAGTTCGATTCGTCGTCGACCGAGGTGATCGAGCGGGCTCGCTGCCAGTACTCGGGGGCACACTGCGAAAGCAGGAGCCCTGAGAGCACCAGCGCCACGGCCAGGAACGGCAGCAGGCGACGCGCCCGCAGCACCAGCACCACGAAGCCCACCGCCGCCGCCGCGATCCAGGCGCCGCGGGTCAGCGTCAGCAGCAGCGCCACCGAGAACAGGCCGACCAGCGCAGCGGCTGCGACGCGGCCGCTGCCACCGCGCAGCAGGCCGCGCGATCCGGCGTCGCGCGTCGACCAGCGGGCCAGGGCCAGGCACAGCGCGATGACCAGCACGCCGGAGTGGGTCATGTAGTGCGAGAAGAGGCTCGGCGGCCGACGCTCGAGGTCGCCGAGACCCAGCGCCAACGCCTGACCGATGCCGAAGACCGAGGCCAGCGTCCCGAGCGCCAGGATCGCTCCGGCGAGCCGCTCCACGTCGCGCGGTGAGCGCACCCAGAAGAGCACCAGTGGCAGGGTCGTGAGGGTGAACAGATCCGAGGCGACACTGCCCATGGAGACCGCCGGCCGCAGCGACATCGCACCGGAGAGCACGAGGCAGCTCGCGTAGGCGAGGAGCGCCCACGCCAGAGGCGTCGCCTGGCGTGGCCAGCGCGCCGGCTCGACGCCACCGCCGGCCACCACGAAGGCGACGGCGGCGAGCACCGCCAGAGCCAGCAGCCCGTTGGCCAGGGCGATTCCGAAGAGCGCGAAGATCGAGCTCCATAGCAGCCAGAAGCCGACGCGATCGAGGCCGCGCAGCGGCCGGCCCGATTCAGCCGTCATCGGTGCGTTTCCACCTCGCAGCAGAGCCGGACCGCCGCCGGATTCGCTTCCTCGGGTCGTGCACTATGCTGGCGACCGACTGGGACCTCGCCGCCCGAGCACGCGCGACAGGCTCTCTGCCCACCAACCGCCCACGCGCCACTCCCGCCACTCCCCGCTCCGCAGAGGATCGTCCATGTGCGGCATCGCAGGCATGCTCGGCCACTCGGCCGACGAGGCCACGGTCCAGCGAATGACCGAGCTGCTGCGCCACCGCGGACCGGACGACGGTGGCCTCTGGAGCGAGCGGCGACGCCGCCCCGGCGGGAACGATGGTTGGGATGTTGTTCTCGGGCATCGGCGTCTCGCCATTCTCGACCCGACGCCGGCCGGGCACCAGCCGATGGAGCGGGGCGACCACGTGCTGGTCTACAACGGCGAAATCTACAACTTCCCCGAGCTGCGGCAGCGCTACCGGAGCGAACTGCGCAGCGAGTGCGACAGCGAAGCGCTGCTTCTGCTCTATCGCGACCACGGGCCGCGCTGCGTCGAGCACCTCGAGGGCATGTACGCCTTCTTCGTCTGGGATCGGCGGCGCCGCGTCGGCTTCGGAGCCCGCGACCCGCTCGGCATCAAGCCGATGCTGCTTCGGCGACTGCCCCACGGCGGCCTCGCCTTCGCCTCCGAAATCAAGGCGTTGGCGCAGGCCGAGCCACCTCCGCATGCCCTGGCCCGGCCGGAGGTCGATCTCACCAGCGTGCGCGACGTCTTCACCTACAAGTACGTGCCGACGCCGAAGACGATCTACCGCGGCATCGAGAAGCTACCCCCCGGCCACCTGTTCCACTGGACGCCGGGCGACGGCACCCGCATCGAGCGCTTCTGGAGCCCGAGGACCGATCCGGCCGCGGGCGACGGCCCGGCGAGCCTCGACGAGGCGGCGGAGGCCTTCGCGCCGCTCTTCCGGCAGGTGGTGCGGGAGCACACCCTCTCCGACGTCCCGTACGGCGTCTTCCTCAGCGGCGGCATCGATTCGAGCGCCGTCACCACGGCGCTGTGCGACGGTCGCAGCGAGCGGGACGGCGACGGCCGAACCCGTACCTTCACCCTCGGATTCGACGTGCGTTCGCACGACGAGTCGGCGATCGCCGCCGAGGTCGCCGCGCACCTCGGCACCGACCACCACCACCGGCAGGCCGACGGCATCGATCTCGCGGCCGCGCTGGAGCGCTTCCCGGCGCTCTACGACGAACCGTTCGGCGACCACGGCGCCTGGCCGATGCACCTGGTGGCGCGCCTGGCGAGCGAGCAGGTGAAGGTGGTGCTGAGCGGCGAGGGTGGCGACGAGCTCTTCGGCGGCTACCACTGGTACCGCAAGGCGCCGAGGCAGCGCGCCAGGCTGCACCACCACCTGGCGCTGCGCTGGCTGCCGGCGCTCAGCGCCGCTTCGCGCTCGGCGCAGCGCCGCCTGGCCCACGGCCTCGAGCGCTATGCGATGTTCCTCGGGCCGTTCACGCCACTGCAGAAACGCGACCTGATCCACCCCGATCTGGTCGACGCAACCGGCGGCTGGGCCGGGGGAACGGACCACGACGACGGGTACGACGATCTCTGGCACTTTCGCCGTAACTGGCGCCACGAGCTGCCGCCGCTCAAGCGCCTGCAGTGGGCCGACCTGCACGGCTACCTGGTCGACGACATGCTGACCAAGGTCGACCGCGCCACCATGGCGGTCTCGCTCGAGGCCAGGCCGCCGTTCGTCGACCGCCGCCTGGTCGAGTTCGCGCTCGCCCTGCCCGACCACCTGCTCAGCGACGCCGAGCGCGGCAAACGGGTGGTGCGGCGCTACCTGCGGGGACGGATCCCGGAATCCGCCTACGAGCGCCCCAAGATCGGCTTCTCGATGCCGGTCAAGCGTTGGGCCGAGCGCCAGCCGGAGATCCTGCGCCAGGCACTCGACCGCCTGCACCGTCGCGGCGTGCTGGCCTCACCGGAGATCAGGCCGCACAACAACGAGCAGGTCTGGACGCTGCTGGTGCTCGACCGCTGGTTCGAGAGCTAGCAGGCCGCCTCGCCACCCCATTGCGGCGGGAACCTCGACTCCCGGGTCGGCCTCTCAGAGAGGGAAGACCACCCCACGGTGGCCGGTCACGGACCCATCGAGCCACCGTTTTGCACCAGGAGTTCCAGATGACCACGCCCGACGTCTGCAGAGAGAACACTCCCAGGCTCGCCGCAGCCACGCACCGATCAAGACGACACCTGGCCAGCCAACGGTCGGGGCCAGCCGCCGTGTCCGTCACTCCGATCCTCCTCGTGCTGGCGCTTCTGGCCCCCTGGTCGGGGGGCCAGGCACAACGGGCCGACCCCCGAGCGGGCGCGGCCTGCTGCCACGAAGGTTCGCAGCACGGCGGTTCCACGCGGCAGCAGTGTGGTCACGAGGGCGGCACGGGCGCCTCGGAAGAGCGAGGCTGCAGCCACATGGACAGCGGCCGAGCCGGCGGCGGCATGCACGGCGGCAACCACGGCGTGATGCGCAACGCGATGCAACTCGTCCACCGGTACCGCAGCGACATCGTGCGTCAGGTGGAGAATGTCGAGGGCGGGGTGATGACCACGACACGCAGCCCGCACAACCGCGACGCGGCCCGCGCTCTCGAACTGCACGTCCGCGAGATGAAAGCCCTGCTGGAGAGCGGCGGCCGGATCCGAGACTGGGATCCGCTGTTCGCCGAGATCTTCGATCGCTACGACGAGATCGAGATGACCATCGAAGCGCTCGAGGACGGGGTCCGGGTCACCGAGACCTCGGAGGATCCCGACGTGGTCGAGCTGATCCGGGCCCACGCCGCGAAGGTCGACCAGTTCCTCGCGCGCGGGCGCGAGGCGGTGCACGAGGAGACGCCGCTGCCCGTCGACTATCGGCGCCGCGCCCCGGCCCACCCGCACGATCCCCGGTAACCAGGTCGCACGGCGACGTCGCGGCGATCAGTCCGGCTGCCGCCCCGGCCCTGCGCCGGCCGCCGCGGCGACCTCCTCCACCGACTCCGCGAACTCACGGATGCGCTCGGCGGTGATCCGGATGCCGGCCTGGGCCTCCTCCCAGGCGTGCTCCTCGATCGCCTCGCGCACCGCCGGCAGGGTCTTGACGCCGTAGCCGGTGTAGAAGCCCGGGGCGTAGATCTGGTGCCGGAACCACGGTCTGCGCGGCAGTCCCTCGTCGTCTGTGAACAGCCGCTCCGACCGGTAGATCGCCTCGTCGAGATCTGCTCTGCGCTCGGCATCGAGTCTCGTGAGAACCGCCAGATCGACCTCGGCCGCCGCCGCCTCCAACGTCGCCACCGCATTGTGCAGCGGCGAGAAGTCGAGATAGGGGACCCGCGGTTCCACCTCGGGAGGTACGAAGGTCTCGGTGGGGTCGGCGGCGAGGACGAGGTGGCCCTTCTCGATCAACCGGTTGCGCTTCTCGACGCGGTCGCGCTCGCCCGCGATGAGCTTCTCCACCTCGTCGAGGTAGCCCGCGACCGTCGCCGCGGTCCTGGTGAAGTCGAAAGGCAGCACGTCGGCGTCGGCGAGACGCAGCACCACCCGGCCCGCCAGCCGGGCGAGCGTGGCGGCGTAGCGCGACTCGGGATCGACGAAGCGGCGGTAGAAGTCGTACGAGTCGAAGGCGGTGTGGTATTCGCCGCCGTTCCCCTCGCCACCGAAGCCGAGATTGAGCGAGGCGATGCCGAGGTGCTGCAGGAACGGCGTGTAGTCGCTGCCGGACCCGAGTGCGGAAAGGCGCAGCGTCTCTTCGGGCTCGCCGGCGGCGGCGCGCGCGGCCCGCCGCCGCTCGGCCACCGAGACTCCAGTCTGCGGGTCCTCGACGCCCTCCGCGGCGCCGGCGACCAGGGTCTCGAGGGCGTGCGAGCCGCCGGCGTAGAGGAATCCGCGGCTGTTGGAGTCGGAGTTGACATAGGCGACGACCTTGCGCCGCAGCTCCTCGGCGTGGTGCTCGGCCCACTCGGTGCTGCCCAGCAGACCAGGCTCCTCGGCGTCCCAGGCGGCGTAGACGATGCTGCGCCGCGGCCGCCAGCCGGATCTCGCCAGCTCGCCCACCGCCCGCGCCTCGGCGAGCAGGGCCACCAGGCCGGAGATCGGATCGCGGGCGCCGATCACCCAGGCGTCGTGGTGGTTGCCGCGCACCACCCACTGATCCGGCAGCTCGCTGCCGCGCAGGCGCGCGATCACGTTGTGCGCCGGCCGCAGCCCCCAGTCGAAGCGCAGCTCGAGACGCACCCTCGCCGGACCCGGCCCGATGCGGTAGGTGACCGGCAGCGCTCCGCGCCAGCTCTCCGGCGCCACCGGGCCCGCCATCGCCGCCAGCAGCGGCTGGGCGTCCTGGGCGGAGATCGGCAGTACCGGGATGGTGAGAATCGTCTCGGCCTCGGAGCGATCGAGCCGCTCGGCCTCCTCGGTGGCGCCGACGCCCGGCGTCAGCGGATCGCCCGGCCGCAGCGGCATGTCGAGCACCGAGCCGCGCTGCACCGCGCTGGGGTGCTTGAAGGCGCCGTCGGGATACTGGCCGCCCTGGAAGTAGCCGTCGTCGAGCGGATCGTTGAAGATGATGCAGCCGATGGCCCCGTGCTCTGCGGCGACCTTGGGCTTGATACCGCGCCACGAGCCGCCGTAGCGCGCGATGACGATCTTGCCCTCGACCGAGATGCCGCGACGCTCGAGCTCCTCGTAGTCGCGCGGAACGCCCTGGTTGACGTAGACCAGCTCCCCTTCGACCGTGCCGTCGGCCGAGTAGGCGTTGAACGGCGGAAGTCCGGTGTCGACGGCGAGCCGCGAGGTGGAGTCGCCGGCGACCGCCGCCTCCTCGAGGCCGGCGACGAACGGAGTCGGCGCCAGCAGCTCGAGGCGGCGCACCTCGGGGAACGGCACCAGCACGTGGAAGGTCTCGATCTCGGCCTCGAAGCCCCACTCGCGGAAGCGCTCGAGCATCCAGCGCGCGTTCTCCTCGGTCTGCGGCGCGCCGACGTGGTGCGGCCGCACGGTCATCGACCGCACCCACGAATCGATCTCGCCGGCTTCGTCGAGCGTCGCGATCGCGGCGTCGAGACCGGCCTCGCGCTGCAGCTGCTCGGCGGAGCGCGCGGCGTCGAAGCCGAGCAGCCGGCCAGGGCCCGGGGACTCCTGGGCAACGCCGGGGACGGTGGTGGCGGCGACCGCGACGAACGCTAGGGCGACGCCGTGCGCGAGGGGGGTCAGCAGGGCGGCCAGGCGCCGCGTCCGTGCGACCGGGGGCTCGCCGGGGGTACGGGGGAGTCGCTCGGGGGATCGGTCGTACAAGGGTCTCTCCTGCTGCAGTTGTCTCGTCGCGACAGAGGTCATGGCCCATTCTCCCAGACCGTGACCGGCGACCGGCGCCGACCGCTAACATGCGGCGACGTCACCGGCCCGCCCCGTCCGTCGACCACCGACCGGAGTCGCCCCGAAGATGCCTCACGCACCAGCACCCGAAGACCAACGCGTCGTGCCGGTCGACGAGGGCGTCTGGGTGGTCGACTATCCGATGGTGCTGGCGGCGGGCTTGCGCCTGCCCACCCGGATGACGGTGGTCGCGCTGGGCGGTGGCCGCCTGCTCTGCCACTCTCCGGTGCCGCTCAGCGCCGCCGCTGCCGACCAGCTGCGCGAGCTCGGCGAGGTCACCGTGCTGGTGGCTCCCAACTGCTTCCACCACCTCTTCATCCCCGAGCTGCAGCGCCACGCGCCCGAAGCCAGGCTCTACGGAGCGCCGGGCCTGGCCGCCAAGCGTTCCGATCTGCGCTTCGACGGCGAGCTCGACGACGGCGACGGTGATTGGCGGGGCGTGCTCGAACGACTGCCGATCGACGGCGCTCCGGTCATGAACGAGTCGGTCTTCTTCCACCCCGCGACCGCCACCCTCCTGGTCGCCGACCTGGTCTTCAACCTCCTCTCACCCAGCGGCGTGACGGCCCACCTCGGACTGCGGTTGATGGGCGTGCACGGCCGCCTGGCCCAGAGCCGCGTCTGGCGCTTCGTGCTGGTCAAGGACCGCGCCGCCGCCGCTGCCAGCTGCCGCGAGCTCCTGGCCTGGCCGATCGAGCGACTGGTGCCGTGCCACGGAGAGCTCGAGCCCGCGTCGGGGCGCTCGCCGGCGGTCCGCGACCGCCTGGCCTCCGCGCTCTCCTGGATGCTCTCGGGCTGAGCCGGGCGTCGAGCCTAGGAAGCCTTTGGCCCCGGACCACCGCTTTCTGGCGCGCCGCACCGCGGGTTGCCCCAATCAGGCCGGCGCCGACGCCAGCTCTCCCCTACAGCAACTCCTCCACCGCCTCCGCCGCCGCTTCGATCTCGTCCTCGGTGTTCAGGTAGTGCGGCGACAGCCGCAGCGCTTCCTGGACCCCGAGGCGATCGAACTCGTAGAGGGCGCTGCCGCGCTCGGTGACGCTGGTGTGGATCGAGCGCCGGCGCAGGCGCTCCATCAGGCGACGGGCGCTGCCCGGTTCGCCGCCGCCGATCGCCACGCTGACGATGGCGCCGAGGCTCTTGCCGCGATCGAGCGGCTCGACGCCGGGGATGGCGCCCAGACGCTGCCGCAATGCCGCCGCGAGCATGGCGCTGCGCTCGGCGACCCGGGACAGGCCGACTTCGAGGGCGTAGCGCGCCGCGGCGCCGAGCCCCAGGAAGAGCGCGTAGGAACGCTCCCAGCTCTCGAAACGCCGGGCGTCGGAACGTAGCTCCAGGCCCTTCGGCGCCGTCCACTCGGCGCCGGCGAGATCCAGCGCCATCGGATGACGCCCGCTGTCGAGCAGACGCCGCGAGACCCAGAGGAACCCGGTGCCGCGCGGCCCCCGCAGGTACTTGCGGCCGGTGGCGGCGAGGAGATCGCAGCCGAGGGCCGCGACGTCGACGCAGCGCTGCCCGACCACCTGGCAGGCGTCGAGCAGGTAGTCGACCCCGTAGGCGCGGCAGAGCGCGCCGACCTCCGCCGCCGGCTGCAGCAACCCCGAATTGGTCGGCATCCAGCTCAGCGACACGAGCTTCGCCTGCCGGCTGCGCTCGAGCCGGGCCAAGGTCTCCTCGAGCGCCGCTGCGTCGATGCCGCCTTCCGGCGCATCGCGCACCACCTCGAGCCGCACGCCGCGACGCCGCTCGAGGACCAGGAACATCAGGTGGTTCGAGACGTAGTCGCTGCGCGAGGTGACGATGACGTCGCCCTCGGCGAAGTCGAACGAAGACAGCGCCGTCGCGAACGCCTCGGTGGCGTTCCCCGCCCAGGCGATCTCGTCCGACTCGCCGCCGACCAGCCGCGCCAGGTCGTCGTAGACCGCCGCGATCCGATCGCTCTCGGCGGCGGCCGTCTCGTAGCCGCCGCCGACGCTCTCGCGCTCGAGGTATCCGCTCACCGCATCGAGCACCGGCCGCGGCGGCGGCGAGGCGCCCGCGTGGTTGAGGTGCAGCTTGCCGGCGGCGATCAGCGGCGTCTCGCGCCTCAGGGCTTCGAGCTCGGCGTCCGAGAAGCCGGGAGTCGCCGAGGGATCGGGGGCGGTGTCGGGGCGTCGGGAATTCGGGGCGTGCATGCCGCAATCGTATGGGCACTGTTGCCGACGACCGATCCGCCTCCCCTTGGATGCCAGCGAACGTGAGAAAGGTGAACGAATCGATGCTGCTCTTCTCCACATCTCTCCGCGCCCGGCGCATCACCGAGGTTCGGTCCTCGTCTCACTGCCGGGCCGCCGGCTCGGAGCTGTCTCGTCCGCGGCCTCTGCCCGGGTCTTTCCGGGCGATGGCCTGCTGCCTGGTCTCGATGCTGGGTCTCTCCACGGCGAGCACCGCAGCAGGCCCACAGGAGACCGGCGGCGACCAGTCCGGAACCGAGCTGCGGCTCATGGCCCTCACCGTCGACGACCTGCCGGCCAACTGCACCTGCCGCGACCTCGAGTCCTGGCGCCAGCTCACCGAAGGCCTGCTCGAGGCGCTCGCGGAGCACGGCGCTCCGGCGATCGGATTCGTCAACGAGGGCAAGCTGTACGCCGAGGGAGCCAGCTTGCCCGAGCCAGAGCGCGTCGACCTGCTGCGGCGCTGGCTCGACCGCGGTTTCGAGCTCGGCAACCACACCTTCTCCCACCCCGACCTGCACCGCGTACCCCTCGCCGAGTTCCAGGCCGACGCCGAGCGCGGCGAGCGGGTCACCCGTCGGCTGCTGCTCGAGCACGGCCGGTCCTCGGCGCTGCGCTTCTTCCGCCACCCCTTCCTGCACACCGGCCGCGATCTGGAGACCAAGCACGCCTTCGAATCGTGGCTCGAGGAGCGCGGCCAGCGCGTCGCGCCGGTGACGATCGACAACGCCGAGTGGATCTACGCCCGCGCCTACGACCGCGCCCTCGACCGCTCCGGAACCGACGCGGAATGGCTCGACACGGCGGCCCGCGTCCGGACCGCCTACCTCGACTACATGCTGGCGCAGACCGCCTTCTTCGAGCAGCAGTCGCGGAAGCTCCTCGGTCGCGAGATGGTGCAGGTACTGCTGCTGCACGCCAACCGCCTCAACGCCGACGCCCTCGACGAGCTGCTGCGACGTCACGGCCAGCGCGGCTACCGCTTCGTCACACTCGACGCGGCGCTCGAAGACCCCGCCTACCAGCTGCCGGACGAGTACGTCGGACCGGCGGGGATGTCCTGGATCCAGCGCTGGGCTTGGACCCGCGGCCACCGCGGCGACTTCTTCGCCGGCGAGCCAGAGGTCGAGACGTGGGTCCGCGATCTCGCCGACGGCTGACCGCACGACCGGCCGATCCCGGCCGGTCGTGCCTCGGACCGCGGCGTGCGGCGCTGCAGCGCCTCAGGTGCCGCCGTAGCGGTAGCCCTTGCGCGCGCGCACCTCGTACTCGGGGTTGCGCGTCTCCACCTCGACCTCGCGGTAGCCCTGGGTGCCGGCGTCGTACTCCGAGCGGTAGCTGAGCAAGTAGTAGCCGCGGTTCTCCTCGGCGATCTGGCGAAGCGGCGAGATCGGGTTGACGAAGGTCGAGTAGTAGTGGCCGCCAGTGTCGTTGGCGATCGAGCTCAGCGAGTCGTTGATGGTCGCGAAGGCCGGGCGGCCGCGCTCCGAGCCCATGGTGTCGATCGCGTAGACCGCGACGTTGCCGGTGTTCAGCGACTCCATCATGTCGGGGTAGTAGCGCGGATCGGGCGTCCACAGCCCGAACTGCGTGTCGACGTCGCCGTAACCGACGCTGAACAGCAGCAGGTTCTTGCGCCCGACGATGCCCTCTGCGGCCTGACCGATGAGCTCCAGCGCCTCCTGCAGCTTGCGCGTCTGCCTCGCCAGCGTCTTGCCGGTCGGCATGTTGACCAGGATCGACGGACTGTCGCCATCGAACTCCGGCTCGCTACGGCTGGTCCAGCGATCGGGCTCCTTGCGGCCGAGCGAGGCGTTGGTCACCGCCTCGACGATCTCGTCGCGGTCGCGGGTGAAGTCGAGGTAGACCTTCAGTCGGGTGTCGTAGCCCATCACCGCGACCTGGTCGTTGGGCAGCATCTCCTCCTCGATCCAGCGCTTGGTCCAGCGTCCGGCGTCGAGCTGGGCGGCGGTGAGGAACGGAGCGGCCTGCTTCTGGTCGTGGAAGAAGAGGATGAAGTAGCGGTCGGTTCGCACCTCGCCGCCCTGGCCGGTTGCGGCCAGCTCCGGGCCGCCGTAGAAAGAGGCGCTGGTGACCTCGCGCTGCTGACCGCGCTCGGTGACCACGAAGTCCTCGGGGCCGAGGCCGGTGACCACGTTGCCCTGGCGGTCGGTGACCAGCACGTCGAGCAGCACCTCGCGCACCAGCAGGCGCTCACCGAACTGGTCGCGTGGCGCCTCGCGCACCGGCGGCAGATCGGCGGCGCGGTCGGGTGCCGTGCGCGGTGCCGGAGTCGACGCGGCGCGTGGCGCCGCGACTTCGGGCTCGGCGTCAGCGGCAGTGGCAGCGCTCGCCTCCGTTGCCGTGGTGGCCTCGGAGGCTTCGCTCTCCACAGCGGCGGCAGCGGCAGACGCCTCGGCGCGCCTGGCGGCATCGGCCTCCTCGGCCTCGCGGCGGGCGGTCTCCCGCTCTCGCGCCTCGGCGGCGGCCTCGGCCTCGCGACGATCCCGCGCCGCCACGCGCTCGCGCTCCTCCGCCTCTTGGCGCGCCTCCTTCTCCGCCTCGCGATTGGCCTTCTCGGCCTCCCGGTCGGCCTTCTTGCCGGCGGCGATGCGCTCCTTCTCCGCCTTGCGCTCGGCGCGCGCCCTGGCCCTGGCGTCCGTCTCCCGATCGGCGTCCTCTTCGCCGCGGGCGGACTCCTCGGCGGCCTCCGCGTCGGAGGACTCCTCGGACTCCTCGGACGCTTCGTCCTCGGCCTCGACCGGCTCCTCGACGATGGTGGCCTTGACCACCTTGCCCCGTTGCTTGTTCTCCTGCGCCCCGGCGACGGAGCCGAGCAGCAGGATCAGGGCCGCGACGAGCAGGGTGACGAGCAGGGTGAAGAGCGGCCGGGGAACGTTGGCGGTTCGCATGCGGGGACTCCTTCGTTCTCGAGACTGCGGGGAGGACGGCCGATCCGTCACCAGGCGCAGGCGTTGGAAGCCGGCTTCGCTCGCCGGCCGCATCGGGGACGTCAGGACGGACAATCCGGCGCTGCGAGGACGATATTCCGCCCCGTGCCCCGACCGCCAGGGAGGCGGAAGGGGCTTGGGGGTTGGGGTTAGGGGTTAGGGGTTAGGGGTTAGGGGTTAGGGGTTAGGGGTTAGGGGTTAGGGCATAGCAGGAGAGGCGGCTGGCTCTGGGCCTAGAGAACCTGCGGAATGAGAGAACGCGGAAACCGGAACCGGCAACGACGCTGTCGGCACTATCCCCTAACCCCTAACCCCTATCCCCCAACCCCTGACCCCCAACCCCCAACCCCTCCGCCCCACCTACAGCTCCTCCCCCGGCAGGAACGGCGGCACCGGGCAGTCGAGGGCGTCGCAGACGGCGCGCAGCAGCTCGGCCTCGGCGACGTCGATCCTGCGGTCGTACGCCGAGGTCACGGCGATGGCGCGCACCAGGTCGCGCTTGAGGCGCGGCGCCAGCTGCGCCAGGCGGCGCAGGGCGCGGTCGACGTCGACCAGGCTGCACTCGGGCTCAGCGACCATCTCCAGCTGCACCCCCAGCGTCTGGCATCCCGCCAGGAAGGCGTTGCGGTGCTCCCGGCCGCCCTCCCAGGCGAGCGCCGAGAGCAGGGTCGCCAGCTCGTCGCCGACGCCGCGCAGGCTGTAGTAGGCGACCCGCGACGGCTCGGGGCCGTCGAAGTGGGGCGCCAGATGGCGCGCCAAGATCCGCTGCAGGGTGTACTCGAAGAGGCGCAGCTGGCCGTCGCCGGTGGCCAGGGTCTCGACGTTCGAGCGCAGTGCCCGGTACTGCTCGACCGACATCGAGCGCAGCGCCGGCAGCGACAGGTCGACCAGCACCAGGCGCAGCGAGGCGTCGACGTGCTCGAGACGGCGCCGCGCCGCCGCGAGCTCGCGGAAGGTCGCCGGGGCTCGCGCTCCGAGCGCCTGCTCGAGGCGCTGCAGCTGCATCTCGCGCACCGGCTGGTCCGGGTGCAGCAGCAGGGCGTAGATCAGGGCCTCCGCCTCCACCGGCTCGCGCACGCTCGAGCGCAGCTCGTCGGCCAGCGCCGCGAGGGCACGCGTGGCGAAGTCGACGTGCTCCTGGCTCAGAGTGCCGATGCGCTCGGCGAGGCGTTGGGCGCGTTCCTCGAGAGCCGCCCGCTCGGCCGCTCTCCTCTCCGCGGCGCTCTCGACGCGCGCGCTGCTCTCCCTGGCGGTACCGGCATGCACCGGGGGCGGTGCCAGGGCGGCGGCGCTCGAGGCCGCGGCGGCGGCCACGATCGGCTTCGCTTCCTGCCGTTTGCGCAGCTCGGGGAACGGCCCGCCGGGCAGCGGCTCGACCGCAGGGAAAGTGCCGTCGAAGCGGGGCTCCAGGCGGCGGATGCGCTCGATCAACGGCGGGTGGGTCGACAGCCCACGCAGCCACGAGCGGGAGAGCGCGTTGCCGAAGAACATGTGGCTCGCCTGCTCGGCGTTGCGGCTCTGCAGCCGGCTGCCGCGACCGCTGCCGGATGCGAGACCGCCGATCTTCTTCAGCGCACCCGCCAGGCCAGGCGGGTTGCGGGTGAACTGCACCGCCGAGGCGTCGGCGAGGTACTCGCGCTGGCGCGACACAGCGCTCTTGATCAAGCGGCCGAAGAAGACGCCGATCCAGCCGACGACGAGCAGCACCAGGCCGATCGCCGCGACGCCGGCGAGCACGCCGCCGGCGCGCCGGTCCCCCGAAGCGAAACGCAGCGAGCGGATCAGCCACCAGCCGGTGAGCGCCAGCACCAGGATGCCGTGCAGCACGCCGATCAGGCGCAGGTTGAGGCGCATGTCGCCGTTCAGGATGTGGCTGAACTCGTGCGCCACCACCCCCTGCAACTCGTCGCGCGACAGCAGCTCCATGCATCCCCGGGTCACCCCGACCACCGCGTCGCCGGGCGTCGAGCCGGCCGCGAAGGCGTTGATCCCGGTCTCGCGCTCGAGCACGAAGACGGGCGGCACCGGCACTCCGGAGGCGATCGCCATCTCCTCGACGACGTTGAGAAGACGGCGCTCCGAGGAGTCCCGGGTGTTGGCGTCGATCGGACGTCCGCCGAGCATCCGGGCCACGGCCTCACCGCCCTCGCGCAGCACCGCGATCTTGTAGAGGCTGCCGATGGTCACCAGGCCGACGACGCTGCCGACGACGACAGCGAAGATCCGAGCGTCCCAGAACAGCGGCCGAGCCTGGGTGCCGAGCAGCCGCTCCGGCACGTAGCCGAAGCCGGCGAGAACGAAGGTGACGACGGCATAGACCGCCAGGACGATCGCCACCACGGCGAGCACGAACCAGAAGACCAGCGCTCGGGTGCGGCGCCGGGCGTGGTCCTGTCGCTCGAAGAAGTCCAAGCTCTCGTCCCCTCAGGCTCTTCCCCCTGCGCACACCCCTCAGGTGAACGAGACGGCGACCGGCTCGCGCTGCTCGGCGATCTCGACCTCGAACAGCTCGGCCGGGCCGAAGCCCATCGAACCGGCGACCATGTTGCTCGGGAAGGTCTCGCGAGCCGTGTTGTAGTTGGTCACGGCGTCGTTGTAGGCCTGCCTGGCGAAGGAGATCTTGTTCTCGGTCGACGTCAGCTCTTCCATGAGCCGGTTCATCGTCTCGTTCGCCTTGAGGTCCGGATACTGCTCGGCCACCGCGCGCACGTTGACCAGCATGCGGCCGAGAAGGCTCTCCGCGCCCTGCAGCGCCTTCATCGCCGCCGGGTCGCCGGGATTCGCCGCCGCGGCCTGCGACGCGGCGAGCGCCTCGTTACGCGCCTTGGTGACGTTCTCGAGGGTCTCGCGCTCGTGCTTCAGGTAGCCCTTGGCGGTCTCGACCAGGTTGGGGATGAGGTCGTAACGGCGCTTCAGCTGCACGTCGATCTGGGCGAACGCGTTCTGGAAACGGTTGCGCAGGCGGACCAGGCGGTTGTAGATCCCGGCCACCCAGGCGACGAGCACGAGGGCGACGACCAGGAGAACGATCAATCCGATCATTGGTGGCATCCTCTCTGGGACCCCTCGCGTGGGGTTCCCGATGGGTCTGGAACGGCTTACGGCTGCGCAGCGTAGCCAATTCCACCCTCTCGGCCCAAGCGGCCGGATCGCGCGCCGACCTCTTGCGACCGCGATCCGTTCGCTCGGAGGAGAGCGCTCAGCGCCAGGGCGTCTCGGCGCCCTGGAACTCGCGCTGCACGTCCGGCGCGTCGTCCGGCAGATCGAACGGCTTGCGGCTGTAGCTGCCGTCGCTGCGCAGCTCACGGCGGTTCGCCTGGTCGGCCAGCTCGCGCTGCATCACCGCCCAGAGTCCGCGCCGAAGCCGCGCGTCCTCGACCGGGAAGAGCGTCTCGACGCGGCCGTCGAGGTTGCGCGGCATCAGATCGGCGCTGCCCATCAACACCTCGTGCTCGCCGCCGTTGGCGAAGCAGTAGACCCGCGAATGCTCGAGGAAGCGCCCCACCAGCGAGATCACCCGGACGTTCTCGCTCAGGCCGGGCACCGCCGGTCGCAGGCAGCAGATGCCGCGGATCAAAAGGTCCACTCGCACCCCGGCGCGCGACGCCCGGTAGAGGGCGTCGATGCACTCGCGGTCGACCAGCGAGTTCATCTTGAATGCCAGATAGCCTTGCCCGCCCCGGCCGCAGTGCGCTATCTCCCGATCGATGCGCTCGATCATCAGCTCGCGCATGCGCCCCGGCGCCACCAGCAGCTTCTCGTAGTCGCGCTGCCGCGAGTAGCCGGTCAAGGCGTTGAACAGGTTGGAAACGTCGCGCGCGATCACCGGATCGGAGGTCATCAACCCCGCGTCGGTGTAGATCCGCGCAGTGATCGGGTTGTAGTTGCCGGTCGCCAGGTGCACGTAGGAGCGCACTCCGCTCTCCTCACGGCGCACCACCAGGCACATCTTGGCGTGGGTCTTGAGTCCGAGCACACCGTAGACGACGTGCACCCCGGCCTTCTCCAGCGACTGCGCCCAGGCGATGTTGTTCTGCTCGTCGAAGCGCGCCTTGAGCTCGACCAGCACCGACACCTGCTTGCCGTTCTCGCGCGCCTCCATCAGCGCCGCGACCACCGGCGAGTCGGGACCGGTGCGGTAGAGCGTCTGCTTGATCGCCACCACCTGGGGATCCTCGGCGGCCGCACGCAGGAACTCGATCACCGGCAGGAAGCTGTCGTAGGGGTGGTACAGGAGGTAGTCGCGGCGCCGCAGGTGCGACCAGATCGGCTCCTCGTCGATCAGGTCGCGGCGCGCGTCGGGCATGAACGGCGGATCCTGGAGATCCTTGACGTCCAACGAGGTCAGCTCCATCAGCGATGCCAGGCCGAGCGGCCCCCGATGGGCGTAGACCTGATAGTCGGCAGTGCCGAGGTTGCGCTCGAGGATCTGGCGCATCTCGCGCGGCATCCGAGCGTCGAGCTCGAGGCGGGTCACCGAGCCGAAGTGACGCCGCCCGACCACCTCCGCCATCGCCGTCAGCAGATCGGACGCCTCGTCCTCCTCGATCTCGAGATCGGCGTCGCGGGTGACGCGAAAGGCGTGTGCTGCCAGCACCTCGAGTCCCGGGAAGAGCAGATCGAGGTTGGCGCTCACCAGCTGCTCGAGCCACACGAAGCGGTAGCGACGGCGGCCGGCGCGTAGGCCGCCGCTCGGGATGTCGCCGCCGGGCACGCGCACCAGGCGATCGATCGCCTGCGGCACCTTGAGGCGGGCGAAGCGCTCGCCGTGGCCGGGCTCGCGCACCACCACGGCGAGGTTGAGGCTGAGGTTGGAGATGTGCGGGAACGGATGGCCAGGGTCGAAGGCGAGCGGCGTGAGGATCGGGAAGATGTCACGCTCGAAGAGCGTGCGCATCGCCGCGCGCTCCTCCCCGTCGAGGTCGTCGAGCTCGACCACCTCGATCTCCTCGCGCGCCAGCTCGACCTGCAGGTCCTCCCAGCAGTTCTGGACCCGCGGCAGCTCCTCACGCAGCGCCTCGCGGATCGCCACCAGCTGCTCCTGCGGGGTCATCCCGTCGGGCGGAGCCTCGAGTACTCCGGCGACCAGCTGGTCGCGCAGGCCCGAGACCCGGATCATGAAGAACTCGTCGAGGTTGCTGGCGTAGATCGACAGGAACTTGACCCGCTCGAGCAGCGGGTTGCCCGGATCGAGCGCCTCTTCCATCACCCGCGAGTTGAACTGCAGCCAGCTCAGCTCACGGTTGAGGTACCGCGTCTCGGCAGGGAACTCCTCCAGCGACCGCCGGCCGTCCGGCGCCTCGACCGGCCGCGAGGCGGGCGCCGCCTGCGTCGTCGATCTGGCGGACGCGGCATGCCCTGCGCCGCTCGCCGACGCACCGGGGACACTCGCCGCCGCGACGGCACCGTCCCCTGCTGCGTGCTCGGCCGGCTCCCGGCTCACGATCGTCTCTCCCTCGCCCTTTGGGCTCTCGAGCCGCCGGATCCGGGCGGCGACGGTGCGGCGACACGCACCCACGGCCCGGAATCGCTGTGGCGACCGATCAAGCTAGCAGATCGATGAGAAGATCCCGAGAAGCCGCGACTCCGCGATGGCGGCCGAGGTCAGAGTCCGCGCCGGCGGTGCGATCGTCCGCCGCCGGGCGGTCGGGCGGTCGGGCAGGCGTCAGGGAGGTCTCACAGATGTTCGAGCTGCTGGTTCTCAGACACGCCAAGTCGGACTGGCACAGTGGCGCCGCGAGCGACCACGACCGGCCGCTCAACCCCAGGGGCCGTAGGGCCGCCGCCGACGTCGGCCGTTTCCTCGCGGCGACCGGCCGGCTGCCGCCGCACGTGCTCTGCTCGACGGCGCGACGCACCCGCGAGACCGTCGAGCGCCTGCTCGAAGCGGCGCAAGACAGCGACGATTCCAGCGATGCGGTCGACGTCGTCTACTCCGAGCGTCTCTACGAGGCCACCGCGGACGGCTGGCTCGACTGCGTGCGTGAGCTCGCCCCGGAGCAGGGCGAGCGCCTCCTGGTGGTCGGACACGAGCCCGCCTGCTCCGCCGTCGTTTCGCGTCTCACCGGCGCCACGGTCCGCTTCCCGACCGCGGCAGTCGCCTCGATCGCCCTGCGCGGCGGCATCGCCGAGCTGCGACCGGGGCTCGGCGAGCTGCACTGGTTTCTGCCACCGCGACTGCTCGCCGCTCTCTGACTCCCGTCGCGGCGACCGGAGTCAGCTCACCGCTTCAACGCCCCGCAGCGCGCGAGATGTTGCGCACCGCGAGGAAGGTCACGTCGTCGGCCGGCGCCCGGCCTCCGGTGATGCGCTCGATCTCATCGTTGAACCGCCGGATCACGTCATCGGCCGAGACCTCACGCCCCGACGTCGCCGCAGCCCCCCCGCCGCCGGCGCCCACTGCCTCGCGGAAGAGCTCGGTGACACGCCGGTAGCCGACCGGCGAGCCGTCGTCGCCGGTCTGCTCGAGCAGACCGTCGCTCATCATCAGCAGCACGTCGCCCGGATTCCAGGCGACCCGCCGGCACTCGTAGCGCACACCGCGCAGTCCCCCGAGAGGCAATCCCTCGAGTGCGATCTCCTCGACCGCGGCGGCGCCGGCACCGGCCTCGCGGCGCCAGAGCAGCGCCGGCGGCATCGCCGCCGAGGCGAGATCGAAGTGTTCGGGCGACAGCCTCACCAGCTGCAGCGACATCGCCATGCGCTCGACGCACATGTTCTTGATCACCGCCGAACCGTGGGCGAGGAACTCGGCGAGATCGACCAGCGGGGCCGACGCCGACAGCAGCGCCTTGACCGCGGTGACCATGGTGCCGGCCTTGGCGCCGTGCCCGGTGGCGTCTCCCACCGCCACCGTCAGCTGGCGACCAGCGGCTCGTCCCTGCCCGCCGTCCTCGGGCGCAGGATCGGGCAGGAAGTCGTAGTAGTCACCTCCGACCTCGGTGGCGGTGCGCATCACCACCGCGATGTCGTACTCGGAGAAGCGCGGGATCTCCGCCGGGAGCATCGACAGCTGGAACTGGCGCGCCTGTTCCAGCTCCTCGCCGCGACGCGCGTTCTCCGCCTCGAGCAGCCGCTTCGAGACCTCCTGCTCGCGACCGCGACGCTCCTGCTCGACCAGCTGCTCGCGCTGGGTCTGCAGCTGCGCCGCCATGTGATTGAACGAGCGCGCCAGGACCGCCAGCTCGTCGCGGCCGCGGACCTCGGCCCGCACGTCGAGCTCGCCCTCGGCGAGCCGGTCGACATCGGTCGAGAGATCCTGCAGCCCGCGCGTCAGCCGTGAGCTGAGTGGCAGGATGCCGAACAGGCTGAGACCGATCATGCCGAGGCCGAGCAGGAAGTTGCGCCCGGTGGCGCGGCGGATCTCGGCCAGCGAGTCGTCGATCGGGCGCGCGATGCCATAGGTGATCTCGGTCTCGGGATCGGCCTTGGTGGCGACCACCCAGCTGTCGTCGCTCCACATGCCCTCGCGGCAGGCCTCGGCGAAGAGCTCCGGCGAGACCCCGCTGACTTCGATCAGGCGCTCGCGATCGACGTCGTCTCGGAAGTAGACCTGCCCCTCGGGATCGACCGCGAAAGGGACCTCGCCGCGATCACGCGGCGTCGCCTCGAGCACGGCACGGAAGAAGCGCTGCTTGTCGAGCTGCATCCCGAGCGTGCCCTGCAGGCCGACCCCCTCCAGACCGGTCTGCAGGCTGAGTTCGGTGCCGAGCAGGGAGCCGATCATCTCGTCGCGGTTGCGCAGTCTCTCGAGGTCGACCGCGAGGGCGCCGGCGGCGATCGCGGCGTCGGTGGCTGCGTGCAGGTCGCCGACCCCCGAGGCCACCGCGCGCGCCGCGGCGTCGGCCTCCACCTCACGCTGCTGCAGCTCGATCTCGAGCTCGCGCACCTTGTCGGCGATCCGCGCGCTGACCCGTTCGAGAGCCCGCCGGGCCGGTACCATCGCCCGCTCGGGATCGACGTCGGGAGCGAAGGAGAACCGCCACATGCGGTCGGCTTCGACGGCCCTCGCCGCCTGCGAGGAACCTGCCGCGCCCTCGCCATCCTGGGTCGACTGCCCTTCTTGCGGCTGCACCCAGACCACCGTGGGCTCGTCCCACCAGCGACCCTCGGGGCCGGCCGGCCCGACGGGGGGAGCGGCCGGCGTCCCAGCATCTGAGCCCTCGGCGCCGGGCGGCGGCGGAGCGGCGGCGGGCGGCGCCGGCTGGAACTCCCAACGTCGCACCAGGGGCGCCCAGGGGCCGAGCTCCTCCATCGCCCGTGCCAGCTTGACCTCGAACTCCTCGCGGCTGGTCGCGGGCCAGTCGAGCTCGCGCACCCCGCGCCAGTTCTGCAGGAACTCTCCCCGCGCCACCGCCATGTTGCGCTCGATGCGCCCGGCCAGCTCGCGCGACTGCTCCTCGACCGCCTGGCGTAGCGCCCGCACCGAGGAGAGGTAGCTGAAGACCACCAGGCCGATGAGCGGCAGTACGGCGAGGCCGAAGAAAGCGACGATCAGTTTTGTGCGCAGCTTCATCGCATTCGACGGTGAGGAAAGACGGCGGGACCGTGCAGTCGTCGACCGGCCTGCGGTCGGGAGTGCAACGCAAAAGGGAGCGCGAAGTTTCCCGCCGGCCGGCAGCCTCCGGAGACCGCGAGAACCGAGCCGGCAGGGCACACGGCAGAGGGTCGTCGGAGCTCGTTCAGAGCGCTTCCAGCAGCTGCAGGAGGCTGGTCGGAGTCAACACGTCGACCCCGAGATCGCGGGACTCGAGCAGCGCCGGGTCGGTGGAGACGATCAACGCCTCGGACTGCCGGGCGGCGAGCACCGCGTCGCGATCGAGTGCCGAGAGCGCCGCCAGTGCCGACTCCTCCGCCGACGGCTCGGGCGCGGCGGAGGGCTCGCGATCCGGGCTCTCGCCCCGGGCTCCGGCGAGCACCGCACGGGCCCGCGCCCGCACCGAGGCGGTACGAGACTCGAGCACCGCGGCGGAGCTCTCCACCTCGGGCTCGACCGTCTCGACGCGCAACGCGAGGGCGGCGACCCAGCGCTTCGCCTCGTTCTCCTCCAGCCCGCTCGCACCCAGCAGCTCCTCGTCGAGCACCGCGCCCTCGAGCGCACGCAGGCCACGCGGCGTCATCAGCGCCTGGTAGGCATCCTCCTGCAGCCAACGTCTCAGCAGGCGGGAGCTGTCGCTGTCGGCGCTGAGCAGCGCCTCGAGGAAGACCGAGAGATCGATCACAACACGCGGCTTCTTCATCTCAGGAAGCTCTGATCCCGGACCTCGAACGCGCCGACACCGGTTCGTCCGGGGTGCGGACCCGTGGCCGCGCCCCTTCCCGTTCCGCAACCGCCCGGCCACAGCGGCCAGCGGGCGGCATGCGGGCGATCAGGTCTCGCTGTCGGTGTCGGTGTCGCTGTCGCTCCTCACCCTGCGCTTGATCCGGCGCGCCAGAACCTCGGCCTGCTGCTGGGTCAGCTCGCGGGCGTGACGGTCGAAGGCGCTCAGCAACTCCATCTCCGCGGCCTTCTGCAGCTGCTGGTACTTGGCGAAGGGCACGATCGCCGCCAGAGGCTTGCCGCGTCGCTCGATGACGAAGTCGTCGCGCCGATCGGCGACCCGGTCGAGGAGGTCGCCCAGTCGCTGCCGGACTTCGGCGGGCTTGACGGTTTCGGACACGAGAGGCTCCTTTGACGACGGCTGGGCCCTGCTGCGTTCTTCGCACCCGGCATGGCCGCGGTTTGGCTCGACCGCGGCGACGGACCCGGAACACCGGAGGGCGAAGAGACGGGAAACAGGGCTCACGCTCGACGGTCGCCGACAGAGCGCGCGGCGCTCCGACGGCCCCGACCCAGCCGATGGCCGGCTCGTGAGGCAAGGGTTAACCCTAACACGAGCAAGGACTTTCGTCGACTAGCCTTGGCCGCGTCCGGGGCGGGGGTCCGGAGGCTCGGGGGCCACGGCGTCGCCGCTCTTCGAGCCCGCCTGACGCACCGGAGCGCCGTCCTTGCGCCGCCCCACCAGCGCCGAGACGACACCGTGCAGGACCCGCAGTTCGTCCCGCGCCGGCTGGGCGCGACGTAGTAGCGCCCGGATCGAGCGCACCATGCCGGCGCGCTTCTCCGCCACCCGGAAGAAGCGGGCGCGGTCGAGCTCCTGCTCGAGATGCTCGAAGAAGTTCTCCATCTCGCCGCCGCTGGCGAGCTCGGCGCTGCGCTGATCGAGCCCCTGCCGGTGCTCGGCGACGCCCACCGCTTCCGCCTCGTCGCGGTACCACTCCCAGGCCAGCAGCAGCACCGCCTGCGCCAGATTCAAGGAATTGAACTGAGGATTGAGCGGCACCTGGACCAGGTGGCTGGCCAGCGCCACGTCGTCGTTGTCGAGACCGGTGCGCTCGCAGCCGAACACCAGGGCGCCGCGCTCGGGCGGCCGCCGCGACGCCGCCGCGTGGAGCAACGAAGCTGCCTGGCGTGGCGTCAGCCCGTCCTTGGTCATCTCGCGGCGGCGAGCCGAGGTGGCGACGATCAGGGCGCAGTCGGCGGTCGCCGCGGCCAGGCTCGGGAAGACCCGTGCCCTCTCGATCACCCAGGCGGCGCCGGTGGCCGCGGCGAGAGCGCGGGGGTTCGGCCAGCCGTCTCGCGGCTCGACCAGGCGCAGGTCGTCGAGGCCGCAGTTCCACATCGCGCGAGCGCAGGCGCCGACGTTCTCGCCCAGCTGGGGGCGCACCAGGACCACCGCCGGGCGGCCGGCGCCGTGCTCCTTCTCGCCGCCGCTCGTCAACCCGGCCGCTCCGCGCGCTGCTCCGCGACGCGCCGGCTGCGGCTCAGGCGCCTCAGGCGCCGGGGAACAGCGATCGCTCCACCCCTTCCACCCGCTGCGCGCTCAGGCCCAGCGCCTTGGCCAGCCCCTCGAGCCAGGTGCGCTCGCGACCGGAGAGCTCACCGTCGGCGCGGGCGGTGAGGATCGCGAACTGCAGCAGCAGCTCGGGATCCTCGCCCTTCGGCAGCTCCGACGCGATGGTGTTGACCGACGGCGGCACCACGAGGTCGCGGCGCAGCTGCGCCGCCTGCTCGTCGCTCAGATCGCCGGCGCCGAGCTGCTCGTCGATCAGCGCCTTCTCGTCGGCCGCCAGGTCGCCGTCGGCGAGCGCCGCCGCCACCATGGTGCGGGTCACCGCGTAGCGCACCGCCCCCGGCAGCTCGGCCTCCGCGGCCACCGTATCGTCCGGACCGGCAGTCGCCTGCGCCGGCGCCGATGCGGCCCCAGGCAGCGGCGGCAGCTCGGTCGGCCCGGAGCGCGGCAGCGGCGGCAGGGGTGGCGGCGGCGCCGACGGCGGAGGGCTGCGGCGCTCCGGGCGCTGGGTCGGAGAGCTCGGCCCGAAGCTGCTGGCGGCGCCAGCCGACTGCTTCGAGGCCTGACTCGCCAGCAGACCCCCGGCGAGCGCCGCGCCGCCGGCGAGCAGCAGGTTGCGACCGCCGACTCGGCGCACCAGCCGTCGCGGGTTGAAGCCGGTCTCGCGGCGGATCGCCTCGGAGATCATCTTCTCGATCAGTCCCATCGTTCCTCTCCTCGGCCCTTGTGGGGCGGGCACCTCCGTCCGGCGCGGTTCTGGCCCCGCCCGGCGCGACGGGCCGCGCCCGGGCTCCTGTGGAGATTGTACGCACGGCGTGGCGATCCATGCCCTGCGCTCCACCCGCTCCTCGGCCTCTGTCTCGACTCGGCGCCGCTCGATCGGCTCTCACGTCAGCCCGGCACGGCGCGGCCGGCCGTCGCGACCTCGGGGGCCCTTCGCTGGCCGCCTACCGAGTGACGCTGCTGTTGGGGGCTTCTCATGCGCCGCCAGAAGGCGTAGCCTCGAACGATGCGCGCCAGCTCAGGGCTTGACGTGGATGCCGCCCGGCAATACGTTTGCGCATAGACATTTATCTATGATGAGGTGCCGCTCTCGCGGTCTCCCTCCCTATCGACCCAGGAGCATTCCCCATGGCTGTCAGCAACCCAGCGAACTCGATCCTCGGCTCCACCATCACGATCCAGGGGGAGCTCGTCGGCCAGGAGGACATCCAGATCTCCGGTCGCGTCGAGGGTGAGATCCGCTTCGCCGGCAACACCGTCACGATCAGCCGGTCGGCTCAGATCGACGCCGGTATCCAGGCGCGGCGGATCGAGGTCGAGGGCACGGTCAACGGCAACCTCGAGGGCAGCGACGAGGTGGTGATCCGCAAGACCGGCCGGGTCGAGGGCAACCTCAAGGCACCGCGGGTGACCCTGGAGGACGGAGCCACCTTCCGCGGCTCGGTCGACATGCGCTCGAAGGATGCCGAGAACAACTCGTCGACCGCAGACGCCAAGGGCGGCGGCGAGGCGGCGAAGGACGCCAAGAGCGGTGGCGACGCCAGGAGCTCGAACGCCGGTCAGGCCGCGGCCCCGGTCAAGGCCGGCGCCGGCGCTCGCTGAGGCCCAGGTGCGCTCGGCTGCTCAGCGGTAGACCCGTCCGCGGTGACGGATCCACCCCTCGTCGGGGCCGCCGCCCGGATCGTGGTGGGTCCAGTGCAGCACGCCCCCACGGTCGTTCCACTCGAAGCGACCCCGGATCTCGACGACGTCGCCCTGCTCCAGCGGCACCCGTTCGGCGAGGTCGATGTTGTGAGCCACCAGCACCGAGTTCCCGGCCACGTCGACCAGGAAGCGCTGGTGGCGTGAGCCGCGATCGTCGTCGCGCAGCAGGCGGGTGACCTCGGCGGCGGTCTCGACCCATACCTCCGACTGGCGGCGCTCGATCGCCTCGACCAGGCGGGACGAGACCCCGGCTGCGCCGCTGGCGCCCGGAGCCTGAGCCTCCGCGCCGACCGAAGCCGCCGGCGAGGCGCCGACGCCCCCGCGATCGACGTCGGCCTCGCCTCGCAGCAGCAGCAGGCCGTAGACCAGTCCCGCCACGACGACCAGCGCCAACTGCCACGCCGGTCGCCTGCCGCCGCGGCGCCCGGCGATCACGCCCACACTTTCGCTCCCACCCGGATCAAAGTGCCGCGCCGGCGCCGGCGGCGCCCGCGCCTCCCAGCGGCGCTTCGATGCGATTGCGGATCCACTGCGCGTCGAACCACTCGAGCGGGGTCACCGGCTCGCCTCCGAGCAGCACGGTGAAGTGCAGGTGATCGCCGCCGGCCAGACCGGTCGCTCCGGTCCGCCCCAGGGTCTGTCCGGTGGCGACCTCGGCGCCCGGCTCCACCGCGATCGACGACAGATGCGCGTAGAGGCTCATCAGGCCGTGTCCGTGATCGACGACGACGGTACGGCCGTAGATGCCGAAGTAGCGCGCCATCACCACCACGCCCGAGTTGGCGGCCAGCACCTCCGCCTGGCGGGTCGAGGCCAGATCGAGGCCGAGGTGGTCCTGCTGGTCGACCACCTCGCCGCGGTAGGTGTACTGCCGGCGGGCCGCGAAGCGGTCCATCACCTGGGCATTGGGCTGCTGCAGGAAGACGCCGCTCCACAGGAAGGTCTCGCGGCTCTCCGCGGCCAGCCGGCGCAGCTCCTCGGCGTTGGCCCTGCGCAGCGGCCCGTTGATCTCGAGGTAGCCCGCCAACAGGTCGTCGCCGACGCGCAGGCCGGCGGTCTCGGCGGCGATCGCCGGCACCACCTTCTGCAGGAAGGCGTCGTCGAGGGCGATCGTCGAGCGCACCAGCTCACGGGTCTGGTAGAGGGTCAGGAACGGGGCACGCGAGGCGTTGCGCAGGGCGTCCTCGGCAAAGAGTCGGATCGAGTCGCCGGTCTCGAGGTCGTAGGGCGCGGCATAGAGGGCGAAGAACTCGCCGGCGCGGCCGGGGACGGGGCTGCCCTCGAACAGCCGGTCGCCGACCTCGACGCCGTGCCGGACCGCCGCCTCCCCCACCGTGTAGACCACCAGGCCGCTGCCCCCCTGGCCGACGTAGTTCGGCTGCGACGAGGCGTTGACGCTCGGCGGACGCCAGCGCACCGGCAGCGTGCGCTCGAGCACCTCGGGCGCCGGCCGGCGCAGCCAGGTCGGAGCGCGACTGGCGACCAGGCGCAGCAAGGCCTCGCCTTCGGCCAGCCCTTCGACGGTGCGGCCTTCCACCACTGCGGGCAGCTCGACCCGAGCGGTGCGCTCACCCCAGAAGGCCCAGAAGGGTCGCGGCTCGTGCTCGGTGCGGGCCAGCTCCCAGCGCCGTTCCGCCTGCACCAGCTCGAGCACGACGGTGCCGAGACCGCGACCGGCCTCCTCGGCGACCGCGGTGATCTCGGTGCGTGAGCCGATGCCAGGCACGTTGGTGCGCAGCTCCAGGACCGGCGGTGAGCCGACCCTCCAGACCGCGAGCACGGCGATGAGGGCGAAGAGGGCGATGGGCACCGCCAGCAGTCGGGAACGAACGCCGGAGCGGCGCGAGCGTGGGCTGGCGGAGAGCGAACGGAAGTCGGAGGCTGGGCTCATGGGCGATGCGGTCCTCGAGGAACAGGGCTCTGGAAGCTGACGCCACCGGGGCAGGCGAACGGTCGGCAGCGACGTGGGATCGGGCACCGGCGGGCGGGGTCGCGGTACTGTCTCGCATCCGCCAGCGGCATTCTCGCACCGCTGCGCGGCGGTCCGCTCCCGAGCCGTTACAGTGCGGCGGCGCCGGCCGCCCGGCAGCCTCGTCTCAGGAGTCCCACCCGATGTCGCGACGTCGCCCACCAGAGGTCGCCCGCCGACCGCCGCGACCGCGACCGCCGGCCCGCCGTGGCGCGGCGGTGGTGTCGAGCGCCTGCTTCGGCGTGCTGCTGCTGCTCTCGACCTGCCAGCCCGACGACGAGCATGGCCCGGCGCGCGAGCCCGACGCCCTGCCCGAGCGCACAACCTTCAACCTGCTGCAGGCGCCGGCGGCGCACGAGCCCACCGGAGTCAAGCTGCAGCCGGGGAACCAGGGACCCTGGCTGACCTGGCTCGAGCGCGATTCGGTCGACTCCGGCGTTGCCGGCGTGGCACCAGACGACCCCGCTGCTGCGCACGGCGCGCACGGCGCGAGCGCAGCCGGCGGCGGCTGGTCGCTGCACGCCAGCCGGCTCGAGGACGGCGTCTGGCAGCCGCCTGTGCGGCTCGTCGGCGAGGCGGAACGTGGCCGGGCCTTCTTCGCCAACTGGGCCGACGTGCCTTCGCTGGTCGAGCTGGAGGGCGGTCTGTTCACCCGACCGGTGCTCGTCGTCCAGTGGCTGGAGAAGCTCGGCGAAGGCCCCTACGCCTACGGCGCCCAGCTGGGCGCCAGGCGAGGCGACGCACTGGATCCCCTCGGTCTGTTGCACGACGACACCTCCGAGACCGAGCACGGCTTCGTCAGCCTGGTGGAAGAAGGAGGTGCGGCGCAGGCCTTCTGGCTCGACGGTCGCGCCATGCAGCAGGACGGCCCGATGAGCCTCCGCGCCACACGGGTCGGGCGGGACGGCGCCACGAGGCCGTCGCAACTGCTCGACCCCAGGGTCTGCGAATGCTGCCCCACCGACGCCGCGGCGACCTCGCAGGGCCCGATCGTGGTCTACCGCGACCGCTCGGAAGACGAGATACGCGACATCTGGCGGGTGCGCTGGCAGGGCGACCGCTGGAGCGCCCCGGCGCCGGTGCACGTCGACGGCTGGCGCATCGCCGGCTGCCCCGTCAACGGTCCCGCAGTCGCCGCCGAAGGCGATCTCGTCGTCGTCGCCTGGTACACCGGCGCGGGAGGCGCGCGGCGTGTCTTCGCCGCTCTCTCGGACGATGCCGGCCACACCTTCGGCGAGCCGGTGCTGATCGACGGCGAACGGCCGTACGGCCGGGTCGATGTCGCCCTCGCCGGCGGCGTCGCCTGGGTGTCGTGGCTGGGAGAGTCGATCGACGGGGCGGCCATGCTGCTGCGACCGCTCCGCCCCACCGCCACCGAGATCAGCGCCGAGGGTGCTCCACCGACGTCGGCGGACGCCCGGCTCGGCGCGATCCGCACCGTCGGCCTCAGCTCGGCGGCGCGCTCGGCCGGCATCCCGCGGTTGATCCCTCTCGGCGACGGCCTGCTCGCCGCCTGGCTGGAACAGGAAGAGGACGGCCCGCGTCACCTACGCACCGCCCTGGTGAGCTGGTAGCAGCCTCGCGCCGACTGCGATCCGGCCGCGATCCCCGCCGGTCGAGAGCACGTAGACGAGACCGCTGACGAATTGAGCCGCAGGCCACCCACGCGCCGCGAAGGAGCCCCGATGTCCCCCTCCCCACTTCGATCCCTATCCACTCCGGCACTGCTGCTCCTGGCTGCGGCCGCCGTCGCGGCGAGCGCGGTGGCGCAGCCGCAGGCCCCTTCCGAGACCCCGGTCGCCGTCGACTGGTTCTGGCCCGGCAGCACCTACGATCCGGCGATCCCGACCTTCGAGCGGGTGCTCGGTTACCGCCCGGCCGAGAGGATCGCCTCGCACGCCGAGCTGATGGCGATGTTCCGTGCCCTCGCGGAGGCCGCGCCGGAGCGCATGCGCCTGTTCGAGTACGCGGAGTCGTGGCAGGGGCGCGAGCTCGTCTACGCGGTCATCGGCTCGCCGGCGAACGTCGCGCGGCTCGACGCGATCCGCGCCGGCATGCAGGCCCTCGCCGACCCGCGCGCCACCGAGCCGGCGCGCGCCGAGGAGCTGATCTCGGAGCTGCCGACGGTGGTCTGGCTCGCCTACGGCGTGCACGGCAACGAGATCTCCTCGCCCGACGCGGCGATGCTCACCGCCTACCACCTGCTGGCGGCGCAGGACGACCCGGTGGTCGAGGAGATCCTCGCGCACGCCGTGGTGGTCGTCGACCCGACCCAGAACCCCGACGGCCGCGACCGCTTCGTCGCCAACTTCCGCTCCAGCGAAGGGATCGAGCCCGATCCCGACCGGCTGGCGGCCGAGCACGACGAGCCGTGGCCGGGCGGGCGCGGCAACCACTACCTCTTCGACCTCAACCGCGACTGGTTCGCGCTCACCCAGCCCGAGACCCTGGGCCGGGTGAAGGCGCTGCAGGAGTGGTACCCGCAGGTGTTCGTCGACCTCCACGAGATGGGCGGCGACTCGAGCTACTACTTCGCCCCCGAGGCGGTGCCCTACAACCCGCACCTGGCCGCCGACCAGCGCGGCTCACTGGAGATCTTCGGCCGCGGCAACGCCACCTGGTTCGACCGCTTCGGCTTCGACTACTTCACCCGCGAGGTGTACGACGCCTTCTACCCCGGCTACGGCGCCAGCTGGCCGGCCTACTTCGGCGCCGTGGCGATGACCTACGAGCAGGCGTCGCCGCGCGGGCTGGTGCTGCTGCGACGCGACGGCCGGCTGCTGCACTTCCGCGACGCCGTGCAGCACCACTTCGTCGCCTCGATCTCCACCGCCCAGACCGCGGCGCGCCACCGCGAGAAGCTGCTGCGCGACTTCTGGCAGTACCAGCGCAGCGCCATCGACGAGGGGCGCAGCGAAGCGGTGCGGCAGATCGTGCTGAGCCCGCGCGGCGACGACTCGGCGGCCGACAAGCTCGCCTACCTGCTGACCTATCAGGGTGTCGAGGTCGACCGGCTCGACGGCGCCTCCCGGATCTGCGGCCGCGACTTCGCGGCCGGCAGCTACGTCGTCGACCTGGCCCAGCCCAGCAAACGTCTGATCCGCAACCTGCTCGACCCCGAGGTGCCGATGGAGGCCTCGTTCCTCGAGGAGCAGGAGCGGCGTCGCGCCCGCAAGCTGCGCGACCAGATCTACGACGTCACCGCCTGGTCGCTACCGAAGCAGTTCGGGGTCGAGGCGACGACGTGCGACGCGGCGCCGAGCGGCGAGCGCAGCCGGGTCAGGTCCGAGGAGACCTTCCACGCGGTCGATCCGTGGACGCGGCCCGGAAGGGTCGCCGACCTCACCGGCGGCGAGGCGCCGGTCGCCTACCTGGTGCGCTGGGGCTCGCGCTCCTCGGCCCGCCTGCTGGCGGCGGCGCTGCGCCGCGGCCTGGTGCCGATCAGCACCGACCAGCCGTTCGTGCAGGGCGATCGTTCCTACCCCGGCGGCAGCCTGGTGTTCACCGTCGCCGACCATCCCGAGCACGATCTCGCCGCCCTCTTCGCCCGACTCGCCACCTCGACCGGGGCCGAGGTCGACGTGGTGGCCACGAGCTGGGTCGACGGCGGCGTCAACTGGGGCACCGGCCAGGCGGTGCGCATCCGAGCGCCCCGCGTCGCCCTGGCCTGGGACTCCCCCACCTCCAGCCTCTCGGCGGGCGCCGCCCGCTACGTGCTCGAACGCCAGTTCGGCTATCCGGTCACCCTGGTGCGCGCCGAGCGCCTCGCCGACCCCGGCCTCGACCTGTCGCGCTACAACGTGCTGATCCTGCCCGGCAGCTGGGGCTCCTACGGCCGGCTGTTCGGCGACGGGGCGCGGCAGAACCTGGAGCGCTGGGTCTCACGCGGCGGCACCCTGATCGCGATCGAGAGCGCCATCGACCTGCTCACCGGCGAGGACGGCCTGCTGGCGACCGAGCGCCAGACGCTCGAGCCGGAGGGCGAGGAGGCGGGCGTCGTGCTGACCAGCGAGGAGGATCTCGAAGCCGCGATCACCCCCGACGAGCAGCAGCCCGACAGCGTCGCCGGAGTGCTGCTGCGCGCCGCGCTCGACCGCGAGCACTGGCTCACCGCCGGCCTGCCGGACACCGTCGACGTGCTCTACGGCGGCCGCGCCATCTACGCCCCGCTCGAGCTCGAGGACGGCGTCAACGTCGGGCGCTTCGCCGGTCCGGACGAGCTGCTGAGCAGCGGCTACCTGTGGAGCGAGAACCGCGCCGCCCTGGCCTACAAGCCCTACCTGATGCTCAGCGAGCACGGCCGCGGACTCGTTATCGCCTTCGTCGCCGATCCGAACCAGCGCGCCTACCTCGACGGCCTCAACGTGCTCTTCCTCAGCGCCGTCTTCCGCGGCTCGGCGCACACCGACCCGGTGCGCTGGTAGCTGGTGGGCCGGCGTCGCCACCGCGCCTCCGGGGGTTGGTTGACGAGGTCGCCCGGAGGTGGAACCATCGCCGCCAGCTCCTTCCTCTGAGATCGCTCCCAGCACAGCGCAACCAGCGTCCGCGTTGCCTCCAGGTGACCGGAATCCCTCCCCTGGAGACCTCGTGAAGATCGCAGTTCCGCTCGAAACCTACCCGGGTGAACGCCGCGTCGCGCTGACTCCGCAGAGCGTCAAGCAGCTGGTGGCGCAGAGCTACGAGGTTCTGGTCCAGACCGGCGCCGGCGAAGGCGCGGGCTACTCCGACGCCGAGTTCGAGCAGGCCGGGGCGCGCTGCTCGAGCGACCGCGCCGAGCTCATCGGCTCGGGTGACGTGGTGCTCCAGGTGCGCGGGCTCGGCGCCAACCCCGAGGCCGGCCAGGCCGACCTCGAGCTGTTCGAGCGCGGCCCCGCCGAGCAGATCTCGATCGCACAGCACGATCCGCTGTGGCGGCCGGAGCTGGCGCAGCAGCTGTCGCAGCGTCAGGTGCGGGTGCTGGCACTCGAGACGATCCCGCGCATCTCCCGCGCCCAGAGCATGGACGTGCTCTCCTCGATGGCGACCATCGCCGGCTACAAGGCGGTGCTGCTGGCGGCCGACCGGCTGCCACAGATGTTCCCGATGCTGATGACCGCCGCAGGCACCGTCTCCGCCGCGCGCGTCTTCGTCATCGGCGCCGGCGTCGCCGGGCTGCAGGCGATCGCCACCGCCCGCCGCCTCGGCGCCATCGTGCAGGGCTACGACATCCGGCCCGCCGCCGCCGAGCAGATCCGCTCGCTCGGCGCCAAGTCGGTCGAGCTGCCGGTGGCGTCGGAGGACGCCGAAGACGCCGGCGGCTACGCCCGGGCGCAGGGCGAGGAGTTCAACCGCCGTCAGCGCGAGCTGCTCGCCGAGGTGATCGCCGCCAGCGACGTGGTGATCACCACCGCGGCGATCCCGGGGGCGCCGTCACCGGTGCTGATCACCGCCGAGATGGTCGCGGCGATGAAGCCCGGCTCGGTGATCGTCGACCTCGCCGCCGAGCGCGGCGGCAACTGCGAGCTCACCGAGGCCGACCGCGACGTCTCGAGCGGCGGCGTCACCGTGCTCGGCCCCACCGACCTGCCGTCGCGGGTGCCCCGCCACGCCAGCCAGATGTTCTCGAACAACCTCACCACCCTGATCAAGCATCTGACCCACGAAGGTCATCTCGAGCTCGATCTCGCCGACGAGATCACCCACGATGTGCTGGTCGCCGACCGCGGCGAGGTCCTCCACCCGCGGATGCGGGCGAAGCTGGGTCTGCCCGAGAGCGAGAGCGAGAGCGAGACCGAGACCGAGACCGAGACCGAAGCGGCCGAGTGACCGGCGCCCGGCCGAGCCCACCGCCGGACCACCAGAACGTCCAAGCCCCTCTCAGCCACTTCCCAGCCAGAGCCCCGAGCCGAGTCCCAAGGAGCGATCGATGGAGTTCGTGGTAGCCCTCACCCTGTTCGTGCTCGCCATCTTCCTCGGCTTCGAGCTGATCACCAAGGTGCCGCCGACGCTGCACACCCCGTTGATGTCGGGCTCCAACGCGATCTCGGGCATCACCCTGGTCGGCGCCCTGCTCGCCGCCGGCACCGGCTTCTCGCCGCTGGTGACCTGGCTCGGCGTCGCCGCCGTGGCGCTGGCCACCATCAACGTCGTCGGCGGCTTCCTGGTCACCCACCGCATGCTCGGCATGTTCCGGCGCAAGGGCTGAGGACGACCATGACGGAGCTCTCGAGCTGGGCGCAGATCGGCTACCTGGTCGCCGCGGTCCTCTTCATCCTCGGCCTCAAGGGCCTGAGCCATCCGCGCACCGCCGTGCGCGGCAACCTCTACGGCTCCACCGGCATGCTGCTGGCAGTGGTGGTGACGCTGTTCGACCGCGCCATCATCGACCTGCGCATGCTCGCCATCGGCCTGGCGATCGGCGCGGTGCTCGGCGTCTTGATCGCGCTGCGCGTCGAGATGACCTCGATGCCCGAGCTGGTGGCGCTGTTCAACGGCTTCGGCGGCATCGCCTCGGTGCTCGTCGCCACCGCCAGCGCCATCGAGGCGGTCGGCCGCGGCACCGCGACCCTGCAGCTGAACGTCGCCGCGGCCGCCACCGTCGTCATCGGCGCGGTGACCTTCACCGGCTCGCTGATCGCCTTCGGCAAGCTGCGCGAGCTGATCACCGGCCGCTCGATCAGCTTCCCCGGCCTGCAGGCGCTCAACGTCGTGCTGTTCGGCTCCTGTCTGGTGCTCGGCGCGCTGACCGTGATCCAGCCCGAGCAGACCCTCTGGCTGTGGATCCTGATCGCGCTCGCCGGCCTGCTCGGCGTGCTGGTGGTGATCCCGGTCGGCGGCGCCGACATGCCGGTGGTCATCGCGCTGCTCAACTCGTACTCGGGTCTCGCCGCCGCCGCCACCGGCTTCGTGCTCAGCAACAGCCTGCTGATCATCGCCGGCTCGCTGGTCGGCGCCTCGGGCCTGATCCTCACCCAGATCATGTGCAAGGCGATGAACCGGTCGCTGATGAACGTGCTGCTCGGCAAGGGCCAGGCGGCGGGAGGCGACACCGCCTCGGCCGACGAGGTCTACGCCGGCAAGGTCAAGGCGACCTCGGCCGACGAGATCGCCATCCTGCTCGAGACGGCGCAGCGGGTGGTCATCGTCCCGGGCTACGGACTCGCGGTCGCCCAGGCCCAGCATGCGGTCCGCGACCTCACCCAGACCCTCGAGCGCGCCGGCGCGACGGTGGAGTTCGCGATCCACCCCGTCGCCGGCCGCATGCCGGGCCACATGAACGTGCTGCTGGCCGAGGCCGAGATCCCCTACGAGCAGCTCAAGGAGATGGCGGAGATCAACCCGACCTTCGAGCAGGTCGACGTCGCCATCGTGCTCGGCGCCAACGACGTGGTGAACCCGATCGCGCGCCAGGACCCGACCAGCCCGATCGCCGGCATGCCGATCCTCGACGTCGACAAGGCACGCACCGTGGTGGTGATCAAGCGCTCCCTGAGCCCGGGCTTCGCCGGCATCCCCAACCCCCTGTTCGCCGCCGACAACGCCCTGATGTTCTTCGCCGACGGCAAGCAGGCGGTGATCGACATCAACAAGGCGATCCAGGAAGCCTCGTAGGGCACCGGCAACGACCGGCGTTCGTGAGTCCGCCCAGACGGCTCGGGGCGCACGACCGCGAGCGCACCGGGAAACGCCGCCACTCCGCCCACCTCCCCCTTCAGGGGGTACGACCGAGGAACGAGCGTCGGGGTTCGCTGGCTCACCCCGCTGCTCGTGCGGCTCAGCTCGCTACCGCTCGCTTCGGCGTGGGGGTGTACCGTGAGGCCAAGATCGCCAGGCGCAAGTGGGGACAAGACATCTGCCCGTCATCCGCACGCTTCGGGGCGAGTCCGTCGCCAACCGTATGGTCACCGGCTGATGAAAGGCGTGGATCCCGGATCAAGTCCGGGATGACAGAGGTCGGCAACTCGCCGACTCACTCAAGGCGTGTGTCCCGGATCACGCCCAGAATGACGAACGTCGACGCCGCGGATGAGGGGCCTGTCCGCGAGGCGACCTCTGCCAGCTCCGGCTCTTGTAGGAATCCTCCTATACTTCGTCTTACTAGTCTTTCTCGCTATAATTGTCGCATCGAGGCGGCCCGACCGACGCTGGTCGGACCCGAGAACCGAAACCCGGAACCAGAAGCGAGCCAAGACCATGCGCCAGGCCACCCAGGAACGCAGCACCCTCGACCGGAAGATGTTCGAGCTCGACCCGTCCGACGTCCACGCCGCCCAGGCGCTCTCCGGGGCCGCCGCCGCGACGCAGCCGGCCACCGAGAAGGCGATCGCCCTGCACCCGAGCGTCGCCGAGCACGCCCCCGGCCGCTACAGCTCGCGCGCCGTGCGCCTGCGTGGCCCGGCAGACGCCCTGGTGCCGCGCAGCGAACGGGTGCCGGCCGAGATCGACGTCATGCTCTGGGTCAACAGCAAGGTGCACGACACCGAGAGTCGCACCGCCAACGTGTCCGAGGACGGCATGTTCGTGGTCACCTCCAAGCCGCTACCCGTGGGCACGGTCGCCCGCTTCCAGATGACCCTGCCCAACGGCGAGGTGGTCTCCGGCTTCGCCGAGGTGGCTTGGATCCGGCGCCACTACGAGCACGCCAGCCGGCCGAACGGCATGGGAGTGCGCTACACGGTGGTGCGCGCCGACGGCCGACGTCTGCTGCGCGAGTTCGTGCTCGAGAACCTCGAGAGCTCGAACAACGCCCGCGTCGTGGTGCGCGAAGTCTCGCTCTGAGCACCCCGCCTCGGAGGATCTCCGCGGACCGCCAGCAGTAGCCGCTCGCCTCGTCGAGGAGGCCGGCCCGGCAATCCGATACTCTGCGCTCGCCGAACCTTCGCGGCGTGACCACCGCCAGAGCGGTGGCCCGCCGTACGAGACCGCTCAGAGGATCGAGAATGACCGAGCCCGCCTTCAGCGCCGCCTCCCAGCCACCGCCGCCGCCGGCGCCGACCCGCCAGTATCCGGAGCCGGCCCAGCGCTCGAACAAGGGCTGCTGGATCGCCATCGCCCTGCTGGCGCTGATCGTGCTCGGCGTCACCGTGGTGATGGTGGTCATGCTGCTCGGGCTCGCCGGCTCGATGGCCGGCGGCGAGACGGTGCGCGCCGACGGCTCCTTCCTCGAGCTGTCGCTCAACGTGCCGCTCACCGAGGCGCCCCCGGCGGTCGACTTCGGCTCGCTCTTCGGCGGCAGCCCACCCTCGGTGTGGGGCGTGCGCCGCGCCCTCGAGCACGCCATCGAGGACGAGGATGTCGCCGGCCTGCGCCTCGATCTCGGCTTCTCCGCCGTCGGCTGGGCCACCGCCGAGGAGATCCTCGAGCTGATCGACCGCTTCCGCGACACCGGCCGCCCGGTGCACGCGCTGATCGCCACCGATCAGCTCGGCGACCTCGACTACTTCCTCGCCACCGGCGCCGACACCATCCACCTGACGCCCGCCGCGGCATCGATGGTCAACGGCCTGGTCTCGCAGCCGCAGTTCTACCGCGGCAGCCTCGAGAAGCTGAAGATCGAGCCGCAGGTGATCATGTACCACGAGTACAAGAGCGCCGGCGAGCAGTACGCCAACTACGAGATGTCGCCCTACATGCGCGAGGCGATCGAGGCCGTGCTGGCGACCACCGACGCGGCCTTCGTGGCGCGGGTCACCGGGCGGCGCGGCATCGACGAGGCGACCCTGCGGGCGCTGATGGCTCAGGGAATGAGCAGCGCCACCTCGCTGCTCGAGGCCGGGATGATCGACCGCATCGGCTACGAGGACGAGGTCGAGCAGGCGCTGGCGCAGGCCGCCGGGCAAGGCGAGTACCGCGGCATCTCCCTCGACGCCTACCTCGAATCGCTCGGCCGCGAGCGGTCCTCGGGCTCGTCCCAGGTGGCGGTGGTCTTCGGCGAGGGCACGATCATCGCGCCCGAGGTCGAGAACCCGTTCCCGCTCTTCGGCGCCATCTTCTCGGGACCGGTCGTCGCCTCGAACATCCGGCGCGCCGCCGAGAACCCCAACGTCGGCGCCATCGTCTTCCGGGTCAACAGCCCGGGCGGCTCACCCGTCGGCTCCGACGTGGTGCGGCGGGAGATCGCCCGCGCCCGCGAGATGGGCAAGCCGGTCGTCGTGTCGATGTCCGACGTCGCCGGATCGGGCGGCTACTGGGTGTCGATGGACGCCGACCGCATCCTCGCCCACCCGACCACGATCACCGGGTCGATCGGCGTGGTGTTCAGCAAGTTCAACCTCGAGCCGTTCTTCGAGAACCTCGGCACCAACACGGCGACGATCAAGACCGCCGAGAACGCCGACCTGTTCGCCGCCGGCCCGTGGGACGAGGAGGACCGCCGGGCGGTCCGCACCTGGATGGACCAGGTCTACCTCGACTTCGTGACCAAGGTGGCCGAGGGGCGTGGCCTCGAGCTCGAACGGGCCCAGGAGCTGGCGCGCGGCCGCATCTGGAGCGGTGAGGACGCGCTGGAACGCGGCCTCGTCGACGAGCTCGGCGGTCTCGGCCGGGCGATCGAGGTGGCGCGCGAGCTCGGCGCAGCCGACGGCCCGGCGGTGCTCTACCCGAGGCCGAAGACCTTCTACCAGCAGCTCATGGAGGGCGGCTTCACCCAGGCGACCGGGGCACGCATCCCCGATCTGTCGAGCCTCGGGCGCTGGGCGCGCGAGGTGCAGAGCCCGAAGGTGCAGGCGATCACGCCGCTGCCCGAGATCCGCTGAGCAGAAGGAGGCGCGCCCGGCGATGGCCTCCCTCGACATCCTCCAGCCGGCACCGCCCGGCGGCAAGATCCGACCGTCGAAGAACAGTCGGCGGCGGCTGATCGTGCTGGCCGTCGTACACCTGATCGCCGCCGCCCACATCACCCACTGGCTGGTCAGCGGCCGCTCGGTGACCCCGGTCGAGCCGTCCGAGGCGATCGCCTTCTCGCGCGACGGGATCGTCAACGCGGGGCTGATCTTCTTCGCCGTCACCGCGCTGCTCACCGCCGTCTTCGGCCGCTTCTTCTGCGGCTGGGCCTGCCACCTGGTGGCGCTGCAGGACGTCTCCCGCTCACTGCTCGAGCGGGTCGGGATCAAGCCTCGTCCGCTGCGCTCGCGGGTGCTGGTGTGGATCCCCGCCATCGCCTTCCTGCACATGTTCGTGGCGCCAGCGGTGGTGCGCCTGTGGCGCGAACGTTCACTCGGCGTGCACCACTACGAGTGGACCACCTCGCACTTCTGGCAGACCTTCCCGGGCTGGTTCGTCGCCGGCCTCACCTTCTTCGTCTGCGGCTTCGTCGCGATCTACCTCCTCGGCGCCAAGGGCTTCTGCACCTACGCCTGCCCCTACGGCGCACTCTACGGCTTCGCCGAGCGCTTCTCGCCGCTGCGCATCCGGGTCAACGACGACTGCGAGCAGTGTGGCCACTGCACCGCGGTGTGCACCTCCAACGTCCTGGTGCACCAGGAGGTGCGCGACTTCGGCATGGTGGTCGATCCGGGCTGCATGAAGTGCCTCGACTGCGTCTCGGTGTGCCCCAAGGACGCCCTGCGCTACGGCCCCGGGCGTCTGCCGTTCGGCCTCGAGCACCCCGAAGGCGCCCCGGGCCGCAAGCACCTGCCGTGGCGCGAGGAGATCGTGCTCGGCGTCGGCTTCGTGATCGGCTACGGCGCCTTCCGCAGCCTGCACGGTTGGGTGCCGTTCCTGCTCAGCCTGGGACTCGGAGCCTGTGTCGGCTTCTTCGTCCTGCTGGTCGATCGGCTCCTCAGGCGAGAGCACCTGTCCTTCAACGGCAGGGTGCTCAAGCAGGGCGGCAACCTGGCGATGCCCGGGAAGATCGTGGTCGCGAGCGCTCTTCTGTTGTGCGGGGCGGTGGCCTACTCGGCGTGGGCCCAGCTCCAGTACCGCTCGATGAACCGGGCGTTCGCGGAGCTCTATCCGACCGCCCGCGCGACCCTTCCCCTCGGGGCCTCGATACCCACCCTGTCCGCTGAGGGGGTCGAAGCGGCCCGCAGGGCGCTGCTTCGCGCCGAGACCCTCGAGCGCTTCGGTGTGATCCAGTCGCTGGGTGCCGCGAGCGTGGCCGCGTGGTCCCATCTGCTCCTCGGCGAGCGGCAGCAGGCCGAAGCCGAGGCGCGGCTCGCCATCGAGCGCCGCGAGCGTCCCAACGAGATGCACCATCTGCTCGCCCGACTCGCCGTCGAACAGGGCGACCGCTCGCGGGCCAAGCTGCTCCTCGCCGAGATCACCCAGGCAGACCCGGGAGACCCACACGGATGGTTGAACCTGGCCGGGGTCGAGGCGGAGGCGGGAGAGCTCGGAGCGGCACGAAGTACGCTGCTCGACGCACTGACCGCGCTGGGCGAGCGCAGCGATCTCCTGCACTCTCTGGCCGTGGTCGAGGCACGAAGATCCGAGTCCGATGCGGCGGTGGCTCTGCTGCAGCGCTCGCTGGAGCTCGATCCGGCGCACCGGCCCTCTCTCGAGACCCTGGCCGGACTGCGCGCGGCGGGTGGTGAGTTGGCCGCGGCGAGGGACCTCTTCAGCCGCGCCCTAGCGCTCGCCCCGTCGGATCCGGAGACGCTCTTTCTCGCGGCGCGCGTCGACCTGGCGCTCGGGCTCAGAGCCGAGGCCGAGGCGAAGCTGGGCGAGCTCGTGCGCATTGCGCCGCAGGCGGGCCCTAGCGCGCGACGCCTACTCGAATCCAGCCCCTAGCTCTCCCCGCCTTGGCGATGGTGGCACGCCCTGGCAATGGTCGACGGTATAGTCGGTCATCGATTCGACAGACTCCGCCGGTGGTGCACAGCGCCGCTGTGCCCAACCCGAGAGAGACCTGAAGAATGCCTGGTAAGCCTCCGCTCAAGTTGCTGATCTTCGTCGCCGTTCTCCTCGCCGTCTCCTCGGCGGCTGTTGTCGCGACGGTCGCGAACACCGACACGGGCGCAGGCCCCCCACAGAATGGCTCGATGGGCATCACGACGGGTCCGGACGTGACCATCTACCAGCTGACAGACACCGAGAATTACGGAGCGGTCGGCGGGATCCGTGCCTACTCGGTGGGAACGAACTCTTGCAACATCGGGAGCGAGGTCGTCAACTGGTGCGACAACAGTGGCGGATGCGGTGCAGGACTGACTCCGGCGCAGCATCCGGTCATCGCGCAGAACATGTACCGGCTCTCGGAGGGTCGTTTCGAGCAGCTCGGTCTGAGCTGGCTCAAGCATGGCTTCCTGTCGACCAACACGTCCAACCCAGGTTGCGTCGGCAACAACGGCGCCGGTCAACCGACGACCTGCCAGAATCCCGGCAACAGCAGTCTGCTGGGCGTCGGTTGCACCGACACCTACGGCGCAGGACTGAACGGCAGCTGGAGCTGGTCGGGGCCGCGCTTCGAGGTCGACAGCACCAAGGGCATCTTCCCCTTCCCTGCCAGCAACGGCTCCACCAGCTCGGCGATCGATCAACGCATCCAGGTCGAGCAGAACGACATCGACCCGGTGCTGAATCCGGATGCGCGCTTCTGGGTCGAGGGGCACTACGTCGTCGACAACGACGCTTTGGCCAACAACGGCCTCAACAACGCCTCCTACCGCGAGGTCAGCGTCAACGCGTCCAACTTCAACCTGTCGTTCCTGGGCTCCACCGTGCGTGAGCTTTCCGCCATCCACGCCTGGCAGGCCGCCGATCCCAGCGTCGAGATCGTCAACGTCGACTTCGTGTCCGGTGCTGGAGCCGTCGTCGAGCGCTTCGAGGCAGCTCGCAGCGTGACCTTCGACGGCGGCGTCTACACGACGGTGATCGCCATCCGCAACATGAACTCGGATCGGGCGGCGCGGCGGCTCTTGGCCCAGTTCGGCGGATCGGCCAGCATCTCGGACGGCGGGTTCAACGACGTCGATTACCACTCCGGCGAGCCCTGGGCGCCGACCGACTGGACGATCAGTAGCGACAGCGACTCCATCGAGTGGTTCACCGACACCTTCGGAGTCGACCCGAATGCCAACGCACTCCGGTGGAGCACGATGTACACATTCTGGTTCGATTCGACCGCCGACCCGACCATGGCGACCTACTCGCTCGACCTGTTCAAGCCCGGTTCGCCGTCCAGCGTGACGATTCCCTTCTCGGGCATGTCGCCGGTCATCTTCACCGACGGCTTCGAATCCGGTGACCTGACCTCTTGGAGCTCTTCGACGCCCTGAGCGCCGGCCGCCTCCAGAGACTCTCCCAGGCGCTCGCCGCGCTGCTGATCGCCACCGCGATCGGCTGCGGCGGGCCGGCGGGCTCCGGCGCCGATTCCTCGGATCAGGAGACCGCCGACGCCGCGGTCGCCTTGACCTCCTCGGCGACCGTCACCTTCGCCTCGCACGTCGCCCCGGTGCTCTGGGAACACTGCCTGCCCTGCCACCGCAGCGGCGGCATCGGCCCCTTCCCGCTCGACGGCTACGACGCCGCGGCGCGGCGCATCGACCAGATCTTGGGCGTCGTCGAGTCGGGCTACATGCCACCGTGGAAGCCGGTCGCCGGCTACGGCGACTTCCGCGCCGCCCGCGTGCTCGACGATTCCGAGCGCCTGGCTCTGCAGCGCTGGCGCGACGGCGGGCTCGAGCGCGGCGGCGAGGCCCCGCCCCGGCCGTCCTTCCCCGACGGCGCCTGGCAGCTCGGCGAGCCCGACGTGGTGCTCGAGCTCGATCCCCCCTTCGAGCTGCCCGCGGCGGGGGCGGACCAGGTGCGCAACTTCGTGCTGCCGATTCCCCACCTCGCCGGCCGCCACGTCGCGGCGCTCGAGCTGGCGCCCCGCAGCCGCGGCGTCATCCACCACGCCAACGTTCTCGCCGACTCCACCGGCACCGCGCGCGAGCTCGACGCGCGCACCGAGGAGCCGGGCTACGAGGGCATGGTCGGCGCGGTGGCTCCCGGCGGCCACTTCTTCGGCTGGACGCCGGGCAAGTCGGCGAGGGCCCTGGAGGCCGACGCCGCGTGGCAGATCGAGCAGGGCACCGACCTGGTGCTGCAGCTGCACGTGCAGCCGAGCGGACGTGAGGAACAGGTGGCGCCACGCATCGGGCTGCACTTCACCGATAGGCCGCCACGCCGTCGCCCGGTGACCGTGCACCTCGGCTCGACCGCGATCGATCTCGCGCCGAGGGAAGGCCTGCAGACCGTCGCCGACTCGTTCGAGCTGCCCTACGACGTCGAGGCGGTTTCGGTCTACCCCCACGCCCACGACCTCGCGCGCACGGTCCGGGTGTGGGCGATGACCCCGGAGGGTGACGATCTGCCACTGCTGCGCATCGACGACTGGGACTTCGACTGGCAGGACGAGTACACCTACACGAAGCCCCTGAGGCTCAGCGCCGGCTCCGTGCTGCACCTCGAGATCGGCTACGAGAACTCCGCCGCCAACGTGCGCAATCCGCACGCGCCGCCGCGCCGGGTGCTCTGGGGCCCCGACAGCAGCGACGAGATGGCCGACGTCTGGATCAAGGTCTTCGCCGCCGACGAGACCCAGCGGCCGGCGCTGCGCCGCGCCGCGGCGCGCAAGGACCTCGAGATCGCCCTCGACGGCTTCCGCAAGCGCATCGAGCTCGAGCCCGACGTCGCCGCCTGGCCGCAGCGCCTCGCCCTCGCCCTGCTCAACCTCGGCCGCGGCCGCGAAGCGCTTCCGCTGCTCGAGGCAGGGCTGCAGCGCTTCCCCGACGACGCCGGGCTGCGCTACGACCTCGGCCTGGCGGCGAGCGCCGCGGGACGGCCCGACGCTGCACGCCGCCACTTCGAACGCGCGCTCGCCCTCCGGCCCGGCCACGGCCCCACCCTCAACAACCTCGCCGCGCTCGATCTCGCCGCCGGCGACGCCACGGCGGCCCAGGCTCGGCTGGCGCCGCTGGTGCAGACCGAGAGCACGTCCGACCCGCGCCTGCGACTCGACGCCCTGCTCAACCTGGGCCTGGCCGAGCTGCGGCTGCGCGACTTCACCGCCGCCTCACGGCACCTCGGCGAGGCCCGCGAGCTGGCCCCCGGCGACGAACGGGTGCACAACCACCTCGGCTCGCTCGCGGCGCAGCGCGGCGAGCGAGCCGCGGCGCGAAGGCACTTCCAGCGCGCCGCCGAGCTGGCGCCCGAGCGCACCGAGGCGCTCAAGAACCTCGCCAGCCTCGAGGCCGCGCTCGGCTCCCCCGAGGCCGCCATCCCCCACCTCGCGCGCGCCCGCGCCGTCGACCCCGAGGACCGCGACGCGACCGCTCTCCTGGCCCGCGCTTACGGCGAGGCCGGCCGTGCGCAGCGCGCCGTGCAGATCCTCGAGACCCTCGTCGAGCAGCGTCCAGGCGACGGCGCCGCCCACTTCGACCTCGCCCTCTGGCTCGACGCCCTCGGCCGCAGTGGCGAGGCCCTCGCCCACGCCCGCCGCGCCCACCAGCTCCTGCCCGAGGACCCCGACGCCTGCGCCCAGCTCGCCACCCTGCTCGCCGCCGCGGGTCAGCTCGCCGAGGCCCTCCAGACCCTCGACCGCTTCCCACGAGCCGCCCTCACCCCCGACCTCCTCCTCCTCGACGCCCGCATCGCTCTCGCCGCCGGCGACCGCCGCCGCGCCGAGCGTGCCGTCGAGCGACTGCGCCGCGAGGCGCCGGAGCTGTTGCAGTCGGCGGAGGCGCGGCAGGTGGTGGAGGCGCTGTCGTAGAGACCAGCCTCGCGTCGTAGGCGAGGCAGAGGGAGTGAGAGAGATGAGGGCGATTCGATCACTTCGAACTACCGGTTCGACGACATCGAGCTACCAGGTGCCGGGTGCCGGGGCGCTGGTTTGATTCGAGGGGAAGCCACGGCGCGCCTCGACACACTCTCCAAACCAAAGTCATTCCGGGCAAAGACCCGGAATCCACGCGTTGCGTCCAAGCCGTCCTGCACCAATGGCGTCGGACGTGGCGCCCAGGCCGAAGACCGCACGACCTCGTCGCCATCTCGACAGCACCTCATCCCGCCGCGTAGACCGTACGATCGAATCCCAGGGAGACCCGAGCTAGCGGACCAGCAACGGGCTCAGAAGCGAGACAGCAAGACTGCTCTCTGCAGCCACCGAGCGAACGGCTCGTCACGGCTCGCGAGCCGAGATGCCAGATCCGAGGCGGTCTCGGCATCGATGTCGATCAGCGCTAGAACCGCCATTCTGCGCAGGGCCACGTCCGAGCCCTCGAGCACGGCTACCTCCAGGCTGGGAACCGCGGCCTGGGCTCCCGGACCCAGAAGCCTGAGGGTCCGAGCAGCGTCGGCGGCCAAACCCGGTTCGAACAAGAGAGATCCCAGAGACGCGACGGCGTCGGGGGTGACGATTCCCAGAACGCCGATCGAGACGATCGCCAGTCGCCGCTCCTCCAATGACCCGACGTGGAGATCAGAGGTCCAGTCCTCGTAGTGGTCGACGAGATACGGGGACATCGCGCGCCCTGCAGAAAGCGCGGCGAAGGAACCGTCTTCGTGTCTTCGGGCCAGTCGGTGAACCAGCCCATTGGCCTGAGACGCGTCGAGTACCGCTGCGGCCCGGGCAAGCCTCGCCGCAGTGACAGACAGCGGTTCCTTCCAGTCCTCCTCCGTCCAGGAACCTTCCTCGCACGCCCCTTCCCGCCGGTCCTCCTCTCCCCATCGCTGCTCGTCGTCGAGAGCGAGCCAGAGCAGCTCGGAAGCCCTGGCGCTCGTCGTCGGTCCATCGCACGCGTCCGCGGCAGTCGTCGGGAAGAGGCGGTGAAGAGCCAGACAACTCCCAACAGCCAGATACTCGGAGCCACTCTCCGCCCCTTCGAGAAGCGGCGCCCGAGTCTCCGCAGGACCGGAACCCACGGCAGCCAACGCGAAGCTCGCTGCGGCCCTGACTTCCTGAGAGGAGTCTCGAAGAAGCTGCGCAAGCGCCGTGAGTACCGCAGGACTGGCCTCGTAGCCGACGATCTCCTCGAACGCGCGAGCCGCACCCAGCCGCACCACCCAATCCCCATCGCGGAGCGCGGGAGCGATCCGCGCGTGGTGCCCTGAAGCAGCCTCGGGATACTCCCGGAACACGACCGTCGCGGCATAGCGCTCCTGTGGACTGGCGGCTTCGAGGTCCCGTAGCGCTCCCTCCACCAGGTCCGAGACGCTGACCAAGACGGTGGCACCGGCGGCTGCGGACAGCAGTCCGGAGAGTGCAACGAGCAGAACCGACGCCTTCATCGCCAACTCCGCGATCAGTCTTGCGCCGCCGCCATCAGGCCGTGCGGGAAGCCGTCTAGGCCGTATCTGCGGACGAACGGTCACCACGGTCAGAAGGCCTATCCATGAATCGGTGGCAGCGTGCGAGGTTCTACCTGTACCAGGAAGTCTGAGTCCCCTTGGGACGATCAACAACGACTCGACTCTCCTTCCAAATCTCTGTCATTCGGGGCGTAGACCCGGAATCCACGCGTTGCGTCCAGGCCGTCCTGCACCAAGGGCGTCGACCCTTCGGCTCGGTCCCGCAACCAGCAACGCGGCCGTCGCCCGACCCCTCTTTCAGGAGCTGGATCCTCGCGAACCAGCAGCCATCTCGGCGGCGTCTCGGCGCCACAGGATCTTGGCTCCGAGTCCGATCAGGATCGTCGCCGGTATCAGCAGCGGCGAACTGGGCTCGTTCTGCGTCACCTGGATGGCCGCACCGATCCCCAGCACGATCCCGGCGGCCAGTAGCTTGATGCCGACATTCGGACCCTTCGACCTGGCCATCATGCACTTCCTTTCCGAGCGACTCTCTGTGGCTGGGCACCGCCCAGGCTCTCGCCTATGCCCCAGCTCCCGTCTCCATGAGCCGTAGAGCGACACGGGGCGCCCGAACTCATTCTAGTGTCCCGTACGCGCGGCGCGGACGGCGTCAGACCATGGAGTCTGAGGGCCCCAGGTCCAAGAGGCTCTCTGTCAGACGAGCTCACGAGCTCTGGCGCGGCAGGTCGTACTGGATCCACCGGTCGCTGAGATGGAAGTCCACCGAGTCCAGTCGACCCGGCCCGAGGTTGACGTAGGCGTGCGGCACGTTGGCCGGGCCGATCACCAGGTCGCCGGGTCCCGCCTCGAACCGGCGCTCACCGACGGTGAACTCCGCCCGGCCCTCGAGCACGTGGAAGATCTCGTCGTACGGGTGCACGTGCAGCCGCGGGCCTTCGCCGACCATGTCTGTGCTGTAGCGGATGACCACGCACTGGGTCCCGAAGTGAAACCCCTCCTGCGCTCCGCGAGGCGGATCCTGGGCCCTCAGCCAATCGGCTGCACGGATGTGGACCGGTTCGATCCTCGATGGCTTCGGCATGCGACCTCCGTGCGGCGGTCAACCCGGCGAATCCTGCGTGCGGCTCCGAATCCAGACCTGAGGGGTTCGGGCCCGCGCGCGGGCACTCTACACTTGCGAACGCGACAGAGACCGCAGTCGCGTGGTCTTCCCAGGCCCCTGGCACCCAGTGTGCCCCCTGTGCCCTCCCTGTGCCTGAAGCAACGGTTCTCTGGGCCGGCCGGAGCTCGCCGGCCGCCGCGCGCACTGGAGGACATCCCGGAGCACGCGCCGGGACGGCAGCCCGACGGCCTCTCTGCTGCAGCGCGCCGTCCCGGCCTCGGCGACCTCCAGCGCCTCGGACCGGAGGTCAGTCGTCGAGGAGGGCGGCGACGCCACGCAGGGCGACGGTTCGCTCGAACTGGCTCCGGAACGCCTCGCGCTCACCGAGTCGCGGGGCCAGCTCGAGCGCTGGACGAGAACCAAGTGCAGTCGGCGCCGCCGGCGGTGTCTGCAGAGACGGTTCCCCGACCCCGCCCGCGGCCGGCGGCGGCACGGGTCGCTCGGAGAACCGCCTCGGCCAGCGGACCTGATCGAGCGAGAACCGCAGCGGATCGCGCCTGGGCCAAGCGGCGTCGACCGGCTCCTCGACGATCGCGAAACGACCGTGGTCGAAGGGACGATCGCTTCCTGCTCGATCAGCACCACCCGCTCGCGCCGGCCCCGACGACGCAGCTCGAGTGCGCGGTGATGGCAGTAGACGTTGTTGCCGCGCCGCCCGAAGAAGACGTGCGAGGTCCAGTTGCAGCCGCCCCGGCACAGGGGTGCGTAGTCGCAGCCACCGCAGAAGCCCCACAGGCCGCCGCGGGACCCCGAACGTCCCGCTTTGAAGGCGAGCTCGGGAGCCGTCTCGAGCAGCTCCCGCAGCGGCGTCTCGCGGACGTTGCCGGCACGGTAGGCCGTGGTGGGCAGAGACGGGCATGCCTTCACCGTGCCGTCCGCCTCCAGTCCGAGGAGCTGAGACCGGCGTGGCACCCCTGCCAGATGCTGCGGTCTCCGAGGGAGTGACCGCGGAGCAGTCGCTCGTACGGTCCGTAGTAGCCGATGTTGTTGCCAGCCTGGATCCTGAGCCCATCGAATTCTGCCTGACGCGCGACCACCGCCAGGACCTCATAGGCCTCCACCAGCTCGGCCGGCTGCAGCAGCCAGTCGGCCTGTTCCACCGCCCGTCCCATGGGCACTGTCAACCCCCACTGCCAAGCCTGCACGCCGGCGTCCAACAGGCGTTCGTGGAGCCGAGGCTGATCGGGAAGGCTGAGCCGGTTGATCTGCGTGTTGACCGCGGTGGGGAGCGAGGCCGAGGCCAGGTGCTCGAGCGAATCGAAGCAGGCGTCGAAGGAGCCGGGGCGGGCGCGCTGACGGTCGTGGCTCTCCGCCAGTCCGTCGACAGAAACCGACACCAGGGCGAGGCCGGCCTCGGCCATGCGACGGGCAGCCTCGGCCGAGATGCCGTAGCCGCCGGTGCCCAGCTCGACGGTCATGCCGTGCGCGACGATCGCAGCGGCGATCTCGAGCCAGTCCCGACGCAGCCATGCCTCGCCGCCGATGAGCGTCACCTCGCGCACGCCCACTTCCGCGAGCTGACAGACGACGTCGAGCGCCTCCTCGGTGCTCAACTCATCATGGCGCCGGGTGCCGGCCCGCGAACCACAGTGCGCGCAGGCGAGGTTGCACTGGAGCGTCAGCTCCCAGACGCAGTAGGTGGTGCGGATCACCTTTCGCGGGCCTCGGCAGACCGCCTAGCCTCAGCTGCCGGGCATCGCGACGCCGTACAACGCCCGGATCGGCGGCGGATCGATCTGGGCCTGCTGCAGGCTGGGGCCGCTCAATCAGGTGTTGGGGCTGAAGGTGACTCCACCGCTCACCGACTCGGGGTCCTCGTCGCTCAGCTCGCCGGCGGCCTCGATGATGCGTTGGGCGTCCCTCTGCACCTCGTTCCACTCGCCCTCGGTGAAGTCGTAGCCACGGCTCGACAGCAGCTGCCACCGCTCCTTCCGGTCCTCGAGCGCGTAGACCTGCCGTGCGAGCTCCCGGTCCTCAAGCAGATCGATGTAGAGCTGAGGGGCCGATTAGACCGACATCTTCGCCTCCCTTCTGTCCCGTCACGTGGTCTGGTTCCAGAGTAGCCGAGCCTCGGAGAAGGGGCGGCTGAACCCCCTCGACCTCCCAGCCGGCGCAGCTATGTCTCTCCGCCGCTGCTCTCACTGTCAGCCAATACCCCGTGTGGCTCGACTCAGCTCCCCACCGATGTCGATTCTCAGCTCACGTAGAGGATCATGGCCTCGCCGGATAATGCAGCCGCTCGGAAGAACTCGCGCAGCGACTCGTAGTTGCTGCGGATGTACTCCCGATCATCGGATCCTCCAGCCCAGAAGCCGGGATAGATCTCGGCAGCTGCGATCGCGCTCGAGTTCCAACGTTCAAGAAGATCGGAAGCCGGTATTGCGGACAGAGCCGACGCCACTTCGCCGACCTCCTCTGGTCGCAGGTAGCGAGCCGGGCCGTAGCCCATGTCCTCCTCTCCCAGTTCGACCCCACCGAATACGACTGCCGACAACGGCCACTCCCCTTCCCAGGTTTCTCTGTTGAGGAGGAAGTGGATCAGGTGCCAGCTCTTGTCGATGTCCAGATAACGACTAGGGTCTTCTTCCGACTCCGGGTAGAGGAACTCGGCCAGGCCGTCCAGATCCGAGAGAAGCGCGTCGAGACGCTGCTTCTCGACGCGCCGGTAGTTGCCGATCATCGACATGCCAGTGCTCCCGTTCAGTTGACCTTGAGCGCCATCTGGTCAGGAAGCTGCGCTGGGACTCAGAATGGCAGCGCCTCACGCCGCCCCAGATGGGCATCGTCGTCAGCCTCGCCGCTCCCCCGCTTGCCCTGTCTCTTGTCGCCTGCGATCCTAGCGGAGCTGATACGCGAGCTCGCTCGACGACGCCGTCGCCCGCTCGCGCCCGCTCGCGACGAACCCAGAGACCCGGGGAGCGCCCATGAGATCCTCCACCGACCCCAAGACGACCTCCGGATTCCCACGAAGGCCGCTCACCGCATGCGTCGCGATCACCGTCGCCGCGCTGCTCTGCGGTTGTAGTGGCGGCGATCCCGACGCCCCCTCCGACTCTTCGCCTGAGGCGGCAAGCGACGTAAGGGCGAGCGCAGAGGCCCCGGCGGCCTCTCCCTCCCCCACCACCTACCAGGCCACCGACCTCTCCGGCCGCACCATCGACCTGCTCTCCAGCCGCCCGGCCTGGGCCGCGGGCAGCGTGCTGGTCTTCGTCGCCGACGACTGTCCCCTGGCGAACCGCTACTCGCCCACCCTGAGCCGGCTGGCCAAGGAGCACGCCGGACGGTTCGAGTTCTTCGCCGTCTACGCCGCCGACCACCACACCGCGGAGGAGGCGCGGGCGCACCACGAGGAGTACGCGCTGGGACCGCTGCGGCCGGTGCTCGACGACGGCAGCCTGCGCCGCGCCACCGGGGTTTCGGTGACACCGGAGGCGGCCGTGATCGGCGACCGGGGCGACATCGTCTACCGCGGCCGCATCGACGACTGGTACGTCTCGTTCGACGAGCGCCGGCCGGAGCCGACGCAGCGCGACCTCGACCGTGCGCTCACCGTGCTGGAGGCGCGCCAGACGGTGCCGGAGCCGTGGCCAGAGGCGATCGGCTGCAGCCTCGAGGCGCGGGCGTGAGGGGTGCGATCGCGGCGAGCGGCGCGAGGTGGCGATGTGGGGCGGCGTCCGCCCGTCCCGCAGGCTCGTGACACCTTCGCCTCCCTAGAGCGCTCGGACGATCCGATCCCAGGCGCGATCCACAGCCTGACGCATCTCCTCCGCCAGGAGGCCCGATCGACAACGGAGCCTCCAGGCCGGGCTCGGGTCCTTCAGCAGCCAGTGGTGATGATGTTCGATGAGCTCATCGGGCTCGAACTGGCTGCCGCGATGTCGACGCTGCACAGCCGTCCGCTCCTCGCCGCCCCGGCGCAACCGGAGGATGATCCCCGTCTCCGAGGTCGTGATCTCGAGCGGAACGCCCTGGCCAGCACGCCATCGAATGTCGGCGACGTACTCACCAGCCTCCTCGCGGACTCTGAGCTCCAGATCGCACAGCTCTCCCTGGTACCAGCTACCGACGTAGCTCGCGAGTCCCTCGCCTTCGAACGGCACGGTGACCAACCGGGACTCTGTGCCCGCCGCGGCTGACGGGACCCACGCCGCACAGGAGAGTGCGAGCACGATGGTCGCGACAGTCGCCGGCTTCATCAGACACTCCTCCGGCGATTCGAGATGGGCCGACCCCGTGGGACTGGGGGCATCGGCACCCGGGAGTCAGGCGCCGGCGGCCCCATCCCTTGGTGACTCGACATCTCCGCACTCGGTTCCCCGCAACCTTGGCAGATGTCCAGCGACTGGGTGACCTCTCACAAAGTCTCGGAGCACCTGCCCGCCGGCATGGTCGAAGCCGTCAACGATTACCGCCGGTCGCCACTTCCGCGACTCGACGACGAGGTCCGAAAGGCCCCTGAGGAACCGAGCTGACGACGGCGCCGGCACCGTCCTCCACAGAGCGCCGAGGACGGCCGACCAGCGCATGGTGCCACCGGCATCCATGCCGGCATCGGTGCATCCGGAGATCCGCAGCATCCGAGGCCGAGCACGGTGAGGCGACGGCCTCCTCTGAGCCCTGACACCTCCATCTCCCCGACCTCGACCGTGCACTCACCGTGCTCGAGGCGCGCCAGACGGTGCCGGAACCGTGGCCGGAGGCGATCGGCTGCAGCCTCGAGGCGCCGGCGTGAGGCTTCGGGGTGGCGGAGCTCTCTCACCGCTCCGCCATCCGAAGCGCTCTTCCGCTACGGTGCCGCCGGCACGGCCGCGAAGAACTCGAGCATCGCCTGGCTGAACTTCGCGGCGTGGTTCGGGTCCATGGTGGCGGTCATGTGGTCGGCGCCGTCGAGCACGACGACCTGCACGGCGGGCAGCACCTGCTGCAGCGCGTCGACGCCGGCCTTGAGCGGATCGCGGCTGCCGATCACGGCGAGGACGGGCACGTCGATCGCCGCCACCTGGTCGCGGGTCGCCACGAGGCCGGCCATGCCGCGGGCGACGGCGGCGAGGGCCTTGGGATCGTTGCTGGCCAGCACCATCTGGTTCATGAACTGGATCTGCTCGTCGGTCATCGGCGGCGCGTCGGCCGGCGTGAGGGTACGCAGCAGCGGGGTGAGGCCCTGGCCGCTCTCGAGCGACGCCGCCAGCTCCTCGAGCCCGGGCAGACCCTGCTCGCCGGACCAGCCGGCGCCGCCGAGCACGGCGGAGTCGACCCGCTCGGGGGCGACGGTGAGCAGCTTCAGGGTGATGAAGGCGCCCATCGAGTAGCCGGCGACGTCGGCCTTCTCGATCTCGAGGTGATCCAGCAGGTTGACCACATCACGCACCATCTGGGCGCCGTACTGGGCCGGGTCGTGCGGCTTGCCGCTCTTGCCGTGGCCGCGGTGGTCGATGGCGACCACCCGGTGGTGCTCGGCGAGCTCGGCGGCGATGCCGGGCAGGAACCAGTTGGCCTCGGCGGTGGCGGTGAAGCCGTGCAGCAGCACCAGCGGATCGCCCTGACCGATCGTGTAGTAGTGCAGGGTGACGCCGTCGGACTCGAAGGTCGCCTCGAGCGGTCCTTCCGAGTCGGCCAGGACAGGAGCACCGGCCAGCAGGCACAGCGCGAGGGCCACGAGGGCGGCGGCGACGGCCGAGGACGGAGGACGGGCGGGGGTCCACCGGACGGACCAGGCTGAGGTTCTCATCGCGAAGATCTCCTGAGAAGAGGGATGACGACGGAAGCGATCGGAGCGCACTCAGCCGACCGCGGTCTCGGCCGGCCGGCCGGCGGTATTCGGGCCACGGGAAGACGCTACTCCAGCTCGACGCAGCCGGCGCAACCTACGGCGGTCTCGGCCGCGCGCCGGTCCTCCTCGTTCTGGTACTGCGGCTCAGGGTGTCGCTCGCTGCGCTCGTCGTCGGGCTCGGGGGCGAGCAGCGGCAGCTTCCAGGAGTCGTCCTCGGCCCAGCGCAGGTCGAGATCGACGATCGTTCCCGGCGCCACGGCCGCCTCGAGCAGGCGCAGCGCTGCCTCGAGGATGGCGTCCTGGTCCGCCGGGTCGTCGGGTTTGCCGGAGGTGTGGCCGAGCGGATAGTCGACGAACACCGCGCGCGGCGGCGCCACCGCCGCGGTGATCGAGCGCGCGCTGCTCAGGCTCGTGGTGGGGATCCCGGCCGACTCCAGGTGACGTGCGATCAGACCGATCGACTGGTGGCAGACCGGTCACACCGGGACCAGCAGACCGACGTCGACCTCGTCCTCGCCCAGCCGCCGCGCCAGCTCCGGGGCGACGACCTCTCGCACCTTGCGCGCCGAGTAGATGCCGCCCATGAAGGTGTAGGCACGAGGCGCCAGCTCGCCGATGCGGCCTGCCGCCTCGGCACGGCGCAGCGCGGCGAGCGGGAACACCGCGCCCGGATCGCGGCGCGCCGCACTCAGGTCGTAGGCGAAGTGGGTGGCGCGCAGCTCGGCGTCCGGCGTGTCGCGCTCGATGATGCGCAGGCTGAGGTCATCGCGGTGGTGGAAGGCGCGCTGGCCGTGGCGGTAGATGCCGCCGGAGGCGATCAGGGCGACGCGCGACGCGGCGAGCGGCTTGCTCAGCGGCCGCAGCTCCGGCGGCGATGCGCTGTGCACCCAGCGGTAGGGCTCGTAGCCGAGCGACGAGTAGAGGCGCCGGGTGCGCTCGATGTGGTCGATCGGCGGCAGGCGCTGGCTGCTGGCGACGGCGGCGGCCATGACCCCACCATCCTACGCCGGTCGGCGGACGGTCGAGCGCGCACGCCCGCAGCGAGCCGCGACGCCGGCCGGCACTCCGACCGGTGGCGGCCAGGCCTGCAGTATCCTGAGCCGCGAACGCGACGAGAAACCGTCGTCCAGCACACAGCCGACGAACCGGAGGGATCCGCGAATGAGCCTGTCTCTGTACAAGGTGCTGCACATCCTGGGGATGATGCTGGCGATGGCCGGCCTCGGCGGCGCCGCCCTGCACGCCGCCAACGGCGGCACCAAGGCGAACAACCCAAACCGCGGCCTGCTCGGCGCGCTGCAGGGCGTCGGCCTGCTGATCGTGCTGATCAGCGGCTTCGGCATGCTGGCGCGGCTCGGCATCATGGGCCAGATCCCGCTGTGGACCTGGGCGAAGATCGCCATCTGGGTGCTCTTCGGCGCCGCCATCGTGCTCCCCAACCGCGCCCCGCAGTACGCCAAGCCGCTGCTCTGGCTGCTGCCGCTGCTCGCCGCCGCCTCGGCCTACCTGGCGCTCTACAAGCCGTTCTGATCGGACGGCCCGTCGCCCCTGGGCACTGCCCCTTCGGCCGGGTCCTGCTCGGGAGCGGCGCGACGCCGCCGCAGGCCTCGTCGCCGACGCGGCGGCGCCGGCTCGTCCTGTTCGAGTCTGCCGCCGCAGAACTTGCAGTAGACGGCGTCGAGCGCCTGCCCCTCACGGCTGCAGTGCGGACAGGCCCGGTTGGAGACCTCGGATCGGTTGGCCTGCAGGATCTCGGCCGAGAAGATGCCGGTCGGGATGATGATCAGCGAGTAGCCGAGCACCATGGCGAAGGCGGCGACCATCTGGCCGACGATGGTGCGCGGCGCGATGTCGCCGTAGCCCACCGTGGTGATGGTGACGATCGCCCAGTAGACGGCGCGCGGAATGCTGGTGAAGCCGTGCTGCTCTCCCTCCACCACGTACATCAACGTGCCCATGATCAGCGCGATGGTGAGGATCGAGAAGAGGAAGACGGTGATCTTGGCCGAGGTGCGGCGCACCGCGCGGGTGAGCACCGACAGCTCGCTGACGTAGCGCGCCAGCTTGAACACCCGGAAGATGCGCAGCAGACGCAGCGCGCGCAGCACCAGCAGAGCCTGCGAGCCCTCGAGCACCAGGCTGAGGTAGGTCGGCAGGATGGCGACCAGGTCGACCACACCGTAGAAGCTGCGGGCGTAGCTCATCGGCCGCCGCACACTGAGCAGGCGCAGCACGTACTCGACGGTGAAGACCACCGTGAACAGCCACTCGACGATGCGCAGCGGCGTGCCGTAGCGCACCCGGATCGAGGCGACGCTCTCGAGCACCACCGCCGCCACGCTGAGCAGGATCAGCGCCAGCAGCGCGACGTCGAAGGCACGGCCGGCCGGGGTGTCGGCCTCGAAGATGACCTCGTGCAGCCGGTGCCGCCACGGCGCGATCACGACCTCCGCTCCCGGCGGTTCGTGAGGTCGTCCCGAGCGTGTCGCAGGCTCCAGTGCTCCGCCCTCAGAAGTTGGTCGGCACCGATCCGAGCAGGTACTTGAGGTCGTCGTCGCGCCACGAGATGCCGACGCCGAGGAAGGCCGAGCCGTAGTCGCTCTCCAGCAGGTCGTCGTAGCCGCCGATCAGGTAGATGCCGTCGCGCGGCCACCACTTGGTGCTCAGCCGCAGGCGCGGGCCGAGCTCCTCGCCCATCACCTCGCGGCCGAAGTCGAAGCCCTCGAGCGAGAGAGTGAAGCGGCCGAGCTCGCTGGTCTCGCGCATCCAGTCGACACCGGCACCGCCGGTCGACTCGATCAGTCCGCCGCGCAGCGCGAAGTCGCCGAGGGTGAAGCCGAGCTGGGCCGAGATCAGGATGTCCTCGGTGATCCGCCGGGTCTCGATCACCTCGCGCACCGGCGGCCCGTCGCCGACGGTGGTGGTGATGAACTCGGTCGAGGTCTTCTCGCGGCCGCGCGGGTCGTCGACCGCCTCGATGCGATAGAAGCGGCTGCTCTGGGGGTCGATGTTGAGCTTGAACGCGGTGCGGGTGTCCTCCTGGTCCTCGAGGTAGTAGGCCTCGAAACCGAGGTCGAGCTGGATCTTCTCGATCCGCCCCAGGGTGCCGCGCAGCTCCTCGACGCCGCCCTTGAGCGAATCGAGGGTGGAGACCAGGCTGTCGTGCGCGGCGTCGTCGTTGAGCAGCTTGCCGAGGCTGCCTTCGCCCGCCGCCAGCGTGCCGGTGATCTGGTTGAGGTTGTCGACCGAGGTCTGGAAGCTGGCGGTGAGCTGGCGGATGTTGTCGAGCCCCTCGCCGAAGTCGTCGCGGTTCTCGGCGATCACCGCCTCGATCTGCTCGAGGGCGCTGCTCATCTGGCGGGTGATGCGCGGCAGCTCGCTCGCCAGCGTGGCCGAGAACTGCTCGAAGCTGGCGATCGTCGAATCGACCTGGCCGCGGTTCGAGGCCACCAGGTCCCTGAGCTCCGCCGACATCGCCGCCAGGTTGTCGAGCAGTCGGCCGAGGTTGCCGCCGGCGTCGCCTTCGGTGAGGTCGCCGGTGAGGCTGAGCACCGAGTCGCCGATCTCGGTGATCTTGGCCATCGCCTGGTCCCACGACACCGCGACCTCGCCCTCGAGCACCGCGCCCTCGGCGAGCAGCGCGCCGGCCGGGTCGCCGAGCGACAGCTCGACGTACTTCTCGCCCAGCAGGCCGACGTTGGCGACGCTGGCGTAGGCGCCCTCGCGCAGCTCGAGCGGCTCGTCGAGCAGCAGCGAGACGCGGGCGCGCCGGCCGTCGAGCCCGATGCCGTCGACGCGGCCGACCCGCACCCCGGCGACGCGCACCGCGGCGCGGTCGTCGAGCCCGGTGACCGAGTCGAACATGACGTCGACCCGCATCGGGTCGGGGCCGAACAGGCGCAGGTCCTCGACCCGCAGGATGAGGCCCCCCAGCACCGCCAGGCAGACGGCGACGAAGACTCCGACGATCGCTGCTCTCGACATCCGTTCTCTCTCCTCAGTGCCGCTTTGCAAAGGCCAGGGCCGTGCTCACTCCCGCCTCGCCTCGCGCTCCGCTTCCTCGTCGTCGGTGAGCGGCCCGTGTGCCTCGCCCGAGAGGAACTGTTGCACCCTACCGTCTTCGCTCGCCTGCATCTCCTCGGGAGTGCCCTCGGCGGCGATCTGGCCCTGGTGCAGCAACACCAGCCGGGTGGCGATCGTGAAGGCGCTGCGCAGGTCGTGGGTGATCGTCACCGTGGTCGAGTGCAGCTTCTCGCGCATGCGGATGATCAGCTCGTCGATCACCGCCGAGGTCACCGGATCGAGCCCGGTGTTGGGCTCGTCGAAGAGCAGGATCTCCGGTTTGTGGGCGATCGCCCGGGCGAAGCCGACGCGCCGCCGCATGCCGCCCGACAGCTCCGACGGCAGGCGCTGGGCGGTGCCCTCGAGGCGCACCAGCTCGAGGCACTCGAAGACGCGGTCTCTGATCTCGGCCCTGGTCATCGTGCCGAGCCGCTCGAGCAGGAAGCCGACGTTGTCGAACACGGTGAGGGAGTCGAACAGCGCCCCCTCCTGGAACGACATACCGAAGCGCTGCCGCAGCGTCGTCAGCTCGGCGCTGCTCAGGGCCGCCAGGTCCTCGCCGTCGACCAGCACGCTGCCGCGGTCCGGCCGCATCAGTCCGATCAGATGCTGCACCAGCACGCTCTTGCCGGTGCCCGAGCCACCGAGGATCACCAACGAGTCGCCGTCACGCACGGTGAGATCGAGGCCGCGCAGCACGTGCTTGGGACCGAAGCTCTTGTGCACGTCGCGCAGCTCGATGCGGGCGCGGCCCGCACCAGCCCACGTCGCCTCGGGCGCCGCCCCTTCCTGCACGGACTCCTCGCCAACCATCGGGCCCATCAGAACAGGATTTTGGTGAGGAAGAAGTCGACGATCAGCACCGAGATGCTCGCCGCGACCACAGCCTTGGTGGTCGAGTTGCCGACACCCTTCGCGCCGCCGCGGGTGCGGTAGCCCTTGAGACATCCGATGAGGGCGATGATGAAGCCGAAGACGGCCGCTTTGATGAGGCCGCTGGTGACGTCGGCCAGCTCCATGAACTGAAAGGAACGGTCGATGTAGGAGACCGGGTTGGCGCCCATCAGCACCACCGAGACCAGGTAGCCGCCGTAGATGCCGACGACGTTGCTCAGCACCACCAGCAGCGGCAGTACGATCGTCGTCGCCCAGACCCGCGGCACCACCAGGTAGTGCACGGGATTGGTGGCCAGCACCTCGAGCGCGTCGATCTGCTGGGTCACCCGCATGGTGCCCAGCTCGGCGCCCATCGCCGAGCCGCAGCGTCCGGCGATCATCAGCGCCGCCAGCACCGCCGCCAGCTCGCGCACCATCGACAGGGCGATGATCGAGCCGGTGAAGCTCTCGGCGTTGACCCGCGCCAGCACGCCGTAGGTCTGCAGCGCCATGACCGCACCGGTGAACAGGGCGGTGAGCAGCACCACCGGGAGCGACAACACGCCGACCCGGACCATCTGGTTGAGCAGCTCGCCGAAGTCCCACGGCCGCCTGGGCGTCCAGCGCAGCACGTCCCAGAACATCTGAGCGAAGTGGCCGATCTCGGCGAAGAAGTCGTTCAGGGCGCGGGTCATGGTGGCAGGGAGAGCTCGGAGAGGCGGGCGCGGGCGTTGCCGAGAGAGGGCCCGAGCGTCCGGCAGCCTATCGCGGCCTCCGGGCGCCAACGCTTACACTCGCGGTACCTCTCTGATCGACGACGGAGACAGAAGACCGATGAGCCGACAGCACCGAAACCCTGGGAACCGCCTCGAGCCCTTCACCGCCCCCACCCGGCGCCAGCTGCTCGAGGGCGCAGGGCTCGCCCTGCTCGGCTCGCTGCTCGGAGCCGGCTGCGCCGATCCCGGGCGCGAGGGAGGCACCACCACGCTCTCGCCTCCACCCGGCCTCGGCGACGCCCAGCTCGAGGGGCTCGACGGCGTCGCTCTCGCCGACCTGGTGCGTCGCGGCGAGATCACCCCGATGGAGCTGGTCGACGACGCGCTGCAGCGCATCGCGGCGGTCAACCCGCGCCTCAACGCGGTGCTCGCCGGGCTCTTCGACGCCGCCCGGGCGCGCGCCCACGCCGAGACGCTCGGCACCGCGGACGGCCCGCTCGCCGGCGTGCCGGTGCTGGTCAAGAACCTCACCGAGTGGAGCGCCGCCGAGATCGACTCCGGCTCGCGGCTGATGCGGCGGGCGATCGACGAGGGGGTGGTGCCGCTGCCGGCGACCTCACCGCTGATCGCGGCGATGGAGGCGGCCGGCATGCGCATCGTCGGCGTCACCAACTCGCCCGAGTTCGGGCTCATCGACACCACCGAGCCGGTGCTGCACGGCCCGACCCGCAACCCCTGGGACCTGCAGCGCACCGCTGGCGGCTCGAGCGGCGGCAGCGGCGCGGCGGTCGCGGCCGGCATCGTGCCGATCGCCCACGGCAACGACGGCGGCGGCTCGATCCGCATCCCTGCCTGCCGCAACGGCATCTTCGGCCTCAAGCCCTCCAGGGGCCGCGAGCTCGGCGGCGGCGAAGGAACGCTGGCGATCTCGAGCGACCTCTGTCTGTCGCGCAGCGTGCGCGACACCGCCGCCTTCCTCTCGGTCGTCGAGCGACGCGAGGCGGCGGCGCTCGCACCGCTCGGCATGGTGCAACGCGGCGAAGCGGCGCCGCTGCGCATCGCGCTGTCGATCGCGGGACCTGACGGCGCCGCGCCACACCCCCAGGTGGAGGCCGCCACCGTCGACGCGGCGGCGCTGTGCGAGGAGCTCGGCCACCGCGTCGACGAGGCCACCCTGCCGTTCGGCGCCGACCTCACCGACGTCTTCATCGGCTTCTGGGCCTCGGGGGCGACCGCCATCGTCGATCAGGCGCGGGCGTGGTTCCCCGACGCCGATCTGGGGGAGCTGCTCGAGCCGTGGACCCTCGGGCTCGCCGAGCTCGGGCGCAGCCGCGGCGTCGAGGCCGCCGCCGAGCGCGCCATCGAGGCGTTCGGCGCGCTCGAGCAGCGCTTCGCGTCGCTGTGGCAGAGCTACGACGTGATCCTGACCCCGGTGCTCAGCTCGCCGCCGTACCCGATCGGACACCACGACCCCACTCTCGACTTCGACACCGTGCTCGCCCGGGTCCTGCGCGAGGTCGCCTACACCCCGGTGCACAACGCCCTCGGCACGCCGGCGATGTCGGTGCCACTCGGCTGGACCGGCGATCCGCTGCCGATCGGGGTGCAGTTCGCGGCCCGGCGCGGCGCCGAGGCGACCCTGCTGCAGCTCGCCTACCAGCTCGAGGAGGCGAGACCGTGGGCGAGCCGCCGGCCACCGGTGCATGCCGGCTGACCAGCGGACCGGCGACGACGCTCCCGGTGGATCGCCTCGCCGGCCCGGCACGTCCGCGCACCGCCGTCGGCACTTCCTGCGCCTGTTGGCCTGGAACGTGCTTTCCGGAATCGCGTTGGCGGCACTGCTGGCCGCTGTCCTGGCTTCGCCTCTCGGCCGCCCGCGGGCGTTGCTGATCGGCACCGCCTTCGCGGCGCTGATGGTCTTCATGGGAGGGATCCTGGCCGCCTACTTCGCCTTTCTACGCACCGGCGGATGAGCAGACCGGCGCCGCCGGCGGACCCGGCCGAGCCCTGTGCCAGATCCGACCTTTCTTGGGTCGGTCGGCTAGAGTCTCCAGCAACGTCGACGGCGCTCGCCCCAGTTCGACACACGACCGCCCGGCCCCACCGACCCCGACGACGACCGCCCACCGGACGCGATGATCGACCCGACGACGGGCTCCAACGAACGGCCCAGCGCCGAAGACCGGGACCGGGCCCGTCGCGCCCACCTTGGCGCCCTGGGCGAGTACCTCGGCGACCAGCTGGCACCGATCCAGGTCGCTTCCTCGGTGCTCTGGCTGCTCCGCCACGAGGCGGAGGAGACCGCCGCCGAGCTCCGGAGCTGGTCTCACAACCAGCACTCCGCGAGTCAGGAAGAGTTGCCGATCCGGGTGCTCTACTTCCATGCCCTGCGCAAGCTGGCGGTGCTCGGCGAGCTCGGGGTGGTCGACGAGAAGCTCCTCCGTCCTTTCGTCGATCAGCTCGCCTCGACCCTGGTGAGCTTCACGCCCGCCCAGGAGCGCAGCGTCCTACGGCGCCAGCTGGCGCGCCTCTGGGATCCGGACCAGGCGGTCTCCAAGGTCGTCGAGCTGCTCCACGGCGCCGCGGGCGGGGAGGGCGCAGGCGCGCAGGTTCGAACCGAGGACGGCCACGAACAGGGAGGCGAGGCGGCCGGCGGCGACGAGGCGAAGGCCTCCGCCCGTCCGGGACGCACGCCTTCGGCGGCCGCGCACCTGCGCCGGGCCAAAGAGCCCTCCTCGGTGAACCCGGATGCAGCGGAGGCCGGGTCCGCCGCCGAGCCTGCCTCCGGCGAAGACGGCGCGACCGGCCGAGCCCAGGAGGCGCCGTCACCGCGCCCGGCGTCCGCTGCCGAGACCGAGGACCTCGCCGCCGAGCGCGGCCTGCGCCGCCTGTCGCTGCTCTTCGACCGCATCGAGAGCACCCACGCCCAGTCGGCCGCCGGTGTTCCGGCCAGCGGCGGAGCGTCGCCGATCGGCGAGACTCTCGTCGCCGCCGCCAACGCCGCCCGCTCGCCGCACGAGCTGCGCCAGCAGCTGGCCCGGCTGCAGTCGGCCGGGCTCGAGAACGTCACCTTCGAGACCCTGCTCGAGAAGCTGACCGCGGCTCTGCCGGCGTGGACAGTCGCCTCGAACGATCTCCAGGCCATCGGCAGTCCGAGCCTCCAGGCGGTACGCAACGTCGTCAGGTACTCGGGCAGCCCGGGCGGCGAGCTGGTGCGCATGCAGCAGGTGGTGCGCACCGCGGTGCGACACGCCAACGAAGCGGAGCTCGGCCGCTCGGTCACCGTGCTGTCTTTGGTCGATCAGCTGTTCCAGTCCAGCGGCGTGCCGCACGAGAGGCGCGAGCAGCTGCTCGAGGAAGAGGGGCGGGGCCTGGCGATCGACACGCTCCTGCGACTCGCCAGGACGCCGGAGAACCACATTCAGCTGCGCGCGGTGCTGCGCGCCTTCCCGCAGACCCGCGCCGAGGGCCTGGTGGAGCGCCTGCGGTCCGAGGGAGACCGCCGCAGCCGTCACCAGATCATCGAGCTGCTGCTGATTCACGGCCAGGTGGTGCGCTCGTTCGTGCTCCGCGACCTGCTCGAGGGCGCCTCGCCGCTCGGCGATCCGCCGCCCTGGTACGTCATCCGCAACGCCATCCTGCTGCTGCGCAGGATCCCGGCCGACGACGGCGCACCCTCCGAAGCCGAGGTCGACGCGGTGATCCACTTCGCCGACGTCGAGCAACCGGTCGCGGTGTGCCGGGAGGCGTTGCTCTATCTCGGCGCGGCGCCGCAGGAGCGGGCCGGCGACGCGATCGCCGGCTGCCTGCTGGCACTGCTGCGCTGCGGCCTGGATCGCGACATCGAGGAAGGCGTCGCCGACGCGGTCGCCCGGCTGCAGATCCTGGCGCTGCGCCAGCTGCTGCAGCGCCCGGAGCCGGAGTCGCACGCGGTGGCTCTCGACTTCCTGATCAAGGAGAGCCGCTGGCAGCCGGCCTACACCGAGCTCCTGCGCGAGTTCGGCCGCAAGCCGCTGTTCGGCGATCCTGCCTCGGTGCGCACGCTCACCGAGGCGCTCGACCTCACGGCGCAGCGCAAGCGCTTCTCGGGCCGGTTGCTCGCCCGACTGCGCGCCGACGCCAGCGAGGAGCGCCTGCGCGCGATCGTCTCGGCGCTGGCCCGCACGCCTCTGCCGGAGGTCGATCGCGCTCTCGCCGGGCTCAGCGGTCAAGGCCTCGGCACCGAGACGATGCACCTGGTCGCCAACACCCGCAAGGCGCTCGCCGAGCAGACCCTGACCCCGGCCTCACCGCCGAGCCTCACCGGTGACCTGCAGCTGTTCGGCATGCCCGGCCTGCTGCAGACCCTCGAGGCGCAGCGCACATCGGGCTTGCTGACGCTCAGCGGGCAGGAGAGCCGCGACTGGGCGAAGCTGCGGCTCTACCAGGGCGAGCTGGTCGACACCGTCTTCGGCAAGCGGCGCGGCAGGTCGGCCTTCTTCCACCTGATGCAGCACCCTTTCGCCTGCCGCTTCGAGCTGGTGGTCGACGAGAAGCCGACGGCCCCGATGCAGGAACCGGGACCGATCACGCCGCTGCTGCTCGAAGCGCTGCGGCGGGCCGACGAGCTGCACCAGATGCGCGCCCTGGTGCCCGGCGAACAGGTGCTGCAGCCCGGCGACGTGACGCCGACGCCCCCAGAGGGCGAGGACGACGGGCAGCTCCTGCGCACGCTGTGGGTGCACATCAAGACCGGCCTGAGCGCCGGCTCCTGCGAGACCCAGGCCGACGTCGATGCGTGGCGGGTGCGCCGGGTGCTCACCCACTGGCTCGACACCGGCGCGGTGAGGCTCGCCCCCTCGGCAGCCCTGGTGGTGGCGATCGCGAACTGAGACGGCGATCCGGCGGCGCAGCGCTCTCGCCGCGCCTCAGCCGGTGCTCATCAGGCCCCGCGCGATGCCGTTCAGGGTCGCCAGCAGGGCGCGGAAAAGCGGCTCGTCGTCACGGTCGGTCTCGCGCCAGCGCACCAGCAGGTCGATCTGCAGGCACGACATCGGATCGATGTAGGGGTTGCGCAGGCGGATGGCGCGGTCGAGCATCGGCTCGCGCTCGAGCGGCGCCGACGTCCCCAGCAGCCGCAGGATCGCCGCCTCGGTACGGCCCCACTCCTCCTCGATGTCGGCGAAAACGCCCTGCGAGCCGTCCTCGGCGAGCTCGGCGTAGCGCCGCGCGATGCGCAGGTCGCTCTTGCCCATCGCCATCTCGGCGTCGCTGACCAGGTTGTCGAGGAAGGTCCATCCGCGCGCCAGGCGACGGCTCTCCTCGAGGCCGTGCTCGTCGAGCACCGACTCGAGCGCGCTGCCCAGCCCGTACCAGCCCGGCAGCCCGTGCCGGTTCTGCGTCCACGAGAAGACCCAGGGGATCGCGCGCAGGTTGGCCAGGCTGCCGCCGCCGCGCCGCGAAGCCGGACGCGAGCCGATGTTGAGGCGCTCGATGACGTCGATCGGGGTCGCCGATCGGAAGTACTCGTAGAAACCGTCGGCCTCGACCAGCGCGCGATAGCGCCGCTCGGCGACCTCGGAGAGGCGGTCGAGCCAGCCGTCACGCGCCGCGACAAGCGAAGCGTCCGCAGTCCGGTCGGCACACTCGTCTCCCTCGCCCCCGTCACCGCGTTCGTCCTCCAGCGTCTTGAGCAGCACCGCACCCGCCGCCCGTTCCAGGGTGCGCAGGGCGATCCCGCGCAAGCCATACTTCTCGTCGATCACCTCGCCCTGCTCGGTGACCCGCAGCGTCGCCGCCACCGCGCCGCGCGGCGACGCCGCCACCGCGGCATCGGTCTTGCCGCCGCCGCGGCCGATGGTGCCGCCCCTGCCGTGGAAGAGCACGAGCTCGACGCCGTGCTCGTCCGCCACCGCGCGCAGCTGGCGTTGGGCGCGGTGCAGCGACCAGCGCGAGGCGACGACACCGCCGTCCTTGGAGGAGTCGCTGTAGCCCAGCATGACGACTTGGCGGTTGCCTCTCCGGCGCAGGTGGGCAGCGTAGGCCGGTTCCTCCAGCAGCGCCGCGAGAGTGGCGCCGGCGCCCTCGAGATCGGCGATGGTCTCGAAGAGGGGCGCCACGTCGAGCGGCACGGCATCGACCGTCACCGGCTCGTCGTCGCCCTCCGCGGCGCCGCGCTCGCGGCGCACCAGCCCTCCCCAGCGCGCCAGCACCAGCACCGCGAGCACGTCGTCGACGTCCTGCGCCATCGAGATGATGTACGGGCCGATCGCCTCCTCACCGTAACGGCGGCGGCTGCGCTCGATGGTCGAGAAGGGGGCCAGCACCCGGCGCGCGGCGTGGTCGGGGGCGTGCGGCGGTTGGGCGCTGTCGAGCAGGTCGAGAAGCCGCCGTCGACGCTCGCCCGGATCGCGCCGCGACCAGTCGTCGTCGTCCAGCATCTGGGCCAGCGCCTCACGGTGCACGTGGGCGTCCTGCCGCACGTCCATGCCGACCAGGTGGAAGCCGAAGGTCCGCACCCGCCGCAGGGTGCGCTCGACAGCGAACAGGCCGGCGCGCACGCCGCCGTGCGCCCGCAGGCTCTCGGCGATGAGCTCGAGGTCCTCGGCGAGCTCTTCGGGACCCGGGTACGACCTCGCCTCGTCCTTCTCGGTGACGTCGAGGCGCACCTTCATCAGCTCGAGCAGCACCCGGTAGGGCATCTCGCGGTGGCGCGGGTGGATGCCCTCGCGGTTGCGGGCGAAGAGCCGGCCGTACTCGGCTAGCCGGTTCTCCACCACCTCGTCGACGGCGACCCGTCCGCGGCTCTGGGTCAGCTGCCGCTGCAGGTCGGAGAGCTCGTCGCGGTAGCGGCGCAGGACGAGCAGGCGTTGCCGGCGCAGCGACTCCTCGATGGTCGAAGCGCTGACGTTGGGGTTGCCGTCCATGTCCGAGCCGACCCACGAAGAGAAGCGCAGGATGCGGGCACCCGCGGCGCCGAGACCGGCGACCGCGGCACCGGCCTCTTCGCCGTACGCCTGCTCGAAGGCGAGACCGAGCTCTTCGTAGAACGGCGGCGCGATCCGGTAGAGGACGTCCAGCACGTAGAAGAGCACCTGCTCGCGCTCGTCGGCGACGCTCGGCCTCGCCTCCGGGTGCTCGGTGGTCTGCCAGCCCGACGTCACGTGGGCCTCGATCTGGCGCAGGTTGGCCTCGAGCTCCGGACCGGTGAGCGACGGATCGAGGCGCTGGGTGAGCAGCCGCGCCATCGCCTGCTCCTTCTCGAGCAGCACCCGCCGTGTCGCCTCGGTGGGATGGGCAGTGAACACCGGCTCGATGCGTAGCCGCTCGAGCACCGCGGCGACCTCGTCGCGGGTGAAGCCACGCTCCCTCGCCTGGCGGAAGACCGCGGCGAAGCTCGCCGGCTGGACCTCGTCGGCGCGCAGATAGTCGCGGCGGCGGCGGATGCGGTGCACCCGCTCGGCGAGGTTGACCACCTCGAAGTAGGTCGAGAACGCCCGCGCCAGATCCTCGGCCGACTGCGGGGCCAGTCCGGCCACCGCCTGGCGCACCCGTTCGAGCGGCGCACCGCCCTCGGAGGTCTTTCGCTCGCGCGCCTCGATCGCCGCCGCCCGGGCCTGCTCGACCCTGCCGAACAGCTCTTCGCCGCCCTGCTGCCGCAGCATGCCGCCGACCAGCGCGCCGAGGGTCGACACATCGGCGCGCAACGGCTCGTCCTTGGCGGCGAAGGAGACGCGCCGCAGCGGCTCCTGCCCCGAGTTGTTCGCTCCCCCTGCGGCGTTCATCGCTGTCGAGCCTACCGCCGGGGCCCCGTCACCCGAAGCTTCCCTCCTGGAATGCGCGGGCGCGGTAGAGGAAGTCGATGATGTTGCCCTCGTGCGGCTGCAGCCAGTTGAGCTGCACCGTCGGCACCGGCCCGAGGTTCAACCGGTCGATGTTGGTGGCGTCGAGCAGATCGCGGCGGAACGCCTCGTCGGCGGTCACCGCCGAGCAGACCAGGGTGTAGCCGATCTCCGAGATCATCTTCTCCTGCGGGCAGCGCACCACCGAGGCGAAGGGGAACATGTACTCGGCGTTGGCGACCTCCGGCTCCGTCGACTCGCAGTGCACGATGGTCGGCCACAGGAAGTCGCAACGCTCGCGCTCCTCGAGCCGCGGACGGCCGTCGCGCAGGCGCCGGGTGACGTCCTCGACGCCGGGCGCCTCGAGCTGCTTCTCGAGCATGCCGTCGACCGCCTTGGCCATGCCCGGCACGGTGAACGCCGCCAGCGGGCTCTCGGGATCGGTGGCGGGACGCGGCCCGACGTCGGCGAGACGCGCTGCGAGCGCCTCGGCGATCTCCTCGGTGTGGCGCGAGGCCCAGATCCCCGAGCAATTGATGCAGCCGCGGCCGCTGTTGCCCAGCACGCTGAGGACCATGATGTCGAGGTATCTCTCCCAGTCGTCGACGCAATCGTCGCCGAGCAGGATCTTCGAGAAGCCGGGGCCGTGGGCCTGCACCCGTGGATCGTTGCGGTACTGCTCGACGGTCGGCAGACCGCCGAAGATCAGGCTGCGCTCGCAGTTCTGCAGCACCGCGGCGCCTGCCTCCGGGCCGCCGGGATAGATCGAGATGGCCTCGCGCGGCACGCCCGCCGCCGCGAACGCCTCGGTCATCCGGAACGGGGTCCACGGCTCCTGCGGCCCGGGCTTGAACACCAGGCCGACCTGCAGCGGGATCACCGGCAGCCACAGCGTGTGCACGCCGGGCGAGTTCGACGGCAGCACCAGGCCGAGCACCGGCGCCTGGGCCTGGTAGCTGACCGGCACGCCGCGCTCCTCGACGCCGTGGCCGCGGCCGAGGATGGCGAGGTCGAGGCCGCGGGTCAGCGCGTCGAGCACCTCGGCCATGTTCTCGAGCACGAAGCGGTTCTTCTCCATGTTCGAGCGGCACATGTGCTCCGGCAGGCCGGTGGTCGCCGACTGGTAGCGGACGAAGTCGTCGGGCGTCTGAGTGCCGTCACCGAGCGGCAGCTCGGCCTCCATGTAGAGCTTGCCCGCCTGCTTGACCATCTCGAGCAGATCGGCGGTCGGCACCTGGCGCAGCGCGGCGCGAGCCGCGGACGCCTTCTTCATGTCGCGGGCGATGATGCCGGGGTTCGCCAGGCTGACCTTGGCGAGCTCCTCGCCGGTCTCGAAGTGCACCACGGTGTCCTTCTCGAGCGACTCGTAGGGTTTGCCCCATCTCAGGGCCGGGATCTCGATCATCGGCTCGGACCTCGCTGACGCGGCCTCCGGACAGAGGCCGTCTGGACACTTGCTGGTGGTTCAGTAGACGCCGACCGTGGTGGTCGCTGCGAACCGGGAGAAGGGACGCACGCCGCTGACGCCGTCCCACGGGTACTTCTCGTACGGCAGCTCGCGCTCGGCCTCGTCGCGCTCGAGGAAGCCGGGCACGAAGAACTCGCGGGTCAGCGTGGTGAGCTTCACCCGTCCCGTCTCGCCGTAGCCGACCACCCGGGTGTGATCGTCCGGGTCGACCACCTGCAGCACGGCGCGCGGCTGCGGCGCGTAGTAGGTGATCTTGTAGCCGTCCTCGGCGGTGACCGGCTTCGAGGCGGCCAGACCCATCAGGGTGTTGCCGTAGGTCGGCGTCATGTAGACGCCGTCGAGCAGCTCCTCGACCGCGAACCGCGTCCACTGCGGCGTGAACTCCGTGCCGCCCGAGAAGATCCCCTTGATGCCCATCTCGGCGAGGGTCGTGCCCTCCTCTTCGAGCGCCAGACAGAGGCTCTCGAGCAGCTTCGGGGTGGCGAACACGGCCTGCACGTCGTGACCGGCCCTGAGGATGGTGATCGCCTGGTCGATGACGTGCTTCTTGTACGCCTCGAGGTGCTCGTTCCAGCCCTTCTTGATCAGCTTGATCACCCACCGGGGATCGAGATCGACGCAGAAGCAGATGCCGCCGCGGTGCTGGCAGAGGTGCTCGACCGCGAGGCGCAGGCGGCGCGGTCCCGAGGGGCCCAGCATCAGCCAGTTGCAGCCAGGCGGGAACTTGTCGTCGGGCAGGGTGTCCGAGAACATCTCGTAGTCGATGCGGAAGTCGTCGATCGCGATCCGGCTCTTCGGGGTGCCGGTGGTGCCGCCCGTCTCGAAGACGTAGATCGGCTTGTCGGCGTACGCCTTCGGCACCCAGCGACGCACCGGCCCGCCGCGCAGGTTGTCGTCCTCGAACAGGGGGAACCGGGCAAGGTCGGCGAAGGTCTCGATCTCGACCCGGGGATCGAAGTCGAGATCCTTGGCGTAGTCGAGCCAGAACGGCGTCCCGGTGTCGGGATCGAAGTGCCAGCGCACGATCTCGCGCACGTGGGCGTCGAGCGCCGCGCTGGCGGCGTCGATGCGCTGACGCAACTCGGGGGACGGCTGGGGGCCGGCGCTGTCGGACGGGGCGGTCTGGGAGGCTTCGCTGCTCATCGCGGGGTTCCCGGCGGAAATTGGCTGGAGTGTCCTCGGTCGCGTGCGCCGCGCTCTCGTCTCGAGATCGCGATCGCGCCGACCGCTGCTCCCGACCGGCCTCGGCGGCGTACCGGAGATTCGGCGGTCGTCGGGACTTTCGGGGCACGCGTCCGGCGGCTTGCTGGTACTTCGGACAGATCGACCCGCCCGGATGTTTCCGCCGGTCGGCCGCGATCTCGGCCCGCAAGCGCAGCCTGGTAACGGCTCTGTGGAGCCAGACCGGCAAGCTATCAGAGCGGTGGCGTGGGGCTCAGCGCGGTAGAGGAACGGTGCTGCGGTCGTGCGGTGACAGCTCGAGCAGCCAGCGGAAGAAGGCCTCCACCGACTCTTCGGCCCAGTGCCGCGTGCGCAGCGGCGAGCCGTGCACGAAACCGACGTGGCCGCCGCGCTGCGGGAAGCGCCCGAACAGGCTCGGATTGGCCGCGATCGTCTCCAGCGGCAGAGCCTCGGCCGGGTTGAACGGATCGTCGCGGGCGGCGAGGAGCAGGGTCGGCACCCGCACCTCCGCGAGCCGGTGGTGGCAGCTCGACTTCTCCCAGTAGTCCCAGGCGTCCTCGAAGCCGTGCAGCCGCGCTGTGGCGTGGGTGTCGAACTCCTCGATGCTGCGAGAGCGGCGCACCGCTTCGACGTCGAGCACGCCCGGGTACTGACGCGCCTTCTCGAGCGCCTTGGGCACCAGAGTGCGCAGGAAGCGGCGCGAGTAGAGCCCGCCCAGCGCCCGGTCGATGGTGGGCCCGCTGCGCACGAGGTCGAAGGGCAGCGAGGTCGCGGCGGCGCCGAGCAACCGCCGCGGCGCCCGCTCGCCGAGCTCACCGAGCCACTTCGCCAGCACGTTGCCGCTGAGCGAGACGCCGGAGACGAAGAGCGGACCCGGTCGCTGGCGCAGCAGCCACTGGACCACCAGCTCGAGGTCGCCGGTCTCGCCGGAGTGGTAGAGCCTTCGAGCGCGGTTGATCTCGCCGGAGCAGGAGCGGAACTCCATCGCCACCACCGTCCAGCCGATGCGGGCGAACCGGGCCGCAGCGCCGCGCACGTAGTTCGACCTCGCCGAGCCCTCGAGCCCGTGCAGGAGCAGCACGGTCGGCTCCTTCGCGGCGCCGACCAGGGTGTGCAGCAGCAGCCGGTCCTCGTCGGGGGTCGGCAACCAGGACCGCACCCAGGGGAGCTCCGGGGTGCGCCGCAGCAACGGGCTCCAGATCGTCTGGGCGTGGGCGCCGCGCAGCCAGACGGGAGCCCGGAAGGGCTCGATCGGCGGCTGCGTCGCCTCGGTCGGCGCCGGCTGCGACAGGCTCAAGCCCGGTTGCGGTAGAGCGAGGGATCGACGACGCGGGCCATCTTCTCGGCATCCAGGCCGCCGACGAAGTCGGCGATCCGCCGCGCCGCGCTGGACGGGTCCTCGAGCGCCTCGCGATAGGGCACCTCGACCCACTCGAAGTTCTTGTCGTGGTCGAGCATGTAGCGCACCCTCCACAGGTGGTTCTCCCACAGCTCGCGCATCTGGTCGTCGGGAGTCTCGTCCTGCTCACCGCGCCGATCGAGCATCTTCTGCTGTGACGCCAGCACCTCGTCGAGATCGCGACGCATGAAGACCACTTTGTAGGAATGGGTGCGCGGCAGGTCCTTGAGCAGGAAGGAGATCACCTTGATGCCCTTGCCCCGCGCCTCGGCGATCCAGCCGCGGTCCTCGTCGTCGGCGAGGTCCTTGACCCTCTCGTCCTCGAAGTAGCCCTTCGGGTTGTCCTCGTCGGCGGTGCGCTGCTCGTCGGTGACCAGCTCGAGACCGCCGGCCTCGAGCATCTTCATCGCCATAGAGGTGCCCGACCGCGGCAGCCCGGAGACCACCACCACTGGGGCACCGTAGCGCAGTCTACGAATCCACTTCATCATCGCCAGAACACTCCGAGAAGACTCTGCAACGTGGAACGGGATCCGCGGTGGATTCCGCCCGTCCGCGCCGGCCGAGCTTGTTCCGCGCCGCCGGTCGTCACTACAATCGCCGTCGACGACAGATCGCTCGCGACGCTGGCCCAGCGCCCTCCGGCCGAGTCCGCGGAGCGTACCGTAGACGATCGCGCGGCGGCCACCCGGGCAGCGCCGCCGGCCACTCCTCGGCCGAGAGACCCGAACGGGCGGCAGAAACGGCGACCGACGCCCGATCGCGCCGGGGAACCGGTGGCCGGCCGCGCCCAGCGCCCTGCCCGCCGGGCAGGCGCCGCGGACCGATCGACGCCCACCACCGAGAGCCCGAACCACCGACGCGACCCGTGCTGGAGAGCTCCATGCCTCACCCCGAATCCCGACGACTCCGTTCCGCGATCGCAGCCGCCCTCCCCGCCGCGGTGGCGACCGGCGCGATGTTGGTCGGCGCAGCGCCAGCGGCGGCCTACATCGGTCCTGGTGCCGGGTTCGCGGTGGCGTCGTCGTTCATGGTCTTCTTCGCCACCTTCCTGATCGCCATCGGCGTGCTGCTGATCTGGCCGTTCCGCACCGCCTGGAGGGTGATCCGGCGCAAGCGCCCGGCCAAGACCTGGATCAAGCGCCTGGTGGTGGTCGGGCTCGACGGCCAGGACCCCAAGATCACCGAGCGGCTGATGGCCGAGGGCGAGCTGCCCAACTTCCAGAAGCTCGCCGAACAGGGCTGCTACCGCAGGATCGAGACCACCTATCCGGCGATCTCGCCGGTCGCCTGGTCGTCCTTCTCCACCGGCACCAACCCCGGCAAGCACAACATCTTCGACTTCCTCGACCGCGACCTGCGCTCCTACCTGCCGAAGCTCAGCTCGGCGCACATCGGCCGGCTCGAGAAGTACCTGCGGGTGGGCAACTACCGCATCCCGCTGAAGAAGCCCGAGATCCGGCTGCTGCGCAAGTCGAAGCCGTTCTGGACCCTGCTCGGCGAGCGCGACATCTGGAGCACCATCCTGCGGGTGCCGATCACCTTCCCGCCCGACAAGTTCAAGGGCGCCCAGCTGGCGGCGATGTGCGTGCCGGATCTGCTGGGGACGCAGGGCACCTTCCAGCTGCTGACCACCAGGGCTCCCGAGGGCGAGTTCAAGGAGGGCGGCATGCGGCAGGTGCTCGAGGGCGGCCCCGAGGAGTACACGGCACGGATCGAGGGACCGGAGAACACCTTCCGGGTCGACGAGGAGCCGATGCGTCTCGACACCACCATCAGGCTCGATCGGCAGGCAGGTCGCGCCCAGGTCACCATCGGCGACACCGAGGTCGAGCTCGTGCTGGGCAAGCTGAGCGACTGGGTGGAGCTCTCCTACCGGGCGGTCGCCGGAGTCAAGGTGCACGGCCTGGCCCGCCTGCAGCTGCTCGAGGCCGACGAGCACGTCTCGCTCTACGTCTCGCCGATCAACATCTCGCCCGAGAAGCCGGCGATGCCGGTGTCGCATCCCTCGTACTACTCGACCTACCTCGCCAAGCAGGTCGGCCCGTACGCGACGCTCGGCCTGGCCGAGGACACCTGGGCGCTCAACGAGAAGGTCACCGACGACGGCACCTTCCTGCAGCAGACCTACGACATCGAGAACGAGCGCGAGCGGATGTTCTTCTCCGCCCTCGACCGGTTGCGCGAGGGCTCGCTGGTCTGCGTCTTCGACGGCACCGACCGCATCCAGCACATGTTCTGGCGCTACACCGAGGAGGGGCATCCGGCCGCCGCCGGGGCCGGCGACGCCCCGCACAAGGACGCCATCACCGAGCTCTACCGCAACAACGACGCGCTGGTCGGACGGGTGATGGAGAAGCTGCGCCCGGGAGACCTGCTGATGGTGCTCTCCGACCACGGCTTCGACTCGTTCCGACGCGGCATCAACCTCAACCGCTGGCTGCTCGACCAGGGCCTGCTGACCCTGAAGGAGGGAGCCGACGGCAAGGCCGACTGGCTCACCGACGTCGACTGGTCGAGGACCAAGGCCTACTCCCTCGGTCTCGCCGGCATCTTCCTCAACCTGGAGGGACGCGAGGCGAGCGGCATCGTCAAGCCGGGCGCCGAGGCCGCGGCGGTGAAGAAGCAGATCATGGACGGCCTGCGCGGCCTGCGCGACGAGGAGCGCGGCGAGATCGGGATCAACGAGGCGTTCGACGCCGAGGAGATCTACTCGGGGCCCTACAAGCGCAACGCGCCCGACCTGATCATCGGCTACAACGCCGGCTACCGGACCTCGTGGGACTGCGCCACCGGGATCGTCGACACACCGGTGTTCGAGGACAACGTCAAGGCGTGGAGCGGCGACCACTGTATCGACCCGCGTCTGGTGCCCGGGGTCTTCTTCTGCAGCCACGCGATCGACAACGAGGCGCCGTCGCTGCTCGACGTGGCGCCGACCGCGATGGAGCTCTTCGGCCTCCCCGTCCCCGGGCACATGGAGGGGCGTCCGATGTTCTCCAAGGACCGACTGCCGCAGCTCGCCAAGCAGCCGAGCGTCGCCGCCGCCTGATTCCTCGCCCATCTCTGAACCTGCGCCGACGGGCGTCGTCGCAGCTCGCTGCGGCCATTGCCGAACGCCTCGCCAGGACGCAAAGCAGAAATTCCTCCCCGAAGCCCCGACGCCCAGAAGTCCCGAAGCGTCCGAGACCAGCAACCACCCGAGCCGCTCACCGAAGATGAGATCCTCCAGCCCGAAGCCGTATGACCACACGCGTCCCGGCCGCCACCGCCGGCGGACCGGCGCCGCCCCGCTGGTCGGCGCGCTGGTCGCCGTCTTTCTCCTGATCGCCTGCGGCGGCAACCACGGCGCCCCCGACGGCACCCGGGTGATCATCCTCGGCTTCGACGGCATGGACCCGGAGCTGACCCAGCAGCTGGTCGAGGCGGGGCGCCTGCCCAACTTCGCGCGCCTGATCGAGCAGGGCCACTTCCAGGAGCTCGAGACCTCGGTGCCGCCGCAGAGCCCGGTGGCGTGGTCGAACTTCGTCACCGGCCGCGACTCGGGCGGCCACGGCATCTTCGACTTCATCCACCGCGATCCGAAGACGCTCTTCCCGCTGCCGGCGGGCACCGAGATCGTCGAGCCGGAGAACCCGCGCACCCTGGAGCTCGGCAAGTACTGCCTGCCGCTCGGTGGCGCCGAGACGATCTCGACGCGGCAGGGCACGCCGTTCTGGCAGGTGCTCGAGGAGCGCGGTGTCGAGACCTCGATCCTGCGCATGCCGGCCAACTACCCGCCGTCGGGCACCGCCTCGCGCGAGCTGACCGGCATGGGCACCCCGGATCTCAACGGCACCGACGGGCAGTTCTCGTTCTACACCTCGGAGCTCTTCGCCTTCGCCGGCGAGGACATCAGCGGCGGCGAGATCTTCGAGCTCGACGTCTACGACAACGTCGTCGAAGCCAAGCTCTACGGCGCCGAGAACCCGTTCCTCTGCGAGGGCGGCCGCATGGAACAGCCGTTCAGGGTCTTCCTCGATCCCGAGAGCGAGAGTGCCAAGATCGAGCTCGGCGACCAGGAGGCGGTGATCGGCGTCGGCGAGTGGACCGACTGGCTGGAGGTCGAGTTCGAGCTGGCGCCGCTGATGAAACAGGCCGGCATCGTGCGCATGTACCTGCGCGCCCTGGAGCCGGAATTCGAGCTCTACACCACGCCGATCGACTACGACCCGATGGACGACGCGGCGCCGATCGCCCACCCTCCTGGGTTCGCCGCCGAGCTCGCCGAGGGCACCGGCCGGCGCTTCTACACCGAGGGCATGCCCGAGGACACCAAGGCCTACACCGACGGCGTCTTCACCCTCGAGGACTTCCTGGCGCAGATCGAGATCGCCGGCTCGGACCAGTACGAGCAGTATCCGTGGGTGCTCGACGACTTCATGCAGCGGCCGGGGGGGCTGATGTTCTACTACGTCGGCAACGTCGACCTCACCGGTCACGTGATGTGGCGCACCCGCGACGCCGAGCACCCGCACTACGACGCGGAGCTCGACGCGCCGCACGAGGACCTGATCCCGCAGCTCTACGAGCGCCTCGACCAGATGGTCGGCCTGACCCTGGATCGCCTCGAGGCCGAGGATCCGAATGCTCTGCTGGTGGTGATGTCGGACCACGGCTTCACCTCGTGGCGCAACACCCTGCACCTGAACGCGTGGCTGGCGCAGGAGGGCTACCTCGTGCCCAAGGACCCCGACACCCCCAACGACCCGAGCTACCTCACCAACATCGACTGGTCGCAGACCCGCGCCTACGGAGTCGGCCTGTCGGGCCTGTACGTCAACCTCGCCGGTCGCGAGCGCGAGGGCATCGTACCTCCGGCCGATCGTCGCCAGCTGATGCACGAGATCCGCGACAAGCTGCTCGCCGTGCGCCACCCCGAGACCGGCGAGCCCGCCGTCACCGAGGTGTGGCTGGCCGAGGACTATCTCGACCGCGGAGCGCTCGATCTGGGGCCCGACATCCAGGTCGGCTACGCCAGGCACTGGCACGGCGACAACGACTCGGCGCTCGGCTCGGTGGTCGGCGACGTGTTCTCCACCAACGACGGGCGTTGGACCGGCGACCACATCATGGACCATAGCGAGGTGCCCGGCGTGCTGATGACCAACCGCGCCCTGCGCGCCGAAGCCACCAGCCTGCGCGACCTCGCCGGGGTGCTGCTGCTCGAGTTCGGCATCGAGGGCTTCCCCTTCGAAGCGAGCGGCGACTGAAGGATCATTCACCCCCGGGTTCCTGGCCCCTGAGTCCCTCTCTGTCCCCTTCTGCTCTCTTTCCCCTTTTCTGCTCTGTCTCTTCCCTTCTGCTCTCTCTCGCCTGTTCCCTTGTCCCTAGTCGCTCGTCTCTTTTCACTCGTCCCCTGTTCCTATTCCCTTCCGCCCCTAACCCTCAACCCCTGCCCCCCATCCCCTTCCGCACATCTTCCCTAGTCCCTTTTCCCTCGTCCCTTGTCCCTCGTCCCTTGTCCCTCGTCCCTTGTCCCTTCTGCCCCTGACCCCTGACCCCTATCCCCTTCCGCCCTTTTCCCTTTTCCCTTAGTCCCTCGTCCCTCAAGGAGGCCACCATGTTCGGCGGCAACAAGATCAAGATCGACAAGGAGATCCTCGACAAGGTGAAGAAGTACGCCGAGATCGCCGGCTACTCCTCGCCTTCCGAGTTCGTGCAGCACGCCCTGGAGAAGGAGCTGTCGAAGCTCGAGGGGGCCGAGTCCGAGGATGAGATCCGCAAGCGTCTCAAGGGCCTGGGCTACATCTCCTGATCCATCACAGCTCGGCCGGCGCGCGCCGTCCCGGCTCGAGCATTCGGTGACCCGCGATGAGCTTCCTCAACAGCGTCTTCCGCAGCCTGGTCGACCTCCTGCTGCTGCCGTTCCTGACTCTGCCGGCCTGGGTGAGCCTGGTGCCGATCTCCCTCGTCTTCGGCATCGTCGCCCTGCTGGTGTGGAAGCACGCCTCCAACCAGAGCGCCCTGCAGCAGACCAAGGACCGGATCGCCGCCTGCTTCTACGAGATCCGGCTGTTCAACGACGACCTGCGCGCGATCCTGCGGGCGCAGCTCAACCTGATCCGCCACAACGCGAAGTACCTGGTGCTGAACCTGGTGCCCTTCTTCGTCATCTTCGTGCCGACGCTGCCGTTGATCGCACAGCTGCAGTTCCACTACGGCTACGAGGGCCTCGAACCGGGACGGACCACCACCCTCACGGTGCAACTCGCCGACGGCGAGGAGGAAGCGGCGGCCGGAGCCGACCGGCCGGTGCTCGAGCTGCGCGCTCCCGACGGCGTCGAGGTGCAATCGGCGGGCGTGTGGATCCCCAGCCTCGGGCAGATGGCCTGGCGGATCGCCGGCGCCGAGCCGGGGCACTACGATCTCGAGCTGTCGCTCGCAGGCGAGGTGGTGACCAAGAGTCTCTTCGTGCAGGGCGAGCGCGAGGTCATCGCGCGCCGCTCCCCGATCCGCCAGCAGCCGGATTTCCTCGGCCAGCTGCTCTACCCGGCCGAGCCGCCGATCGGCTCCAGCTCGCGGATCCGCAGCATCGAGATCGACTACCCGACCACCGACGTGCACCTGTTCGGCCTCGGCCTGCAGTGGATGATCTGGTTCGTCATCCTCTCGATCGCCTTCGCCCTGCTGCTGCGCAAGCGCTTCGACGTCACCTTCTGATCAGACTCTCTACCCTCCGGGCCAGCGATGGAACCGGGAGGAGACCGCTGCGATGAGCCGCGAAGATCGATCCAGCCGCCACCACGACTCCCTCTCCCCGGAGCTCGGCATCGCGCGTCCCGGTGAGTCCCTCGTCGAGGTCCTGCGCACCGACGACCGCACCCAGCTCGCGGTGGTCCGCGCCCTGCTCGAGAGCGCCGACATCCCGAGCCACGAGCCGACCGGCGACTTCGGCCGCCTCGCGATCAGGAGCCTGCTCGGCGGTGGCGAGAGGCGCGGCTCGTATCGGCTGCTGGTGCGCGCCGGCGACGCCGAGACCGCCGCCGAGCTGATCGCCCAGACGCGCGAACCGGTCGGCGACGACGAGGACGAGGGCGAGGACGACGAGCACGGCGCGGCGGACGGCGAGGACCTGCCGATCGAGCCGCGATGAGCCAGGTCGCGCCGTTCCTCCTCGCCGCCCTCGGAGGAGCGATCGGCGCCGCCGCGCGCTACGGCGTCAACCTGGCGCTGCTCAGGAGCGACGGCTTCCCCGCCGCCACGATCACCGTGAATCTCGTCGGCTGCTTCCTGATCGGCCTGCTGCTCGGCGCCGGGAACGGGCCAGGACTCGCCCTGTCGTCGCGGGCGCTGCTCGCCACCGGCGTGCTCGGTGGCTTCACGACCTTTTCCGCGTTCGCGTACGAGCTGCACTCGCTGCTCGGAGACGCTCCCTGGACCGCCCTCGGTCTGGCGCTGCTCCAGGTCGTGGCCGGGGTGCTCCTGGTCGGCATCGGCGCGGTCTGCAGGCAGGCGCTCGCGTAGTCACTTCCCTGCCGCTACAAGCGGGCGCACGACCTTTTCCGCGTTCGCGTACGAGCTGCACTCGCTGCTCGGAGACGCTCCCTGGACCGCCCTCGGTCTGGCGCTGCTCCAGGTCGTGGCCGGGGTGCTCCTGGTCGGCATCGGAATCGTCCTCCGGCAAGCGCTCGCCTGACCGCTACGCCACCACCCGGCGCGCCCGGGTGAGCTCCCGCTTGCGCCTCCGCGTGCGCTCGTCGGCACTCGAGACGCTCGCTCCCGTCGCCGTCCAGGAGAGGACGGAAGGGGAGCGTCACCCCACCGCGACCACTTCTCCCCGGTCCAGCAGCACCACCTCGGCGCGCACGTGCGTCGGCAGCAGCTGCAGCATCGCGGCGAGCGCCTCGCGGTAGGCGAGCAGCTGTGGCGTCGCCCGCCGCACGAGCTCGTCGCGCGCCTGCTCGCCACTGAGGCGGTCGGTCTTGAAGTCGATCACCCGCGCCGCCGCCGGGCGCCCAGCCTGGTGCACCAGCTCGACCCGGTCGAAGGTGCCTCGCACCAACTCTCGGGAAACCCCGTCGCCGGACTGCGGGCGCAGCGCCGCGAAGGAGCGCTCGGTCCACAACTCGACCCGCTCGCCCCGTCGCTTCTCCGGCGGCACGAAGATCCTCTGCACCGCGGGGAGGCGCAGCGCCATCACCAGCTCCTCCCACCAGCGCGCCTCCTGGGCCGGGCTCGGCCGGGCGGAGAGCCTCTCGATGGCCTCGCGTCGCTGCGCCGGCAGCAGCGGCCACTCGCTGGTCGGCGTCGCGGTCGGCTCGAGCCACAGGCAGCGCGCCAGCCAGGCGTGCAGCACGCTGCCACGTAGCGCTCCGTCGCTGGGACGCAGCTGCAGCAGCTCGCGGGCGCCGGGTGGCGGGCCGTCGAGCAGCTGCGAGGGGCGGATCGTCGGCCGCGGAGCTCTCTGCTGCCCGGCGGCGGCCCGGCGATGCGAGTCCTCCGCCGACGGTGCCGGTCCGTCGTCCGCAGCCGCGCGGCTGGTGCTCTCCGCCGGCGCTTCACCGGCCGCCGGGCTCGCGGCGGCCTGCGCGGGCACCTCGCCTCGGGTCGCACTCTCGCCGTCGACGAAGAGCACCCGGTCCGGCTCGGCGCGCTCGGCCAGGGTCGACTCGGGGCAGAGGGTCTGGCGCAGCAGTGCAGCGAAGGTTCTACCCTCGCGGGTCCGTTCGCCGCGGTCCTCGAGCGGCTGCACCAGCAGGTGCAGCTCGCGCCGGGCCCTGGTGAGCGCCACGTAGAGCAGACTGAGATCGTCGAACAGACGTCGCTCGAGCTCTTGCGCGTGCGCCACGCGCAGCGGCTCGCTCAACGCCCTCACGTTCTGGTTGGTGGCGCGATGCACCGCCGACGGCGGCGCGGTCGGCAGCGGTCGCTCGACGTTGACCATCGGATTGCGCAGCAGGGCGATGTCTCGTTCGAGCTCGCAGAGCACGACGCGATCGAACTCGAGCCCCTTGGCCTTGTGCACGGTCATCACCCGGACTCCGCTCACCTCGGGCTCCTCGAGGGTCGCCGCGAGGGCGTACTCGACCAGTTCGCCGAGGCCGTCCTGCGGCTCCTCCTCGAACGACTCGGCCACCTCCAGCAGCTGCTGCAGCCGGCGCTGCGAGCGGGTGGAGAGCCCTCCGGCGCCCTCGAGGAGCAGTTTCCAGCGCGCCACCAGCCGCGCCGGCCCGAGTGCAGCGAAGAGCTCCCGCACCCTGCGCGAAGCCTCCAGGGGCGCGCGCCACTCCTCCGTCTCGAGTCCGACGTCCTCGGCCACCGCGCCTGCGACGGCAGTCTTCGCGAGGAAGAAGGAGCTGGTCAGGTCGCCGGGGTGCTCACCGAGGCGCAGGGCCGCGAGCACCGCCAGCACCACCGGCTCGTCGTCGAGCGACGAACCGCCTTCGCCGCTCGCCGCGACGCCGAGCCTGCGCAGACGTTGCACCATCTCGGCGGCGGTGCGGTTGGTGACGGTCAGCACGCCGATCGACAGCCCCGGCTCGTCGCGCAGCAGGTCGCGGATCCTCGACGCCGCCGTCTGCAGGTGGGCCTGCGGCCGCCCGATCTCCGGACCTTCGTCCTCGGCCGACACCTGCTCGACACCGTCGAGCAGGTCGTCGCCGTCCTCGAAGACGCCCTCCCACGCCCCCGTCGTCCGCAACACCACGGCGCCAGGCAGCTCGCCGCGCTCGGTGGTGTGCTGCCGGAAGCGCTCGAGCCAGCGTCGGGCGGCCGGGCACAGCGCCTCGCCCAGCATCGACGGATCGAAACCGCCGAAGACCCGGTTGACCGCCGCCACCACCTGCGGCGCGCTGCGATAGCTCTTCGACAGCTCGCCGCTGGTCCCCCCGGCGGCCGCGACGCGCTCCTCGAGCTCGTCGAAGAGCTCGACACAACCGCCGCGCCAGCCGTAGATCGCCTGCTTGGGGTCACCCACCGCCCACAGCGTGCGGGATCCGTCGCCCCAGGCGAGCAGCTCGTCGGCGAGCGGCGCCAGCGCCTTCCACTGCGCCCGCGAGGTGTCCTGGAACTCGTCGAGCAGCAGATGCTCCACCTGCATGTCGAGCCGGTAGAGCAGCCGCAGCGCCAGCTCGCTGGCCTCCAGCTCTCCCGAAGCACGCTCTGCGGCTCCCGGCCCGGCCGCGGTCAGGAAGCTCCCCGAGCGCTCGACCAGCTCGTCGAAGAGAGCGAAGCCGCGCCGGCGGAGCGCCTCGCTCCACAGCTCGGTGAAGCAGCGCAGCACGTCGTGGGTGGCGGCCGTGCGCAGGTTCTGCTCGCGCAGCACCATCGCCGCGGCGTGCTCGAAGAGCGGCGCCAGGGGCTCGGCCAGCGACTGCGGCAGGGAGCGGTTGTGGTAGGTCAGCGCGGCGCCGACCGTGTACCAGTCTGCGAGCTTGCCGGTGATCGCCGCCTGCCAGGAACCGGAGCGCAGCGCGTCGACGAGCGCCGACAAGGCGACGTCGAACCTCTTGTTGCCGGTGCCGCCCTCGCGCACGCGGCGCTCGACCTCGCTGCAGTAGCGCTCCAGCTCCTCGTCCGAGATGCGCCGGTAGGGCTCCGGCACGCCGCTCCAGGTCTCGCGCCCCGGCGCCTCGCGGTAGAGCGCGTCGAGCTCGCGGACCACCAGATCGAGGCTGCGCGAGACCGAGCGCGCCGCGTCGCCGCGGTAGAGCCGCGACACCAGGTCGCTGAGGGCCTCGAGACCGTCGCGGCCGCGCTCCTCGTGCAGCATGCGTTCGACGGTGGAGCGCCGCAGTGGCTCGAGGGCCGGGTCGGTCGCGGCGCCGACGCGGTCGAGACGCCCGAGACCCATCTCGAAGCGGAACCCCGACACCAGGCGGAGGAAGAAGCCGTCCAGGGTCGAGATCTGCAGCCGCGGCAGGTTGCGCACCAGCAGCTCGAGCCACGTCGCCGCCAGCGCCGACTCGCAGTCCGGCCGCGAACGCACCTCGGGCTGGCGCAGCGCCGCCGGCGGGACATCGGCTGCGACCTCGCGCTCGAGCCTGCGGGCGGCGGAGGCGTCGAGCACCGCCTCGGCGAGACGCAGCAGCACCCGTTCGAGGATCTCGCCGGCCGCCTTGCGGGTGAAGGTGACCGCGACGATGCGGCCGGGATCGACGCCGGAGGCGACCAGGCGCAGGAAGTGGATCGTCAAACTGTAGGTCTTGCCGGTGCCGGCGTCGGCCCGGATCACCCGATGCCCCACCGGGGATCCGTGGGCGCCGGTCGCCGCGTCGCTCATGCCTGCGCTCCCTCCGGCGCATCGATCCCGGCGGCCCGCTCGAACGAGGGCAGGCTGTCTCCACAGATCCACTCGTAGCCGTCGGCGTACCTGGGCGGCTCCGCCGGCGGCCAGAAACGTCGCGCCAGGATCGCGGCGGCGGTCTCGCGGGCGACCGCGAGCGCCTCCTGGTGCTGCGCCTCGTCCCAGTCGACGGCGAGCCAGGGCTCCGCCGCGAGCTTCTTCGACAGAGCGTAGAAGCCGAGCTCGGGGCGATCGGCGAGACGGGCGTGCGACACCAGGTGGCGGTAGAGCGGCAGCTGCAGGTCGACCCAGCGGCCGCCGCGCAGATGCACCTGCTTCGGCTTCAGCGGTGAATCGCCGGTCTTGTAGTCGATGACCCGCACCCCGAAACGCGGATGCACGTCGACCCGGTCGATGCGCCCGACCACGGTCACCCGGCGACCGCCCTCGAGGTCCAGCTCGGCTTCGGCGCGGCGCTCGGTCCACTCGTTCTCGATCCGCCAGCCCTGCTCTGCCTGCTGCGCCTGCCAGGCGGCGAAGCGGTCGAGGCGCCGGGCCAGCTGGTGCAGCTGCACCTGCACCGCGGGCGGAAGCTCGGTGCCGAGTTGACGGCGCGCCAGGGCCTCGAGCTCGCGCAGCAGCCAGCGCGAGATCGTCGCGGCGTCGCGGCTGGCCTGCAGCGGTCCCTGGGCGAAGCGCTGAAGCACCTCGTGGGCCAGCACCCCGAAGAGCGGAGCGTCGAGCTCGGGCTGCGGCGCCGCCACGCTCTGCACTGCGAGCACGTGCCTGAGGTAGAAGCGGTACGGACACTGGAGGTAGTCGCGGAACGCTGTCACCGGCAGCCGCTCGGGCAGCGCGATCCCCTGGTCGGGCGCCGGGGGCCGGTACGGCTCGGCGACCAGCAGCGACGATGCGGCGGCGTCGCCGAGGTGCGCGGCGGCGGGGCCGAAGAAGGCAGCCACCGACCGCGCCAGCTCGGCGCCCTCGTCCTCGAGCAGCAACCGGCTCGGCAGCAGCGGCTCGCCATCCGCCGTGCGCCTCCCGGCGACCAGGGTCAGACGCTGGCGGCTGCGCGCCAGGGAACGCAGCAGGAAGCGGTCGCGACCGAGGCGTTGGGCGTCGTCGGCAAGGCCCAGAGCGCTGCGCACCGACTCGCCGAGGAAGGGATCGGCGGAACGCCGCGCCGGCACGTACCCCTCGTTGAGACCCACCACCACCGCCTCGGGCGCGTCGTCGTGGGCGACCTCGAGCCAGCCGACGATCTCGACCGGAACCTCGACCGGAACCTCGACCGGAATCGGCGCCGTCGCTTCCCCTGCAGTGGCGGCCTCGCCGAGCCGGCTCGCCTCGTGCACCGTCGACTGCGGCGAAGACGGGCCCTCCTCGCGGAGCACCGCGGAGATCGCCTCGAAGGCTGCGCGATCGCTCCAGCGCCGGGCCTCCGGCAGCCGCGCCAGGGCGCGCAGCTCGTCGCCGAGACGTTCCAGCGCAGCCCACTCCGCCGGTCCCCACGCCTCGCCGTCATGCCGGCCGGGCGAGGCGACGGCAGTGTCCCCCGCGGCGGCCGCCCGCACGTCGCCGAAGAGCTCGACGAGCGGCGCCACCAGTCGCTCCGCCGCGTCGAGGGCCTCGCCGCCGTCGCCCGGCTCGGCGCTGCCGGCCAGCAGTCGCGATGCACAACGATCGAGCCGGCGCAGCGCCGCCACCACCGCAGGCTCGCCGGGCAGCTGGCGCCAGCCCTCGGCCCCGGTCGGAAGCCGGCGCACCTGCGACACCGCCGCGTAGTGATCGAGGAGCGTCGGCCAGTCGTGCCGCTCCACGGCCGCCAGCAGCTCGCGTCGACGCACCAGCGAGGCACCGGCTCCGCCGCCGTCCGCCGGCTCCGCATCGGGTTCGTCGCCACCCTGGCGTTCGACCCAGCGGGCGAAGGCGGGCAGGCGCACCAGTCGAGCCAGGTCGTCGACCCCGCGCCTCTCCGCGTAGCCGACCAGCGCCCGCAGCGCCACCATCGGCTGGCTGGCGGCCAGCGGTCGCCCGAACGGGCTGTGACTCGACCGTCCGATCCCGGCCAGTGCGTCGCCGACGGCGCGCGCCAGGCGTGCGTCGGGAACCGCAACGACGGTGTGCGACGTCGCGGGCCGGCTCACGGCTCCGTCGGCGGCGAGCAGCCGGGCCACCGCGGCGGCCTGGTCGACCGGCCTCTCGACGACGACGGTCTCGACCGGGACACTGCCGGCGCCCGGCGTTCCACGGGCGCCGCTGCGGACCGCGTCCGCCCCACTCCGGCCGCGCGGGACCTTGCGTTGCCAGCGACGCGCCAGCACGCCGCCCCACCCGTCGAACAGCTCGGCGAGACCGGCTTCGCAGTGCACCAGCGAGACCACCTCGAGGCCACTGCGTTCGATCACCTGGCGCTGCAGGCGGCCGAGCTCGACGACGCCGACGAGCACCACCCGCTGCCAGTCGCGCTCCCAGCGATCGCGCGCTGCGCCGGCGAAGGCGGCCCGGCGACGGTGCAACCAACGACTCTGGAGGCCACGCTCCTCGAGCTCCGCCTCGCTCGCCTCGACCAGCGCTCCGAGCGCCCGCCAGCGCGCCATCTCGTCGTCCTCGAGAGCCGCGTAGACACCGCTGCGTGCGAGCAGGCGGATGGCGTCGCGCACTCCGAACGCGGCGCCGGAGAGCTCCCGCTCGACCGACTGGCAGGTCGTGGCGATCTCCATCCAGGCGCTCTCGTCATCGGCCGCCGGCACCTCGCCGAAGGCCGCCGAGATCTCCTCGCGGGGCGCGCCGCGCAGGGCGACGGTGCGCGCCACCAGCTCTTCCAGGGGACCGGCGACCTCGATCCGGGGCGGTTGCAGCACCTCGACCAGGGCGCCCACCGTCACCGCGCGCGGAGGGAAGACCATCCGCGGGCCGGCCGCCGAGACCAGGTGGGCGAGCAGGGATCTGCCGGCGCGGCGACCGCTGACCACCACCAGCGTGCGCTCGAGATCGAGCCTCCCCGGCTCGCCGTACTGCTCGACGATCCAGGCCGCCGCGCGCGGCAGCAGCGGCCCGTCGTCGCCGAGGAACTCACGACGCACGTGCAGCCCGTCGCCGCTGCCCCTGTCGTCCCCGTCGTCCCCGCCGCGGACGCGCTCGTCACCGCTCCACAGGTCGCCGAACGGGTCTTCGGGATCGGAGTCGGGAGGCGGAGGAGCCTGCGGATCGCTCAACGAGACGAGGATCCCGGCTCGGCGTCGCGCGCCAACACCCTGGGGCTCCAGCGCGGTGTGGCCTCGAGCTCGATGGTATGGGCGTCGAGCCCGGCGTAGGCCGAGGGCTGGCAGGTGGCGACGATCACCTGGCAGTGCTGCGCTGCCTCCTCGAGGATCGGCAGCAGCCGCTGCTGGCGCGTCGCGTCTGCGTTGACCAGCCCGTCGTCGAGCACCACCAACTGGCGCTCGTCGCTGCTGAGCAGCACGCCGAGGGCGAGGCGCAGCAGCACCGCGATCTGTTCGTACGAGCCGTGGCTGACGCTCTCCAGCGGCTGACTCTCGTCGTAGCCGCTCGGCTGCACGCCGGAGGGCACCAGATCGTCTCCCAGCGAGACACCCCGGTAACGTTCCTCGGTCAGCTGGCCGAGCCAACGGTCGAGCAGCTCGCGCACCGGCTCGACCAGGGAGGCGTTCTGGTCCGCCTCGTGGAAGGCGACCAGCTCGCCGAGCAGCCGGGTGGCCTCGGCGCGACGCTCCAGAGTGGCGCAGCGGTCCTCGACCGCCGCGAGCTTGCCCTCGAGGTCGCCGATGCGGCTGTCCAGCCCGAGTCCGGTGACCTCCTCGATCCGCGCCCGGCGGTCCGCCCGCTCGGCATCGAGCTGGCGCAGCCGCTCGACCCACTCGGCCTCCTGGCGCGCCAGCTCCTGCTGACGTTCGCGCGGGCGCTCGACCTGCTCGCGCCAGGTCTGCCGCCGCTCCTCCAGCGACTCGTCGAGGCGTTGCTCCTCCTGCTGCAGCTGAGCCTGGCGCTGACGCTGGGTCGAGACGCTGCCGAAGGCGCTCTGGTGCCGTTCGAGCTCGGCCCGGTGGGCGCCGCTCTCGGCGCGCAGCCCGGCGGCCAACTGACCCGCGGCGACCAGCTCCTCGTTGCGCTCGAGGCACGCCTGCTGGGCGGCCTGCTCGGCCTCGCGCTCCTCCCGGATCTGCTTCTCGAGTCGCTGGCGACGCTCCTCGAGCACCCGGAGCTGGTCGAGCGTGCGCTCCTCGGCCCAGTCCTCCATGCCGGGCAGCACCGCCTGAGGCGCCGCCGCGCGCAACGCCGCCAGCTCGGCCGCCAGCTCGCGCCGCCGCGTCGCCAGTGCGGCGCTCGGTGAACGCGCGCCGTCACCGTCGTCCGCCGGCTCGTCGCCCTGCTCGAGGGACTCGGCCAGGCGGGCCGCCAGCTCGCCGACCCTGCGTCGCAGCTCGCCGGCCTGTCGCGAGCGCTCGAGCAGCTCCTCCACCGACTCGGCCCGGCAGCGCTCGAGCAGCACCGTCAACCGCTCCCTGGTGCGCCGCGACTCCTGGTCCATCGTCTCCAGCTTCTGGTCGTTGCTGCGCACGTGGAAGGTGCCGACGCCGTCGATCCGCAGCGCCGTCGGCCGCGTCACCAGGCGCCTCGCGGAGCGGGAGGTCGGCTCGTCGTCGGGGTCGACCGCCACCTCGACGTCGCGATCGAGCGACCACTCGACGACGATCGCCGCCGCCTCGGTCTGGGCACGGAGCACGGTGGCGCGCTCGTGCAGCCGCCGCGCCTCCTGCACGTCGTCGAGCTCGGCCGGGCCGAGAACGGTCAGCGCCTGCCGGGCCTCCGCCAGCTGCGCCTCGAGTTGTTCGATCCGGGCCATCCTGCGGTCGATCGCCTCGAGCTCGGCCTCGAGCTGCTCGATGCGCATCTTGGTGCGCAGGTCTTCGATCTCCGAGCGCACAAGGACAAGCTTCGGTTGCAGCTCGTCCTCCCACCGCCGTGCGTGACGCTCGGCCGCCCGGCGGTGCTCGCGCACCGCGACCCGCAGCTGGGCCTCGCGATCCTCGTGCCGCTCGAGCTCGACGGCGGCCGCCTGCAGCCGTTCGCCGGCCTGCTCGAGCTCCGCCAGCCGCCTCCGTCCCCGCTCGCGCTCGCCCCGCAGCTCCTCGAGGCCGCGCGACAGACGCGCGATCTCCTCCTCGAGCTCCGGCGCGCCGGCGCTGCGCAGATCGAGCTGGCGGCGCTCCTCGCGCACCGCCCGCAGGCGCTCTTCGGCCTCGCCGCGCTGGCGCTGGAACCCTTCGAGCTCCTCGCGATAGCGCTCGGCGCGGCCGATGTCGCGGCGCCGCTCCTCGAGCTCCCGACGCAGCGCATCCCGCTCGTCCTGAGAGCCCTTGAGCTCGCTGCGCGCCTTGATCCGGCCGGTCGGGGTGAACAGCGAAGCCAGCTCGCCGCGCAGGCGCTGCAGCACCCGGTCCTGCAGCGGGTCGGTGAGCACGCTGCCGACCAGGCTCGCCAGCCCCTCCTCGAGCGCATCGCTCCACTGGCGCGGCAGGGGGTCGTCGCGCTGCAGGTACCAGAGCGCCTGCGCGATACCTCGGTGACTGGCCTTCGCGGAGCCGCGCTTGGACTCCTCGAGCAGCAGTTTGCGCAGGTGGAGGTCGGCGCGGTCGCCCTCGTGGGTGAGCTCGAAACGACCCTGACGCTCGACGTAGACGCGGGCGAAGGGATCGCTGAGGAAGCGCTTCTCTACCCGCAGACGCTGACCGCCGGCGTGCAGCACCAGACGCACCTCGGGCGCCAGCGAGCTGCCCCACGGCCGCACTCGACGCAGGTCGACGGTGCGCGATCCGTGGCGGTCGAGCAGGCCGCGCAACACCGCCTCGAGCAGGCTCGACTTGCCCGATTCGTTGGGGCCGACGAGCAGGTTGAGCCCGGGCTGGAAGCGCGCTGCGCGCTCCCCGTCCTCGCCCCGCACCCCGCGCCAATTGCGCAGCCGCACCTCCTCCAGGATCACGCTTCCGCCTCCTCGAGCTCGCCGCGCGCCGCACCCATCCACCGACGCAGCTGAAGCCTGGCCTCGCGCACCACCTCGAGCGGCGCGGCCCGCAGCTCGTCGAGCGCATCTGGAACCGGTTCGCCTTGCTCGAGCGCGTGCAGCGACGCGTCGAGCGCCGCCAGCAGCGGCGACTCGAACTCGACCTCCGACAGGTCGAGGACCTCGAGTGCGGCGTCGAGGAAGAAGAGCTCTTCGCGCAGCTGCTCGAGCAACCCCTCGCTGCGCTCGATCAGCTGCAGATCGCCCCCCGCAAGCTCGAGGCGCAGACGCGCGATGGTGCTCTCGGGTGCGCTCCCTCCCGCGTCGAAGACGTGCCGCAGCGCCTGCAGGTCGCTGGCCGAGCGCACCTCGACCTCCTCCTGCACCCAGTGGAAGCGCCCGACGCGATGCTGCTCGATCTGGGGCGGCGCCCCGCGCCGCAGGGTCACCACCAGCGCCGAGCCGGCGCCCTGCTCGCCGAAGCTGCACTGCTCGGGGGTGCCGGGATAGGCGGCGCGCTCGAGGATCGTCGTGCCGTGCCAGTCGCCGAGGGCGAGGAAGTCGAGCCCCGCCAGCTCGGCGCGCCGGTGCGCGATCGGGAAGTTCGTCGCCTTGCCCATCGAGTCGAGGCTGCCGTGGGCGATGCCGAGGCGCAGCCGCTCGTCGCCCTCGGCGCGGGAGGGAATCCAGCCGGTGGGATCGAGGCGGCTCTGCTTCTGGCCGATCGGGCAGGGATAGAGCGCAGCCGGCGCCACCTCACCGCCGACCAGACTCGACAGCTCGATCTCCCTCGCCTCGCGCAACAGGTGCACGTGGGCAGGCGCCGAACGCCACTCGCGGCGGCCCCAGACGTCTCCCTCGCAGACCGGGTCGTGGTTGCCCGGCAGGACCAGGATCGGGATGTCGGAGAACTCGGCGAAGAGCGAGACGACGCCGTCGACCGCGTCGGCGTCGACGTCGGGTCGGTCGAAGAGGTCGCCCGCCACCACCACCAGCTCACAGCCGCTCGACCGCGCCACCTCGAGGGTGCGGCGCGCCGCACGCAGGCGCTCGCGCCGCAGGTCGCCGGCCCGTTCACGCAGCTGGCCGGCACGCAGGCCGATCTGCCAATCGGCGGTGAGCAGCAGACGCAGCGTCGGCGCGGCGCCTGCGCTCACGGGCAAGCCTGCCGTCGCGCGCTGGCGCCGCCCGGACCGGTTGCCGAGGAAGAGGTCAGCTCCGACGGTGCGCCAGCGCGTCGTCTGTGCCGTGTCCTCAAAGCGTCTATCGTCCTCTCTGCAAAGGATCTTAGCGCGCATCACCAGGCGCTAGCCGACCCCGGACCGGGTGTCAACAGGCGGCCGGTGCAGAGTCACGGCAAATCGTTGGATTGTGGACTTGATTTTCTCGTTTAACTAGCTAAACTAGTCCCGCCCGAGGAGGACCACACCATGTACGAACTCACCGCGACCGCCCAGCAGACCCATCACGGAACGCACCGCCCGCCGACGGTGACTCTCGGCGGCACCCGCCACGTCTTCCACGCCGACCTCGCCGAGCAGTCGCTGGCCGACCTGCTGGCCCGGATCGACCGCCATCGGCTCTCCGGAGTGCTCGAAGCGGAGCAGGACGGGGTCCGCAAGCAGCTCCACCTGCGCGACGGCTACGTGCTGTTCGCCAGCTCTTCCGATCGCCGCGACTCGCTCGGTGCCCACCTGGTGCGCCGCCGCGTGCTCACCCGTGAGGCGATCGAGCGCCTGCGCGATCTGCCCGACTTCAAGCAGAAGCGGCTCGGCACGATGCTGATGGAACAGCAGCTGCTGCTCCCCAACCAGATCCGCACCCTGGTGCAGCAGCAGGTCGCCAACATCGCCTGGAGCCTGTTCAGCTGGGAGAGCGGCGCCGTGTCGTTCGAGCTCGGTGAGCTGCGCGACGACCAGCCGATCCGCATCCAGATCCCCCTCAAGCACATGGTGCTCAAGGGAAATCGGCGCGCTCCCGCGGTCGACCGCATGCTCGCGAGCCTCGGCGGCAAGGAGGCTCGCTACGCCCAGGTGCACGACAGCGAAGCGATCATCGATGCCGCCCTCGACGAGACCGAGTACGCGCTGTTCCTCAGCATCGACGGCCAGCGTGACGTCGGCGAGCTGATCCAGGAGCCGCCGCTCGAGCCCGACGACAACGTGCGCCTGCTCCATGCCCTGCGGGCGATCGGGCTGATCCTGCCGGTCGGCGGCTGACCGCCTCACCCCCGCCCCACCCTTTTCCCCCGCGGGGTCAGACCCAGGGCGAGCCGTCGTCGCCGAACACCAGGCTGCGGCGCAGCGTCAGCGACAGCCCCAGATTCAGCCCGCCCCGCACCGTGGTGACCTTGCGGTCGAAGCCAGGCAGGTTCGAGTCGTAGTCGGTCTCCCGCCCTTCGAGGTAGACGCCGACTCCGGTGCGGTGTCGCAGGTTGAGCGCCACACCGTAGGCGGTGTAGTCGTCCTCGCGCTCGGCGCTGTCGGCGAGGAAGTTCCGGTAGTCGTTGTTGCCCGTCTCGACGAAGGCCCTCAGGGCGCCGACCGAGCCCAGCGGTGTGCTCGCTCCGAGCCCGACCGAGGAGTCGAGGAAGTAGGCCAGGTCGGCGCCGAGCCCCAGACCGGCGGTGCGACGGTAGTAGGCGTCGAGGGCGAAGCGGCCGCCGAGCCGGCGGCTGAGGCCGAGCTGGCCGGTCACCTCATCGAGCTCGAGCGGCGTCGGCCCGGCATCGAAGTCGAGACGCAGCAGTTGCGCGTTGGCGCGCAGATCGAAGCTGTCGCTCGGCCGGCTGAGCTCGCCGTAGATCAGGCTGCCGTCACTCGAACGGTCGACGCCGAGCCCGAGCGTCGCGGACGGCACGATGTCGGTCTGCACCACACCGGCGCCGAAGCCGAACATCAGGCCATCGCTGCTGCGCAGCCGGAACCCCGCGGTGATGCTGGTCTCTTCGCGATCGAGCTGGCGCAGGAAGTCGAAGCTCTCGCCGTCCTCGAGCGACTCGATCTCGCGCACGGCCCCCTGCAGGTGCAGCGACAGGGCTCCGAAGAGGCCCAGCTCAGCCGCCAGGCTCAGCTCGTCGCGACGCTGCGAGATCTGGTCCTCGATCTGACGACTGAAGAACTCGAGCTCGTCCTGGCGCGTCGCGGTCGCCTGCAGCAGCAGGCCCCCGAGGTTGGCGAAGACTCCGGTGCCGAAGCGTCCGTTGAAGCGGCTGCGGTCGCCGCGCTCGAACCAGGTGTACTCCGGCAGCACGTGGGTGGCCCAGGTGCCGCGGCCGCCGATCGGACGGTAGATGCGCAACCCGGCGCCGCCGCTCGCCTGGACGCCGGTGTCGCCACGCTGCCCCTCTCCGTCGCCCTGATCGAGAGTGAAGCCCTCCGAGTAGCCGATGCTGCGGATACCGATCCACGGGTCGGCGAACCAGCGTCCACCCCGCCACAGAGCGCCGTCCATCGCCTCGTCGAACGCCTCCTGGTCCGGGATCAGCGGGAAGCTGACTCCGCCGGAGCGCGCATACTGGACGAACTGGGCCGGAGACGCCGTGGCGGCGGCGAGGGCGAGCACCGGGGCGAGTCCCAGCGCCAGACCGAGCCTCGGGCCGCCGAGCCTCATGATCCTCGTCGCTCTCCTCCAGCGGTCCTTCGGGCGATCTCCTGGGCGGTTCTCCGGACGGTTCTTCGCTGCGTTCTTCACGGATCTCCAGAGGGGTCGTGGGCCAAAGGGGTTTCGTCGACGGCGAGGGTCGGGCCGGATCCTACGGGCAAAACCGCGAGCCGCGAAACGACGCCGCTCCAAGGGTCGGCCGGCGAGTCCGCCGTCGCCAGCAGCGCCTCGAGTCGCAGCTCCGCCAGCGCCCAGACGTCCCCCGACCCAGCGAGGGCAGGACCGAGATCGATCTCGCTGCGGCCCGGCTCGACCTCGGCCACGACCTGGTCGCCGCCGCTGGTGCGCAGCACCAGCCGCAGGCCCGCCGCCGACTGCCGGCTGCTCCACTCGATCACCATGCGGGCACCGCGACCGCGCGGCAGCACCACCGGCTGGCGCAGCAGCCGGCGTGGGCGGTCGGTGCTGAGCAGCAAGCCGTCATGCCGCCCACCCGCGCCCGCCCACGACGCGTCGACGCCACGCTCCAGGCCGCGGGCGAAGCCGACTCCCGAAGCCGCGTCGCACCGCAGCTCCGGGTCCCAGGCGAGATGCTGCTCCGGCCAGCCGGGGTCCACGAGACCACGGGCTGCGGTGGCCCGCCGCCACGCCTCGACCGCCCTCTCCACCGGCCCCTCGCGCAGCAACCACGCGAAGGCGCCGCGCAGCTCGGCGAGCTCGACCTGCGGATCGACGAGCAGCGGCTCGAGGCGCTCGGCGACCAGCGCCGCGAGGACTCCACCGGGCGCCGATCGCGCCGCGTCGTCGCCGACCGCTGGTCGGCGGACGGGCTCGGCGGCGACTGCCAGGTCGACCAGCGCCAGCTGCAGTGCACGACTCTCGGGCCAGACCCGCCGCAGCAGACCGGCGGACGGATCGGCGAGCAGGAGCAGCTCGAAAGCCTCCCGCCGCAGGTCGCGGTCGATCTCGAGCGCCCGCTCCAGCATCGCTCGCGACGCTGCGATCTCACCGCGACGGGCCAGGAACAGTGCGACCTCGAACCGGTAGCGCGGCGCCGCGCCGATGCGCGGAAGCAGCGCCTCGGCATGCCGATAGCGGAGCTCCGCCGCGTCGAGCTGGCCGGCGCGTTCGAGGGCGCGGGCGCGGGCGAAGACCACCGTCCAGGCCTCGGGGTGGGCGCGTTCGGCGGCCGCCAGCACCCCGAGCGCCGCGTCGATCTCGCCGGCGGCGAGCAGCGTCTCGCCGAGGCGCAGGCCGATCGCCGCATTGCCTGGATCGAGACGGAGCGCTCTCTCGAGCTCGTCCCGTCCGGCCGACTGCGTGGCGATCTCGAGCGCCTGCCAGCGCGCCGCCGACCTCGCCCCCGCCGCCGCTACCAGGAGCGCCACCGCGGCCACGATCCAGGCGCCGCCTCGGGTCGGCCGATCTCGTCCGGGGCGATCCGGCCGCCGCTGCGTGCGTTGACTGCGCGACCACCAGACGACGCCGAGCATCAGGCAGAAGACCGTCCAGGTGCCGGGTATCTGGAGGTTGAAGTCGACCAGGCTGTGGACCCACACGGCGCCGATCCCCGCCGCCAGACCGAGCATCCACGGCGCCTCAGGCGAGCTCCCGCGGGCACGGCGGGCGCAGCTCGCGAGCTGCCAGGTGACGAAGGCCCAGAAGGCGATCGCCAGCGGCACGCCGTAGTCCACCGCCGCCTGCAGGAAGTCGTTGTGGACGAAGTCGTAGCGGTCGTCGAAGTTCTCCGACTGGTAGGGAGTGAAGCGCCAGCGGAAGGTGCGCGGGCCGACGCCGAGCAGCGGATGGTCAGCGATCAGGCGCAAGCTGTCGCTCCACAGCGCCGGCCGTCCACCGAGCTTGCGACCCTCGGCGTGCAGCGCCACCGCTGTAGCGGCGACCGCGGCGCCGAGCAGCAGCGCCGCGGGCAACGTCGCGGTGATCCTGCGCTCCGCCAGCCGTCGCGAGGCGGCCGACACCAGGGCCTCGCCCGTCCGGCTGCGCGCCGCCAGCAGAGTGATCAGGATCAGCGCCCCTGCCGTCAGGGCGAGCAGCCCGCCGCGACTCCGCGACGCGAAGACCGCCGCGCCGAGCAACGGGACCACGGCGGCGGCGAGCAGCGCCGCTGCGACCCGCCGCACCGGTGCAGCCGCCGCACCCGCAGCGAACCCCGCCAGCACGCCGATCGCAGTCAGGCAGGTGAGCACGATGAGGCCGGCGAAGTGGTTCGGGCTGACGTAGGTGCCGGTGACCCCGTGCACGAAGTTGATCGGCAGGAGCCCGCGCCCCTGCAGCACCCCGGCCACGGCCTCGGCGACGCCGAACAGGCAGACGACCACGACCAGCGCCCTGGCGATCGCGGCGATGCGACCGGACTCCGGCACCTCGCTCGAGAGCAGCGCCGGCAGGCCGAAGAAGACCCAGCCCAGCAGCAGCACCGACCAACCCTCGGCGCGCACCGTCGGCAGCAGCAGAACGCCGAGGGCCGCGACGGCGCCGACACCCCAGTAGACGACTCCCAGCCGGGCCGGCCGGACCGCCACCAGCAGCGCGAGCAGGCCGAGGGCAGCGGCTGCGACCACCGCCTCGAGCAGCGGTCCCTGTGAGGTCGCTCCGTAGCTCCACAGCATCCAGGCCTGCAGCGCCGCCGCACCCGACGCGACCGCCCAGCACAACGTGCGTCGCAACACCCGTCTGCTCTCCGGGTCCGCGCCGCTCAGCCGTCGGCGGAGGTGCCCGCGTAGTGGTAGTCGTAGGTGCGCGAGAGGTAGCCCGAGTAGTAGTAGCCGTAATCCGGGTTGCGCAGGTCGGCGCCGTTGATCAGCGCTCCCAGGATGCGGGCGCCGGCGCGCTGGAAGCGCAGGCTGGTGCGGCGCACCGCCTCGCGCGGCGTCTGACCGGCGCGCGCCACGATCACCACGCCGTCGACGTAGGGAGAGACGGTGAGAGCGTCGCTCAGCTCGAGCGACGGCGGGCTGTCGATCAGCACCACGTCGAAGTGCTCGCTCGCCACGCCCAGGCACCAGCGCATGCGCTTCGAGCCGAGCAGCTCGGTGGGATTCGGCGGGCACGGCCCGGCGCTCACCAAGGCCAGATTCTTGTGCTTGGTCTGCTGCAGCAGGTCGGCGAACTCCGCCCGACCGGCGAGGAACTTGCTCATCCCGTTCTCGGAGTCGACCTCGAAGAGAGGCGCCAGCGCGGGCTTGCGCAGGTCGAGATCGATGATGAGGGTGCGGGCGTTGTTGTTCGCGAACGAGATCGCCATGTTGGCGACCGTGGTCGACTTGCCCTCGGCCGGCAACGCCGACGTCACCAGGATCGTTCGCGGTGGCTCGCTGGCCGAGGAGAGCAGCAGCGAGGTCCGCACCGAACGATACGACTCACGCACGATGTTGGAGCGCCGATCGCCCTTCGGCTCGAGCAGCTTCGGAGGCGTGCGGCTGGGCTTGCGACGCGGCAGCTTGAGCTTGGCGGCCAGCCAGTTCCCCTCCTGCTTGCCGATCGAAGGCACCGTACCCAGCACCGGAAGTCCGATGCTCTCGGTGATGTGGTCGGAGCTCTTGACGGTCTGATCGAGGAACTCGAGCCCCAGCGCCGCGGCGATGCCGAGCGCCAGACCGATGCCGAGCGCGAACAGCGTCGAGCGCGTCTTGTTGGGCGCGTACTGGCTGTTGGGGCGGGTCGCCGGGATCGAGATCCGGATGCCCTCCTTCTGCAGCTCGGCGACGATGTCGGTCTCGCGCAGGCGCTGCAGGATGCCGTCGTAGAGCTGCTTGTTGGTCTGCGTCTTGCGCTCGAGGATCTCCAGCTGTACCGCCGCCTCACTCTCGCGGTCGGAGGAGCGACGCTCGGCGCGGATCTGGGCGGCGAAGCTGTCGGCCCGGCGCTGCGCGGCGCGGTACTGCTGCAGCACGGCATCGGCGGCACGGCCGCCGGCGGCGCTCAGATCGCGGCGTAGCTCGGCGAGCTCCGACCGGGTCTGCCGCACCGACGGCCACTCGGGGCCGTAGCGAGCCGAGAGCGCTGCCAGCTCCTGCTCCTGGCGCGCGATCTGCGCCTCGAGCGCCCGCAGCTCCTGCGTCTTCGCGGTGTCGGGCACGCCCTCGGTGCGGCCGGCCCTCAGGGTGTCGACGTAGGAGCGCAGTCTGGCCGCCTCGGCCTCCGCCTCGGTCTGCAGCCGCGCCAGATCGCCGACGCGGCGCGACGAGGCGGACTCGCCGTCGACGTCGAGGTCGCGGCTGCGGGCGAAAGCGAGCAACTGGTCCTGCGAGTCCTCGATCTCGTTCTCGAGCTCGGCGAGTTGATCCTCGAGGAACTTCACGGCACGCCTGGTGGCGTCGTACCGGGTCTGCAGCGTGGTCTCGATGAAGGTCAGGGCGATCGCGCCCGCCACGTCGGTCGACAGGTCCGGGTCGGGCGACGAGTAGGAGACCCGCACCAGCTGGGTGTTGCCCACCGGCGCGATCGACAGATTCTCCTGCAGCCGACGCAGGGCCCCGGCTTCCGAGAGCGCTTCGCCGCGGCGACGCGGCCGGAAGCCGTTCTTGATCAGATCGAGCCCGGCCTCGGCGGCGTCGAGGAAGAAGCCCCGATCGACCGAGCGCACGAACTCGGGCCGGGTGGTCAGCTCGAGGCGCTCGACGACCTTGGCCAGCAGGTTGCCGCTGCGCAGCAGGGTGATCTGCGTCTCGATGTTGCTCTGGTCGCCGCCGCGGGCCGAGAGATCCTGGTAGGGCAGCAGGTTCTGCTTCGGCTCGATCTCGAGCGTTGCGGTCGACCGGTAGAGCGGCGTCTGGGTCCAGACGTGCACCACCATGACGACGACGGTGAGCAGCCAGACCAGGACCACGGTGAAGATCCGGACCCTGATCGACTCGATCAGCTGGCGTACCTTGATCCCCTCCGAGGGATCGTTGTCGCCCCTGCGCGCGCCCGGCCCCACGCCGCCACCGCCGTGGCGGCGCAGGTCTTCGTTGAAGTAGGACTCCCGGTCCATCGCGAAACCTCAGTCGAGGCGATTTTCGAGGCGGTCGGCGAGCTGCGGGCAGCGGCTGAGAGGCTACCACCGAGCGGGATCCCGTCGGCCCTCGAGGCGCCGAAGAGCGGCGGTCTCTGGTATCCTCCAGGCTCCCACGCCCTTCGGGGGACCTGTACCCATGCGCATCCAAGCCCGCAGCCATGTCCTCGTCGGCACCGCACTGTTCGTCGCCACCGCGGCCCTGGCGAGCTCCTCGGCGCCCGTCGGATACTCGACCGCGGGTTCCGAGGTGCTGGACCCGGTCTGGCCGGGCAGCCAGGTGACGGCGGCCAACGATCCGGTCCAGGTCTTCCTCAGCGGCCGCACCACGGTGGTCGTCGAGCCGCGCTCGAGCGCCGAGTTCTCACTCGACGCGGAAGCCCTCCTGATCAAGGTGCTCGACGGCTCCGTCTCGCTGGCCGGGGATCCGGACACCCGGTGGCAGGCCGGCGCCACGGTGGCGCTCGGTGGCGGCGGCGACGTCGCCCAGACAGTCGAACCCGCGGTGCTGACCTCGGCTGTCGACGAAGGGGCCACCCTGCTCAACGTCGACAGCACCGGCGGCATCGACGAGGACCTCGCGGTGCTGCTGCGCGGCGCCGACGGTGCCGAGGTGCACTGCATCGCCTCGATCTCCGAGACCACCATCGAGCTCGCCGACGGGCTCGGTGTCTCCCTCGACGAAGGCGCCGAGGTCGTCCAGGGCCAAGAGGTCGCCGAGGCGGTGGAGAGCGGTGACGCCGAAGATCGTACCGGCGGCGACTGCGATCTCGCCGCGATCGTCGCCGACGACGGGCGACGCGGCAGGATCGCGCTCATCGGTCTGGGAGCCGCCGGCGCCGGCATCGCGATCTCGGTCGTCGAGGACGACGATCGCGAGCCGTCGACGACGATCGAGACCCGGGCCGACGGCAACTGATCCGGGCGCTTCCGGGGGTCGGCTTCGGGCCGGCCACTCAGCCCGCTCGGTGCAGCTCGAAGATCCGGCGCGGCTGCACCGTCATCGCCTCCTCCACCAGAGTGCGTAGCCGACGGGGTCCGGGGATCTCGTCGAGCCGGTCGAGGCGCATGGTGCGCTGAGCGAGATCGTGTCCGTCCGAGGCGACGAGACGGGCGCGGCCGCTCTGCACGTGGCCGGCAGCGACCTCGAACGTCCGCGGATCGATCAGCCCGGGCAGGTTGACCTGGCCGATCGCCCCCTCCTCGAGCAGCCTTTCGAGGCTGGCGGCCGAGCGGGTGAACGCCGTCACCCGCTCGACGTGCGCCAGCACCGGCACGTAGCCGGCATCGACCACCTTCCTCACCGCCGACTCGGCGGCCTTGGTGACCAGGCCGTCCGGCAGCTCGAGCAGCAGGCATCGGGTGGAGCCGAGGGTCAGTACCCGCCGCTCGGCGAGCGCGGTGAGGAACTCCGGCGAGACGTAGTTCTCGGCGCCGAGGTGGATCTTCAGATCGCGCAGGAACCGGTACTCGGTGACGTGGTGCACGGCGAGCTCACGCAGACCTTCGGCGAAACGGCCGAACGCATCGACCATCTCGGCGGCATCGAAGTTGTCGAAAGGGTTGCGGAACATGTGCGGAGTGACGTAGACCTCGCGAGTCCCGCCCTCCCACGCCTCGTGCAGCAGCTCCACCGCGTGGTCGAAGCTCTCGGCCCCGTCGTCGACGCCCGGCAGCACGTGGGAGTGCATGTCGATCCAGCCGACCTCGAGATCGGCCTCGAGCTCGCGCCGGTACCTGCGCTCGGTCGACCGAACGCTCTCGCGCAGCGCTTCGAGGTTCCACTCCTGCGACATCTGAATCCGCTGTGCGCCCCCGGCGCCCTCCTGGTCGTCGCTCCGGCGGCCGGCTCAGGGCCGGTCGACGTACTCACCGAACATCCAGCCGCGCACGCCGCCGATCAACACCTCGAGCCACAGCCCGCGTTCGGAGAGGATCTCCAGGGTGCGCCCGGCCGAGATCACCGACAGGCGCTCGGAACGTACCGTCGGCTCAGCGCGCAGGCTGACCCGGTTGTTGGTGATACCCATGGAGCCGCCGAGGCGCTCGGCGGCGGCCAACGGGGCGGCAGCCGCCGGCTCGCCGGAGCTCTCGGGCCGCGGCACCGCCCTGCGCACGTCGGCCTCGGGAACCCACCCGGTCGCCCGCGAGGTGCGCACCGAGAGCCAGCCGGCCTCCTCGTCGAGGATCTCGACCTCCATCCCGGCCGAGATCGTGGCCAGCGCATCGTAGGTCGGACCCGGGCCGACGCGCACCGCACTGCTGCGCACCATCGCAGCGCGACGTTCGATGGGGACGTCGGCGGCCGAGGCCTCGGGGACCGTTCTCGCCGGGCGGTCGGCAACGGTGGGACGCTCGTTCGCCGGCTCTTCGGCAGCCGCCTCGGCGGCACCATCGACGGCACGACGGCGGCGTTCGGCCTCCTGACGCGCGGCACGCTGCACCGAGGTCACGGAAGGACAGCCGAGCGCCGAGGCGACGACCTCACGGCAGGCGACGAGCCAGAGTCTCCCCGGCCCGACAGAGTGCGTCAGCAGCATGTCCGCAGGGATCTCGATCTTCGCCCGAAAGCCCGGCGAGTCTCCGAGGGGGCCTGGTCGGCCGTGCTCTGCGAGCGCCACCGAGCGGAAGAAGCCGCGCGACGAGCTGGCGTCGGGCCGGCCGGCGAGCGCGATCTCCTCCGCGGTGACCACCAGGGATCCACCGCTGCGCAGCAGCGAGACCTCGGGGACCGACTCGTCGGTGAACCGGAACTCGAGCACGGCGCTGTCCGACGTCTCGAAACTCTCGACTGATCTCAGACGGCTCTCGGGCTCGGGCGCCGCCGGTGGCGACTGCCCCGCTGTGGCGCCGGCTGTCAGGACGAACGGCACGAGGAGGAAGAGGAGCCAGCGACCGCAGCGCGGCGCGGCGGCGCCCGCGGCCCGCGAGCCTCGCCGTCGGCCGGGTGGAGTCGGGGCGGCGGGCGACCTGCCCTTGGGAGATTGCAACGGAATCGACCTTCCCTCCGGCGGCCGGCGTCGCCACCAGCCGATCCGGGAGTCGTCGGCAAATTATCAGACCCGCGATCCGTTCGACCGCGATCGACCCGGAGCTCGCCCCGCCGCTGCAGCCGCTTCCGCGCTTCGGATATGATCGCTGCTGCAATGTGCTGCGCGACCCCGATTACCACCTCCAGCCGGCCGCAGCCGCGGTCCGTGGAACGCTGCCCCGACTGAGCAGCGGACCCAGACCCGAGCCTCCCAGCGGCCTCGCCACCCGGCGAGGCCGTTTCGCGTTTTCAGGGGGTCTGCGACCGGGCACCGGACCGGAGACCACTGCATCCCGACAGGGACACACCCATCATGAGCGACGAACAGACGACAGCAGCCGAAGCGGCGAGCGATGCGGCCGAGAAGGAGCGCAAGAAGCGCTACAAACAGACGCTCAACCTGCCCAGGACCTCCTTCCCGATGAAGGCCAACCTGAAGCAGAACGAGCCGCAGAGCCAGAAGCGGTGGGCCGAGAGCGGCCAGTACCAACGCGTGCTGACGGCGCGCGCCGGCGCCGAGCCCTACGTCTTCCACGACGGGCCGCCCTACGCCAACGGCCCGATCCACACCGGCCACCTGCTGAACAAGGTGCTCAAGGACCTCGTCGTGCGCACCCGGCTGATGGCCGGCAGGCACTGCCCCTACGTGCCCGGCTGGGACTGCCACGGTCTGCCGATCGAGCACAAGGTCCAGACCGAGATGGTGGCGAGTGGCAAGTTCGAGAAGCTCCAGGGGCTCGACGAGGGCACCCGCCGCATGGCGGTGCGACGCGCCTGCGCCGCCGACGCCGAGAAGTACATCAAGCTGCAGGCGAGCGGGATGCTGCGGCTGTCGACCCTCGCCGACTACGAAAATCCGTACAAGACCCTGTCGCCGATCTACGAGCAGAAGACCCTCGAGGTCTTTGCCGAGATGCTCGAGCAGGGCATCGTCTACCGCGACCTCAAGCCCGTGCACTGGTCGATCGCCAACGAGACGGCGCTGGCCGAAGCGGAGCTCGAGTACTACGACCGTGAGGATCCGTCGATCTACGTCTGGTTCGAGGTCGACGACCCGGCTGCCCTGGCGAGCGCCTTCGGCGTCGATGCCTCGGAGGTTCCGGGTGACTCGGCACTGATGATCTGGACCACGACACCGTGGACGCTGCCCGCCAACCTGTTGATCGCGGTGCACGAGCGCTTCGACTACGTGCTCGTCGACCTCGCCGGCCGCGTCGGCGTCGTCGCCGAGAAGCTGCTCGACCCGGTGGCCAAGGGCCGCGACATCGAGCCCGGGTCGGTCCGCATCCTCGGTCGCTGCAAGGGCGCCGACCTGCTCGGCCTGGAGTACCGCCATCCGTTCCGCGACGAGACCGCCGGCGGTGCGGCAGGGGCCTGGAAGGTCGTCGCTGCGGAGTACGTCACCCTCGAGGACGGCACCGGCCTGGTACACACCGCACCGGGACACGGCGCGGAGGACTACGCCACGGGCCAGCGCGAGGGCCTGCCGATCTACTGTCCGGTGCAGGCCGACGGGACCTACGACGACACCGTGCCCGAATGGCTGCGCGGCCATTCGATCTGGGACGCCAACCCGCAGATCATCGAGCGGCTGCGGGCGAGCGGACACCTGTATCTGCACTTCGACTTCCATCATTCCTACCCCCACGACTGGCGCTCGAAGACTCCGGTCGTCTTCAGGGCCACCGAGCAGTGGTTCGTGGCGGTGGACCGCGACATGGCGCGCGGCAACGGCACGTTGCGCGGCGCCGCCCTCGAGGCGACCCGCGGCGTCGAGTTCGTGCCCGGCTGGGGGCGCAAGCGGCTCGACGGCATGCTCGAGGCGCGGCCCGACTGGTGTCTGTCGCGTCAGCGCGCCTGGGGACTGCCGATCCCGGCGTTCCGGCTGCCTTCGGGCGAGGTGCTGCTCACCGCTCGCACCGTACGCGTGATCGCCGAGCGCTTCGCTGCCCATCCGGCCGGCGACGAGCGGACGACAGGCTCCGACTCCTGGTTCCTCGAGGACCCGGAGGCCCTGCTCGCCGGCTACGACCCGGGCAGCGACCCCGACGCTCCGCGGGCGCTCAGAGAGGGCACGGTCGGTCTCGGCGAGCTGGAGAAGATGTACGACATCTTCGACGTCTGGTTCGAGTCCGGCGCTTCGTGGAACGCCGTGGTCAGGGAGCGCGGAATGCGCTTCCCCACCGACCTCTACCTCGAGGGATCCGACCAGCACCGTGGTTGGTTCCAGAGCTCGCTGCTGGCCTCGATCGGGGCCACCGGTGAGGCTCCGTACCGCACCCTGCTGACCCACGGCTTCATCGTCGACAAGGACAACCGCAAGATGTCCAAGTCGCTCGGCAACACCCTCGACGTCGACGACCTGCTCGAGCGCTTCGGTGCCGACGTCTGCCGCTGGTGGGTCAGCTCGCTGGCGTTCGAGAACGACATCAAGGTCGACCTGAGCTTCTTCGAGCTCGCCGGCGAGTCGTACCGCAAGGTGCGCAACACGCTGCGCTTCCTGCTCTCCAACCTCGACGACTTCGACGCTGCCGAGCACAAGCTGCCGCTGTCGCGGATCGATCCGTGCTCGATCGACGCCTGGGCGCTCCGGGAGACCGCCCTGCTCTATCGTCAGGTCACCGACGCCTACGAACGCTTCGACTTCCGCCGCGCACACCAGGCGCTGTTCGATTTCTGCAACCACACCCTCTCTTCCGTCTACCTCGACGCGGTGAAGGACCGTCTCTACTGCGACCTGGCGGATGCGCCACGCCGGCGACGCACCCAGAGCGCCCTGCACGAGATCACCCGGGTGCTCGCCTCGCTGCTGGCCCCGATCCTCCCCCATACCGCCGACGAGGCGACTCGCGCGCTGCTCGGTGACGACGTCGACGTGCACGTCGACGGCTTCGCCGAGCCCGGGAGCGACCTGGCCGCCGACCTCGAGAGCGTCCTCCACCACGCCGACCCGTCCTGGGAGGCGGTCATCGAGCTGCACGGCCAGGTCGACAAGGCGCTCGAGGAAGCCAAACCGCAGGGCATCGAGAACACCCTGGACGCCGGCGTTCGCATCGGTGACTCGCCCGGCGCCTTCGCCTGCTTCCTCGCCGACCTTCCCGACCTGCTCTCGGTGTCTCGGGTGCAGCTGGACCCGCGGCTCGAGGACGGCGAGGTCGTCGTCGTCGACCTGCGCGATCAGCCGCGCTGCGAGCGCTCGTGGAAGCGCGACGAGACGGTGAAGCTGCGCCAGGACGGCGGCTGGCTCAGCGACCGCGACGCGGAGGCGGTGGGGATGGCCTGAGCCGTGGATCGGGGCTGAGCCGTTCGGGGCGCCGGCCTGGCCGCGACGGTTCGGCTCGTGAATCGGCGTCGGAGGCTGGTCGGTCGTCGGCTCCGGCTCGGTGAGCCCGTCGAGCGGCGACGGGGCGGGTCGGCTTCACGCAACGCATGGATCCCAGCCTTCGCTGGGATGACGGAGGGGAGGAATCACGTTCGACGGGCATCGAGTGTCGGCAGGCCGTGTGACGAGAGGAAGGGCCGAGACCCTTTGAGCCGCGTGAATCAACGACCTCCGGCGATCTCCTCCCAGAGGTCCTGCCAGTGCGGGTTGTCCCTCTCGATGAGGCGGATCTTCCATGCCCTCTTCCAGGCCTTCAACTGCTTCTCGCGCTGAATGGCCTCGTTCATCTGAGGGTGCATCTCGTAGTAGACGAGCAACTCGATCCCGTACCTTCGCGTGAATCCCTCGACCAGACCTTCCCGGTGCTGCCAGATCCGCTGGACCAGGTGACTGGTCACGCCCACGTAGAGAGCGCCGAACCGCCGATGACGATGTAGACCGCCGGCTCCTTCATCCTCCGAGGATCTCACGAACGAGCCTTCGTGACGCTGTCCCCGACATCTCGCCCTCTTCCGACACGCCCAACGGGAGTCGTTCCTTCGCATCTCTCTCCTTCGACAATCAGCCGCCTCACGATCCCACGTCCGGCCATCGACGTTCCCACGGCAATCGCCAGTTTCCTCCCTCTGCTGTCCTCACCATTCCCTCTGAGGAGCGCCTTCGAAGCTTCGCGCAGCGCCGAGTCGGTGCGGCAGGCCCCCCGACCGCTCTTGTTCCTTCCGTCATCCCAGCGAAGGCTACGGTTCCATGCGTTTCGGGAAGCCGAGCCGCACCACTCACGGCAACAGCTCCACCACCGACCACTCTCCACTCCACATGACGCCCACCCTCCTCCTCGCCGCCTGCGTCGTCGCCGCGGCCAGCGCCCTGCAGGGCACCGTCGGCATCGGCCTCGGCATGGTCGCGGCGCCGATCCTGCTGCTCATCGCGCCGCAGCTGGTGCCGGCACCGTTGCTGATGGCGAACTTCGCCCTCGCCCTGCTGGTGTCGCTGCGCGATCGCCGTGGGATGCGCATCGCCGAGATAGGGCCGGCGATCGTCGGCCGCTTTCCCGGCGCCCTGGTCGGCGCCGCGCTGGTCGCCTGGCTCGCCGCCGGCGTGCTCGACGTCGTGCTCGGCTCGCTGCTGCTCGGCAGCGTGGTGCTGGCGACGCTGCAGCGCACCGCGCTGCCGATGACCCGGCGCAACCTGGTTGGCGCCGGCTTCGTCTCCGGCATCACCGGCACCGCAGTCTCGGTCGGCGGGCCGCCGATCGCCCTGGTGGTGCGCTCGCTCGAGGGCGAGAGACTGCGCGGCACGCTCTCGGGCTACTTCTTCGTCGGCGGCACCCTGTCGCTGATCGTGCTCGCCGCCTACGGCCAGATCGGACGCGCCGAGCTCGCGACGCTGACCTTCATGGTCCCGGCGACGCTGCTCGGCTACGCCGCGTCGACGCCGTTGATCGGACGCGTCCGGCCGGAAGGGGTGCGGACCGCCATCCTCGTCCTCTCCGGTGCCACCTCGGCGCTGGTGCTGGCGCGCGGCCTGCTGCGACTGCTCTCCTGAGTCCGCGACCGTCTGCGGCGCCGCCGACGGCGCCGCGTCACGATCAGTCGCGCCGCACGACCGCTCCCCGCGCCATCACGAAACGGACCGCGAGCAGCGCTTCGGGTTCCTCCCGAGGATCGCCAGCGACGGCGATCAGGTCGGCGACGTAGCCCGGGGCCACGGTTCCGATCTCGTCGCCCAGGCCGAGCGACTCCGCCGCCAGCGCGGTCGCCGAGGTGATCGCCTCGAGCACCGGCTGGCCGCCCTCGCGGATCCTGTAGACCAACTCCTCGACGTTGCGGCCGTGCGCCCCGGCCAGCGCGTCGGTGCCGAACACGGTCTTCAGACCGTCGACCTCGAGCGCGGCGCGGAAGGTCTCGAGCGCCCTCGGCACCGCGGCGCGCATCTGCGCGAACCCCTCGGCGGTGTAGCTGCCGACGCCGAGGAAGCGCTCCTCGTTCTCGAAGTAGTTGCGCAGCACCAGGTCGATGTTGGGGTCGTAGTAGACGCCCCTCTCGGCCAGCAGCTCGAGCGTCGGCCGATCGAGCAGCGCGCCGTGCTCGACTGCCGTGCACCCCGCCTCCGCGACCCTCCGGGCGCTCTCCGGCGAGTGCGCGTGCACGACGCTGCGCAGGCCGGCCGCCGACGCCTCGCCGCAGATCGCGTCGAGCTGCTCCTGGCTCAGGGTCGGCGTGCCGCCCACCCGGATCGATGCCGAGGCGAACACCTTGATCACGTCGGCGCCGCGCTGCTGGAACCCGCGCACCGCCAGGCGCAGCTGCGCCGGCTCGAGGCCTGGATCGACGATCGCACCGGCCGAGGTGAGGATGCGCGGCCCCGGCAGGGTGCCGCGGGCGATCGCGTCACGCAGCTCGAGATCGAGCTCCTCGCCGAGGCTCTGCACCGTGGTCACTCCGGCCCGCAGCGTGCGGGCGGCGTTCTCCGCCGCCAGCAGGGCGCGCTGCTCGGGCGACTCGGGCCCGTCGGCGGTCATCGTGCGGCCGTCGAGCCCGAACGACCAGCCGATGTGCACGTGGGTGTCGATCAGACCCGGCAGCAGGCTGGAGCCCGGGAGCTCGATACGGCGCAACCCACCGAGGCTCGGGTCGGAGGCGAGCTCCGCCGCGGCGACGAGGCGCTCGATGCGTCCGTCGCGCACCACCACGGCGCGGCCTTCGGCGACTTCACCACGGCCATCGAAGACCCGGTCGGCGACGACGACGACCGCCTCCGGCATCGGCGCCACCAGCGGCCCCGGCTGCGCGACCGCCGCAGCAGCAGCCCACGACATTGCGAGGAACACGAGTGACCGCCGCCTCACGCCGCGACCTCCGCCCGGTGGGGGATCGCGGGCTCAGCGCCGCTCGGCGGCAGCAGCGCAGCGAGCTTCGCCGCCGAGCGCAGGGTGAGCGCGGCGAAGGTCAGGGTGCCGTTGTTGCATCCCGCCGAGGGCATCGTCGGCGCCCCGACGATCCACAGGTTCTCGTGATCCCAGCTACGCCCGTAGGGGTCGACGACGCTGGTCGCCGGATCGGCGCCCATGCGGCAACCACCCGCCGGATGATCGTGGATCTCCCGGCTGACGCGGCGCTCGAGCAGGCGGCCGCCTCCGGCCGCGATCATCCGGTCGAACACTCCTTCGATCTGCGCCTCGGCGAGCGGGATCAGCTCCGAGGTCTCCGGCGCCGGCTGCATCTCGATGCGGAACATCGGGTCTCCCCACTCGTTGGTGCGTGAGGTATCGATCCGCAGGCCGCTGCCCTCGGCCGGGATCACGTCGTAGTACGCGCGCAGCCGCGCCGCCCCGCGCTCGCCCCGTTGCCGCCAGTCGGCGAGCAGATCCTCGCCGAGCAGCAGCTCTCCGTCGTCGCTCCGCAGCCGCGGCCTGCGGCCGAAATCGGATTCCCAGATGCGCAGGTCGTGGCGCACGTAGCGATCGATGTCGCCGGGGCGCTGGAAGCTCTTCGACAGCAGCGAGTCCATCTCGTAGATGCCGGGGTAGAGCTTCTCCGGGACTTCGACGAAGGCGTTGTAGGGGCGGTGGCCGCTCATGAAGCGGCCGACCAGGCCCGAGCGGTTGGCGACCCCTGCCGGGGCACGGTCCGACGCCGAGAGCAGCAGGAGGTGGGCGCTCCAAGCGTAGCCCAGCGCCACGACGAAGACGTCGGCGCGCAGCTCGAGCGGCTCGTCGGGCCGATCCCGGTCGAGCGCCTTGGCCCCGGCGATCCGGCCCCGCTCGCCCACGACGAGGCGCCGCACCAGGGTGCGGTCGAGCAGCTCGATCCTCTCCCGTGCGAGCAGCTCCTGGAGGGTGAAGTCGGGCGAGTACTTGGCGCCGGTCGGGCAGATCGTGCAGGTGTCGCAGCGCACACACACGTTGCGGCCGCGGTAGGGCCGCGAGTTCTTCGACACCGGGTTGGGCCAGAACGGGATCCCAGAGCGCTCCCCCCAGGCGCGCAGCTTCTCGAGGTTGTAAGACAGCGGCAGCGCCGGCATCGGGTAGTCGCGGCTGCGCGGGTCGAGCTCGGGCGGGCCCTGCACGCCGGCGATCCCGATGCGCTCCTCGGCCTCCTGGTAGAAGGCGTCGAGCTCCTCCCACTCGACCGGCCAGTCCTCGCCGACGCCGTAGAGCGAACGCAGCCGCAGATCCTCGGGGGTGAAGCGCGGCGTGGTGCCGCCCCAATGCAGGCCCAGTCCGCCGACGCACATCGAACGCGACTGCAGCCCCCTGCCGGTCTGTCCGCGGATGTGGTCGTCGGGCCACGGGTTCTCGCGGTAGTCGAGGAAGCGGTCGCGACGCTCGAAGCGCTGGTCGAGATTGAAGATCCGGTCGCCGGCCTCGACCACGGTGATGCGCGCCGTGGTCTGCTCCGCCAGGCGCTCGGCGACGAGCGCGCCGGTGATCCCGGAGCCGAGGATGCAGACCCCCGTCTCGTGCACCCGCCCGGCCATCACCGCTCTCCCCGGTCGGCGCGGCTCGGCGGGGCGAGCGGCTCCGGGCGTTGCGCCGCGCTCGGCAGACCGCGACACTCGTGGCGCCCGATCGCGGCGCCGTGGCACAGATCGTTCGCCCCGGAGGTACCGGCCCACCAGGCGAGCAGCGCGATCGCCACGTGTGGCGCCTCGGCCGCGAACGGCAGCTCGCGCAGACCCGCCGGAACCGCACGCTCCAGGTGCTCGCGCAGCAGCTCGGCCCGATGGCCGACCGGCAGCTCGACGAACCCGGCACCGTGCCGCCGCCGCGCCTCGAGATCGAGACCGTCGAGCTGCGCCTGCCAGCCCGGGCGTGGATCCGGCGGACCGTACACCAGCTCGTCGCTCCAGATGTAGGGATGATCGAGCTCGGCCACCGGCTCGAAGCCACGCGACCAGCGCTCGAAGGCCGCGACCTGCTCGGAGATCCCATCCTCCCCCAGGGCGTCAGCCGGAAGGGCGTGGCCGGCCACCGCTCTCAACAGCGCGCGGCGACGATCGCCGACAGGATCTCCTCCGGCGCTGGGCTGTCCGGCGGTCGCCCGGCTGCCGAGCCCGACGCCCGTGGCCGTCGCCACAGCAGCGCCGAGGAAACCGCGTCGGGTCGGAGAACGCGACGCCGACGGCCGGATCGGATCTCTAGGGTGGACGTTCTGGCTCATGCGGAGGGGGCGACGAGCTGCCAGGAGGATCGATTCAGACGCTAGGGAACCGCCGAGCTCCAAGCCGTCGTGTCGCCACTCTCGAATCCGTCGACGAAGACGATCGGCAGCACCTGGCCGCGGATCTCGCCCGCTGCGAATCCGGTGGTGTGCACGTTGAGGTAGAGGCCGCCGGAGAGGAGATTCGCGAGCTGCGGATTCAACGGCTGGCTGTCCGTGTCTTCCCAGGCGCCGGTCAGGGTGCCGGCCACGGGATCGATGACCAGGTCGTCGGGATCGTGGTTGGGAGCGATCAGGCCGAAGACGACGCCGCCGTTCACGTTGGGCGGCGCGGCGTGGAAGTGCAGCCCGGTGACGTCGTCGTCGGGGTCGGCCGGGGTCTGGCTGCCATCGAGGTCGAGCCCCTGCAGCGTGATCGTGTAGGTCAGCCTGTCCTGCGCCGGCTCGAGCAGCATCACGGCGACTCCGCTGGCGGAGGATCCGGTGCCTGTCCCCGCGGCCGCCTGGCCCTCGTCGAGCCAGGCGCGAAAACCAGGCTGGGCAGATGCCGTGCCGGCCTGCAGGCTCGAAAGCACCAGGATCGGAGAGACCAGGAACCAACGCATCGACACGGCTCTCATCCCACTCCTCCTAGCTCGCCTTCGGCGGCCTGACGGGACTCCAAGGCGCCACGTGCCCCAGCAACCGGAGACCTCCCCGAAGCGAAGAAGGTCCGCACCCCTCCGATCATAGAGGCTCGCGGCAGGTTGGGCGAGGAGCCCGCCGCGGCGGCGCCGCCCGAGCTGGTCTAGGGGTCTGTCTCCGCCAGGCGCCGCGCCGCCTCGAGGTTGCGCGCCGCCTCGCCGTGACCCGGTTCGAGCTCGAGAGCGCGCTCGAACAGCGGTAGAGCCTCGCCGAACCGGCCCTGCTGCGCCACCGCGACGCCGAGCGCATTCCAGGCCTCGGCCTCATCGGGCTGCAGCTCCGCGGCGCGGCGCAGCACCGGCTCGGCCTCGGCGAAGCGTCGCAGCTGCACCAGCGCCCGACCTTCGAGCGCGATCCAGCTGGGCTCGTCGGGACGCGACGCCAGGGCCCGCCGAGCGGCGTCGAGGGCGCCGGCCGGATCGCCGGCCTCGGAGCGCGTTCTGGCGACGTCGATCTGCGCGAACGGATCGTCGGGTCGCAGCGCCGCCGCCCGCTCGAAGAGGGCGCGCGCGCGGTCGGCGTCGACTCCGGGGACGTCCTGGTCGTCGAGCAGGTGGGCGAGGTTGCGCATCGCCTCGACGTTGTCGGGCTGCCGCTCGAGAGCGGCCTCGAACTGCTCGCGGGCGCCGATCGCGTTGCCCTCGCGCTGCAGCGCCAGCCCGAGGTTGTAGTGGGCCCAGAACGAACCGTCGGTGGCCTCCAGGGTGTGCCGGAACAGCGCCACGTCGTCGCTCCAGTGGCGCGCCTGGCGGAGGGTGAGCGCCGCGAGCGGCACACACAGCAGCACCGCGACGGCGGCGATCCGTCGCCCTGGCCACCTCGTGGCGGCGAGCCAGACCAGCGCCACCAGCACTCCGACGCTGGGCAGGTAGGTGTAGCGATCGGCCATCGACTGGATGCCGACCTGGACCAGGCCGAGCACCGGCACCAGCATGCCGAGGAACCAGAGCCAACCGACCGTGACCTCCGGACGCGTCCGCCGGCGCCACCAGACGAGCGCGCTGACGGCTGCCAGCAGTCCGATCGCCAGCACCACGACTCCCGCCGACCAGCCCGCGGCACCGGGATGCGGGTAGAAGACGCCGAGGTCGGCCGGCCAGGCCAGCTTGCCGAGGTAGCGGACGACCGAGACCGCTGCGTTCTCCAGCCGCGCGGCGAGCGGGAACTGCTCCAGATCCTGCACCACCGGCTGCTGAGCCCACAGAGTCAGCCGGATCGAGCCGACCACTGCCAGGATCAGCGGCAGCTTCTCGACCACCAGCCGGGCGGGCGACGCCGGCTCGATCCGCGGCCTACGGTCGTGCAGCGGCGTCGGGACCCTGGAGACGTCACCGACGCCCAGCGGCCGCCACCGATCGAGCGGCCAGACGTCGACCAGCAGCAGCACGAGCGGCAGCGTCACCAGCATCGGCTTGGCCATCAGCCCGAGCAGGGCCAGTGCGGTCCACCCTGCCCAGCGCAGCACCCCCGGCCGGCGAGCGTAGTGCACGTACGCCAGCAGCGTGGCGAAGAAGAGCGCTGCGCTGAGGGTGTCCTTGCGCTCGGACAGCCAGGCCACCGACTCGACCCGCAGCGGGTGCAGAGCGAACAGCGCCGCGACCGCGAAGGCGAGCCAGAAACGCCCGGTCGCCGCCACGAGAAAGGCCAGCAGCAGGACCGCCGAGGCCGCGTGCAGCCCCACCGACACCGCGTGGTGCGCTCCCCACACCTCGCCGAACAGCGAGTAGTCGACGGCGTGCGACAGCCAGGTCAGCGGATGCCAGTTGTAGGCGTGCCGCGAGGTCAGCGCCCACCGCACCAGCTCGCCGTCGACGCCCTGCTGCACGGCTGGGTTGCGCACCACGTAGCGCGGGTCGTCGAACGAGACGTAGCCGTTGCCGTACACCGGCGCGAAGGCCAGCGCCACCGCCGCCACCAGCAGCGCCGCGGCGCCGACGCGCACCGCCGCGCGCGGCCGCGCCCCGGCGGCGCGCAGCTCGCTGCTGCTGATCTGGCGACGCTCGGCACGGCCGGCGCCCTTCCTGGTCCTCCGCTTCGCCATCGCTGCGCCTGCGACTCTAAGCGCTGCGGCGACGAAAAAGGGGGCCCGGAGGCCCCCTGATCCGATCCGGCCGACCGTAGCGGTCGACCGGGCGCAGTCGTCACCAGGTCAGAAGGTGATCGAGGCCAGCAGCCGGAACTTGCGCGGCTGCTGGAACGACCGGCGCGAACGCAGCGGCAGGCCGGTGCGGTCCGAAGTCGCCACCAGCTCCTGCTCGTCGGTGATGTTGGTCGCCTCGAGGCGCAGCCTGCCGCTGAGGCGGCTGCCGAGCGGGAAGGCGTAGGCCACCGACGCGTTCGCCCAGTAGAAGTCCGGGTCGTTGTTGGAGCCGCGCTCCTGCAGGAAGAGGTTGATCGACGTGTTGCGGGCGTTGTCGAGCAGCGCCACGTTGGGGTTGGAGGCCGCGGCCGTCTTCTGCCACGGCGAGCCCGACTGCCAGGTCACCTGGCCACCCAGGGTGAACGACTGCCGCCCGAAGGTCCACACCTTGTAGCCGAACGACTTGGCGATGACGCTGCGGTCGTTGGGCAGCTCGCCCTGACGGTTGATCGTCGACAGCGGCTGACCGATGAACGGTCGCAGGTCGTCGATGCAGCTCGCCGGCAGGCCCTGGGTGGCGCAGAAGTTCGGCGTCGCGGCGAAGCCGGCGAGGATCTGGTCGGTGAGCACCGCGTCCATGTTGCGGCCGTAGTCGTCGTCGAGGTTGTTGAAGGCGCCGAGGTCGTTGCCGCCGTTGCCGCCGCCGTAGGTGATGCCCTCCACCTTCGAGAAGGTGATGTTGTTGTAGAGCGCCCAGCCGTTCTTGAACCGGCGGTTGAGCTGGAACTGGGCGGCCACGTAGTCGCGGTTGTCGTCCTGGAAGTTGTCGAGGATCGATTCCGCCATCGCCGCGGTCGGCCCCTGTCCGTTGAAGGTGAAGTTGGCGTTGGTGGTCAGGAAGTTACCGACGAAGTTGTTGGCGCGCAGGATCTCGGCGTAGTCGCCGTAGTTGGCGACCAACTGGAACAGGTTGCCGTTGGGGTCGCGCTGCAGAGTGGTGCCGATCAGGTTGTCGATGCGCCAGTAGATGCCCTTGGCGTCGAAAGCCCAGTTGTCGGAGAACTGCCACTCGTAGCCGATCACCACCTCGTCGCGGTGGTAGGGCTCGATGTCGAGCTGGAACAGCCCCGAGTCGACGAGGTCGAACAGACCGCCCGGCCGCACCGACCCGAGGCGGAAGCAGTAGGCGCCCTGAGTGAAGTCGATCGGCAGTCCCAGACCGGCGAGGAAGCCGCAGGCCGCCGTCGTCGGCAGGAAGCTGAGTGCGGGAGCCGCGCTGTACGCGTGCATGAACAGGTCGTAGGTGTTCGAGGCACCGTTCCAACCCTCCTGCAGCGCCGAGTTGGCGAGGTACTGCGGCGTCTGCACGAAGAAACGGCCGGTGTTGAAGGTGATCAACTGGCGCCCGTCACCCTTGACGTCGTAGACCATGTTGAAACGCGGCGACCAGGTGAGCTGGTCGATCACCTCGCGGCCGGTGTCGTTGCTGATCGTCTGCTGCTCGGCGCGCAGGCCTACGTTGAACGTCCAGTGATCGCCGACCGAGAAGCGGTCGCGCAGGTAGGCGCCATAGTTGTCGCCGTCCGTCTCGGCGTTCGAGAGCGGCAGACCGTGTGAGTTGTAGTCGACCAGGAAGCAGCGGGTGTCCTCGCCGCCCTCGGTCGGATCGCTGGCGAAGCCGACGCAGTTGTTCGCCGCGCCGTAGGGGTGTCCGAGGATGAAGTCGTAGGCGGTCTGGATGTTCGGCCGCTGCACGTTCTGGTCCCACTTCACCTGCTGCAGGTCGAGGCCGTACTTGAGCTCGTGGCTGGCACCGATGAACTGGGTCGCGGCCAGATTGAGCTGGTCACGGGGGAACTCGTTGAGGCCGTACCCGTCGCCGAAGATCCAGCCGTTGTGCCAGGTGTTGTCGAAGTTCTGGACGAAGGCGTTGTCGTTGTTGTTGGGAGCGAAACGGCCGAGCGCAGGATTCGGCGCGTAGCGCGGATCCTGAATCTTGTCCTCGAAGGTGAACGGGATGCGCCGGTTCTCGTCGGAGACCTGACGGGCGATCTTGGCCTCGAGGAAGAAGTCCTGGCTCGCCGCCCAGTTCCAGCTCAGCGAGTTCACGCTGCCTTCGAGATCGAAGAAGGTCGCGTTGTAGCGATCGCCCATCGGCGGCAGCAGGAAGATGCGGTCGACCGGCGCGTCGATGTAGGTGTAGGCGAGCGAGTGCGAGGTGCCGGGCTGGAAGTTGACCTTGGCGATGGTGGCGAACAGTCCGAGCTGTTGTTGAAGCGCTGGCCGTCGAGCGTCTTGTCGATCTGGCTGGTCGAGGTCTCGCCGCGGGCGAGGAAGAACCAGGCCTTGTCGCGCTTGATCGGACCGCCGATCGAGGCCTCGATGTTGGTGTCCTCGCCGTCGCGGTCGCCGGGTTTGTACACCACCCAGTTGGTCGCCGTGTCGATCGCCTGCTCACGCGTCTGGCCCTGGTCGATGAAGGTGCGGATCAGGTTCTCGTCCTGGCCGAGGATCGGCTGCGGATCGTAGTTGCTGTTCCACGAGGCCTTGCTGTAGACGCCGGCGATGTCGCCGTGGAACTCGTTGGTGCCCGACTTGACGATCAGGTTGGTGTGCGAGCCGACGTTGCGGCCGTACTCGGCGCCGCCGCCGCCCGCCTCGAGGTTCACCTCGCTGAGCGCCGAGGTCGGCAGGAAGACGCGGGTGCCGCCGCCACGCATCGAGTAGGTGGTGTCGACGCCGTCGACGTAGACGTTCGATTCCTGCCAGAAGGCGCCGTTGACGGTCGGGCGCGAGTTCGACAGGTCGGCGCTCTCGACGTCGTTGGTGACGCCCGGCAGCACCTGCAGAGCGCCGTAGAACGAGCGCACCGTCGCCGACACCTCACCGGCGGTCTCGGCCTGGATCGTCGCGCCCGCGGTGACGTTGTACTTGTCGACCATCGGCGCGTCGGAGGTGACGGTGATCTGCTCGGAGGTGGTCAGCGACATCCTGAGGTCGATGTCGTACTTGCCACCGGCGTTGGCCACCACCGTCGCTTCGGCGGCCGCGAAGCCCTCGAGCTCGGCGCGCACCGTGTAGTCGCCCGGCCGCACCAGGCCGAAGCGGTAGGAGCCGTCGGTCTCGGTGACGATCGTCTTGTCGCCCTGGCCGCCGCTCAGGGTGACTAGGACGCCGGGAAGTGCGGCGCCCGAGGCATCGGAGACGATGCCGTTGATCGTCGCGGTCTCCTGGCCGTCACCCCAGGCGGGCAGCGCGACCAGCAGGATCAGGAGCGAGAGGAGCCCGAAGCGTCGCATAGTGTTTCCTCCAGTTCGGCTGCCGTCGCCCCCCTTTGGATCCCCAGGGATTTCTGACCCGGAGAGAGAGCGCAGGAGGCGCGGGGTGTGCTGCGGCAGCACCGATTCCTTGTTCCGACGGGGATTTGGTCTCCCAATCTAAGTGAAGCCGTCAGTTAAATCCAGCGCTACCGTCAGATCCGAGATGTTGGAGCGTCCCTGCTCGACCCCCGCCGCCTCTCGCGCCGTGCGAAGAACCGTCGCCTCGCTGGCGCTGGCGATCGCACTGGCGCCGCCGACCGCCGGTGCCCGCCAGGCCAGCGAGACCGACGACCTGCGCGCTGCGTGCGCGCAGCTCACCGCAGCGGACAACCCGTTCTTCGGTCGCGCGGCACTCGAGCGCCTCGACCTGCGCCTCGACGAGCTGTCGCCCTCCCCCCCGGTCCACCTCCTGGTCGAGCGGGCCGGTGAACGGCTGCGGCTCGGCGAGCTGAGCGGAGCGATCGACGATCTGGATGCGGCGCTGTCGGCTCTTTCGGCCCAGCGTTCGCCGGACGGAGACTCCGTGAGCGACCGCGACCTGCTGCAGCGCGCGCACTGGCTCGCCGGCATCGCCGCGCTGCAGCTCGGCGAGGACTCGAACTGCCTGCACGGTGGCTCGGGCAGCCCGGGCGATTCGGGCAGAGCGGTCGCGCAGCATCCCGACGCCTGCATCGTGCCGCTGCGACCCGGCGCGCTGCACCGCGAGCCGCGCTGGGCGGTGCGCGCCGCGATGCACCTGCGCCAGACGCTCGCCCTGCAGCCGGGCGACCCCCTCGCCGTCTGGCTGCTCAACCTCGCCACCGCGCTGCAGGGCGGCGACAGCGACGCGCTGCCGCGAGCGCTGCAGCTGCCCGGCCTGGTGGAGACGGGGCCGGTGAGCCCGAGGCGCTGGCGCGGCATCGACTACGCGACGCTCGGCGCCTCGGCCCGGGACGACCTCGCCGGAGGCGCCGTGGTCGACGACTTCGACGGCGACGGGCTGCTCGACCTGGTCACCTCGACCTGGGACCCCTGCCTGGGCGTGCTGGCGCTGCGCAACCGCGGCGACGGGAGCTTCGAGGACGTCTCGGCGCCCTGGAGGCTGGCCGACCAGTTCGGTGGCCTCAACCTCGTGCAGACCGACTACGACGACGACGGCGTGCTCGACCTGCTGGTGCTGCGCGGCGCCTGGCTGCTCGGCGACGGCGCGATCCGCAACTCGCTGCTGCGCGGCGTGGTGGGAGGAGACGGTGCCGCGGGCTCGGGTGACTTCCACTTCCTCGACGTCACCGCCGAGGTCGGGCTCGCCGAGCCGGCGCGCCCCACGCAGACGGCCGCCTGGGCCGACGTCGACGGCGACGGCGACCTCGACCTCTTCGTCGGCAACGAGGCCACCGCCGCACATCCGCACCCCAGTCAGCTCTTTCTCAACCAGAGTGCCGACGCCTCCTCGTCGCAGACCCGAGGCGGCGCGCGCCGCTTCGTCGACGTCGCGCCCGATGCCGGGGTCGAGAACCTGCGCTACGCCAAGGGAGTCGCGTTCGGCGACTACGACGACGACGGCGATGCGGACCTCTACGTGTCGAACTTCGGACCCAATCGCCTCTACCGCAACGACGGCCCCGACCCCGAAGTACCCGGAGGGCCGCCGCGGTTCGTCGACGTGGCGCCGGAGCTCGGCGTCACCGAGCCGGCGCTGCAGTCGTTCGCCACCTGGTGGTTCGACTTCGACGACGACGGCGACCTCGACCTCTTCGTCGCCGACTACCGCTCGCAGGCGCGGGCGATCGCGGCGAGCTACCGCGGCGAGCGGGTGCGCGCCTCCGACGGCCAGCCGCTGCTCTACCGCAACCTGCTGCGCGAGACCGGCACGCCCGGCTTCCGCGAGGTCAGCCGCGAGCTCGGCCTGGTGCGGCCGTCGATGCCGATGGGCGCCAACCACGCCGATCTCGACAACGACGGCTGGCTCGATCTGGTGCTCGGCACCGGCGAGCCGGACCTCGCCAGCGTGCTGCCGAACCAGGTTTGGTCCAACCGCGGCCCCGAGCTGGGCTTCGAGGAGACCACCTTCGAGACCGGCCTCGGTCATCTGCAGAAGGGGCACGGCATCGCCTTCGGCGACGTCGACCACGACGGCGACCGCGACCTGCTGCACCAGCTCGGCGGCTTCTACCCGGTCGATCGTTTCCCCAACCTGCTGTTCGAGAACCCCACCCTCTCCAGCGGACGACCCGCGGCGCCGGACCGGCGCTGGATCACCCTCGAGCTCGAGGGCCGGCGCGCCAACCGCGCCGCGATCGGCGCCCGGGTGAAGCTGGTGCTGCGCACCGCGACCGGCTCGCGCGAGCTCCACCGCGTCGTCGGCAGCGGCGGCTCGTTCGGCGCCTCCACCCTGCGGCTCGAGGTCGGCCTCGGCGGCGCCGAGGCGATCGAGCGCATCGAGATCGTCTGGCCGGGCAGCGGCCTCCGTCAGGTGGTCACCGGAGCGCCGCTCGACCGCTTCGTGCGCGTCGTCGAGGGGATAGAGGGCTTCGAGACGATCGACCGGCCGCCCATCGTGCTGCCGCGTGCCTCCTCCGGCGAGGAGGCGAGGTGAAGCGCATGACCACGGACCGGAACCATCTGACCCGCCGACTGCTGTTCGGCCAGTTCCTGGTGGCTGCGGCGACGATCGCGCAGCCGCTGCCGTTCGTCGACGCCACCGCCGACAGCGGCCTCGACTTCGTGCACTTCAACGGCATGACCGGCCGCCTCTACTACCTGGAGGTGGTGGGCAGCGGCGGCGCCCTCTTCGACGCCGACGGCGACGGCGACCTCGACCTCTACCTCGCCCAGGGAGCGCTGCTCGGTGCCGATCGCTCTCTCGACGACGCGCTCATACCCTGGCGAGCGGACGAGGCGCCTCGCGGCCGGCTCTTCCGCAACGATCTCGAGGACGGCCGCGTGCGCTTCGTCGACGTCACCGAGAGCAGTGGCATCGACGCCACCGGCTACGGCATCGGCGCAGCGGTGGGCGACGTCGACGGCGACGGCGACCTCGACCTCTATCTGCTCAACCACGGGCCCAACCAGCTGTGGCGCAACGACGGTGCGCCGGTGAGCGAACCTGGCGGCTTCCCCCGCTTCACCGAAGTGGCCATCGAGGCCGGAGTCGCCGATCCGAGCTGGTCGGTCGCCGCCACCTTCCTCGATGTCGAGAACGACGGCGACCTCGATCTCTGGGTGGTCAACTACCTCGAGTACTCGCTGGTGCTGAACAAGCTCTGCCTCACCGAGCGGGGCGAGCCGGACTACTGCCTGCCCGGCGCCTACCGCCCCCAGGCCGATCGCCTGTTCCTGAACCGCGGCGACGGCACCTTCGAAGACGTCTCGGCCGCGGCCGGCCTGCTGGCGGCTCCGGCCAACGGCCTCGGCGTCGTGGCCGGCGACTTCGATCGCGACGGGCGCGTCGACGTCTACGTCGCCAACGACCTGATGGCCAATCAGCTGTGGCTGCAGCGGGATCCTGCCCCGGGCAGCGAGGTGCCGCGCTTCGTCGACGACGCCCTGATGTTCGGCAGCGCGTTGAGCCGCGAGGGCAAGGCGCAGGCGAGCATGGGCGTCGAGCTCGGCGACCTCGACGCCGACGGCGATCTCGATCTGTTCATGACCCACTTCCGGCGCGAGAACAACACCCTCTATCGTGCGCAGGCCGACGGCAGCTTCAGCGACGAGAGCGACGCCAGTGGCCTCGGCGCACCGAGCTGGCTGCACACCGCCTTCGGCGTCGCCTTCCTCGATCACGACCTCGACGGCCTGCTCGACGTCGCGGTGGCCAACGGCGCGGTGACCTTCGTGCCCGGCGCCGATCGCTCGCGCAACGCCTTTCCCCTCGACGAGCCCAACCAGCTCTTCCGCGGCCGCGAAGACGGCACCTTCGTGGAAGTCAGCGCCGAGGCCGGCGAGGCCTTCCGCGGCGCCGACGTCTCGCGCGGACTGCTGCGCGGCGATCTCGACCAGGACGGCGATCAGGACCTGGTGGTGACCAACAACTCGGGGCCGGCCCGCCTGCTGCTCTCACACACCGCCCAGGACGACCGGCCGCCAGCGTGGCTGGGGCTGCGACTGCTTCCCGACCACCGCGCCCAGGGAGCCCTGGTGCGCCTGCTGGCCCCGGCCGAGGGTTTGCCGCTGCAGCTGCGCCGGGTGCAGCGTGACGGCGGCTACGCTTCCGCCAACGACTGCCGGGTGGTGCTGCGACTCGCCGGCCCGGGCCCGGCCAGCGTCGAGGTGGTGTGGCCGGACGGCCACCGCGAACATTTCGTCGATCTCGAGCCGGGCCGGTACCACGATCTGGCGCGCGACACCGGGGCCGAGCCGGATCCCGCGACAGATGCGGGAGCGGCGCACGAGGGCCGCTGAATCCGCCCCCGGGCGACCGCCGAACCCGTGGGAGAATCGGCGCCGCCGGCCGCCGCCGAGCGCCCGTCGGCAACAGCCGACTGCGCCACCCACGCCCACTGCCCACCACCGCCCACCGCGCGACCATGACGACCACCGTCTCCCGCCCCTCCATCGTTCCCGGTCCGCGCGATCCGGCTCCCGACCAGGTTGCCGCCACCCCGGCGCTGGAGGCGATCGCCCTGCGCCGTGAGCTGCGTTCGGGGGAACGCACGCTGCTGATCCTCGACGACCTCGATCTGGTGGTGCCGCACGGACAGCTGCTGGCGATCCGCGGTCCCTCCGGCTCCGGCAAGTCGACCCTGCTGGCGCTGCTCGCCGGCCTCGATCGCCCCACCTCCGGCAGCGTGCGCATCGACGGCGAGGCGATCGAGCACCTCGGCGAGGACGAGCTGGCCAGGCTACGGCGGCGCAAGGTGGGGTTCGTCTTCCAGTCGTTCCATCTGCTCCCCAACCTCACCGCGCGCGAGAACGTGCTGCTGCCGCTCGAGCTGCAGGGCGCCGGCGACGCGCGCCAACGCGCCAGCGAGCTGCTCGACCAGGTCGGCCTCGGCGAGCGCGGCCACCACTACCCCAGCCAGCTCTCGGGCGGCGAGCAGCAGCGGGTGGCGCTCGCCCGCGCCTTCGCGCCGCGGCCCAGGCGGCTGCTCGCCGACGAGCCGACCGGCAACCTCGACAGCCGCACCGGCGCAGCGGTGCTGGCGACCCTCATCGAGTTGCAGCGCTCCTCGCACAGCACCCTGGTGCTGGTGACCCACGACGAGCAGGTCGCCGCCGCCGCCGACCGACGCGTGTTCCTGGCCGACGGCAAGCTGCACGAGGACGGCTGAGCCTTCCACGGCACCAACGATGAGCGAAGCGAACTCCCGGCCGGCGGATGCGCCGGCCGCGACCGCCGAGGCGCCGCGCGCGCGCCTGCGACCCAGCCTCGCCTGGCGCTACACCCGCTGGGAGCTGCGCGGCTCGCTCGGCCGCGTCGTGTACTGGGTGCTCTGCCTGGCGGTGGGGGTCTCGGCGGTGGTCTCGATCGCGGCGCTGGCCAGCAGTCTCGACGGGGCCATACGCCGCGAGGCGCGCTCGCTGCTCGCCGCCGACCTGGCGATCAGCTCGCAGGCGGATCTCGGCGAGGAGCTCGCCCGCGCCGTGGCGGAGCTGCCCGGAGGGCGCAGCGCCGAGCTGCGCGAGACGGTCGGGCTGGTGGCGCGCAGCTCGCGCACTCCGGGTGAGCACGGTGGCGCCCGCTCGCTGCTCGCCGAGCTGCGCTCGATCGACGGTCCCTATCCCTTCTACGGCGAGGTCGAGCTCGAAGTCCTCCCGCGCGACGGCGCGGCGGAGCGCGTCGCGCGCACCAGCGCCGAGCTCCCGCTCGCCGAGCTCTTCGTCCCCCTCGGCGACGGCGACGAGCGTCCGGGGGTGCTCGCCGCCTCGGACCTGCTGAACCAGCTCGGCCTGGAGATCGGCGACGACCTGCTGGTGGGGCGCGCCCGCACCCGCATCGCCGGCGTGCTGATCGCCGAGCCCGACCGGGTGCCGGGCCTGCTCAGCGTCGGCCCGGCGGTGCTGCTCGGCGCCGAGGCGTTTGAGCAGAGCGGCCTTGGAGGCTTCGGCAACTTCTCGCGCCGCAAGACGCTGATCGCGCTCGAGGACTCCAGCACCGAGAGCATCGCGGCCGCCAGGCAGACCCTGCAAGCGGTGATCGGCGACGACCCCAGCTACCGGGTCGAGACCTACGAGGACGCCCAGCCGCTGATCCGCGAGGGCCTCGAGGATCTCGAGGAGTTCCTCGGCCTGGTGGCGCTGCTCTCGCTGCTGGTGGGCGGAGTCGGCATCGCACAGGGCGTGCGCACCTGGTTGTCGAGCCGACTGGACGCGATCGCGGTACTCAAGTGCATCGGCATGCGGCCGCGCGAGCTGTTCGCGCTCTATCTCGGCCAGGCGGTGTTCCTGGGACTGATCGGTAGCGTCATCGGCGGCGTCATCGGGCTGCTCGGAGTGCTGCTGGTGCCGATTATCCTGGCCGGGCTGGTGCCGCCGGACGCGATCCGCATCTGGCAACCCCTCGCCTTCCTGCGCGGCATCGTGCTCGGTGTCGGCACCGCCACCGCTTTCGCCCTGCCTCCCCTGCTCTCGGTGCTGCGGGTTCCCCCGTCGCGCGTCTTCCGGCGCGATGCCGAGCCGCTGCCCGGCTCGCGGGCGCTCGACGCCCTGGTACTCGTCGCCCTGGTGGTGGCGGTCACGGCTCTGGCGTCGTGGCAGGCAGGATCGCTGCGCATCGGCGCCTTCTTCTTCGCCGGCGTCGCGCTCACCGTGGCGCTCATCGGTCTCGGCAACTTCGCCCTGACCCGGCTCGCCCAGCGCCTCGCCACCGAGCGGCGGAGCTTCTGGTTGCGTCAGGGACTGGCCGCGGTGGGACGACCCGGCGGCGGCACTCTCGGCGCCCTCACCGCCCTCGGCCTCGGGCTGCTGGTGCTGCTGACCATGGCGCTGGTGCAGGAGCACGTGCAGGACGAGCTCGCCGCCGACCTGCCGACCGACGCTCCGTCCGCCTTCCTGATCAACATCGAGAACGAGCAGTGGCCCGAGATCGCACGCATCCTCGAGGAAGGCGGCGCCAGCCGCATCGACTCGGCGCCGGTGGTCATGGCGCGCATCGCGTCGATCGACGACCGGCCGGCCGACGAGCTCGCCGAGGAGCGTGAGGCCCGTTGGGCGTTCCGCCGCGAGCTGCGTCTCACCTACCAGCGCGAGCTGCCGGCCGACAACCGGGTGCTGCGCCAGGCCGACCCGGACGCTCTGTGGGGCGATCCCCGCCCCGAGGTGAGCGTCGAGGAGGAGTTCGCCCGCGAGATCGGTGTCGACGTCGGCTCCGAGCTGACCCTGCAGACGGGCGGCGAGACCTTCGACCTGGTGGTCAGTTCGATCCGCGAGGTCGACTGGCAGACCTTCGGCATCAACTTCTTCCTCGTCGTCGAGCCGGGCGTGCTCGAGGCGGTGCCGCAGTCCCGTCTCGCCGCGGCGCGCCTGCCAGACGGCGGCGAGCAACGGATCCAGGACGCCGTGGCGCAGCAGTTCCCGAACGTCACGGTCTTCCGCATCCGCCAGCTTCTCGACAGGGTCGTCGGACTGATGCGGCAGCTCAGCTTCGGCATGCGGGTGCTGGGCAGCTTCACCATCCTCGCCGGGCTCGCCATCCTCGCCGGCGCGGTGGCCACCAGCTCGGCCCAGCGCGGTCGGCAGGTCGCGCTGCTCAAGACCCTCGGCATGGCCCGTGCGGACGTGCTGCGGGTCTTCGGCACCGAGTACGCCCTGGTCGGCGCCGTCGCCGCGACGGTCGCGACCCTCGGCAGCCTGGTGCTCGCCTGGTTCGCGATCACCCGCGGTTTCGAGATCGAGTGGACCTGGCGGCCGCTGCTGCTCGCGGGCTCGTTCGTCGGCGCCGTCTCACTCGCCGTCACCGTCGGCCTGCTGGCGAGCCGCCGGGCGCTGCGCGTGCCGCCGGTCGAGATCCTGCGCGAGAACTGATCGCTTGCGGTCGCGGCGCTTCGGCCCCGAGCGGTCAGAGGATCGGCCCGACCTCGTCGAGACAGTGGCCCTCGATCGCCACCGAGAAGAGTCCGAGCGCGTCGTAGTTCGCCTGTACGGCTCCCGTGTTCACGATGGCTCCCTCCTCCTCGGGAGCCAGGAACTCGAGGGTCAGGGAGCCGAAGGGGTTGCCCGGCAGCACCAGATCCGAGGCGGGCACCTGGATGGCGAACTCGTCAGTGGTGATGCTGAACGTGTTGATCTCGTTGCCGGCCTCGTTGTAGGCGGTCCCGCGCAGGGACGGCTCGCCCGGGCCCAGCGGCTGGTTGAAGAGGAGGGTCAGCACGGTGCCGCCGGAGAAGCCGCCGCCGAGCAGGAACCGCGAGCGCCAGCTGGTGCACAGGCCTCCTCCCGAGACGTCCACCGGCACGCCGCCACTGGCGAAGGCCTCGGAAGGCGTGATCTGGAAGGTGTCGACGGTGACGGGAGCGTCTGCCAGGATGCGGATGAAGCCGCTCACCACCCCACTCTCGGCGAGACCGGCGTCGCGCACGTTGCGGGTCAGCACCTGCATGCCACCGAGCACCACGAACTCGTCGCCGAGCGAGCCGAACGACGGGTCGTAGTACTCGACGGTCACCTCGTTGTCGGCCTCCTGCTCGTTGCGGATCGCGAACAGGGTGGTCGTCGCCCCGGGATCGTCGAGGTCGACGGTGAACCAAGGGATCACGTAGAAGGAGCTGGGGAGGTTGGTGCGCTGGGTGATGGCGCTCACCGGCGGCGCGAGCTGTGTTCCTGACGGCGGCTGCTCTCCTGGTGCGAATCGCTGCACGATCGTCTCGGCGGTCACCGGAGGCGGCGCCGCGGACCCGAGCAGGCCGGCGACCGCGAAGACGGCCCCCGCACGAGCCACCGAACGATCGAGGAAACGTCTTACACCGGGCATCTCGACCTCCTTTCGCACCTGCCGCTCGTGCTGAGGCAACCGCCTCACCGGGAGCCGCCCCCCTCGCCGACCGGCCGGTACCAGATCGGCGAGGTCCAGGCCATCTCGTGCACGCTCTCCGGGTAGGAGCCGTCGGTGCACACCGCGGGGCGCTCTGCGGCGGGCAGACGGTCGCAGTCGTGGACGTGCCAGCGGGCGGTCGGGACCTGCACCACGCGCAGGTAGTAGTAGCTCGGAACCGCCGGATCGAAGCTCTCGTCGCGCACCACCGCGCAGAGATCGGCGCTGCCACCCTCCGGCTCGGCGCGAGCCACCGTCCTGACCTCGTTGTGCAGTCCTCCCGAGGCGTCGACCCATCCCTTGATCAACTGCAGCTCGCGCAGCGGCGCGCCGACCGCGGTGGGATCACGCAGCGCCGAAGCGACGAACGTCGGCTTGGCGCGCGGAGCGGGGGCGGCACCGAGGTCACCCCCCATCGGCACCCCCGAGGCGTAGCCGGTGGCCACCAGGTCGGCGCTGGCGCAGAGATCGTCGGGATAGCCCCAGCCGGCGAAGAAGCGCGGCACGATGCGTGGGCCGGAGGTACCGAAGACCTCGCGCCGCAACATCGCCTCGAAGATCGCATCGCGCGAGTTCTCGACCGCCCAGACGCCGGCCAGCCCGCCGGGGTTGCCGTCGATGCCGCTGGTCAGCAGGCCGGGCTGGAGGCGCTCTGCCGGCGTCGACTCGACGGAGACGTGACCGCGCCAGTCGGACTCGACGGCGGCCCCCGGCGTGGCGGCGTGGGTGTCGGTCGAGGCGATGACCCCGAGCTTCACCGGGTTGAGCCCGATCTCGACCTCTTCCCGCAGGCCCACCAGGAGGCCGGACCGCAGGTAGTCGGTCGGGTGCACGCAGCCACCGCCGAGCATGCCGCCGCCGCCCACCTCGTCGCCGCACTCGCCGGTGACCTCGTTCACGGAGACCAGCCCCGGCAGCGACGCCGCGCCGTCGTGCGCGGCTGCAGCGGCGCCAGAGCCGCCGGCGGGAGCGGTGGTCGCGTAGGTCTCCTCGCGGCCGATCTCCCGCACCGCCTCGACGTTGCACAGCTCGTCCGGCGCTCCGAGAACGCTGGAGAGGCCGTTGATGCACTCCGACGATCCCTTGTGCTGGAACACTTCGAGGATGGGTTCGCGCTCGAGGCGCTTGGCGGCGTAGGCGCGACGGCTGTCGAGACTGCGTTCGAGCCGCATGTACGGAGCCATGCGCCCGTTGGCCAGATTCGAGTTGTGCGGGATCGTCAGGTACTCGCAGCCCTGCTCGGCGCTACAGGCGGCGTCGAGCTTCTGCCACAGCAGGCTGTCGTAGGGAGCGTCGATGTAGGAGACCGGCAGCTCCGGCACGTTGGCGTTGCGGAAGATCACGTTGCGGTGGTAGTTCGATCCACCGGGAGTTCCGGTGTACTCGTAGCCGACGAAGCTGGTGAAGGAGCACTTCGAGCTCTTGTCGTAGGCCTGCTCGGCGGCGGCGGCGAGACGCTGCCAGGGAGCGCGGGCGTACTCGCGGCAGAGCGCGCCGTCCTCTCCGCAGACCTCGGCCAGGCGTCGCGGATTCTCGGTGGTCGCCACCTGTCCGAGCATCACCATGCCCTGGCGCTCGCTGACCCGGGTGCCGCGACAGAACGGCGAGTCGTAGCTCGGCGATCCCTCCTCCCGACAGAGCCTGCGCTCGCCGAGGAACTCGCCGTGGTCGGTCACCGCCAGGAAGTCGAGCGGCCTGTCGATGCGGATCTCGCCGACCGGCTCGCCACCTTCGAGCGGCCAGAAGTCGATCGCCTCTCCGCGCGCGAAGCGGTTGGCGTCCTCGGGGGTGGCGCCGATGCTGATCGCCGCCGCATCGAACGAGAAGCTGGTGTGCACGTGCAGGTCGCCGAACAGCGCCAAACGCTGCGGGTCGTACTCGGCGCACGGCTCGCGCTCCTCGGTGTAGGTGACCTGGCGGTCGGAGGCCGGCTGTGCTCCGGGCGCCTGGCCTGCCACCGCAGCACCGGGGGCGAGGGCGACGACGAGCGGCAGCGCGAACCGTGCGGCGCACGACGAGGCGGAGAGGCGCTCCATAGGCTCGTGGCTCCTCTGCATCCGGCGGCCGGATCAGCCCCCGGACGGCGTTGCTCCTTCAGATCGAGGTCGACTGGACTGCGATCATAGCCGCGCCGGTCGCCAGGCGACCGAACCGACCCGCCTCTTCGGGTCCTGCACGATGCCGCGCCCACGACGACGGGCGATCAGCCGCAGCCCCGAGGCACCGTCGCGACTGGCAGCGGTCAAGAGCACTCCGACGAACTCGGCGCCCCAGATGCGGCTGCGTTCGAGCAGTCCCTCCTCCACCAGCACGATGGCCAGTGAGTAGGCCTCCTGGCCGGTCGAAAAGCCGGCGCACCACACACGCAGGAACGGGTAGTGCGAGAGAGAAGACAGCACTTCGCGGCGCATCATCCGCTAGAGCAGCGGATCGCGGAACAGCTCGATGACGTTCACCGGCAGGCACGAGACGAAGCGTCGCAACGCCTCCAGATCGCGCAGCACCCGCGCCTCGAGCGCCGAGATCGTCTGCACCCGCTCGAGCTGCATGGCGCGACGGATTCGTCGTTGCAGCGACGCACCGGGGTAGTTGCGGAAGTCGTAGCCGTGGCGACGGCTCACGGCCTCGAGCAGCAGGCCCGGCTCGAGCTCGTCGAGCTTCTCCTCCGCCCAGCTGTTCGGGCTCGACCGGCTTGGTCACGTAGTCCGAGGCTCTCGGCCTCGATGCGCTTCTCGCGATCGCCCTCCATCGCCTTCGCGGTCAGCGCGGTCGCCGGCAACTCGGCTCCCCCCCGGGCGCCGGTGGATCTCGCGGGTCGCCTCGTGGCCGTGCATCTCGGGCATCATGATGTCGATCAGGACGGCATCCACGTCCGGCCGCTCGTAGCACCGCTCGAGAGCCCGGCGGCCCTTCTCCGCGGACACCACTTCGACCCCGCGCTGTTCGAGCAGCGCGGTGATCGCGAGGATGTTGCGCACCTCGTCGTCGACGACCAGCACCTTCTTGCCCAGCAGGGTCGGATCGCCGTGCGCCAGGCTGCGCAGGATCTTGCGCTTCGGCTCTGGCAGTCCGGACTCGAGCAGGCCCTGGTCGAGGGTGATGGCATCCGGCCCCACCTCCCGCGCCGTGCGCAGGGAATCGTCGCCGCGGACCGTCACGACACCCCGGAATCCGTGCCCGCGGGCCCAGATCGAGCAGGGTGCGGGCGAAGTTCTCGTCGTCCTCGATCGCCCGCGGGACGCGATCTCCGGGCTGCATCGAGTGGCGGGGCGACTCCACGTCGACGACGGCGGCCGAACCTTGGGTCTGGGGATGACCATGCGCAGAGGTACCGGACGGCCGAAGAGCAAGGTTTGCACCACCGGGAGGCGGCGGCGAGCCGGAGGTGTCCCAGACCTCTGCTGGGCGCCGCTGTCGGCTCCGAGCCCGCGGCAGGTCAAGAACGCTACCGACCAGGCAGCTGCTCAGTTGTAGTGCGTCCAGGCCCGGATCAGCTCTTCGCGCGACAGCCGAGGGAGGCGCCCGAGCACCACCGCAGCGCCGCGCTCCTCGTTGTCGATCCCCCAGGGGTTGCCGATCGTCGCCAGCTCGATCGCCTCCTCGTACCACCGCCCCACCCATTCGACCGGATAGCCGACCAGGACCAGGCGATCGAGGCTGCGCCCCTGCAGCGACTCCTCGATCCAGAAGGCGTAGCTGTTGTGGCCGCTGATCACGACCGCCCGACGCAGTGGCGCATCGGCCTCGAGGCGACGACCGAGGAGCTCGAGCGCGGCCGCCTCGCCGTAGTTCGCGGTCAGCACGACCAGATCGACATCTTCCCCGGCCGGCAGCTCGGCCAGCGCTTCGTCCACCTGGTCGACGAGCTCGGGCCAGCCCACCGTCTCCGCCAGCTCGCCGATCGGATCGGGCAGGCGGGCGTAGCGCTCGACCGGCAGGAGCGGAAAGAGCAGCGGCAGGATCGCCAGGTTGCCCAGCAGCAGGGCCTCCGGCCAGCGCCTCCGAGACCTCCCCAGCGCCACACCGCCGGCGCCGAAGAGCGGCACCCAGACGGCGTTCGCGTAGTAGGGCTTGGCGAGAACGGCCAGGAAGAGGCCCATCGCGAGCAGTGCCACCCACCCCACCAGGCCGGTGTCCCTGCGGCGCAGCAACAGCAGGGCGCCGGCGACGACGAGCGGCACCGTCGCCGGACCGACCATCAGGACCTGCACCGCGAGCGACGCCCACGGCATCCAGTCCTCCTTGGCGGCGGCGAACTCCAGGAACGGCAGTCCGTGCGCCAGCTGCCAGGCGGCCCCCGGCAACAGGCCGAGCAGCGCCAGCGCCCCGCCCAGGTAGAGGAAGGGGTTGCGGAACTCCCTGCGCCGTCGCAGCGCCAGAGCGATCACCAGGGCGACCCCCAGCGCACCGACGGTGTACTTGGCGAGGAAGCCCACCGCGGCCAGGCCGCCGAAACCGAGCCAGGTACGCGCCGGCAACGGGGCGTCCGCGGGAGCACGGCGGACGCCGCGCAGCAGCACCACCAGCGCTGCCGTCCACACCAGCTGGTCGGCGAAGTTGGTCTGGAAGACCTGGTGGGCGATGAAGAAGAAGGGACAGAGGGCGGTGGCCAGGGCAGCCAGTCGCTGGGCCCGGGCGGCTCCGCCGAGCTCGGCGGCGATCAGCGCCGCGAGAACGATCGACGCGGCGCCGGCGGCGATCGGCCACAGGCGCAGAGCGTGCAGCGACGGCCCGAAGAGGCGCTCGGTGGCGCCGGCGAGCCAGGGCAGCAGCAGCGGGTGGTCGACGTAGCCCGGGTCGAGCCGCCAGCCGCCGGTGACGTAGTAGAGCTCGTCGCGATGGAAGCCGTAGCGTCCAGCGAACAGCAGCCTGACTGCGCTCGCCGCCGCGGCGACCGCGAGGACGCCCGGCCACGCCACACTCTTCGCGCCTGTGCTCGCCGCTGCTCCGTTGGATGACATGTCGCGGGGCCTCCTGAGCGCGGACAGGCGCATGGTGCCAGATCGCTTCGATAGTCTGCCCGACCGTGTCCGACCTGACCCCTCTCGGCGCCGCACGGCGCGACCGCGCGTCGACGTCGCCAGGCACGGCGACGCCACCGACCTCGGGGGGCGACGCCGCGTGGCGCCATCCACTGCACCTCGCCACCGCCGGCGCCGCACTCACCCTGGCGACGCTCTGGGTGGTGCACGTGGCGCGCGCCACGCCGCTCCTCGGGCCAGGGCGTATCGCTCTCGCAGCGCTCATGGCCCTTGGCGGCGGGTCGCTGCTGCGGCTGCTCGCCGCCGGCTGGCGCCGCCGCCGGGCCCGCACCCTGGGCGCCGCGGGACTCCTGCTGCTGGCCCTCACCCTGCGGCTCTCGGGGGTCACCCACGAGCTGGTCGAACAGTCCTACCTCGACGAGGGAACCTACCTGCACCACGCGCAGCAGATCGACGCCGGTCAGTGGGTGCGCGGCAGCTTCGTCTATCCCCATCTGCTCTACAACAGCGGCGCCATGGCCCTGTGGATCTCCGACCTCGTCGAGCCGCTGTCGAGCCGCCTCGCCCGCGCCCTGGTCGACCAACGCCTGCCGGCCGCCGCGAACCCGCTCGTCGCGGACGCCGGACCCGATCTGCGCTTCGCCCGCGACCGCCTGGCGCTGCGCCTGCTGGTGGCGCTCCTGGGAGCCTTCGCGGTGCTGCCGGTGGCGTGGCTCGGTGGCCAGCTCGGCGGCCCGCTGGTCGGCCTGCTGGCCGGCGCGGCCTGGATCTTCTCGCCGCTGGTGAACGAGGGCGCCCACCTGGTGATCTCGGACTGGCCCTCGGCCTGCTTCGCCGCCTGCGCCCTGGCTCTGGCGATGCGCTGGTACGAATGCGAGACCTGGGCCGTGGCGTCCGCCGCCGGCGCCGCCGCCGGGCTCGCCGCCGGCGCCAAGTACCCGGCCGGCGTCGTCGCCCTGGCGTTGATCGGCGTCTGGCTCAGCCATCGGATCGGCCCTCGATCCAGCGGCAGGAGCTCGCTGGCCGGCGCTCGGGGCCTGCTCGCCCTTCCCCTGGCCGGAGCCACCTCGCTGGCGGTCTTCCTCGCGGTGTCGCCGACCTTCTTCGTCGACCCCGCGCACGCCCTGCTGTCGCCGCGCGGCATGCTCTTCGGACTGCGTCAGTACGGCGGCGGCGGCTGGCTCGGCGTGCAGCCCGACAGCAACGCCGTCTACTACCTCGAGCGCCTCGGCGAGAGCTTCGGCTGGCCGCTCCTCGTCACGGCAGCCTGCGGACTAGCGCTGCTGCTGCGGCGTCCGACGCCCACCAGGACGCGTCTGCTCTGGGCGCTGCCGTTCCCGGTGGCGTACCTGGCGCTGCTCGCCGCGATGAGCATGGTGGTCAAGCGCAACCTGGCGCCGGTGATGCCGGCGCTCTGCGCCCTGGTGGCTCTGGGCGCCTTCGTCGTGCTGGCGCGCCTGGTGGCGGCCAGCCAGCGGGTCGCACTCTTCCGCGGTACGCCGGCCCGGGTCGTCCTGGTCGCCCTGGTGCTGCTGGCGCTGTTCGCGGTCCCCGTCGCCGAGACGGTGCGCCAGAGCCTCGCCCTGGCGCGGCCGAGCACCCGCGAGCTGGCGACGGCGCGCCTCGCCGCCCAGCTGCCGCCGGGAGTGCACCTGCTCAAGGAGTCGTACACGCCGCGCCTGCACCTGGCCGAGAGCTGGGGCGTGCGCAGCAGCAACAGCCGCTTCCTCGCCAGGCGACCGCTCGAGGAACTGCTCGCTGGCGAGTACGACTACCTGCTGGCGTCGTCGAGCGCTTACACCCGCTTCGTGCGCGAGGACGCCGAGCTCGAGGGACACCACGTCGAGATGTCGGCGACCTACCAGCGGCTCTTCGACGAGCTGCCAGAGGTCTGGCGGCTGCGACCGGGGCGCTGGCGCGAAGGACCGGTGCTGCGCCTGCTGGCGGTCGAGGGCACGACCGCAGGGCTACCGCTCGACGGCGCCGAGCTGGCGAGGGAAGCGGTGCTGCCCGACGACTCCATGCGGGGCGCGGCGGGCCTGCGTTTCACCCTGCCCGGCCAGTGGGCGCTGCTCCGGCTGTCTTTGCGGCCGGGCGACGAGCTGGCTCTCGAGGGTCACTTCCCCGGCGGCGCCCAGTCGGCAGACGGCGCCCACGCCCGCCTCACCCGGCGCGCACAGCCGCAGGCTCTCGAGCGCATGCCGTCGGTGTCGCTGCTGGGGAGCGACGACGGCCAGGGCCTGACCGTGCGCGTGCCGGATCTCGGCGAGGCCGGCCCGCAGGCGACACCGGGCGCCTCCTCGGCGACCCTGATCTACCTGTTCCTGCCCGAGGGGTCGGTGCTCGAAGGCGTGCGGCATCGCTCCGCCCTTGAGCTCAACGAGGACTGACGCGCAGCCGCTTCGCCGCGTCGAGCAGCTCGAGCCGGCAGCCGTTGACCCGGCAGATCTGCTCCAGGGCCTTCCATGCGGGCACCTGGCGCAGCTCGACGGTGACCGTCGCGTTCTCGAGCTCGGCAGCGACGTCGACCGGCACCCCGGTCACCTTGGCGAAACCAGCGAGCACCTCTCCGAGGCGAGCATCCCGCAGGCTGAGGTCCAGCTCTTCGCCGAACCGTGGCTCGTCCTGCAACGCCGCCGCGCCGGTCTCCGCCGACTGCACTGAGGGTGCTGAGCCTCCCCGCTCCTGCCATGCGATCGACAGCCGGCCGCCACCCAGCGTCCAGTCACATCCGATCGACTCGCACACGACCTGCAGCGCCGTGGTCGCCTGCACGCCGTGCAGGGTCACGGTGACATCGCGGTCGCCGTGGGGAGGCATCTCGAGCTCGGCGTCGAGCACCGCCGCGAGCGCCGACAGCACTTCGTCTGCCGGCGCATCGACCAGCTCGAGGGTGATCGGCGACGCTGCGGCGGCCGCCGTCGCAGCCGACAGCAGCAACGCTGACAGAGCCAGCCTGACCGCCCGTCGCGGCGCCGCCGCGAGTGCTCCGAACTCCTCGTTCTTCGACATCTCAGTCTCCTTTCGAGCTCAGCTCGCTGGCGTCGGGGCCGGCCGTGCGCTGACGAGCGGCGACCAGCAGGAATCGCGGCGGCGCGCCGGTCGAAGCGGTTCCGTCGTCCGTCGCCACGTTGGCGATCCGCCAGCCCAGCTCGCCATCACCGGTCACCACCACCGGGAGGCGCCTGGCTGCCGCCGAGCCCCGACGTTGCTCTTCTGCGGTCTTGCCGATGGGCAGGAGCGCCCACAGCGCGAGCGAAGCGAGCAGCGCGGCGGCCGGAGCGACCCACCAGCGGATGGCGCCGGCTCTGCACCGGGGCGTGCCCGCGCCCTCGGCAAGCGCGCCGCGACGCACCCGTTCGACCTGCTCGGCAGCGGGCCGTAGCGACTCCGCCAGCCAGCGATCGACCGCCTCCTCCGACTCCGAGGGCCGACGCCGATCCCACGCCTCACAATGTCTGTTCATCGCCCACGACCCTCCACGACGACTCCCAGCCCGGCCCCCAGGCCGCTGCCCGGGCGCTCCTCGTCGACCGCCATGGCGCCGCGCCGCTCCAGGCTCTCGCGCAGCGCACGACGGGCGCGCAGCAGGCGCATCTTCACCGCCGACTCGGAGCACCTCTCGAGCCGCGCGATCTCGCGCACAGAGAGGCCGCCGACGTGCATCGCCAACGTCGCGCGCAGCCGCCGTGGCTGTTCGGCCAACGCCGCGGCCGCCAGACTCACGCGCTGCGTGGCCGCAGCGGTTCGCTCCGGGTCGGGAAGCTCGCCAGGCCGACCCAGGACGCGTTCGAGTGGATCGAGCAGGCGGCGGCGAACACTCGCCCGCACCGCCCGCCGGCGCGTCACCGCGAAGGTGAAGGCCAGCGGATCGTCCGGCGGACCGTGGCGCAGCCAGCGACGGACGAGAGCCGCCAACGCGTCCTGCGCCGCGTCCTCGGCGGTCGGCCAGTCACCGCAGAGCGCCGCGGCGTAGCGCAGCAGCCTTGGCGACAGCTCGGCGATCGCCGCCTCGAGCTCCGCCTCGGCGGCCGCGCTCGCCTGTTCTGACCCTCTCCTCGACATCTCGAGGAGACAGTACCCGCCGGAGGCTCGAGGTCACATTCCCGGCGCCCACGACCGTGCTCGCCGATCGAGCCGCGCTCTCACCTGCCCAGACGCCGCTGCCGCTGCGCGTAGGCTCTCAGGGCTCGCAACAGGTCGATCTTGCGCAACGCCGGCCAGTTGGTGTCGCAGAAGTAGTACTCGGAGTAGGCGCTCTGCCAGAGCAGGAAGCCGCCGAGTCGGATCTCGCCGCTGGTGCGCAGGATGAGGTCGGGCTCGGGCTGGCCGCTGGTGTACAGGAACGGCTCGATCGCCTTCTCGTCGAGGCTGTCGATCGCCTCGTCGAAGGACATCCCGCGCGCCTTCTGGGTGCGGAAGTAGCCGCGGAAGGCCTCGGTGATCTCACGCCGGCCGCCATACGCCATCGCGATGTTGAGCTGGAATCGGTCGTAGCCGCGGGTCTTCTCCTCGGCGACCTGGATGGCGTGCTGGAGGCTCTCGGGCAGCTGGGCGATCTCGCCCAAGTAGCGCACCCGAACCTGCTTGCCGTGCACCTCCTCGTGCTCGGCGAGCTCGCGCGTCTTCTCCTCGAAGAGCTGCAGCAGCGCCTCGACCTCCGAGGTGTCGCGGCCGAAATTGTCGATCGAGAAGCTCCACACGGTGACCACCGGCACTCCCGCCTCGTAACACCACGACAGCACGTCCCACAGCTTCTGGGCGCCGCGCAGGTGGCCCTGCGAGACGTGGCTGAGACCGAGCTGGCGGGCGAAACGGCGGTTGCCGTCCATGATGATGCCGATGTGACGCGGCAGGTTCCAGCTCGCCACCTCGGCCATCAGGCGGCGCTCGTAGAGCTTGTAGAACGGCCATTTGACCGCTTCTTTGGCGCGCTGCTTGAGAGTCGGCCAGAAGCGGGGCTTCTCGGGCGTGACCACCTTGGAGAGGGGCCGGGTGGCGGTGCTCACGTCGGGTGCTGCGGAAGGCGGCATGTGGGGCTCCGGGCCGCGTGCCTGAAAGCGCGGGGAACTGGTCTGCGCAGCCGCCATCGAGCGGCGACTGGAGGCTCGGGTGGGCGCTGCGCGAAGCGGCGCCGCGGGTTCCGTGAGCGCGCAGGGTGCGGCCGACGGCTCCGTCTCCGTTCCCCTTCATCCTATCTCAGGCCCCGGCCGGGACCGTCTGCCGCTCTCTGCCCGGATCAGCGCATCTGTTCGGCACGCCGCTCCGGCACCACCCCGATCGGCGCCCGGATCCAGCGCAGGATCTCCCGCAACTTGGGCGGTTTGCCGGTCATCAGCACACCGATGCGGAACACCTTGGCGGCGGCCCACATGACCACCCCCACCGAAGCCAGCAGCAGCGCGCTGGTCAGCACGTACTCCAGCGTCGACGGCGGGCCGGCGGCGCGGTTCATCATCACGAAGGGCGTGAACGGCGGGATGTACGACATGACCCGCGCCAGCAGCCCGTTCGGGTCCTGGCCGATCGGCACCATCGACGCCAGCGGCACGAAGAGCAGCAGCATGATCGGGGTCATCAGATTCTGCGCCTCCTTGAGTGAGTCGCAGACCGAGCCGATGCCGACCAGCAGGGCGGCGTAGAAGAGGTAGCCGAGCAGGAAGTAGACGAAGAAGGACGCCATGTACTTCGGGTCGGTGACGATGATCGACAGATCGAGGCTCGAGTCGATTCCGGTCAAGCGCGGCACGAACTTCGTCGCCAGGTAGAAGAAGACCGCCCACGATCCGAGCATCGCCAGGCCGGTGGCGGCGATGCCGACGATCTTGCCCATCATCAGCTGCAGCGGCGAGACCGAGGAGAGCAGCACCTCCATCAGCTTGTTCGACTTCTCCTCCACCGTGTTGGTGAGCAGCATCTGGGCGACGGTGAAGACCGAGATCCAGAGCAGATAGACGAAGGCCACCGGCGCCCACTGGCGCACACGGTCCTGGGTCGCGACGTCCTCCTCCTCGCCGCTGGTGCCCAACTTGGCCTGCCGCATGTCGAACGGCGCCTGGATCCAGTCGGCGGTCTGGGCGTCGATCTGCTTCTCCTCGAGCCGCTCGGCGCGCAGCACGTCGCTGGCGAGGCGCGAGAACCAGACCTGCAGATCGTCGTCGGTCAGGTTCGAGGAGACGTAGCGGCTGTCGCCTTCGCCGTTGATCGGGTCCTCGCCGATGACGATGTACGCGAACAGCTCGCCCTCGCGCACCCGCCGGTTCAGCTCGGCGATCTGTTCCTCGCCCTCGCCGGGCACCTCGACCCGCACGTAGCGGCTCTTGGAGACTCCGGAGCCGTACTCCACGGCCTCCTCGGCCGGCAGCTCGAGCCACCAACGACGGATCTCCTCGCGCAGCTGCTCGAGCGGCGCGATCGCCTCCGGCGGCAGCATCTCGCGCAGCTGGCCTCCCTGGGTTCCGGCGAACCCCGCGACCACCGAGGCAAAACCCTCGATGATCGTCGACTCGGCCTCGGCCCGTTCACTCTCGTCCCAGTCGCCGCCGGCCTGCTCCTCGACCATCGCCAGACCCGCCTCGATCTGTCCGGTGGCCTGGCGCAGCGCCTCGGGCAACTCGTCGAAGCGCGAGCTGCCGGCGCGTTTGCGCTCGAGCGCCTGGGCGAAGACCTTCTCCAGGTCGGGCAGGGCGGCACGCTGATCGATCTGCTCGAGCAGCCAGCCCGACTCGTCGACCACCGCGTACTGGCGCGCCGACTTGGCGCGTTCGAGCAGCGTCGGTGCGACCATCATCACGACGATCAGCACCGGGAAGAGCAGGATACCGATCCAGAAGGCCTTGGTGCGGATGTTCTCGACCAGCTCGCGCTGGGCGACGAGCAGTGTCTTGTCACGCATCGGGGGAATCTCCGGACTCGGCGACCAGGACTGCCTGACCCTGCACCCCGCGCACCGCGACGCCGTCGGCACGGCCACCTACCGCGCGCACGAAGATCTCGTGCAGCGAAGGCTCGCGCAGGTCGAAGCGCCGCACGTGCACCCGCTGCACGATCTGCTGCAGAAGGTGCTGGGGATCGACCCCGGACGCCGGGAAGATCTCGGCCTGCTTGCCCGAGTCGTTGATGCGCTCGATCCCGTCGAGGCTGTGCAGCTTCTGGCTGTCGCCGTCGTAGTCGAGCAGGATGCCGCGCTCCTCGGAGCCACGCACCTCGGCCATGGTGCCGTCGAGCACCTTCCTACCGTGGTTGATCAGGGTCAGCCCGTCGCACAGCTGCTCGGCCTGCAGCATGATGTGGGTCGAGAAGATCACCGTGCGACCGTCCCGCTTCATCTGCAGGATGAGGTCCTTCATCACCTCGGCGTTGACCGGATCGAGCCCGGAGAACGGCTCGTCGAGGATCACCAGGTCGGGGTCGTGGATCACGGTGCCGAGGATCTGCACCTTCTGCCCCATGCCCTTGGAGAGCGCCTCGCACTTCTTGTCGACGGCGTCGCCGAGGCCGTACTGCTCGAGCAGCTCGCGCGCCCGCCGCTTGGCGTCGCCGGCCGCCATGCCCTTGAGCCGGCCGAAGTAGGCGACGATCTCGCCGGCGGTCATCTTCTTGTAGAGGCCCTTCTCCTCCGGCAGATAGCCGAGGCGGTCCTTGATCGACTCGGCGTTGCTCTTGCCGAGGATCCTGATCTCCCCCTCATCGGGGTAGATGATGCTCATCACCATCCGGATGGTGGTGGTCTTGCCGGCACCGTTCGGCCCCAGGAAGCCCCAGATCGAGCCGCTGGGGACCCGCATCGAGATCCCGTCGACGGCGGTCTGCTTGCCGAAGCGCTTGGTCACTCCCTCGAGCACCAGCGCTGCGTCTCCTGCTGCTGTCAAATCCTCTTCTCCTCCGCGGCGCCACCGCGCGCCGACGCCGTCGTGGGTCTTCCGCCGTCTCCTACGGCGCCGGGCCGCCGCGCATTCCGCTGGTCCGTCGATGCCAACGCTTGCCGCGGCGGCAATCTAACCGATGGGCTCCTCAGCACCGCGAGGACGAGCAGTGAAGACGCGGCCAGCACGCCCGCCAGCGACCAGCCGGCGCGCACACCGACAGGGTGCCGGCGCGCCGCGAGGGGCTCCAGCGTCGCCGCGTCGACGAAGCGCCCGCGCAGCGACAGCCGGCTGCGCGCCGCGACGCCCGGATCGAGCAGCCCCGGCCAGCGTTCCAGCCCGGGCACCCTCAGCACCTCCTCGGTCATCGTGCGGACCCAGGGGCCCTCGGCATCGACGCCGTAGGCAGCCCTGGCGATCTCGACCGTGCGTCCGGGGCGCCGCTCGGTCTGCCGCAGCACCTCGACGTAGTGCACCCCGTCGCGCTGGGCCGCACCGAGGAAGGCCAACGGGCCCAGCGACCAGACGACCAGCAGCACCAGACCGACGCCGAGCCTGCGCCGCCGCGCAGCGCCCCGCGCGAGCTCCAGCCCGGGGCCGCCCCGCCGCCAGAGCCGAATCATCCAGTAGAGCCAGACCGCGACCCCGAAGAGGGTCGGCAGCAGGCTCCAGGGGCTCTCCGGCCAGAACAGGTCGAAGCGCAGGGTGCGCCAGCTGATCGGCGCCGCCAGCACCACGCCGTTGGCCCACTTGATCTGCAGTGCGTCGAGCAGCAGATGGCCGAGGCAGCCGACGGCGATCCACTGCCAGGCCCTCCCCGGCCGCGCCCACAGGAGGGCCAGCGCCGTCGCCAGCACCAGCGAGAAGAGCAGCGAGCTCTGCACCACGGCGTGCAGCCGCAGCGAGTAGAAGAGCTCGCCGTCCACCCGGCCGAGCAGCAGCGGACGCAGGGCGCGCTGTGCGATCCAGGGCAGGTCCGGCACCAGGCAGCCGAGCACCGTCCAGCAGGCTGCGTCGCGCCCGAGCCGACCGCGCGCGGCGAGACCGGCGCCGCCCAGCTGCACGCCGAGATGCACGAAGGTGCCAGGCACCGTGGTCAGCCCGTCGCGCCGGATCCGCCGTCAGGTGGCGATACGCCGCACCAGGGCTCCGAGGAGCAGGAAGAGCGGCAGCAGGATCAATGTGGCGCCGACGGCCAGGAAGGCGACCGGCCAGCCGACCCGCTCGACCACCGCACCCAGCGGCGTCGACGTCATCGCCAGGCCGACGATCCCGGTGCCGACGCCGAGGAACGCCGGCACCAGCAGGCCGGTGTGGCGGGCGAACGCCGCCAGCCACATGGCGACGAAGGCGAGGCCGCCGATCAGCGGGAACACCGGCCAGAGCACCTCCATGCGATCCCAGGAGATCCATCCGAGTGCGAAGGGGAAGAAGAAGAGCCCCACCATCAGGGCTGCCGAGCCGGGAAGCACCAGGCCGTAGGCGCGGCGGTTCAGCACCCAGCCGAGCAGGAAGCAGACGCCGCCGAAGATCGGGAACACGGGCCAGGCCTGGTCGATCCCGGGCACCGCCGCGCCCAGCTCGGCGAGCGCGAACCAGCCGCCGATCACCAGCAGGAAGCCCCCGGTGAGCAGGAGGTAGAGGCACCCTCCGATCCGTCGCTTCATCCGTCACTCCATTGGTCGTACGCCGTGTCGACGCGACCATCCTACGAGACGCCAAGTGCGTCTGTTTCCGGGGCCGCCGCGATCCCGGGGCGAAGCGACGGTGCTGATAGCTTGCCGGCCCGAAGCGATGTGCCCCGAACGCCAAGCCAAGCCCAGCCCCGCCGACCCGGCGGCGCCGACTCCGTCGATGCCGGTCGAGACGCCGCGCCGCATCGTGCAGTGTCGCGGCGTGCGCGGCGCCACGACGGTCGAGGAGAACAGCCGCTCGGCGATCCTGCTCGCCACCGGTGAGCTGCTCTGGTACCTGATCGAACGCAACGGCATCGTTCCCGACGACGTCGCCAGCGCCTACTTCACCACCACCCGAGACCTCGACGCCGAGTTCCCGGCGCTCGCCGCGCGCAAGCTGGGCTGGCTCGACGTCGCCCTGATCTGCGGCCACGAGATGGAGGTGCCCGGCGCCCTGTCGCAGTGCATCCGGGTGCTGCTGCACTGGAACACGACCCGCACCGCCAAAGAGATCGAGCACGTCTACATCCGCGGAGCCCGCGACCTGCGGCCGGATCAGCAGGCGCTGCTCGAGCTCCCCGACGTCCCGATCCCCAGATTCGACCTCGACTGAGCGCCGCCCGCCCCGGGGGCACGGCAAGGAGATGCAGATGAGCCGCTACGGAATGTCCCTCCCCTTCGAAGTGCCGCTGCACCAGCACCGCGAGATCCTCGAGGAGATGGTCGACCTCGGCTACACCGACTTCTGGTCGTCCGAGGCGATGGGCACCGACGGCTTCACTCCGCTCGCCCTCGCTGCCGCCTGGACGCCGCAGGCGCGGCTCGGAGTCGCGATCATCCCCGCCTACACCCGCGGACCGGCGCTGCTGGCGATGAGCGTCGCCTCGCTCGCCGAGGCGGCGCCCGGGCGCTTCGTCATGGGCATCGGCTCGTCGAGCAACGTCATCGTGCAGAACTGGAACGACACACCGTTCGAGAAGCCCTGGTACCGGGTGCGCGACACCGTGCGCTTCCTGCGCCGCGCCCTCGCCGGTGAGAAGATCGACGAGGAGTTCGAGACCTTCTCGGTGCGGGGCTTCCGGCTCGGGCGCAAGGTCGAGCAGCCGCCGAGGATCCTGGTCGCCGCCCTGCGCGAGGGAATGCTCCGCCTCGCCGGCCGCGAGGGCGACGGGGCGATCCTCAACTGGCTCTCTCCCGAGGACGTGCGCACGGTGGTGCCGCACGTGCACGCCGGCGGCGAGGGCAAGGAGATCGCGGCGCGCATCTTCGTCGTCCCGACCTCCGACCGCGAGCTCGCGTTGACGATCGGCCGGCGCGCCGCCGCCGCATACCTCAACGTGCCGGTCTACGCCGAGTTCCACAAATGGCTCGGGCGCGGATCCGAGCTCGAAGGCATGTGGAGCCACTGGCAGGCCGGCGACCGCAAGGCGGCGCTCGAGGCCATCCCGGAGTCGGTGGTCGACGACCTGATCGTCAACGGGCCTCCCGAGAGATGCCGCGAGCGGGTGGCCGAGTATGTCGAGGCCGGCGTGCACACCCCGGCGCTCGCCCTGCTGCACCCCGGCGACAGCGGCGACTTCCGCCAGGCCATCCGCGACCTCGCTCCGCGCTGAGAACGGACGGCGCGCGGCTCAGCTCGCCGCGGCCGGGGCGCCCTCCGGCAGACCGGCGACGTCGCGCGCCTCGGGCGCCTCGTCGGTCGGCGGCGGCACCCGCACCCAGCCGAAGCGGGCCATGTTCTCGGCCAGCTCTGCCTCGTGCTCGGCGGCGACCAGCAGCGCCCAGATCTCACCCTTCTCGGGCGTCCTGAGCTCGGCGACCGGGGTCTGCAGCTTGCCCTTGCGCACCACCAGCAGCGGCAGGAACGAGCGGTAGTGCGGCGAGGAGGTGAGTGCCTCCCAGTCGTGGTCCGTCGCCGACTCCGCCTGCCACCACGACACCTCGGCCGCCTCGCGCTCGATCTTCGTCGACCAGAACGCGAGGTTGCGCGGCTCGGCGAAGAGGACCTCGATGCCGGAGCGGGCCAGAGCGCCCTTCGGCAGGGCGCGACTGCTCTTGTCGAGGGCCACCCACGCGTGGCGGACCCTGAACTCGCGCTTGACCCGGCGGGCGAAGGTGAAGTTGACCTCCGAGTTCGGAGTCAGGCTGATCGCCCATTCGACGTCCTCGAAGCGGGCGCGCAGCAGCAGGTTGTCGTCGAAGGCGCTGCCGTAGAGCACCCGGAAGCCTTCCGCCTCGGCGCGCGAGCAGTGCTGCGGGTTCGAGTCGATGAACTGCACCTTGCGGTCGAACGAGCGCAGCAGGCCTCCGATCAGGCGCGCCAGAGGTTGCGCACCGAGGATCACGACGCCGCGCGGCTTGGGCGCCTGGACCCCGACCAGCTTGGCCACCAAGCCGCCGCTGAGCCCCTGCACCAGCACGGTCACCGCGATCACCAGGAAGACCAGGGCGCGCAGCTCGCGACCACCTTCGATCCCCGCGTCGGCGAGGGTCAGCGCGAACAGGGACGACACCGCCGCGGCGACGATGCCGCGCGGCGCCAGCCACGAGAAGAACGCCTTCTCGCGCCATCCGAAGTCGGTCCCGTGGGTCGAGATCAGCACGTTCAGCGGCCGCACCAGCAGCATCAGGGCGAGCACCGTGTAGACGCCGGCCCAGCCCAGCGCCCGAACGTCCTCCAACCGCACGTCCGCCGCGAGCAGCACGAACAGGATGCCGATGAGCATCACCGTGAGCTGCTCCTTGAACTCCTTGAGGTGCTCCAACGCGTCGCCCTTGACGTTGCCGACGGTGAAACCTGCGGCGATGACGCAGACGATGCCGGACTCGTGCGCCAACGCGTTGCTGAACTGGAACAGGAAGACGGCGAGCGCCAGGGTGAAGACGTTCTCGAGCCCGCCGGGCAGCGCCCAGCCGCTGCGCATCAGGCCGAGCAGCAGCAGTCCTCCTGCCAGGCCCAGCACACCGCCGATGGCGAAGCGCGACAGGAAGTCGAAGACGCCGTTGGCGAAGCTCTCGGCCGATGGGGCGAGGGCGATCTCGAGTGCCACGACCGCCACCGCGGCACCGACCGCGTCGCCGAAGACGCCCTCGGCCTCGAGCACGGTCGAGACCTTGCGATCGACCCGGATGCGGCGCAGCAGTGGATTGATGACCGTCGGTCCGGTGACGATGACCAGGGTGCCGAAGAGGATCGACAGTCGCCAGTCCCAGCCGAGCAGGAACCGCGCCGCAACCGCTCCACCGACCGTCGTCACCAGGGCGCCGACCGTGACGAGACGGCGGATGCTCGTCGCCTGGCGGCGCAGTTGGCGCCAGTTCAGATTCAGGCTGCCCTCGAACAGGATGATCGCGACAGCGAAACCGACCAGGGTCTGCAGCAGCTGGCCGAGGTCGGCCGGATCGATCCAGGCCAGCACGTCGGGCCCGACGATCACACCGGCGGTCAACAGCAGGACGATGCCCGGCAGGCGCAGGTGGCGCGCCAGGACCTGGCAGACCATGCCGAGGGCGAGCGCGAAGGCGATCAGCAGGGCCGGCTGCTCGAAGGCGGTGGCGAGACCGCCGTGCCCCCCTCCCGCCGACTCGGAGGCGGCGGCGGGGGCGGCGAGGAGAGAGCCGGCCAGAACGGCGGTCGCGATGCGGCGCGGCGAGAGCGTGGCGAGGCGTGGCAAGAGAGAGGAACCCCTTGTGGAGTGAACGGCCGCGGCCAGCAGCCCGTGCCAGGACGTCAGAGCGTAACTCGCAGGACCGCGTTCGGCTACGACAGGCCGCCGAACACCTCGCCCAGCGCCGCGGTGACGCGTTCCACGGTGTCGGCGGGCAGGTCGCGGTGGGTGACCAGGCGAGTCCACGACCGGCCCTGCTGCGACCAGGCCGCCGGCCACACGATCCCCCTTGCGGACAGCCGAGTCTGCAGATCGGCGGCGACGGATACGTCGGAGGATGACGAGACGAACAGCATGTTGGTGGCGCAGCGCTCCACCCGCAGCAGCTCCGGGGCGAGGGCCGCCAGCGCCTGCGCCAGACGGCCGGCGAGCCGATGGTCCTCGATCAGGGAATCGCGATGCCCGAGCGCGACGAGCCCCGCCGCCGCCAGGACGCCGACCTGGCGCAGGCCGCCGCCGAGCATCTTGCGCCACCGGCGCGCCGCCTCGATGCGCTCGCGGGAGCCGCAGAGCACCGAGCCGACCGGAGCGCCGAGCCCCTTGGAGAGACAGACGGTGACGGTCTCGAAGCAACGGCACAGCCTCTCCGGCGCGACCCCGAGCTCGGCGGCGGCGTTGAACAGCCGCGCCCCGTCCAGGTGCCCGGGTACGCCGATGCGCCCCAGCAGCTCGCCGACCTCGTCGAGGTAGGCCAGCGGCAGCACCCGCCCGTCCTTGGTGTTCTCGAGCACCACCAGCCGTGTGCGGGCGTGATGGATCTCGCGCGGGCGCACCGCCGCGGCGATGCGCTCCGGATCGAGCGTTCCGTCCTCGCGCACCGGCAGGGCGTGGGTCGGCACGCCGGCAATGGCGGCCGGCCCTCCCACTTCGTAGAGGAAGCTGTGGCCGGTGTCTCCGATGACGATCTCGTCGCCGCGCCCCGCGGCGGTGCAGATCGCCAGCAGGTTGCCCTGGGTGCCGCTGGTGACGAAGAGGCCGGCCTGCTTGCCGAGCAGCGCGGCGACCTCGGCCTGCAGACGCTCGACGGTGGGATCCTCTCCGTAGACGTCGTCGCCGACCTCGGCATCGGCCATCGCCCGACGCATCGCGGCGCTGGGTCGGGTCACCGTGTCGGAACGCAGGTCGATCGTCGAGGTGCTGCTCATCGGGCGATGGATGACGTAGCGGGCTCGTCGTCGCGCCCGGGGCACGACGGCCGACGACGATGACACAACGCGCTCCCAGGCGTGCCCGCCGCGTCTATCATGCCCCGGTGGACCCAGCCGCCGCCCGTCAGAGACCGGCCCGCTCGCCGCGGCCCCGCGACGCCGCCACCCTGGTGCTGCTGCGCGACGACCGACGCGCCGGCCCGGTGGTGCTGATGGGGCGCCGCCGTACCCGCGACGCCTGGAGCGACCTCTACGTCTTCCCGGGCGGCCGCGTCGACCGCGACGACCACCGCGTCAGGGCCGCCAGCGAGCTGCGGCCCGAGGTCGCGGCGCGGCTCGAGGCCGGAGCGACGCCGGCCCGCGGCCGCGCCATCGCGATCGCGGCGATCCGCGAGACCTTCGAGGAGACCGGCCTGCGGATCGCCGGCAGGAGCGCCGGGCCCCGGCCTGAGCGCCGCTCACCCTGGCGGCAGTTCGCGGCGCCGGACGGCGGCGGCGCCGAAGGCTGGGCGCCGGCTCTCGACCGGCTGCATCTGCTCTGCCGGGCGGTCACGCCGCCGCGCCGCGCCAAGCGCTTCGACGCCCGCTTCTTCGTCACCAGGCTGGACGAGGAGCACCCGGCACCGAGTGGCAACGGCGAGCTCGGCGACCTGCGCTGGATCCCGCTCTCCGCGACGACGAAGCTGCCGCTGCCGAAGATCACCCAGGTGGTGCTGTCGCTGCTCGGCGAGCGGGTCGCCTCCGGCGATGTCAGCACGCCGCCGCGTGTTCCCCTCTTCAAGACCGTGCACGGCCGCCACCGGCTGCTGCACCACTGACCGGGCGAGCGCCTTGGCCGCCGCGCGGAACGACGTGAGCAACGACGTGAACAAGGCCCTGCAGCGGGCCTTCGAGGAGCTGGCCGACGGGCTCGACCTGCTCGGCGAGAGCTCGTTCCGCTCCGCCTCCCACCGGCGCGTGGCGCGGGCGATCGGTGACCTGACGGCTCCGATCGACCAGCTCGGCGACGATCCGGCCCAGCTGCGCGCCCGTCTCGAAGCGATCCCCGGGATCGGCGAAGGAGCCACCCGACGCATCCTCGAGTTCGTCGAGCACGGCGAGATCGCCGACCACGTCGAGATCCTCGAGAGGGTGCCCGGCGGCCTGTTCCAGCTCCTCCAGGTCCCCGGGCTGGGACCGAAGGCGGTGCGCACCCTGTGGCAGGAGCTCGGCGTGCAGGGAGTCGACGACCTGCGCCGCGAGCTCGACTCCGGGCGGGTCGAGTCGTTGCCGCGGATGGGCCGGAAGACGGTGCAGAACCTGCGCTCGGCCCTGGAGTTCCTCACCCGGACCCGCGATCGCCTGCCGGTGGCGCTGGCCATGCCACTGGCACTGGACCTGCGGGACGGACTGCGCTCCGTCGAACCGGAGGCGCGGGTCGAGATCGCCGGCAGCTTGCGCCGCGGTGTCGAGACCATCGGCGACCTCGATCTGGTGGCCGCCCACCACGACCCGGCGGCGCGACGCCGGCTCGCCGAGGCCTTCGTGAATGACGGGCGGGTGACCGACGTGCTCGCCTCCGGGGAGCGCAAGTGCAGCGTCCGCCTCAGCGCCGGCGGCCATGCCATCCAGGCCGACCTGCGTCTCGGCGAGCCGGCCGCCTTCGGCGCCGCGCTGCACTACTTCACCGGCTCGAAGGAGCACAACGTCCTGATGCGCCAGATCGCCATCGGCTTCGGGCGCCGGCTCAACGAGTACGGCCTGTTCGAAGGCGACGAGCCCAGGCCCCAGGACCACGGCGGCACGCCGCTCGCCGGCGCCGAGGAGGCCGAGCTCTACGACGCCCTCGGTCTGCCGTTCATCCCCGCCGAGCTGCGCGAGGAGGCATTCGACCCGGCTCGTGTAGGCCTCGAGGCGCTGCGCGACCTGCTCGCCAGGCTGATCGACGAGGACCAGATCGTCGCCGACCTGCACACCCACTCGACCGCCTCGGACGGCCGCCATTCGCTCGAGGAGCTGGTGGCGATCGCGCGGCGACGCGGCCTCGCGGTCCTCGCGGTCACCGACCACTCGCGCAGCTCGGTGCTCGCCGGCGGCCTCGAGATCGACGCCCTGCGCGAGCACGTGGCGGCGATCCGCGAGCTGGCGGCCGGGCTCGACGACCTGGTGCTGCTGGCCGGCGCCGAGGTCGACATCCTCCCCGACGGCAGCCTGGACTACCCGGACGAGGTGCTCGCCGAGCTCGACGTGGTGGTGGCGTCTCCGCACGTCTCGCTGAGCCAGGACCGCGCCACGGCCACGCGCAGGCTGCTGGCGGCGATCCGCAACCCCCACGTGCACATCCTCGGGCACCCGACCGGCCGCATCGTCGGTCGTCGCCGCGGGCTGCAGCCGGACATCGACGCGCTCTGCGCGGCAGCCAGCGAGCACGGCACGGCGCTCGAGCTGAACGCCAATCCCCGTCGACTCGATCTCGACGACGCGGCTCTGCGCCGCGCGGTCGAGGTCGGTTGCCTGGTGGCCATCGACACCGACGCACACTCCGACGCCCAGTTCGGCTATCTCTCCTACGGCGTGCGTACGGCGCGTCGCGCCGGACTCCCGGCCGATTCCTGCGTCAACACCTGGGAGCCCGAGCGACTGCGCGACTGGCTGGCCGACAAGAGCGTCGGCGCGAGGGGGCGATGAGAGGCTGAGGCTCGCGGCGACGGCCGGACGACGCTCCCGCCGGCTTGCCGCAACCACCGCCTTTTGCATAGGATCGAGGGCTGTCGATCGTCGGAGGTCCGCCGGCCGCTCCGCGGCTGAGGCCGGGCCGGATCCCCGACACCGCGGCGAGACCGAGGGCGGCTCGCGGCGGGCGCGCCGAGGCCCACTCATTCTCGCGCGTGGCGGCAACCCAACCCAACCGAATCCGAGACCTGGGTCAGGTCTCCGGCGCCTCCGCCGACGCGCCACCGCGCGACCGGCCAGGAGCGCCAACCGCAAGCCCGCGACGTCGCTCACAGAGCTGGACGTGAGCCACCGCCGCAGGAGAATCCCTCGTGAAGTTCAACGGTCCCAAAGTCAAAGCATCGCGAAAGCTCGGCGTGGCGCTGAGCGACAAAGCTCAGCGCTACCTCGAGCGGCGCTCCTATCCGCCCGGCATGCACGGCATGAAACGCCGGCGCCGGCAGAGCAACTACGGGCGGCAGCTGCTCGAGAAGCAGCGGCTGCGCTTCCAGTACAACATCAGCGAGCGCCAACTGCGCAACTACTTCGACAAGTCGAACCGCATGCGCGGCGTCACCGGCGACAACCTGGTGCAGCTGCTCGAGACGCGGCTCGACGCCTTCGTGCTGCGCTGCGGCTTCGCTCCCACCATCTTCGCCGCCCGCCAGTTCGTCGGTCACGGCCACCTGCAGGTCAACGGCCAGCGAGTCAACGTGCCGTCGTACCAGGTGCGGGTCGGCGACGTCGTCGAGGTGCGCGAGAAGAGCCGCAAGCTGCGCTGCTTCAACGAGCCTCGCACCGGCGCCGCGGTGCCGGCCTACATCCACGTCGACGAGACCGGCTACAAGGCCGAGCTCACGGCGCTGCCGGTACGCGACGACGTGCCGATCATCTGCGAGGTGCCGCTGATCATCGAGTTCTACTCGCGCTGATCCGCCGCCACGATCGGGTCTCGTCTACAAGGCCGGCTCCCCGCGGAGCCGGCCTTGTTCGTCTCTGCGGTAGTCTGCCTCTCCGGTCGCAGACCGCGAGCTCGACCGCACCACCTGTCAACCAGGAGCCCGGACCCGTGCATCGACTCAACGCTTCTTCACCCCGTCACACCGCACGCCTGGTCCTCGCCGCCATCGCGCTCCTCTCGCTCGGCGCAGGCGACCTCCTCGCCGCTTCGTTGCGCGGCAAGGTCACCTACGAGGGCCCGGAGGTGCGGCGACGGGCCATCCGCATGAACGCCGATCCGAACTGCGAGAAGCTGCACGACGAGCACGTGCTCCAGGACGACAAGATCATCGGCGAGAACGGAGAGCTGGCGAACGTCTTCGTCTACGTCGAGGGTGTGCCCCCGGGCGGCCCCTACGAGGCGCCTGAGAAGGCCGCCGAGCTGCGCCAGGAGGGTTGCATGTACCAACCCAAGGTGCAGGGGGTGCTGGTGCAGCAGGATCTCGACGTGATCAACGACGACCCCACCCTGCACAACGTGCGCTGCCTGGCGCGCGAGAACCGGCCGTTCAACCTCGGGCAACCGGCCGAGGGCAAACGCACCAAGTTCTTCACCAAGCCGGAGAAGGCGATCAAGTTCAAGTGCGACGTGCACCCGTGGATGGCGAGCTACATCTTCGTGATGGAGCATCCGTTCTTCGACACCACCGGGCCGGACGGCAGTTTCGAGATCTCCGGCCTGCCGCCGGGCGAGTACACGGTCGTCGCCTGGCACGAGATCTTCGGCGAGCGCAGAACCGAGATCGAGGTCGCGGCCGACGGCGCGGCCACCTCCTTCACATTCACCGAGTAGCCAACCGCTACACTGCCTCGGCGCTCGGGGCGACTACTCTGCCGGGCCACGGCGACGGCAGGCGATTCCGAAACCAGGGGGGACGAGATGAGCTCACTGCTCGAGAGCCTCAGCAGACAGATCGGCGGCGACTCGCTCGACACGATCAGCAGGCAGCTCGGAGCCGACCGCGGAGCCACCGAACAGGCAGTGTCCGGGGCTCTTCCCGTGCTCCTCGGCGCGCTGGCCAAGAACGCCGGCAGCAGCGGCGGGCTCTCGTCGCTCAGCGCCGCGCTCGACAGGGACCACGACGGCAGCGTGCTCGACGACCTCGCCTCCTTCCTCGGTGACGGGGCAGCGCAGCGCCACCACGGCGGCGGCATCCTCGGTCACGCGCTGGGCAACAGGCAGGCCGCCGTCGAGGGCGCCGTGAGTCGCAATTCCGGTCTCGATGCCGCCTCGGTGCAGAAGCTGCTGATGATCCTCGCGCCGCTGGTGATGGGTGCGCTCGGCAAGGAGAAGCGCCAGCGCGGACTCGACAGTGGCGGGCTGGCCGACCTGCTCGGCGGCGAACGCCAGCGACTGGAGCGGCAGCGTCCCGAACTCGGTATGCTCGGCGACCTCCTGGACCGGGACGGCGACGGTAACGTTCTCGACGACGTCGCCCAGGCCGGCGCGGGGCTGCTGGGCAAGTTCCTCGGTCGAGGCTGAGCGGGGTCTGGGCGTCGGTTCCTGCGCGCCGCGAGCGCGTCGGCAACCCGGCGTGAGTCCGCCTCGAATCGCCGTGACGACGCCGGCTGCCCGTCACCCCCAGGACGACCAAACGACAGGAGAGACGAGAATGGGTCTGATCGACTTCGTCAAGAACGCGGGTTCCAAGATCTTCGGCAAGGAGGACGAGAAGCAGTCCTCCTCCGCCAGTGACCGCGCCGTGATCGACGCCAGGCGAGCGGCAGCGCTGCGTGGCGGCATCGGTCACCTCGGCCTCGAGGTGGAGGACCTCGAGATCGAGGTCAAGGGAGACCTCGCCACGGTGCGCGGCAAGGTGGCGACCCAGGCGGCCCGCGAGAAGGTGGTCCTCGTGGTCGGCAACACGGCCGGGATCGCACGGGTGGACGATCGCCTCGAGGTCGAGAAGCAGGAGCCGGAGGCTCAGCTCCACACGGTCGCCAAGGGCGAGACGCTGTCGAAGATCGCCAAGCAGTACTACGGCAACGCAATGAAGTACCCCGTGATCTTCGAAGCCAACAAGCCGATGCTCACCGATCCCGACAAGATCTATCCCGGCCAGGTGCTACGGATCCCGGCGCTGGAAGAGGCCAGCAACTGACCATCGGACGAGGGGGCGTGCGGCGCGGATCGGTCCAGCCGTGAAGCGCCCTGCACGCCGCTGCCGTCCGTGAGCGCAAGGCGACGTCGGCTCGCGCGGGAGGAGAGGGGATGGGGTACCGGATCGAAGAGATCGAGGGAGTCGGACCGGCGCACGCCAGGAAACTCGGCAAGGTCGACATCAGGAGCACCACGCAGCTGCTCGAGCGGTGCTGTGATCGCAAGGGCCGCAAGTCGATCAGCGCGGCCACCGGCCTCAGTGAGAAGCAGCTCCTGCGCTGGGCGAACATGGCCGATCTGATGCGCATCCGAGGCATCGGTCAGGAGTTCAGCGAGCTCCTCGAGGCGGCCGGGGTCGACACCGTCAAGGAGCTGCGCAAGCGCCGCCCCGACAACCTGACGGCGAAGATGGTCGAGGTCAACGGGAAGCGCCGGCTGACCCGCAGGGCGCCGGCGCAGTCGATGGTCGAGAACTGGGTGGCGCAGGCGAAAGAGCTGGCGCCGCTCATCACCCACTGAATCCGTCCGCCGCGGCTCCCGCGTACCGCTGAACGGTGAAGCAGGCGAGCCCATCGATCGACCCGACGCCGACAAGGGGTGCCGTGCGCCGACCCTTCCGGGCAGCCACGGCCCTGTCCGTACTGCTGGCCCTCGGCGGCATCGCCGCAGCTGGCGGCCAGAGCGTCAGCCCCGATCTGGCCGCCGCCGACTTCGTCGACCTGCTGCGCAACGACCCCGACATCCGGCGCGGCGTGCTCAGTCGCGTCGAGCGCCAGTGGCAGCCGTCGTTCGTCCCGATGCTGCTCGAGGTGCTTCAGCTGGTGCGCGACCCCGTCTACCGCGACGAGCTCTTCGATCTGCTCGAACGTGCCACCGGCCAGCGCCGCCTCGCGCGTTCGGGCAACGACTGGTTCGAGTGGTACTGGGCCTGGGACGAGCGCGGCGACTGGCAGCACTACGCGGAGTTCAAGAGCCTTCTCTACCGGCTGATCGACCCCCGCTTCGAGATCTACTTCTCGGCCGGTCGCGAGAGCACCGTCGAGCTCGACGAGGTGCGCTGGGGGGGTGTGGCGCAGAACGGCATCCCGCCGCTGCACGACCCGAAGATGATCTCCGCCGACGAGGCGAGCTACCTCGGCAGGCGAGACGTCGTCTTCGGACTCGAGGTCGAAGGCGACGCGCGTGCCTACCCGAAGCGCATCATGGGATGGCACGAGATGTTCACCGACACCGTCGGCGGCGTGCCGGTGGCCGGCGTCTACTGCACGTTGTGTGGATCGATGATCCTGTTCGAGACCGAGGTCGGCGGCGAGCGGTACGAGCTCGGCACCAGCGGCTTCCTCTACCGCTCGAACAAGCTGATGTTCGACGAGGCGACGCAGTCGCTGTGGAACACCCTCTGGGGCGTGCCCGTCATCGGGCCGCTGGTCGGCCGCGGCATCGAGCTGCCGAGGCGGAGCATCGTCACCACCACGTGGGGAGAATGGCGCAAGCGTCACCCCGACACCCGGGTGCTGTCGCTCGACACCGGCTACGAGCGCGACTACTCGGAGGGCGCGGCGTACCGCGAGTACTTCGCCACCGACGAGCTGATGTTCGCCGTCTCCCGCCGCGACGACCGGCTCGACAACAAGGCCGAGGTCTTCTGCCTGCTGCTCGGCGACCCCGAGCAGCCGCTGGCGCTTGCCGCCGAGTTCCTCGAGCGCAACCCGCTGCACCAGCTCAGCCACGCCGGTGTCGACCTGGTCGTGCTCACCGACCGCTCGGGAGCCAACCGCGCCTACCGCACCGGCGGGCGCCGCTTCGCCGACTGGAACGGTCGCGACCGGGTCGAAGACGGCGAGGGCGGCGTCTGGCAGGTGACCGAGGATGCCCTGGTCGGCGCCGACGGTGCCCGTCTCGAACGCCTGGCGGGGCACCGGGCGTTCTGGTTCGGCTGGTTCGCCGCCTATCCCGAGACCGAGCTGGTGCGCTGAGTCCGGCGACAGCTCCCACCCCGGCAGCGGCCAGTCTGGACGGCCGCCGCGGTTGCTACGATCGCTCCTCCGTTGGACCTCAGCCGAGGAGTGCAGCATGCAGCGTCTGGGAGTCGGTTTCGTCGGTTCGGGGTTCATCACCCAGTTCCACATCCGTTCGTGGATCGCAGTGCGCGACGCCGACGTGCTCGGCGTCTGGAGCCCGAATCAGGGCAACGCCGAGCGCGCCGCGGCGCTGGCACGACAGCTCGGCGTCGGCTCCGCAAGGGCATTCGCCTCGATCGAGGAGATGGCCGCCGATCCGGCGATCGACGCCCTCTGGCTGTGCGGGCCGAACCATGCCCGGCTCGACAACATGCGCAAGATCTGCGCCGCGGTGGCCTCCGGCGCGAAGCTGCGCGGCGTCGCCTGCGAGAAGCCGCTCGGCCGGACCCTGCCCGAGGCGCGCGAGATGCAGCGCCTGGCCCGTGAGCACGGCCTGCTCGACGGCTACCTCGAGAACCAGGTCTTCGCGCCGTCCGTGGAGCGCGGACGTGAGCTGGCGTGGGCACGCGGCGCCGCGGCGAGCGGACGGCCCTACCTTGCGCGCGCCGCGGAGGAGCACTCGGGACCGCACGCCGCCTGGTTCTGGAACGGACGCCTGCAAGGTGGAGGCGTCCTCAACGACATGATGTGCCACTCGATCGAGGTCGGCCGCTACCTGCTCACCGAGCCGGGAAAACCGCGCACCTCGATCGTGCCGCGAAGGGTCAGCGCCCAGATCGCGGCGCTCAAGTGGCAGCGGCCCGAGTACGCCGAACAGCTGCGCGAGCGCTACGGCCGCGAGATCGACTACCGTCAGCGCCCCTCCGAGGACTTCGCCCGCGCCACCGTCGAGCTCGACGACGAGCAGGGACGGCCGCTGATGATCGAGGCCACCACCTCGTGGTCCTTCGTCGGCGCCGGTCTGCGCCTGTCGATGGAACTGCTCGGGCCCGAGTACTCGATGCGCACCAACTCGCTCGACACCGACCTGCAGCTGTTCTTCTCCCGCGAGCTGCAGCAGCAGGCGGGAGAGGACCTGGTCGAGAAGCAGAACGCCGAAATGGGCCTCATGCCGGTGCTCGCCAGCGAGGCGACCTCCTACGGCTACGATGCCGAGAATCGCCACATGGTGCGCGCCTTCCTCGCCGGCGAGCGGCCGCGCGAGAACTTCGACGACGGAGTGGCGATCGCCGAGCTGTTGATGGCCGCCTACCGCAGTGCCGAGGAGGGCCGGGTAGTGGCGCTCGACGAGGATCTCGAGGAGTTCGTGCCGGCGGTGGCGCGCGGCGACTGGAACCCGAGCGCCGCGGCGCGTCCGTGAGCGGCCAGCCCCGAGCGCCACAGTCGCTGCTGGTGGTCTCGGGGGTCGAGCACTACGAGCATCGGGGCCGGCTGTGGGCCTTCGGCCCGTACGCGCGCGAGATCGAGCTGTGGGCCGATCTCTTCCCCCGCCTCTCGATCGCAGCGCCGCGCGGCACAGGGGCGCCGCCCGACGATGCGACCGCGATCGACCGCCAGGGTCTGGTGCTGCTGCCGCAGCGGCTGATCGGCTCGCCCCGATCGCTCGGCCGACTGGCGCAGGCGGTCGCCGCACCGGCCCACGTCTGGAGGCTGTGGCGCGCGATCAGGGCGCACGACGCGGTGCACGTGCGTCTGCCCAACGTGCTCGGCATGCTGGGCGCTCTGCTGGCTCCGCTCTCGGGCCGCCCCGCCTGCGCCAAGTACGCAGGTCAGTGGGCGCCCTATCCGGGCGAGCGCCCGGTCGTGAAGCTGCAGCGCTGGCTGCTGCGCCGCTGGTTCCGGGGCCCGGTCGGCGTCTACGGGGAGTGGCCCGGAGAGCCGGCCCACATCGTGCCCTCGTTCACCTCGATGATGGACCGCAGCCAGGTCGAGGAGGCGGGTCGGATCGCCGCGGCGAGGCCTCCTGGGCTGCAGCGACCCGGCCAGCCGGTGCGCCTGCTCTTCGCCGGACGGCTGGCGGCGCAGAAGCGGGTCGATCGCCTGGTCGACGCCTGCGCCCGGCTGGAGAGTCGTGGCGTCGCCGTCCGTCTGCGCCTGGTCGGAGACGGCCCGCAGCGCGGAGCGCTGGAGCGCCAGGCGCGCGATCTCGGACTCGCCGACCGCTTCGAGACCACCGGCGCCCTGCCCTTCGACCGGGTCGCCGCGCAGTACGCCTGGTGCGACGTGCTGGTGCTGCCGTCCGCCCACGAGGGCTGGCCCAAGGTGCTCGCCGAGGCGATGGCACACGGGGTCGTCTGCCTGTCGTCCGCCGGCGGCTTCGCCCGGTCGATGCTCGACGGTCGCGGCGTTGCTCTCGATCGGGCCGACGGCGAGGAGATCGCCGACGCCGTCACCGCGCTCGCCGGTGACCCGGAGCGTGTCGACCGCATGCGGCGCGAGGCGGCCGACTGGGCCGCGAGGCACAGTCGCGAGGACCTGCGCGAAGCGATCCGCGCGATGCTCGAGAGCGGATGGCGGGTGACTCTCCGGCCACCCGCCACGATCAGTCGCTGATGCGTCGGATGGTGAAGCGACTGATGTCGAGCCCCAGCGAGAAGCCGCGCCCAGTGCCGGCCAGCGCCAGCGACACCGGTCCCTTGGTCATCGCGATCGCCTCGCTCGCCTTCACCGCGCCGCCCTGGGCGCCGGCAGCGGCGTAGGAGCCGTAGATCTCCTCGATGCCCTTGACCCCCGAGAACTTGCCGGTGCCCTCGAGGATCTCGGTCTTGCCGGCGGTGAGGCCGCCGCCACGCAAACGCAGCGCGACCTCGGCGCTCTCGCCGTTGCTGCACGAGACCCGGCCCTGGCCGTCGGCGCGCTTGTAGATCGCCGACCAGCCCGAAAGCGTGAAGCTCATCTCGCAGGTGTACAGCTCGGTGGTCTGACGCGTCGGTTCGCTGCCGCCGCGCGAGGAGCCGCAGCCGAGCAGCGCCACCGCGAGCAGCGGTGCCAGCAGTGCCGCCGGAAGCCGCGACGGGGCGGTCGTCGGTCGTCCATCCTGGGTCGAAGCGTTCTCGATCTGCAACTTCACGCGATGCCCTCCCCGGCCTCGTCGTTGATCTCGTCAGCTCTCGGAGCGGCAGACGCACCGCTGGCTAAGGTAAAGCGCGCGGCACAGGCAGCGATTCCCGATCCGTGCGGGTCCGGTCGGCTTGGATACCATCCATCGCAATGTCGTCAGGACGCGTGGTCGCACGCACTGTCCGCCTGCTCGCACTCTCGGTGCCGGCGGCGCTGGCCGTGATGACGCTGCTCTACTGGCTCGGCATGCGCCACCTGGAGGGAGACCAGCGCACCGTCTCGCAGAGCCTGCAGTGGGCGGCCGAGACCATGACCACCACCGGCTACGGGATCGACGGCCGGTGGAGCCACCCGGTGATGGTCGCCTTCGTCGTCGTGGCGCAGTTCACCGGTGTCGCGCTGGTCTTCCTGGTGCTGCCGTTGGCGCTGATCCCGATCCTCGAACGACGCTTCCAGACCCGGGTGCCGACGACCACCAGGCTCGACGATCTGCTCCTGGTCTTCCGCCCCGGGCCGGAGCTGTCGACCTTCCTCGCCGAGCTCGAGGGGCGCGAGAGGAACGTGGTCGTCGTCGAGACCGACGAGGCGCGCGCGCGGGCGCTGCTCGAGCGTGGGCTCGAGGTGGTGCTGTGCCCCGATCCGGACCTGCTCCTGGATCGCATCCCACCGCAGCGGATCCGCACCCTGGTGACCAACGGACCGGATCACGAGAGCTCGTCGCTGATCGTCGCCCTCCGGCGGTCTGGTTGGAGCGGCCAGGCGCTGGCCCTGGTCGGCGAAGCGGAGCATCGGCGGCCGCTGCAGCTGGCCGGAGCCGATCTGACCCTGACCCCGAAGCACGTGCTCGGCGCCGCGCTCGCCTCGCGCGCGGCGACGCGCTTCCTGCTGCGCCGCGATGCCGACGAGGGCTCCACCGGCCGGCTCACCGATCCGCTCGGCGCCATCGACAGCCGGGTCGTCTTCTCCGACATCCGGGTCGATCCCTCTTCACCCGCCGCCGGCCGGACGCTGGCCGAGCTCGGCATCGGCTCCTCGACCGGCAGCTCGATCATCGGTCAGTGGCGGGGCGCGGTGTTCGAGACGCCGGCGACCGCCACCACGAGGGTCGCCGCCGGAGGCATCCTCACCGCGGTCGGCAGCGCCGAGTCGCTCCGGCGGCTGCAGGAGCTCTGCGCCGGCGGCACCGCGCTGCGTCGCGGCGGCGACGTGGTGGTCTACGGCTACGGCAAGGTCGGCAAAGTGACCACGGAGCTGCTCCGGGACACCGGCGAGACGGTGATCACCGTCGACGCCGACCCGGACGGCGGCGCCGATCTGATCGGTGACGTGCTCTCGCCGACGGTGCTCGGGCGCGACGGAAGCAACACCCGCGCGGTGGTGATCGCCCTCGACTCCGACGCCAAGGCGCTGCTCGCGACCCTGGTGGTGCGCGACACCATTCCCGGGGCGGTGATCGTCGCCGGCCTGCGCGAGCACTCCAACGCCGACCGGGTGCGCGCCGCCGGCGCCGACACCGTGCTGTCGCTGTCGCAGGTCACCGCCGACCTGCTGCTCGAGCGACTGTTCGGCGAGCAGCGGATCTGGGTCAACAACGAGGTGCAGCTGCTGCAGCTGCGCGCCGGTCCTTCGATCGCAGGCAGGCAGTTGGGCGAACTGCGCCTCCGCGAGCGCACCGGCGCCTCACTGATCGGCATCGGCCGCGCCGAGGGCGTCGAGATGGTGGTTTCGAGCCGGACTGTCCTGCAGCCGGGCGACGACCTCTACCTCAGCGGCGACCGTGCCGCGCTACGGCGGGCGGAGCATCTGCTCGTTCGCGGCGCCGCGGTCGCCACTCATCCCTCGCCCGCTACGCCAGGAAAGGCGACAGCCATCCGCAGCTCCTCGTCGTAGAGGCGGCGCCAACGGTCGAGTCCCCGCGCCAGCGAATATTCCTCGACGCACAGGGCGCGACCGGCGGCGCCCATCGCATCACGACGGTGCGGATCGTCGAGCAACCGGCTCAGCGCCGGGACGAAGGCGCCCAGGTGGTTGGGAATCGCGATCGGCTCGACGCAGCTCTCCGGAAAGCAGTCGCCGAGGCCCGGGTAGTCGCTGGCGATGCACGGCACTCCCGTCGCCAGGGCCTCGAGCAGCGTCAGCGGTTGGCCTTCGTGACACAGGCTCGGCAGCACGAAGAGGTCGCAGGCCGCGTAGCAGCGAGCCGTCCGCTCGGGCGCCACGGCGCCGTCGAAGCGCACCGAGTCCGCGACGCCCAGCTCTCGCGCCATCGATTCGAGGCCGCGGCGGTAGTCGGCAGGGCCGTCGCCGACGATCCAGAGCAGCGCCCGGCGACCGTAGGCGACCACCTCGCGCCAGTCGCGCAGCAGGCGGTGCGGGCCCTTCTTCGGCACCAGTCGGCCGAGGCTGAGCACCACCGCGACGTCCGCCGGCAGCCCGAGCTCGGCGCGCAGCGCCTGCTTCTCCTGACGACTCGGCGGCGCGAACTCGGCGGTGTCGACGAAGTTCGGCAGCACGTGCACGTCGGGCAGGTACTGGTGGGACCTTGCGCGGTCGAAGTGGAAGGAGCTCGGGTGCAGCAGCACCACCGCGTCGAAGGCGCTGAGGTCGCGCGTCGCCTGTGCTGGCGACAGGAAGTACGACAGTCCGTGCTGGTGCAGCACCAGCCGGCAGGGCCAGTCGATCGCCCGGCGCAGCACCGGACCGAGCTTGTGGTTGTCGTAGACCATGACCACCCGGGGCCTGAGGGCTCGCAGCCGGCGCGCCGCCTGCCAAGCGAAGACCTGGCTCTCGCGGTCGCCGAAGGGCAAACCGAGCCGTGCCCGCAGCGGCGCCGGGAGCGCCGCGAGCAGCCGCTCGGCCACCGACAGGCCGGAGACGCCGAGCTGTTCCACCTCCCGGTCAGAGGCGGCGTCGGGCACGGGCTCCGACGTCTGCGTGCAGAGCACGCGCTGACGGTACTCGGGCAACTCGTCGATCAGGGTGCCGACACGCCGGTTGTACGACCCCGAGAGGTGCGGCGCCCTGGCCACCAGGTGCACGATCTGCGGCGCCTCGCGCCCTGCGGTGCCCTCTGACATCAGATCCGGGACGCTATCGGATCGACGCCCCTGCGGCGGAGCCGCCGCATGCGCGGCGCCCTGCTACGCTCCGGCCTCTCGCGCCGCCGAGCACCGGACGCACGACCCGCCGGAGCCGACCTCCACCCTACCGGAAGACCCCGTGACCGCCCAACTGCTGCAGGGAACCGAAGTCGCCGAATCGGTGTTGGCCGACGTGAAGCGCCGCGCCGCGGCGCTCGCCGGACGCGGCACCGAGGTCGGACTGGGGACCATCCTGGTCGGTGACGACGGTCCGAGCGCCAGCTACGTGCGCAAGAAGCACGAGGCCTGCGAGGCGGTCGGGATCCGCTCCCACCATCAGCACCTGCCCACCGGCGCCTCACAGCGCGAGCTCGAAGCGGCGGTCGACCGCTTCAACGACGATCCGGCGGTGCACGCCTACCTGATCCAGCATCCGGTGCCCCGCGGGCTGGACTTCAACGCCGCCCTCGCCCGCATGGATCCGGCCAAGGACGGCGACGGGCTGCACCCGATCAACCTCGGCAAGCTGGTGCTGCAGGAGTCAGGTCCGGTGCCCTGCACGCCGGCCGGTATCCAGGCGATGCTGGTGCACTTCGGCATTCCCACCGCCGGCCGCGAGGTGGTGATCATCGGCCGCGGCCCGACCCTCGGCCGTCCCCTGGCCCTGCTCCTGTCGCTGAAGGCGGAGGGCGCCAACGCCGCGGTCACCGTGGTGCACAGCGGCGTGCGCGACGTCGCCCGCTTCACCCGCCGCGCCGACATCCTGGTCGCCGCGGTCGGCTCGCCCGGGTTCGTGAGACCGGAGATGGTGCGCGAGGGCGCGGTGGTGATCTCGGGTGGTATCTCCTGGCAGGGACGCAAGCTGCTCGCCGACGTCGACGAGTCGGTGGCCGAGGTGGCGTCCTGGATCACGCCGCGCCTGGGCGGCGTCGGGCCGACCACGGTGGCGATGCTGCTGCGCAACACGATCGAGGCCGCCGAGCGGCAGGAGGGCTGAGCCGTGGGCAAGGTGTTCGAGCAGATCGACGACAAGCTGCGCGAGTTCATCGCCGGTCAGAGGATGTTCTTCGTCGCCAGCGCACCGCTCACCGGCGACGGCCACGTCAACCTCTCACCGAAAGGGCTCGATGCGTTCCGCGTGCTCGGGCCGACGACGGTCGCCTACCTCGACCTCGCCGGGAGCGGCGTCGAGACCCTCGCCCACCTGC
>QQVD01000042.1 GCA_003388555.1 Acidobacteriota bacterium | reverse complement strand
CCTCGGTGAGTACTGCGAGTCCAGTGCGCCCACCACCGCGAGGTGGGGCAACTATGTCCAGGAGTTCTCGACCTCCTGTTCGGTGAACGAGATCTTCGCCGACGGATTCGAGTCTGGCGACGTGACGGCGTGGTCTTCGTCCACGCCGTAGACGTCGCCAGCTCTCCAGCGGTCCGCCGGCGGCCCCAGCCGCCGGCGTGCTGCACGAGTCTGGGTGCACGGGATCGCGACTGACGAGCAAACGTAGGCCACGCCACCTCTCCAGCGGGCCGCAGGCGGCCCCAGCCGTCGGCGTGCTGCACGAGTCTGGGTGCACGGGATCGCCACGGACGAGCGACTGTAGGCCACGCCACCTCTCCAGCGGGCCGCAGGCGGCCCCAGCCGCCGGCGTGCTGCACGAGTCTGAGCGCACGGGATCGCGACTGACGAGCAAACGTAGGCCACGCCACCTCTCCAGCGGGCCGCAGGCGGCACCGGCCGTCGGCGTGCTGCACGGGTCTGGAACCACGGGATCGCGACTGACGAGCGACCGTAGGCCATGCCACCTCTCCAGCGGCCCGCAGGCGGCTCCGGCCGTCGGCGTGCTGTACGGGTCTGGGTGCACGGGATCGCGACTGACGAGCGAACGTAGGCCACGCCAGCTCTTCAGGGGGCCGACGGCGACGACCGCGGCATCGCAGGCCGCCTGCCCGGTACTGAAGGTGTCGGCTCGGGCCTCCTGGCCCTGACGGGCGGCCCACCTCGGTGCCGGCAGCACCCGCGCGCCGAAGCGGCCGCGGCGCCATCGACTCATCGTGTGTGGCGGGCGGGCCAACACTGAGGCCAAGGGTGTCTCGCGCCTCCGTCGGGGACCGAACGCTGCCGCTCGTCCGGTCCTCTTGCGAGCGCCCTGCCTACATGGCGGTCGCCCTCCCGTCTCGGACGGAATGACGCGGCACGTGTGAGGTCCACGCCCGGATTGCGCTCTGCCGGCGACACCGTCGGGGCCTTCCGCGTCCCTGATGCCACCGCAACCCCTTCAGGGGCCGACGCTGCATCCAATGAGAGGGTGCCGCGGCCGACAGAGGACGACACATGCCCGAGACGCAGAGCTCCATCATCGTCATGAGACGCCTGGTGCCGTGGTGCGCGATCCCCGCCGCCGCTCTGGTGCTGCAGGCTTGCAGCGCCGCACCGCCAGCCGTCGTCGCCGGCGCGCCGATCTTCGCCAACCCGCGGCCGCCGGCGTCGGCGCCCGCCGCCGAGATCGGGGTCGACTTCGAGCGCCGCATGGAGATCGAGCTCGCCGGCATCGTCGCGGTGCGCGAGGCGGCCGCCCGCAGCGTGATCGCCCCGCACCCGGCGCAGCGCGGGGTACGCAGCAGGCCCGGAGCGCCGATCTCGGAGGAGGAGCTGCAAGCCCAGCGCGCCGCCGCGCTGCTCCTGGCGCCGGCGCCCGCGATCCAGCGCCTCGACGGAGTCGCCGCGCCGCGCGCGGTGTCACCCTCGCTGGGCACGGGGTTCGAGTCGCTGAACTACAACGACGCACCGGGCGCCACCCCACCCGATCCGGAGCTGGCGGTCGGTCCCGATCACGCCGTCGCGGTGGTCAACACCTCGCTCGAGATCTACGACAAGACGGGGCTCTCCCTGGTCGGGCCGACCACCTTCAGCAGCCTCTTCGCCGGCGTCCCGAGCTGCGGCGGACTCTTCGACCCCAACGTGCTCTACGACGAGTCGGCGGACCGCTACTTCCTCGGCATCGCCTCCGGCGGCAGCGCCTTCTGCATCGCGGTGTCGCAGAGCAGCGATCCGACGGGCTCGTGGTACCTCTACCGCGTGCCGACCGCGCCCGGCTTCTTCTTCGACTATCCCCACACCGGCGTCGGCGAGGACGTCTTCGTGATGGGCGGCAACCTCTTCGTCGGCCCGAACTTCGATCACGCCGAGCTCTACGCGATAGAGAAGGCCGATGCGTACTCGGGCAGTCCCCTGACGGTGGTCAGCCGCACGATCGCCGGCTTCACGCCGCAGCCGATGAACGCCCACGGTTTCGCGCAGGGGACCTGGCCCGACGACGGTCTGCACTACATCCTCAACGACGCTGCGTTCGACGGGTCGTCCTTCGGAGTGTTCGCCTGGAGCGACCCGCTGACCACGAACCTGCTGTTCAACATCGGCACGGTGGATCTCGACGCCTTCACCGGTGTGTTCGCCGGGCAGGCTCTGCCCTTCCCGCAGAACGGCACCAGCACGATGGAGGGGAACGACTGGCGGGTCCAGGACGCGGAGTACCGCAACGGCCACCTGTGGATGGCCCACACCCTCTCCTGCAACCCCGGCGCCGGGGTGGTCAACTGCGTGCGCTGGGCCGAGATCGACCCGGTGACGGCGACGGTGGTCCAGGCCGGGGTGATCGCCAGCGACGGCGAGTACCGGCAGTTCGCCGATCTCGCGGTGAACCACTGCGGCGACATGACGATCGGCTACACGAAGTCGAGCAGCACGACCTTTCCGGGCGTCTACGCGACCGGTCGCCTCGGATCCGATCCTCCGAACACCCTGGGACCCGAACTCGAGGTGAAGCCGGGCGAGATCCTCTACACCAGCTTCGACGACTCCCCGAAGCGCTGGGGGGACTACACCGGCATGACCTCCGACCCGGACGGCATCCGTACCTGGTACCTCGGCGAGTACAGCGAGAACACCGGCAGGACCACCCGCTGGGGCAACTACGTCCAGGAGTTCTCCACCGCCTGCATGAGCCTGTTCGCCGACGGCTTCGAGGCCGGCGACACCTCGGCCTGGTCCACGACCCAGCCCTAGCAGGGCGCCGATCAGCGCAGGGCCGGAAGCACGTCGCGACCGAGCAGGCGCACCGCCACCTCGGGATCCGGCCCCAGCGGCGGACCGAAGCTGAGATGCTCGGCGCCGGCGTCGCGGATCGGCCGCAGCCGCTCGACGACCTCGTCGGGCGAACCGGCGACGCCGACCCGCAGCATGCGCTCGTCGACCCGCTGCCCGACCTCGGACAACGGCTCGCCGGCGGCGAGGGCCTCGCGGATCGGGTCGAGCTCGGCGTCCTCGACCCCGAGGTGACGCAGCAGGTGGGGGCCCATGGCGGGCCCGTAGTAGGCGACCTTCTCAGCCAGCGGCGCGCGAGCTCGCTCCGGATCGGCGTCGACCGAGACCCAGAAGCAGGCCGCGAAATCGACCGGTTCGAGGTCTGGATCGCGCCGCTCCTCCCCCACCGCCACGCGCGCGCGCACCTCGGCGTAGCGCTCCGGCGGGAAGAGCAGCGGCAGGGCGCCGTCGGCGAGCTCGCCGATCAGCTCCTGCATGCGCGGTCCGCTGGCTCCGAGGTAGATCGGCAGCGGCCGAGACGGGAAGCGCAGGAACGCCTCCTCGCTCCACGAGAAGACCTCGCCGGGCGGCGGGCGTTCGCCGCGCAACAGCGCCCGCACCGACACGATCGTCTCGCGCACCGTCTGCAGCGGACGCCGCTGCTCGACGCCGACCCAGCCGAGGAACTCGGCCGCGCCGGCGGCCAGACCGAGACGGAAGCGCCCCTCCGACAGCTCGTCGAGCGTCGCCGCGAGCATCGCCAGCTCGGCGGGGTGCACGGTGTAGGGGTTGAGGATGCCGCTGCCGATGGCGATCCGTGAGGTGGCGCCGGCCATCGCCGACAGCAGCACCGGTGATGAGCGCAGGAAGAGGTCGTTGCTGATCCAGATCTGGTCGAAGCCCGCGGCCTCGGCCGCCCGCGCCAGCGCGACGGCGCTTCCAACCGTCAGGTCGTTGTTCAGCCGCAGGCTGAAGGTCGTCGGCGGTGGCATCGGGGGTCGGGGGTGTAGGGGTGTAGGGGTCAGGGGTCGGGGGTCAGGGGTCAGGGGTCAGGGGTCAGGGGTCGGGGGTCAGGGGTCAGGGGTCGGGGGTCAGGGGTCAGGGGTCAGGGGTCAGGGGTCAGGGGTCAGGGATAGCAGAAGCTCTGCTTCTGCCTGCGGTCCGCCTCTGCCTCTTCCACAGTTCTCGATTCCCCAGTTCCCCAACCCCCAACCCCTAATCCCTAGCCCCTAACCCCTAATCCCTTCCGCCATCCCTTCCTCACTCCCCAACCACAGCCTCCGCCTCGATCTCGACCAGGTAGTCGGCTCCCACCAGGTTCGCCTGGACCAGGGTGTTGACCGGCCGGATCGCCGCGAAGTACTCGCCGTGCACGGCCGCGATGGTCTCCCAGTCGGCGAGGTGGGCGACGAAGATGCGGGTGCGCACGACGTCCTCGAGCCTGCCGTCGAGCGCTTCGATGGCGGTGCGGATGCGCTCGAGCACGAAGCGCGTCTGACGCTCGGGATCGCCCAGGCCGACGACGCCGTCGGGGCCGGTCGCGGTGGTGCCCGCGACGAGGATGCGATCGCCGACCCGCACCGCCCGCGAATAGCCGAAACGCTCCTCCCACTCGACTCCGCTGCCGTGCCTGCGTCGTGTGCCCATGGCTCGTATCCTCCTCGTCCGGCGGCGCCGCCGCTTCGGCTCGCGCGGTGACGCGACCTCCGGCCGATTGTGCCGCATTCCGTCGCCTCCCCGGCAGCGCTGCAATACACTGCGAGGTCCCGCGTCGCCCGTTGAGTCCTCGGGCGTCTCGGCCGCTCTCCCCGACCGCGACGATCTCCCCATGCTGCAGAAGTTCGATCCCCGCAACCGCGACCTGCTGGTCAACATCGACGGTGAGCTCGTGCACCGCGACCGGGCCGGAGTCTCGCCCTTCGACTCGGTGGTGCAGGGCGGAGACGCCGTGTGGGAGGGGCTGCGTCTCTACCGCGGCCGCATCTTCAAGCTCGCCGAGCATCTCGAGCGCCTGCGCCACAGCGCCCTGGCGCTCGCCTTCCAGGAGATCCCGTCGGCCGACGAGCTGCGCGAGCAGATCCGCCGCACCCTGGTCGCGAACCGGATGTACGACGGCGTGCACGTCCGCCTCACCCTCACCCGCGGGGTGAAGATCACCTCCGGCATGGACCCGCGCCTCAACCAGAGCGGGCCGACGCTCATCGTGCTGGCCGAGCACAAGCCTCCGGTCTACGGCGGCGAGGGCGCCCCGCCGATCTCGCTGGTCACCGCATCGATCCGCCGCTTCCGGCCCGACATGATGGATCCCAAGATCCACCACAACAACCTGATCCAGTCGATCCTGGCCAAGATCGAGGCGAACACCGCCGGCGCCGACGACGCGCTGATGCTCGACGACCGGGGCTTCGTCGCCGAGACCAACGCCACCCACGTCTTCTGCGTCGCGGCGGGCAAGGTGATCACCAGCCACTGCGTCGCCTGCCCCGAAGGCATCACCCGCGCCACGGTGCTCGAGCTGTGCGCCGAGCACGGCATCCCGCACCGGGTCTGCGACTACTCGCAGGCCGAGCTCTACAGGGCCGACGAGGCCTTCTGCACCGGCACCATGGGCGAGCTGGTCGCCGTGGGCAGCGTCGACGGTCGCTCCATCGGCAACGGCGAGCGCCCGGTGCTCGAGCGTCTCCGCACGCTCTTCAGGCAGCTCACCGCCGACGCGGGCGAGCGTGTGGTCGACGAGCCGGCGGCGGCGCCGGCTTAGACAAGGGGAGGCAAGGAGAGGGTCATGATCCCCGTCAACGAAGAGATCCAGATCGGCGAGAACGAGATCACCGAGCGGTTCGTGCTGTCGCGAGGGCCCGGTGGCCAGAACGTCAACAAGAACGCCACCACCGTGCAACTGCGCTTCGATCTCGAAGGTTCGACCTCGCTCGACGACGAGGTGAAGGAGCGCCTGCGTCGCCTCGCTCCCGGACGGATCGACAAACAGGGACGCCTGATGATCAGGGCGCGACGCTTTCGGACCCTGGAGCGCAACCGCCGCGATGCGCGCGAGCGCTTGGTGGCCCTGATCCGAAGGGCCGCGGAGCGCCGCAAGCCGCGCAAGCGGCGCCGGGGCGAGAGCCGCAAGGCCCGCGAGCGCCGTCTCACCGAGAAGCACCGCCACGCCGAGATCAAGAAGCTCCGCTCCACTCCCCGCCTCGACGACTGAGCGCGCCCGGACACTCAGCTCAGCACGATGCCGGTCGTCGTCACCGCCACGGTCGGCATCGTCGCCGGCCTGCTCACGGTCTTCCTGTTCAAGCGCTACCGCCTGGCCTCGGAGCTGCGTCTCTACTGCCTGCTCGCGGTGGTGGTCGGAGCGGTCTACCCGGCGATGCACTGGCACCAGGTCGGCGTCGACCGGGTGCTGCTGCACGAGGGGGTCGCGGCGGGCGCCGTGGCGCTGCTGGCGGCGGTCGCCTGGTGGCTGCAGCCGGTGGTGGTGGCGCTCGCCTTCGTGACGCACGGGCTGTGGGACCTCGGCCACTTCTCGATGCACGGCGCCGACGTGCCGGGGTGGTATCTCGAGGCCTGCGTCGCCTACGACCTGACGGTAGGCGTCTACGCGATCGCCCGCTCCCCGGACTGGCGAGTCCTGCGCGCCTGACCAGTCGCCCGGAGAGCCCTGTGCCGAAGCTCCCGCCGACTGAGTGAACCGCCGTTCGGTCGCGGAGGGCGTGGCGTCCGCAGTCACGACGACGCGGTGCCGTCGTCGCGCGGCGCAAGGCTGCTCGATCCTCTGCACCGTGTCGCCAGCCCGTGGCCCGGCGCGCGACCGCGCTGCTACAGTGCGGCGCTCTCAGTCGCGGTCCACCTGGGATCCGGCTGACCCCTCGAGCCACCGCAACGGAGCCGATCGATGCCCATCCTGCGAGGATCCGCCAGCCTCACCCGCTTCAACGTCGCGCTGCCGCCGACGCTCGACTTCGGCCAGGCCGAGTTCCGGGAGATCGTGCCGGGCTCGGAAGTGCGCGAGTCGATCGGCTTCCTGCCCTTCGAGCCCACCGCCGACTACCAGGTCGCGAGCGCCAGGTGGGCCTTCCGCATCCGTATCGACAGGCTGCAGCCCGACGCCACCGCGGTGCGCGAGCGCCTCGCCGGCCTGCTGCGGGACGAGGAGGAGCAGACCGGCACCCAGCGGATCTCGGCGCGTCGGCGCAAGGAGCTCAAGCACCTCGCCGAGGAGGAGCTGCTGCGCGATGCGCGGCCGAGCTCGAAGATCGTCGAGGGAGTCATCTCCGACGGAGTGCTGCAGCTCGGCACCACCGCCAACAGCGTCATCGGCAAGTGCCTCCTGCTGCTGCGCAAGATCGGCGTCGCGGCGGACTTCAAGACGCCGTGGGACGACCTCGGCGACGGCGAAGCAGAAAGCGACGTGCTCGAGGCGCTCGGACCGGGGCAGTCGATCTGGGGCGCCAGGTTCCTCGCCGATCTGATCAGCGACCGCGAGGTCATGCTCGAGCCGGTCGACGGCTACGCCAAGCTGCAGGGCCGCGAGCGCCGCATCACCATGGCGGGGAAGATCGTCGGAGACGTGGTGGCCTACGTCGAGGACGGCGCCGAGCTGGTGACCGCAAAGCTGACCACCGCCGAACGCTCCTTCCGGCTCGACGGGCTCGCCTTCAGGCTCTCCGGCCTGTCGCTCGACCCCGCCCGGGGCATGCACTGGAGCGAAGCGCTCGACCAACGGCTCGAGCAGATCGACGCGGTGTGGGAGCTGCTCGATCGCAAGTACGCCGAGCACCGACGCGGCCGATCGCGGAAGGGGCGGGTACTCAATTCCGCCGACGGCGGTGAGCCGCGTCGCGAGGCCCGGCGCGAGCGCGACACCGACGGCGAGGACGAGGCGGAGTCCGCGGCCGATGCACCGGACAACGTCGTGTCGATCCGAGGCGGCTGAGCCCTCGACCTGCCGGCGCAGGCGTCGGCGGCGATCCATCCGCGGCCGGCGAGCGCATGACATTCGTCACCCGAACTGGTGACGGCTGCGACTTACCCCGTCCCTCCTTCGCGGGGCACGCTCTAGGGGCTTCGAAGGCGCCAGGCGCCGACCGATCCCCTCGACCAGACCACTTCCCCGAAGGAGAGACGCCATGCGGAGGATCCCGAACGAACGAGGCTTCGCGGCCGAGCTCGAGTCGGCCAGCAAGCGATACGGCGACGTCGTCGCCCTCGACGCGGTCGACCTGCAGCTGCGTCACGGCCAGACCACCGCCATCCTCGGCGCCAACGGTGCCGGCAAGACCACCACGGTCAAGCTGCTGCTCGGACTCATCCGTCCGTCTTCCGGCACCGTGCGCCTCTACGGCGACGACCCGACCCGACCCCGCGTGCGGACGCGCACCGGTTCGATGATGCAGATCTCGAGCCTGCCGGCGACCCTGCGCGTGGTCGAGTTGATCGACCTCTGGCGCAGCTACTACCCGGCGCCGCTCGACCGGGGCGAGGTCGTCGAGCTCGCCGGCCTGAGCGGCCTCGAGCGGCGTCTCTACGGCAAGCTCTCGGGCGGCCAGCAGCAGCGCGTCTGCTTCGCCCTGGCCCTCAGCGGCGATCCGGACCTGCTCTTCCTCGACGAGCCGACGGTGGGCCTCGACGTCGAGACGCGGCGCAACTTCTGGGCCCAGATCCGGCGCCTGGTCGAGCAGGGCAAGACCATCGTGCTCACCACCCACTACCTCGAGGAGGCCGACGCGCTCTCCGACCGCATCGTCGTGCTGCACGAGGGCTCGATCTGCGCCGACGGCACTCCCCACCAGATCAAGTCGGCCGCGGCGTCGAGGCGCATCCGCTGCGTCACCCGCGTTCGCGTCGACGAGGCCCTGGCGATCGCCGGCGTCCGTCAGGCCTACCACGACAAGGCGGTGCTCGAGATCCTCGCCGCCGAGGCGGAGCCCGTCGTGCGCGAGCTGCTGGCGCGGGATCCCGGGCTGAGCCAGCTCGAGATCACCGGCGCCGGGATCGAGGACGCCTTCCTCGACCTCACCGGGTCGCAGCGCAGAGAGGATGCAGCGTGATGAGTCGGCAGGAAGCAGTTCTCGCGACCCCTGAGATCGACGAGACGACACGACGAGGCGGCGACGGCGCCACCGACAGGCGCGGCCGTCGTCTGCTGCGCTGCTGGTTGCTCGAGAGTCGCGCCGAGTTCCTCAAGGTGGTGCGCATGCCGGCGTACGCGATCCCCACCATTCTCTTCCCGGCGATGTTCTACATCCTCTTCGGACTCAGTTTCGGCGCCGGACAGCAGGCAGGGTCGGTCAGCATGTCCACCTACCTGCTTGCCACCTACGGAGCCTTCGGAGTCTTGGGCGCAGCGCTCTTCGGCTTCGGCGTCGGCGTGGCGATCGAGCGCGGCCAGGGCTGGATGCTGCTCAAGCGGGCCAGCCCGATGCCCGTCGGCGTCTACTTCGCGGCCAAGATGGTCATGGCACTGCTGATGTCGATCGTCATCGTGGCCCTGCTCACTGGGCTCGGGCTCGCCTTCGGCGACGTGCCGTTCGAGCCGGCGACGCTGGCCGGCCTCGCAGGCATGCTGCTGATCGGGGCGTTGCCCTTCTGCGCCTTCGGCCTGCTGCTCGGCATCTTCCTCGGTCCCAACTCGGCTCCGGCGGTGGTCAACCTGATCTACCTGCCGATGGCCTTCGCCTCCGGCATGTGGATCCCGCTGCCGGCGCTGCCCGAGTTCTTCCAGCGCCTGGCGCCCTATCTTCCTGCCTACCACTACAGCCAGCTGGCGCTCGGCACCATCGGCGCCGACGACTCCCGCCCGGCGCTCTTGCACGTCGCCGCCCTCTGCGTCTTCGTGGTGCTCTGCCTGCTCGGAGCTGCCTGGGCCTGGCGACGTGACGAGGATCGCACCTACGGCTAGCAGGCCTGCCGACCAAGGGTCCGTCACCCACCCGGCGGGGTGCGGAGGGACCGCCGCGTCATACTGAGGCCGAGGAACCGACGATGAGACTGCGACTGCTGCCCGACAATCCGGAGATCGGCTGGACACCGCTCGCCTATCTCATCTATCTCGGGTTCTTCTACTTCGATCCGTTCCTCGGCGCTCCCTACGACCTCGCCGACTGGGTGCGCCAGATCGTCGCGACGGTCGTCTTCCTCGCCCTCTTCTTCCGCGGCTTCTGGGTGCGCGGCCGGCGGCTGGTTCCGATCATCGTGGCTATCGTGCTGCTCGGGGCCTGGGCGGTCACTTTCAACACCGGTGGCGGCGTCTTCTTCATCTACGCCGCCGGCTTCCTGGGCGAGCTCGGGCCTCCGCGCGTCGGCCTCGTCGGGGTCGGCGGGATCCTGATCGCCGTCGTCACCTGCACGGTCCTCTTCGACCTGCATCCCGGCACCTGGATCCCGGCCGCGGTCTTCACGACGATCATCGGCGGCATCAACATCCACTACGCCCAGGTGAACCGTCGCAACGCACGGCTCCGCCTCGCCCAGGAGGAGATCGAGAGGCTGGCCAAGGCCGACGAGCGCGACCGCATCGCCCGCGACCTGCACGACCTGCTCGGGCACACCCTCTCGGTGATCACGCTGAAGAGCCAGCTCGCCGCCCGCCTGATGGAGGGAGCCGGTGGTGGCGGCGAGCGTGGGGCGAATACGGCGCCTGATCGGCACGATCGCGCTCTGCACGAGGTGCGCGAGGTCGAGCGGATCTCCCGCGAGGCCCTCTCGGAGGTTCGGCGGGCGGTGCTCGGCTTCCGCTCGCTGAAGATCGGCATCGAGCTGGCGAAGGCGCGCATGGCACTCGAGACCGCCGGCATCGGCGTCGACCTCGAGACCTCGCCCTACGATCTGCACGCCGACGCCGAGAGCGTGCTCGCCCTGGCTCTGCGCGAGGCCGTGACCAACGTGGTGCGGCACTCTCGAGCCACCACCTGCTCGATCCGGCTGCGCCAGCACAAGGGATCGGTCGAGCTGACGGTCGAAGACGACGGACGCGGCGCGCGCGGCGCGACCGGCTCCGGTCTGTCCGGCATGCGCGAGCGCGTCGAGGCGACCGGCGGCCTGCTCGAGATCGGCGACGGCGAGCGCCGCGGCACCCGACTGCGGGTCGTCGTGCCCGGCCAGGCCGGCCCGCCAGTGGGTCCGGCCGCGTTGAGGGCCACCTCGCCTTGATCCGCATCCTGATCGCCGAAGACCAGGGACTTGTGCTGGGAGCGCTCGCCGCCCTGCTCGAGATCGAGCCGGACATCGCGGTCGTCGGACGGGCGGAGGACGGCCGCAGGGCGCTCGAGCAGGCTCTCGAGCTCAGGCCCGACCTGGTGCTCACCGACATCGAGATGCCCGAGATGACCGGCCTCGAGCTGGCGACGGCGGTTCGCCAGCAGCTCCCGGAGTCGAAGGTCGTCATCGTCACCACCTTCGCGCGCCCGGGTTACCTGCGTCGCGCCCTCGAGGCCGGCGCCTCCGGCTACCTGCTCAAGGACTCCCCCGCCGAGGAGTTGGCCGAGGCCCTGCGACGCGTCGTCGCCGGCGGCCGCGCCATCGACCCGGAGCTGGCTCAGGAGGCCTGGACCACCGCGGATCCGCTCTCGGACCGTGAGCGCCAGGTGCTGCGTCTGGCCGGAGAGGGTCTGAGCACGGCGCGCATCGCCGAGCGGGTGCACCTCTCGGAGGGAACGGTGCGCAACTACCTCAGCGAGGCGATCCAGAAGATCGGCGCCGAGAACCGGGCCGAGGCCGCCCGCATCGCCGGGGTCAAGGGCTGGCTGTAGCCGGGTCGGTGCTGCTCTCGCGGCGGCGCTCGGCATCCGTCTGCCGACCGTCGAGCGCACCACGGACGAAACCGGCCAGCTCGGCCAGGGTGAACGGCTTGCACAGGTAGTTCACACCGGCCTGCAGCCTGCCTTCGCGCTCGAGCTGAGCCGCGTAGCCCGACATGTAGACGACCGGCAGCTGCGGCCAGCGTTCGTGCAGCCGACGGCCCAGCTCGATCCCGGTGCCCTCTGCCAGCATGACGTCGACCAGCGCCAGATCCGGCAGGCTGGCGGCCACCTCCTCGAGGGCCTGCTCGGAGGAGCTCGCCTTGCGTACCCGATAGCCGATTCCACTGAGCGCGGTGCCGATCAGGCCGAGCAGATCCTCCCGGTCGTCCACCACCAGGATCTCCTCGTTGCCTGTCGCGGGCGGAACGAACGCCGTGCCGACGGCGATCAGCGACGCCGGCGCCTCTGGGCTCAGTGGCAGCGTCACCGTCACCCGTGTCCCCTCGCCGACGCGCGATTGCACGGACATCGTTCCGCCGGCCTGTTCGACGATACCCAGAGCGGTCGAGAGTCCCAGCCCGGTGCCCTTGCCCGAGGGCTTGGTGGTGAAGAACGGCTCGAACACTCGCTCCAGGGTCGCTTCGTCCATCCCGCAACCCTCGTCGCGCACCTCGATCTGCGCCAAGGCACCAGGCGAGTCGTCGTGGCCGGTCTCGGGAGACACCGGGCGACGGCAGGAGATCTCCACCGCGCCACCATCCGGCATCGCGTCGCGCGCGTTGATCACCAGATTGATGATCACCTGCTCGAGCTGGGCCGGATCGGCGCGCACCCACAGCGGCTCGTCACCGCAGGAGCACGACAGGCGCACGTTCGACGCCACCAGACGGCGCAGGAAGCGACCGGCATCGAGCACCACGTCGCGGAGATCGACCAGACGCGGCTCGACGACCTGGCGCCGTCCGAAGGCCAGCAGCCGCCGAGTGAGCTCGGCCGAGCGCTGGCAGCACTCGAGGATCTCCTCGACGGACTCACGCTGGCTCTCGGTCAGCTCGCCGTCGAGCAGCAGCAGCTCGCAGTGTCCCAGCATCACCGCCACCAGGTTGTTGTAGTCGTGGGCCACGCCGCCGGCGAGCTGGCCCACGAGCTCCAGCTTCTGGGACTGCCGCTGCATCTGCTGCAGGCGACGGCTCTCGGTGATGTCGGTGCAGACGCCGTGGTAGGCCCGCGGCGCTCCCTTGCCGCCGGCCGGCTGCAGGACTAGTCGCACGAACCGCCGACCCTCGCCGCCGGCCAGCTCGAGCTCGGCGTGCTCGCGGCGCTCCGTCGGGCAGTTCGGCGGCAGCACCTCGTGGTGCGTCGGCAGGAAGAAGGAGGTGAGGCGACGGCCCAGCACCGCGTCGGCCGGCAGGCCGACGACGCGCAGGCAGCCGTGGTTGGTGAAGGTGATCGCCCCATCGCTGTTGGTCTCGAAGACCCAGTCCGAGCTGCCCTCGACGATGTTGCGGAATCGCTGCTCGCTGACCTGCAGCGCCAGGAGCCGCCTGCGTGCCTCGGCCTGCGCCTCGCTGAAGGCGACCCGGATCTGACTGATCTCGTCCGAGAGAACGCCGCGGGCCGGCGGCAGCGGCGGCCCGGTCGGCCCGGCCGCGGCGTAGCGCGCGACCTCGTCGAGCCGGACGAGGACGAGCTCGTGCAGCAGGACCATCGTCGCCACGGTGGCCAGCACCACGATGGCTATCAACACCAGCAGGCGACGGCGGGCGTCGTCCACCGTGTCCACGAAGGCGGCCTGCAGGTCGTACTCGATGATGAGGACGCCACGCCTGGACGCCAGCAGCTCGCCGGGCTCGAGCAACCAGGAGAGCGGACTGATGTCGATCAGGTGGTCTCTCTCCTCGTCCTCGACCCTCACGGAGATGTTCTGCCGCGCCGAGCGGCCGACCGCCTCCTGCCAGCGCGCGAAACGCGTCTCCCCGAGCGACCGGCCCTCCAACTGGTACTGCGTGGCGAAGACGATCCGGCCCCCCGGATCGACGAGCAGCGCGGCGACGATGTCCCGGTGGCGCGGAATCGCTTCGATGGTCGAGCGGAGCTTGTCCTCGTCGTCACGGCGCAGCGCCGTCTCGATCTCGTTGGACACGAAGCTCTTGGTCGTCGCCAGGTCCTCGACCGCCCGGCGCACCGCCCGGTGGCGGCTGTCGATGCGCTCGCTCGCCGTGGCGAACAGCACGATCACCAGGCCGAGCACCAGCACCACGGCCGGCAGCAGCACGCGCAGCGACAGGGCGATGCGCCGAACCCGTCTCAACGTACATCCTCGGGTGACAGCAGCAGGTCGGTGACCATTCCCTCGAGCTCGAGCTCCTCGGCCAGCAGCCCGAAGCGGCGGGACGCCTCGTAGACGCGCCGAAGAGCCACCCGCATCTCCGAGGCCTCGCCGGTCAGCAGCCGACGGTTGTCCTCGAGGTCGTGCAACTCGGCTGAGGCGGCCAGGATCTCGAGGAACTCTGCCGGGCCCATGGGCTCGCGCCGCGACATGACCGCCGCCGCACCCATCGGATCCTGCTCGAAGTGCTCGACGGCGAGCAGCCACCCGGTCACCAGATGGCGCAGGTCGTCCTCGCGCCGCTCGAGCACGTCGGCGGTGGTGACCAGGACGTCGTACACCTCGCCGCGGAGGTCGCCGCTGTCGAAGATCGCGTGCGCTCCCATCCCCCTCAACCGGGTGGCGATCGGCTCGTAGGTGGTCACCGCGTCGATCTGCCCGTCGCGGTAGAGCGCCTCGTGCTCCGAGAGGTCGACTGGCACGACCTCGATATCGCTCGCCGTCATCTCCGATTCTTCGAGCGCGCGGGCCAGGACGTAGGCACCGAGCGCGCTCGCCTCGACTCCGACGCGGCGACCCCGCAGCGATCGGATGTCGGAGATCTCCGGTCGCGCCATGACCACGTCGCCGCCGATCGACTCGTCGATCGAGAGGACGATGCGCTGGCCGGGCTCGGCCTCGGCGACCCGCAGCACGTAGTTGAGGGTCACGGCAGCGACGTCGACCACTCCGTTGCGGTAGTCGCGGATCGCCACCGCCGGCGAGCGGTAGTCGACCAGCTCGACCCGCGCCGGATCCAGCAGCCCGAGCTCGCGCGCCAGGATCGCCGTCTCGTAGGGCGGCCAGAGCAGGACGGCGACACGCAGCGGCTCTTCGCGGCGGCCACAACCGACCTGAGTCGCGAGGCAGCACAAGAGCAAGGCGAGGACGAGCCGAGCGTGCCAGCGCTGCGACCGTCCGTCGGGCGACGCCTGCGCCGGCGCAGTGGCTGGCGCCACGATCGACGGGTGCCCATGGTCGCTCGACCACGCGGGCGTTGACTGGCGCATGCTGCAGGGACTCCTTGGCTCGACTCCTGGAAATGCTCCCGGACTCCGAGGTAAAACTAGTTTTACTAGGCTATATCATTTCGCGCCTCCGGTGCGACGAAACCTACCGGCGAGACCACGGTCACCGACCCCACTGCGCCGCCCAGAACCCTCCCAGCGAAGCGAGCCCGGTCAACACCACACCCCAGGCGGTGTCGACGAGCGTCATCGCCAGCGGCCACTCCCTCAGCACGGCCAGGTTGGTGAAGCCGTAGGTGCCGTAGGCGACGAGTCCGAGCACCGCGCCACTCAGCGCCGCCTCGCTCCAGCCACCACCACGCACCGCCGGCAGCACCGCGAGGTGGACCAGCCCGAGCAGATAGACGAGGTAGAACACCGCCGCAGCGCCGAGCTGGGCATTCTCTGCCATCAGGTGGCCGATCTGGCGCGGGTAGTAGTCACGGGTGATCACCCGCAGCCAGAGCAGGTCGAGGACCAGGAAGACCGCCAGCGAACCGACGAACGCCTTGGTGAAGATCATGTGTGCAGCTCCTTCTCGGTTGGATCGGATGCTCGACGACGCCTTCGGCGGCGCCCGCGGGCTCGGATGCGGCGGCGCCCTGGACTCGCTGCTCATCGCTGTAGCTCTCTTCACCGCCGGGCGGTCGGACCTTCAGAACAGATCGAGCTGACGGTCGTCGCCGATCACCCGCTCGAAGCGCAGGTCCAGCAGATCGAGCACCGGCTCGGCGATCGGACGCAGCTGCCGCTGCACGTAGTGCTCGTAGTCGATCTCGAAACCGATCTCGAAGCCTGCGCCGACCCGACCGGCGGCGTTGGCAGAGGCCAGCGGCTCGGGCCCACCTCGGGTCATCACGTACTCGACGACCTCGCCTGCCTCCTCGCCGCGCTCGCTGAGCCGGCGCGCGGCGACGACGTGCGGCGCATTGGCAGTGTAGTCGCCGAGGTCCTTGCGCAGCGCCTTGCGATAGACGAGCTGGTCGTCCCGCTCGCCGCAACGCACTGCGCGTGCCTCACTGGCCAGGAACTCCTCCACCGGACGGTCGTCGAACAGCAGCCTGTAGAGCTCGCGCTGCGCCCGACGCGCCAGATCGGTCCAGTCACGCCGCACGGCTTCGAGACCGACGAACTCGACCCGCGTCGTCGCCTCGGCGCCGGCCTCGGCGTCGGCCTCGGATGCCGCGACACGCCGCAGGCCGACGTACTTCTTGGCCGCTCCCTCGGCGCTGTGACGCAGCGGCGGCAGGAAGAGCCGGAGGTAGTGCTTCTCCCACTCGAGCTCGAGGTGACTGTCGACTCCCCAGGTGTCGGTCACGTGGCTCGACAGCTCGCGGTTGAGTCGCGCGACCAGCCGGCGTGCCCTGCGGCTCACCGCCTCGGAGTCGCTCGCCGCACTGCCGGAGCGGCTCTCGCCCAGCCCGATGAAGAGGCTGTCGGTGTCACCGTAGAGCACCGGATGGCCGAGCTCCTCCACCCGATCGCGGGTCCAGTGCAGCAGCTCGCGACCGAAGCTGGTGATGGCGTTGCTGATCTCGAGATCGAAGAAACGGCAGGACGGCGCGCCGAGCACTCCGAAGAAGGAGTTCATCAGGATCTTGATCGCGGTGCTGGTGATCTCGTCGCCGGCCTGCTTCGCCGCGGCGCGCAGCGGGAAGAGCTCGGCCAGCAGCCGTGGCAGCACGCCCTCGCCACGCAGGAACCTGGCTCCGTTCGGCGCCCGGATGGTGTCCTCCTCGGCCGCGGCGGCGCCGAGCGCGTGCGCCAGGGGGTCGATCTGGAAGGTGCGCATGATCGACGGATAGAGGCTTCGGAAGTCCAGCACCACGACGTCGCGGTGCAGGCCGGGTCGCGGCGTCAGCACCGCGCCGCCACCCACCGTGCCCCCGGCCCTGCCGCGCAGCACGCTCGGCGCTGCGTAGCCGCGACGGCCCAGCTCGCCGAGATAGAGGTACTCGAAGGCCCCGATCGAGGACGAGACCCGGTCGATCGGCAGACCGGTCATCCGGCTGCGGGCGATCGACAACTGCACCAGGCCCAGAGCCTCGAGGATCTCGAGCACCAGGCGGCAGTCGGTGCGGTTGTAGTCGACGAACTCCTGACGACGGTGCTCGAACCAGTGCACGATGGTGTCGGCGCGACCCGGCCCGTGCAGCGTCTTGCCCTCACCGAGCACCTGTCGCGCCACGTGGTCGAGGCCGTAGCGCTCGGTGCGGATGAAGGACGAACGCAGCAGCGTCGGGCCATCGAGCACCACCCTCCCGGGAATCCGGATCCGCGACGCCTGGCGGCGCGAGCGCCCACGCGCCAGAGCCATCGCGCCCGGTGCCCGGCCGACACGCAGCCTGACTCCGAGCCGCTCGGCACGCCGCAGGATCGTCGCGAAGTCGAAGTCGATCACCGACCAGCCGGTGACGACGTCCGGGTCGATCTCCCGCAGCCGATCCGCGAAGGTCCGCAGCAGCTCGCGCTCGTCGGCCACGAGCACGGCGCCGGCCAGCGGCGTGTGCGCGCGGGCACCCTCGTCCTCCTGCCGGCCCCGTCGCACGATCACCTCGTCGACGTCGGTGCCGACCAGGCCGATCGAGAGGATCTCGCCGCTGCGCCAGTCGGTCTCGATGTCGAGCGAGACGATGCGGAGATCGAAGTCGAGCGGCCGGGTGGAGGGCACCGGGAGCAGCTCGGGGTCGACGAACACCCGGTCCGCGCGCCAGCGCCCGTCCTTCGCCGCCGACTCGACCTCGCCATGGATCTCCACCGCGCCGCGCACACCACGATCGATCAGGTGCCTGAGGGCGTAGCGCACGTCGGCCTCGAAGGTCTCGACGCCGTCCTCGTGCAGCCTCTCGCGCAGCGGCGGTACGTCGCGCGGCAGCTCGACGTCGACCCGCGCCAGGGCACCGCCGTCGATCGCCCGACGCGCCTCCTCATCGCGGACGTCGAGCACACCCGACGAATCGAGAACCCGATGCCGCGCCTCCTCACGACGCACCCAGAAGCACGGTCGCGGAGCGCTCGGTAGTCGCACCAGGAAGCTGCGGCCCTCGACGTCGCGCCCCCAGTACAGCGGCACCGCGCGCCCCGCCTCGACCCGGTAGGTGGGTTGCAGGATCAGGCCGACCACCCTGGTGCTCACCCGGCGACTCTACTTCGGCCGGGACCGCCGACGTGCCGCTGGCCGCCGCTACACTCGCCCCTGCGCAGATCCGCGTCTTCGGAGGATCGGTCCATGAGCTCGCGTTATCCCGCCGTCTACCAGCAGTGGAAGGACGACCCCCACGCCTTCTGGGCCGAGGCTGCTCGAGGCATCGACTGGTTCGAGCCCTACGACCGGGTGTTCGACGACGCGCGCACGCCGCTGGTGCGCTGGTTCACCGGAGGCCGCGTCAACACCTGCCACAACGCCCTCGACCGCCACGTCGCGGCGGGTGACGGGGATCGTGTCGCGCTGATCCACGACTCGCCGGTCACCGGTCGGGGCCGCCGCTACAGCTACGCCGAGCTGCGCGACGAGACGGCGCGCTGCGCCGGCGCGCTGCGCGAGCTCGGGGTCGAGACCGGCGATCGGGTGCTGATCTACATGCCGATGGTGCCGCAGGCGGTCGTCGCAATGCTGGCGTGCGCTCGCATCGGCGCGGTGCACTCCGTGGTCTTCGGCGGTTTCGCCGCTCGTGAGCTGGCGACCCGGATCGAAGACGCCAAACCGAAGCTGGTGGTCGCCGCCACCTGCGGCATCGAGGTCCAGCGTGTGATCCCGTACCTGCCGCTGCTGCAGCGAGCCCTCGAGATCGCCAGGCACCGGCCCTCCCACTGCCTGCTGCTACAGCGCCCGGAGCATCGCGCCACCCTCGAGGCGTCGATCACCGCCGTCGACTGGGACGAGGCGCTGCAGGCCGCGTCGCCGGCCGACTGCGTACCGCTCGACGGCAACGCTCCGCTCTACATCCTCTACACCTCGGGCACCACGGGAGTGCCCAAGGGCGTGGTGCGCGACAACGCCGGTCACATGGTGGCGCTGCGCTGGAGCATGCAGGCCGTCTACGGCATGCGGCCGGGAGACGTGTTCTGGGCCGCCTCCGACATCGGCTGGGTGGTAGGCCACTCCTACATCGTCTACGCGCCGCTCCTGCACGGATGCACCACCGTGCTCTACGAGGGCAAGCCGGTCGGCACACCCGACGCCGGCGCCTTCTGGCGGGTGGTCTCCGAGCACCGGGTCAACGCACTGTTCACCGCCCCGACCGCGTTCCGCGCCATCAAGCGCGAGGACCCGGGGGGCGCCCTGATCGCGGGCCACGACCTGTCGAGTCTGCGCACCCTCTTCCTGGCCGGCGAACGTGCCGACCACGACACCCTGCAGTGGGCCGAGCAGAAGCTCGGCGTACCGGTGATCGACCACTGGTGGCAGACCGAGACCGGCTGGCCGATCGTGGCGAACTACGCCGGCCTCGGCCTGATGCCGATCAAGCACGGCTCTCCGAGCCTGCCGGCGCCCGGCTACGACGTCCGGGTGCTCGGCTCAGGCGGCGAGGAGCGCCCGCGCGGCGAGATCGGGGCGATCGTCCTGAGACTGCCGCTGCCGCCCGGCTGCCTGCCCACCCTGTGGCAGAACGACGAGGGGTTCGTGCGCTCCTACCTCGAGCGCCAGCCGGGCTTTTACGACACCGGCGACGCCGGCTACGTCGACGAGGACGGCTACGTGTTCGTGATGAGCCGCACCGACGACCTGATCAACGTCGCCGGTCACCGCCTGTCGACCGGCGCCATGGAGGAGGTGCTCGCCGACCATCCCGACGTCGCCGAGGCCGCCGTCATCGGCGTCGCCGACCCGCTGAAGGGCGAGGTGCCGCTGGGGCTGCTGGTGCTCAACGCCGGCTGCCGTCGCGAGCCGGCCGCGATCGTTGGCGAGGTGATCGCGGCGGTGCGCGAGCGCATCGGGCCGGTGGCTTCGTTCAAGCTGGCGACGGTGGTCGAGCGGTTGCCGAAGACGCGCTCCGGCAAGGTGCTGCGCGGCACGATGAAGAAGATCGCCGACGGCGAGAGCTACAAGGTGCCGGCGACGATCGACGACCCGGCGATCCTCGACGAGATCAGCGAGGCCCTCGGCAGGCTGGGACTCCCGGCGGCCGACGGATCCTGAGTCCAGGCGTCACGGCTCGACGTCGAGGCCCTCGCGATCCTCGATCCTCGCCTGCAGCGCCCAGCCGCCGAAGCGGTCGGCGACGAGCACGCGCAGGCGGTTGCGCCCCGGTTTCAGTGGCAGGTAGAGCGTCGCCTGGTGCAGCCCGACCAGGCCCTGCCGGCGCGGCGCGTCGTAGGAGTAGCTGTCGTCGGCGGCGAACAGCAGCTCTCCGTCGAGGAAGACGCTGACGGCGTCGCTGTAGCCCAGGTCGAGACGACGGCGGCCGGCCCGCTGCGCGACCAGATCGACCTCGCCGACAGCCGCCCAGCGGCGGGCGTCCGGCGGCGGATCGCGGTGCGCCAGCACAACCACCAGTCCATCCGGCCTCGCCTCGACGACCTCGTCGGCACCGCCGGCGAGCCCGGCAGGTATCGCTTCGAGCAGCTCGGGGGCCTCGGCAGCGACCGCCACCGCCGGCGACAGGCGCCAACGCCGCACCGCGCCGGAGACCTCGGCGACCGGCGCCGCCGGCTCGAGCTCGGGCGGCTCACTCGAGATCCGCAGGTTGCGCACCCGCATCGCGTAGGCAGCGCCGGAGCCCCTCGGCACGAAGCCCCTCAGCGCCACCGCGCCGGCGGCCGGCGGGCGCTCCAGATGGGCCCGCAGCGCAGGCGGACCGGCCGGGTCGGCGACGTCGTCGCGACCCACCTCGACTTCGAGCGTCCGGTCGCGGAAGCGCAGCCGCACCGGGATCCAGGTGTCGGACGGCAGGTCGACCGCGGCGGTGCCGCCCTCGCCGTGGTACAGCTGCCAGTTCGAGCCCCCGGGGTAGGCCGAGGTGTACTGCAGCGCGTCGGGAGCCTGCGTCTTGTGGGAGCGGAAGTAGATCTCCTCGCCGCCGGCGCGGCCCGGTGTCCCACCCTCGCAGCGGAACTGCACGTAGGCGAAGGCGCGTTGACCACTCAGCATCATCTCGAGCTCGATGGTGCCGTGTTCGAGCTTCGGTTCGCGCAGCACCACCGTGCCGTTGGCGCCCAGCTCGACGCCGCTCGGCGGCTGCCCGGCCTCGCGGGTCCACTCGACGTCGCCCTCCGCGATCCACCGCTCCTCTCCCCAGCCGACGACCTCGTCGGCCGTGGCCGGCGAGGCGACCACCAGCGACGAAGCCAGCGCCAACCTGCTGGCCGCTCGAAGGATGCCGGCCGTCGTCGTCCCTGACGGCGTCGGCGAGGTAGTCGGTGTCGCGTTGCGGGGTCCTGGACTCCTCAGACTCATCGCTGCCTCCTCCGGGTCTCCGGTCGGGCGTGTGCGCCCGGCGGGGTGATGACGGACACTCAGGCTGACCGAGGCGGGCTGGCGCCACAAGTCAACCGGCGATCGTCGGCTGGTACTTTTCGCAACCCGCCGTCGGCACAGCGCGTATGCACCACCGATTATCCTGTCGATCGCATTCGACCGCTCGAAGTACGGCCACCCTCTGATGGTCGACGTCGGAGCGGTCAGCGAGCTGCACGGCATCGTGCTCGACGACGAGCCGCACCGGCTCGACTTCTACGACCTGCTGCTGGTGACTCGCGGCCAGGGCTGGATCGAGCTCGACGGAGACCCGGTGCCGCTGCGGCCGCACCAGCTCGTCGTCACCAGCCCCGGGCAGGTACGGCGGCTGCACCTTGCACCCGAGCAGCGGCCCCGGTTCGAGGGGCTCGTCCTCTTCTTCCTCGGCCCCTTCGCGCTCGACTTCTTCAACGATCCGTTCTTCCTCCACCGGCTGCACTTCTTCCACCAGCACCGAGGCGCGACCGCCCTGGCTCTGGAGGCGCAGCGTGCAGCCTGGTTCGGCGAGCGCCTGCTCACTATGCGACGGGAGCTGCGCGACTTCCGGGCCGACAGCGAGCACCTGCTGCGGGCGGTGCTCTACGAGTTGCTGGTGTGCACCAACCGCTGGTTCGCCGAGGCGGCGGAGGTACCGTCCGAAGCCCTCGTCGACGTCCGCCTGCTGCGGCTGTTGCGCCTGCTCGAGCAGCCCGATGCCCGCCGCGACGTCAACTGGCATGCCCGCCAGCTCGGCATCTCGACCACCCATCTGCGCAGCCTGACACGACGGGCGCTGGGGACCAGCCCGGGAGCTCTGGTGCGCGCCAGCCTCACCGGCGAGGCGAAGCGCCGCCTGCTCTTCTCGGCGGCGCCCGTCGGCGCCGTCGCCGCCTCGCTCGGCTTCGACGATCCGGCGTACTTCAGCCGCTTCTTCCGGCGCGAGGCGGGCGTCGCGCCGACCGAGTTCCGCGGTCTCCCTCAGCCCGCCTGGCGACCGCCGGTGGCGGCCGGCGAGCCGGTCAGGCTGGCGAGCGGCTCGTAGAGGTTGGGGCGCCGGTCGCGGAAGAAGCCCCAGGTGGCCCGGTTCTCGCGCAGTGCGACGCGGTCGAAGGCGTGCACCAGCACGGCGTCGCCCTCGCGTTCGGCGAGCTCGACGATGGCGCCGGTCTCGTCGGTGATGAACGAGGAGCCGTAGAACAGGGGCGGGCGCACCGAGGGGTCGTCGAAGCGCTCCTGGCCGTAGCGGTTCGACGCCACCACGGGCACCGCGTTCGACGTCGCGTGACCCTGCATGGCGCGCTGCCAGCCGTCACGGGTGTCGGCGCTCTCGTCGGCGGGCTCGGAGCCGATCGCCGTCGGATAGAAGAGGATCTCGGCGCCCAGCAGCATCATCGCGCGGGCACTCTCCGGGTACCACTGGTCCCAGCAGATCCCGGCGCCGACCGTCGCGTAGCGGGTGCGGAAGGCGCGGAAGCCGGTGTCACCCGGCGCGAAGTAGAACTTCTCCTGGTAGCCGGGGCCGTCGGGGATGTGGCTCTTGCGGTAGAGGCCGAGCACCTCACCGTCGGCGTCGATCATCGCCAGCGAGTTGAAGTGCGCCTGGCCGGCGCGCTCGAAGAAGCTCAGCGGCAGCACCACCTCGAGCTCGCGCGCGACCCGGCGAAAGCGCGCCACGACGCGGCTGTCGGCGAGCTCCTCGGCGAGCTCGAAGTAGCGCGGATTCTGCTCGCAGCAGAAGTAGGGAGACTGGAACAGCTCGGGCAGCAGGACGATCTGGGCATCGCGGTCGGCCGCCTCGCGCACCAGCTGCTCGGCACGTTCGAGGTTGGCGTCGAGGTCCCACGAGCAGCTCATCTGCACCGCGGCGACGCGCACCTCGCTGCGCGGCACCGTATCGCCAGCGCGACTCTGCTCGGAGGAGGTCATGCAGAGACTCTATCGAGGTCTACCGAACCGCCTCGCCGGCGGAAGCGGCGGAGACCGGCTCCTGCTGCGTCACGCAGTGGAAGCCGCCGCCGTTCTGGGCCACGCCGAGCGCCGGCAGAGAACGCACCGTGCGCCCGGGGAAGAGCTCGGCGAGCACCGAGGCTGCCCGGTCGTCCGCCGCCGCGTCGCCGAAGGCCGGCACCACGACCGCTCCGTTCGGCAGGTAGAAGTTGACGTACGAGAGGGCGAGCTCCTCGTGCGGCCCGAAGACGCGCTGCGGCAGCGGCAGCTCGATCACCTCGAGTCCCCGCCCCCTGGCGTCCTGCGCCTCGCGTAGACGCCCGGCGTTCTCCGCCAGCACCGCGTGGTCGGGATGACCCGGCGGCGCCGTGGCGGCGACGACCACTCCCGGCGCAGCGAACGCCGCCACCTCGTCGACGTGCCCGTCGGTGTGGTCCGCGGCCAGGCCGCGATCGAGCCAGATCACACGGTCGGCGCCGAGCAGGGCCGAGATCTCGGCCTCGACCTGCTGCGGATCGGCGCCGGGATTGCGGTTCGCGTGCAGCACGCTCTGGCGCACCATCAGCAGGGTGCCCTCGCCGTCGAAGTGCACCGCACCGCCCTCCATCACCAGCTCGCTGACGAATCGCTCCGCTCCGACGTGCTCGAGCACGCGGCGCGCGACGTCTGCATCGTTCTCGTGCGGCCACTTGCCGCCCCAGGCGTTGAAGCGCCAGTCGACGCCGGCCTTGCCGCCCCGTTCGTCGACGACGAAGGTCGGCCCGATGTCGCGCATCCAGGCGTCGTCGAGCGGCGCCACCAGGAGCTCGATCTCGGCCGACAACCGGCGCCGCACGTGCGCCAGCTCCTGCTCGCGCACCACCAGCGCCACCGGCTCGAAGTCGAGGATGGTGTGCACCAGGCGCTCGTAGGCCTCCTGTGCCAGGGGCCAGTCGGGCCACTCGGCGGTCGGATTCGGCCACGCCATCCAGCAGCGCTCGTGCGCAGTCCACTCGGCCGGAGCGCGCCAGCCGAGCGCGGCAGCCGTCTGTCGATCGGGTCCGGACATCGCGGCCGACTCTGACATCATCGCGTCGCCGCACCAAAAAGACGCCGCCACAATGGAGGTGCGGCGTCCTCGAGCCGACGTCCCGACCCGTGTCACCGCGCCACCACCGCACCACCCGCCTCCTGCTGCTCGCCGCGCTGCTCGCGGCGGGGATCGCAGGAAGCGCCGGAGCCCAGGAGCTGGAGCCAGCCGGCGCGGACGAGCTGCCGGTCGCCGACCGCGTCTTCTTCGGCGGGCCGGTGATCACGGTCGATCAAGGCGACCGCGTCGTCGAGGCGGTGGCGATCTCGGGTGGGCGGATCGTCGCGGTCGGCGCCAGAGAAGAGGTCCTGGCGCTGGCCGGGCCCGACACCGTGCGCAGCGATCTCGCCGGGCGCGCCCTCATCCCCGGCTTCCACGACGCCCACAGTCACCTCGTGCTGGCCGGCGAGGTACGTCGCTTCATGGCCGACCTGACCTCGCCGCCGGTGGGATCGAGGCGTTCGATCGGCGACCTCGTCGAGGCGCTGCGGCAGCGCGCCGCGACCACTGCCGAGGACGAGTGGATCGTCGGCATGGGATACGACGACACCCTGCTGGCCGAGAAGCGACACCCCAATCGTCGGGACCTCGACCGGGTGTCCCGCGACCGGCCGGTGGTCGCCATCCACGTCTCCGCCCACCTGTTCGCGGTGAACTCGAAGGCGCTCGAGCTCGCCGGCATCCACCGCGAGACGCCACAGCCGCCCGGCGGCCTGATCCGACGCGACGCCGACGGCGAGCCCAACGGCGTGCTCGAGGAGATCGCCGCCTTCGGACCGGTCTTCTCGCAGATGCCGCCGAGACCGCCGGAGGAGCGTCTGGCGGCGATCCGGGAGATGGCGGCGGTCTACGCCGCGGCCGGAGTCACCACCGCCCAGAACGGCTCCACCTCACTGCAGCAGCTGCGCGACCTCTACGCCCTCTCCGCCGCCGGCGAGCTGCCGCTGCGCGTCGTCGCCCTGCCCGACGTCGCCACCGCGGCGGCCCTGGTCGAGGGCCAGTTCCGACTCGATCCCGCGGTCGCCGACCGCTTCGAGATCGGCGCGGTGAAGATCGTCGCCGACGGCTCGATCCAGGGCTACACCGGCTACCTGTCGCAGCCGTACCACACTCCACCCGCAGATGCCGTGGCCGGTGACGGGGAGAGCGCCGCGACGCGCGGCTACCCGTTGATGCCGCGGGAGCAGCTGCAGGCGCTGATCGCCAACCTGCACGACAGCGGCTTCCAGCTCGCCATCCACGGCAACGGGGACGCGGCGATCGACGACGTGCTGACCGGCCTCGAGGCGGCCTTCGCGGCCACTCCCCGCGTCGACCCGCGGCCGATCCTGATCCACGCCCAGATGGCGCGCGACGACCAGCTCGATGCGATGGCGCGGCTCGGCGTGGTGCCCAGCTTCTTCGTGCTCCACACCTACTACTGGGGCGATCGGCACCGCGACGTCTTCCTCGGCCCGCAGCGCGCCGAGCGCATCAGTCCCACCGGCAGCGCGCTCGAGCGCGGCCTCGCCTTCACCATCCACACCGACGCGCCGATCGTGCCGATGGAGCCGTTGCGGCTGGTCTGGTCGGCAACCCAGCGCCGCACCGCCAGTGGCCGGGTGCTCGGCGAGGAGCAACGCATCCCGTTGCGCGCCGCGTTGAGGGCCGCGACCTTCGCCGCCGCCTACCAGCACTTCCAGGAGGATCGTCTCGGCTCGATCGAGCCCGGAAAGCTCGCCGACCTGGTGGTGCTCTCGGCCGACCCTCTCGCCGACCCCGCCCGCGTGCACGAGCTGCGGGTCGAAGAGACGATCGTCGGCGGCCAGACCGTCTACGCGCGCTACCAGCCGTGAGGACGTCGGGACGAAGACGCCAGGAGTGACGCCAGGAGTGACGCCAGGAGTTACGCCTGGAGTGACGCGAGGAGAGACGATGAGCGAGGACACGGGCCCCATCCCGCACGACGACGAGGCGCTGCGCAAGTTCGCCTTCACCGTCTGGAGCTACAAGCAGGGCGAGCTGGTGTCACTCATGGTGCACCTCGGCGACCGCCTCGGCATCTACAAGGCGATGCGTGGCGCCGGTCCCGTCACCGCGGCGGAGCTGGCGGAGAAGACCGGCCTGCAGGAGCGCTGGCTGCTCGAGTGGCTCAAGGGACAGGCCGCCGCACGCCTGATCGAGTACCGCGGCAATCCCCTCGAGAAGGAGGGCGAGCCGCCCTTCGAGCACGACGACGAGGCCGCCGCGGCCCGCTTCGAGCTCACCGCGCTGCAGGCCGCGGTGCTCGCCGACGAGAGGGACTCGGTGATGTTCGCCGCCGGAGCCTTCGGCGGCCCGCTGCCGCCCGACGTGGTCGAAGGGATCGCCGAGGCGTTCCGCACCGGCATCGGCCTCAGCTACGACCAGCTCGGTCGCAGCGCCGCCCACCGCACCGAGCGCATGCTCGGGCCCTGGTCGCGCCTCGCCCTGGTGCCGCGCATCATCCCGGCCCTCGAGGGAGTGCAGCAACGGCTCGAGGCCGGCGCCGACGTTGCCGATGTCGGCTGCGGCGGCGGCGTCGCGTTGCTCACCATGGCCCAGGCGTTCCCCAACTCCCGCTTCACCGGCTACGACCCGTCGGCGAACGCCATCGCCCTGGCGGAGGAGCGCCTCGCCGAGCGCGGCCTCGACAACGTGCGCTTCGTGCAGGCGCGCGGCGAGGAGCTGCCGGCCGAACCCACCTACGACTTCCTGATCACCTTCGACTGCCTGCACGACATGACCCGCCCCGACCGGGTGATGCGCGCGATCCACGACGCGCTGCGTCCCGACGGCGTGTGGCTGATCAAGGACATCCGCAGCAAGGGCTCCTTCGAGGCCGACCTCAAGAACCCGATGCTGCCGTTGCTCTACGGCTTCTCGGTCTCCTCCTGCATGTCCTCGGCGCTCTCCGAGCCCGGCGGCATGGGGCTGGGCACGCTCGGACTGCCGCCGCAGCGGGCCGAGGAGATGGCGCGCGAGGTCGGCTTCGGCAGCTTCCGGGTGCACGACTTCGACGACCCTTCGAATCTCTACTACGAGGTCCGGCGCTGAGTCAGCGCGCTGCGAGCGGAAGGCGCAACCGCCTGGCTTCCCGGCTCGCCGCCGGCGCCCTGGCGGTCGGGCTGCTGCAGGCCGGCTGCTTCGAGGATCCGGTCGAGGACGAGCTCACCCTGAGCTTCAGCCTCGAGGGTGGTGCCCGCCTCGAGCTCGAGCGTCGGCTGCACCACGGTCGCGGCAGCGGCGCCGCCTTCGAGACCCGCATGCGCGCCGTCGCCCGCGGCACTCTCGACGGCTCCGATCCCCTGGTCGCCGTCTTCGACGAGCTCGCGCTGACCACCGGAACGATCGCCGACGGCGGCGCCTGGGAGCGCGAGGACGGCAGGTTGACCTCGCTGCAACGCTGGGTCGCGACTCGCGACCCGGCGCACGCGGTGCGCGCCGTGCTCGGGCGCGGCGCCATCGACGCCACCTATGCCGTGCGCGGGGATCTGCACGAGCTGACGTTGCTGCCGACCGGCGAGGGACGAGCTGGGCGCGGTGAACGGCAGGCGTTCGAACGGCGCCTGCGCGACTGGGCCGCCGAGTACGCCCGCTACGTCGATGCGGTGGCCGAGCTCTGGTCGCGGCTCGAGCTCCGGCCGGAGCGCGCCGAGCCTCTGCTGCGGCTGCTCCTCGACGAGACCGAAGACGACGAACCGCTCCTCGAGCCCGGCGAGCTTGAGCTGCTCGAGCGCATCGCCTCCCGCAAGGCGCGCCTGCTCGAGGCCTTCGAGGCAGGCGTAGGCGGTGCCGCCGGTTCGGCGGCCGTCTCGCGATCCGACTCGGGGCGCCCAGAGGACGACGACGCCTTCAGCCTGCAGGAGCTCTCGCGGCTGGTCTACGACCCACTGCCTGGCGCCCTCCTCCTCGAGCTGCCGACGCCGGCTCTGCGCAGCGAGGGATTCGAAGCCGACGGCGCCACCCTGCGCGCCCCCCGTCCCGGCCTCTGGCAGGCGTGGTCGAGCCTCGCCGAGCGCTGGCTGGCGCCGAACCCGGTGGTGCTCGAGATCCAGGCCCTGCGCGAGGAGATCGAGCTCGACGTCGAGCAGGTGCTGGCGCTGGAGCGCCGAGCCCCCGCGGCACCCTTGACCGCCGAGGAGATCCTCGACGCCTTCGCCGAGTCGATGCGCGGCCCCGAGATCTACTCGGTGCAGTGGCGGGTCGAGCTGCCCGAGTGAGCGGCACGGCCCGCCCCGCCGCCGAAGCGTCAGCGACCTCCCGCGACTCTGAGCCCTCGGGAGTCTCCGGGCCGGTCAGGAAACCTCGGTACCCCAGGGAGGTCGTGTCCTGGGGTCACCGCTCTCGAGAAACACGCCGATGGCCGGAGGCCGGACGCGAACCCCTGGAGAGCCGGGAACACCTAAGGCGTGGTCGAACACCACGACGAGGTATCACCGGACTCGTGGAGCACGCTGACGGCCGGAGGCCGGACGCGGACCCCTGGAGAGCCGGGAACACCTAAGGCGTGGTCGAAGACCACGACGAGGTGTTCCCGGACTCGAAGCCGTCCGCGAACACGGTGGGTGTGCAACTCGGAAAGGCGAGCTCGCCAACGGTCGTTCCCCAGTTCCAGTTGCCCCCTCCCACGTCCTTCGAGTAGACCCCGGCGTACCAGAACGATCTCCCGTCCGGCGCGAGCGTCATGCCCGTGAACTCACCCCATCGGCCCGATGAGGTCTGGTAGACCACATCACCCGGTTGGAGCTCGATCTCGCTCGACAGGGTCCCAGGCGGATCGGTGGCCAGAGCGCCGGCGACAAAGCTCGATGGGAACGTGTCGGTCGAAAAGCGTGAGTAGCCGATGGCGAGATTGCCACACCGGTCCACGGCCAGATCACCGTAGGCTCTGAAGACGCCATCGGTGCCGAAGACTCCCGCCGAGTGCAGCAAACGCGTTTCGAGGTCGATCTTCGCCCACTGCAGGCAGTTCACCGCATCCCCGGCGGGCTGACAAGACGCGTGGCTGACCACGTATCCGAAGCCGTCGCGGTACTCGAAGTCGAGAGGCACGCTCTCGAAGCCGGCGATCGGGGCGCCGGATCCGGCTTGTGGATTGTCGACTGGCGGCTCCAGGATCGTGCCGTGCACCGACTCGAGGTCGAGGCTGACGCCGTTGTCCGGAACACCTCCGTCCAGCGCGTCGCTCCAGGAATAGAGCCTGAGGATGGCGGGCGCGCCTGAATCGCCGAGGGCCACGAAGTGGTGACGATCGGAGGTCGGCCAGGTGCCGGATGCCTGGCCGTGGAGAGTGATCGGAACCGGATGGCTACCGCCACGAAGACTGCGCACGACCATGGAGGTATTCGCTCCGGCGTAGAGCGCCGCCTTGTCGATCGCGAAGACTCTCCCGCCAGAAGAGAGACGCTGTGCTCCCAGATACAGGGCGTCCACGCCGATGCCCACGTGGAAGTAGGAGTCGAGGGTGTCAACGGGGAATGCGTACCGATACCAGGTCGCCAGCGGATCGGAGCTGGACGAAACGGCGAGACAGAAGAAGTCGGCGGCTGCCCGAGCCCCGACGATCCACCGGCTCGACTGTCCGTCGAAGAGGACGTCCGGGAAGTACGCTTCCTCGCACTGCGACGGGAGCGACAAGAAGTCCTCGAGGCTCTCCAGCGAGAGGCTGACACCGGAGCGGTCGAACACCTGCACGTGAAACGTCGTGCCCACCAAGACATGATCTGGGCCGACGGCGACGTTTGGTCGGCTCGGGGAGTGGGCCAGCGAGCCGAAGGTCACGTCGATGCTGTCGAATCGTCTCACGATTCCGAGCTCCTCGGCGTACGCGGGCTGGGATGCGATTCCGACGACCGCTCGCAGGAGCAATGCCAGGAGCGGTGCACCACCGACGCTGCGCCAAGGCCGCAGGGGTCCGGGGACGAGAGTGAAACCGCGTCGTCTGATCACCGCTTGATCTCCCATTCCATGAACGGTCCCGAGAGCGTTCGGGCACCGTCAGGAGGCTCTGGCGCAGTTCTTCCTGCGAGAACTCGAGGAACCAAACGAGGCAGACCGGCGAATCGCACGTCGATCTCCGCAGTGATGCTCCACCGCCGTCCTCGGCCGTCCGTCTGGCGACGCAGGAGAAGCGGATCGGTGGGGATGCGCTCACGGATCGCCCAGAAGGGCTTCGCTGCAGACCACTCGTACGGGTTCGCGCGCGCGCCGGGCGATCCGACGGCCGAGTCACGGGAGGACGTCCGGGAGGCGCCCAGGGCCGGGACCATTGACCTGCTGTCACAGCCCTCGACGGCCGGCCCCGTTCCGGGAAGTCAGACCGGCAGCCATGCCTCTGGCGAAGTCACACGCCCACGGCGACGACTACGGCGCAGGCATCGTCGACCGTGGCGCCGATGCCATCGGACTCGTGCAGCACGCCGCCAGCCAGGCCGGCGGCGGACCCGTTGGAGAGACGGCGACGACTACGGCGTGGTCGTAGACCACGACATCGTGTCGCCGGACTCAAAGCCGTCGGTGAAGATGTCGCTCGGCGACCACGGCGCGAGACAGGCGGGGTCACCCGCCGAGGCCGCGGCGACGTGATCCTGCATGCGGGCACCGACCCTCTCCGGCGCGGTGCCGAAGGGATGGCCCTCGCCGAAAGTCATGGTGATGTTGCTCATGCCGCCGCCCAGCAGGTGGCAGTAGCTCATGATGGTGCCAGTGCCGGGCCCAACTCCCGGCAGTGACGTGCCACCACACCAACAGCCCGCACCGCCGCACTGGCCGTTGTAGCAGGTGTCGACCGGGCTCGCGTTGCCGCCGAGACCGGCGTAGCAGTGGGTGTGCGGCGAGTTGAAGTTGTGCCCGATCTCGTGCGCCGTGGCGACGATGTCCCACAGCACCACCGGGGCGTTGATGTTGAAGTTGCCGTCGATGGTGCCGGTGTAGCCGTAGCCGCCGCCGTAGTTGGCGGTGTTCGCCAGCGGCGGACACGACAGTCCGAAGTTCGACAGCGTGACGCTGAAGGGATCGGAGCAGAGCACTCCGACCCACGCCACCCCGCCGCCGTTGTTCTTGCCGCTCAGCATGTGGGCGACGGTGCGGTCGACGCCGGCGAAGTTGGTGTTCCAGTAGAGGCCGAACTCCATCAGGCCGCAGGTGGTGCCGAACTGCGCCCACGGGTCCGCCGCCGTCGTGTGCAGCTCGAGGGCCGGGATCTGCAGGTCGGTGTCGATCTCGCTTTCGTAGACGCCGGAGATGAAGGTGAAGATGTCGGTGACGTAGTCGGTGGCGTCGCCGACGTTGCCGAAGATGCTGTAGTACTCGAAGTCGGTCTCCACCGCGACCCGCGCGGTGTGGCTCACCCCACGCGGATTGGCCTGTGCCGCGCGCCAGGCATCGAAGGCCGGGTCGGCGCTGCCGAAGAGAGCGTTGAGATCGCTGCGCGCGCCGAGCGACTCGGTGCCGCAGGTGAACTGCTGCACGCGGTCGTCGAGCTCGTTCTCGACGTCGACCTCGCGCACCACGATCGCAGAGCCGACGCCGTCCGGCTGTCCGATGAGCCAGTACTGGCCGCGTCGCGCCAGCATGCCCCTGAGCTCACCGCTCTCGTGCAGGTTGAGCGCCGCGTGCGAGCTCGGGTCGCCGGCGATGAAGCCACGCAGCGAGACCGTGCTGGGAGCCGGCAGGGTCATGACGCCTTGGTCTGAGTGCACCCGGATGCGGGCGTCGGCGGTCCAGACGCTGAAGCGCTCGAGCTCGAGTGCGGCGAGCTCGCCACCCAGGTCGAGCCGGTCGATCACCACCGCGGTCCCGATCGGCAGCTGGCTGGCGCGGCTCTCGGCGGCGAGATCGCCGACCAGCTGTGGCAGGTCTTCGTAGAAGACTCGCGAAGGGTTCTGAGCCAGGCTCGGCAGCGCGACGACTGCCACCACGAACGCAGTGAGGCACACCGTCAGCGGGCGCGTCGTGAGGAGGCGTCGGGCTCTCATCGTTCTCTCCTTGGTTGGGACTTTGGAGACGCCGTCGAAGGCGGTTCTCAGGGATGTCCCGTCGACTGTATCTCGAAATCCTGGGAAATCCCCGCCCCACGACGCAGCGCCACGATCACGTGTCCTCTGGAACGAAATCCCGCCTCGATTCCGGACAGCACCTCGCATCGGGGCCGACGACATGTCCGCCACGAGCGCAACCGTCTCGGCCCTCGGCCGTCCCCTACGACCTCAAGAGGCGGTACCGCGTACGCGCACGACGACCCGGCCGGCCGCCACCTGTTCGCCCTCTCGCAGCGGCTCGAGGCGGCGACCGGGCACCAGGCGAGCCCGCCACAACACCCAACCCACCGTAGCGAAGATCGCGCCGAGAGCGGTGCCCTCGAAGGCGAGCACCCCGGTCGGCGGCGCCGCGACGATCGGCATGCCGCCGGTGACCAGCGGATAGTCGAGGGCGGTGAGAGTGGCGAGCCCGACGGCCGCGGCGCAGCCGGACAGACCGCCGGCGATGGCCACCAGCCAGGGACGTCGCGCCGGGTGCCCGCCGGCGGAGGCGAGCAGGCGCGCCGGCAACGGCGCCGCGCTCGCCACCTCGACCTGCCGAGGTGCCAGCCCGCGTTCTTCGAGCCCTCGCAGCAACGGCGGCAGCTGCTCGAGATCGTCGACCACCAGCTCCACGGCCTCGTCGGTGTCACCGATCTCGATCGTGCTCGCCGCCGACACCGTCTCGGCCGAGACCGCCGAGGCCGCCGAGGCCGAGGCGAGGCGCTCGCGGGCGACGAGCTCACCCTCGCGCACCTCCCACAGAGAGACGATCGGCACCAGCTGGAGGAAGCCGAAGTAGAGGAAGCCGAACAGCCCGAAGGCACCGATCAAAATCGCCCACTCGATGCCGCTCGCCGAGTAGTCGCCGACGGTGAAGCCGAGCCGCGGGAAGCTGAGCGTCGGCACGACGATCAGGAAACGCTCGAGCCACATCCCGACCAGCACCGAGGCGCCCACCAGCCCCAGCGGCAGCGGCCTCCTCCCCCAGCGCCACGGCAGCACTGCGATCGGCACCACGAAGCAGCAGACCACCATGGTCCAGAACGGCCCCGAGAACTCCCCGACCACCCGCGCCCAGAAGACGTCGTGCTCGTCGACGTGGTTGCCGTACCACACGGTGAGGTGCTCGGCCCAGGTGAAGTAGCCCCACAGCATGGTCATCGCCACGAAGAGGAGCCCCAGGTGCGAGAAGGTGCGGTCGTCGAGCCACTGGCGCAGGCCGAAGGCGACCCGCAGCACCGCCATCGCGATCATCAGCACCGCGATCCCCGAGTAGATCGCCCCGACCACGAAGTAGGGGCCGAAGATCGTCGAGTGCCACATCGGCTGCTGCGACATCGCGAAGTCCCACGAGACGATGGTGTGCACCGAAATCGCGACCGGGATGATCACCACCGCCAGGGTGCGGATGCCCGCCTCGAGAACGTGCCACTGGGTCTGCGTGCCGCGCCAGCCGAGGGCGAGCAGTCGGTAGAGGCGTCCGCGCAGGCCCGGCCCGCTGCGATCGCGCAGCGCCGCCAGATCCGGGATCAGCGGCAGGAAGAGGTAGAGCAGGCTGCCCAGCAGGTAGGTGCTGATCGCGGCGACGTCCCAGGCCAGAGGCGAGCGGAAGTTCGGCCACAGCCCCCGCTGGCCGGGCAGCGGCAGCATGTACCAGAACACCAGCGGACGACCGAGGTGGATGATCGGGAACAGCCCGCCGACCGCGATCGCGAACACCGTCACCGCTTCGGCGAGACGGGTGATCGGCCGGCGCCACTCCGCCTGCGTCACCCGCAGGATCGCCGAGATCAACGTGCCGGCGTGCGAGATGCCGATCCAGAAGACGAAGTTGGTGATGTAGAAGCCCCAGAAGACCGGCCGGTTCAGGCCCGAGACGCCGAGACCGTCGCGGATCTGCACACCCCACGCGGCGAACATCACCACCGTCAGGATGCCGGTGACGATCGACCCGAGCAGCAGCGGCCAGCGCACGCCACGCAGCGGTCGCAGCAGCACCTGTTCGAGGCCTTCCGGCGGCGGCGCCGGGGCCGGCCCGGTGGCCGGCGCAGCGGTCGTGGCGGAAGCCGCCACCGCGTCGCTCAACGCGGCTCCTCACCGCGCAGGTAGACCACCGACGGCCGGGTGCCGAGATCCTCGAGCAGCACCTCGGCGCGGCCGCTCTCGAACGCCTGCGAGACCTCGCTGTGCGGATCGTCGAGATCGCCGAAGACGATCGCGCGGGTGGGGCACGACTGCGCACAGGCCGGCTGGATCTCGCCGTCGCGCAGCTCGCGGTCCTCGGCGCGGGCGGCGCGCTTGCCCTGCTGGATGCGCTGCACGCAGAAGGTGCACTTCTCCATCACGCCGCTCTGGCGCACGGTGACGTCGGGGTTGTGCTGGCGCTCGAGCGGCTGCGGCCATTCGGGCTCGAACCAGTTGAAGACGCGCACGGTGTACGGGCAGTTGTTGGCGCAGTAGCGGGTGCCGACGCAGCGCCCGTAGACCATCGCGTTGAGGCCTTCCTCGTTGTGGTACGTGGCGTAGGTCGGGCAGACCGGCTCACACGGCGCCTCCTCGCAGTGCTGGCAGAGCACCGGGCGGAAGAGCACCCTGGCGTCGGGAAACTCGCCGACGTACTCGCGCTCGATGCGCAGCCAGTGGCGCACCCGGCCGTCGGCCGCCTCCTCGGGGCCCGCCGGTGCGATGTTGTTCTCGGCGTGGCAGGCGACGACGCACGCCTCGCAGCCGGTGCACCGGTCGACGTCGATCGCCATTCCCCAGTGGGTCATCGCTCCTCCTCGCTGCTCTCGCCACCCGGCACGGCGGACGCCTCATCGGCGTCGCCGGCGGCGGCCGGGCGCTCGCTCTCACTCTTCGCCTGTTCACCAGGGTGCGCGCGCGTCTCGGCCTGGCGCAGGGGCCGGCCGCGACGGCGCGGCAGGTCCTCGGGATGGCGCAGGCCGCGTCCGAACTGGGCGAAGGCGGCGCCTGCAGGAGCGGATGCAGGTCGCAGCGTCACCTCGACACCGACCGCGCTGGCCCGGTCGATCCCGGCGACGGCGAGCGCGCCCAGCCGGTGCACGTTGACGCCGCGCTGGCGCGCCCAGCGTCCGCCTTCCAGGTGCCCGTAGCCGCGCGGCACCGCCACCGTTCCCGGTCTCGCGGCGGGGCTCTCGACCACCGGCAGGGTCACCGCGCCCGCCGGGCCGCCGAGCTCGATCCACTGACCGGTGCGCAGCCCCAGCCGCCTCACGTCGGCGCTGGCGAGCTCCGCCCAGGCGCCCCACATCACCGTCGTCAACGGATCCGGGAGCTGCTGCAGCCAGGTGCGGTTGGCGGCGCGCCCGTCGCCCAGGTGCGGCGTGTCGAACGGCAGCAGCGTGTAGCGCGATGCGTCTGTCGCAGCGAGCCCGTCGGCGGGCTGCCGCTCGGCAGGCAGCGTCTCGGCGCTCAGATCGGCGCTCTCGAGACCTCCACGGTCGGCGAACCGGGCCGGCCCCGAGGCGGGCGCGCCGGCGGCGACGGTGAGCTCGCCGGACGTGGAGGCGACATCGCGCCAACGGAAGCCCTGCTCGAGCAGCGCCGCCGGACGCAGACCGACCTCTTCGGCGGCGGCCGCGACCGCGGCGGCGAAGAGCCCGTCGACGCCGGCAGCGTCGGCCGCAGGGAAGCGAGGCTCCTCGCCCGCGCCGACCAGGCCTGTCGCCAGGTCGGCCGCCAGCGCGGCGGGGTGCCTGGCGGCGTCGGCGGCGACCGGGGGGATCGCCGTCTCGCTGGCGACCAGCAGCTCGCCCGGGCGCGAGGGCTCGGCGAGCTCGAAGCGCCAGCGCTCGAGAGCGGTCAGCGACGGCAGCACGACGTCAGCGCGCAGCGCGGTGTCGCCGAGCACCGAGTCGATGCAGATCAGGTGGTCGACGCTCTCCAGCGCCTGCTCGAGCTCGGTCGCCTCACTCGCCTCTCGCAGCGGATCGACCTCGACCACCAGCAGGGTGCTCACCTCTCCCGCGCGCAGTCGGCCGAGCAGCGCCGGCAGCGGTTCGGGAGGCGGCAGTGCCTCGGGGCCGGGCGGATCGAACGGCAGCTGCAGTCTGCGGCCCGAAGTCGGGAAGACGCCTCCGGGTCGGCCGATCCGACCGAGCAGCTGGTTCAGGCGCAGCACCTCGACGGTCACCGGCGGAGCGCCGGGGTCGGAGCCGGCGCCGCTGACCCAGGCGCCGGCGGCGACGAACACCGGCCTCTCGGCGGCCCGCACCCAGCCCACCAGGCGTTCGAGACGCTCGAGCGGGACGTCGCAGCGCGCCGCCGCGGCGGCGAGCGCCGCGCGCGGATCCTCGGGCTCGGCGTTCGCGGCGGCTCCTTCGCCGTCCGCGGTCGGCGCGAGCACCCGCGACAGGGCCCGGGCCAGCGCTGCCTCGCTGCCGACGCGCGGCGCGATCCAGAGATCGGCGTTGGCACCGGTGAGGCTCATCCGCGGCTCGATCTGCACCAGGGTCGGCCGCCGTCGCCGCTGCCCCCGCGTCTTCAATGCCGCCGCGGCCCACACCGGGTTTCGCCAGCCGTCTAGCAGCGGCGCGCCGAAAGAGACCACCAGGTCGGCCGCCTCGAGATCGTACGCGGGCAGCTGCGCATCGCCGAAGACGGTCTCCGCCGCGGCGCGCTCCGCTGCCCTCCACACCGGCTCGTAGAAGAAGTGGCGCCCGCCGGCTTCGCGCGCCAGAGCCGAGAAGAGCCGATTCTCCAGCGAGTCGCGGAAGTCGGTGAGGATCGCCAGACCACCGTCCGCCTTCGACCGTCGCAGCGCCTCGGCCACCCGTGACAGCGCCTCCTGCCAGGAAGCGGGGCCCTGCGGCGCCCCCCGCCCGCCGCGCAGCAGCGGTGCCAGCAGCCGGTCCGGATCGTAGGTCTGCTGCGGCGCCGACTGGCCGAGCGCGCAGACGCCGCCGCCCGACACCGGGTGGCCGGGGAGGCCCTCGATCTTCTTGGCGTCGCGATCGACCACCCTCACCTCGATGCCGCACCCCGCCGGACACTGGCCGCAGCTGGTGACCACCCAGCGGGTGACGCCCGAGTTGTCGTTGGCGCTGCCGACCACCTGCTCGAGCACACGCTGCTCGCGCTCCGACGCGCAGCCCGACAGCAGGCTCCCCGCACTGCCGGCCAGCGAGGCCGCCGCGCCCGCCTTGAGCAGCTGGCGCCGCTCCAGCCGCACCAGGTCGCCGGTGTCAGCGGTCGGACGCGATGGGCTCGCCTTGCCGCTCTGCCCGGGCTCTCGTGGATCGGAAGACATGGACGCGGTCGGACAGCGCTCAGAAGTGGCAGGTGAGGCAGTCGATCGAGGCTTCGTTGTCGCGGTGGCAGTCGACGCACCAGTCCATGTCGTCGAGACGGTGGGTGGCCGGCGGTTGCGCCGTGGCCATCGAGGCGACGTCGCCGTGACAGGTGGTGCACTCGACGCCCGCCAGATGGTGGGCCTGATGCGAGAACTGCACCCCCGAGCCCTCGTCGATCCAGGCCACCCGCCGCCACAGGATCGGTTCCTCGTCCTGCCAGTGCTGCAGCACCTTGGCGACATCGGGATGGTCGGGGATGACGCGCCGATGGCACGCGGCGCAGCGCTCGACGCGCATCAGCCCGGCCGAATCCTGGGTCTCGGCGCCGAGGTGGCAGCGTACGCAGCGCACGCCCTCGGCCTCGTGTACGGCGTGGTCGAAGCCGATCGGCTGCTCGACCACCGCCACCGCCGGGCGACAGGCGACGGAGGCGCAGGCGGCGCCGACGGCGCAGGACAGGACGAGTGCGGCGAGCGGCTCGGGCAGGCGCGGGGGGCGCGGCTTTGGCTGTGCGGAGCGCGAGAGGGTCGGCAACGTGACGGGCTCTGCGAAGCAGCTCCCCGTGGCGTCGGCGTCGGCTGACCAGCGCGGCGCTGTATCGGCTCGGGAGCCGATATCGGCCTCCGGGGAGAGTCGTTGGTGCGTGTCGGAAACGGGCGCAGTGTATCGCGGTGGATGGCGCCAGCGAGCCCAAGACGCGAGCTACACTGGCGTGCAGAGGGACGAGCGATCGACCTTCGTTGCACGCACCAGGCTTCACCCGGAGGAGGAGGAGAGGAGATGGATCGACCTGACCCAGCCGAGGGCGGCGCGCTGCGCATCCTGGGAATAGTCGACCTGCACTGGAACGGAAAGCGGGAGCCTCGCCTCCCCGACACAAAGGGCTACGACCTAGTCTTGGTGGCGGGAGATCTGACCAACTTCCTCGGCGTGAGCCACGCGCGCACTCTGATCGACGGGCTGCGCACCGGCGGCGCGCCCGTCTACGCGGTCTGCGGCAACTGCGACCTGCCCGAGATCGAGCAGTACCTCGAGGACGAGGGCATCGCCCTCGATCGCCGTGCGATCGTGCACCGGGAGCTCTGCCTCGCCGGCCTGTCGGGCGGTCTGCCCTTCGGCGACCTGCCCTACGAGCGCACCGAGGAGGAGTACGAGGTCGCATGCCGTGAAGTCTGGGAGGCTGTCTCGGCAGCCGACCCGGCAGGCGAGAGGCCCGTGCTCCTGGTCTCCCACCAGCCGGCGCACGGCACCGAGTGCGATCTGGCGCGCGGCAACCACGTCGGTTCGAAGAGCATCCGCGCCAGCATCGAGACGCACCGTCCCGACCTCGTCTTCTCGGGCCACATCCACGAGTCGGTCGGCGAGGGCCGGCTGGGCACCACCCGCCTGGTCAACCCCGGCCCCTGGTTCGAGGGGCGCTGGGTCGAGATCGTGGTCGATCCCCGGGCGGCGCCGGGACGGCGTATCGAGCTGCAGATCCAGCAGGCCGAGCGGAGCTGAGGCCGAGCGGCCGAGGAGAGGCGCGACGCCCGCAAGTCGCCGTTGACACATAAGGTTTCTATGTATAGAAAGTCGATGCGTCCGAGAGTCCGTTCGCACCCAGCGCTCCCAAGGAAGGCACCGACATGTCCGCCAGCTCCCCGAACCGCCTGCTGCGGGGCACCCTCGACGTGCTGCTGCTCAAGACCCTCAGCTGGGGTCCGCTGCACGGCTACGCCGTGTCGCGCTCCATCCGCCTGACCTCCGGCGACGACCTCAAGGTCGACGAAGGCGCGCTCTACCCCGCCCTGCGACGGCTCGAGGGCAAGGGCTACCTCGCCTCCTACTGGGCGCTCACCGATCAGCAGCGCGAGGCTCGCTTCTACGAGCTGACCCCCGAAGGAAGGCGCCAGCTCGATCTCGAGGTGACGGAGTGGAACCGCTACGTCGCGGCGATGGCCAGGGTGCTCGGCGCCGACGGTCCGCGACTGGCGGAGGAGTCCTGAGGCCGCGGCGCGGGGCCCTCCGATGCCGACACCCATCCCTTCCAGGCCATCCAGGATCCGCGACGTCGTGCCCCGCAGCGTGGCGCAGGACGTCGACCGCGAGATCGCCTTCCACCTCGAGATGCGCACCCGGGAGCTCGTCGCCTCGGGCTGGAGACCGCGGGAGGCCGAGAGCGAGGCGCGGCGCCAGTTCGGCGACGTGAAGGCCACCGCCGCCCGCTGCCGCGCCCTCGAGCAACGACGACGCACCGCAGAGAGGAGATCCGACGTGTTCGACGCCCTGCGCATCGACCTGCGCTACGCCATGAGGCAGATGGTCCGCAACCCCGGCTTCACCGCCTCGGCGCTGCTCACCCTGACCCTCGGGATCGGCGCGCTCAGCGCCATGGTCACCCTGGTCGACAACATCCTGCTGCGACCGCTTCCCTACCCCGAGGCGCACCGCGTCATGCAAGTCTGGGAGCGGGCCGAGGAGGGACACGCGATGCGCCTCGCGCGGCCCAACTACGAGGACCTGCGCGAGCGCTGGCGCGGCCACGAGCAGATCGCCCTCTACGACGGTTGGGTCGGTTCCACAGCCGTGGTCGGCGGCGCCCGCCCGGCGCAGGCGCAGAGCGTCGGAGTCTCGTCTGGCTTCTTCGACGTGCTGGCGACCGCGCCGCTGCGCGGCCGCACCTTCGACGGCGACGAGGCGCGGATCGGCGGGCGTCGCGCGGTGGTGGTCTCGGAGCGCTTCTGGCGCCGACAGCTCGGCTCTCGCGACGCCCTCGAGGGTCTTTCGCTCCGTTTCTTCGGCGACACCTGGCCTGTGGTCGGGGTGATGCCGGAGGTGTTCGACTTCCCACCCGGCACCGACCTCTGGTATCCGGCCGAGGTCTACGAGGACACCTCGACCCGCACCAGCCACAACTGGGCCGCGATCGCCCGCCTGCGCGCCGACGTCTCGCTCGAGCGGGCGCGCGAAGAGGCCGACGCGGTGTTCGCGCAGCTGCGCAGCGAGGTGCCGACCGACGAGATCGACGCGTTCGGCGCGGTGCTGGTGCCGATCCACGACCAGATGGTCGGTGGCACCGGCCGCGCCCTCTGGTTCCTCTTCGGCGCCGCAACGCTGGTGCTGCTGCTCGCCGCCACCAACCTGTCGAGCGGCCTGCTGGCCCGCGCCATGGAGCGCCGCGCCGAGATGTCGGTACGCGGCGCCCTCGGCGCCGGCGGCGCGCGCCTGGTGCGTCAACTGATCACCGAGAGCACCCTGCTGACGGTGGTCGGGGGGCTGCTCGGCGCCGCCTTCGCCTTCGGCAGCCTACGGCTGCTCAAGTCGCTTGCCGGCGAACGCATACCGCGCCTCGAAGAGACCGCCGTCGACCTGCGGGTGCTGCTGATCACCCTCGGCGTCGCCCTGGTCACCGGTGCACTCTTCGGCCTGGTGCCGGCCGCCTACGCGGCCCGCGTCGACATCCGCTCGGTGCTCACCGACGCCCGCGCCGGCAACCGCGGCCACGGCAGGATCTGGAACCTGCTGGTCGGCGGCGAGGTGGCGCTGGCCCTGATCCTCGTCGTCGGAGCGCTGCTGATGGTCTACGAGCTGGCCAGCCTGCTGCAGCGCTCACCTGGCTTCGAGACCAGCCAGGTGCTGGCGCTGACCGTCGAGGCGCAGGATCTGTCGACGCCCGACGACGCCGACATCGACTCCTACCTGGCCGTCGAGCCCGAGATCGCCGCCTTCCAGGCCCGCTTCCAGCAGCAGCTGCGCTCGCGGCCGGGGGTCGGGACCACCGGCATCATCTCCCACCTGCCGCTCTCGGGCCGCGACGCCAACGGCCGCCTCTGTATCGGCGGTCAGCCGTGCGATGACGACGAGAGCCGTCAGGCCTATGCCGGCTACCGGCTCGCCAGCGACGGCTACTTCGAGGCCCTAGGCATCCCGGTGCTGCAGGGCAGGGCCTTCGCTCCCAGCGACGACGCCGAAGCGCCCTTCGTCGCGGTGGTCAACCGGGCTTTCGCCGAGCGCTACCTCGGCAGGCGTGAGGCGGTCGGTCAGACGCTGCTCTCCGGCGGCATGGACCTGCACGGCGAGCAGCCGACCGAGATCGTCGGCGTGGTCGGCAACGTGCTGCACTACGGGCTCGACCAGCAGGTGCGGCCGGAGGTCTTCTACCCGGCCCGTCAGCGCCCGCTGCGCACTCGCACCACCACCCACGTGGTGCGCTCGGCGATCGCGCCGGATGCACTACGCACGGAGCTCGAGGGATGGCTGCGCAGCGCCTACCCCGAGCTGCCGCCGGAGATCGTCAGCCTGCGCGAAGTGCGCCTGGAATCGGTGCGCGACCGGCGCTTCTCCCTGCTGGTGCTCGGCGGCATGGCGACGCTCGCGCTCGGACTCGCGCTGACCGGTGTCTGGGCGATCACCAGCTACCGTGTCGCCCAGCGTCACCACGAGTTCGGCGTCCGCATCGCCCTCGGCCTCGAGCCGGGCGGCGTGATGCGGCTGGTCGGTCGCGACGTCCTGCGACTGCTCCTGGTCGGCGGCGCCGTCGGCGGCGCTCTCGCCTGGGCGGCGAGCCGGCTGCTCGCCGGGCGGGTCGCCGGGTTGCAGACCGAGCCGGTCGTGTTCCTGGCCGCGCTCCTGGTGCTGCTGGTCACCGGCCTGCTCGCTGCCTGGTGGCCGGCCCGCAGGGCGACGACGATCGACCCCCTGCGGGTGCTCGGCGGCGACTGAGCAGAGCGGCCTCGGCGCGGCCGCGCCCAGCGCCTCTGCCGCCTCGATCTCGAGCGCGCGGGACCCACCGTCCTGCTACGCTGCGTCGTCCTCCACGCCGCCCTCAGCTCTCGCTCGGCCAAGGGCGCCGCGACGGCTCCGAGCCCCTGCTTCGAACGCGGCGATGCGGCTGCGGCGAACGGCGGCAGACGTCATGGTGACGATCCCATCCTCCAGCCGCTCGGGCGGCAGCGCGCCCGTGTTCTACGGCTGGTGGGTCGTGCTGGCGCTCTTCGTGATGCTCGGCACCTCGTCGGGCCTCGGCTTCTACAACCAGTCGGTGCTGCTCGAGGCGCTGACCCGCGAGCACGGGTTCTCGGTGGCGCGCGCCTCGCTCGCGCCGACCTTCTTCTTCGGCGCCAGCGGGCTCTTCGGCCTGCTCGTCGCCTGGCTGATCGACCGCCACGACCCTCGCTGGACGATCTGCGGCGGCGCGGTGCTGTCGGCCACCGCTCTGGTGCTGATCGGCCGCATCGATTCGCTCGCCCAGCTCTACTTCGCGTTCGCGATCTTCGGTTGCGGCTTCAGCGCCGCCAGCCTGGTGCCCGGCACCACCCTGGTCACCCGCTGGTTCGTCGCCAGACGCTCTTTCGCCCTGGCGCTGATGACCACGGGTCTCTCGGTCGGCGGCATCGTGCTGACCCCGATCGCGTCGCGCGTCCTCCAGGCACGGGGGCTTCGCGACGGCACGCCTCTGCTGGCGGCACTGCTGCTGCTGTGCGTCGTGCCGCTGACCTTGGCCCTGGTGCGCCGCTCGCCGGCCGCCCTCGGGCTCGACCCGGACGGCGCCTCGACAGCCACTCCTGGACCGGCGACCGCACTGCCCCCGCCGCCGAGCATCGCATTCAGCGACGCGGTGCGCACCCGCTTCTTCATCGGGCTCTCGGTCGCCTTCCTGTTCGCGCTGGCGGCACAGGTCGGCGGACTGGCACACCACTTCAGCCTGGTGACCTCGGTGGCCGGGCAGGAGACCGCCCGCCTGGCGGTGAGCCTGCTCGCCACCGGCTCGATCGTCGGGCGGTTCATGGCCAGCTTCCTGGTCCGCCACCTGCCGATCCAGAGGTTCACCGTCGGGCTCCTGCTGGCGCAGGGACTCATGCTGGTCAACCTCGGCCGGATCGACGACGCCGGCGAAGCGCTGGTCGCCTCCGCCGCTTTCGGGCTCACCGTCGGCAGCGCCCTGCTGATGCAGCCGCTGCTGGTCGCCGAAGCCTTCGGCATCACCGCCTATGCGCGTCTCTACTCGATCACCTCTCTGGTAGCGGCCCTCGGCGTCACCCTCGGACCGACCCTGCTCGGGCTGCTCTACGATCTCACCGGAGGCTACGACTCGGCCTTCCTCGCCATGCTCGGCTTCTCCCTGCTCGGCGCCCTGGCCCTGGTCCTCGCCGGACCGATCGAGGCGCCACGCCGACAGTTGTCGGGCGCTGCGGCGCACCCCGGATCTGCCAGGACCGACGCCGCAGCGCCTTGAGCGCTGCTTTGCCCGTAGGGCTCGGCGAGCCAGGAATGGCCCGACGGCCGGGCCTCGTTCTCCCACACGCGGACGGAGGGCGCCCGATCGACGACACCGACCTCGCCTCGCCGTCCCCTCTGCACCCGTCCCGCCGGACCCCACTCACTCAACCGATCCACCTCGACGACTTGCGTCGAAGGAGCCTTCTCCATGCGCCCCCTATCCCTCCGTCCCAACCCCGGCCGGCTCAGCGCACTGGCCCTCGGAGCTCTCCTGATGGCCGTTCCCACCTCCGTCTCGTCGCAGACTGCCACCCACGTGCAGCAGCCGTCCGTCACCGTCGACGGCACGGCGAGCTCCCAGATCGAGCCCGACGAGGCTGTCTTCACCATCGGCGTCAGCACCACCTCGCCCGAGCTCGACCAGGCGCGGCGAGAGAACGCCAGCCGGCTGAAGAGCCTGGTGACGGCGCTCGACGAGGCGGGGATCCAGGACGACGACATCCGCACCCAGAACCTGATGGCCCATCGCGACTACGAGTGGAACAACCGTCAGCGCATCTTCAAGGGCTTCCAGGTGTCCCGCAACGTCACCGTGAAGCTGCGCGACCTCGAGCGCTTCGAGACGGTGCTCGGCGCCATCCTCGAGACCACCGAGGTCGATCTGCACGGCACCGAGTTCCGCAACAGCAAGCTGCGCGACCACGACCTCGACATCCGCCAGAAGGCGGTCGAGGACGCGAGGCGCAAGGCGGCCGCGATGGCGGAGCAGCTCGGGCAGTCGATCGGCAGGGCGATCTCGATCGTCGACTCGAGAAACCCGCCGCAGCCGCCGATGATGATGCAGGCCCGGATGATGAGCGCCGAAGCGGCGCAGGGTGATCAGCCGATCACCGCTCCCGGCCAGATCGAGGTGCGCTCGGACGTGCAGGTCACCTTCCTGCTCGAGTGACCCGCCTCCCCGGCCAGATCCTCGTCGAGGCCGGAATCGAGGCCGGAACAAAACAAGGCGAGACCCCTCCCCGCCGGGCGGGGGATCCGTGATGTCACGGTCCCGGCGGTTCGAGGGCTCGCCTCGCTCCGGTCAACAACGCCGACGGTGCTTCTGTTCCCGGCGCCGGGCCGCAGCCGTCCGGCTCACTCTCCGGGGCCGGCCGAATCGTCGGTGACCGCCGCGGCGGGGGCCGTGTCCGCGACGCTCTCCTCGACGAAGCGACGCAGGGTCGCCCCGTCGGCGTGGAAGCGGTTCAGGTCGACTGGTTTCGCCACGCCCGCCACGGCGCCGTTCTCGCTGTGCTGCCAGAAGGTCCAGCCCGTCCAGCCGTTCTCCATCGGCGGCGGCGACGGCTCGTCGCTGTAGGCCGCGACCCAGAGCGGGTAGTCGACCAGCTCGTGCTCGGGCTCGAGCTCGTCGCGCCAGAACGACGGGTTGGTGTACACCACCGGGCGCACCCGCAGACGCGCCTGCACCTCACGCAGCCACTCCTCGGCGCGCGCCCGCAGCAGCTCGGGGGTGACCTTGGCCACGCCACTGTTGCTCTCGAGATCGAGAGCGGGCGGCAGGTCGGCGGTCGGATCGAAGCCGTGCCGCTGGAGCAGCGAGACGAACCACTCGACCTGCGGCGGCACCTCGTCCTCGGGGCGAAACATGTGGTAGGCGCCACGCAGCACGCCGTGCTCGGCGGCGGCACCCCAGTTGGCGGCGAACAGCGGATCGACGTAGTCGACCCCCTCGCTGAGCTTGATGTAGACGAACTGATCGCTGGCGACGCTCGGCCAGTCGATCTCGTCCTGATGGTGGGAGACGTCGAAGCCGACCGGTGCTGCCGAGGTGAACACCGCCGGGGTCGGCCGCTCAGCGGCCTCGGCTGCGGCAGCCGCTGGATCGGAAGCCGCATCGGTGCCCGCCTCACCCGGCGGGTTGCAGCCGGACGCCCAGACGACGAGCAGCGCAGCGAGCAGGCAGGTCCGCCCGCCGCGTCGGGTCCTTCCCGCCACCGCCCTGGCTCCAGCCACCCGCTCCCTCGTCCGCATCTGGTCGCCCTCCCGGGATCCGAATCATCAATCGCCCTTCTTGCCGGCGCGCGCCTTCGGCATCGTCTTCCGACCTGAAGTCTACGCGCCCGCCTCGAGAAGGGCAGCCACCCCACGAGCGGGAGAGTAGAGTCCGACGGGTGAACCCGCCCCCTGCGAGCTCGATTCGATCCGGTTCGGCGACCCCGCCCGTGGCCAGGCGACTCGCCGTCGCCGCGCTCGGTCTGGCGCTGATCGGCACGTCGATCGCGCAACCGCGACCGCCCGTCTCGCTCGCCTCCGACGAGGCAGCGCAGGTCGACCTGTCGCCCACCACCTGGCGCAGCGCCTACGATGAGTATCTGGCGCGTCAGCAGTTCGACCGCGACCACGCCGGCAGCGCGCGTGGCAGCCATGGCGCGGTGACGGTGGCGTACAACGCCCTGGCGGGGCGGGCCGGCCTCGAGGCCCTGCACCGGGGTGGCAACGCCATGGATGCGGCGCTGGTCGCGGCGCTGACCCAGGTGGCGCTGACCGGCGGCGCCCCGGTCAGCTACTTCGGCATCGTCTCCCTGATCTACTACGACGCGGCGACCGGCACGATCCACACCCTCGACGGAGGCTGGAACAGCGTGCTCGGCGAGGACGATCCGCTGTCGATCCCGGGCGGTGTCGGTTTCGGCAGCGACGACGCCCTGCGCGGCATCGGCGAGCCGAGCGGTCGCACCGCCCTGGTCGGAGGCTTCCTGCGTGCCGTCGAGGCGGCCCACCAGCGCTTCGGCAGCGTGCCCTTCGCCGAGCTCTTCGCGCCGGCGATCCACGTCGCCGAAGAGGGCATCCCGGTGAGCGAGAAGTTCGCCGGCTACCTCGACTTCCGCGCTGAAGATCTGAAACGACTCGACGAGACCCGCCGGGTGTTCGCCCGTCCCGACGGCAGCGGCGACCTGCTGCGGGCCGGCGACACCTTCCGCCAGCCGGCCCTGGCCGAGACCCTGCGCGCCGTCGCCCGAGGAGGCGCCGACCACCTCTACGACGGTCCGTGGTCCGAGCGCGCCGTCGCCGCCATCCAGCGCGACGGCGGCAAGATGACGCTGGAGGACCTGCGTCGCTACACGGCGGTCTGGGGCGAGCCGCTGCGGGCCACGATCGGGCCGTTCGAGATCGCCGTGCCCGCGGCGGGCGATGGCGGCGTCAACCTGATCGAGGCGCAGCTGCTGGCGCGCGCCTCGGGCATGCTCGACGACGGTCACTGGACCCGTTCCGGCGTCGCCCTGCGCAAGGCGCACGACGTCACCCAGGCGGCGTTCCTCGGCTTCCTGCCGGAGGCCACCCGCGCCAACCTGTTCCCCGGCGTCGACTTCTCCCCCACCGGTCGGTTGCGACCCGCCAACGCGGAGCGGCTGTGGAAGGCGCTGGAAGCCGGCCGGAGTCCCTTCCGCTTCGCCGTGCCCGAGGCGCTCGACGAGGCGCTCTCCGAGCCCCGCCACTCCGACGACGTCGTCGCCGTCGACCGCCAAGGCAACATGGTCGCGCTGACCCACACCATCAACTGCGTCCTGTGGGGCAGGACGGCGATCGTCGTCGACGGGATCACGATCGGCGATCCGGCCTCGTTCCAGCAGCGGCAGCTCGCCCTCATCGAGCCGGGCGAGCGTCTGCCCGGTCCCACCGAAGAGGGCATCGTGCTGCGCGACGGACAGCCCGTCCTCGCCTTCGCCTCGATGGGATCGGGCCTGCACCAGCGCACCTTCCAGGGGCTCCTGAACGTCCTGCACTACGGCATGAGCGTGCGCCAGGCGATCGACACGGCCGACTTCTTCATGCCGGAGACGGACCCGCGCAGCTTCCGTCTGCGCATGACCGTGCCGACCGGTCGCTTCCCGCGACAGGTGCTCGAGCAGAGCGGCTACGCATGGCGCGAGCACGATCCGGCACAAGCGCGGTTCGCAGGCGAGGGGATCTGGGTGGCGATCTCCCGCGATCCAGCGACAGGCGAGCTCGAGGCGGCCTCGCACAACCGCAACAACAGCGCCGCGGTCGCCTGGTGAGCTGCAGACGCGATGCCGACGACCTTAGCCGCCGCCGTATCTCCGGTCCCGATGAGCCCACCACGTGCACCTGCGTCTCGCTGCTGCGAGTCCTGGCGCGGAGCCCTCCTCGGCGGTGCCGCAGCATCTCTCCTGACGCTGGTGTCAGCCTGCCCGGCGCCGGAGGCGCCGCCGACCGAACCGGTCGCCGAGCACCTGATCCTGATCACCGTCGACACCCTGCGCGCCGATCATCTCGGCTTCCACGGCTACGTGAGGCCGACATCACCGAACCTCGATCGGTTCGCCGCTGCCGGCCTCGTCTTCGACCAGGCGTGGGTGCAGTGGCCGGCGACGACGCCGAGCATGACCAGCATGTTCAGCGGCACCTACCCGCACGCCAACGGCGTGGTCGTGCAGGCGCACGGCCAGAAGGTGCCCGACGATCTCCTGCTGCTACCGGAAGTGCTCCGAGACGCCGGCTTCCACACCGCCGCGGTGGTCTCCAACTCGGTGCTCGGCCTCGAGTCGAACTTCCCCCAGGGCTTCCTCAGCGTGCGCGAGCTCTGGAAGGAGACGGGTGGCAGCAGGGCCGAGAGGGTGACTGCGGTGGCATTCGAGGAGCTGGATCGCGCCCTCGAGACCGGTAACCGCTTCTTCCTGTGGGTGCACTACGTCGATCCCCACTGGCCCTACAGCGCTCCACCGCAGGAGCAGGACCGGTTCGTCGGCGACGAGCACCACGAGGTACGCCGCGTTCCCCTGCACGAAGAAGACCACTACAACGACGGCATCTCCTCCAAGCGCTGGCAGTCGGTCGAAGGCATCGACGACGTCGGCTGGTACGTCGCGCGCTACGACGGCGAGATCCGCTACACGGACGCTCAGATCCAGCGCTTCCTCGACCGGCTCGCTGCCGACGCGATCGACGAGCGTGCCCTGGTCGTGCTGACCGCGGACCACGGCGAGAGCCTCGGCGACCACGAGTACTACTTCGCCCACGGCCAGTACGCCTACCAGGCCGACGTGCACGTCCCGCTGGTCTTTCGGCGCCCGGTAGAAGATCGCGCCGGAGAGCGCGTCACCCGACCCGTCGAGCTGAGGTCGTTGGCTCGAACCGTCGTCTCCGCTCTCCTCCCGCAGGTCGACAACCCTTTCCCAGGGGAGGACCTCCTGTCGTCCTCCCTCGAGCAGAGCCAGGAGCCGGTACTGGTCTTCTCGCAGGCCGGAGGTCCCGAGACCCTCAGGAACGCGAGCTACACCGTGGCGGTGCGCGACCGGTCGACGAAGCTGGTGCATGCCCGCAACGGCTGGGCCAGGAGGCTCCGGGGCGGAAGGCACGTCGAGCTGTACGACCTGTCGAGGGATCCCGACGAGCTCCACGACCTGGCGCCCAGCCGCCCGGAAGACGTGCGCAGACTCGTCTTCGCGGTGCGCGAGCTGTTCGAGCGGCGGCCGCCCACCGAGCCGACCCTCGACGACTCCCAGTCGGTCAGCGAGGAGACACGGCGCAACCTGAGGACTCTCGGCTACATCGACTGAGACTCATTCGCCGTCAGCGCCATCGTCCGGCGCGGCCCGATCCATCCGCGCCAGCTCCGCCTCCGAGGCGATGTAGCCGAACGCCGCCCACACCGGCGACTCGAGCACCTGCTCGAACTGTGCCCGCGCCGCCTCCGGGTCTCCCTCGGCGAGCAGCCAGGCGCCGATGCCGTAGCCGAGGGTGGCGCGGTCGAGCGCCGCGGAGTCGTCGGAGAGCAGCTCCTCTCGGGTCAGATCGCCCCGGTAGAAGCGCAGCAGCTGGTGGTAGCTGTGGTTCTCGTGCACGTCGCGCGGCATGTCGAGCCACGACAGCACACCGGCCGCCTCCTCGTCGCGGTCGAGCCGGCGCAGGGTCAGGTAGGTCCAATAGCGGGTCGCCACCTGGTGGTCGTCGTTGTCGAGCGCCTGCAGGCACTCGTGGTAGGCGCGCAGAGCCTGCTCGAATTCGCCCCGCAGGTAGTGGGCTAGGCCGAGGTGGTACCAGATGTTCGAGTGCAGCGAGCTGGTCGGCACGCCGCGCTCGTTGGGGATGCCGTCCGGCTCCACCTCGTCCTCACGGCCCTCGATCATCGCCGCCGCCGCCTCCAGGTCCGTGACCGCGTCCTCCAGCTGCCGGGTGCTGATGTAGCGGTGTCCACGGTGGCGCAGGAAGCGGGGATCGTCGGGGAAGCGTTCGACACCGCGCCCGAACACCTGGATCGCCTCGCGGAAACGCCCCAGGTAGGCGGTGCGTCGGCCGACCCAGATCAACGCATCGGCACTCTCCGGAGCGGCCGCGAGGTCGGCCTCGGCGGCCGCGAGCTGCACCGTCAGCTCCTCGCGGCCACCGCCCGGGAGCTCGACACGGTAGAGCGGCTCGCCGAGCAGGGACGTCGCCTCGACCACCCGCTCGCCGCCACCGGCGCCGGCTCCGGCGAGACTGGCTGGCGCCGCCTCCGCCGATCCGTCACCGACCTGTCGGGCGCCCTCGAGGTCCTGCTCCCCACACGCCGGCAGCAGCGCCAGGCAGAGCAACACCGCCAACCGGCCACCGAACGACGACAGGCGCGACGATCGCTGCCGATCGATGCACCGCGAACCGGAACCCTCACTCATCGAGCTCATCTCGTCACTCTCCCCTGCAAGAAGAATCCGGCGACAGACGTCGCCGAAGGTCGAAGGATCCACTTCACGAGTCGCTTCCCGATCCGGACCTGCTCTTTGCTCCGCTGATCGCCTCTTCCGCGAGTCCTTCGGCCCGGGCCCTGGCCATCAGGCTCTGGAACTCCGGCTCGGCCCAGCGCCGGTGGTTTCCCGCCGCGTAGGCGATCGCGTTCTGATGGTAGGCGACGGCGTTGAGCCGGTTGGCGAGCCGGTTGTCGCGACTGGCGATGACCTTGCCCGGCACTCCCGCGACGACCGAGCCCGGCGGCACCACGGTGCCCTCGGTGACGATCGTGTGGCCGGCCACGATGCTCCCCGCGCCGATCACCACCCCGTCCATCAGCGTGGCGTTGATGCCGATCAGGCATTCGTCCTCGATCGTCGCCCCGTGCACCGTGGCGTGGTGGGTGATCGAGCAGTAGTCACCGATCCGGGTTGGCTGATCGAAGCCGATGTGCACCATGACGAAGTCCTGCACGTTGGTGAAGCGGCCGATCCGGATGCTCTGGGCCTCGGCGCGCATCACCACCCGCGGCCAGATGCTGACACCTTCGCCGAGGTGGATCTCGCCGTAGAGCTCGGCCGACGGGGCGATCCACGCGGCGGCTCGGTTCGGCGTCTGCTCCATCCTCCACTCTCCTCCGACGAATTCACGGTCCGGGACGCCGATCCGCCGCCGCCCATCCGATCGGTGACGACGATGCCACGGCGCTGCCGCGAGCCGCGATAGGCTTCTCCTTCGTGCTGCCTGGATGCCGTGGCGTCCCGCACACAGCCTACCTCCTGAGCCTGTCCGAGGCGCATGCCCACCGATCCGTACGAGCTGGACCCCGACCGATCGCCGCCTGGAACCCGCCAGCTCCTGCAGCGGGTTCGCCGGCGCTGGGACGACCTGCGGATCCCCTCGCTCGACGAGCACGAGCTCGAGGAGCGCGACCCCGAGCACCTGCGACTGGTGACCCTCAACGTGGCGCACGGGCGCAAGCGCGGGCCGCACCAGATCCTGCAGCCGCGGGCCCGGCTGGAGCAGAACCTGCGCGACGTGGCGGCGGCCCTGCTGCACGCCTCACCCGACGTCGTCGCGCTGCAGGAGGCGGACGGCCCGTCGAGCTGGAGCGGCCGCTTCGACCACGTCGCCACCATCGCCGAGATGGCGCGGCTCGAGCATCACTTCCGCGGCGATCACGGCCTCTTCCGGCTCGGCGATCTCGAGCTGCAGTACGGCACCGCGCTGCTCTCACGCCAGGAGCTCGGCGACCCCGAGTCGCACGCCTTCGACAAGAACTGGCGCGACACCAAGGGCTTCGTGGTCGCCCGGGTCGCGGTGCCGCAGTGGGGCGACCTCGACGTCGACGTCGTCTCGGTGCACCTCGACTTCCTGGCGCCCAACGTGCGCCGTCGTCAGATCGGGCACATGGCAGAGGTGATCCGGTCCCGCTCACGTCCCACCATCCTGCTCGGCGACCTCAACAGCGACGCGCGCGCCACGCAGGCGATGCTCGAGCAGGAGCTCGGCCTTCGCCACTGTCCGGTCTCGCGCACCCCCACCTACCCGGCGATCCGTCCGCTGCGCCGCCTCGACTGGGTCCTGGTCTCCGACGAGATCGACTTCGCCTGCCAGCACGTGGTGCTTCCCCACCGGGTCTCCGACCACCTGGCCGTCGTCGCCGACCTCAAGCTGCGCTGAGCCGGTGAGCGCGCCGCTGCAGCCCACCGAGGAGACGTCCGCCGCCTCGCGACCGAGCCTCATAGCGCGTCGGCCGCCCGGCGGCATCGACGATCCGGAGGAGATACTCGATCGCTTCCTCGACTGGGTCGGCGAGCTCGGCTTCGAGCTCTTCCCGGCGCAGGAGGAGGCGCTGCTCGAGATCATGGCGGGCCGCCACGTGGTGCTCAACACGCCGACCGGCTCGGGCAAATCGCTGGTCGCAGCCGGCATGCACTTCAAGGCCCTGTGCCAGAACAGGGTCACCTTCTACACCGCGCCGATCAAGGCCCTGGCGAGCGAGAAGTTCTTCGAGCTCTGCGACCTCTTCGGCGCCGACAACGTCGGCATGCTCACCGGCGACGCGAGCATCAACTCCGACGCGCCGCTGATCTGCTGCACCGCCGAGGTGCTCGCCAACCTCGCCCTGCGCGAGGGTGACGAGCTGCAGGCCGACGCGGTGGTGATGGACGAGTTCCACTACTACTCCGACCGCGACCGCGGCGTCGCTTGGCAGATCCCCCTGATCGCCTGCCCGCAGACCACCTTCCTGCTCATGTCCGCCACTCTCGGCAACCCGGCGCCGATCGTCGAGCGGCTGGAGAAGCGCAGCGGCCGGAAGGCGGCCACGGTGACCAGCGCCGAGCGCCCGGTGCCGCTCGACTTCGAGTGGCGCGAGACGCCGCTGCACGAGACGGTGCAGTCGCTCGCCGACCAGGGCAAGGCGCCGATCTACGTGGTCAGCTTCACCCAGCGCGAGTGCGCCGAGCTGGCGCAGAGTTTCACCTCGCTGAAGCTCACCGAGAAGGACGACAAGGCGGAGATCCGCGACGCCATCGGCGGCTTCCGCTTCGACACCGCGTACGGCAAGGACATGCGCCGCTTCCTCGGCTTCGGCATCGGCGTGCACCACGCCGGGCTGCTGCCCAAGTACCGGCTGCTCGTCGAGCGGCTGTCGCAGCAGGGACTGCTGCGGGTCATCTGCGGCACCGACACCCTCGGCGTCGGCGTCAACGTGCCGATCCGCACGGTCCTGTTCACCAAGCTGTGCAAGTACGACGGCACCAAGGTCGGCATCCTGTCGGTGCGCGACTTCAAGCAGATCGCCGGCCGCGCCGGCCGCAAGGGGTTCGACGTCGCCGGCAGCGTCGTCTGCCAGGCGCCGGAGCACGAGATCGAGAATCTGCGCGCCGACCAGAAGGCCGCGGCGCAGGGACGCAAGAAGAAGCCGCCGCGCAAGAGCCCGCCGAAGTTCGGCTACGTGCACTACGACCGGAACACCTTCGAGCAGCTGATCGAACGGCCCGCCGAGACGCTCGAGAGCAGCTTCCGCATCGACCACGGCACGGTGCTCAACCTGATCCAGCGCGATCTGCAGCGCGGCGACCCGAACTTCACCGCGCTGCGCGAGCTGATCGCCCACTGCCACGAGCCGCCCGAGAGACGCGCGGCGCTGCTGCGCGAAGCGGGCCAGCTGGTGCTGTCGCTGTACCGCGCCGACATCGTGGCCCTCTCACGGGATCCGGCCCGGGCCGGCTACCGCATCGGCATCGACGAGGAGCTGCAGCTCAAGTTCTCACTGCACCAGACGCTGTCGCTCTACCTGGTCGAGACCCTCGGGCGCCTCGACCCCGAGAGCGAGGAGTACGCCCTCGACGTGCTCAGCTTCGCCGAGGCGATCCTCGAGGATCCGACCCTCATCCTGCGGCGCCAGGTCGACAAGCTCAAGGACGAGCTGATCGCGCGCCTCAAGGCCGAGGGCGTCGAGTACGAGGAACGCATGGAGGAGCTCGAGAAAGTCACCTGGCCGAAGCCCAACGCCGAGCTGATCTACGCCACCTTCGACGCCTTCCGCGCCCGTCAGCCGTGGGTGCAGGGCGAGAACATCCGTCCCAAGGGCATCGGCCGCGAGATCTGGGAGAACTACCTGTCCTTCGGCGACGTCGTGCAGCGCTACGGCATCCAGCGCACCGAGGGACTGCTGCTGCGCTACCTGTCGCAGCTCTACCGGGTGCTGGTGCAGACGGTTCCCGACGAGGCGAAGGACGAGCAGCTCTGGGAGATGGTGGGCTTCTTCCGCACCCTGCTGTCGCGCGTCGACTCGAGCCTGCTCACCGAGTGGGAGGCGCTGCTCGATCCCCATGCCGGCAGCACCCGCGTCGCCACCACCGAAGGCGGCGAGCGCCGTCTCGAGTCGCTCGAGCTGCTCACCTCGCCGCGCGCCTTCGACGCCCGGCTGCGCGCCGAGCTGCACCAGCTGGTGCGCGCCCTGGCGCGGCAGGACTGGGAGGAGGCCGCGGACTGCGTCTGGCAGCCCGGCGAGCACCCCGGCGCCGAGCCGGCGCCGCAGCCGACGCTCGACACGCCCGAAGCGATCGAGGCGGCGATGGCGCCCTACTTCGAGGAGTACGGGAGCCTGCCGTTCACGCCGGCCTCGCGCGCCAAGGACCTCACCCGCATCGAGAGGCTGGAGCCAGGCCACTGGCGCATCGAGCAGACTCTGCTCGATCCCGAGGAGGACGGTGTCTGGGGCCTGATCGGCGAGGTGAGGCTCGATCCCGCCGCGACCACGGCGACGGCACACGAGCTGGGCCTCGACCGTCCGATCTTCCGTCTCCTGGAGATCACCAGTTGAGCGCGCGTGCCGCGACTCGAAGCCCGCTCGGCCGCCGGCTCGGAGCGGTGAGCCGCTGGTAGACTGCGCCTCCCAGAGCCCGCCGATCCGAGGGAACGGCGCGCCACCCGAGAATCCACTTCCGAGCGTTCCGCCGGACCGCCCAGGGCGGCCCGCGGCGGTACGACGATCCGAGCACAGGAGTCCAGGACGATGAGCGAAGGTGTCTTCGACGAACGAAAGCAGGCACTCGAGGATCTCTTCTTCAAGAACCAGGACAAGGCGCTGAAGGAGCGCTACCGGGCCGCCAAGGAGATCGCGGCCCAGAAGGACGCGCTGGCCCAGGCGTCGGGGATCCAGGACGACGCCGTGCTGACCCACCTGATCGAGGTCGGGCTCGACGGCCAGACCGTGGCCGCTCTCACCCTGGTACCGCTGATCGAGGTGGCGTGGGCCGACCAGGCGATCGAGCGTCGCGAGCGCCAGGCGATCCTCGAGGCCGCCCAGGAGGCCGGTATCAAGCAGGGCTCACCGAGCGCTGATCTGCTCGATGGCTGGCTCGAGCACCGGCCGGGTCACGAGCTTCTCGACGCCTGGAAGGAGTACGTCAGGGAGCTCACCTCCCAGCTCGGAGCCGACGGCGCCGCGGCCCTCAGGGCCGAAGTGCTGGGCAAGGCGCGCCAGGTCGCCGAGGCTGCCGGCGGAATGCTCGGCATCGGCCGGGTCAACCAGCAGGAAGAGGAGAGGCTCGCCGAGCTGGCGCGCACCTTCGAGTGACCACGGCCGCCTGACTATCCGTCGGGCTGCGAGTCCGAGGCCGCCGCCACCAGGCGGCGGCCGAACAGCTGCAGCCCGACCAGCACCGAGACACCGCAGGCGAGCATCACCGGCCGCTCTCCGATGCGGTCGCTGGTGGCTCCGGCAACCAGCCCGGCGAACGGGTAGACCCCGAGGAAGAGCGTCGTGTGCAGCGACATCACGCGACCGCGCAGCCCGTCCGGCGCCGCGGTCTGTGCGATCACGTTGCTGCTCGACAGGTGGATCATGAAGGTGAAGCCGAGGAAGGCGAGCAGCGCCAGCGTCGTCCACAGGTCCGGCGCTCGCGACAGCAGCGCCAGACCGACGCCGAAGCCGCTGCCGCCCCACAGCACCCAGCGCTCGAGGCCGCTGGCCACTCCCGTCCTGCGCGCCAACACGAAGGCGCCACAGAGGGCGCCGAGCGCCACCGCGACCTGCATCGCCGAGTAGGCGCCGGGGCCCCGTTCGAGCACCCGCTCGGCGAACGAGGGCAGCAGGGTGCCGTAAGGCATGCCGAAGATCGACAGGCTGAGTAGGCAGCCGAAGAGGGCCAGGAAGAGCGGCGCGCGACGCACGTAGAGGGCGCCCTCGTGCACGTCGGCGAAGAGCGTACGGCGCTCACGGTCAGGGCTCGGATCGCCACGCTCGCGGATCCTCGCCAGGGTGCTCACCACCCACGCGCAGGCGACGGCATTGGCGAAGAAGCACCACGCCTGGCCCACCGTCTGGATCAGCACCCCGGCGAGGGCCGGCCCGACGACGCGGGCGACGTTGAACACCATCGAGTTGAGGGCGATGGCGTTGGAGAGCTCGTCGCGGGCGACGAGCTGGGGCACGAACGACTGCCGCGTCGGGACCTCGAAAGCGCGCGCCAGACCCGCGAGCAGCGCCGCGCCGAAGAGCCATTGCGCGTTGCCCCGACCCGTGATGGCCAGGGCGCCGAGCAGCACCGCCGGCACCAACGACAGGGACTGGGCCGCGACGAGCAGGCTGCGTTTGGGCAGCCGGTCGGCGTAGGCGCCGGCGATGGGCCCGAGAAAGAGGGTCGGCGCCTGGGTGGCGAGGAACAGCGATCCCACCCACGCCGCAGACCCGGTGAGCTCGTACATCCACCACGCCAACGCGGTGATCTGCAGCCAGAGACCGACCAGCGAGCCGATCATGCCGGCGGCGAAGAGCCGGAAGTCGCGCACCCGCAGGGAACGGAAGGTCTCGCGTAGTGGGGCGCTCGCCGTGGCCATCGCGGCGCAGTCTCCCACAGACGCTCCGGCGGTCGACAGCCCTCGCACATCCACGCCGATCGGCGGCCCGAAGCGTTCGGCAGCGCGGCCCGAGTCCGCATCCCAGGTACCAGCGCGTTGCTGGCGCCGACACCTCTCCCGAGATGGAGCTCCGCATGTCCACCAGCCAGGCCACCTCCCCCTCCGACTTCGTCACCGACGAGGATGCCAGCCGCCGCGCCATCAGCCGCGCCCGTCTGCTCTTCCTCGTCGCAGCCTTCGTCTCCTTCCTCTTCTCGGTCACTCTTTGGTTCACCGGATCCAAGGAGCAGGGCCTGTTCGTCGGGCTCTGGGTGCCTTCCATCCTGTCGCTCGGCTGCCTCGTCCTGAACGACGGTGGTCGCCGATGAACTCCGATCTGGCGATCTTCGCGGTCGGTCTCGCGGTGACCGTCATCACCTTCGCGGGCGTTGCGATCACCGTCGTCGACAGGTACCACCTGACCCTCGACATGCTGCGCGAGCGACGCAGAGCGCGGCGGTCGGGGAACCGTCGCGACGACGGCCGGACGGTGCGGGCGTAGCGGTCGCCGCCACAGCAACGCTGTCGCTACGATTACCGCCGGTTCGACCGCCACCACCTCCGAGAGGACGTCCGATGAGCTTCCGCGCCGACACCGAGGTCCGTGCCGCTGGCGACGGTGCCTACGAGTCCGCGATCCGCGACGGTTGGGACGTCGTCGGCAAGGCCAACGGCGGCTACCTGATGGCGATCGGCGCCCGCGCAATGGCTGCTGCGAGCCGACCGCACCCGGTGTCGGTCACCGCCCACTTCCTGGCGCCAGGCGAGGTCGGGCCGGTGCGCATCGAGCCGGCGGTGGTCAAGCAGGGACGGCGCCTGACGACCGTGCGCGCCACCCTGAGCAGAGCCGGCAGTCCACTGGTCGAGCTGCTCGGCAGCTTCACCGAGCGCACCGACCTCGGTGAGACGGTACGGGTCGACGCCCGGCCGCCCGAGCTGCCTCCGCCCGAGGAGTGTCCACGCATCGAACCGACCGCGGGAGGTTTTCCGCCGGCGATCATGGGCCGCGTCGAGCTGCGCCTGCACCCCGACGACTTCGCCTTCACCTCAGGTCGACCGAGCGGCAGGCCCGAGTTCCGCGGCTGGTTGCGGCTGGTGGACGACGAGCCGATCGACGCCTTCGCGCTGCTGCTGGCGGTCGACGTCTTCCCCCCGACCATCTTCAACGCCAACCTGCCGGTCGCCTGGACCCCCACCCTCGAGCTCACCGCCCATGTCCGCTGCGAGCCGGCGCCGGGCTGGCTGCGCTGCCGCTTCAGCACCCGCTTCATCACCGGCGGCATGCTCGAGGAGGACGGCGAGGTGTGGGACGAGCAGGGCCGCCTGGTGGCGCAGTCGCGGCAGCTCGCCCTGCTGCCCCGCAGGCGCTGAGACTCTCGCCGCCCTGACAACCGAGGGGCCTGATCGACTAGCCTTCGCGGCGTGAGCTCTCCCCTGCACGAGGCCGTCGACTGCCCGCACCGGGTTCCCTGCGGTGCCTGTTCGCTGCTGCGCGAGACATACGCGTCGCAGCTCGAGCGCAAGCGTGAGGAGCTGCGCCGCACGCTGAGCGCCGAAGGGCGCCTCGACCCACGACAGCTGCTGCCGACGGTGCCGTCGCCGCGCACGGTCGGCTACCGCAACCGGGCCAAGATGACGCTCTCCTCGGACCGCGAGCGCAACTGGTCGCTGGGCTACTTCCGCCGCGGCACCCGCGAGGTCGTCGACGCGCCTTCGTGCAGGGTGCTGGTGCCCGAGCTGCTCGAGACCACCCGCGAGCTGCGCGACCTGCTCAACGGGCGCCGGCGCTTCCCCTTCGCGCTGCGCCACGTCGACCTGCGCTGCGGCACCGACCCCCGACGCCAGCACCTGACACTGGTGCTCAAGGCCGAAGAGATGCCGGAGACCGCACTTCCGGTCGAAGCCATCCTCGACGCCTGCCCGCGGGTGGCGGGACTGGCGGTCAACCTCAACCGCTCGCCCGGGCCGCAGGTGCTCAAGGGCGCCATCGAGCCGCTCGCCGGCGAACGTGAGGTCTGGGTGACGTCCGGCGATCTCGAGTTGCGCGTCTCTCCCGGCTCGTTCTTCCAGGTCAACCTCGACATGCTGCCGCTGATCCACCAGCGCATGCGCGACTTCTTCACCGAAGGCCGGGTCCTGCTCGATCTCTACGCCGGTGTCGGCACCCACGGCCTGGCGCTGCGCGACCGCTTCCGTCGGGTGCTCTGCGTCGAAGGCGTGCGCAGCGCCGTCGCCGACGCCAGGGCGACGATCCGCCGGGCCTCGGTGGACAACGTCGAAGTAGTCGCCAGCCCGATCCACCGCGCCGTCAGGCGACTGAGCGGCGAGAAGGCCGACGCCGTGGTGCTCAACCCCTCCGCCGCCGGCGCCGACCGCGCCACCCTCGACCTCATCCTGAGCTCGCAGGCGCGCTCCCTCGCCTACCTCTCCTGCGACCCCACGACCCTGGTGCGCGACCTCGCCGTGCTGCGCGGCGGCGGCTGGAAGCTGGTCTCGGCGCAGGCCATCGACATGATGCCGCAGACCTCCCAGATCGAAGCGTTGGCGCTCCTCCGTCGCTGACCGCCGCGCCAATCGAGCGGTGTGCTACGTTGCCCGCCGTGTCCAGCCAAGCGGGCGGCGAGACGCCGCGAGACGCAGCCCTAGGCGGCAGCAGAAAGAACCCGACCGTCGCCCTGCTGCCCGGCGACGGCATCGGCCCGGAGGTCACCGGCGCGGCGCGTGAGGTCCTCGCCGCCGTGCTCGAGCCGGTGCGCTTCGAGACCGCCCTGGTGGGCGGCCGCGCGATCGACGAGACCGGCTCCGCCCTGCCGGACGAGACGCTGTCGCTCTGCCGGCGCGCCGACGCGATCCTGCTCGGAGCGGTCGGTGGGCCGAAGTGGTCCGATCCCTCGGCGCCGGTGCGCCCCGAACAGGGGCTGCTGCGGCTGCGGCGCGAGCTCGAGCTGTTCGCCAACCTGCGGCCGGTGCCGCTCTTCTCGGCCCTCGGCGACCTGACGCCGCTGCGCTCCGACCTGATCGGCGGCGTCGACCTGCTGATCGTGCGCGAGCTGACCGGCGGCCTCTACTTCGGGCGCCGCCGCGAGCAGGAGGAGTCGGAGGACGGCCTCAGTGCCTTCGACACCATGGAGTACTCCGTCACCGAGGTCGAGCGGGTCGCCCACGTCGCCTTCCGCGCCGCGCGCGAGCGCCGGGGCAAGGTCTCGAGCGTCGACAAGGCCAACGTGCTCGCCTCGATGCGCCTGTGGCGCCGCACCGTGACCCGCATCGGCGAGCAGTATCCCGACGTCGAGCTCGAGCACGTGCTGGTCGACGCCTGCGCCATGCACCTGATAACCCGCCCAGCCGCCTTCGACGTCATACTCGCCGGCAACCTCTTCGGCGACATCCTCAGCGACGAGGCCTCGGTGCTCGCCGGCTCGCTCGGCCTGCTGCCCTCCGCGTCACTCGGCACCGGCTCGCTGGGGCTCTACGAGCCGGTGCACGGCTCGGCGCCGGACATCGCCGGCAGCGGCAAGGCCAACCCGATCGGCGCGATCCTCTCGGCGGCGATGCTGCTGCGCCACTCGCTGGGCCGCGACGACCTGGCGCAGCGGGTCGAGCAGGCCGTGGCGCGAGCGCTCGAGCGCGGCGTCCGCACTCCCGACCTGGGCGGCGCAGGCAGCACCGCGGCGATGAGCGAAGCAGTGCTCGCCGCCCTCGACGAGAGCGGCTGAGCGGCGGCCGAGCGGATCGCCCGACGACGACGCCTGCGGCCGCAGGCAGTGACTCCGAGCCGAAGATCGGCCAGCTCGCTCAGGGGCCTTCCGGCAGCGCCGAGCGCTCACGCTCGGCCGGCGAGCCGATCATCTCGCCGCCGAACATCTCGAGCGTCAGCTCGCCGCTCGCCGGATCGACCGTGGCCGTGAGGGGCACCGGCTCCTGTCCCGGCAGCAGCGCCTTGGCGGACACCCGGTCGCCGTTCCACTCGATCTCCTGGATCGGGGCCGGCAGCGCCAGGTTGCCGAACTGCACGTACCAGCCGCCGGAATCACCGTTCCTCGGCAGATGGATCGCCATCGGCTCGGGATCGGCGCCCGGAGAGCGCGCCAGATCGAGCCTCCAGGCCTGGCCCGGGTAGCGTTCCGCGAGCTCCACCAACTTGCTGATCACCGGGCTGGCCGGCTTCGGACGACGGCCCTCCTGCACCACGTAGTCGACGAAGCCGATCATCATCTCGTCGGTGGAGTCGGTGCCGAAGGTGACCTCCTTGGTCGGGTCCGGGTTGGCGGGATTGTCCGGCGAGTTGTCCCAGTGGGCGACGACGTCGATGCGCGAGCCCGCCGGCAGGTCGAGCGGCTGCGCGAAGTCGTAGCCCATCTGCCAGTTGAAGTCGTAGTCGCTGACCTTGAGCAGCTCTCTGCTCTCGCCGTCCGGCAGCACCGCGGTGTAGGTCATGTCCTTGCCGCGGTAGTGCATGTGCGGCGCCAGCGAGAGGACGCGCACGTCCTCGCGGAAGGTGTGGGACGCCTCGGCGCGGTGGTTCGGCGCCCCCGGCGGGATGCGGAACTCGGCGTTCAGGATCCAGAGGTTGACCAGCTCCTTCTCGATCTCCTCCTCCGAGGCGAAGTGGAAACCGATCTTGGTCTGGTCGACGGTCGCCTCACCGCTCGGGTGGTAGTGGAAGTCCCCGAGCATCGAGCGCCCGGCGGGCAGGAAGCGGGCCGTGCCCGGCGGCAGCATGGCCTGCGGCGCGCCCGCAGCCCAGCCACCCATCCACGACTCCTGGTTGCTGTTCGCCTCGTCGGCCCGCCAGAGGATGAAGTGGTGCACCACCGAGGGGTCTCCGGGCTTGACCTCGATGCCGGTGATCCAGCGGTCCTCCTCCGCGTCGTTGGGGATCGGCACGACGACGAAGGAGTCGGGGCCGTCGGCCGTGACCTCGACCGGATCGAACTCCCACACCCAGTCGGGCTCGCCGAGCCTCCAGGCGTCCGGGTCGGCGGCCTCCGGCAGCGCCGGCTCCGCCCCCTCGCCGCGCGGCGCCCCGGCGGCGACCCAGCGGGTCAGCAGATCGATCTCCTCCTGCGACAGGCTGATGTCGTTGGACCACGGCCCGTATCCCGGGTCGGCGTCCCACGGCGGCATCTCGCGGTCCTGGACCACGCGAGCGATCGACTTCGCCCACGGACGCACCTCGTCGTAGCTGCGCAGCGCCATCGGCGCGATGTCGCCGGGCCGGTGGCAGCCGGCGCAGTTCTGGTGCAGCAGCGGCGCCACGTGGTCGACGAAGGTGGGGGCGTCCATGGCTGCCCCGGCCACCGCCGCCCCGCCGCCGAGGAGGATCAGGAGCGTCAGCAGGAGCATTGGCGGGAGGACGCGGACGACCCGGCAATGATCTCGGACGGACTGCGCTGCGGACATCGGCAACTCCTCTCGTGCCATCGCGGCCCTGACGCCAGAACTGACGCAGGTCGGCCGTGCGGGGGGTTCGCGCTCGATCTACGCTGCCGCCGGGAGGGATGTTTCAGCGCCGCCGGCCCCTGACGAGCCCCGCCCGGGCCTCGAGCGCGGGCGTGCTGGGGATCTCGTCGACACTCGCGGTCTCGGTCGCCTCACCCTCAGCGGCTCAGACGAAGCGCGTTCCCATGCTGAGGCGCTCCTTGCTTACGAACTCGGCGGCGCCCATGGCCTCCTCGCCCTCCCATCCGAGGCGCGAGATGCCGAACACCGAGTTCTCGCCGCAGAGCACCGCGATGCGGCCCTGGCGCACGCCGAGGAAGGTGCCCGGCAGCCCGAACGGCGCCGTCTCCCAGGTCATCGGAGTGCCGCCTTCGATCACCGCCTGGCGGCGCTGCACCAGGGTGACCAGGCCCGGATGGGGAGCGAAGGCGCGCAGGCGGTTGTAGACCTGGGCGGCGCCGCGCACCCAGGGCACCTTGCGATGCTGCTCGGTCATCCGGCCGGCCAGGGTGACTCCCTTGTCGCTCTGCGGCGAACGCTTGACCCGCTTGCCGGCCGCCAGCTTGGCGCCGACCTCCTCGAGCAGCTCGGCGGCGGCCTGGTGCACTTCGTCACAGATGAAGCCGTACTTCTCCTCGCCGTCGGTCTCGACCTCGGCACGGCCCAGGATCGGGCCCTCGTAGGGCTCTTCGACACACTCGATCAGGGTCGCGCCGAGCACCTTGTCGCCGTTGTCGAGCGCCCGGCGCAGCGGATCGGCGCCGCGCAGCTTCGGCAGCAACGAACAGTGCAGCCGGAAGCAGTTGTCTCGCTCCGGGAACAGCTCGTTCGCCTGTGAACGGTAGAAGTCGGTGAAGACGATCAGCGTCGGTTCGAGCGCTTCGATGCGCTCGGTCACCTCGGCGGCGGCGCTGCGCTTGAACAGCACCTTGTCGACACCGCAGCGTTTCGCCATCGCATGCAGTCCCTTGGTGCCGGCGTAGGAGCGGTCGGCACTGGTGGGCACGGTGACCAGCAGCGGCAGCTCGAAGGAGCCGGTCTCACTGAGGTGTTCGAGGCAGGCGGTCGCCAGGTCCCCTTCGCCGAAGAGCACCATCGTCGGCTTGCCGCGACGCGGCGGCGTCACCTTCTTGGCGGTCGTCTTCTTCTTGGCGGGAGTCTTCTTCTTCCTGGTACTCGTCTTCTTGGCGCTGGTGGCCTTCTTTGCACTGGCCGTCTTCTTCTTGGCGCTGGCCTTCTTCTTCGCCGGACTCATGCGTGGATCACCGTTGGTGCTCGAGGGAGGCGAGGTCACGGCGACCGCGACCCGCCGGAAGAGGGGGCCGCGCCCGCACCGCCTCGCTACTGGGAGACCCTGGAGTATCTCACGCCGGCGGCTCCGGCGAGGTAGGCGTCGACGAGGTCGGCGAGGGCCGCGAGATCGTAGCCGCCCTCGAGCACCGAGACGAGACGATCGCCGCAGCGCTCATCGGCGAGCTCCGCCAGGAGGGTCCCCAGCCGACAGTAGGCCTGCGCACTGAGGTTCATGCCGCCGAGAGGGTCGCCGCGCCAGGCGTCGAATCCCGCCGACACCAGCAGCAGGTCGGGACCGTAGTCGCGCAGCGCCGGCAGGGCCGCGTCCTCGAAGGCCTCGAGGAACCCCTCGTCGCCGGTACCGGCGGGCAGCGGCAGGTTCAGGGTGCAGCCCTCGCCCGCTCCGACGCCCCGCTCCTCCCGGGCGCCGGTGCCGGGATAGAAGGGCCACTGGTGCAGGCTGAGGTAGAAGACGTCGGCGCGCTCCTCGAACAGGTGCTGGGTGCCGTTGCCGTGGTGCACGTCGAAATCGACGATGGCGATCCGCTCGGCGTCGGTGGTGCGCAGCAGGTGCTCGGCGACCACGGCGACCTGGTTGAGGAAGCAGAATCCCATGGCGCGGTCGCGCTCGCAGTGGTGTCCCGGAGGACGGGTGAGCGAGAAGGCGTGCCGGGTCTCGCCGGCGAGCGTCGCCCGTGCCGCCTCCAGGGCGGTGGTCACCGCGCCCCAGGCCGCCGCGGACGTACCGGCCGAGATCGGGTTGTCGGATCCGTCGAGGAAGCGGGCGCCCCGCGCCACGGCGTGTTCGAACCGCGCCAGGTACTCCGGCGTGTGCACGGCTTCGACGAGAGCCCGTTGCTGCGTATCCGGCGAGTCGTCGGGGCGCTCCACCAGCTGCCATCCGAGGCGGCGCAGGCCCGCCTCGGCACTCTCGATGCGCTCGGGACACTCCGGGAACCCACGCGGCACCTGGTGGCCCGTACTCGCCGGGTGCAGGTAGACGCGTGTCGGGCTGGACCGGCGTGCTGCTTCTGGGCTGGTCTCGCTCACTGCGGCCGCACTGTAGCGAAAGCGCCGCGGTCGCCGGGACTCGAGTCGGGCCATCGGACGCGACGTGACAAGATGAACCCGCGGCCGCGAGCGCCGCGATCCGTCAGAACCGACCGAGGGAAGTCGACCCACCCGATGAGCGACGCACGCGATCCCGCCGGACACGAGAAGACCGAGTACGTCACCGTCTTCGAGACCCACGACATGGGCGAGTTCCTCGCCGCGCGATCGGCCCTCGAGGCGGCCGGGATCCCCGTCATCAGTCCCGATCGACTGTCGGTGCCGGGCCTCTCCGCCGGCTCGGTCGACCCCGCCGGCCAGCCGGGCCACCTGCGCGTGCCGCGGGAGCACGCCAGCGCCGCGCGCGAGGTCCTGGCCGGGCGCTGAGCCGCCACGTCGCCGCGTGGCAGCCGCACCGACGCCGAGGTTCAGTTACCCAGGTGACTCTCGACGATGGCGTCGACCTCGCCGGTCACCAGCAGTCTGAGCAGCACGCGGTTCGCCGGGTCGCGTAGGGCGCTACCCTCCGGCAGCCCGAAGCCGTAGGGCTCGCGGGTCACCGGAACCTCGAGCGTCGCGAGCCCCTCGTCGTCGTGCTGGCGCACCGCGTACTGCAGCAGCGGCAGGTCGTAGACGACGGCCTTGACCTCGCCGCGCGACAAACCGTCGAGGGACGCCTGTACGTCCTGGTAACCCCGCCAGCGCAGGCCGCGACGGCGCGCCCACTGCTCGCTGACGGTACCTTCGACGACGCCGGAGCGCACCCCGGCGAGGTCGGCGACGCCGGCGATCCCGGCCTGCATCTGGCCGGCGGTCAGCGCCGAGGCGAAGGCGGCGACGTAGCCGCCGAGCAGCAGCAGGCTGGCGAACATCCAGACCAGGCCGATGGCGCGACCGGCAGGTGAGCTGGGCGCCTTGTCGCCGTAACCGACGGTGGTCATGGTCACCGCCGCCCACCAGAGGCCGGAGCCGAGCCCGCGCAGCGGTCCGCCGCCGAACTGATCCGGATTGCCGCGCCGCTCGGCGATCCAGATCAGCGCTCCGACGATCAGCAGCAGCACGGTGAGCCCGAGCAGCGCCTTGAGGAAGGTGCCCGAGATCAGCACCCGGGCCTGCTGCAGCAGGCTCGGCCGCGACGCCGAGCCCACCGCGATGCCCAGGCCGCTGGAGTAGAACGCGTGGCTGAAGTCGATGCGCTGCTCGCGCTCCTCGGTCATGCTCAGCGCCCCCACCGCGACGTCGAAGCTGCCGTCCTCGAGGCCCGCGATCTGCTCGGGGACCGTGGCGGTGCTCCACTCGACCTCGAGCTCGAGGTCTGCGGCGATGCGGTTCCACAGGTCGACGCTGATGCCTTCCCACCTCTGGCCTTCGTTGAGGAAGGCGAAAGGCGGCACCTCGCGGGTCACCGCCCGCACCACGCGGGGCGTCGACGCCGTCGCGCTCTCCTCCTGCGCGGGGGACGGAGAGGCGAGGGTGAGGGTGAGGAATCCGAGAGCCAACGAGAGCAGTACAGTGGACAGAAGGGCGTGACCGGGCTTCTTGGCGTTGCGCCTGGCGATGTCGGGGATCGTGCTTGCATTCATGGATCGACGCTATCGCGCCAGGAACGGACGCCGTCCGCGACCCCACGTCTCACCTCTGGAGGACTCCCACATGCTCTACCGACCGAATCGGCGCGCTCTGCTCGCCACCCTCGGCGCCGCCGTCGCCGCTCCCGCCGTCGCGGCGCTGTCGATGAAAGCTGGTGGCGGCAGCACCGTCAGCACAGGCAGCACAGGCAGCACAGGCAGCACGGCGAAGAAGCCTGACTCGCTCGACTGGCAGCCGCTCGACTGGCCAAAGAAGAAGTGGCGCGAGGTGCTCTCTGACGACGCCTACCGGGTGCTCTTCCAGGAGGGCACCGAGCGCCCGTTCTCCTCGCCGCTGAACGACGAGAAGCGCGACGGCCTCTTCCTCTGCGCCGCCTGCTTCCTGCCGCTCTTCGACGCCGAGACCAAGTACGACAGCGGCACCGGCTGGCCGAGCTTCTACGCCCCGATCGAAGGCCGGCTCGGCACCTCGCGCGACTTCAAGCTGCTGGTGCCGCGCACCGAGTACCACTGCGCCCGCTGCGGCGGCCACCAGGGTCACGTCTTCGACGACGGACCGGCCCCGACCGGCAAGCGCTACTGCAACAACGGCGTGGCGCTGCGTTTCGTCGCCGCGGGCGAGGAGCTGCCGGCGCTGCGCGGCGCCTGAGCGGAAGCAGCGACCGGCATCAGCCGAAGACGCTGGCGACCAGCTCGCGCACCTCGGGCGACGCCTTGGCCAGCGAGCCGGAGTCGAACGGCGGCGCCGGGTCGTACTCGATGCCGAGCTGGATCGCCTGCGCGCCGAGGTCGCCGGCGATCTGCGCCGCCAGCCAGAGGGCCATGTCGATGCCGGCCGAGACGCCCGCCGCGGTGACCAACCTGCCGCTGCGCACCCAGCGCTCGGGGCGATAGCTGGCGCCCAGCTTCTCGAGCTCTCCGGCCGCAGCCCAGTGGGTGGTCGCCGGCGCGCCCTCGAGCAGACCGGCGCCGGCGAGAATCAGGGAGCCGGTGCACACCGAGGTGGTCCAGCGGGTGTGCTCGTGGGCGGCGCGCAGCCAGTCGAGGATCTCCGGATCCCTGGCGGCGGCGCGGGTGCCCTCGGTGCCGCCCGGCACCACCACGACGTCGGGATCCGGCACCTCGGCGAGCGCCTTCGCGGCGACCATCGTCAGCCGCTGGTTGTCGTTCGGGTAGGCCGTGGCCTGCTTGCCGACGAAGGTCGCGTCGGCGCCCGGAAGCCGGCAGAGCACGTCGAAGGGCCCGACGATGTCGAGCGCGGTGAAGCCGGGATAGAGCAGGAAGGCGATCTTCATCGGCAGCTCCGGATCGGCCGACGCCACGAGCCGGCGGCGTGCCAGGTGGACGGGGCGCAGAATGTAGCCGAGTTCGACCTCGCCGACTATCCGCGGGTCGCCCGGTCGATGCGCATGGCATGCAGAGCTCAGGTCGACGGCACCGGCGGCACGGAGCTCGCCACCCGACGCCCGTGCGACCGCCCACCGAGCAGCCAGCCGATCGGGCCGTGCCGGACGAGTGCCTGGTAGCCGACCAGGCAGATCGCGTAGGTCAGGGCGAGCGCCACGAAGTACTTCAGCGACCATCCCCAGTCGAGATCCATCAGCCGGTACTGGATCGCGAACAGGACCGGAAGGTGCACGACGTAAATCCAGTACGAGGCGTCGGCGAGCCAACGCACCGGCGCGCTCGGCCGCCCGAACCACCTGCGTCCGCAGGTGAGGCAGACGCTGGTCATCCAGACGCTGACGAAGGCGCCGAGCAGGGCCACCGGCCAGCTGCTCGACGCTGTCGCCTGCTCGACGCTGCGCCCGCTGACCAGGAAGAACCAGGCCGAGTACGCCACCAGACTGCCGACCAGCAGCACCGGGGCGTTCCGGTCCAGGCGTGACTCCGTCTCCGGGTGGCGTCGCAGCAGATAGCCCCAGGCGAAGAAGGGCCCGAAGAAGCCGAACGCCCAGAAGCGCGGCAACAGGGACTCCGGGGCCGGGTGAGGTGCGGTGACCGACGCCAGGGATGGGGTGAGCAGGCAGGGCAGGACCAGCAGCCACACCCACCCAGGCAGGGCCGCGAGCCGCCCGAGGACCCGGGCCCATGCCGGAGCGGCCGATCCGGACGGTTCCGAGGTGAGAGCCCGCAGGCACCACACCAGCACGTACATCCACATCAGGTAGTACAGGAACCACAGGTGGCCCGTGGCGAGTGGCGCCCCCGGCAGCTCGCCGTCGCGCTGCCCCTGCGCCACCCACTGCAGCAACGGCGACGGGTGCTCCACGGTGGCGGCCGCGTGCAGGGTGCTCCTGGTGAGCGCCAGGTGCACGATCGGCCAGAAGACCAGGAACGGCACGAGGATGCGGCGGACGCGGTTGCGGAACAGACCGGCGAGGCCACGCCTCTCGACGAGCCACGCGGTGAAGAACCCGGCGACGACGAAGAAGAGCGGCATCCGGAAGAGGTGGAGGAACCACAGGGTGGCGTCGACCACCACCGCGTTGCCACGGTCGGCGGTGGGGAACAGCGGCTGCACCATCGGGCTGTACGCGAGCCCGGCATGGAAGACGACACCGGCGAGCATGGCGAGCGCTCGCAGGCTGTCCATGTCGTGGCGACGCGCAGTCGCAGTCGCTGCCTGCATCGCTGCCGACGCACCCTCCTCCGCCGGCCGGCCGGCCGCCCGGTTCAATAGAAGGACTTCTTGCGGCAGTGCACCCAGCCGGTCAGCACCACGATGCCGGTGCTGAGCAGTGCCTGGGCGGCGAGGATGGCCAGAGCAGGGGCACTCAAGACGATGGTGTCGGTCTGGAGGTGGTCGGTGATCGCCGGGATCTGGCCGATCCCCATCAGGAACGGATTGACCAGCACCATGCTGGCGATCATCACGAAGGTGTTCCAACCCTCCGACTCGACCGCCATCGCCACACCCAGAGAGACGCTGTAGGCGAGCAGGACGTGGCCGAAGACCAGCACCGCGAACACCAGCAGACCATCCGGGAGAGGGGTCAGGAGGATCACTGCGACCGTTCCGGCGGATAGCACCACGAAGGGCACGCCGAAGGTGATCAGATTGCCGGCCAGCTTGGCGACGTAGAAGTCGAGCGGCGAGACCGGCAGGCTCATCACGAAGCCCAGCGTCTGTTCCTTGCGCTCGACCAGCAGCGACGTGGAGATCGAGAAGCAGGCGGCGGCGACCAGGACGATGAGCAGCAGCAGCGAGCCGACGTAGAAGCTCCACGGCTTGGCGTTGCCGAGGAACGCCAGCGCCACCATGCCGGCGAGCACGTAGGCAGCGAGTTGCTTCTCGAACAGCTTCCAGTCCTTGGCCACCAGCAACCGGACCATCGGGATGTCGATCGCGCCGACGTTCATGCCGCACCTCCCGTGCGCACGGTGGTGACGAAGATGTCTTCCAGGCTCATCGGGTGCACGCTCTGGACCGCGAGGCCGCCCGCCGCCAGGCGCTCGCGGATGCCGTCGTCGAATCGGCGCACCTTGAGCTCGACCAGCGAACCGCTGCGGCGCGCCGCGGCGACCTCCGGCCAGTCGACCTGTTCGAACGCCGCGTCTCCCTGGCACACGATGCGGCGCCAGAGGTCGAGGAAGCGCTCCTTCTCCTCCGAGGCGACGATGCGCCCCTGGTGCAGGAAGGTGATGGTGTCGGCCAGCTGCTCGATGTCGTGCGTGTTGTGCGACGAGAACAGCACGCTGCGCTGTTCGTCACGCAGGACCTCGGCCAGCGCCTCGAGCACCTCGGCGCGAGCCACGGGGTCCAGGCCCGTGGTCGGCTCGTCGAGGAGCAGCAGGCGCGGCCGGCGGGAGAGGTTCAGCAGCAGCAGCGCCTTGACCCGCTGGCCGTGCGAGAAGCCGCCCACCGCCTGGTCGGCGCGGAGATCGAATCGCCGCAGGAGCTCACTCGCGTAGGCCTCGTCCCAGCCCGGGTAGATCCTGGCGATCAGATCCATGTGCCAACGCAGTGTGCGGCTGCGGTACAGCCGCATGTCCTCCGAGGCGAAGCCCAGGTCGCGTTTGACGGCGACCTGCTGCCCGGGCATCGGCAGGCCGAGCACCTCGACCTGGCCACGGTCCGGCAGCGCCAATCCGGTGAGGATGCGCAGCAGGGTCGTCTTGCCGGCGCCGTTGACGCCGACCAGGCCCATGATCTGGCCCTCCGGCAGGCGAAGGTCGAGGTCCCCGAGATGGAAGTGCGGGTAGCGCTTGGTGAGCCCCTGCACCGAGAAGGCGAAGTTCATGGTTGTCTTCCTGTTTCCTGTCTTGACCGCTGTCGATCTCTTTGTCGGTCTCTCTGTCGATCTCTCTGTCGATCTCTCTGTCGATCTCTCTGTCAGTCCCCTGTCGATCGCTCGCGTTCCAGCATCTGCTGGATCTCCGGGATCGACAGATCGAGTCTCCGCGCGGCCTGCAACATCGCCTGCAGGCTGCGCTCGAACTCCTGTTGCAGGAGCGAGCGCGAGGCGTCGGTCGATTCGGCGACGAAGGAGCCGAGGCCCTGACGCGTGACGATGACGCCGGCGCGCTCGAGCTCCTGGTAGGCACGCTTCACCGTGATCACGCTGACCTGGCTGGTGCTGGCGAGCTCACGGATGGACGGCAGGGCCGCACCGGGCGGCCAGTCACCCGACGCCACCTTCATGGTGATCTGGTCGACCACCTGCTGGTACATCGGCGGTCCGTCGTTGGGTGACAGGAGCAGCTGGGCACTGGTCGGCTTGCTGTGCATAGCGAGTATGCACAGTATGTACAGTATCGGAGCCCAAGGCAAGGCCCCACCATCGGCGCCGACGAAGGCCACCCTCGCGAGCCACCGCGGACGCCGCTCCCTCTCTCAGCCCCAAGGGTCCCCCGGCGCGAGAGCGGTGCTTCCGGCGCTCGCCGGCGGGCGAGCGAGGTGGCGCCTCGTCCTCAGCCGACGGTGCTACCGCCGCCCTCGCCGACCGCCGGCGGCGCCGGCACGAGGATGTAGCCCGCGGTGGTGTCGCCGACGACGACGAAGTCGTGCGGCCGCAGCCAGTACTGTGCCGCGGTCGCGGCACACAGCTGGGCATCGAGGCGGTCTTCGAGGTCCTTGAGGCCGCGGCCGCGCAGGGGCGCCGGATCCTCGAAGACCGGCGGCAGGACCGGCAGAGGCAGACGCGGCAAGCGCTCGACCAGCAGCTCACGCCAGGCGGCGAGACCGCGCCGACGCTCGTGCACCCTGCCCTTCTTGTACTTGACGATGCGCGGCAGATCGAAGAGCCCGACCGCGGCGGCGTGGGGATAGACCTCGAGCGCCACCCGCGGGTGCCCCGCTGTGACGTCCCGCGGATCGAGGGAGAAGCCGAGCTCACGCAGGCGGGCGGCGATCGCCAGCGGGCGGGCACAGCGCTCGCGGTTGGCGGGGTACACCCCCGCGTCGAAGCGGCCGTAGAGGCGGGTCACCTCGCGATCGGCAGGGCGCGAAGTGCCGGCCGGGTTGGGGGCGATGAGCGGCGCGTCGACGGCGACGAGGAGCTGGCGCTCGTGAGCGCGCAGGAAGGCGTCGGCCAGCGCCTCGCGCACCAGGGCGACGATCTCGTCGTCTCCCTCGGCGCGGGCGCTGCGCAGGGTGACCATGCCGCCCGGCGGCGCGTCGCTGGGCGCGATCAGGCTCACGCCGGACGGGTTGCGCGCCGACCACGCGAGATCGAGGCCGAGGACGACGGGCAGGGCGGTGCCGGCGGTGCGCGGCTCAGCGGTCTTGGCCATCTGCTCAGTCTACGGACGGCGAGGACGCCGGCCCGGGGAGGCCCCGACTCGTCGTCCACTCTGGAGGACACATGTCTCCCGGGCGCCCGCTGCGGGAGCCGCGAGAGCTCATCGCTGCAGACCGCAAGTGACTCATTCCAGGAAACTTACGGGTTTCACCAAGGTCCGGGACGATTGCTGGCCCGGAGATTGAAGAGACGATCGACGGGCCCCGATGCCGGCGACTCCGCAGATGACGCGAGCGCGGCCAGTGCCCGATCCCCTTTCAGCCCAAGAGACCGAAGGAGACCGTCCCATGTCCACCCTGCTCCGAGCCACGCCGCCAGCTCGCCGGCCATCCCACCGGCGCGCCTCGATCGTCGCCGTCGCCTCGCTGACCGCGACCGCCCTGCTCTGTGCCGCACCGATCCTCGCGGCAGACGCCGGGCCGCAGCCGTCGAGCGCCGAGATCCCCGCCGAGATCCCTGCCCGCGTCGAGGCCGACCTCGTCGCCGACGTCGGCCGGGTGCTCTCCAACCACCGCTTCGACGACGTCTTCGACTGGATCGAGGCACGGGTCGACGGCGACACGGTCTACCTCTCCGGCGCCGTGCTCCAGCCCTGGAAGCGCGACTCGCTGAACCGGAGGATCGAGGCGCTGTCGGGAGCGCCGCGCGTGGTCGACGAGATCGAGGTCCTGCCGGTGTCGGCTTTCGACGACCGCATCCGTTACCAGGTGGCGCGCTCGATCTACGGCAGTCACGCCTTCTTCGACCGCGGATACCGCGCCTCGCCGCCCATCCACATCCTCGTCGACCGCGGCCGCATCCGCCTCGAGGGCGTGGTGCGCAACGAGGCCGAGCGCATGCTCGCCCGCTCGCTGGCGTCGCGTTCGCCGCTGTCGATCGGCAAGATCGAGAACAACCTGCAACTCGCCAGCGAGCTGGCCCGCTGAGGCAGCGCTGGTTCGCCGTCGCGACGGCGGCGGCGAAACAGGCGGGAGACGGCAAGATCTCGCGTCCACCCCGTAGGCCTTGCAACCGGTCGACGCCGATCGGCAACGGCTCCGGCTCGCCGTTGACCCGCGAAGCGCCCCACGGCAGAGGGGCTTCGCCACCTGCTCCGGGTCTGGAACGGAAGTTGCGCCTTGATCTGTCGAACCGGAACCGAGACCCGGGCGGCGTCGCCGACATCGCCCGCGGCTCGAGCCTCCGACACCGAGAACCACCGGAGATCCACGGAACGATGCAGAAACGCAGACGCCAGAACCAACACCAGAACCAACACCCGAGCCATCACCGGAATCGACACCCGAATCAACACCCGAATCAACACCAGGGCCGTCTCCTGCCCACCCCGATCGCCGTGCTGGTCCTCGGACTGATCCTCGCCGGCGCGCCGGCCGCCCTGGCCAGCGACGCCGACCAGGCGACGAGCGCCGTCGACACCGGCATCGAGAACCTGCTCGAGCACCGCCTCGAGCGCAAGGGCCTCGACGCGGTCGAGGTCGACGTCGACGACCGCCAGGCGCGCCTGAGCGGCACGGTCGAGACCCTGCACCAGAAGAAGCAGGCGATGCGCATCGCCCGCAAGCTCGAGGACGTGCGCAGCGTCGTCGCCACCATCGATCTCGAGGCCACCGACCGCGTCGAGGCAGACATCGTCGCCGAGGTCTCGGAGTCGCTCGGCACCTACCGCTTCTACGACGTCTTCGACTGGCTGGAAGCGAGGGTCGACGGTGACACCGTGACTCTCGACGGCGTCGTCTACCAGGCCTGGAAGAAGGATGCCGTCGCCGAGCGGATCGAGAACATCCGTGGCGTGCGATCGGTCGACAACCAGATCGAGATCCTCGCCAGCTCGGCCTTCGACGACCAGATCCGCTATCAGGTGGCGCGCGCCATCTACGGCGACCTGACCTTCTTCGATCGCGGCAGCTGGATCAACCCGCCGATCCACATCATCGTCGAACGCGGCCGGGTGCGGCTCGAGGGCATCGTGCGCAACGAGGCGGAACGCCGCCTGGCGCGCAATCTCGCCTCGTCGGCGGCGCTGTCGTTCGGCCAGATCGAGAACAACCTGCTGACCAGCGCCGACCTCGAGAGCTGACGCCGAGCCAGCAGTGCAGCGCGGAGCAGCTCCTTCGCGGAGCTGCCCGCAAGCGACGAAGGCGTCGACACCGCGACCTGCGGTGCGGCGCCTTCGCTGCGTCCGGGCTCCTTCGCCAGACCGGCCGCGACGTCAGCGGGTCAGCTTGCGGTAGCTGATCCGGTGCGGACGGTCGGCGGCGTCGCCCTTGCGCTCCTTCAGATCGCGCTCGTACTCGCTGTAGGTGCCCTCGTACCAGTACGTCTCGCTGTCGCCCTCGAAGGCGAGGATGTGGGTCGCGATGCGGTCGAGGAACCAGCGGTCGTGCGAGATGATCACGGCGCTGCCGGCGAACTCCTCGAGCGCCGTCTCGAGCGCCCGCAGGGTGTTGACGTCGAGGTCGTTGGTGGGCTCGTCGAGCAGCAGCAGGTTGGCGCCCGACTTGAGCACCTTGGCCAGGTGCACGCGGTTGCGCTCGCCGCCGGAGAGCTGGCCGACCAGCTTCTGCTGGTCCGAGCCGCTGAAGCCAAACTTCGAGACGTAGGCGCGCGAGTTCACCTCGCGTGAGCCGAGCAGCATCGTCTCGCCGCCGCCGGAGATCTCCTCCCACACCTTGGCGTCCGCCTGCAGCGTGTCGCGGCTCTGGTCGACGTAGCCGATCTGCACCGTCTCGCCGAGCACCAGCTCGCCGCCGTCGGGCTGCTCCTGGCCCACCAGCATGCGGAAGAGCGTCGTCTTGCCGGCGCCGTTGGGGCCGACGATGCCGACGATGCCGCCGGGCGGCAGCATGAAGCTGAGATCGTCGTAGAGCAGCTTGTCGCCGTAGGCCTTGCGCAGCGACCTCGCCTCGGCGACGACACCGCCGAGCCGCGGCCCCGGCGGGATGTAGATCTCCATCTTCTCGCGCCGCTGCTCCGACTCCTGCTCGAGCAGCTGGTTATAGGAGTTGATGCGCGCCTTCGACTTGGTCTGCTTGGCCTTCGGCGACATGCGGATCCACTCGAGCTCGCGCTCCAGGGTGCGCTGGCGCGCCGACTCCGCCTTCTCCTCGCGGCGCAGGCGCTCCTGCTTCTGCTCCAGCCACGACGAGTAGTTGCCCTTCCAGGGGATGCCGTGGCCGCGGTCGAGCTCGAGGATCCAGCCGGCGACGTTGTCGAGGAAGTAGCGGTCGTGGGTGACCGCGATCACCGTGCCGGCGTACTCCTGCAGGTGATTCTCGAGCCAGCTCACCGACTCGGCGTCGAGGTGGTTGGTGGGCTCGTCGAGGAGCAGGATGTCGGGGCAGCGCAGGAGCAGCCGGCACAGCGCCACCCGGCGTCGCTCGCCGCCCGAGAGCACCGCCACCTCGGTGTCGCCGGGCGGGCAGCGCAGGGCGTCCATCGCCAGATCGAGCCGGGCGTCGAGGTCCCATGCGCTGACCCGGTCGAGCTGCTCCTGCACCTCGCCCTGGCGCTCGATGAGCTTGGACATCTCGTCGTCGCTCATCTCCTCGCCGAACTTCTCGTTGATGCGGTCGAACTCGGCGAGAAGGTCGACGGTCGCCTGCGCCCCCTCCTCGACCACCTGCCGCACCGTCTTGCTGTCGTCGAGCTGGGGCTCCTGCTCGAGGTAGCCGACGGTGTAGCCGTCGGAGAGCCTGGTCTCGCCCAGATGATCCTGGTCGACACCGGCCATGATCTTGAGCAGCGAGCTCTTGCCGGAGCCGTTGAGGCCGATGACGCCGATCTTGGCGCCGTAGAAGTACGACAGGGAGATGTCCTTGAGCACCACCTTGCCGTTGTCGTAGGCCTTGCCGACCTCGACCATGGAGTAGATGATCTTCTTCGTATCTTCGGTCATTCGGAGCTTCTCTTCCTTCGGTTGGAGGTCTCGGCGGACGCCGCTGCGACCCAGTATCGCCACCGGGCCGGCTCCGCTCACCTGGGCCCCGGCCCTTGTCTTCCGGGGGGCGCAGCCGCAACGAGCCGGGTCGTCGCTCCGCGCTAGGATGCGCCGTCGGTTGCCGACCGGAGCCGCCGAGACAGATGGCAGCGAGCACTCGATCAAGCAGCCGGCGTCGACTGCGCGCGCTGGCCGAACCGCTTCGGCCGTTGGGTCGGCGGTTGGCGGCGTTGCGCACGCATCTTCGCACGGTTCCGCTGGTGCGATCGCCGGGGCGCACCGGATTCTCCGAGCTGCTCGCCACTGCCCTCTGCCTCGCCTGGGCGGTGCCGCGTGCCCACGGCCTCTTCCTGGCGGCCAAGCCGGCGTCGAGCTTCGAGGACCGCGCCATCGGGCTGGCGCTCGCTTTCGGGGTCGACGCCTCGGCCTACACGCCGCACTACGTGCTGACGGTGGCGGTCAGCGTCGGCCTCTGGCTGCTCCTCTACGCGCTGCTGCGTCACTGGGAGCAGACGATGACGGTCGGCAGCCGGTGGCGCCTCCAGGTGCGCGATCGCCACCAGATCGCCATCTTCGCCGCCTTCACCGCCCTGCTGCAGGTGATGACCCTGGTGCGGCCGTGGGACCGCTTCACGGTGAACGCCCGGCTGCTGCTGGCGATCATCGGCCTGCTGCTGCTGCGTGCGCTGCTGCGCACGCCGGCGCTGCGCGACCGCGTGCCGCGCCGCCTGCTGCCCTGGGTCGACGGCGCCATCGGCTGGCAGGTGCTGCCGGGGGCGGTGCTGCTGCTGCCGCTGTCGTGGCCCTTCGCGCTCGCCATCTTCGCCCGCGTCGAGCCGGTGCTGCACGCGCCGACCGCGGCGGGCCTGGCGCTGCTGGGCCTGATCCTGGCGACCGTCGCGGCCCGCGGCCGCAGCCGCCGCGAGCTGGCCGCCCGCGAGACCCGCATCCTCGCCACCCTGACGCCCCTCCTCTGGCTACCGGCAGCGCTGATCCTCGGCAACGAGCTGCAGTACCGGTGGACCGGCGCCAGCGTCGAGGCGGTGGCGCGCTGGCTCTGCCTGCCGCTGCTGCTGCTGGCGGCGCTGGCATGGTGGCGCCCGCCACGGTTCACACCGCGTTGGTGGATGACCGGCGTCGTGCTGCCGTCCTCGCTGCTGCAGCTCAGCCTCATCCGGCTGCACAGCCACCTGTACAGCGTGCGCAACATCGACGTCTTCCACCGCGGCGAGCAGACACTGCCCACCCACCAGCTGTTCTCGTTCGGGAAGATCCCGTTCCTCGACCTGCGCCCTGTGCACAGCCTGTCGGACATGCTCTTCCAGAGCCTCTTCGCCCTGCTCGGTGGAGAGGGGGCCGACGGTCTCGACAGCTTCATCTGGTTCCAGTGGATGCCCAGCGTGATCACCATGCTGCTGCTCTACTGGCTGCTGCGCGGCCTGCTCTCACCCCTCGCCGCCTTCCTGCTCGTCGTGATGCTGCCGGCGACGGCGCTGCTGCCGACCTACGACGCCATGGCCCTGATCGTGCCGATCGCCCTCGCCGCGGCGCTGATCCGGCCGAGCCGCGGCAGCTACCTGCGCCTGGTCCTGGCTCTCGTGGCCCTCGCCTTCTGGCGCATCGACTTTGGCATCGCCGCGACGCCGGCGCTGCTCGGCGTGCTCGCACTCTGCTGGCTGCACCGCGAGCGCGCCGCGAAGGAGATCGCCTGGTTCGCGCGCGGCGCCGCCATCGCCGCCGCCGGCCTGCTGGCCGCGGCGCTGGTCGGTGCGCTGCTGGCGAGCCGGCCGATCCTGCAGAGCCTCGGCCTCTTCGTGCACAGCTACCTGGTGCGGTCCAACACCCGGGCGCGGCCCAACCTCTTCTCGGGCGACCCCGACATCTGGTCGCTGCTGCAGTACCAGCTGCTGCCCGCCGTCGCCGTCGTGGCGGTGATCTGGTTCGCCGCCCGCACCCTGCTGCGTGGCCGGGCGCCCGACCCGCGAGCCGCCGTCGTCGCCTTCCTCGCCGCCTACAGCCTGGTGATCTCGACCCGGGCCCTCGAGCGCCACACGCTGGTCGAGGGCTTCAAGCCCTACGCCTTCTTCATGGTGCTCTGCCTGCTGCCGGTGCTCGCCCGCCCCTGGCGCCGCAGCGCCATGGTGCTCGCCGCGGTGCTGGCGCTCTTCGGCCTGCGCCTGGTGCTCACCGCGCCGCCGATCTACGGCACCACGGTGCGGCTGTCGGCGGTGCAGCTGCTGCCCGAGCCCGACAAGCCGCTCTTCGAGGTCAGGCGCTGGACCGCCGGAGAGGCACGCGTCATCGTGCGCCAGCCTCGCTACGGTCCGCTGATCCGCTTCCTGGAGAGGAACCTCGAGGACCACCAGACGTTCTACGACTTCTCGGAGTCGCCGCTGCTCTACGTGGTCGCCGACCGCGAGTTCCCCACCTACCTGATCCCCAACCTCGAGCACACCGGCGACCTGCCGCAGAGGCGGGCGCTCGCCGACCTCGAGCGGCTGCGCGGCGAGGGCCGGCTGCCGATCGTCGTCTTCCGCCGCGGGCTCGGCAACGACTTCGGCGCCAACGGCGGTCCGGCGGAGGTGCGGATCCCGCACATCACCGAGTGGATCTACCGCCACTACGAGCCGCGGGCGATGCTCGGTCCGTTCGACGTCTGGGCCGAGCCGGGGTTCGAGATGGTGCTGCACGATCCCGTGTACCCGCTGAAGCTGCGGCGCTATCCGGAGCGTGTCGGCGTCGAGGAGCTGGAGTTCTCCGAAGACGAGCCCTACCAGTACCGCGCCTTCGGCGACGACCCCTACATCCACCGCGTGCTGCGCTGGGCCGAGGCGCCGCCGGAGGAGGACCACATCGACTGGGCGCTGCGGCTGCGGCTGGCGTCCTCCGAGGACGGCGCCTTCGAGTTCTTCTGGCGCCACGGCGAGGAGAACTGGAGCCCCGAGCACAGCTTCGCGGTGCCGGTCGAGGGCTCCGGTGACGTCGCCACCTACGCCGAGCTCGACTTCCTCGAGGTGACCTTCCGCATCGACCGCTCGAAGGGCGGCGAAGCGATCAGCTCACTGCGCATCGACCCGCCGGACGGCGCCAAGTTCGTCATCGACTCGGCGGCGCTGATCGGCGTCGAGACCTTCTCGGCGCGCTCCGAGGTGCCGCAGCTGCACGACCTGACGATGCTGCCGGCGGCCTTCGCCGCCTTCGACGAGACCATCGATCTCGCCAACGCGCCGCGCATCGGAAGACCGGTGGCGCGCGACGAGTGGCTGCGTCCCGACGAGCCGATCATGCTCTGCAAGCCCTACGGCGTCTCGCCGTGGGACGCCAACCACCTGCTGATCCGCGGTCGCTGGGACGCCCGCGCCTCTCCCGGCATCCCCACCGGGCCGAGCGACCTGCGGCCGCCGGATCTGCGGCCACCGAGTCGCGGCCGGATCTACGGCACCTTCGAGACCGACGACCTGTGCTGCGGCTTCGCCTTCGACCTGCTGCCCAGCGATCCCCGCGACGACGTCAGTCAGACCTACCTGGTGCCGCTGACCTCGCTCTGGCAGTGGATCCACCGCGACCGCCCGATCCTGCTGCGCTCCAACGTCGACTTCCGCATCGAGACCGTGGAGTTCGTCGACGTGCAGCGCGAGCCGCTGGGCGGGAGCTGACAGACTGCCGGTCGAACTCGCGACACCGCGGACGCTGAGGGCCGCCGCCATCCGTCGTCGACTCGCACCCAATCCCCCACCATCATGAAGCTCGTCATCCAGATCCCCTGCTACAACGAGCAGGACGACCTGCCCACCACCCTCGCCGCCCTGCCCCGGGAGGTTCCCGGCATCGACTCGGTCGAGGTGCTGGTGATCGACGACGGCAGCACCGACGACACGGTCTCTGTGGCGCGGCGCTGCGGCGTGCGTCACGTGATCTCGAACGCCGGCAACCAGGGGCTGGCGCGCACCTTCATGAACGGCCTGGAGCAGTCGATCGCGCTCGGTGCCGACGTGGTCGTCAACACCGACGCCGACAACCAGTACAACGCCGACGACATCGCCGAGCTGGTGGCGCCGATCGTCTCTGGCCGGGCCGACATCGTCGTCGGAGCGCGGCCGATCCGCTCGATCGAGCACTTCTCGCCGGTCAAGAAGGTGCTCCAGCGCATCGGCAGCACCGTCGTCCGCAGCCTCTCGGGCACCCGTATCGCCGACGCTCCGAGCGGTTTCCGCGCCTTCAGCCGCGACGCGGCGCTGCGACTGAACGTCTTCTCGCGCTACACCTACACCCTGGAGACGCTGATCCAGGCCGGGCACAGCAACCTGCGCGTCGTCGACGTGCCGATCAGGATCAACGGACCGACCCGCCCCAGCCGGCTGATCCGCAGCATCCCGACCTACGTGCGGCGCAGCATCCTCGACCTCTTCGCAACCTACGTGATCTACGCGCCGGCACGGCTGTTCGGCTGGCTGGCGGCCCTCTTCCTGGTGCCCGGCGCGGTGCTGGCGGCCCGCTACGTCTACTTCGTCGCCATCGGCGAGGGCACTGGTCACGTGCAGTCGGTGATCGCCTCGGGCGTGCTGGCGGTCTGTGGCGTCTTCGCGGTGGCCATCGCGGTGCTCGCCCACCTGCTGGCGATCAACCGCCGCCTGCTCGAGGAGCTGCGCTACCTGCAGCGTCGCGGCGAGGTGCGCGAAGGCTCGGAGTCGACGCCTTGAGACTCGACGACGGGCGCCCGATCGTCACCGGGAACACCTACGACAAGTTCCGTACCCGCAATCCGGTGGCCCGGTGGCTGCAGTCGGGCTTCCTGGGCGCCGCACGTCAGCTGCTGAGCCGGGTCTCGGCGCTCGGCACGCCCCGCTCGGTGCTCGAGATCGGCTGCGGCCCCGGAGATCTCGCGGCCGAGATCGTGCCGCCGGAGTGGCCCTACGTCGGTCTCGACATCGGCCTCGACGAGGTGCGCCGGATGCGCGCCCAGGTGCCTGCTGGCTTGCCCCTGCTCGCATCGGCGGACCGGCTGCCACTCGCCGACCGTTCGTTCGACCTGGTGATCGCCTGCGAGGTCCTCGAGCACCTCGAGCGCCCCGAGACAGCGGTCGAGGAGATCGCCCGGGTCAGCGATGCGGGACTGCTCCTGCTCAGCGTTCCCTGGGAGCCGGTGTGGAGGTTGCTCAACCTGATGCGTGGCGCCTACGTCGGCCAACTCGGCAACACGCCAGGCCACCTGCAGCACTTCTCGCGCCGCACCATCCGCGACCTGGTCGGTCGTCGCTTCGAGGTCATCGGCGAGCGCCGACCGCTGCCCTGGACGCTGCTGCTGGCGCGGTTGCGGTGAGCCGGCCGTGAGCCAGGAGTCGGCCGAGCCCTCGCCCCGTCCGGCGGTCGTGCTGCTGCGCCGGCTGGTGGGCGTTCTGGCGATCGCCTGCTTCGTCTGGGTGCTGCGACCCCTGGTCGCCGATCTCGGCGAGCTCAGAGACCGCGTCTCTCCGCTGCACCTCGCCGCGGCGATCGCCGTCTGCGGCGTCCTCTACGCCGGCCTCTACCTGTTCGTCGTGGCGCCCTGGCGCCTGCTGATCGGAGCGTTCGAGGCACCTCCCAGCCTGCGCGACGCCTGGTGGTGCATCGGCCGCTCGCAGTGGGCCAAGTACCTGCCCTCCAACACCATGCACCTGGTTGGACGGCAGATCCTCGGGCGCCGCCTCGGCCTGCGTCAGTCCACCCTGGCGACGGCCAGCGTGCTCGAGCACGCCTCGCTCGCCGGCGCGGCGCTCGCCCTGCTGCTGCTCTTCGGGCGCTCCGCCGATTGGGCCGGAGCACTGCCGGTGCCGCTGCCCCTGCTCGCTCTCCTGGTCGTCGGCGGGCTGCTGCTCTGGCCGCTGGGCGTCGAGCTGCTGGCCCGGCTCGGGCTGCCCGAGCGGGTGCAGCGCCACCTGCCCCGGGTCGGTCTGGCCACCAACGCCAGCACCCTGGTGCGCACCATCCCGGCGCACGCTCTGCTCTTCATCGGCTCGGCCGGCATCGTCACCCTCCTGCTGCAGGCGGGCTGGCACGGAACCGCCGCGCCCGATGCCTTCTCCACCATGCTCTGGGTGGTGCCCGCGGGCTGGCTGGTCGGCACCCTGGCGCCGGGAGCGCCGGGCGGTCTCGGCGTCCGCGAGGCGATCTTCTTCATCGGCCTCGAGCCGCTTCTCGGCGCCGCCGACGCCAGCGGCCTGGCACTCGCCTTCCGCGCCGTCACCGTGCTCGGCGACGCCATCGTCGCGCTCTCGGCGTGGCGGCTCGCGTTGCGGTAGCGTCCGGCCATCGGGCGCGCCGCGGGGGCTCGGCGCGGCAGAGAGCTCACCTTCTCCGGGAGCCGCTGGCTCCTGAAGACCGTCCATCAGGAACCGACACGACACCATGCACAGCGTGCACCCGGGACTGCGATTCAAGGAACGGATGAAGAACGGCGAGGCCCTGCTGGGAGCCTGGTGCGCGCTCGACTCGCCAGCGACCATCGAGGCGATGACCCACCTCGACCTCGACTGGCTGATGATCGACTGCGAGCATGGCCTCACCGGCGCCGAGCGGTGCCTGGTGCAGATCCAGGCAGCCGACCGAGGCGGCAAGACCGTCTTCGTGCGGGTGCCGCACCTCGAGCCCTCGCTGATCGGCCGCGTGCTGGACGCCGGGGCGCACGGGATCATGGTGCCGAAGGTCGACAACGCCCAGGAGGCCGCCAAGGTCGTCGAGGCCTGCCGCTATCCGCCCGCCGGGCAGCGCGGCATCGGCCCGCACCGCTCCTCCTCCTACTTCACCGCCACCGCCGACGCGCTCTCGCGCGCCAACGGCCGGTTGGTGATCGCGGTGCAGATCGAATCGCGCGAGGCGGTCGACGCCATCGACGAGATCGTCGCGGTGCCGGGCGTCGACGTCGTCTTCGTCGGTCCGGCCGATCTCTCCGCCTCGCTTGGGCACTTCGGCGACCCCGGTCACGAGGAGGTCGAGCAGGCGGTGCACCGGGTGCTCGACCACGCCCTGCAGCAGGGGGTCGGGGTCGGCATCTACTGCAACAGCGGCAAGACGGCCGCCAGGCGGGTCGAGCGCGGCTTCCAGATGGTCAACGTCGGCAACGACTTCGGCCTGCTGGTGCGCGCCATGCAGGAGCAGATCGCGGCGGCGCGGGCCGCGATCGTCGCCGGATGAGCGAGCCGGTCCCGCGCGGACCGGGCCGCCGGCGCCGATCGCGCAAGCCCGATTCGGGTGCCTTCGTCGGCTTCGCCGAGCCCGAGTCGCACCCGCGCTGCTGCATCGTCGGCGCCGGATGCTCCGGCTTCACCACCGCCAAGGCGCTGCAGGACCGCGGCCTCGACTTCGAGTGCTTCGAGGCCAGCGACCGGATCGGCGGCAACTGGGCATACCGGAATCCCAACGGCATGTCGGCGTGCTACCAGTCGCTGCACATCGACACCTCGAAGTACCGCATGCAGTTCGAGGACTTCCCGATCCCCGAGCACTTCCCCGACTTCCCGCACCACAGCCAGATCCTCGAGTACTTCAACCACTACGTCGACCACTTCGGGCTACGCGAGCGCATCACCTTCGAGAGCACCGTCGAGCGCTGCCTGCGGCGCGACGACGGCAGCTGGACGGTCGAGGTGCTCGGGCCGCGCGGCGCCCGCACCCTGCACCACTTCGACATGCTGCTGTTTGCCAACGGCCACCACTGGTCGCCGCGCTGGCCGACGCCGCGTGCCCCGGGTGAGTTCGCCGGCATCGAGCTGCACTCTCACTCCTACCGTTCGCCGTTCGAGCCGCACGACCTGCGCGGCAAGCGGGTGCTCGTCGTCGGCATGGGCAACAGCGCCATGGACATCGCCTCCGAGCTGTCGCAGCGGCCGATCGCCGAGAAGCTCTCGGTGTCGGCGCGGCGCGGGGTGTGGATCTTCCCCAAGTACATCAACGGCCAGCCGGCGGACAAGACGGTGCTGCCGAGCTGGATCCCGCCGCGGGTCCAGCGCTGGATCGCCAAACGCACGCTGCTGCGCGCGGTCGGCCGGATGGAGAACTACGGCCTGCCCGCGCCCGATCACGAGCCGCTCGAGGCGCATCCCAGCGTCTCGGGCGAGTTCCTCACCCGCGTCGGCTGCGGCGACATCGCGATGAAGCCGGCGATCGAGGCCTACGAGGGCAAGAAGGTGCGCTTCGCCGACGGCAGCAGCGAGACGATCGATGCCATCGTCTACGCCACCGGCTACGACATCTCGTTCCCCTTCCTGCGCGACCTCGACCTGCCGATCGAGGACAACCACCTGCCGCTGTTCAAACGGGTGTTCCGGCCCGACATCCCGAACCTCGGCTTCCTCGGACTCGCCCAGTCACTGCCCACCCTGGTCAACCTCGCCGAGCAGCAGGCGCGCTGGATCGCCGCCTACCTGGTCGGCGAGTACCACCTGCCCGACGCCGAGGCGATGGAGCGCACCATCGAGCGTGACGAGCGCCGCTACCTCGGCCACTACTACGACTCGGCGCGCCACCGCATGCAGCTCGACTTCGAGCACTACGTGGCGGACCTGCGCAAGGAGTGGGAGCGCGGCGAGCGCCGCGCCGAGCGCGAGCACAACGCGCTGCCGGTGCCGCGGCTCAGCTCGCCGGTGGTCGAGTAGGCCTTCAAGCCAACGCCGGAACCCACAGCCGCCGGCTCGTCCGACTCATTCGTCGTCCTCGAGCGGCGGCGGCTCGACCTCGAAGCCGGGATAGACCTGGCCGGTGGCGTGGTTGGGGTCGACGAACGAGGCGCTGCGCCGGTAGGCCTGCTCCCTGGTCGGCCGCGGATAGAGCTCGCTGATCTGCTCGGCGCTCATGCCGGGAGAGGTGACCCGTGGCCGCAGCACGTAGTTGGCCTGGTCGGCGAAGGGAGTGATCTCGAGCACCTGCATCATGCCGTTGTCCTCGTGCAGCAGCAGGTGGCAGTGCTCGACGAAGGTGCCGACGTAGTCAGGGAAACGCGAGCGGAAGACCACCCGGCCGCGGTTGCGCGGGATCCACACCACGTCCTGCCAGCGCGGGTGCGGCAGCACGTTGTGCAGCTCGCCGTTCTCGTCCGGCACCTCGATGCGGGTGACCCAGAACGGGTTCTGGTGGATGTGGAACGGATGGTCGACCGCCCGACTGGTGATCTGGAAGCTGGTGTCGCGGCGGAAACGGCGCTGCCCCTCGGCGCGCGAGATGGCGTGGCTGCGGTAGTGCCCCTTGAACCGGGTCGGCGGTTGATCCTCTGGGTCGACGTCGCCCCACAGCATCGTCGAGCTGTTGTAGAGCACCCACTCCTCCGCCGTGTCGAGCTCCATGCGCGGCCGCTCCGGGTCGGTGGGGTCGAACTTGCGCCCGTCGATCGCCATCGACCGGATCGCCGCCGGCAGCAGCACCCAGCCACCGCCGTGCCTCGCGTAGCGCAGGTTCTCGAGCTCGGGATGGGTGTCGACGAACGACTGCGGCACCTCGATCAGGGGATAGTCCTGCGAGCCCCAGCCCGAGTACTCGATCACCCGTGTCCTGAAGCCCGAGCCGCTGGCGGCGCGTAGCTCGTCGTCGCGCACCGGCTTCAGGTAGTCGGGCACCGGCGGCAGCTCGGCGGTCAGGCTCTCGATATCGAACGGCGGACAGGGATCGCCCGAGACCGCCAGCCAGCCGATCACGATCTGCACCGGGCCCTGCGGCGGCGCCTCGACCCCCTGCGCCAGGTTCTTCTGCATGCCCTGCTCGGGATTGTCGGCGTGCACGATCACCTTGTGCGCCAGCACCGTGTACACCTCGCCGTCGCTCCCGGCGTCGCGCGGCGCCTGGAAGAAGACGTCGGCACGGTTGGCCGGCGCCATGTAGACCTCGTTCGGCCGCACGTAGGTGTCGTAGACGTTCTCGCCGTTGCGGTAGGCGTTCTCGTAGCGGCACAGCTCGCGGCCATTGGCGGTCTCGCGCCACTTCGCGGGACAGTCGCTCGGCACCGGGCCGGCGAGCGGGAACGGCGCGCCCGCGTTCTGCCGCGCCAGGTCGCGGATCACGTAGCGCATCTCGCCGCCGCGCTCCTCCATCAGGGTGATGCCGTCGAAGGCGAGCTGCCAGAGCTGCTGCTTGTCGCCTTCCACCTGCTCGCGGGTGCGTCGCTGCCAGGTCTTCGTCGCGGCGTCCCAGCGCACCAGCTCGTTGTCCTCGTCGACCGCGTACTGGCCGGCGAGCACCATCAGGCGCCGGTAGCCGCGGCCGTCGACGCTGCCGTTGAGCACCCGCCAGCGTTCGACCGCTCCCGGCCGCATGGTCATGACCCGCGGCAGAGCACTGCCGTTGATCGCCGGGTTCGGCGGGCTGCGCAGCTCCTCGTTCTCGGCGTCGGGGTCCTTCGGTGTGTTGAGCACCGCCTGCACCAGCATCAGGCGCTCGCGGTAGTCCCACTCGCCGTGCTTCTGTTCGAGATCCGGATCGGGATCGCCGGTCATGGCGCGGTTGATCGCCACGTCGACGTCGCCCTCGACCAGCAGGAAACCGGCCATGCCGCTGGAGACCTGGTTGTGGGTCGAGCCGTGCGAGTGGGGGTGGTACCAGAAGGTGCCGGGCGGGTGCATCGGCGTCGCCGGCGTGTTGCCGATGCGGAACTCGTAGTTCGCCTCGCCGACCTGCTCGTCGTCGCGCAGGAAGGTCGTCTGCTCGGGATCGCGCAGCCACTCGCAGGTCGGATCGCCGGCGCGGCGGCGGCGGCGCTCGAGGTCGCGCTGGGGAATCACCCGCAGGATCACGTTGTCGCTGTGGGTGCCGTCGGGGTTGCGTCCGGGCCGCACGTGCAGACCGTGCGTGTGCAGGTTGCTGACGTGCGCCGAGTGCTGGCCGTTGGTGTGCTCGCCGAGACAGAAGTCCTCGCGCACGTCGGCCGGGATCACCGAGTAGGGATCGCCACCCGCCTTCTCGATCGCCGCGTCGAGCTCCGGAGTCAGCTCGTTGAGGTCGGGGGCCGGACCGACCGGGGTCTTGCCGAGGTCCTCCCCGAGCAGGTTGCGCAGCTTGACGAAGAGGATCTCGTCGCCCTTCATGCGGATCGTCGGGCCCGGCGTGATGCCGCCGTAGCTGAACAGCACGCTGCTGTCGTTGCCGAAGCCGACGATCGGGCCCGGCACCTCGTTCTCGACCACGTTGAGCTGCAGCTGCTGCCCCGGCCACAGCGACGGCTTCCACACCCACGGCTCGATCCACGTCTCCGGCGCGCTCGCGGCGTCGACGGGAGTCGGCGGCACCACGAACTGCGGCGAGATCGGCGGCCTGGCGGTGGGGCCTGCTGCCGCGCCGGATCGGCCGCGGCGGCTGCCGGGCTGCGCCGGCGCCGGCGCAGCGCCGCGCAGTGCCCCCGCGGCGGTACCGAGCAGGCCGAGCTGCAGCAGGTCGCGGCGCCCCACCCCTCGCTGCCCGTCCTCCCGCACCCACACCTCCCGCACCTCCCGCACCTCCCTCGGCTCGGTCGCCTCGGGCGTGATCCTGGTGCTTCGCGACTGCTTCCGGCTCATCTCAGACCCTCCTCTCGCGGCAACGACGGACTCACCCCGACGCGCCTTTTCGTACCGCCTGTTCGGTCCCTGGCTCTCAGAAGCGCACTCCCGCCCACACCCGCACCTCGCGCGGCGCCTGCAGCGCCCGCACGCCGGGCAGCGGCTCGCCGGTGTTGCCGTTGATCCCCAGCACCACCTGTTCGTCGGTCAGGTTGGCGACCTCGATTCCGATCTCGGGCCGCAGCCCGGAGATTCGCCCGCGGCGCCCGCCGCTCGACTGCCGGCCTCCCAGGACCGGGCCGGACCACGCCAGCGACAGGTGCAGCCAGCGCTCGTCTTGCAGCCTGCGGGCGTCGCGCGGCTCGACGAAGCGGCTGCTGCGGATCACCTCGTCCGACACCGGATGCACCAGGTCGACGCTGGCGGTGCGGCCCCAGGGAGCCCCGCTGCGCCAGCCGAGCTGGGCGCCGAGGCGCAGCCAGGAGCGGCCGACCGGCTGCTGCCAGGCGGCCCTCAGGTTGCCACTCCAGCGCCGCTCGAGTGGAGAGTGGCCGGTGCGGAAGCGCACCGTCACACCGCCCTCGCCGGTCTCGGGGTCGACGCCGCCGAGCCCCTCGTAGAGGGCGTCGTCGTCGAGCTCGAAGGTGTTGCCGCGAATCCGGCTCCAGGTCAGGTCGCCGTCGAGACGCAGGCGGCCCTGCCGGCCGAGACGGGCGTCGAACTGCTGCACCAGGAGCAGACCCCGTCGCCAGCCGCCCTCCCAGTTGCGCACGTCGCGCACCACCGCGCCCTCGGCGTCGAACTGGTCGGTGCTCCAGTAGAAGTCGCCCGACCGCCAGGCGACGACGTGGCTCTGCAGCCGCCAGCGCGAGCCCGCCGCCGGCAGCCAGTCGAGGCTCGCGGCCGCCTCGTCGCGGGCGTAGGCGTCGAGATCGCCGATGGAGGCAGCCGGTGCCGGCACGCCGCGGCGGCGGAAGCGATCGTAGCGGCCGGTGGCGCGGTTCCAGCCCAGCTCGTCGAACACGTTGGCGCCGCCAGGCAGCCGCGAGAGCTCACGCAGCGCCAGCTCGAGCGGCACGGTCTGCACCACGCGGCCGAGCGAGGCGCGCAGCAACAGGCCCCCGTCGCGTCCGGGATCGAAGGTGAACCCGAAGCGCGGCGCCAGATCGTCCGTCTCGACCACCGTCCCGCCGAGGTCGTTCTCGATCCGCTGTCGGTCGAGCCGCGCCCCCAGGCGCACCGCCCAACGGCCGGCGCTCCAGCGACGCTCGAGGTGCAGCGCCGACAGCTCGGCGAGACTGTCGCAGCATCCCGTCACCGAAGGCTCGTAGCGGCGCACGAACTGAGGCTGCGCGAAGCCACCCGGCAGTGAGCGCGAGAAGCCGACGCCCTGGTACTCGTCACCGAGGCTGCTGGTCGACGCGAAGCTGGCCCGCTGCAGGTCGACGCCGCCCTGCCAGCTCGCCGCTCCGGGCGTCGACCAGGTGCCGATCCACCCGGCCTGATCGCGCGGCGCCCTCTGGTCGCCGCTGCCACCGGTGACCGCCAGCCCGTTGAAGCGCAGCCCGGAGCCGCGGTCGAAGTAGAGCGAGCGGTTGCCGTCCGGGTCGTCGGGTGAAGCCGCCGGATCGAGCGGCCGCTCGAGCAGCGCCGGAGTCGCCGAGCGCGCCGTCTCCTCGCGCCGCCACGCGATCTGCGCCTCGAAGCCGAAACGCGGCGTCGGCTGGGCGCCCCAGTGCAGGCTGAAGAGACGCTGCTGCTCGTCGCAGCGGCACGGCGTGAAGCGGTCGGCGCTCCCCGGGCGCACCACCGTCCTCTCGACCGGCGCGTCGAGTGCCAGCAACGTCAGGCGGTGGGCGCCGCGGCGGTCCGGAGCCAGGCTCGCCTTGGCCAGCGCGGTGCGCACCTGGAAGCCGACGTCGAGCAGGGCGCCGTCGAGCTGGTCGTGGCGCGCCGTCGAGGTCTCCGCCGCGGCGACGAAGAACCAGGCGCGCTCCGGCCGCAGCGGCCCGCCCAGGGTGGCCTCCGGCCGCAGCTCGACACGGTCGTCTCGCGGCAGCTCGAATCCCCTCGGCGCGGCGCGCCAGCTGGGGCTCTGGAAGACCCCCAGCGCGGAGCCGTGCGGCCACTCGCCGCCGGAGCGCAGCGACAGCTCGATCACGCCCGCGGCGCCGCGACCGTACTCGGCGCCGAGGCCGCCGAAGCGGCTGCCGACGCGCTGCACCGCGGCGCTCGGCAGGAAGAGGCGCAGGCGGCCTCCGGAGCGGGCGAAGCTGGTGTCGACGCCGTCGAGCAGCGAGACCAGCTCGTGCTGCAGGCCGCCGCCGAGCGCCGGCGCCCGCTCACCGCCGAAGCGCGAGGCGGCGTCGTGCACCGCGGTCGGCAGCGTCTCGCTGAGACTGGGCGCCGAGCGTGACGCCGCCGGCAGCAGCTCGAGCAGCGTGCCCGAACGACCGTAGACGACGCTCTGCGGCTCGCGCCGACCCTCGCCCGCCAGCACCACGAGCTCCTCCGCGACGACCGGCGCCGCAGCGACGCGGCGCAGAGGCAACGCGATCTCGTACGTGCCACCCGGCATCACCTCGATCCGCCGAGCCACGCCGGCGAACGCCAGCTCGTACTCCCCCGGCGCCACGGCGGCGAAGAGGAAGCGACCGCTGTCGTCGAGCTCCACCCAGCGAGACGGCGCCGCCGCATCGAACGGCGTCAGCTCGATCCTCCGGGGCGCCGCTCCGCCGGCACTCTCGGAGCTCAGGCCACCTGCCACCCGTGCGAGCTGGCGGCCGTCTGCCCCCACGGAGGAGGCGCCGAGGACCGCCAGCAGGACCGCGAGCGCCGAAGCCCGTGCAAACGCCGCCGTGCGCCGACGCGAACCGGCGCCGGTCGCTCGCGGGAGCGACGGCGCCAGGCACCGCACACGACCTGCGGGACGACGGGCTGGCGGACGATCTGGGAGCATTCCTCCTATGTTGCCAACAAGCTGCGATGGGCGAAGTTGCGCCATCGGCGTTCCTTGGGCCACCAGCGGAACGACTCGGGGCCGGCCGATGGCCCGGCGCGCTAGACTGGCGACCGCCTACTGACCACTCGGCCAGTTGGCCGCCGTCCCATATCTCCCCGCTCGCCTCCGGGAGCCCTGCGTGCCCCTGTCCCGCCTTCTCGTCGCACCGCTTCGGCCGGCCGCGCTCGCGGCGCTGTGCAGCGTCGCTCTCTACCTCTCGAGCCTGGCCTGCGGCGACGCCGCCGCCGACATCTCGCCCGGGGATTCCGAGGCCGAGACGGCGGTCCCGGTGGAGACCCTGCGCCTGGTGCCGCGCCCGTTCGACGAGCGCTACGCGGCGCCCGGCGTGGTCGAGGCCGATGAACGAGCCACCGTCGCGGCGGAGATCGCCGGCCGGGTGCTGCGGGTCCACCTGGAGATCGGCGAGCCCGTCAGCCGCGGCACCGTGCTCGTCGAGCTCGACGCGCGGGCCCAGCAGGCGCAGGTGCAGCGCCTCGAGGCCGACGTCGCCCGCGCCCGCACGGAGCTCGCGTGGGCGCAGCGGGATCTCGAGCGACAGCTGCGCCTGTTCGAGGACCAGGTCACCGCCGAGCAGGCTCGCGACGCCGCGCAGCGAGCCTTCGACGTCGCCAGCGACGAGCTGGCGGCCCGCGAGGCCGACCTGGCGGTGGCCCGGGTCGACCTCGAGCGCACCACGATCCGATCGCCACTCGACGCGCGAGTCGCTCGGCGCCACGTCTCCCCCGGTGAGTACGTGGCTCCGGGCACTCCCCTCTACGACCTCGTCGCCACCGATCCGGTGAAGTTCGTCTTCTCGGTGTCGGAGCGTGACGTCGTCTCGCTCAACGGCGGCGAGGAGATCGAGGTCGAGATCGACGCGAGGCCCGAGCGCGCCTACCGTGGCACGGTGGTCGGCATCGCCCCGGCCGGCGCCGAGGGAACCCGCACCTTCCGCGTCGAGCTGCGGATGGAGAATCCCGTCGACGCACCGCTGCTGCCCGGCATGGCCGGCCGCGCCGACGTGGTGCGGCGGCGTCACGACAGCGCCTACCTGGTTCCCGAGAGCGCCCTGCTGCGCGAAGGCGACCGCTCCTACCTCTTCCTGGTCCGCGACGGGCGGGCGGTGCGGGCCGAGACGCGAATCGTCTCGCAGACCGCGGACCTCGCCGTGCTCTCCACCGACCTCGTGCTGACCTCCGAGAGTGCGCCGGCCCGCGACGGCGCCGCGGCGGGCGCCGACCTCGGCAGCGCCGCCGAGCCCGCCGAGCTCCAGGTGGTCATCCTCGGCCAGGCGGCGATCGCCGAAGGCGACGCGCTGCGGGTGCGCCGCGTGCACGACCAACCTCCGAGCAGCGTCTTCGACTGAGCGCCGAAGACCGATCACCGCAGCCGCCATGAGCCTGCCCAAGTTCTCCGTCGGCAATCCGGTGCTGGTGCACCTGATCGTCATCCTCACGGTACTCGCCGGCATCGCCGCCTACCGGCAGATGCCGAAGTCGCAGTACCCCGATGTCGCCATGGCGGGGGCGTTCGTGCAGACCCTCTTCCCCGGCGCCTCGCCGAAGGAGGTCGAGCAGCTGGTGACGATCCCGCTCGAGGAGGAGATCGCCCAGGTGGCCGATATCGAGACGATCGAGTCGACCTCGCTCGAAGGGCTGTCGATGATCATCGTGCAGTTCGATCTCGACTCGGAGCACAACTTCGAGAAGGTCACCGAGATCCAGAACCGCATCGCTCAGGTGCAGCGCTTCCCCGAGGACGCCGAGCCGCCGGTGGTGCTCGAGATGAAGCCGCCGTTCGCCACCGCCACCGTGGCGATCCTGGGCACCGCGCCCGAGCACGAGATCAAGGAGTTCGCCGACGCCCTCGAGGACCGGCTCAAGACCCTGCCCGGCGTCTCCGAGGTGCGGGTCACCGGGGTGCGCGAGCGCGAGATCTGGGTCGAGGCGGATCCCGCCCGCCTCGCCTCCTACCGGCTGTCGCTGCAGGATCTGGCGACCGCGCTGCAGCGCCGCAACCTCAACCTGCCCGGCGGCCTGATCCGGCTCGATCGGGCCGAGTTCGCGGTGCGCACCGAGGCCGAGTTCCGCGACCTCGACCAGATCCGCGACACCGTGGTGCGCCAGACGGTCGCCGACGACGGCACCCCCGGCTTCGTGCGCATCGCCGACGTCGCGACGGTGCGCGACACCTTCGAGGACCGTCGATCGCTGGCGCGCCTCGACGGCGCCGAGAGCGTCAACCTCATCGTCACCAAGGACCAGAGCGCCAACACCCTGTCGGTCGTCGACCAGATCCACGAGCTGGCGACCGAGATGACCGCGCAGCTTCCCGCCGGCCTCGAGATGCGGATCGTCGACGACTCGTCGATCGAGATCCGCAACCGCCTGTCGGGCCTCTACTCGAACCTGCTGCTCGGCCTCGCCCTGGTGGTTCTGTCGATCTCGATCTTCATCGGCCGGCGCGCCGCTCTGATGGTGGCGCTCGGCATCCCGGTCTCGTTCCTCGCCACCTTCGTGGTCATCGACTTCATCGGCTACTCGATCGACACCATGGTGCTGTTCAGCCTCATCCTGGTGATCGGCCTGGTGGTCGACGACGCGATCGTCGTGTGCGAGAACATCTACCGCCACTACGAGTCGGGGATGAGCATCACGCGCGCCGCGGTGCACGGCACCGAGCAGATCATGCTGCCGGTCAGCGCCACCATCGCCACCACGGTCGCCGCCTTCCTGCCGCTGCTGCTGATGGAGGGCATCCTCGGCGAGTTCATGAGCATCATCCCGGTGGTGGTCACCTGCGCCCTGCTCGCTTCGCTCTTCGAGGCGTTCGTGATCCTGCCGTCGCACGTCGCCGAGTGGGGCGGTCGCGGCAAGCGGCGGCGCGCCGAAGAGTCGCGCCCCTGGTTCGGTCGCCTGCTCGGCCACTACCGGAGGGCGCTCGGCTTCGCCCTGCGCTGGCGCTACCTCTCCGTCGCCGCGGTGCTCGCGCTGGCCGCCTTCTGCCTGCACCTCGCCTTCTTCCGCATGGACTTCGTGCTCTTCGGCGGCCGCGATCTCGAGTCGTTCGCGGTGACCGTCGAGGCGCCTCCCGGCGCGACGATCGAGGAGACCACCCGGCTGCTCGGCGAGATCGAGGCTCGGGCGCTCGAGATCACCGGCCGCAACGGCGAGGCCGACAGCGTGCGCACCGAGGTCGGCTCGATGCAGCAGAACAGCCCCAACCGCGGCACCGGCAGCAACGTCGGCGAGGTGGTGGTCGACCTCGTCGACCTGCGACGGCGCGAGCGCAGCGGCCAGGCGGTGCGCGACGAGCTGCGCGACAGCCTCACCGACCTCACCGGCGCGCGCGCCATCCAGTACGTCGACGCCCGCGACGGCCCGCCGGTGGGCAAGCCGGTGGCGGTGCGGATCAGCGGCGACAGCTTCGAGACCCTGCGCCAGATCGCCGACGAGGTGAAGCTCTTCCTCGCCACCGTCGACGGGGTCGAGGACATCGCCGACAACTTCCCGGTCGGCAAGGACGAGGTGCGCCCCGAGCTCGATCTCGAGCGCATCGCCGAGCTCGGCCTCGATGTGCGCACCGTCGCCACCGAGATCCGCGGCGCCTTCGACGGCCTCGAGGCGACGCGGGTCTACGACGGCGACGAAGAGATCGAGGTGATGGTCAAGTACGCCGAGTCGGAGCGCTCCAGCCTCGCGGCGCTTGCCGACATGCAGTTCACCACGCCGCACGGCATGGTGCCGTTCTCGAGCCTGGCGAGCATGGCGCGCCACCAGGGGATCTCGCAGATCGGTCACTACTTCGAGAACCGCACCATCGTCGTCACCGCCGATCTCGCCGAAGGCGCCGAGACCTCCACCGCCGTCAACCGACGTCTGCTCGAGGAGTTCGCCGACCTCGGCCAGCGCTACCCCGGCTACACGCTGACCCTCGGCGGCGAATACGAGGACACCCAGGAGAGCCTCGCCTCGATGGTGCGCGCGCTGGGCATCTCGGTCGTGCTCATCTACGTCATCCTCGGCGGCCTCTTCCGCTCCTTCGTGCAGCCGCTGATCGTCATGTGCTCGGTGCCGTTCGCCTTCATCGGCGTGGTGCTCGGCTTCTGGCTGCTGCGCGAGCCGCTCGGCATGTTCGCGGCGATCGGCACCATCGCCCTGGCCGGCATCGTGGTCAACGACAGCCTGATCCTGATCGACTTCATCAACCGCAAGCGCAGCGAGGGCCTGGCTGCGATGGAGTCGATCGTAGAGGCGTCGAGCATGCGCCTGCGGCCGATCATCCTCACCTCGGTGACCACCATCCTCGGTCTGCTGCCGGTGGCGCTCGGCCTGTTCGGCGTCGACGACTTCCTCAAGCCGATGGCGATCGCCATCGCCTGCGGCCTGATCTTCTCCACCGTGCTCTGCCTCGGCCTGATCCCGTGCGTCTACCGGATCGTCGACGACCTGTCGGTGAAGGTCACCGGACGCCATCTCGCGGCACGCGAGGCGCCGCACTGGGACGTCGCCGACGAGGAAGGCGACGCGGCGGGCGACGCCGAGGAGCTGCCGGCGGGTGCGCACGGATGACGTACCGAAGCTCCCCGTCTGCCGGCGCTCCGGTCGCGCTGGCCACTCTGCTGGCTCCGCTGGCCCTGCTGGCACTCCTGGCCCTGCTGACGATCGCCTGCCGCCCCGAGCCCGAGCTCTCGGGTCGCGTCGCTGTCGAACCGGGGCCGCCGAGGGTGCTCGAGGGCACCCACTACGACGGCACGCCGTTCGACCTCACCGCGCTCGAGGAGCCGTTCGCGCTGGTCTTCTTCGGCTTCACCTCGTGCCCCGACGTCTGTCCGATCACCCTCGGCAACCTCGATCGCGCCCGCGAGGTCCTCGGCGACAACGCCGACCGCGTCGCGGTGGTCTTCGCCAGCGTCGATCCGCCGCGCGACACCCTCGACCAGATCGGCCGCTACGTGCGCGCCTTCGACGCCGAGGCCTACGGTGTGCGGCTCGACGAGCAGCAGCTCGCGCGCACCGTGGAGAGTTTCGGCCTGGTGGTCGAGGCGCAGCCGCCCTTCGATCCCGAGAAGCCCGACAACTACACCGTCGACCACACCGCGACGCTCTTCCTCGTCGACGGCGAAGGCCGCGTCGTGCTCACCTACCCGGCCTACACCGACCCGGCGCTGATCGCTGGCGACCTGCACCAGCTCATCGACCGGCTGTAGAGCGCGGATCCGGACCGATCGGCGACCGCGGCCGGTGCGCCACCTGGATCAGCAGCCTCGACGTCGGGAGCTCAGTCGGTTCGCACGCCAGGAGCCAGGCGTTGATGGCGCACCCAGAGCGCCGCCGAGACGGCGACCAGCGTCACGAGGTGGAAGACCACGAGCCCGGAGAGGTAGTCGCGCTGCTCGGCCGAAACCGTGAACTCCGGGGGCACGTCGAGGATCCACTCGCGCAGCACCGTGTAGAGCACGACCTGACTCGACGCCGCGACGTAGAACGCGGCGACACCGGCGCTCCAGCCACGCCACAGTCCGACGGCGACCAGGAGATCGAGCCACAGATACGCGACGTCCAGCACCTGCCAGCGCAGCGGCGCCGCCGGCCAGTCGAATCCGGTGAGGCTCAACATGTTCAGCACGTGCACCAGGGCGCCGTAGCCGTAGAAGACCGCGACCACCCGAGACACGATCCTCCAGGCCCTCACCTGGCGCCCTCCATCCGCCACCGGCTCAGCCCATCGGCTTCAGCTGCACGCTCAGCTTCTGCAACTTGCGCTCGACGCCGTTCTCCACCGCGGCGACGGTGAGGCGCGGGCCGAAGCGGCGTCTGCGTCCGCGACGACGTCGACCTTCAAGGTGCCCGAGGTGTCGTCCTGCGGCGTCATCGTCACCGTCGCCGACTCGCCACTGACGAAGCGGATCGTGGGAGCTGCCACGACACTCTGGTCGGCGGCATCCCGGATCAGCACAGTGCACAGGAACGTGCCGTCGTCCTGCGCCTCGATCGTGGCCTCGACCAGGGCCTGCTCGGGCGGGAACTGCTGCGCAGACGACGACGGCGAGATCGCGATCAGCAGAGCGGCGAAGACCGACATCCATGCTCGCATCGAATGCGCTCCTTGGTCGTGAACCGGCACCTGACCTCTCAGCCGCGGCGCCCACCGAGTCAGCATATCCACCCATCCCTCGGTCGCGCCCGCGCTCCTCGGCCCAATGCCGCGCCTGCGCTATTGACGCGGGAGGAGCCTCGCTGGTCTCGGGGAAGGTCATCGTCGTGATCGCGTGATCGCGCAGCGCCGCGGTGACCGGGTTGGTGAATCGTCCGCTCACAGCGGGTGACCTCCTGTCGCGCAGAGTCGCCGACGCAGCGGCCCCGGTGACTCTCCGCCCAGCGCTCACCCGGCGCCGGAAGCGAAGGCGCGCAGCGTTGCCAGCACGCGCTCGAACTTCGGCCGGTTGTCGGGATGCGCCTGTTCGCACCACCACTGCGCGTGGTCGAGCGCCGTGCGGCCGGTGGCCGGGTCGACGGCGCGGACGTCGGCACCGTGCTCGACCAGGATCTCGATCGTCTCGGGGCTGGCGAACGCGACGGCCCAACCGACGGCGTTCTCCAGATCACCGACGACGGGTTCCCGCTCGCTCCGCAGCAGAGCGAGCACCGTCTCCGCGTCTCCCGAGCTCGAGGCGATCGCCAGGGAACTCTGCAGGCCTCGCTCACGACGGAACGGGTCGGCTCCCGCGGCGATCAGCTCGGCAACCACGTCGAGGTGTCCGTTGCGGGTCGCCAGCTGCAGACCGGTCATGCCGTCTGCGTTGGGAGCGTCGGGCGAGGCTCCCTCGGCCAGCAACCGCCGCACCGTGTCGATCTCGCCGTTGTTGGCGGCGTTGCGGAGTCGGCCGTCGAGTCGGGTCAAGGAGACGCCGCCCTCATCCGTTGCGGTAGATGTAGCTGTAGCCGTTCAGCGCCGGGGCGCCGCCGAGGTGCGCGTAGAGGATCTTCGACCCCGGTGCGAAGAAGCCTCTCCGGATCAGGTCGATCATGCCCTGCATCGACTTCCCCTCGTACACCGGGTCGGTGATCATCGCCTCGGTGCGCGCCGCGAGACGGATCGCCTCGTTGGTCTCGTTGCTGGGGACACCGTAGGCCGGGTAGGCGTAGTCCGGGTTGATGTGCACGTCGTCCTCGCCGATCTCGTCGCCGAGCTCGACGAGTCGCGCGGTGTTGCGGGCGATCTCCATCACCTGGGCGCGGGTCTTCTCGAGCGTGCCCGAGGCGTCGATGCCGATCACCCGACTGGCGCGCCCGTCGACCTTGAAGCCGACGATCATGCCGCCCTGGGTCGATCCGGTGACCACGCAGACGACGACGTAGTCGAAGGTGAAGCCGAGCTCGGCCTCCTGGGCGCGCACCTCTTCGGCGAAGCCGACGTAGCCGAGGCCGCCGAGCGGGTGCATCGAGGCGCCGGCCGGGATGCCGTACGGCACCCCGCCGCTCTCCTCCACCTCGCGGATCGCCTCTTCCCAGCTGCGCCGAATGCCGATGTCGAAGCCGTCGGCGACGATGCGCGAGTCGGCGCCCATCAGCCGGGTGAGCAGGATGTTGCCGACCCGGTCGTAGACCGCGTCCTCGTGCGGCACCCAGCTCTCCTGCACCAGTCGGCACTTCATGCCGATCTTGGCGGCGACCGCGGCGACCATGCGGGTGTGGTTCGACTGCACGCCGCCGATCGACACCAGGGTGTCGGCGCCGGCGGCGAGGGCGTCGGGCACGATGTACTCGAGCTTGCGCAGCTTGTTGCCGCCCAGCGCCAGCCCCGAGTTGCAGTCCTCGCGCTTGGCGTAGATCTCGACCGCACCCCCCAGGGTTTCGCTGAGGCGAGGCAACGGCTCGATCGGCGTCGGCCCGAAGGTCAGCGGGTAGCGTTCGAAGTCCTGCAGCAAGCTCATGGCGAGCTCCTTCTCCTTCTCCTCCGATCCCGGCCCCGCGACGTCGATGGACCCTCGTAGCCGCGTCGGTCGTGGAGCGCTCGACGGATCCTAGCCATCGGTCGCGGATCCGCCCGCGCTACCCGCTCTCCTCCACCGGGTACGGACCGTCGTCGAAGACCTCAGAGTGATAGCCCTTGGCGCCCACCGCTCGCGCCAGTGGGCTGAACACCTCGTCACCGCGGCGCACGGCCTCGAGCGCCCGCGCGAAGTCGACCTTCGGCTGCCACCCGAGCTCCTCCCGCGCCCGGCGGTTCACGTACACCCGGTCGATCGACGGCAGCATCCGCCAGCCCCGCTGCCTATAGACCTCTTCGTACTCCGGGAACAGCTCGCTGACGATCGCCGGGGTGTCGGCCCGCAGCTCCGCGAGATGTTCCGGTTCGAACGGAGTCGTAGCGCTCAGGATGTAGCGACCGAAACCGATGTCACCTGCGCGCGCGGCCGCCAACAGGTGCGCCTCCACCGCGTCCGCCAGGTCGAGGCGGCGGTGCAGGTACTCGTTGACCTTGAGGTTGAGATCTTCGTAGCGATTGCGCATCGCCCGATCGTCGTCGGTCTCGGGGAAGAAGCGGGCGAGGCGCAGCACGATGCAGGGCAGATCGCGCGAGCGATGGTAGAGCTCGCAGAGGTCCTCGGCGGCCTTCTTGGTCACCCCGTAGATGTTGCGCGGCACGCACGCGACGTCCTCGGTGATCCAGGCGGCGGGCTCGTCAGCCGCCGGCCGCAGCGCGCCGCCGAAGGTGCTGGTGGTGCTGCTGAAGACGACGCCCGCGGTGCCGTGGCGCACCGCGGCCTCGAGCACGTTCAGCGTGCCGGCGACGTTGGTCTCGACGAAGGCGGCGCGGGAGTGCGTCGCGATGTGGGGTTTGTGCAGCGTCGCGGCGTGCAGGATCCAGTCGACCCCGCGGGCGCACCGGGCGACGAACTCGGCGTCGGCGATGGAACCGACGTGGGTGGTGAAGGGCGAGTCGAGGAGATCGATCCCGCGCGCCTCGTGGCCATGCTCGCGCAGGGTGCGCATCAGCCCTTCGCCGAGATGGCCCGAGCTACCGGTGACCAGGTACCGCATCGCGCCAGACTACATGCGCCACGACCACACGCCGGCTCAGGCGTCTCGCTCGGCCCTCGTCATCGACGAGACCACGACGACGCTCGCGGTGCCTCTCGGCAACGGTCCGCACTCCGACCACGGCCGCTCCACGCCCAGCGGACAGACCTCGAGGAAGCTGCGGGGATCGACCGGCGGCTGCCGCCACGTCCGGCACCCGTCACGCGCCGCGTCCGCCTCGCGGCCCAGCGACTGCTCGTAGTGAGCGTAGAGATCGGCAGCAGTCTCCGCGCTGCTGAACGCGTACCAGGAGATGTGCGCTCCCGGCGCGGCATCTGTGCTCGGAGCGCCCGTGACGTGCCCGCTGCAGAGCGGCGCCGAACGACCCGGCACTTCGAACTCGACCCTCGGCTCCAAGCTCGCCGCCGGCTCGGGCGCGCTCTCGAGCGGAGCGTCCTGCGAACCGGAGCGGGCACAACCGACCAGCAGGACGATCGACGTCATCGGGACGGCGACCAGCAGTCCGACGTGAGATGCAGAGGTCACGATCGCAGCGTAGCGCAGGCACGCTCGCGATCCCGGGCCATCGGTCACCGAGGTTCGGCGGCCACAGGTGTGACGGCTTCGAGGGCGTCCCGAAGATCGGTGCGGAGCGGGCCGCTGCGTCCTTGGACCCGAGGCAGCGACGGCGGATCAACCCTTGCGACAGACCGCCTCGATCTTGAAGCCATCCGGATCGAGGACGAAGGCGCCGTAGAACGGCTGGGTGTAATGCGGCCGCTCACCAGGCGGGCCGGCATCGACGCCGCCGCTCGACAGCGCGACGGAGTGGAAGGTGTCGACGCTCGCTCGATCAGGGGCCTCGAAACTGATGTGCAGGCCGACGCCAGCCCTCGCAGTGTCGGCGGGACCTCGAGTATCTGGGGCATCAGGAGCATCGAGGGCACCCAGGGCATCGCGGCTCAGAATCCAGAACACCGGGGCTCGGCGCGACGGCGGACCGTAGCCGATCGCCCCTTCGCGCTGCTTCCGGCGCTCGTACCCCAGACCGGCGAGCACGGCGTCGTAGAACGCTGCCGACCGGTTCAGATCGGCCACCGGGATGGAGGCGTGATCCAACATGACTCGAGGTATCCCATCCTAGTGCCCTCGGTCTCTCGGATTCTGGCGCCACGAGCCGCATCTCGGATCGACCCTCGGGCCCCGTCATCGAAGCCTCGATCCTCCCACTCTTCCCCCCTTTCCGCTCAACCGAGCAGCGCGGGTAGCACGTGGAGGACCACGTCGACCGAGAAGTGGGCGACCATCGCCGCCAGCAGACTGCGCCTCCAGTAGCACCAGCCGTAGACGATGCCGACGGCGCTGTTGCCGAGGATCGTCCCACCGATGGCGAAGGGTGAACCGGCGCCGTACGACATCAGCTGCGGCAGATGCGCCACTCCGAAGCCGATCGAAGTGACGCAGAGGATCGGCCACACGACGGTCGGACGAGCCTCCCGATGACCCAGCAACCGCGCGACACACCACACCAGCGCGGTCATCAGGCCGAGGCGGAACCAGACCTCCTCGGCCACCGCGGCTCCCAGCGAGACAGCCAGCCCTCCGATCACGCCGCGATGCCCGAAGGCCGGGAGCTGGGGCGGCAGGTGGGGTGCCGTGAAGAGGCGCACCAGCAGAAGCGGTGCCCCGAGTGACCCGCCCAGCGCAACGGCCAGGGCGGCGTGCCTGAGCAGCCGCGCCCCGGAGCCTGGCTGCCTCGACAGGAGGGCGCCGAGCAGCGGCGCACCGAGTGCGATGCGTCGTCCCAGGAAGGTGCCCAGTGTGATCGCCGGCACCGTCAACAAGGTGATGAAGGCGAGACTCGGCAGCAGCATCGAGCCGAAGGCCGTCGCCGCATCGACCCTCCCGAACGCGAGGCTGACCAGCTGCGCGCCGATCGTCGCGGCGTACAGCGCCAACCAGGAGAGGATCAGCGGCTGCGGCGAATCGGCAGGCGTCGCCGCTTCCGCATCGGTGCCCAGTCGAGATCGGGGTTCGTTCTGCCGCATCCTCTAAGGCTCATACTCCTCAGCGCGGCCCATATTCCGCGGACCCTGATGGCGAGGGACGCTCAGCCCGGCCGGAGCGCCGCGACGGGATGCGGCACCCTCATGCCGGCTCAGACCACACCGCGAACTCGTTGCCGCTGGGCTCGGTGAAGTGGAACCGCCGGCCACCCGGGAAGTCGAAGATCGGCTTCACCACCTTGCCGCCGGCGTCCGTGACCTTGGCCAGAGTCCCCTCCAGGTCACTGCTTTAGAAGACCAGGAGCGCGGCGCCGTTGGCGGTGCTCGAGTGGAGATCGGCCTTGAAGAATCCCCCGTCGAGTCCCTGATCGGAGAACGCGGTGTACTCGGGGCCGTAGTCGACGAAAGCCCAACCGAAGGCCTCTTCGAAGAACGCCTTGGTGGAGGTCAGATCGGATGCAGGGAACTCGACGTAGTTCAGCTTCTCGTGTCGATTCATGGCGTTGGCTCTCGTGTCCTCTCCGATCGGGCGCTCGGCTCTGGACGCTCTCGGTCCCAGGCCGGCCGCCTCGGCCGCGGAGCTTCTCGTGGTTCGTTGGGGGACTGGGCGTAGCCACCCACCAGTCCTCAGCCGAGGCGGTGAGGGCTCCCTCCGGAGGGTCGACTCTCAGGAGATCGTAGCGGCTCATCGCCGCTTCGAAGCTCTCCGGCACCTCGCTCCAGAAGTCGTCCACCGCCAGGCTGAGCAGGCCGTTCTCGACCTTCACGATTGCCTGCGCCCGACTCGCCGCCGGAGGGTGGAGCGCCCGAGATGTGCCCGCCGCAGAGCCGCCGCGCGCCCTCGGGTGGCTCGAGCCGCTCCTCTCCGAGCTGCGACGACCCGGACGGCGTGCCGACGCAGCACAGCGCGACGGCGAGCGCCAGAGCGAATGGGTAGGAACGGCGCCAGCAGGAACCGTGTTGGTGGCTCGTGCATCCGGCGCAGCGGACCCGACGCAGGCGCGAGCTTTGCCCATCGCCGTGTCGAGCGACAGCATCGCGAGACCTGCAGAAGGACCGCTCGGCTCCGACGCGGAGGACTCAGCTCTCGCGCGTACGCAGCCTGTAGATCAGCGGCACCAGACCGCCGGTGAGTCCTCCCGTCACCGGACCCACCCAGCCCTGGGGCATGCCCAGCCGCGTCGCCATCAGGGAGACACCGACCCCGACGACGACACCGACGACCAACGCCACGGTGAGGTTCGGCCAGTCCAGTTTCCCTGCCATCTGTACCTCCATCTCTTCGTCGCTCCCCGACCGCGCTGCGATCCGCGGGACCGCCGTCATGCCGAGGATGCAACGTCGCCCGGCGCGTGGAACAACTTCAAGCTGACCGTGGCGCACCAACTGAACAGGACGGCGAGGAGAAGGCGCTGCCACAGACCGGTCAACTCCCGGCTCTCCAGGCTGCTGGCGACCGCCGCGAGAAGGACCAATCCCAACGCGCCAGAGGCCACCGAGTAGAGCCACAATCTGCGTAGATGCGGCAGCCTGCGGAAGTGCAGCCCGAGGAAGACCGGCCCCAGTGAGCCGGCGAGGAAGGTGAGGGGAGCCAGCCGGTCGTGGATCAGGTTCTGCGTCGAGCCGTTCGCTCGGGGACAGCCCGGATCGCAGGAGAACAGGCCCGAGAGCGCCACGCCGAGGCCGAAGATCGTCACCAGCGCCGGACCGATGAGAGCCCCACGGCCCGGCTGCACCATCGCTCCGGCAGAGAGGCCGAAGCAGCAGAGCAGCAGACCGGCAGCGACGAATCCCAGGTAGTTCATCACCCAGGCGTGCGCCGTGCCCGTGGCGCCCAGCTCGCTGACGAAGTGGTGAGTGTGGCTGTAGCCGGGCCGCAGCACAGCGCAGAGGATCGTGATCCACACGAACTGGACGGGGCCAACCACCCCGCCCAGAGCCAGGACCCGCGCCGCGAACCTACGTTCCTGGCCCACGATGCGCCCTCATGGCGATTCGAACCGGTTCCCTGCCGAACATCGATTTCCCCCTCGACTTGCCGAGATCGTGGCGACGTCACCGCGACACCGCCATCCCACCTCGTCACACGACGTCCGGCGCCGAACGCGACACCAACGAACGCAGGAAGAAGAAGGCGAAGGCGAGCGCCAACCACACGATCCCCAGCCCAGCCAGCCCGATATCCGCCACGAACGAGGCCTCGAGCGCCGCCAGGATGAGGACCAGGTAGATGGAGAGCAGCAGCTTCCGCCCCGTCGACGATGCAGCCTCGCGTGGGCGCGCCAGCACCAGCGCGAGGACGACCGGGGGAACGTAAGAGAGCGCCCACAGCGGGAAGTAGAGCTCGAAGCCTCCACATCCGGCGTCGAACTTCGCATCGCCGAGACACAGCAACGACGTGTTCACCCACATGGCCACCGCGACGCCACCCAGGTAGGCAGCGACGAAGAGCATACTGACGAGCCCGGAGGTCTGCCGCGTCATCACACGAGAATCGAGCCGAGCCGTACGTTCTGCACGCCGAGCTCGAGAGGGATGTGCGGAACCGGATCGACCCAAGGGTTGAGGCCGAACTGGAAGGTGTCGGTGGCGGTCGTCAGCTCGAGCACGGAGGATCGGATGAAGAGCTGCTTCACCCGGTAGAGCGTCGCCGTGTCGACCTCGGCGAAGGGAATCGACCAGTCGCCACAGGTGAGGCGGTCCTCGTGAAACCACAACCAGTCACGACGGGCCTTCACCCAGTTCACCGAACGCCGCGGCACACCCGCCTCGTGTTTCGTGGCCTTGGTCCAGCAGCGGTACGACACTCGACCTCCTCCGGCGATCCAGCGACCTCACACTCCGGCCTTCCCTTGCGCCCGGCCCGTCGACGTGACGGCCGAAGGCACTACCGAAAGGACTGGGACTGGCACTACTGCCGGCTCGGATCGTCCTCCGGGTTCACGTAAACGATGTCGTAGGGACCGATGCCGTGGAACTGGAGGATCGTCTCGCCCCGCATCCGGTTGTAGTGCGGCACCGCCGCAGGCAGGGTGACGTAGGAACCCGTCGGCAGCTCCCTCATCTCCTCTTCGTCGCGTTCCTCACCGAACCCGAGCACCATGGTGCCTCGGATCACCGTGACGTGCTCGTCCATCGGATGGGTGTGCGGCGCCACGCGGTAGCCATCCGGGAGCTTGGCGCGGAAGACGTACAGCTCACCGGGCACCGACGGATCGCCCACCAGCACCGCGATGCGAGCTCCGGCGGGGAGCTTCGGCGAGGCTGGCCCCCACACCACCTCGTCGGGAAGCACCAACCCCCTCGTGCTCTCCTCGGCCAGCGCGCCACCACCGAGCGCCAGGAGCACCATCCACCACGCGCACCAAGTGACTCGGGACACGGCCACCTCCTCTCGCGTTGCGCTCGCACGCCAGGCTCGGTCGGCGAGCTCGATGGGTTCGAGACGAGGGTAGCAGCCCGATCCCCTCACGGAGGGCGCGAGCGATCGCAGCGAGGAGTCGTCAGTCCAAGTCCAAGTCCAAGTGAAGCCGTCCAGGCTCCCCCGATCTCCGGCGATCCCGACCGCGACTATCTGCTCGGCTCGTAGCGCAGTGCCACAGCCCCTGAGCCGAGCTCTTGGCAGCTCATCAGTCTGAGGTCCAGGTGCCGCGGCAGGCCCGCGAACAGAGCCGGGCCGTGACCCGCCAGTCGCGGATGCACGACGATCTCGTACTCGTCGATCAGGTCCAGCTCTGCCAGCGCCATCGGCAGCTTCACACCACCCAGGAACAGGCCCTCGCCCGGCTGGCACTTGAGCTGCTCGACGGCCTCGCCCAGGTCTCCGCGCACGAGCTCGGCGTTCCAGTCCACCTGCTCGAGGGCGCTCGAGACGACGTACTTCTTCGCCGCGTCGATGGTGCGGGCGAACGGCATCATCCAGGGTTGCATCCACTCGGGCATCACCCCCGTGCGCGCCGGCTCACGCCAGGCCTCCTCCATCATCTGGTAGGTCACGCGGCCGAAGAGCAGCGCATCGGCGCGGGCGAGGTTCGCCGCCTGGTGACGGTGCAGGGTCTCATCGCCCGAGATGGCCTGGTGGTCGCAGCAACCGTCGAGGGTGACGTTGATCGAGTAGCGCAGGGGGCGCATTGTCTGGAGGTGTCGCCGAGACTCAGTCGATGTGCTCGATGTCCGCTGGCAGAGTCACCCAGGGGTGCATCCGCTCCTCGTACACCGAGACCGTCGGGCTCGGGAAGCCCGGATCGGCGAAGGCGCCGACCGGAATGACGACCGCGTCTTCGACGACGTCGAGCGTGTAGTACACCGTCGCGCCGCAGTCGGGGCAGAACCGAAACGTCGCCCTCGATCCCTCGTCGCCGATGCGGACGAACTCCGTCGCCCTGCCACGGACCGCCACCGACCTCGTGGGGAATCGCGCCTGAGCGCCGAACACGCTTCCCGTCCGCCGCTGACAGGCCAGGCAGTGGCAGATCGAGATGCGGATAGGAGCGGCGTCGACCTCGGCCCGGAGCTGGCCGCAGCTGCAGGAGGCGGTGCGCTGGCTCATCGATTCCTCGCGAAGGTGGCGGCCTATGTGAGGGCCTCTCCAGGTATCGCCTCGAAGTCTACGCCGGCGCTGCCGGCGATTCGCTTCTCACCTCAGGGCTTCGAGGCGCTGCGTTGCCGATTCCCGTCACCCGGCGCCGGCTCCGATTCCCCGCGCGATCGCCCGCTCCACCGGCGAGGGGCCACCGAGCTCGAACGACCCCTTCGCGAGCAGAGCCGGTTGCGCCATGAACCGGGGGTTGCGACCGCGATGTCGTTGCGCGGCGTGCACCAGGAACGGGTGGCAGAGGTAGACCGTTCCCCGACCGCCCACCGCCATCGTCTCCGGGCGCTCGGGCAAGGCCTGCAGCTCCGCGGCCAGCTGGTTGAAGCTCAATCCGTCTTCACCGTAGCCATGCAGCAGGCGCGCCACGTCGAGGTGCGAGCCACTGCGGAGACGGGTCGGTGCATCGTCGGGCCCGACGTCGGAGAAGAGGAACAGCATGAGCAGCGCGCGACCGCGCGACAGGTAGTTGATCCTCCAGTCGAAGTACGAGGTCGGATCCTGCCCCGGGAAGCTCGCGTCGACGTGCCAACCGTCGTCACCGCTCGAGCTCTCCGACGGAAAGCGGACCGGGAACGCACCCAGGCTCGAGCGCGAAATCCACCTGCCCTCGCCCACCAGCGCATCGAACGCGGCGGTCAGCCGCGGCGCCGTCGCCGCAGCCCGGAAAGGAACGTCGTCGTACTCGCCGAGCCAGACCACCGGCTGCGTCCACGACTCCGGGCGCCCTCGCTCGAGCCCGGTGTCACGCCAGAGGATCTTCAGTGCCTCGTCGGCCACCCGCACCGGAAACGCCTCGTCGACGCGGACGAAGCCCTCCGCGATGAACTCCTCGATCTGTTCCGGTGTCACTCCCACGACTGCTCCTCCAAGCGCGGACCCGCCTTTCGCCTTCCTGAGTCCATTCTCGAGAACGACGCACGGGCCCACGAGGCTTGCCGCGCCCTTCGTTCACTCTCCGCTGCGGTCGGCCTCCTCCGGCCGCGGACTTCCAGGCTGGCTCGCGAACCGCCGGGCCACCAAACCGACGCGGCGCGCCCGCTCACCGCCTACTCGCAGCCCAACAGTTCGATTCGGTGACACGGCCAGTGACGTGAGAAACCACGGCCGTCGGCGCAGCGATCTGTCGCACGAACCCAGCAGAAGCCCAGCCTCCCTGGCGAAGGCTAGACCTTGCTACTCCTCCGCCTGCTCCAAACTCTCACCGCGCACAACACCACAGCCGCTGCGAAGAAGAACAGCGCTGGCACCGACCACAGCGCGCCACCGGTGGTGGCGTTCCACGCGCCGGGTTCCGTGCACGAAGACTCGGCGGCTGCTATGCAGTCCCTCCACCGCCAGTAGCGGATGTAGAAGGCATAGGCGAAGAACAGACCGAGCAGGGTACTGGCCAGTGCTGCCAGGGTGATTGGCTTGGGCGGTCGCATCGGCGAGCTCCAACGATCTGGTTTCCAGCCGGGGCGTCAAGACCTCGACCCACACGCGCATCTGAGGATCTCGTACGTATAGGTGTACCTGAAGGTCCCACTGAGATCGAAGGCATCGAGGTGACCCATGATCACTTCCCGCAGGTCCTCGAGGGCTTCGCCCTGGCGGATCCGGTCCTCCAGATTCGACTGTGTCGACAAGTATCCAAACAGGCCCTCTCTGCTGAGCTCCACGGGCAGCCATCCACTGCCCTCTGCCAACAGCTCCACCTCGTGATCCGTGCCGGGGCTGACACGGCTCGACTTGCCTCTTGGCGGCGAGGGGTAGTTCTCGAGGTAGAAGTCCTGGAACCAACGGTTGAACTCGTCCGAGGTCGAGTGCCCACCGAACGCGAAGTTGTAGATCAGCCAAACGGCGCCTGGGGCCGAAGCGGCCTTGTACGACGAGATCGCAGCCTCGGCGTCGAACCAGTGGAACGCCATGCAGGTCGAGATCAGATCGAAGGTGCCGAGTGCTGCCGCTTCCGTGTAGTCCGCCCTCCGAACGTGCAACCCCCGGCGTCTCGCGAAGCGGAGCATCTCCTCTGACGAATCGATGCCCAGAACCTCCTCGGCGATCTCGGCCAGGGGCACGGTGGAATCGCCGGTGCCACACGCGATGTCGAGCGCACGGGAGAATCGCCTTTCGGGAACAGCCTCCTCGAGCCACTGGAGGGCGACATGATGGACCTTCGGCCTGAACGCCGCATACCTTTCGCCGGCTTCGGCTGCCGTGAAGTACCTGGCCATGTGCTCACCTCCTCGCGCGGCAGCCGACGGAGGCTGAGCCGCGCCCTGGCCCGAACTGATCGCCCAAGGTTGCCAAGACCTCGCTCCGCTCGAGCTCCAGCGCTCCACCGAAGGTCTCGCGCACGGCTTCTACGAGATCCTGACGGCGTCAGTAGATCGGTTCGCTGTCGATCTCCGACAGACCCACCAACAACAGGCCGAACTCGCGCACGGCTCCATCCTTGGGGGACCACCGATCGACCAGATGATAGCGGCCCGCCTTCACGCCCTCGACGATCCATCGCGCGCCATCCATACCAATGACACCAGCGGTCTCTTCGGTCGGTAGCTGCCAGAACCTCATTTGGCCAGGCTCTCGCGAACGGCGGCTTCTTCGTCGGGGTCGAGGCTCCGTGCCCCGCTGACAGCGACAACCCCGTGGATCGTAGCCGCCGGCCCCGGTGCTGGCCTTCTACGTGATCTTGGCTCGGCCACTCAGGTGGACGCGAAGGGCTACCGGCTGGTCGAACGATCGAAGCCAGAGGAAGCGGTAGACCTCGGCCCTCGGATCCCGCGCCACCGCCTGGAGGGAGGGCTCTTGGAGAGCCGAGAGGTGTTTCGAATACCACTCCCGACGGAACTCATCCGCGTCGCCATCGGGGCCCCACGTCGCCTCGGGGAAGTACGACTGCGTGCAGGCCGCGGTGGCGAGTAGCGCCATGAGCCCGAAGCCTCTGGCGACCGTCATCATCGTGCTCACGAGGACTCGGCGGACATGCGGCTCAGATGGAGGGCTTCCGCCGATGGTGGCCCGAAGCACCACGGGGTTTCACAGCAAGCCGGTACCGAAGGCCACTTGCAACGGGCCGTGACCCAGTCCGCCGCAGCGTCTCGTCAGACCGCGCGCTGCCCGCCCCACTACGCCGAGCTGAAGCCATCCTGCCAACGCTCCAGGTCGACCTCGTAGGGGTCGATGACAAAACCCTCGGGATGGTCGCGAAACCCTGGTTGGCTACTGAGACGGGCGATCGAGTGCTCCGCTGCCTCTCGGGTGCTGAAAACGCCGAGGCACTTGGCCTCATCACATCCACAAGGCTCACGCTGGTAGGAATGCCAGAGCACGAAGACGGTCGGTTTGGCCTGTGCCACGTGGGACTCCCGCTGGCCAGCCGATCAATGAGCAGTCAGCGCGGAGGCAGAGTAGCAGTACTCAACGCCCGTGAATGGTCCTTCGTTGCAAACCAGGCGAAGGCCGACGCCGCTGGAGACGACGCCATGCGGCCCATCGATGACTGTCGTGACACGAGGCCCTACGGCGCCTCGGCCCCACAGTCTGGTTCAGCGGACTCCACCTCTCCGAGGATCTCGGTCCAAGTCGTCCCATAGAAGACCCTGGTCGGCCCGGAAGGCTGCTCCTCTAGCAACGCAGCTGCACGCTCATCGGACAGAGCCATCTCAAAGGACTTGCCGATCTGGCGCCAAGGTGTGCCGGAGTCCGGAATGCTCGAGTGAAGGACCACGAGCTCCTTCCCGCAGACGCGGCTTGGAACAACGACGACGAACCTCGAGAGATGGTAGGTCGAGAATGAGCCGTCGGCAGCATGAGACCACTCGGCGTTCTCCGAGAACTCGACCAGCTTCGCCACTAAGACGAGGCGCTGCTCGTCCTGCGCGGCAGCGACACCGAGGGGCAGCGAGGCGATGATCACGAACGCTAGCTGACGCATGAAGTGCCACTCGCCGACGCCGCGACCACCGCCTCGATCTCGCCATCCTCGGTCACGGTCGCCACTGGAAACACACCTACACTCCCAGCTTCTCCTTCAGCCGTTCGGTGGTCAGGTGCTTCACGACGTCGAACGGTTCGCACTCGCCCCTGGCGGAGGTGAACTCGATCGGACCGACATCCCTTGCAACCTCCAGAGCCGCCTGATTCAAAACCGCGCTGCGCTTTCCGATCCCCATCAGCGCCGAGCCCATCGACAGGCGGACCTTCTCCGACTCCTTCCCGATCGTTTCCGCGATGCGCTCGACATGGGCGAGGAAGAACTCCCCGCTCGGCGCCTTCTTGCCAGAGAACTTCGACGCCTCATAGAGCAGCCCGTAACCGCACTCGCGACGTACGGGATCGTCGCTTCTGACCCACTGATCGGCAAGCTCCACCACGAAGGACGTCTTCGCCAGCGTTGCGTCGCAGGAGGAAAAGACGTGGGCCAACATGCCGCCGGCCAACTCCTCGACCTGTGTCTCGGCCTGCTCCCGAGTCACTCGCGCGGGGTCGTCGACGAGAAGCGCGATCACTCTGGCCTCGTAGACGTCCGTCTTCCACAACGCGTGCGCGAGCTCCCGGTTGCGCCCTATCCGCTTCGCCAGCTTGCGCAGACGAGTGAGCCCAATTCCGTAGCTCCTCATGCCCGCGGTGCCCGAGCCCAGCTTCTCCCAGTTGCTGATTCCCCGCTCATCGCGTTCAGCGTCGAGCTGAGCGAGGACCTCGGAAACGTCCATCGGAAGCCACCTCTTCCAGTTCCATCCCATCGTGCGAACCGCAGCGTACTCCTGCGCCGCGGCCTGCAGCCCGATCCACGACCAGGCGGCCCGGAGGGTCCGTGCTTCCACGAATGCTAGCTGTTGCCGAACGACCTGCGGAGCTCAGCGCGGCTGGCCGCGTCGGCACTACGTGGGTTCATCGAGTGGTTTGCCGCCAAGGACCACTCCTGAATCCGGCGCGCCGAGGGCAGCGACGGCTGCAGCGACTCGTCAGGTCAGACGCCATCAACCGAGCTGGCGGGGAGCATCCTCTCGGATGAGCCGTACTCCTGTGAGAACGGCGCCCCAGCGCCGCAGCCGAATGAACCCACTGGCGCCAAAGACTCTCCTCTTCTCCATCTCCGTCGGGCTGTTCTCTCGGCCGAGCGCTACCGTCAAGAGGGCGACGTCGAACGGAGTCGGATGGGTGGACGCGACCCGATGCCATGCGCTCTCGGCATCGTGAAACCGTCTGCTCGAGCCTCGATCAAGAAGCAGACAGCTGGCCGAGCTTCTCGAGCAGCCCGTACTGTCTTGCGCCAACGAGACCGAGCTTCGGGTGGTAGCGAAGACCCGACTGGTCCTGCGATGCGACACGGAGGGCGTTGGTCGCCAACTCCTCTGCCTTCGACCTGTTGCCCTGATGGTGCTCGACGACCGCCCCGATCGCCAGGATCTTGAACCTCTGGAGGGGAAAGAGGACGGGCAACGAGGCGACGAAGGCGTTCAACTCGACTTCGACCTCCTCGTAGAGCTCGGCCAGGTCACGGAGGACCGCGAACTCGCCGAACGAGAGGGCGGCTTCCGTGCGGGCATTCGGGTAGCCGCGCTCGGCCTCCAAGGAGGCGCGGAACGCTTCGACGGCTTCACGATCTCTACCGAGTCTCACCAGAGCGGTAGCACGGCTGAGGAGAGCCGAGGCGAGTTCGCTCTTCTCTGGATGGTGATCGAACATGTACTCGAGAAGCTCGAGCGCCTCCTCTGCGAGGCCGGCGCCCTCGAGGCAGCTCGCCTGGATCCGGAGATACTGAGCCTTGCTGAACTCCGATCGGGATCGATGCAGGCGCGCCCAGAAGGCCCCCCTGGTCTCCGGGGACCACTCGGTGTTTCGGTACCAGTCTTCTCGCCCCATGACACTCCTGACGTCCTTCAGCTCCTGCGATTAGAGGGGGCTCTAAACCGTCGCGCCGCTCTCTCGCCGGCCCTTTGCCGTCAGGCGCGCTCAGGAACGCCCGTCGCCGATGCCGGCACGAGAACCCGGACCTTCGGCGCACCGGCCAGCAGACCTTCCAGTGCCGCGCCCACCGCCGCGAAGTGGCGGGTGGCCAGATGGCTCTCCAGCGCCGCCAGGTCACGCCAGCACTCATAGGCAACGAAGCGATCCGGCGCATCCACGTCACGACTGACGTCGTAGGCGACGCACCCCGACTCCGACCGCGTCAGCTCTATCGCTCCGGATGAAGCGATCGCCGCGGCCACCGCGTCACCACGCCCGGGTTGCGCTTCGAGGTCGGCGATGATGGTGAACGGCTGGGAGGCATCTGCGACCTTGGCTCGGACAAACGTCAACACAGGATGTTCACTCATGGGTGTGCTCCACCGCCCGACATCTGGATCCACCTGCAAGCGCGAGCCGCGAAGCGGCTGGTGCGCGGCCTTTGAGAGCTCTGCTCTTCATCTCGTCACCACTGAAACGCCAGCAGGTCCTAGCCTTGGAAGACGGCTGGGAAGCCGAGCGAGACGACGCGGGACCCGTGGCTTCGGACATCGTTCACGCCCGACCGGAGCGAAAACCTAGCGTCCTGGTTGAAGCGCCTTCTCTGAGCACAGTCGCTCGCGTGCTGTCGGACCGGCTGCCGCCCAGAAACCCCGCCTTCGAGCCTCGGCCCGCTGCTCGGCGGTCTCCAGAGCCAGCTCCTTCCTGCTCCCCGGACAGTACAGCAGCAGACCGGCCTCCACGAAGCCAAGCCGTAGGTCCTCGCCCACAACGACACGACCGTAGGACCTGGCCGGGGGTGTCGCCTCGCTTTCCAGGCGTACCTCCGCCAGACGGCCAACCTGCCTGGCCAGAGCCTCGCGCAATCCCTCTCGAAGGGCAGGATCGTCAGGCACCGCCACCCGGGCAAGCTGGACGACGACCTCTCGCCCGCGATGCTCGATAGCGAGCGAATCGTCTCCAACGACCTCTCGGACTCGGCCTTCGAAGACGACCTCGCCAAGCAGCAGCAGGTCGGCCGGGTCGGCCACGGGCGCCTCTTGCGCCACGGCTGTCAGAGCCAGCAGGGGAACCCCGATCAGGGCGGCATGAAGAACAGCTATCGCCGTCATCCTGCTCTCCCTCGGCTCGTGGGTCGCTGAGACAGACGGGTTCACTGCGCCAGAAAGCTACCAGCTCGACCGAAAATGTGCGATGCAGCGTCCGCCGCGGCGTCTCGTCGGGCGGCGTTCACAAGATGCTCGGGGCTGGAGCCGCTGGTTTTCGGATCCGTTGCTGAAGGGCGGTCAGCCTGCCGACCACATGTAGAGCCACGAATGCAGCGGGTAGATTGAAGAGGTCTGCGAACGCGGTGAGGCACACCGAAGCGAGGATCTCATCCAGTTCCTCCGCACGGTGCATGAATCGACCCGAGGCGCTGTCGAGAAACGATCTCGGGCTCGCCGCCCAACGGACTGCGGGCTCAGCGGCCCTGCAGGGCGGCGACTTGCGTATGCAAGTTGGCTCACGCCTATTCGGTCCGCTTCAACGACTGTTTAGGCGCGCGGCCTGCCGCGCTTCTCCCACCATGCCGAGACCGCCTCAGCGTGGGTACTGCCTGGATTCGCCTTGCGGTACTCGCGCATATGCTTGTTGTATTCGAACTGGCCTGCTATCGGCCTTGGCCCAGCGACGAGACTTCGCCGGTAGTGTGCCAACGCCTCGCCGAGAGTGCGCCCCGAGCCAGACCTGATGAAGTTCCGCAGAGGCTCATTGAAGCGAAATCCCTTCCCAAGGTGTGATTCGAAGAAACCGCGAAGCGCTTGCGTGCAGCGCCAACCATCGCCGATGATCGTTTCTGGCGTGAAGGTGCTCGGCATCTCGGCGGCACGCGTCTGTCGACGCGCGCGACTGGGGAGTTCCCGCGAAGCGAGATAGGCGGAGATGGTTGCCTCGAGCTGGCGCTTCGATCCGCTAGCAGGTAGGCCCTCGGTTCGGCAGAACACGACGAGTTCTGCCTTCAGCCAGTACCACGCCTTGAAGTCTGCCTCGGAGACTGCTCTCGTGAGTTCTGGACGATCCATCTCGCTGCCAAGCGCCAAGCGAAGCGGCGTGGAAGTTCTGGCGGCCCAATTGCGAAGGCAATTTGGGTGACAGGCTGCCACGTCCGCTTCAACGTCGTCTTACGCGTCCACCGTGCACCGGAAGATGAGTCTCGACGTGAACCCCTCGGGCATTGGTCAAACAAAGCCATCCCAGATCGAGGACCCAGGGCACTCCTGCAGTTGCAAGTTTTATCAATCTTCTGCGTCGGACACCATTGTACCATTCCGGAACTCGTCTTGATTTGCCCATCGCAGCACCATCGTGGCAGCGATGGCCAGTGCCAATTAAGCAACCTTGGGATTGATCGTCATGAAGTTGACGAACAAAGCCGCGTGGCTAGAGCAATAAACGACTATGAGAACCAGACCTCACTGCTTTCGCCATAACTGCCCGATCGCGCCGAGTGTGACCGCAACTCCCATGAAGAGGATGAAGCCGAAATAGGTGATCGGCGTAAAGCCCACCAGATTTGTCTCTCGCTCGGCAATAGGCGCTCAGTATCAGACAATGCTTCAGTCGCTTCGCCGCCGTAAGCCCACCAGCCAGCAGCCTGGCCCATCATCAGCACGCTCACTCCCACGCGGATCAAGCCCGAAGCAAGAAAGGCCAAGCAGATACCGATGGCCAATTTACGCTTCATCCCACACACGCACCCAGGACTTCAACATACTCATCGACAACCTCCACGTTCACGCGATAGCCCCTCCCAGACAGACAACGGATCAAAGCTCAGCGGCGCTGCAGGCGAGCGCGCTTAGGAGCGGAGATGAACACAGGTCATGGCGACGGGCTAGCGGCCGCGAGCGCCGGCAGCGACCGCGAGCGCGAGCAGCGTCCGCTGAAGCTTGTTGTTAGGCGTCCACCCTGGCCACCAACGGATACTTCTCTGGGTGCCTGATCGAATCAAGACTCAAGTCGATGTCCAGAGAAGGCCAGAAGAGGTGGCCCGGATGTGGCATCTCGACGTTCGCGATCGCGGCTACCGAGGCATCACGAAACCAGGGGAACTCATCGAAGGGCAGGAAGAACTCGCCCTCGCTCACCAAGATCCAAAAGCCGTGTCCTGAGATGTTGGTCACCTCAATCTGAAAAGTGCTCGTTCCAGGCATCGCGAATCTCCTGTTCGTGTTCCCTTATGAGCTCTTCGATCTTCCGCAGCTGGCGACTCCGAAGGCCGTGGCTCCGCGCAACCTCAATCTCGGGCTCGAGCCAGTATTTCGCCTCTCCATCTGCAGAGGTCACATGAACATGGATCCGAGGCTCCTCGCGTGAGAAGAAGAAGAAGAAGAAGAGGAAGAAGAAGAACCGCTAGGGCCCAGCGCGGAAGATCGCAGGGCTCATCGGGCCAATGCTATCGCGCGATGACGCCTAACGGCCCGCGGATCAGCGGCGAAACCCGGTGCGAAGCGGCGGGTCTCGTCCGCTGGACTCGCTTGGTAGGGCGGCAGGCAAGGATCTCTGCCGGCGAGCATCAGTTAAGCCCATTCCTCAGGTAAGCGCGATGAAAGAGCTCGGAAGAGCGCGGTCCCGCTGATCGCTGCGGCAGTGCCACCAACGAAGAAGCCAATCAGAGCGACCTCACTGGCCCAACTGATCGAGTACTTCTCGCTCGGGCTAACGAGGGCGTCGAGAAGTGTGTAAGCCACCATGAAGGTGATCATCCCGAGCGGGAGTCCGACTATCCACAGCACAAGCCACCGGGTGGCCTGGACGTGACGGCGTCGAAGGAGGAGCCATTGGAGGCCGGCGGCCGCCAGAAGTCCGCCTCCAACGATGGTGAACGGCTCCACCGGGCCGGGGATGTCACCCCAGATCGCCGTGAAGGGCCAGATCGCCAGGATGATCGCGGCAAAGCCAGCCGGTGCGCACAGGATCCACTGCCAGATGCGCGGTAGGTGACCGCGCAGCACCCACGCTTGGCAGGCGGCCACTACCGCGCCCGCCAGTGGGAGGCCGATTCCGAGGCCGAGGCGGAGCAACCTCTCGGCGTCCTCTGGGGCCAGGGCCGCCTGCCTAGACTCGATCGCCTGCTCCGACCAATGGGCCTCGAGATCAAGTCCAAAGCTCAGGAACATCACAGTCTGCAGCAGTGTCAAGAAGCCAAGCGCCATCCCGATCGCGTTGGCAGCCGTCCATCGAATGAGGCTTCGTTCGGCCATCGGGTCAACCTTCGCAGTCTACGTTCCCCGGACTTCTGCCACCCAACGGATCAAAGCTCAGCGGCGCTGCTGGCTAGCGCGCCACTGGACGGATAGGATGTTGGCGTCATTGGAGAAGCCTAGCAACCGCGAGCGCGAGCGGGGCCCACTGCAGTTCTCTTGTTGGACGGCGACGCCGAGTGCTCACAGGAGCCCGATCCGGGCCTCACCATAGACGGCCGAGAGGGCCTTCAGCACGGCGATCAGTCTCGACAGATTCTCCGAGTAGGCAGCGTAGTTGGCGAAATCGCTCGACGGGTTCCACTTCTGCAAGACGAAAGGTTCAGTGCTCCCAAGACGTAGATAGATTTCCCACTCGTTGCCATCGACAACGATGTAGGCGGAATCATCATCGGCTGCCTTCTTCGTCTCGGCTGCCCTCTGGACCTCGACCTCAAAATCGAAGCTGACACACCCGATCTCATCAAGTTCGTCGAGCAGCTCTCGGGTCCGCTTCGGACCGGCCGCTAGGACATCGATGGCGCGACCGTCTCGGAGTTCATGGATGCCAAGGTACAGGGCACTAGAACTCAGATCTTCGAGATAGAAGAAGTAGCCTGTCTCGCCGGTCACCGGGCCGGAGAACTCGCCTCTCAGGACTTTGATCGAAGCGAGCAGCTCTCCTTGGGGCTGAGGCCAGCCCAGTCTGGAACCGGAGCTGGTGCAAGAAGAAGCTAGCAACCCGAGCATCACTAGCGCACAAAGCCGTTCTAGACCGACCAGCCGAACGACTCTCCGCATCGGATCAACCATCCGACCGTCCACGGATCGAAGTTCAGCGGCGCTGCTGAGAAGCGCGCTGTTGAGTGGGAGTGACTTCGGTCTCATAGCCAAGGGCTTGCCGCCGCGACCACGGGCAGCGTCCGCTGCAGCTTGTTGTTGGGCGGACGCATCTAGGATGCAGCCGCGAATGCCTCCTGGGCCTCTTCCGGAACCTCGATCGGAACGAAGAAGCTCGACGGGTAGAGGTAGTCCTCGCCAGACTCGTCGATGACGCGAGTCATTGAGCGCTTCGAGGCCGCCTCGTCGGGAACGGCTCGGTAGACCTTGCGGATCTCGAGAGAGGCCTCGTAGCCCTGACGGTTCACGCAGATGACGAAGAAGGCGGGCTGCATGGCTTGACTAGTCCAGGATGCGTTTGATTTTGAACTCTCGACGCCCGACGCCGTGAGCTTCGTACCAGTGTATCTCAGCGACGCAAGCCTCCCCCGAGACGCGGATGTCGGCGATGCCCTTGAGCTTGCGCCACCGTCCAGGCCCGTACGCTTCGACCAATCGCTCGAGCTCGCGGATAGACCTTCCAGTCGCGATCAAGTCGATCGACCGAATCTCGCCGACGATTTCGAAGTGCACGCCGAGAATTCTAGACGCGAAGCGCCGCCCAACGGACTTGGCGCTCAGCGGCAGAGAGCCGGAGGCGAAGCCGAAGCTCTTGGTCCGGCTGTAGCGCCTTGGTTAGGCGGATCGCTGGGTGTCGACTCGATTCCCTACAGAACATAGTAGAAGTAGTCCCATGGGCCAAGTCCAAGCGCCTTGAGTGAGCCGATCAGCTCAACACTTGGCTCGGCTCCGCCAGCGCTCACGTGCCACACGTCAACTGACTGCCGGCCAAACCCACAGGTGCGGTGCCAGTCCAACTCCCATATTGGAATCCGTTCTCCACACGAAGCACAGCTCCACCGAAGTCCCGATGTTGCTTCGTACCACTCGGCAGCGATTTCACCCCACTCGCCCGCGGCAGACGCGCAGCTCGGACAAGTTGGATCGTCCGTGTTTGCTGCACCGAGAAACTTGATCTCGTCCGATGGGTCCAAAACCTGAACCGTGTGCGGAGCCCAGAGCGCTCCGGCCCTAGGCGGTGGAGTGAATGGCAGCAGGTCGAGGAATCGGCGCCCCGGAATGTGGTGAGCCGTCGGATTGACTGCCGGCGGAGGCTCTACGAACTCGATCGAGACCAGAAGCTGGCTGACCTTTGCGGCATCAGCGGTCAAGGAAGGATCCTTGGGGATCAGCACCAGCTTGTTGTCTGACATGGGTTTCTGTCCCGGTTCAGCGTACTGTCTGGCCGACCGCCTAACGGATCAAAGCTCAGCGGCGCTGCTGGCGAGCGCGCGGATGGGTGGCTGTGACTTCGGATTCATAGCAACAGGCTAGCAGCCGCGAGCCCGGGCAGCGCCCGCTGCAGCTTGTTGTTGGGCTGCGAGAGCTCACGACTGGTACCCCAAGAGCATCGCATGCCATAGGGCGGTTCCTAGAGTGACAAACAGCGCGATAGGGAGCACGAACAGCAGGAGCCACTTCGATCCGGGTTTCCAGAGATGCACAAAGGACACGTAGCAGCTCGTGCCCCCGAAGGAGATGAATGAGTAAAGAACACTCGTTCTTCGCACGGCTCCCTCTACCTCTCCGAAGAGCCCTGCGGCTAGGGCCAAGGCAACTCCGACGGCGTTGAACGCGACGAGCCCAAGCCACGGAGCCTTCGGCGAGCCTTGCCTAGGGGTATGGATCGCAGCCACCACCAAGAAGGCCGTCGGAACCAAAGACGCTTCTAACCAGTTCCCCACCTCTCGCAGCCCAACTACTTGGTTAGCGGCGCCACAATCGCCGCCGATTCACGGAAACGAGCGCGATCTCGCTGCATAACTGCCTCCAGCCCGGGAGTGGAGGGTCTCCGCTCCTGCCCGCCCGTCATGGTTTGTCGGTCCTCATTGGGAATTGTAGCGCAGCAGTTATGCAGCCTGGACTCGCTCGATAACGCGCCCCGCGCCAGCGACGCCCTTTCGACCCTGCTCACTCTTGCCGCACGGCACAGCGCTCTTCGTTCGCGCGCTCCAACCACTGCTCCATCACAATACCCGGCGACGGCACCGCCTCGGGTGCGAAGGCCAGCGCAGCGAGATCGCAGGCGGTGCCTTTGGTGTTCTCGTCCTCGACGTTGGAGAGCACGATGATCAGGAGCTCCTCGCCCGGATAGAACGCGAGGTGGGAGGCGAAGCCGCGCATACCCCCCGTGTGGTTGTGAACGGTCTTTCCGAAGTGCTGGGTGGTCTGCCAACCGTAGCCGTAGCTTCCGAGCCCGGGAGTGACTGCCTGGGCGACGGTCGCCTTGGGCACGATACCGCCTGCCCAGTAGGCATCGCTCCAGCGCCGCAGATCGTCGAGGGTCGAGCGCAGGCCGCCGGCGGCGTAGGCCGCGTGGTCGGTGTAGCGGGTGAGGCGGAGCTCGCCGTTCTCCAGCTCGTATCCGTGCACCCGCCGCGGCACCACAGCCCAGACATCGTCGTAGCGGGTGTCGGGCATGACGTCGGGCAGCAGGACGTCGCTGAGCAGGAACGACTCCCAGCTCTTCCCCGCGATCACCTCGATGACGTAACCGAGGAGGACGTAGTTGAAGTTGCTGTAGGCGTAGCTTGCGCCCGGGCTCGACTCGAGAGCCAGCTCGCCGACCTCCTCGAGGACCCGGTCGACCTCGGCGCGGGTCGCCGGCGCCGGCACCGCATCGAGATGCCCGAACAGGTCGGGGATGCCGGAGGTGTGGCCGAGGAGGTGGGCGATCGTCACCTGGCGCCAGGCCGACGGGCAGCGAAGCACGAAGTCGCAGACCGAAGTGGACAACTCGAGCCGATCCTCGTCGCGCAGCCTCAAGGCGGCGGCCGCGGTGAACGGCTTGGTCAACGAGCCGATGCGGAAGACGTGATCCGGGCGCAGCGGCACGGCGAGCTCGAAGTCGGCCATTCCGTAGGCCTCCCGCACGACGACCTCACCGCGTGAGGCGATCAGGATCGCGGCACTGAAGGCCGGTGCGTCGGCTCGCTTCTCGAGGTAGGTGCGGGCTCGCGAGGCGAGGTCGTCGCCGGGCTGCGAGGCGTGCAGTACGGGCAGGGGAAGCAGCGCCATCGAAGCCAGGACGGAAGCCAGTCCGCGTGACCCAATCGGCTGCAGAGCCTCCGAGGAGGCACGGAGACCCGAGCTGGTTTCGTTCATGTCGACTCCTCACGGCGTGACTCTTGCAGATTGCACTCTCCACCCGTTCAGGCCCCGGGTTTCAGAGAGGCAACCGCCTCCAGGAGGCTCTTCAGCGTACGGCGGCGCTTCACGATGCCCAGCAACCCAAAGCCTCGACCAGATTCTCCTCCGAGCCGTCCGAGCGTCGTCCTCTGATCGCCGTGAGGCCGCCTCCACGACTGCAGTCCAGCTCTTCGACGTACACGGCGGTACACCCTGGGAAGGCCAACGGTCAGATCGAGAAGAGCGTCCGTCGTGCCCCTTGCCGGGCTCGGGGTGGGCGGAAGGTGGTCAGCCATCGAGGGGTGTCAGACGCTGAATCGCATCGCCCCTCTGGAACAGAACAACGGTGGAGTCGTGGAAGTCGATGCGGCTCCGCCCCGACCTCGGCCTGCGCCTCGAACATCTGCTCGGCTGGCCTACTCAGCTCCTGGGTCCGACCGCGAGGCTTCGGTCAGCAACTGGTCGAGCTCGGACCTGCGGTAGAGGCGCCCGTCGGCGATCACTGCCCGGATCCGCCGCGTGTTGGAGATGCCCTGCAGTGGGTCGCCCTCGAGAAGCACGAGGTCGGCCAGCTTGCCCGCTTCGACCGTGCCCAGCGAGTCTTCGAGACCAAACACCCGCGCCGGCAGAACGGTGGCCGCCTGCAGTGCTTCGAGAGGCGAGAGGCCCGCTTCGGTGAGTCGCTCGAGCTCTCGATGCAGGCTCTCGCCGGGTACCAGGAAGGGGTTGCCGACATCGGTGCCCGCGAGGATCGGCACCCCCGCCTCGTGCAGCAGTCGCACGTTGTCGAGGATGGTCGCGTCGACCGCGCCCAACAGTTCACCGATCGGGTCGGGTCCCCCGGCCATCGCCCTCCACGCCTCGCCAACCGACGGCGGCAAGAGGTCCAGGCGAGACGCGTCGGCCACGAAGCCCTGCGGGTCGGAACCGGAGTTGGCGACCAGGGTCGGCACCGAGACCACACCGTGTTCGCTGAAGATCCGCGCGGCTTCCACGCAGAGCTCCGCATCGCGCGCGTCGAACTGTCGCCGTACCAGTCGAAAGAACCCCACCAACTGGTCCGGGAAGGGCGGCATCTCGGGCACCCGTTCGAGGTATGCCGCGTAGTCGGCGCGCAGGGCGGTGGCCTCCGCGTTGCAGCCGGCCGCGATCCCAGAGGTGTGCTCGAAGGTGCGCTGGCCAGAGGCCGCCGCTTCCTCGGGTGGGACCAGTGGCGGCACGTGCCCGTCCACCGGGATCCCGCGCTCCGCTGCGCGCTCCAGGATCGCGAAATAGGCCTCGGGTGACAAGCGATCGTAGACCTTGAGGAAGTCCGCGCCGCCGTCGGCCAAGCGATCCACTGCGGCACGCGCCTCTTCCGCGTTGCGAACCACCACACTCCCCGGCCAGACCGGAGGATCTCCGTCGATGACGGCGCCATTGGCCAGAAAGCGCGGCCCTCGCATCTCGCCGTCGGCAAGCTGCTGCTTGATGGAGAGAACCAACTCCAGCGCGCCCTCGGCACTGGTGTGCATGTTGCGCACGCTGGTGATTCCATGGGCGAGGTACAGGGGGAAGTGCCAGCCCGTACTGGTCGCCGAGTGCACGTGCGCATCCCACAGACCCGGGGCGAGATAGCCGCCCTCGCCGTCCACCACCTCGGCAGAGCGGGCGATCGCGACGGCATCGGCAGGGCCGACCGCCACGATGCGATTCCCCTTCACCAGGACGGTCTGCGCCGGATGCAACGTGCCGTCCGCCACGTCCACGATTGTCACGTCCCTGATGGCGAGATCGGCGGACGGCGCCTGCGCGCAGCCGGCAAGAAGGAATAGTCCGAGGACCAGGACGTCTCTCATGGTCGTTCCTTGCGCAGTACGCCGCGCGGCCGTTCCGACTCGGCGGCGCAGGCCCGCGCGCTGCGGAGTGGGTTGATCGAGAGCTGTCGAGAGGCTAGCAGCCGCGCGCCGGGCGACGGCCGCAGCAGCGACGCCCTCCTGCCCAGACAGTTGACGACGCCCCGGCTCGACGACCCTCGAGTCACCCCGTCATCAGGCAGCCGACCCACGATCCCGCCGCACCACATAGATCGCCCACGGCGAGATCTTCGTCTCGCTGACCCACGGGTACGGCTCGCCGGGGTCACCGAGAGGCCGGTGGATCGCGGTCACCTCGAGCCCGGCGCGACGGTAGGCCTCCTGGTAGGCGTCGTCGGTGAAGAAGATGTCCTCCACCGGCCGCCGGTCGTCGACGTCGAGCATCACGATGTGCACCCGCTCCCCGCTTCGCGCGTGCCAGTTGTCGGGGAAGTCGCGGGTCGAGAAAGACGCCCACTCGTGCACGTAGATCTCGGGCGCCGAGACGATGTTGACGAAACGTCCGTCCTCGGTGAGCAGCTCGCCGAAGGCGCGGAACAGCTCGGTCTTGCCCTGCATCGAAGGCACGTTGTCGAAGGTGAAGGACGACAGGACGAGGTCGAAGCGCTCGCCGGCCAGACTGCTGAGATCGCCGTCGGGCAGGAGCCGGTAGTCGCCTTCGGGGTCGCGGCTGCGCGCTCTGGCGAGCATGTGTCCCGAGATGTCGACGCCCACGGTGGCGAAACCGAGACCCTGCAGGAAGCGGGTGGAGCGACCGGCGCCGCAGCCGAAGTCGAGCGCCCTGCGGCCCCGCACGTGGGTCGAGAGGAGGGTGGGAAGATCCCGGTACGCGAGGTAGTACGTGGCCGGGAACTCCAGCTTGTCGTACGCGTCGGCGCGCACGCTGTCGTCGTAGACGTTGGTGAAGTCGCTGGACGTCATTGGGGTGCGGCCGCCTGCTCTCGTGGACGGAGCGCCGATGGCAACTCGGATGGGAGAAGAGACCTCGTCATCGAGACCGCAGACCCGATCAGCCTAGCGCAGCGACGTGTCCCCTTCGAGCGCCAGCGCGGACCACTTCCAGAGTCCGCGACGAGCGGCAATAGACTGCGCTGTCACACAACACTTCCAGCACCGCCGCGCCCCACCCCTCCTTCGCGACGTCCTTTCGATCCGTGTCCGAGAGAACGAGACCCTCGTGACCAACTGGAGCCTCGTCGGCCCCCGTTTCGACACAGCCTGCGAGCTCGAGGGCGACGAGCGCGAGGCCTACCTCGACGCGCTGCGGCAGGAGGACGCGGAGCTGCACCGCGAGGTCGTCTCGCTGCTGGAGGCGGCGCAGGGTCGCGGACCTCTCGATTCCATCCCGTCGATGCCCACCGTGGCCGCGACGTCGGCGTCCGGCTCACGGCAGCAGGACCCTGCGCGGCGCCAGATCGGGCGCTACCGGATCGACGAGCCGGTCGGCGGCGGAGGCATGGGCCGTGTCTTCCGCGCCGTCCGCGCCGACGGCTCATACGACCAGGTCGTGGCGCTCAAGGTGCTGCGCTGGGAGCTGGCCGACGGATCCGGTGTCGCACGTTTCCATCGCGAGCGCCAGATCCTCGCCCGCCTCGACCACCCTGGGATCACCAGGCTGCTCGACGGCGGGGTCACCGAGGACGGACTGCCCTACCTGGTCATGGAGTGGGTGGACGGCGTGCCGCTGCCGCAGTACTGCGAGACCTCCGGGATCGATCTCGAGGGCCGGATCGAGCTGTTCCTCCAGGTGCTCGACGCCGTCGCCCACGCCCACCGCGCCGCGGTGATCCACCGCGACCTCAAGCCCAGCAACATCCTGGTCACCGCGGACGGTCGGGTGAAGCTGCTCGACTTCGGGATCTCGAAGCTCGCCGACGAAGCCGACGAGGGGCTGACGCAGCAGGGGTTCTCGCCGATGACGCCGCACTGGGCGTCGCCCGAGCAGCTCGCCGGCGAATCCCTCACCGTCGCCACCGACATCTACTCGGCCGGCGCGATGCTCTACGAGCTGCTGGCCGGCTCGCCGCCGCACCGGGCCGACCAACCGACGACCGGCGAGCTCCTGCGCCGCATCGAATCCGGAGCCATCGCCCCGCCTTCGCGCCTGGCGCGACGCAGCGGCTCCGGCCTGCGGGTCAGCGCCGACCTCGACGCGGTGGTGCTGCGATCCCTCGAGCGCGATCCCGAACGACGCTACCCGTCGGCCTCCGAGCTCGCCGCCGACCTGCGCCGGGTGCTGGAGCACCGGCCGGTCTCGGCACGCCGCATCGGATGGCCGGCGCGCCTCGCTCGGACGATGCGCCGCAATCCCCTGATCACCGCTCTGGCGTGCTCGACTCTGCTGGCCGCCAGCGTCGGCACCTGGCTGGTGCTCTCGGGCAGGGCCGAGGCACGACGTCAGGCGATCCTCTCGCAGCGCCTCGGCCAGGAGGTGCAGGCGATCGCCAGCCGGCAGCAGATCGTGGTGCGCGATCCCGTGCACGACGTCTCGCCCGAGCTGTCGGCCCTGGCCTCTCGCCTCGAGCGCCTCGAGGTCGAGGCCAGGGCCGGCCTCTCGGATCGGGCCCTGGCCCTGTCGACAGTGGCAGCAGGCTGGAACGCGTTCGGCGAATGGGAACGGGCCCGCGATCTCCTGCTCGAGGCGCGCGACGCGTCCGCCGCCTCGCCTTCGCCGCGGGAGCTCGCCACGCTGCTGCAACGCCTCGGCGAGGCCTACGCCGGCCTCTACCGTCAGGGCCTGAGCGAGCTGCGCGGCCTGCGTGGAGCCTCGCTCGCGGCGCGGCGCGCCGAGCTGCGGCGTCAGTGGGCCGAGCCCGGAGTCGAGGCGCTGCAGTCCGCGCGCACACTACGCGACGAGCTCAGCGGCGAGCTCGACGAGCGGAGCGCGCCGTGGGCGGCTCGAGACACCGTCGCCGGGGGCGGGAGCTCGGCCATCTACGCCGCGCTGGAGATGGAGCTCGCCGGCCACAGCGACCGCGCCGAGGCGCTTCTCGACGTGGCGGTGCAGGCGGATCCTCTCGACGCCGACGCCCTGCGCCTGCTCGCCGAGCTGCGCAAGGACCGCTCGTGGATCCAGTTCCTGGAGGGCGAGCGCGAGCAGGCCCTGAGCACTGCGCAGGTCGCCCGGGCAACCTTCCTGAAGGCACTGGAGATCCTGCGCAGCGACCCGCGCCTGCACGTCTCGCTGTGCGTGCTCGATTCGAACCACGCCGAGATCTCGGCCGCCAACCTGGCGCAGGGCGAAGGCATCACCCTGCCCGAATCCTGCCAGGTCGCCGCCACCGTGCACGCCGACGGCGCCGCGGTCTGGACCGCCCACGCCTCGACGTACATGCGCCAGGCGGTGCACCGCTCGCGCGTCGGCGGCGAGCTGCAGGCCTCGCTCGATCAGTGCCTGGCGGCAGCGCGCCGCGCCCAGGAGCTCGGGGAGACCTCGGTGATGGCGGAGTTCTTCGAGGCGACCTGTCTCTCGCTGGGAGCGGCGAACGGCCTCCTCGACGAGGGTGAGGTGCGGACACGAAGCCTCGACCTCTACGGCGAGATCCTCGAGCGCGAGCCGAACCACCTGCAGTCCCTCAACAGCTTCGCCATCACCCTGCTCGATCGCGGGCTCGAACGCCTGGAGGGCCTGCGCGGCGGCCCCGACTGGGCCACCGTCACGACGAACGGCCCCGAGCCTCTCGCCGACTTCCGGCGCGCCGAGGAGCTCCTGCGACGCGGTCTCGATCTCGTCCCCGAGCTGCCGCTGCTGTGGAACAACCTCGGTCTGGCGCGCAAGAACCAGGGCCAGGCACTGGCCGGGCACGATCCGGCCGCCGCCGAAGAGGCGTTTGCCGCGGCCAGAGAGGCCCTGGCGCGCGCCCGCGAGCTCGACGACAGCTACCTCTCGCCACGCATCGGTCTCGCCGAGCTCAGTGCCGAACGTGCCGACCTGGCGCTCTCGCAGGCCGACGTCGACACTGCGATCACCCTGCAGCGAGAAGCCGCGGAGAGGTTCGACGACGTCGCCGCGGCGCTGCCCAACTTCGGCCTGTTGCGGGAACGCGCCGCCAGGCACCGCCTCCTCGCCGTGCGCGCCGCGTCGTTGCGATCCCCCTGGGAGCTGCCGCGACTCGCAGACGAGGCCGACTCCGGCTGGATTTCGCCCCAACTCGACGAGGCCGAGTCGCTGCTCGGCACCGTTCCGCTCGGCGAGGCGAGCCATCCGTGCGACCGCGTCGAGCTCGAGACCCTCCGCGCCTGGCTCGCGCTCGCGGTCGGCGACTCGCCGGCGGCGGCATTGTCCAGAGCCAGCGAGGCGCTGAGCCCGATGCGGGCCTCCTGCGCCGAGCTCGGGCTCACCCTGCTCCTGCGCCGGGCCCAGGCACGGCGCGTCGACGCCCAGCCGATCGACGACGAAACCCTGCAGCGTGCACGTGAGCTGGCGCAGGAGCTACGTGGTGAGCGGCGAGCGCAGGTCGACGATCCGTTCCGGGCCGATCTGCACCTGGCGCAGCTCATGGCTCTGGCTGCAGCGCCGTCGGCGTCGGACCCGGGCGATCTGCTCCGGCGCTGGCCCGCCTGGACCCCGCTGCTCGGCCCTCGCTGACTCCACCCGCCCCCAATCCACCGATACGATGAGCCGGTGAGCCGTCCCCCGGATCCCGACTTCGGCGACAGCGTGGCGCCGCAGGCTTCGAGCGAGATCACGACGCTCCTGCACGAGGCGGGACAGGGTGACCGGCAGGCCTTCGACCAGGTCGTGGAGCTGGTGCACGACGAGCTGCGGCTGATCGCCAGGCGGCAGCTGCGCAAGCGTTGGAACGACTCGCTGCACACCACCGGCCTGATCAACGAGGCGTTCATCAAGCTGGTGCGCGGCTGCAGCCAGCAGTGGAACGACCGTTGCCACTTCTTCGCCGTCGCGGCGATGGCGATGCGGCGCATCCTGGTCGACCGGGCACGCGAGAAGCTGGCCGCGAAGCGTGGCCACCTGCGCGATGCCCTGCCGCTCGACGAGGCGGCGGCCGGGATCTCCTCGGATCCATCGGTGCTGCTCGACCTCGATGCGGCGCTGCAGCGGCTGGGAGCCCAGGACGAGCACCTGGCGAGAGTGGTCGACTGCCGCTTCTTCGGCGGCCTGACCTTCGAGGAGATGGCGGTTGCGCTGGGTCGCCACGAGCGCACCCTGCGGCGCGACTGGAACCGAGCGCGTGCCTGGCTGCACCGTGAGCTGACGGTGGCCTGAGCGGCGGTGGCCGCGGCACGGCCCCCACCTACACCATCCGCTCTCGCGCCGACTTCCGAACTTCGTTGCCCGGTTTTCCGGCGACCTCCCGATTGGCATGGGCAGTGAGCAAGGCCGACGCGGCTCGGCTCCCGATCCCAAACCCCCAATCTCCAGTGGAGGTTCGCCAATGTTCTCGCTCCACTCCGCAGCGCGGAGAACCAACGACTTCCCCACCCGGGACCTGCGCAGAGTCGACCCGGACTCGGCTCACCTCGGCGGCGTGGCCCGCACGCTCAGCACGTCCCGGAGCACCCGGCGCTTCGGCAGCTCCGCGGCGCTGTGCCTGCTCCTCTTCTCGGCCCTGCCGGCAGCGTCGGCGGCAGCCACCCTCACGGTCGGCTCGAACGCCGTGAGCTGCGACTTCACCAGCCTGAACATGGCCCTGGCGGCTCTCCAGCCAGGCGACGTGCTCCAGCTCGAGGCGAGAAGCTTCAGCAACACCAGCTCGCTCATCGCCAACTTCAATCTCGCCACGGATGCCCACCTGGTCGGCGGGTTCATCGGCTGCAGCGGCGCCCAGGGCACCGGGATGACCACCCTCGCCGGCCAGTCGACCGCCCTCGACTCGACCCTGGAGGTCATCGCGTCCGACGTGACGCTCGAGCGGCTGATCATCACCGGCGGAACAGACGACGACGACTTCGGCGGTGGCATCGAGCTGTTCTCCTCGCAGGCCACCGTGCGCGACTGCGAGATCTCCGGCAACGAGTCCGACCGCGGTGGTGGCATCTACGTCAGCAGCGGCTCCGTCCTCCGTCTCGAAGGAGACGTCACCATCAGCCAGAACAGCGCCTTCCTCGGCGCCGGCATCGCCGCCCAGGACGCCACCGTGCAGGTGCTCTCGCAGGTCCCCACCCAGGTGCGCATCGTCGAGAACGACGCCTCGGGCAACGGTGGCGGACTGTTCCTCGACAGTGGCGACATCTCGCTGTTCACCAGCCGCGACGTGGCGAGCTCGATCGAGATCGAGGACAACGTCTCGGAGAGTGCGGGCGGCGGCATCTACGCGACCACCAACCTCGCGCCCATGCTGCTGCGACTGCACGGCGACGGATCACCGATCGTCATCGCCGGCAACGAGGCGGGGCTCGCCGGTGGCGGCCTGTACGCGATCCACGCCGGCTTCGTCACCCAGCTAAGGGGCCACGGCGTTTGGGTGATGAACAACCAGGCCGTGCCGCGCGGCGTCGCGAGCTCTGAGGGAGGTGGCTTCGCCCTGCGTGACGGTGCCAACTTCCGCACCACCGAACAGTGCCCCGGCCGCGAGAACTGCGTCGTCTTCTCGGGCAACCGCGCCGCCCGCGGCGGGGCGATCGCGCTCACCAACACCACCGACTCGCGTTTCGAGTCGACCCTCTTCGAGCTCAACGGCTGGTCCGAGGACACCTCGGGCATCGCGGAGGACGGCGCCGTCGTGGTTCTGGACGACGCCGGACTGCAGTGCCGCAACTGCATCGTGCGGGCCAACGACCTCTCCCCGGCCTCGCCCGGCAGCGCGCTGTTCAGCGGCGTCAACGGCAGCTACCTGCTGCTCAACCACGCCACCGTCGTCGACAACCGGGGCCACGAGCACCTCTTCGATCTCGACTTCGCCACCCAGGTCGACCGCAGCATCCTGTGGCAGAACGACGGCGATCTCTTCGCGGCGCCGTCGGGCCCGCGCCTGCACTGTGCGGTGGTGCCGCCAGGCCAGGTGCTACCGACGATCAACTCCGACATCTCGACCACCAACCCGGGCTTCGTCAGCCCCTTCGACGATCTGCGGCTGCAGCAGGGATCGCCGGCACTCGACCTGTGCGACTCGAACGGCAGCCAGTCGGCAAGCCAGGTCGACTTCGCCGGCGCTCCCCGCCTGGTGGGAGCGGAGATCGATCCCGGCGCCTACGAGTGGGGCGGCATCTTCGCCGACGGCTTCGAACGCGCCAACACCAGCGCCTGGAACTGAAGCGCGCGACGTCTCGAGGTGGAGGTGGCGGGTGCTCAGGGCCACAGGAGGGTTGGACCGCCGCGTGACGCCGGCTTCCAACTCGTGAGGAGGGTGCCCTTGGAAGGCGCGACAGGTCGGCGCCAGCGGCCGTGCAGGCAGAGAAGCCGAGGATTGGACTCACCCAGGCGCCCCTGCGACCCGCGTCGTCTCCAACGGCCACAAGACAGGAGATCGACCACCCCGTCACCCCTCTGACCCTTTGATGAAGCTGAGGATGAGCACCGACGGCAATCAGGCTGACCCCGCCAAGGGTTCGTGAAGGTAGTAGCACAGACCGTCCGGCGCGACGACGAAGAAGACCTGGAACCGCTCTCCTTCCCGTTCATCGATGCGCCAGTTGCCGGTCTTCGCGCCGGACGACTCGAGTTCGTCGCGAATCGCACCGATGTTCGACACCTTCACCGCCGCACCATCCTGCGCAGGATCGCCGCCATTGACAGCGAAACCGATCCGCGTTCCGTCTCGCTCGAGAATGACGGTTGGCACCGGAGCGCTCTGCCGCTCAACCTCTCGCATACCAAAATGGCTCGAGTACCATTCTGCGGCGGCGTCGATATCTGCAACGGGAAGCGCCAAGACGTCGTCTTGAAAAGCGAAAGCCGCCTCGAACTTTGGTGCTTTTGACATTTCGGTACGATCCTATGGAGTATCGTCGAGAGAGAAGTGCCTACAAAGCCACACAACGCCCTAGCTCGTTCGCGCCGCCAGCGACGTTGAGTGTAGACGGAGCCGGGCTGGCGGACCTAGGTCCGAGTTCGGTCGATCGGAGCATGCTGCGGCGTCCACTGCAGCGATCGGTTAGGCGACAGGCCTGGGCTCTCGAGAAGTGAGTGTGAAGGCCGTGATCTCGGGCCGCACGTTGAAACGGACCTGCAGCAGGTGCCCGAGGCCACGATTGATGTAGAGCGATCGTCCGTCGTTGAGCGAGAACTCCCCGCGGGTGTATCGCTTGTTGACGACCGGGAGGAGGGGTGGAGCAAGGAAGGGCGGTTTGCATTGGCCGCCATGGGTATGCCCCGCGAGGATCCAACCACTGAAGTTCTCCCAACCTGGTCTGTCGACCGCGTCGGGATTGTGACAAAGCGCTATCGCGGGCGTCGTAGGCCGGTGCGCCGAAAGGGCCTTCTCGACATCGAAACCGGGACCCCAGAGATCATCGAGACCCACGAACACGAGACCTCGATCCTCGAACCTTTCGTTCCGAAGAAGCGTGACTCCGCTGGAGGTGACGATGTCGGCGATCTCGCCAGCGACCTCAGGCTGGCTCCAGTTGGCGCCGTAGTCGTGGTTGCCCAGTATGCCGACCGTAGCGATCTCTCCCAGTGGGATTCTGGAGAGAACGTGCCGAAGCTGGTCGAGTTGCCAGGGACCCCGATAGGTCACCCAATCCCCCGTGATCGCCACGAACTGGGGTTCGAGTTCTCTGACGCGGTCGAAGCAGGCTCTCAGGTAGGAATCGGAGACCTCAGGTCCGACGTGAAGGTCACTGAGCTGCACCAAGAGCGCGCCCTCGAGCGAGGGCGGAAGGTCTCGGACGGCAAGTACGCGATGGACGATTTCGACCCAATGAGGCTCGACACGCCAAGTGTAGAGCCCAGCTCCGAAGGTAGCACCGAGGCCGGTACCGAGCAGGTAGCCGAGGAGCTTTCGCCGGGAGATCACAGCTGGTGCCCTGCCGCCCAACGGATCAGAACTCAGAGGCGCCGCCGGGGAACGCGCAACAACGCGAGCGTGAGCGGGTCCACTGCAATTCTCTTCTTGTGAAACCTATCGTCATGACTTGAGCTTCCGCACCAATGCGGAGTCTGAAAATCCCTCGGTAGCAAAGCGCTCTTCAAACAGTTCGCCTAGAAGCGTACAGTATTCCTCGGTAGCGGCGCGGTGCCAGATACCGACCCGCAAGGTTTGATCCGGGCACTCGAACGCGATGACGTTGCGACTCCACTTCGAACGCACTACGATCCTGCTCAGGACTGAGTTCGCGAGGCGGCGACCGGCCGGCGGCAGAGGACTTGGTTTACCTGGCTCTTCAAGGGCAACTGGTATGACATTCGGGAACGAAACGCCTGGCAAGCACTGCGCAAAGCCGACCCGAAAGCCCTCTGCCCGCGAGTACGGCCACAACAGTGTCTCCTCTGGGAAGAATACGAGCCGCCACAGCTTCAAGCCCCAGTGGGAAGTGACCGGGCCACAGCTGGCGAGAACATCTCCACCCTGGTACCGCACTTCAGACCGCACAACTACTTGGCTAGCGGCACCATCAACGCCGCCGAATCACGGAAACGAGCGCGATCTCGCTGCATAACTGCTCCGGCACGGGAATGAAGCGGTCTCCGCATCTGCCCTCCCTTCCTGCGCTTTCGGTCCTCGCGAGGAATTCTAGCGCAGCGGTTAGGCAGCCTGGCTCCGCTCGATAACGCCCCCGGCACCACCGACGCCGTTCGAGCCTGCTCACGCTCGTCCCACGGGGGCCACGGTCTGGACGACCCCGGGCTTGCAGTGCCGCGGCTGGGCGGGCCGGGCCAAGGGCCGAGAGGCCAGGGACGCTGAGGGCAACGTCGACTAGCGAGCTGGGGTGCCCGACTGCGATCGCGCTCTACTGCGTTGATTTCGATCCCGAGTAGAGCGCCTCGAAGCCCGTCCGCCAGGAGGGAACGGTAGGTGTCCAGCCGAGCTCGCGCTTGGCCTTCGCATTCGAAGCGCCGCGTTGCTCGTTCATCACATACACCAGCATCTCACCGAGTGTCTCGCGCGCCAGGGTCTCGTGCATGCGGACCGGAGTGGGCGCGCCGAGCAGGCGGGCGGCGAAGGGCAGCCACTCGCTCAGGCGCGCGGGGGTGTCGTCGACGATGTTGTAGACGCCGGGGCGGCCTTGGGTCAGCGCCAGCAGCGTCGCGGCGGCCGCGTCGGCGAGACCGATGAACGAGTAGGTGCCCAGCCCCTCGCCGACGATGGGCAGCCTGCCCCTGCGGATCGCGCGCGGTATCTCGTCGTCCGGGTCGTAGTTGGTGCCCGGGCCGTAGAACCAGCCGTAGCGGAGCACGACGCCGGCCAGGCCGTCGGCGCCCAGCACCTGCTCTTCGAGAGACGCGATCGACTCGGCCAAGGGCCGGATGGCGGCAGGCGCATCGAGGTAGAGCGGCGTCTCCTCGTCGGTGAGACCTTCGCCCGCCGGCGAGCAGATGAACGAGATGCTCTGCGCCACGAAGCGCCTGGCGTGCGCGGCCCGGGCGGCGGCGACGAGGTTGCGGGTGCCCTCGGTGCGCACCCGGTGGGTCTGCTGCAGTGGGTCGCCCTCGGCGGCGCCGAATGCGGTGAGCTGATGGATGACGACTTCCGGCTCGGCTTCGGTCACGAGCCGCGAGAGCTCGCCCCGGTCGTAGACGTCGCCCAGCACCGGCCGCGCCCCCATCTCGTGGAGGACGCGGGCACCGTCCGCGGAGCGGGTGAGCGCCACCACGTCGTGCCCGTGCCGCACCATGCTCGGGACGAGGAAGCGACCGATCGCTCCCGTTCCGCCGGCGATGAAGATCTTCATGCTCTTCAGGAAACTGGGTGTGAGGACCGTCGAGAACGGCGCGAGGACGACAAAGGTCGGAAGCTGCGCTGCGCCGAGCTCATGGCGTCAGCGGCAGTGGCGCTGGATGAACGCGCCGATGCGGGCGATCGCGCTCTCCGCCTCCGGCACGCCCGCGAACATCTGCCAGACGTGGATCAGGCCCTCCTCGACCTCGAGCGTCACCTCGACGCCGGCGGCGCGGGCCTTGTCGGCGAACCGCGTGCTGTCGGACATCAGAACCTCCCGGGTGCCCACCTGGAGCAGCAGCGGAGGCAGCCCTGCGAGATCACCGTGCAGTGGCGCCGCGAGAGGATGGCACAGGTTCTCGCCCGCGTAGTCGCGGCCACTGGCGCGCAGGCTCTCCGGCGTCATCATCGGGTCGTCCACCGCGCCCGGCTCGGCGGTGGGCCCGGTGCCCTCGAGATCGGTCCACGGAGACATCGCCACGGCGCACGCGGGGAGCCGCTCCCCCGCCGCGCGCAGCGCCAGCAGGGTCGCCAGGGCCAGACCGCCACCCGCCGAGTCGCCGGCGATAGCCAGGCGCCCCGGCGCATGACCCTGCGCCAGCAGCCAGCGCCAACAGGCCACCGCGTCGTCGACCGCGGCGGGAAACGGGTGCTCCGGCGCCAGCCGATACTCCGGCAGCAGGACGTTCGCCCCCGCCGCCACCGCGATCCTCCCGGCGAGGCCGCGGTGGGTGTTGCGCGAGCCCATCACGTAGGCGCCGCCGTGCAGGTAGAGCACGACGCGCTCGTCCTCGCGCGCGCCGTCGACCTTCACCCAGTCCGCCGCGACGCCATCGGCGTCGACCTCGCTCGCGCTCACTTCCGGCGGCACCGGCGACATACCCACCGAGGCCTCCATCGCGGCGCGCTGCTCGTGCACGGTGAGCTGCTCGAGGCCGAGGCCTCCAGCCATCATCGCGGCGATCTCTTCGTGCTCGGCGCTGGGCATGCCCTCGATTCTCCACCGATCCGCGCCGCGAGCGCCCTCAGATGAGCGGCGCGAAGCCTCCGTAGGCCATCCTGCGGGGATCGAAGCCCGCATCCGATGCCTCGAGCAGCTCGGCCATCCTCGGATCGGCGGCCACCTTCTGGTTCGCCAGGTCGCGGGCCTGACGAGAGTCGAAGAGCACCCACCCGAAGACGATCGCTTCGCCGTCCGCCGCGGCCACGACGTCGGCGAACGAGCGCGTCCCCTCGAGCACCAGGTCGTCACCCACGAACTCGCGGTACTCCAGAGCACCGTGCTCCTTCCAGACCTCGGCGGCTCTCTGCGCCAGCAACCTGTAATCCTCGAGACGCTGTCGCGGAATGGGAAAGACGAAACCGTCTACGTATCGCGTCATGCTGCCCTCCTGATGATTCGAGACGAGGCCAACCGTCCCCTCGGCCGATCGTTGAGCTCGAGAGCGGCCTTCGCCCGCTGAGAAGGACTCCCCTGCGAACGATGATCGCTCATCGCGGCCCTCTCGAAACCGGAAGCGATGAGCTCGGCCCCACCTCCGTTTCGGGATGAATCGCACTCGGGGGATAGACGGTGACCACGAGCCGAGCGCGCACCGACACTGCCATCTCCAGCGCGTCCAGATCGATCGCCCGCTCACAGCTCTCGCGGTCGAGGCCTGCCTCGAAGCCGATGTCGAACGAGCGCCGCGAACACCGGTCCCACACTTCACGCGCTTTCGGGCTCAGTGCCTCCACCAGGCCGCAGAAGGCCCGGATGCAGGAGCTGGCGTCCATGTCGTGCCCGACGATCTCGAACGCGGCGAGCTGGCGGGTGCCCCAAGGGCCGTTGTAGAGGCAGACCACGTCCTCCCCGAGCTCCTCGACGATCGGCGTCAGGTCGTCCTCGGAATCGATCACGAGGTCGGTGTTGAGGTAGTGGGTCGTCATGAGCCTCGTGGATCCGCGGCGTCGGCGCGGAGCTCCCGATCGGGCAACGCTAGCGCACGCGAAGTCGATGCACCTCAGTTGGACGAACGCGTGCCGGGCGAAGGCGGCCTCGCGCAGACCTGCGTCTGGCCGAGACCTACCGAGCGGTATCCAGGTCGTTCAAACACTGGTCGCAAAGCGAAGTCCCACTGGGACTCTTCACCAACGCCGCGTAGTGGTCAGGAGTGCGCCCACAGATGGAACATCGCGTTTCGCCCCACGAGGTCTCGCGGGCCGCCCTCGCCTCCTCGTCCGAGTAGCCCGTCTCTCTCCACAGACTCGACGAGCCACGATACTCACGCTCTGCCCGCGAACGTGCCGCCGCTGCGGAGGGATGGCCCGACAGACCGAGCACTGACCAGTCTAGGCCGCACCTGAGAAGCAGAGTGGTTCCAGACTGCAGGTCCTCAGCGATCGCGAGCCGTGGCACCGGCCCCAGGGCTACCCCGTCGACGAACAGGTTCGAGCCCTGGAAGTCGCAACTCGACACCGAGGCATAGGCCAGCACGCGCGCGGCGGCGATCGACTCAGGCGGTTTCATCGCTTCGGCTCCCCGAGCATGAAGCTCTACCAACTTCCTCGGCGGCACCGAGAAGTCTTCTTGCACGGTCGTGGACCCACCACGCACCAACCGGCACGAGGGCAGTCAACCAGAGGAGGAGGAACACGGCCGCCGTTCTGAGATGGTGCGACCCAGCCCCTCGCTCGGCGGCGACGAGCGTCGCGCTGCAGAGTCCGAGGATGTGGAGGTTGGCCAACAAGGCACCGACGTGAGCAACCCACAGTGCCGTCGCGAGCGCCACAGGCATGGGCTCGACGAGCATGGCCTGAAAGAAGACGGGCGCGTAGACGACCGCAAAGACCAAGCCGACGACCGCCGGCATCTGTCGTCTCTGCCGCCCGCGTGGCAGCAGACTGTTCATCGTGATCGCCACGGCGAGCATCCATCCGAAGTACAGCGCCACCAAGACTGCGACCGCTGTTCCCGCCACCAACGCCTCGAAGACACCGAACGTCTCGAACTGCCGAATCTGCAGAAAGAACATCGTTCCGCAGATCAGCACCGCAGCCTGGAGGATCGCGAAGACCTGGCGCCCCGTCAGTCGGTCGACGATGCGTCGGCTGGGCCTAGCGATTGGCGCTCGCGTCATCGACCGCCAGCGCCTTGCGCAACTCGCCCAGTGTGCGGACTTCCAGAGAACTGGCCTGAGCGCCGAAGTCGAAAATGGTCACGCCCTCCTGCTCGACGGAGAAGGGTCCGATCGTGTGGAGAGACCATCCCTGGATGTCGAGCGAGTCTTCCAGAGAAGACCCTTCAGGTCTCCTGCTCCAACTGCCGCTCAGGTGCATCCCCGCGGTCTCGCCGGGACCGATCGAATAGGTGAAGGTAAGCGAGTACTCGAACTGAGATGACCCCGTGCTCTCGACCTCTCCCTCCACACTCCAAGGAGGTGAGAATCCTCCGGAGGCACTCTGGGTGCCGATCCGTATCGCACGCTCGACTTCAGCGACGTCCACTACCCGGGATGCAACCAGTTCTTCGGGGCCCTCAGGAACCGCCTGAGCCAACAGGCTGACCACCAGCTGGTACATCAGCACGGGAACGTCCAGTGCGTCGATCTCGAAGCCCTTCTCCAGAGCCAGGTCCTTGGTGAGCATCGCCCGGCCCGAGACGAGAAGGATCGATCCCCGAGTCAGTTCGTGTCCTTGCTTGGACTGGACGTTCAGCAAGAGGTCCTCGCCGCCACCGAAGGCGAACTCCCAGAGTGTGAAATCGGCGCTGCCCTCCTCCTGCAGTCGAACAGATGCAGAGTCAGACCTCGCCCATGGTGAGTCCCCAGGGCAGATGTCCCCATCCTCGCCGCAGTCAGCGGTCGCGGTCCCGGCAGCGAACATGAGGAGCAGCCAAGCCGCGCACCATCTCATCGTGACCTCCCGGGGGCGACCATCAAGGCGTCGGCGCCGGCACGTCGTACTTCTCCAGCTCCGCCAGCATCCTCGACCCGAAGTCGGCCAGAGCCCGCTGCCTCGAGAGGTCGGCGGAGCGCCTCCAGTTCGAGTATGCCAGCGGCCGGACCATCTTGACCTCGCCATAGGCTCGCGAGAAGGCATACACATACTCGTTCCGGTTGTCGATCAGCGTCCCCTCGAGCACGGTCGTAGCGTTCCGGTGGTGGGCCGGGACCAGCCACAGACCGACGACCGTGAGGTTCAGGATGCTGGCCGGATTGGCGTACTGCCGGACTTCGGTCTGCGCCGCGACGAACAGCAAGGCATCGGCATGGAACCGAGCGGCAGCCCTCCGATTGCGCAGAACGCCGCAGTGGTAGGCCAGCCTCCAACCACACGACTCCGACAGAGACTCGGGGAGGACCACGATGCTGTCGACGAACCCGGTGGCTCTGAGGGGCTCCTCCCAGGATTCGATGATGGCGATCTCGTCGGCAGTCCAGCCCGAGCCGGACGACGGCTGAGAGATGGCGAGCTTGATCGGAAAACGCAACTGCGGCTGTAGGCCCTCGATTTCCTCCAGCGACAGAACCTCCCGGTACTCGGCAGGAACGTCTGGCGACGGTGCGACCATCGCCGCCGGATCGAGGGCCGATCTCGCGGTCGAACAGCCGCCCAGCGCAACAGTCACGACAGCCACTCCGAGAAGTTGCAAACCGACTCTCATCTCGGTCCCCCCTCTTGATGTCACTCGGCTCCGACGGATCTCGCCTAGAGAACCCGCCGGTGAGCCGATTTCATCCGAGCCGCGCTCGCCTGAGCGCCGGACGTTCCGGGACGCCTCGTTTTCCCCTAAGCAGCGCCGCCGCGAGCGCTCATGGAAGAACGAAGAGGAGCACGAGGTATTGGAAGACCCAATCGGCGCCGACTGTGACCACCGCCGCTAGTGCCGGCGGCCGGAATGTCGGTCGCCTGCCACGGGGTGGATGTCGCCAACCCCAGAGAGCCTCTCGAGGAAGCTCACGGGTGGGTCGGCGCCAGGCTCCCGAGGCGGTGCATCGAAGACGACGCACCGGCCGTCACCCTCCTCCTCGCCAGCTTGGGCTGACAACCCCTCGTAACGCGCGAGCCGGACCCGGAGAACCGCCTCCCGTAGATCCATCATCTCCGGCTCGCCCAACGACCTCACTCCGATGCGTGGTGGCCAGTTCAAGTGCCGTGCAACGGGAGCGAACTCCAAGGACGAATCGTTCAGGGTGACCGACCACTCGAGGTCACTTCGCGAGCCGACCGAGAACCAGGGAATCTGCACCGGCACGAAGCCATCCAGGCTGACCAGCAAGGTGTAGATGCCCGTCGACTCCACCCTGAAGCCCACCCGACCAGACTCGTCGGTTTCCTGGACTTCGCCGGCCGAGGGCTCTGCCGCAGAGATCAGCTCGACCCGTGCAGCAGGAAGCCCATAGCCCGCTCGCGCCACCACCGTGACCCGGAGGGTGGAGTCCTCTGCAGCCACGGTCGAAGACGACGCGAGGAGGAGAATCGCGGTGGCGAGCCTCATCAGTCGCCCCAGGGAGACTCGTAGAGGGTGCCATATCGCCCTGCCGGCCCCATGATCGATCTCACCGCAGCCTCAGGCGGCAGGGCCAAGAAGATCCCAGCGATTGCCCGCGATGTCCAGAAACACCGCAACCCGACCATAGGGTTCGGTTCGTGGCGGCCGGACGAACTCGACCCCGGCTGCCAGCATCCGCTCGTACTGGGCACCGAAGTCCTCGACACGCAGGAAGAAGCCGACCCGGCCGGCGTGCTGGTTGCCGACGACTGCGACCTGGGCGTCGCCGTCGGCACGGGCCAGAAGCAGTCCCGTCTGAGCCCCGGGTGGACGCACGACCACCCATCGCTTCGAGCGGCCGTCCGTCGTCGTGGAAGGCGAGTCCTCCACCAGATCGAAGTCCAAGACGTCGACGAAGAAGCGAATCGCCGGATCGTAGTCGTGTACCACCAGAGCGACGAGCTCGAGGAAGGTTCTCGGGCTGTTCATGGCATCAGGTCGGCTGCACCGCGGGTTAAGCAACGCGTACGGACGGACATAGCTCAGCAAGGCTGCTGACGAGCGCGCTGATTGGTGAGAGTGACTTCGGTTTCGACGACGGGCTGCCAACCACCAGCCCGGGCAGCGTCCGCTGCAACCGTCGCTAGGCGGAACGCCCACGAACGAGCTGGCGAGTGCGAGCAAGGAGACCGACGAGCACCACCCATGGTATGAGCACCGAACCACCGGTGAAGATTGCGGCGCTCAGGAAGGACCGCGTCCGGCCGAGGATGCCAGTGCCCTGATCCAGATGATCGAGCCCCGACACCAGAGCGAGCAACGCTGGACCGAGAATGAGCAACGCAGCCAGCGCTGCAAGACGGCGAAGAGGGGGTCTAGCTCCTGACTCTACTGGTGGCTGCGGCAGCTTCGTGTAGCCCCACCATGCGAGGATGATCCCGCCCATGAAAGTGCTTCCGTGCTGAAGCAACTTGAAGACGTAGAAGGTGTAGCCCTGCCACGTGAACAATGCCTCCGAGAGCGCAGGCACGACTACAACGACGAAGCCGTCGCTGTGGGTGAAGGAATCCCACACGATGTGGGTGACGGCACCAACGAGCAGGGACACAAACACCGCAGCAAGGGTCGCCCGCGGCAACCGACCGTCTGCCCAACCATGGACCGCCACCTGAACCCGCCAGGGTAGGAGCTCTACGAGAAGCGGCGCGACAGCCACGTAGAAGGCCACATATGCGAGGAGGCCGACCGGCAGGCAGAACCAGAACAGTCCAGCGAGACTGTGGCTCTCCTCCCGCTCTACAGGGACTGGCAGGAAGTAGGCGAGGTCGGGAGCGACAGTTCCCACCACAAGCGCTCCCGGCACCGCCAGAGAACCCAGTGGACGGAGGAGAGGCAGAATCGCCGCGGGGTGGGCTGCGGTGAACGGGATGGCTCGGTGTCGCCTAGGAGCCCGTGGTGAAACCCTCGCGGGCTGAGTTGGAGCTAGGTGGATCCTCTCCAAAACGCACGATGTCGGCCGGCGGGAGGCAGAAGCCAAGCCGCACGCACAGCCTGTCGAGAAGATCCTCTACCTCCTCCGGCGAGGAGAGGTCGCGCTTGAACTCGAGCGTCTTACCTTCGGGGCGCTTGAGGATCTCAACGAGGTCCATGCTCGGAATACTACTCGGAAGTCCCGCCACAGGCAGAGCTTCCGAGCTCACCCTCGGGTTGGGTACTTCTCTCTGCCTACCCAACTTCTCGGTTGGCAACACGCCACTGCCACCGGCGCGCGGGAACGGGCGATCTGTGGTCGCATAGCACGCCCAGGCGGTTGGATGGATGGCATCGGCATCCGACCTCCCTGCGGTGTTCCTGGTCCTCGGTGCCGGGTGTGGCCGAGCCTTGTTCTCCGGCGAGGCTTCCGCCTACGGTCAGAGCACCTGCTGCAGAAACGCCACCAACGCCTCGCGCGGGATCTCCTCGGATCCTTTGACCTTGACGTGGCGCACGTGCTTGCCGCGTCCTACGAGAAGGCCCTGGGGATCGTCGAGTGTGGAGCCGGCATAGAAGCCGAACTGGAGGTGATCGGGCTCTGCGTGGATGTAGGCCTTGGGCACGCCGTCGAGGGTCCAGCAGCCCTGGCCCCACTTGACGGTGGATTCGAGCTGCGGCGCGGTCTCCTCGACCAGGCTGGCGAGGTCGTCGATCAGGCGTTGGTTGGGGGCCGACTGGTCACGCCGCCAGGCGGCGAACGAGGGGTACGCCTTCATCTTCTGCGGTTTCATACAAGGTGCTCCTGGACTCTGGGGTCTCGCGGCGCTCAGGGGCTTTCACTCTCGACCAGGCCGTGCCAGGACCATCTGGGGATGCGCAGGCCGGCCGGAACGTCGTCCGGTGAGCGTGGATAGCGAGCCATCGACCTGGTGGTCGCCCACGCGAAGTAGTCGTGCAGGACGGTACGCAGCCGTTCGTCCGTCGCCAGCCCGGCATCCTCGAGCGCCTGGTCGAAGCAGGCGATCGCCAGTGCGTCCATCTCCTCGTGCTCGCCATTGCCGCTGTGGATACGCACCACCGAAGTCTCGTCGCCGTAGCGCTCGCTGTAGTGGCTTGGCCCGCCCAGCGCTTCGGCCCAGTACGCCGCGAGGCGCTCGGTGTGGCGCGGGTGGTAGCCGTGGCTGAACGCGTGGGCGACCACCTCGTCCTCCAGCACCCGACGATGCCAGGCAGCGGCCAACCGCAGCATCCCCTCGTGTCCGCCGGCTGCCTCGTAGACGGTCTCGGACTGATCGTGATCCACGTCGGTCAAAGCTCAGATCCTCAGTGTCGGCTCGTAGCTCTTCGGCTCGGAATCTACGACGAGGAGGGTGGCTCGAGCGAGGCGCCTCCGGCCTCCGTCGGTCGCAGGCTCTTCGCTCGGCTCACCGGCCACGCGGCGAGCGCCGCTCCGAGAGATGCCAGCGCCATGTCCTTCTGGGCATCCCAGGGATCGCCCTGCTGGCCGTTGTAGTTCTCGGCCTGACCGGGCGACAGCACCATGGTGAGTCCCCATTCGAACGACTCGTAGAGCGCACTGAAGCCCAGGACCGCGGCGACCGCGAAGCACACTGCCCAGTTGCGCTTCATGCCGCCGAAACGGGCTCCGAACTCCGCCAGGGGCAGGAGGACGAGGACGCCGAAGGCGAGGTGCACGAAACGGTCGTAGTGGTTGCGGTGCAGGTCCAGCAGGTCGCTCAGCGAGCGCCCGAGGAGAGCGTCGGTGACGCGGTCGTAGGGCACATAGGAGTAGATGTAGCGCGCCCCGATGATGTGCAGCACGAGGAAGGCGAGCAGCATGCGCAGGCCGAGGCTGGAGAAGACGCAGCGACCGGCGATCCGGTAGAGCGCGGCGAGAGCCGGTACGGTGGGCAGGTGCTGGAGGATCTGCTCGCGCGGGTACAGCGGCTGCACCAGGCTGAGTGCCAGGAGTGCGGCGACAAGCACGACGGCCGCGCGGTCTTGGTTCACCGCGGGCTCACCGTCGGCCCCCCGACTCACAACCCAGCACCTCCGTCTCCAGGACCCGTTCAACGGTCTCCAGCATCGCCTCGGCCTGCTCGAGCTCTCCCGCGAAGACGTAGACCAGCATCGTCCTGGTGCCGGTCAGGGACTCGGTGACGACGCGGCAGGAGACGAGATCGAACTCGGCGTCGTACAGGCACGAGCTCGTCGAGGGTGGATCGGGCGCGAGGGAGAGGGCCGGCTCGTCGAACCTCGCGGCGTGCTCCCCCAGCACCGAATCGAGATCGAGAAGGATCCCTCGGTAGTTGGTGTACCCCCATTCCTTCTGTAGCGACATGCCGCCGAAGTACGCGCGATCGAAGGTCAGGGGTCGGTCCTGGCGGCTCCACTGCAAGCGCAGGCAACCGCCGACCTCCTGCAGAGGCGACCTCTCGAGGCAGGCGACGGCGCCGGAGATGACGAGGACGAGGGCCAGGGTGCGGCGTGACGCCCCGATCCTCAGGGCGCGCCGCCTGCGCTCGCCTCGACGCCGATCAGGGCTCTCGCCCACCGAGGACGGCCGCCTCACGGCACCTCTCCCAACCAGGCGAAGGCATACGAGCCGAGCCAGGCGAAGAGCAGCCAGTGCGCGAGGGCGTTCTTCCAGAACGACGGGCGGAGCCGGCACGACCCAGCGAGCGCCGCGGCCACGAGGAAGAGGCCGACGGAGAGCAGCGGCAACGGCCAGCCGACCCCGAGTCGCTGCCAGGCCGCGGCCGCGAACCAGAGCACGGAGAGAGCCCCGCCGACGACCAGGAGCACGACCGAACGGCGCGGGAACTCCGTGGCTCCGCTGAACAGCGGAACGGTCCACAGCCAGAAGGCAAGCGTCGGCAGCGCCACCGCCGGCAGGAAGTGCAGGGCGAGGAGCGCCAGCGGCATCGGCGTCGGCGCGGTGAGCGACGGCGAGCCGCCGCCGAAGAGGCCGAGTGCCTGCAGCACGGCGATCTGGAGCGCGACTCCGAGCGCGACCATCGCCAGTGCCGGGCGCCAGCGGCCTGGCTGCGCGGCTCCGTCTCGCCGTTGAGCCATATCGACCCAGACCCTCCCGCCGTCGATCCAGTTCCCGGGCCGAGCGGCCGCTCGTCCGCGAAAACCTCCACCGCCTCGGGGACGATTCCGCTGCGCCGGCCGCCGTTGCGGCGCTACTGCTCGTCGTAGAGACGCTCGAGCTGGAACTTCTCCCTCAGGTAGCGCGACCGCCACCCCGGGCGCACAGCGTCGAGCAGCAGGGCCTCGGCGGCGCCGACGCTGTAGAAGACGAGTCTCCCGGACGCGGCGAGATCCAGCGCCGTCAGCTCCTCCACCAGGTCGCGGCGCAGCGCCTCGGCGACCTGCTGGTAGGGCACGACGTCTGCGAGGGCAGAGAACGCCGGCAGCGGACCACGTCCCGACGCGGCAGCCTCGGCGGCGGCCTCGGCGACCCGCAGCTCGGTGAAGCGCGCCACGCCTTCCTGCCAGAGCTGGAACGAGAAGTAGCGGTAGTCGGCGTCGTCGACCTCGTTCCGGAGCCGCGCCCTCGCAGCGAGCACTGCGCCCAGGTCCCGCTGTGAGTCTTCGCCGCCATCGAGGCGCTCGAGCGCATCCCGCAACGCGAGGCGGTAGGCGGCGAAGCGCTCGCCGACCGCCGGCTCCTGGTAGGGGAACGGGTAGTTCAGCATCCACATCCCGGTCTCGTCGCCGCCCGAGAGGTCGAGCGCGGCGACGGCTTCGAAGTAGTCGGGTTGGGTGTTCTGGAGCTGGTGGAAGTGCTCGTGCAGCAGCGTGACGACCCACTCCGTCGACGACCTGCCGGTGTTCTCGGGCTGACCGACGACGACGGTGGAGACGCCGCCGACCGCGGGGAAGGTCGCCAGCAGGTTGGGCGCGAACTGGCGCTCGCGCACGTGCACGGCGCTGCCCAGCAGCGCGTCCCGCTCGGTGACGACGGCGAACTCGTCGGACGGTGCGGGATGGCGAACGAGGAACTCCTGCTCGGGCGTCACCAGCAGCACCGCGAAGGGCACCTCGCTCCAGCCGGGCCAGATCCCCTCGCGCACCTCGTCGGCGAGCCGGAAGGCCTCGGCGAGGCGGAGGCGATCAGCTTCGCGGAGCGATGGCTGCTGGGCGGCAACGGCAGTCGTCGCGAGACCGGGCAGCAGCAGGACGGCGACGAGCCCACCGAGGCGCACACCGCCGCCGACTCGTGGCGGCTTGCAGTGGTTCAGCATCACTTCGTAGAACGCCGCGGCCCGCTACGCGTTCCCCTCGAGATCGACTGATTCGTCGTTGCGCCCGATCAGCCGCCGAAGAGCGCCCCGTGCACCCAGGCGGGGCCGGTGCTGCCGTGCGGCCACTCGTCGCGGTCGAAGCGGATCCCGGGCACATCGGCGCCTGGCGCGCCGAACGTTCCGTCGACGTTGAGCGCTCCGCTTTCCGGATCGATCTCCACCACCAGCACCCAGGTCTCGTTGTTTCCCGCCACCACCAGGCGGCCGGAGCCACGGTCGGCGGCGATCCAGTGGGGCACCGGATAGAGCTCGGCGTCGAGCTCGAGGCGCGCCACCTCGCGCGGCGCGGTGGGATCGCCGACGTCGAGCACCACCAGACCCGGCAGCGCCGCCGCGGTCTGCACCCAGTACCTCCCCACCACCACCGGAACGAAGCACTCCTCGCCCGGCGTCAGGCTGCCTGGGAAGGCGTGCACGAAGACAGCGGACGGCTGCGAAGTGGTGATGTCGTCGAGGCGGTAGAGGCCGCAGCCGAACGTGCTCACGTAGACGGTGCCGTCTCGCAGCCGGCGCGGCTCGGCCGGTGCGAAGTGGTATTCGCCCACCGGCCCCTCGGGCAGCGGCACACTGGCCAGCAGCTCGAGCGAGCCGAGCTCCCAGATCTGCACGTGCCGCGTGTAGTGGTACTCCCACTCGTCCATGGGGTGAAAACCCATGTCGGCGCTGGTCGACACCGCCCGATCGATCTCGGGCAGTACCACCAGGCTGTACGGCCAGTTGAGGTCGTCGTCGATCTCCGGCGTACGTGACGACACGGCGCGGATCGCCTCGCCGTCGGCGGTCAACTCCACCAGGCCTCCGGGAGGAACCTGCGAGCCGCCCACGGTCTGGAAGGTCGCCAGCACGCGGCCATCCGGGAGCTGGGCGAAGCTGTGGGGGTAGCTGAAGCCCGCCGCCTGTTCGAAGCTCGCGGCGAGTATCGGAGCGAGAGGATCGCTGACGTCGACCACGAAGGTGCGCCCGGCGTGCCAGCCGTTGGCGAACAGACGGCCGTTGGTCGGGAACTCGTACTGCATGTGGTGCGGCATGGTGCCCGCGGCGCCCACCGGCAGCGTGGCCACCACGTCGCCGTAGGTGGGCTCGCCGACGCGGGCGTCGATCACGGCGAGGAAGTCGGAGTCCTCGGAGTCGGCGTCCGCCGACCAGACGAAGAGATGGGTCGCGCCGCCGGACGGGGTCGAGGTGGACGAGGCGGCGCCGTCGGCCTGCTGCACCGCAGGCGAGCCGGAGCCCTGGTCGGGAGCCCGACCGCACGCCGCGTGGCTCAGCAGGGCGGCAGCCAGCGCCAGGAGGGTGCGTGTCACGCCGCTACGCCGTGCGGGGCTGCCGGCGCGCCACGTCGGCTCGGTTCCGGACTGTCCCGCTTCCCCGCGCTCGCCCGCTGCTGGAACTCCATTCATCTCCACCTCCGCCGTTGGCCGACGACCGTGGGCGCAGTGTTCGCGCCGTGGGCGCAGACCGGTGCACACGTCCCCTGAGGTTCGCGGATCGGGTCACGGATTTGTCCGCGCCGGTGGATCGTATTCGCAGGCCACCGTCCACCGCTGCAGCGCTCGACGGCTCGGCAGGCGGGAGCCTCGACGCATCGCGCAGCGGGGAGGGCGGCGGCGCCACATCCACAGGAGGTGCGGCAGCAGCTCGGCGCGCGGCGCACGCACCGAGCTGAGAACCCGCAAGGCGGAGAAACCGTAGACTGAGCCTGAACGGTCGAGACGAAGTTGCGCCCCCGGGCGGCGCCGCGTGGCCACCCGCGACCGGTGCCCCTGCCGACGGACCCCAGTGGACCCCAGCAGACCACCAAAGAACGACCAGAGTCGGAGAAGATCGCCATGATCGACAGGATCCACCAAGAGCTGCGAGGCGCAATGCAGGCGCTGCGCCGCCGGCCACAGTTCCTCCTGGTGGCGGTGCTCACCCTGGCCCTGGGGGTGGCTGTCAACGTGCTCATCTTCCAGGTCTCGAACGAGGTCCTGCTCCGGCCGCTGCCGGTCTCGGACCCGGGCTCGCTGGTCTCGCTCGGCAACACCTGGGGCGGGCTGGGCTACGAGCACACGTCGCTGTCGTATCCGGAGATGAGGGACTACCGGGAGCTCGACGCCATCGTCGACACGGCCGGCTTCCGCGGCGCCGAGTTCAACTTCAGCGCCGGAGAGGGCTCGCCGGTGAACCTCGCGGCGATCGAGGTGACACCGAATCTGCCGGCCCTGCTCGGCATCCAGCCAGCCGTCGGACGCGCCTTCGTCGAAGAGGACGGCGCCGAGGGGGCCGAGGCCACGGTGCTGCTCAGCGACCGCCTCTTCCGCAGCCGCTTCGGCGGCGACGAGGGCTTCGTGGGCAGCACCATCGAGCTCGGCGGCGAGGCCCATCGCGTCCTCGGTGTGCTGCCGCCGATGTCGTTCCCCAACCGCAACATCGACCTGTGGCGGGCGGCCCGGATCGATGCTCAGGATCCGCCCCACCGCGGCTGGCGCAACTGGACGGCCTTCGCCCGGCTGGCCCCCGGCGTCAACGTGGCGCAGGCCCGCGACGCCGTGTTCGCCCACGAGACGGTGATGAGAGCCAGCAACGACTGGTACTCCAACCCCGAGTGGGGCTGGAGCTCGAGCGTGCGCGGCCTGCGCGACGCCATGGTGCGCGACGTCCGCCCGGTCCTGCTCCTGCTGATGGCGGCGGTGGCGGTGGTGGCGCTGGTGGCGGCGACCAACGTCGCCAATCTGTTCCTCTCCCACACCTCGGAGCGACGCCGCGAGCTGTCGGTGCGCACGGCGGTGGGAGCCAGCCGCCGGCGGATCGCCGGCCAGCTCCTCAGCGAGGCGCTCGTGATCAGCGCCCTCGCCGGGGTCCTGGGAGTCGTGCTGTCGTTCTTCGCTGGCGTCACCCTGCGGCCCGTCCTCGACGCGCGCATCGCCCTGGAGAGCCTGAGCTTCGACTGGCGCGTCGGGACGTTCGCCTTCGCCCTCTGCCTGCTCCTCGGGATGATCGTGGCAGCGGTCACCATTCCGGCGGCGCTGCGCCTGGCCCACGTCTCCAACCTGCGGGGGCGCTCGGAGGACCGCAGCGTCGCGACGACCCGCCGCGTACTGGTGGTCGCCCAGCTGGCGGTGGCCCTCGCGCTGATGGTGACGGCGGGCCTGGTGCTGCGCAGCCTCGACCATCTGCTGGGCGTGGAGACGGGCTTCGAGACCCGGGCGGCGGTGCGCGCCTCGGTGACGCTGGATGCGGGCCGCTATCCCTCGACGGAGGCCCGCAACGTCTTCTTCGAGGAGATCCTCGAGCGCGTGCGCACCAGCCCGGGGGTCGAGCAGGCCGGCGCCACGTCGCTGCTGCCGATGACCAACCTCAACGACAACTCGGTGCACATCCTCGACTCCGAGACCACCTCGTCGGAGGCGCCGGTCTTCCCGCAGATCCGGATCGTCTCCGCCGGGCTCTTCGAGACGCTGCGCATCCCCCTGCTCGCCGGCCGCACCTTCACGGCGGCGGATCGCCAGGGGGCGGCCAGGGTGGCAGTGGTCAACGCCGCCTTCGCCGAGCGCTTCTACGGATCGAGCGCTCTCGGCAAACGCTTCGCGTTCGGCCTCGGCGAGGGCTCCGAGCCGATGGAGATCGTCGGCATCGTCGGCAACACCCAGGAGGGCCCCCTGACCGACGCCGAGACCCGCGCCGTCTACTACCTCCCGTTCCTGCAGCAGCAGGGAGGAGGCGGAGGAGGGGGAAGCGCCATCCTCGTGGCGCGCGGCGAGTCCGAGGAGATGGCCGCCACCGCGATCCGCTCCGCGGTGCAGTCGGTGGACCCGCTGCAGGCGGTGCACAGCGAAGCTCCGCTGTCGACGCTGGTGAGCGAAGCCAGCGAAGCGGAGCGCACCCAGACCACGCTGCTCGTGGTCTTCGCGGCCCTGGCGGCGCTGCTCGCCGCGGTGGGCGTCTACGGCGTGCTCTCGATCACCCTGCAGCAGGAGCGGCGCAACGTCGGCCTGCGCCTGGCGCTCGGCGCGCTCCCCAGCCAGGTGGTGCGCTGGATGGTGGCCAAGGGCCTGGCGCTGGCGGCGGTCGGGCTCGGTGTCGGCCTGGTCCTGGCGCTGGCGGCGGCCCGCTCCATCCGCTCGCAGCTCTACGAGGTCTCTCCCTTCGATCCCGTGATCTTCGCGACGGTCTCGGCGCTGCTCCTCGCCGCCGCCCTGCTCGCGGCGTGGATCCCCGCCCGGCGCGCGGCGCGGGTCGACCCGTTGGTCGCCCTGCGGACCGAATAGGCGGGTCGCTCGAGGATCTCCCGCGACGGCGCGCTCACCGTCGCGGCTGCCCGAGACGGTGAGCCGAGTGTGGCCGTGGCCTCGGCCAGCTCAGCTCCGCGGCCCGAAGTGCAGGCCCAGCCCCGGCCGCGGCCACCGCGCCTTCACCAGCCTCCCGGTCGACGACAGGGTGACGTAGGCGGTGCGCAGGTCTTCGCCGCCGAAGCAGAGGTTTGTGGTCAGCGGATCGTCGGTGCGCGGCTGCTCGAGCACCTCGCCCGGCGGCGAGAGCACGGTGACGCCGCCGCGGATCAGGGTGGCGACGCAGACGTTGCCGCTCTGCTCGACCGCCAGCGAATCGAACATCTGCAGCCCCGGCAACCCGCACAGGAAGTGGCCGCCGTGCGGCGAGCGCGGGTGGGGATCGATCTCGCCGGGGCCCACGAGGTTCCAGTAGAAGACGCGCCCGGTCTCGGTCTCGGCGACGTAGACGCGATCGCCCTCGGGCGACAGCCCGACGCCGTTCGGCGCGTTGAGGGGAAAGGCCATTTCGCGGATCGACGAGCCGTCGGGCAGGGCGTAGAAGAGCCCGGTGCGGTCGCGCTCGCGGGTCCGCGTCTTGCCGTGGTCGGTGAACCAGAAGCCTCCGGCGGCGTCGAAGACGATGTCGTTGGGCCCGCGCAGGGGGTTGAGCTCACACTCGGTGTAGAGCAGCTCGACCTCCCCCGTGGCCGGATCCACCGCCCGGATCGAGCCGGTGACGTAGTCGACCGCCTGATGCCCCGGATAGAGCCGACCGTCCACTCGGCGCCACTCGAAGCCGCCGTTGTTGCAGACGTAGATCCGCCCGTCGGGGCCGAAGGCGGCGCCGTTGGGGCCGCCGCCGAGCTCGGCGACCACCTCCTTCGAGCCGTCCGCCAGCACCCGGGTCAGCCGACCGGCGGCGATCTCCACCAGCACCACGCTGCCGTCCGGGCACGCGATCGGGCCTTCGGGAAACTCGAGGCCCTCGGCGACGAGCTCGAAGTCGAGTGCGCTCTCCTGCTCTTCGCCCATTCCTGCACTCCCTGAAGCTGCGACCCAGAAACGAGGCGCCACGTGCCGTGGCACCGGTAGAGGGAAGACGACGCCGGGAGTCACGGGGCTCCGTCACGCCTGTCGGGCTACGATCGTACGATGGACGAGCCTTCGATCCCGCCCGCCCTGCACCGCAGCGAGCACGTCGACCGCTTCAACCACGACGAGGACGCTGCCGACTACGACGCCGACGTGCGCAACGAGAGCGATCCGATCCGGGCCGGCTACACGGCGCTGCTCGACTGGGTGGCGGAGCGCGCCCAGGTCACACCGTCGTCGACGGTCCTCGAGCTCGGCTCGGGCACAGGCAACCTCACCCGCCTCCTGCCGCCGGGGCGACGCATCGTCTGCGTCGACGTCTCAGCCGAGATGACCCGCCTGGCGGCCGCCAAGCTGGCGGGCCGCAGCGAGATCGAGTTCCTCCAGGCCGACGTGCTCGAGGCCCTCAGCCACCCGGCGGTACACGCCACCGCGTTCGACGCCATCGTCTCGACCTACACCCTGCACCACCTCACCGAAGCCGAGAAGCGTACGTTCACCGCAGCGGCGCTCGAGCGTCTCGCGCCCGGAGGACGCCTCGTCGTCGGCGACCTGATGTGCGAGGACGAGGCCGCACAGCGGCACATCCTCGACGCCTATCGCGCCGAGGGGCGGGGCGAGCTCGCCGACGAGATCGAAGACGAGTTCTTCTGGGACCTCGCCGGGGCGCGCGCGCAGTTGGACAAGGTGGTGGCCTCCGGAGGCTGCGCCTCGTACGCCGTACGCCGGTTCTCCGAGCTGTCGTGGGGTCTCGAAGCCGTCGCCCCCGGCTGAAGCGAGGGGCTCAAGGCGTCGGTGTCACCTCGCCCCTGCCGTCGTCGCCTCTCTCCGCGTCCACCAGGCCGAAGAACTCGAGCATGTCGAGGGTGAGGTCGAAGCCGTGCAGCGGATCCCTCGGGTCGCGCTCGAGCGTGCGCGGCGGCGACGGCCAGTCGTGGGTCGCGCCGTCGAGCAGCAGCACCTCGACCCGCGAACCGTCCTCGCCCGCCTGACAGTAGTCCCGAAGGATCGACGCCTGCTCCGCGTCCCGCCGCTGCGCCGGAGCGCCGGCAGCACAGTCGTTGGCGCGGGCCCACCAGCGTGCACTCTCGTCGATCGACAGCGTGCGCAGGCCGGAGGAGGCGAAGAGCCGGCCGAGCGTCCGGCCCTCGGGTGCGACGCGTCGATCGTCGCTGCCGTGGGCGATCAGCACCGGCAGCGGTTGGCTCGGTGTCGGAGGCAGCCAGGTCTCGCGCGGCTTGCTGGGCTCGACATCCGGTTCCACCGGCGCGACGCCGACCGCGGAGGCCCAGATCGCCGCCCCGGCCAGCGTCTCGGCACGCGCCGCGGCGTAGCGGTGCGCCAGCATGCCGCCGTTGGAGTAGCCGATCACGTAGACACGATCGCGATCGACCGGCCAGCGCGCCGCGACCTGCTCGATCACCCGGTCGACGTAGGCGATGTCGTCGACCGGCCGGGACGCCGCCTTGCCGCAGCACCAGCCGCCGTTCCAGTGCCGCAGCAGCGAGAAGATTCCGATGCCGTTGGGGAAGACGGTGATGAAGTCGTGCTCGTCGGCCAGCGACGAGAGACCGGTCTGGCGATCGAAGATGCGTGCCGAGCCGAATCCCCCGTGCAGCGCGACGACCAGGGGCCTGGCGACTCCGTCCTCGGCGCCGGGAGGCAGGTGCAGGCGGTAGGTGCGGCCGAACAGGCCCTGCTTCTCGCCCGCCGCGAAGACGAAGCTCTCTCCCGGGATCGCTCGGCCCACATCGTTCTTGGCAACCGTCGCGCAGCCGGTCGCGACCAGCGAGGAGATCAGGAACGGCAGCAGCGGAAGGAGTCGGGGGCGCGGGCGGCCTGGAAGGCGTCTCATGCGTCCTGGCTACGCCATCGGCGGCGCTTCGGATGTCGCGATCGGCCGGACCCTGGCCCGCGCCATCCACTCACCGAGCCCGCGCCGGCGCATGGCGGAGCACGGGGCACGATCCCGCTGCAAGCGATCCGGTACCCGTCGTCCGGGAGTTGAGTGCCGGCGCCCCGGTCCGGAGAGCCGGTTCAGACGCCGTGGTACTCGCGGTACCAGTCGACGAAGCGCGGCACGCCGACGTCGATGTCGGTCGACGGCGCGTATTCGAGCAGGCGCTGCGCCTTGCCGGTGTCGGCGCTGGTGCGGCGCATGTCGCCCGGCTGCATCGGCAGGAACTGCTTCTCCGCCTCCTTGCCGCAGCACTGCTCGATGATCTCGATGTAGCGCATCAGCTGCTCGGTCTTGCCGCGACCGAGATTGATGATCTCGAGCTCGTAGTTGCGGCGCAGCGCCGCGGCGACGCCCTGGGTGATGTCGTCGACGTAGGTGAAGTCGCGCTGCATCTCGCCGTGACCGAACACCTTGATCGGGCGGTCGTGCAGGATCGCGTCGGTGAACAGGAAGAGGGCCATGTCGGGCCGGCCCCATGGCCCGTAGACGGTGAAGAACCGCAGCCCCGTGCTGCGCAGACCGTAGAGCCGGTGGTAGACGCCGGCCTGCAGCTCGTTGGCCTTCTTGGTCACGCCGTAGAGCGATGCCTGCCGATCGGTGGGCAGCTCCTCGTGCAGCCGCTCGACGTCCTGGTCGCCGTAGATCGAGCTCGTCGAGGCGTAGACAAGACCGCCGACCTCGCGCCGGCGCACCCGCTCGATGACGTTGTTGAAGCCGACGAGGTTGTCGCGCACGAAGTCCTCGGGGTGCTCGATCGAATGGCGCACACCGGCCTGCGCGGCGAGATGGCACACGCGCGTGTCGTCGCCCGAGCCGAGCAGCTCGAAGGCGCGGTCGAGGGCCTGCGGGTCGGTGAGGTCGCCGCGCACCAGCCGGAAACCGTCATGGCCCTCGAGCTGCTGGTTGCGGCGCTCCTTGAGCGTGGCGTCGTAGTAGGGGTTGAAGTTGTCGAAGCCGACGACCTCGATCCCCTCCGCGAGCAGGCGTCGGGCAGTGTGGAAGCCGATGAACCCGGCCGAGCCGGTCAACAAGACGCGCATGTCGATTCCCTGGCGCAGGCGGTCATCCGAAGAGAGATCTGAAGGTAGATCTGACTGGGAGAGCTGACGGAGATCTGGCGAGACTTCGTTCCCGACGCGCGTCCCTGCTGCGCCGTTCGCCGACCGCGGCACGCTATCACCCGGTCGCGGCCGGCAGCCCAGCGCACCGGTGGCGACTTCGTGCTGGCAGCGGAAGTCGTTATCCTGCGACACCCGCAGCGCCGGCCTTGGTTGGATGGCGCCCCGAGAGGGCCGCACGCATCGCGTCAGGCGAGCGCTCGCGGCGCCGAGGATTCGAGGACGAGGACGATGAGCTCGCACCGCTACGACCCTGCAGAGATCGAGCCGCGCTGGCAGGCGGCGTGGGAGGAACGCCAGGCCTTCCGCACCCCCACCGACCCCGAGCTGCTGCGCAAGCGGCCCAAGTGCTACGTGCTCGACATGTTCCCCTACCCCTCGGGCGCCGGGCTGCACATCGGCCACCCCGAGGGCTACACGGCCACCGACGTCGTCGCCCGCGCCCGCCGCATGCAGGGCTTCAACGTGCTGCACCCGATCGGCTGGGACGCCTTCGGCCTGCCGGCCGAGCGCGCCGCGGTGCGTGAGAACGAGCACCCGGCGAAGATCACTGCCCGTAACGTCGACAACTTCCGCGGCCAGATCAAGCGTCTCGGCTTCAGCTACGACTGGGAGCGCGAGGTCGACACCTCGTCCGCCGACTACTACCGCTGGACCCAGTGGATCTTCCTCAAGCTCTACGAGCGCGGCCTCGCCTACATGGCCGAGGTGCCCGTGAACTGGTGCCCGGCCCTGGGCACCGTGCTGGCCAACGAGGAGGTCAAGGAAGGGGTGTACGTCGAGACCGGCGATCCGGTCGAGCGGCGGTCGATGAAGCAGTGGATGCTGAAGATCACCGAGTACGCCGAGCGTCTGCTGGACGACCTCGAGGCCCTCGACTGGCCCGAGCACGTCAAGGAGATGCAGCGCAACTGGATCGGCAAGTCGCAGGGGGCCGAGATCACCTTCCCGGTGGTCGGCGCCGACGGCGAGCCGCTGGACGGCGAGCCCTCGTTCACAGTCTTCACCACCCGCCCCGACACCCTGTTCGGCGCCACCTACTGCGTGCTCGCTCCCGAGCACGAGCTGGTCGCCGCGATCACCAGCGAGGCGCAGCGCACCGCCGTCGACGAGTACGTGACGCGGGCGCGGGCGAAGACCGAGCTGCAGCGCACCGATCTGGCCAAGGAGAAGACCGGCGTCGACACCGGCGCCTTCGCGATCAATCCCGCGAACGGCGAGAAGCTGCCGATCTGGGTCGCCGACTACGTGCTGGCCAGCTACGGCACGGGCGCGATCATGGCGGTGCCGGGCCAGGACCAGCGCGACTGGGACTTCGCCGAGACCTACGAGCTGCCGATCGTGCGCACCGTGCAGCCGCCGGACGGCTTCGACGGCAAGGCCTACCTGGGCGACGGCCCGGCGATCAACTCCGGCTTCCTCGACGGTCTCGAGGTCGAGGAAGCCAAGCAGAAGATGATCGACTGGCTGGTGCAGGAGGAGAAGGGCACCGCACGGGTCGAGTACCGCCTGCGCGACTGGCTGTTCTCGCGCCAACGTTACTGGGGCGAGCCGTTCCCGGTGGTGCACGTGCTCGGCGAGGACGGCGAGCCGAGCGGCGAGATCGTGCCGCTGAGCGAGGACCAGCTGCCGGTCGAGCTACCGCTGATCGACGCCTACAAGCCGACCGAGGACGGCCGTCCGCCGCTGGCGCGCGCCAGCGACGACTGGCTGATCGTCACTCTGCCCGACGGGCGCAGGGCACGGCGCGAGACCAACACCATGCCGCAGTGGGCCGGCTCGTGCTGGTACTACCTGCGCTACATCGACGCCGACAACGACGAGCAGGCCTGGGATCCGGAGCTCGAGAAGTACTGGATGCCGGTGGACCTGTACATCGGCGGCGTCGAGCATGCGGTGCTGCACCTGCTGTACGCACGCTTCTGGCACAAGGTGCTCTTCGACTGCGGCCTGGTCTCCACCAAGGAGCCGTTCCAGCGCCTGTTCAACCAGGGGATGATCCTCGCCCACTCCTACGAGGACGCGCAGGGGCGCTACTACCACCCGAGCGACGTCGAGTTCGGCGACGACGGTTCACTGACCGCGAAGAGCAACGGCGAGAAGCTCACCTCGCGGGTCGAGAAGATGTCGAAGTCGAAGCTCAACGTGGTCAACCCCGACGACGTGATCGCCGAGTACGGCGCCGACTCGCTGCGCCTGTTCGAGCTCTTCCTCGGCCCCCTCGACCAGCAGAAGCCCTGGAGCACGCGCGACGTCGAGGGCGTCTACCGCTTCCTTCAGCGCGTCTGGCGACTGGTGGTCGATCCCGAGACCGGCGAGCTGAGCGGCAAGCTGACGGACGAGCCGGGCGAGAGCCAGGACGAGCTCTGGCGCCTGCTGCACAAGACGATCCAGAAGGTCGGCGACGACATCGACTCGCTGTCGATGAACACCGCGATCTCCCAGATGATGATCTTCACCAACGCCGCGACCTCGGCCGAGGAGTTGCCCAGAGAGACGGTGCGCATCTTCCTGCGCGTGCTGTCGCCGTTCGCCCCGCACATCGCCGAGGAGCTGTGGCACCGTCTCGGCGAGCAGGAGCTGGTGTGCAACCAGCACTGGCCGGTGTTCGACGAAGGCCTGGTGGTCGACGACCTGATCAACCTGGTGATCCAGGTCAACGGCAAGAAGCGCGACATGCTCGAGGTGCCGCAGGACACGCCCAAGGACGAGCTCGAGAAGCTGGCGCTCGGCTCCGAGGCGGCGATGAAGTTCCTCGAGGGCAGAGAGCCCAAGAAGGTCATCGTGGTGCCCGGCCGGCTGGTCAACATCGTCGGCTGAGCGACCTCGCGACGGCTCGGCGAGCGTTACCGGTCGGCCGAGACGAGCGGGCTCCCTTGAATCCCGATCCTGATGGCTGCTCGCACCGAGGCGACCCGGAGTCCATGACGATGACCGATCAGAGCGAACGCACGGACCACACGGCCCGGCGCCACGCCGCTGACGACGTTCCGTCGGCCGCACCAGCTCGCGCCGCGATCCCGCGGCTCGCCGGAGGCCTGCTGATGCTCGCCGGCGGCGTCTTCGTGCCTGGCGTTGCGGCGCCGCAGGACCAGGAGCTGATGACTCCGAGCGACCTGCGGGAGCTGGCGCTGCCCGCCGGCATCGTGCACCGCGTGCCCTACGGCGAAGCCTCGCCGCTCCAGTTCGGCCACCTGCGCCTGCCGCAGCGCGCCCACGGTCACGACCCGACGGGGCCCTTCCCCGTGGCTCTGCTGGTGCACGGCGGGTGCTGGCTGTCGCAGTACGAAATCTCGCACCTCGCGGCGCTCGAGATGGCCCTCGCCGAGGACGGCTTCGCGGTGTGGAGCCTCGAGTACCGCCGGGTAGGCGACGAGGGCGGCGGCTGGCCGGGCACCTTCCTCGACGTCGCGGAGGGCGCCGACCACCTGCGCCAACTGAGCCGCCGTCATCCGCTCGATCTCTCGCGCGTGATCGCCGTCGGCCACTCCGCCGGCGGCCAGCTCGCTCTCTGGCTCGCGGCGCGCGACCAGATCCCGGAGGGCTCCGAGCTGCACCGCGACGACCCGCTGCCGATCCACGGCGTGCTGGCCCTCGCCGCCGCCCCCGATCTCGCCGCGCATCATGCCGCGGGCACCTGCGGCGGAGTGGTCGACGCTCTGATGGGCGGATCGCCCGAGCAGCATCCCGAGCGCTACGCAGCCGCCTCACCGATGCAGCTGCGGCCCAAGGGAGTGCCGCAGGTGCTGGTCGGCGGCAACCTCGATCGCGGCTTCGGCCGGGACGCGTTCGCCTACCACGACGGCGCCACCGATCCCTCCGAGGTGCTGCTGCGCGAGCTCCCCGGCGCCGGCCACTTCGAGCTCATCGCGCCGCGCACCGAGGCAGGCATGGAGGTGCGGCGGGAGTTGGCAGCGTTGCTGGGGAGGTTGGGGAGAGCGACGGCTGGCGAATAGGCAGTCAGCTCAGGCGAGCTTCCTCGCAACCTCCCACTCGTCGAGGACGCCCAGCTCAGCGGCCCAACGCTCGATGTAGTCGAGCTCCAGATCGGTCGTGGTCCTCAGCACGCCCGCGATGTCGCGCAGGTGCTTCTGCGATCCACCCTCCCGGTGGTACTCGAGCTTCTTCAGGATCACGTCCTCGGGGGAGGCGAACGGGATCGGCAGCGAGGCCCCCACCTCCAGGGACCGCACTCTCTGGAAGCGACTCCTGTTGAACGCCGACGACTCCGCCACCATGAAGTCGACCTTCAGCCCGGAGGTCGGATGGATCAGGTTGAAACTCGATCGCCGCCGGATCGCGCCCTGGATCGCCTCCTCGGCCAGGTAGAACTCAGGCCCGGGAAAGCTCTCCACCAAGTCCTTGATGCGCCCAGCTGGCAGGTCCAGGACGAGGTCGATGTCGTTGGTGAAGCGCGGTTCGCCATAGGCGATCGTCGCGGTCGACCCCGTGACGAAGTACCTCAGCTCCAGTCGCGCGAGCACGCTGGCGACGTGCGAGAGCAGCTCACCAGGATCCATCAGCCAATCGCCTCGCCACGACCCGATCGAGCTCGGCGGCGCTCCACTCGGGATGTTCGTGCCGGAGATGCGCCCGCAGCATTCGCCGCGCCGAGCTCCACATCCCGAAGCCGATGGCCAGTCTCTCCGCCGGCGACTTGGCGCGCAGCACGGCGGCCATCTCGCGGCTCACGACCTGGTCGCCTTCTTCTCTCGGCGGAGCTTCCACGAACAGATCTTAGCGGGGCTAAGATCGAGGAACGCTCCTACTTCAGCGGCGAGTAGTCGGTCGCGCTGAGCAGGAAGGCCTCGGCCTTCACCGGCACGTTGTACTTGGCCTTGAGCACCTTCCAGGCCGGGTCTTTGGAGAACGCCTCCCACACCTCCTGGCGGTGGGCGCGGTTGCGGTAGGCGAGCATCCACACCAGGGTGTCGGGATCGTCGAGGCTCTGGAACATGCCGACGATCTCGGCGCCGAGGCGCTGGAAGATCGCCACCTCCTCCTCGCGGAAACGCTGGTGGAGTGCGTCGATCTCACCGTTGAAGTCCTTGGTGCCGACGCGCTCGGCATCGACCTTGTACATGCGGATCTCGAAGCAGCGCGAGTCCTCGGCGACGTTGCGCGACAGCTCGGGCGGCAGGTCGCCCTTGGGGCCGCAGGGCGGCAGCTCGGACTGCTGGGCCAGCGCTGCGGAGCACAGGAGAGTCAGGAGGAGAAAGGCGAGCAGGGAGTGCGGGGCATTCTTCAAGGTGGACCTCTCAGGGGCGCTCCGAGCGCCGAGCGCCTGGAGATCGTCGCGGCGGGCGGTCGGAGCGCGGTGGTCGATGGATCGGAGAAGGACGATTCTGCCTCAGCCACTGAGCTGCAGTACGGCCGGATCGGCACCGGCGGCGGTCCTTCCCGAGAGTCGAGGCGACCCGGACGAGAGGCGACGATGCTCTGGGCGATCTGTCTCTTCTGCCTTCTGCCTCTGCCTTCTGCCTTCTGTCATCCCGGACTTGATCCACGGTTCCACGCTTTGTGTGAAGCGATGACGCCGGGCGGTGCGACGAGCTCGCTGTCTGAGACACCCCCACCCAGCCTCCCCCTGAAGGGGGAGGAGCCGGAGGGTGACTCTCCCGGCTGTCATCCCGGACCCCGATCCACGCTTTGCGTGAAGCGAAGATGCTGAGCGGTGTGACGAGCTCCGTGGCTGAGGCACCCCCACCCAGGCTCCCCCTGCAGGGGGAGGAGCCGGAGGGTGACGCTCCCAGCTGTCATCCCGGACCCGATCCACGCTTTGCGTGAAACGGCAACGCCGCGAGATGCGACGAGCTCCCTGGCTGAGGCACCCCCACCCAGCCTCCCCTTAAGGGGGACAGGGCCGGAGGTTGACGCCGCCTCAGGCCTCGCGCAGCAGCTCCGAGATCGGCCTTCGGGCGGCGCGCAGCGCCGGCGGCAGGCCGCCGAGGATGCCGGTGAAGACGGCGAGGCCGATGCCGGAGGCGAGCGCGATCGGGGTGGTGCGCAGGGCGAAGGTGAGCTCGGAGAAGCTGGTCTGGCTCATCGTGCCGGCGGTCACCGCGTTGAGCGGCAGCGCCAGCAGAGCTCCGACCAGCCCGGCGACGAGGCCGAGCACGGTGGCCTCGATCAGGAACGCCGCGACGATGTTGCGCCGCTTGAAGCCGAGCGCGCGCAGGGTGCCGATCTCCTTCGAGCGCGACGAGACCTGGGCGTACATGGTGTTGGCGGCGGCGAAGCAGGCGCCGAAGGCCATGAAGAAGGCCAGCAGATTGGCGAGGATGACGAAGAGCTGCGAGTTGGTCGCGCTCTGCCTGGCGTAGTACTCGGCCTCGCCCTCGGCCTGCACCTGCAGCCGCTGATCCGCCTCGATACGGTCGATCAGCTCGGGCACGGCGGACGGCGAGGCGACCTTCACCCGGGTGCTCGAGTAGTAGTTGCTGCGTCGGAAGGAGTCGCCGAAGTCGTTCACCGCGCCCCACACCTCGCTCGAGTAGGCGCCGCCGTCGAACACCCCGACCACGCGGAAGGTGTCACGGCCGAAACGGATCTGTTTGCCGAGCTCGAGCGCCGGGAACCGGTCGACCAGGTTGGCGCCGACGATGACCTCCTTCTTGCCGGGCTCGAAGCGGCGCCCGTCGACGATCTCGAGCCACGGCCGCAACGCGAACGCCTCGTCCTCGACGCCGCGCAGCGAGACGTTCGCCTCGCTGCCGTCGGCGCGCTCGAGGATCTGCAGGTGCATCGTCTCGCCGGAGGCGATCGGCTCTCCGTCAGCGTCCTTGACCACGCCCGGCAGGGTGCCGAGCAGCCGTTTGGTGTCGGTGGCGAAACCGCTGTCCATCTCGGCCTGGGCGCCGTCACGGGTGACCATCACCGTCGCCTCGTCGCCGGTGGCGGCGAAGGCCACCCGGATGCCGCCGGCGAGGGCCAGCACGCCGACGTAGACCAGCACCACCAGGGCGATCGAGAAGATGGTCATCAGAGTGGTGCCGCGGCGCACGAAGAGGCTGCGCACGTTGTACTTGATGGGGATCATCGTGAGGTCTCCGTCAACCGACGCTGCGCAGGCCGTCGACGATCGAGGCGCGCGCCTGCGCCACCGCCGGAATGATGCCGGAGGCGAAGCCGATGACGAGCCCCAGACCGAGTGCCCCGGCGAGGATCCCCGGCGTCGCGCGCACTGCGGCGAAGGTCGGCGCGAACTGCTGCATCGCCTCGCCCAGGCCCTGCAGGGCCAGGCTGCCGCCGAGTACGCCGAGCAGCGCGCCGAGCCCGCCGACGAGCAGCGCCTCGCCGAGCACCATGCCGAGCACCGCCGGCCGCTGGAAGCCGAGCGTGCGCAGCACCGCGGTCTCGGTGGTGCGCTCGCGCGCCGCCATCGCCATGGTGTTGGCGGTGATGAAGAGGATCGAGATGACGATGCCGAGGCCGATGGCGCCGAAGAGGAACTGCACGTTGCCCAGCATCTCGGTGAACGAAGCCGCGAACGCCTCGCCGGTCTCGGTGCGCACCTGCGCCGCCGAGTTCTCGAACATCGCCTCCGAGGTCTGGATCACCTGCGGCGCCACGTCCTCGCTGCTCAGCCGCATCCAGTAGGTGCCGACGATGCCGGGGTTGCCGGTCGCCTCCTCGAGGTAGCGGCGGTGGAAGTAGATGAGGTTCTCCTGGAACTCCTCCCCCGGCCACTCGAAGAGCCCGCGCAGCACCAGGTCGAGATTCACCGGGTAGATGTCGCCCTGGATCTGGATCCGGTCGCCGATCTCCCAGCCCTGCTTCTCAGCCAGCGCTCGGCCGGCGACGAAGGCGTCACGCTCGGCGAGCCACGCCTGCAGGTGCTCGTCGGAGATCTCGATCTCCTGGTAGACCTCGAACAGGGTCTCGTCGGCGGCGAAGCGCGGGAACATGTTCTCCGGCCGGGTGTCCTTGTAGACGCCCTGGAACCAGGTGGTGCCGACGATCTCCTCGACGCCTTCGATCGAGCGCAGGCGCTGGCCGTAGGCCTCGGGTAGCTGGAAGGTCAGCGAGATCGCGTTGCGCGCCACCAGCAGCTCGGCCGAGTTCTCGCTGCCCACAGCGGTGAGCGCCCGGTAGACGCCGCCGAGCAGGGTGAGCAGGAAGAGTGCGATCGCGACGCTCAGCACCGTCAGCAGGGTGCGCACCTTGTTGCGCAGGAGATTGCGCCAGATCAGTTTGCGCACGGTCCTAGGCCTCCCGCGCCCCGACCGGCTGAGAGGGCGCCGTCTCGCCGAGCGCCTCCTGCTCCGACTCGACCAGCTTGCCCTTCTCGAGGTGCAGCAGGCGTGAGGCGCGCTCGGCGGCACGCGGATCGTGAGTGACCATGAGGATCGTCTTGCCGAACTCCTGGTTGAGCTGCACCAGCAGGTCGAGCACCTCGGCGGCGCTGGTGGCGTCGAGGTCGCCGGTCGGCTCGTCGGCGAGCAGCAGGGTTGGATCGGTGACGATGGCGCGGGCGATCGCCACCCGCTGCTCCTGGCCGCCCGAGAGCTGGCGTGGATAGTGGCGCATGCGGTCGCCCAGACCGACGACGCCGAGCGCGGTCTCCACCTTGACCCGGCGCTGTGCCTTGCTGAGGCGCTCGAGGGTCAGCGGCAGCTCGACGTTCTCGTAGGCGGTGAGCACCGGGATCAGGTTGTAGAACTGGAAGATGAAGCCGATGTGGCGGTGCCGCCACTCGGCCAGCCTGCGGTCCGACAGCCCTCCCACCCGCTGGCCGGCAACCCGCAGCTCGCCCGAAGTGGGTCGGTCGACGCCGGCGAGCAGATTGAGCAGGGTGCTCTTGCCGGATCCGGAAGGCCCCATCAGGGCGACGAACTCGCCGCTGCGCACCGCCAGCGACAGCCCGTCGAGCACCTTGATGTCGAAGCGGTCACGCTTGTAGCTCTTGGTGAGGTCGTGGATCTCGACCGCCAGCTCGCCGCCCGCGGCGGCTCCGGCGCCGGACCCTGGCGTCGCGTCACTCATCGCTCTCCCCTCCCTACCATCTTGTGGCCGTGCACCGGCCCGGACCTCGAAGGCGGCGATGCCCGCCGCCTGATCGCATCTCCCAGTCGCGTGGACCACCCGCTTCCTACGCGAGCTCGCTCACTTCTGTTCCCGCACCCGCTGGCCGTCCTCGAGATGCTCGGCGCCGGTACGCACCACACGGTCGCCTGGCACGACGCCGCTGGCGACCTCGACCATCGCCGAGTCGGCCGCCGCCCCGTCGCCATCTTCACCGTCGCCCTCGGCCTGCGCCAGCTCGACGAGACGACGCTCGACGCGGCCGTCCTCGAAGCGCATCACGTAGGCGTTGGCACCGTCGCGCACCAGGGCACTGCTCGGCAACACGATCTCGTCCTCGGTCTCGAGCTGCTCGCGCGCGGTGCCCTCCTCGAGGAAGCTGACGGTGCAGCTCATGTCCGGGACCAGCCGCTCGTCGCGGTCGTCGATGGTCACCTTGACCTCGACCACGGCGCGTTGGCGGTCGGCGGTGGGTACGATCTGGCGCAGCTCTCCGTGGTAGTCGTGGCCGGGCACCGCGTCGACCCGGATGGTCACCGGCTGGCCCACCTGCAGGCGCGAGATGTAACTCTCGTTGACGTCGGCCTCGATCTCGAGCGACGCGGGATCGGCCAGGCGCACGATCGCGCCGGTCGACTGCTGGGTGGTGAAGCCGCCCGGCGCCACCATCTCCCCCACCTCGACGTTGCGCTGGATCACGACACCGTCGATCGGGGCCCGGATCACGGTGTAGCCGAGCTGCGCGACGATCGAGTCGAGCGACGCCTGGGCGGTGCCGACCTGCGCCTCGGCAACGTCGAGCGCCGTGACCGCGGCGTCGAGCTCGGCCTGCGCCATCACGTCGGCGTCGACCAGGGCGCGGCGACGCGAGACTTCGCGCTCGGCGTCGGCGAGCCGGGCCTCGGCCTCGGCCAGGCGCGCCTCGGCCTGGCGCCTGGACGCCTCGAGGTCCTCGCTGTCGAGCACTGCCAGGGTCGCGCCACGGCGCACCCGGTCGCCCTCGTCGTAGGGCAGCTCGACCACCCGGCCGATGATCTTCGAGCCCACCGCGGCGCGGCTGCGGGCGTAGGTGTAGCCGGTGGCGGTGAGCACCGTCTGCGACTCGGTGACGCTGACCGACTGCACCGTCGCCAGCTCGACCCGCGGCGGCAGGGCGCCGGCGCGCAGGAACCACCACGCCGCCGCCGCGAGGGCCGCCAGCACCACCAGCGCCACCAGCCAGCCCCAGCCGCGTCGCGGCGTCGGCTCGCTGCGGTCCATGCGCAGGGCGGAGAGGTCGGGTCGGGAGGGCCCGTCGGAGGTGGTCAATGGCGCCTCGGAATCGAAGTCGCGGGGGCTTGGATCGTAGCAATGCGTCGGTGTCGTCCGCGCACCTGTCGAACGTGGGTCTCCTGACCTACGAGCTCGGCGGAAGAGTTGTTCCGCGGGAGTGCCGGAACCGCTGCCGCTCTTTCTCCCCGACGCCTCTGCGCTGCTGTGGTACGTTGTCCAGAAACCCTCAGCGAGCGCCTCTCCAGGGTCCGAACCAGCGGTCCGGCTCGCTGCCTCTGATCTCCGTCCGCACGAAATGAACCTTCCGCTCAGCGGCCCCTCTGCCAGCCGCCGGATTCTCCTCGGCTGCCTGATCGCGGCACTGACGGCGGCTTCGGTCGCTGCGCAGGTCGTTCCCGCGGATTGGCATCTGGAACGCGTCGACGCGACGCTTCCGCTCCGCGATCTCCAGGAGGTCGCGGTGTCGAATCCATTCGGCGATCTGAGAGTGCGCGCCGGCGACGCGGGCGAGCTCTACTGGCTGGCTCACACACAGCGGGCTCAGGCGGACCCACGTCGATTCGAGGTGGTGCTCGAGCCCCCCAGCGGAGCCGAGCCCGCCGCGCTGCGCGTGCATCTGAGCGGCTCGCCGGAGGGAACGTCCGATACAGCCGAGCCAGAGTCCTGGAACGCCAGACGAGCCGACCTCACCGTCTTCGTTCCCAAAGCAGTTCTACTCCACGCCACCACAACCGACGGCCTGCTGGAGATCCGCGGCGTGCCACGGATCGGCCGACTCCGCACTGAGCGCGGAGAGCTCCGGGTTCGGGCCGGCGCCCCGATCGAGGCCCATTCCCAGCACGGCGAGGTGCTGATCCAGCTCCCCAGGATGCCCAGAGGCAGCACGGTGAAGATGTCGAGCACGACGAGCCCGATCACCGTCGAGGTGCCCGGCTCCCAGGATTTCGCGGCTCGACTCCAGAGCCGGGGGCGCTTCACCACCGACTTTTCGATCGACATCGAGCGCGACCCGCGGAGCGCGCTCAAAGTCGGTCGGGTGCAGACCAGCTCGACCGCCTCGGACATCGCCTCGCTCGTTCTGGAGTCCTTTCAGGGCAGCCTGAGCCTGCTCGTCTCGCCCGTCGACTGGAGCGACCCGGAGCCGCTCGATCCGCCTGCCGACCTCGAACCGCAGGCTGTCCCGCAGACCGGTCAGGGCGCCAGTCCGTGACCAAAACCGATCACCACAAGTCCACGACTCGTCCACCCGTCTGATCAGTGCAGGAGCTCTCGATGTCCGGATACCGCACGTTTTCTCGACCACTCTGTTTCCTGATCGCGATCCTCTTCGCGCTCACGCCCCTCCACGGCCTCACGGCACAGCATGCCGAGGTGCTCGGCGATTCGGTAGCCGGCGTGCCGATCGACATCGATCTCCGGTTCGTCGAGACCCTGCCGCCCTGGAGGCCTGGCGATCCGATCCGGGAGGTACCACGGCGCGACGACGGCAGCGGCGAACCCGTGGTCGACACGCCGCCGCGCCTCGATCCGCTGGTCCAGCGCCAGTGGGACCGCCGAGGCCCGGGGCCGGCCATCACCGAGTTGCTCAACTTCAACGGCAACTCGTCGACCGCCAACCCGAACGATCCGACCGGAGACATCGGCGCCGCCTACTTCATCGAGGCGATCAACGGACCGGGCGGCACCTCGGTGACGATCTACGACAAGACCGACGGCTCACTGGAGGCCGGCCCCTTCGCTCTGGACACCTTCGGCTCCGGCAGCTGTGCCGCGGGGCTCGGTGACCCGATCGTGCTCTACGACCACATGGCCGAGCGCTGGCTGCTGACCGAGTTCTCGAGCGGCGGCAACCGTCTCTGCGTCTACACCTCGCGAACCGCCGATCCCATCGCCGGCGGCTGGTGCGGCTACGAGTTCGCGGACTCGAGCTTCCCCGACTACCCCAAGTACGGGATCTGGCCGGACGCGTACATCGCGAGCGCCAACCAGGGCAACGTGCCTCCGGTCTACGCCTTCGACCGCGTCAACATGCTTTCCCCCGACGGCACGACCTGTCCCACCGCTCGCGCGCCCCAGAAGGTCACCGGCCCAGGCCTGCCTGGACTCGGGTTCGAGGCCTTCACGCCAGTCGACCTCGATGGCCCGGAGCCTCCGCCCGGCAACCCCGCGTACTTCGTCCGCCACCGCGACGAGGAGCTCAACGGGGATCCGAGCCCGAGTCCGACGACCGACAAGATCGAGATGTGGGCTCTCGACGTCGACTTCGACAACGCCGGCAACACCACCTTTTCACAGCTCCCCGACCTCATCGTCTCGGACTTCGACTCCAACCTCTGTCCGCCGATCAGCTTCTTCTCGTGCGTGCCGCAGCCCAGCGGTGGCCAGGCGCTCGATCCGTTGCTGGAGGTCATCATGAACCGGGCCGTGTACCGGAACTTCGGCAGTCACGAGAGCCTTCTGGCGGTCCTGCAGACGGATGTCGGTGACTTCCAGGACCATTCGGGCGAGCGATGGATGGAATTCCGCCGCACCGGCGGGGGCGCCTGGTCGCTGTTCCAGGAAGGTACCTACTCTCCCGACGCCGAGCACCGCTTCATGGGCACCGCGGCAATGGACGCGGACGGCAACATCCTCCTGGCCTACAACGTGAGCAGCACGAGCGTCTTCCCCAGCATCCGGTACACGGGGCGTCTGGCGGGCGATGCAGCCGGGACGATGACGGTTCCGGAGACGACACTGTCGTTGGGTGGTGGAGTCAACAACTCGATCCGCTACGGCGACTACAACCAGATGGGCGTCGATCCGGTCGACGGATGCACCTTCTGGTTCCTCGGCATGTACAACCCGAGCGGCAAAGCGGTCGGTATCGGTGCGGTCAAGTTCGACACCTGTACTGGAGGCTCGGACATCTTCGCCGACGGATTCGAGTCCGGTGATCTCACGGCCTGGAGTCTCAGCATTCCCTGACACCGAGCGACGGCGGGCTTAACCGGCCCGATGGAGGGCGAAGATGACGCGTCAGCCAGCATGTGCACTTCCGACGCACTGCCCGCATGCGTCAGGATGGCCACATGACGACGACCGATGCGCCAGGTACTCGCTCCGCTCTCCTCGCCGCCTCCTCGATCGTGGTGCTCTGGCTTGCCTCGCCAGAACCGACGCGGCCCCAGCCCTTCCCAGCCGACGACGCGTGCACGCTGTTCTCGGGCGCCGCCCTGATCAGCTTCGCCGGCGACGAGGTCGATGCGCCGACGCCGGATCAGGACGTGCTGGTGTGCGGCACCAGGATCCGCGCCGTGGGCCCCAGCGGCTCGCTCGAGGTGCCCGAGGGGGCGACCCGCGTCGACGCCTCGGGCAAGGTGCTGATGCCGGGGCTCTTCGACGGCCACGTGCACCTCTTCGCGCCTCTCGATCTCGACCTCAACCTCGCCTGGGGCGTCACCGGGGTGCGCAACCTGTTCGGCAACGCCTTCGCCCTGAACACCCGGGCGCAGATCGAGCAGGGCGCGATCGTCGGCCCGCGCTTCTTCACCGCCGGTCCGATCGTCGACGGCGATCCGCCGATCTGGCCGGGCTCGGATGCGGTGACCACGGCCGAGGCGGCCCGCGAGACGGTGGCCAAACAGGCGGAGGCCGGCTACGACTTCGTCAAGGTCTACAGCCTGCTGCGTCCGGACCCGTTCTTCGCCGCCATCGAAGCGGCCCACGAGCGTGGGCTGATGGCCGGCGGTCACGTGCCCGGAAGCGTGCCGCTCGAAGATGCCACGGCGCGCGGCATGGACTTCATCGAGCACCTCACCGGGTTCCTGCCGGCCGCGCAGCGCGACGACTCCCCCTACCTGGCCCTGACTCCTGACGAGCGTCGGGCGACCGACCGCTACGAGATCACCCGGCTGCAGGTCGAGGGGTTCGATCCCGAGAAGTTGCCCACGGTGGCCGGCTGGATGGTCGAGCACGGGGTGTGGAACATCCCGACCTTCGTGGTCATCGAGCGCATCACCGCCTCCGCCGCGCAGAAGCAGGAGTGGGTCGAGACCCATCCCCAGATGCGCTACGTCAGCGGGCCAACGCTCTCATTCTGGAACCCGAACAACGACTTCCGGCTGCAGGACGTGAGCGAGGAGCAGCTCGCGGCGCGCGCCCGCTCGGCGGCCCTGCACGCGCCGATCGTCAAGGCGCTGCACGAGGCCGGCGCCGAGCTGATGCTGGGCACCGACACGCCGAACCCGTTCGTCTTCCCCGGCTACTCGGTGCACGAGGAGCTGCAGCGCTTCGTCGAGGCCGGCCTCACCCCCTGGCAGGCTCTACGCGCTGCCACGGTGCAGCCGGCCCGCTTCCTCGGCCAGGAGGAGGTGTTCGGTCGGGTGGCGCCCGGGCTCGAAGCCGATCTGCTGCTGCTCGACGCGAATCCGCTGGAAGCGATCGAGAACACCGAGCGCGTCGCCGGGGTGATGACTCGTGGACGCTGGCTCGATCGCGCCGCCCTTGACGCCAAGCTCGCCGCCGTCGCCAAGGCCTACGGTAAGGAGTAGCGGAGCGGCGCAGCGCTACACTGAGGGGGTTCAACGAGAGAACGAGCCCTGGAGGTAGTGGCATGAGCATCGAACCGGTCTCCCCCGCCGCCGAACCCAACCCCGACCGCGCGGTGGTGCAGGTGCGCGAGGTCAGCGAGGAGGAGTCGCGCCGCGTCGCCGAGGAGTCGCGCGAGCAGGAGTGGAAGAGCGCCTCGTTCATGAAGGAGCTCTTCCTCGGCAACTTCCGCTTCGACCTCATCCACCCGTACTCCTACACCTACGCCGACCGCAGCAACTGGCGCCCCGAGTTCGCCGAGTTCTACGACAAGCTCGAGGCCTTCCTGCGCGATCAGGTCGATCCCGACGAGATCGACCGCAGCGCCGAGTATCCCGAGCACGTGGTGAAGGGCCTGGCCGAGCTCGGCGCCTTCGGGATGAAGATCCCCAAGCAGTACGGCGGCATGGGCTTCCACCAGGTCGAGTACGGCCAGGCGATGGAGCTGCTGGGCTGCTACGACGCCAACCTCGTGGCGCTGCTGTCGGCCCACCAGTCGATCGGGGTGCCGCAGCCGGTGCTGCTCTTCGGCAGCGACAAGCTCAAGGAGAAGTACCTGCCGCGCTGCGCCCGGGGCGAGATCTCCGCCTTCGCGCTCACCGAGCCGGGCGTCGGCTCGGACCCGGCGCGCCTGGCCACCACCGCGAAGCTCGACGGCGACTTCTACACGCTGAACGGCGCCAAGCTCTGGTGCACCAACGGCACCAAGGCGAAGATGCTGGTGGTGATGGCGCGCGATCCGGAGAGCGACAAGATCAGCTCGTTCGTCGTCGAGACCGACTCGCCGGGCCTCACCGTCGAGCGCCGCTGCCACTTCATGGGGCTGCGCGCGCTGGCCAACGGAGTGATCCGCTTCGACAACGTGCAGGTGCCGCGCGAGAACCTGATCGGTGAGGAGGGCCGTGGCCTCAAGATCGCCCTGACCACGCTCAACGACGGCCGCCTGTCGATCCCCAACGCCTGCGTCGGCGTCGGCAAGGCGTGCCTGCGCATCGTGCGCCGCTGGGCCTCCGAGCGGGTGCAGTGGGGTCAGCCGGTGGGGCGCCACGAGGCGGTGGCGCAGATGATCTCGAAGATCGCCGCCGAGACCTTCGCCATGGAGTCGATCGTCAAGCTGGCGACCGAGCTGTCGAAGAACAAGAAGCTCGACCTGCGTCTCGAGAGCGCCGCCTGCAAGGAGTGGAACACTGCGCGCGGCTGGGAGATCATCGACGCCACCATGCAGGTGCGCGGCGGCCGCGGCTACGAGACCTCGAGCTCGCAGGAGGCGCGCGGCGAGGAGGAGTTCGGCGTCGAGCGCATGATGCGCGACTTCCGCATCAACAAGATCTTCGAGGGCTCGAGCGAGATCATGCACCTGCTGATCGCCCGTGAGGCGGTCGACAAGCACCTGCAGGTCGCCGGCGCCCTGATCGATCCCAAGGCGAGCGTCGGCACCAAGCTGGCGGCGCTGCCGAAGATCGGTCTGTTCTACGCCTGGTGGTACCCCACCCGCTGGCTCGGCTGGAGCTTCTGGCCCAAGTACTCGGCTCACGGCGACCTGGCGAAGCACCTGCGCTTCGTCGAGCGCGCCGCCCGCAAGCTGGCCCGCCAGAGCTTCCACGGCATGCTCGTCTACCGCGAGAAGATGGAGCGCAAGCAGCGCTTCCTCAACCGCCTGGTCGACATCGTGATGGAGCTCTTCGCCATCTCCGCCTCGGTTTCACGCGCCTCCAGCCTGCGCGCCGAGGGAGCGCCGCACGCCGAGAAGGCCTGCGAGCTCGCCGACGTCTTCGCACGCTCCTCGCGGCGCAAGATCGACCAGCTCTTCCACGAGCTGTGGGCCAACGACGACGAGCGCGAGTACGCCCTCGCCGTCGACGTGCTGAAGGGCGGCCAGATCTGGCAGGAGGCGCTGCTCGAGGAGCTGCACACCCCGAGCGAGCGGCCGCTGGTGGCGGAGGTGGCGTAGCTGGTGTGAGCGAGCTTCGCGCTCCGGCCCCTCCCCCTTCAGGGGGAGGCTGGGTGGGGGTGTCTCGACCAGCGAGTTCGGCACCATCGTGCGTCGCCGCTTCACGCAACGCATGGATCCGTGGACCGAGTCCGGGATGACAGAACACAGAACGGAGCTTCGCGCTCCGGCTCCTCCCCCTTCAGGGGGAGGCTGGGTGGGGGTGTCACATAGAGCGCAAGCGCTTCAGGGTGAGAGAAGCGAGGAGCCGCCCTTCACTCCCCCATCGCCTCCGCCAGCTTGGTGCGGATCTCCACCGTGCGGGGGTTGTCGGGGCCGAGGCTGGTCTCGGCGACCTCGAGGCTCTGGCGCAGCGCCTCCGCGGCTTCGTCGCGACGGCCGAGTCGCTGCAGGGACTGGGCCATCTCGGCGCGGCTGATCGCGAGGTAGAAGTGCTCGGGGCCGAGAGCGGCTCTCCAGATCGCGTAGGAGCGGCGGTAGTGGTCGAGCGCTTCCTGGTGATCGCCCGAGGCGCGCTTCAGGTTGCCGAGGTTGTGCAGGGCGATGCCGACGTCGGGATGCTCCGCCCCGAGCGCCGCGGTCCACACCTCGAGGCCGCGCCGCAGATGGGTCTCGGCCTCGTCGAGCCTGCCCATCCGCTCGAGGATGGAGCCGAGGTTGTTGTGCAGTGCGCCGACGTCGGGGTGGTCGGCGCCCTTGCTGACCTGCTCGATGGCGAGGGCCTCGAGCAGCAGAGCCTCGGCCTCGGGACCACGGTCCAGTCCGTTGAGCGCGGTGGCGAGATTCACCAGCGAAGCCGCGATGCTCGGATGGTCGTCCGGTAGCTGCCGACGCTTGATCTGCAGCGCTCGTTCGAAGTGGCCGATCGCCTCGTCGTAGGCGCCGAGATCGGCGCGCACCACACCGAGCGAGTTCAGGGACTGGGCGATGCGCAGATCGTCGGTCTCGTAGAGCCGTTGGCGCAGCGCCAGACTGCGCTCGAAGAGCTCCTGCGCCCGATCGGGCTCGCCGCCATCGGCCCGCGCGGCGGCGAGGATGTGCAGCGCCTCGGCGAGCTCTTCACTCTCGGGAGCGCTCGCCTCGAGCCGCCGCACACCTTCCTCGAGGAGCTGGCGCGATGCCTCCATCTCGCCGCGTTCGCGCTGCACGTCGCCGAGTCGCACTAGCACGTCGGCCAGCTCGACGTCGCCGGCCCCCAACCGACGGCGAAGCTCGACCGCGTCGTCGAGCAGCTCCGACGCCTGGTCGTAGAGGCCCAGGCCCTGGTAGGTGCTGCCCACCGTCGCCAGCAGACGGGCCAGCACCTCGGGCTGGTCGGCGAGATCGGTACGCATGCGGACGACGCCGCGATCGAGGATCTCGCGCGCCTCGATGTCCGGCCGCGGCTCGGACTCCGGGTTGACCGTCTCGAAGAGATCGACCAGGAACTCCGACACCTCGTCGGAGGTGCGCGCCTCACGCTGGGCCCGCTCCGCCTCGCGCCGCGCCTGCAGCAGGCCCCAGCTGGTGCCGACGACCGCGGCGATCAGCAGCAGCACGGCGCCAGCGGCACTGGCGACACCGATGCGGTGACGGCGGACGAAGCGTGAGGCCCGGTAGCTCACCGAGGGGGGACGGGCGCTGACCGGTTCGTGAGCCAGCGACCGTCGCACGTCGCTGCCGAGCTCGAGGGCGGTCTGGTAGCGGCGCTCGCGGTTCTTCTCCAGCGCCTTCGCCACCACCCAGTCGAGGTCGCCCTGCAGCCGGCGGCGCAGGATCGAGCGCTCCACGCCGCGGCGCCGGGCCCGCGCGGCGGCATCGGCGACGGCGCTGGCGAGCCGGGTGCTGGGCAGCGGCGCGTCCTCGTCGAGGATGCGGCGACGTAGGTTGATCAGCGCCGCGATGCCGCCGTCAGGGCGCTCGAACGGGCGCTCGCCGCAGAGCAGCTCGTAGAGCAGCACACCGAGCGCGTAGACGTCGGCCCGGGTGTCGACGTCGAGCTTCTCGCTCTCGAACTGCTCCGGCGCCATGTACTCGGGAGTGCCGATCAGAGCGCCGGCCTCGGTGTGCAGGGTGCGCTGGGTCAGCGGCTGCTGGGTGGCCTTGGCGACGCCGAAGTCGATGATCTTCGGTGTCGCCACGCCGTCGACCTCGTGCACCAGCACGTTGGAGGACTTGAGGTCGCGGTGCACCAGGCCCTTCTGGTGGGCGTGCTGCACACCGTCGCAGACCTGCACGAAGAGTCGCAGGCGCCGGTCGAGCGGCAGCGCGTGGTGGTCGCAGTAGTCGGTGAGCTCCAGACCGGGCACGTACTCCATCACGAAGTACGGCACTCCGTCGGCCTCGCCGGCGTCGTAGACCCGGGCGACGTTGGGGTGGCTCATCAGGGCCAGCGCTTGGCGCTCGGCTTCGAAGCGCGCCACCAGCTCGCGGGTCACCAGGCCGGGGCGGATGAGCTTGACCGCGACCTTGCGCCGCGGCGTCTCCTGCTCGGCGAGCCAGACCTCGCCCATGCCTCCGGCGCCGACCCGTTCCAGCAGCCGGTACGGGCCGACGTTGCGCAGCGGCGCGCCGGGCCCTGATTCGAGGACCTCGGTGTCGGGGTCGCGTAGGCGGCCGGGTTCGTCGGATCGCTGGGTCATCGCTCGCCTTTCGCAACTCTACGCGCTGCCGGCGACCGCAGCCCGCCGACTCCTCGGGGGCCTTTGGCCGCTCCAATCTTCCGGGCTCCTGCCTTGGGGCGCTGGGTAGGAGCTACGACGCAGCGATCCGTGAACGGCTGCCAGACGTACCTACCGAACGGATGGTAGAATCTCCTCCGCAAGGCAGCGTTCTCTCCACGAAAGGAACCATCGATATGGCAGATCAGACCCTCCACCCACGCGAAGCGGTCATCGTCGACGCCGTCCGTACCCCGGGCGGCAAGCGCAACGGCAAGCTCAAGGACTGGCACCCGGTTAGCCTGGCGGCCCACGTGCTGAAGGCGCTGCAGGAGCGCAACGACCTCGATCCGGCGATCGTCGACGACGTCATCATGGGCTGCGTGATGCAGGTCGGCGAGCAGTCGCTCAACATCGGGCGCAGCGCGGTACTCGCCGCGGGCTGGCCCGAGTCGGTGCCCGCGACCACCGTCGACCGGCAGTGCGGCAGCAGCCAGCAGGCGCTGCACTTCGCGGCCCAGGGCGTGCTCTCCGGCGCCTACGACGTGGTGGTCGCGGCCGGCGTCGAGGCGATGACCCGGGTGCCGATGGGCGCCTCCGTGGGCCAGGGCCTCGGCATGCCCTTCCCGCCCGAGATGCTGGCCCGCTACGAGAAGACGGGTCTGCCGCCGCAAGGCATCGGCGCCGACATGATCGCCGACGAGTACGGCCTGAGCCGCGAGGACCTCGACGCCTTCGGCGCCCTCAGCCAGCAGCGCGCCTTCACCGCCACCGAGGAGGGCCGCTTCGCCAACGAGATCGTCCCGATCACCTACGTCGACGAGGACGGCAACGAGCAGACGATGACCGCCGACGAGGGCATCCGCCCCGGCACCACGGCCGAGAAGCTCGCCGGCCTCAAGCCGGCGTTCAAGGAGGACGGCCGCATCACCGCCGGCAACTCGTCGCAGATCACCGACGGCGCCGCGGCGGTGCTGGTGATGTCCGCCGCCAAGGCGAAGGAGCTGGGGCTGAAGCCGCGGGCGCGGTTCCACGGCTTCGCCGTCGCCGGCACCGATCCGGTGACCATGCTGAAGGGTCCCATCCCGGCAACCCGCAAGGTGCTCGAGCGCACCGGCATGCAGATCGGCGACATCGACCGCTTCGAGGTCAACGAGGCCTTCGCCTCGGTGGTCCTCGCCTGGCAGAAGGAGCTCGGCGCCGACCTCGACAGGGTCAACGTCAACGGCGGCGCGATCGCCCTCGGCCACCCGCTCGGCTGCTCCGGCGCCAAGCTGATGACCACCCTGGTCAACGAGCTCGAGCGCAGCGGCGGCCGCTGGGGGCTGCAGACGATGTGCGAGGGCGGCGGCCTGGCCAACGCCACCATCATCGAGCGCATCGCGGCATAGACCGGCGGCACTGGCGCTGCCGGACGCGGCCAGGATCCCTCCCCGACCTCCGGCCACGAACCTACCGTCTTGTGAGAAGCTCGGAGGTTCGGGAAGGATCTCCAATCGCCATGGACGTCGAACAGGTCGCCAGAACGCTGCTCGAGAGACTCGAACCGCACGGCTTCGTCGCCGTGGTCGGAGGCTTCGCGCTGGTCGCCCACGGCATCCAGCGCACCACCTTCGATCTCGACCTCATGGTCGAGCGCGAGCACCAGGACGACATCGTCGAGGTGCTCGAGGCGTTGGGCTACGAGACCGTGCACCGCTCCGAGAACTTCTCCTCGCACCTGCACCCCGACCGCGATCTGGGCCGGGTCGACCTGGTGTACGTCGACGCCGAGACCGCGGCCACCGTCGCCGGATCGACGCGGGTGCTGCCGCTGCTCGGAGCCGTGCGGGCCCCGATCGCCTGCCCCGAGCACCTGATCGCGATGAAGCTGTCGGCGATCGCCTCCGATCCCGACCGGCGCTTCGGCGACCAGGTGGACATCGCCCGCCTGCTCGAGCTGCCAGGCGTCCACCCCGAGACGGTGCAGCCGTACTTCGAGAAGTGGGGCGAGGAGGCGCTGTTCAGGCAGCTCTGCAACCAGGCCGGCTCCGAAGAAGAAGACAGCGATGGGGATCGCTCTGCCGAGCAGCCCGATTCCGCAGCGCGAGGATGAGCGAGATGCAGTGCAGCGAGACCCAGAGCAAGGCGATCGAGACCCTCTACCAAGGCCTGCCCCAGGCGAGCGGCGAAGAGATCGCGACGCTGCGACGTCTGCGCCGCGCGTCCGAACGCGACCTCCCGGCCGAGCGCTGGCGGCGAGTGCTGGCGGCCCTGCCCTCTCCCAGCCGAGCCCGCCTGGCAGCGCGTCAGCCGCCGAGAGGCCCCGCCTTCACCCTCTGAACGTTCGTCGGCACGCGATGGCGATCAGAACCCAACACTCCATCGCCGCCGAGAGCAAGCCGGATCATCGGCAGGCTCTCCATCGCCCGACACCTCTCCGCGTTCGTCTCGTCTCCTCCTTCCCTGACCCCTGACCCCTGACCCCTCTCCGCCCCGCCTTCCGCAATGAGCGCCACGACCAGCCTCGACTTCCAGCAGCCGTTCGGCGCAGTCCCCGACGTCAGCGAGCTGCTGCGCACCCAGCAGTACGTCGCCGACCCGGCGCTTGCCACCGCGATCTTCCTGTCGCGTCGACTCGGCAAACCCCTCTTCCTCGAAGGCGAGCCCGGCGTCGGCAAGACCGAGGTGGCGCGCGCCCTGGCGCAGCTGCTCGAGGTGCCGCTGGTCCGGCTGCAGTGCTACGAGGGCCTCGACGTCGCCCAGGCCCTGTACGAGTGGAACTACGGCCGTCAGTTGCTCAGCTTGCGAGCCTCGGGCGACGGTGCCTCGGTCGACGATCTGTTCCGGCGCGAGTTCCTGATCGCGCGGCCGCTGCTGCGCGCGATCGACCCGGCGGAAACCGGCGGCCGAGCGGTGCTCCTGATCGACGAGATCGACCGCGCCGACGAGGAGTTCGAGGCCTTCCTGCTCGAGATCCTCGCCGACTACCAGGTCACCATCCCCGAGATCGGGCCGATCCGGGCCGAGACCCCCCCGGTGGTGGTGCTGACCTCGAACCGCACCCGCGAGGTGCACGACGCCCTGAAGCGCCGCTGCCTCTACCACTGGCTCGACTTCCCCAGCTTCGACAAGGAGGTCGAGATCGTGCTGCGCCGCGTGCCGGAGGCGCCCGAGACACTCGCCCGCGAGGCCGTCGCCCTGGTGCAGGAGCTGCGGAGCGAGGAGCTGTTCAAGCGCCCCGGCGTCGCCGAGACCATCGACTGGCTGCAGGCCCTCCTCGCCCTCGACCAGGAGACCCTCAGCGACGAGATCCTCGAACGCACCCTGGGCGTGCTGCTCAAGTACCAGGACGATCTGGAGCGGATCGATTCGGAAGCGGCGCGGCGGCTGATTCAGCGCAGCCGCGCCGCTGGCGCGGGGGGTTAGGGGTCAGGGGTTAGGGGTCAGGGGATCAAGAACCTCTCGAGATCCTGCGACGCAGAGATCGAACGAGCCCATTGAGCATCTTGGCGATCTCTTCCATTTCGAGCTCGACCTCGCGAGTGTCGGCCGAAGAAAAGTAGTCGAGCTTCCTTCCCGCTACGAGGAGCGTCTGCAGCTCGGCCAGGCTGCCCTTGGCGACGAAGAGACTCTGCACGTACTCCTTGCGATGCTGGCGAGCATGCCCTTCAGCGATGTTCGCCGGGATCGAAACGCAGGCTCGACGGATCTGATCAGCGAGGGCGAACCTCTCCTCGACGGGCAGCTGCCGGAGTAGCTGGTAGACCTTGGGGAGGAGATCGATACTTCTGTTCCACACATCGAGGTCCCTGAAGCTGCTGACTTTCATCGCGCCCTCCCTCGCCCTGCCCGCCAGCACTTCGAGAGTCGCGTGACCTCTCGCGACTTTCTCTCTAGTACGCCGCGCGACCTCCATCCCTGACGCCGTTCAGCTCTCTGTTCTTCTCAGTCCCCAGTCCCTGCTCCCTGGTCCCGATCCCCTAACCCCTAACCCCTGACCCCCAACCCCTCCCTTGTCCCTCCTCCAGAACGCAGTCCTCTTCGCCCGCCTGCTCCGCGTCGGCGGGCTCGACGCGGGACCGGACCAGCTCTCCGACTGGCTGCGGGCGCTGACCCACGTCGACCTGCGCAGCAAGCAGCAGGTGAAGAGCGCGGCGAGTGCGCTGCTGGTGAGCCGGCGCGAGGACCTCGACTGGTTCGACGCCGCCTTCGAGCTGTTCTGGCAGGCGCGTGACCCGCGCGAGCTGGAGGGTCTCGAGCTGGGGCTGCTGGTGCAGCGGCAGGTGGAGCGCCGGCGGCAGGCGGCCCTGACGGGGCTGCAGGCGAGCACGCCGCCGCCCGGCCAGGATTCCCGCGACGATCAGGACGAGCAGCGCGTGGCGGCCTGGAGCGACCGCGAGCAGTTGCGTCACAAGGACTTCGCCGAGCTCGACGCCGAGGAGCTCGAGCAGGTACGGCGGATGATGCGGCGCATGCGCTGGGATCTCGAGACGAGGCGCTCGCGCCGCCTCACCGCCGCCCGCCGCGGCGAGGTCCTCGACCTGCGGCGCAGCCTGCGCCGCAACCTGGCGCACGGTGGCGAGCTCATCGAGCTGAAGCGCCGCAGGCGCAAGCGCAGGCGCCGGCCACTGGTGCTGCTGTGCGACGTCTCGGGGTCGATGGAGGCCTACTCGCGTCTGCTGCTCGAGTTCGTGTACGCGATCAGCCACAGTCGTTTCCTGCGCCGTTCGCAGGCGCGGGTCGAGGCGTTCGCCTTCGGCACTCGCCTGACCCGGCTGACTGCGGAGCTGCGCGGCAGCAACGTCGACGATGCCCTGCGGGCGGCGACGCGCCGGGTCGAGGACTGGGGCGGCGGCACCCGTACCGGCGAGGCGCTGCACACCTTCAACCGCGAGTGGGCGCGGCGGGTGCTCTCCGGCGGCGCCGTGGTGCTGCTCATCTCCGACGGCTGGGACCGCGGCGACATCGACCTGCTGGGGCGCGAGATCGCGCTGCTCCACCGTCTCAGCCATCGGCTGGTGTGGCTCAACCCGCTGCTCGGCTCGCCGACGTACGAGCCCCTCACCCGCGGCATGCAGGCGGCCCTGCCGCACGTCGACGACTTCCTGCCGGTTCACGACCTGCACTCGCTCGAGCAGCTCGGCAAACTGCTCGAGAGGCTCACCGACCGGGGTGTGCGGTCGTCTGCCGCCGTCGCCTCCCGCGCCACGGCCTAGACGGCATGGGGTGGCCGGCCCGCCGACCGTGGGGGTCGCCACGAGCCCGATCCTCGCCGCCCTGCGCCAGGGAAGCCGTGCTCGTGGCTAGACTCCAGCCGTGAAGCTGCGCAGTCTCCTCGCCAGCCCGCTGGTGCGCATCGCGGTGGCGCTCGCACTGGTCGCCCTGCTGCCGCTGCTCTTCGTCTCGTGGCAGCTGGTGTCGCTGAATCGCGGCGCGATGCGCGAGCAGGTCGAGCGCACCAACGTGCTCGCCGCCCGCACCGTGGCTGAGCAGCTCGAGAGCCAGCTCGCCTCGTGGCTCTCCCTCGCCCGCTCGCTGGCCGACCATCCCGCCGTGACCGCGGCAAGCGACGACGCGATGACGCAGCTGCTGCGCGACAGCCTGGCGAACTGGGGCCCGCTCGGGGTGGACGGGCTCGGCATCGTCGATCCCGGTGGCGTGCTCGTCGTCGGTACCCGCTCCGATGACTCGGGCGTCGACTTCGCGCCGATCCCATCGCTGACCTGGCAGCCGCTCGAGCCGCCCGGCAGCACCCGGTCGGCGACCGGCGGGCCGGCGATCTGGTTCGGCGACCCGGTCTTCGTGCGTGCACCCATCCGGATCGCGACGCAGGGCGGCGGCCGCGAGCCCATCGGCTTCGTGGTCCTCGCCGGAGATCGGGAGCGGATCTCGGCGCCCCTCGCCGCACGCGAGCTGCTCGGCGCCCCGGACGCCCAGCTCCTCGCGATCGACGCCGACGGACGTCACGTCGCCGGCGCCCCTGGCGCCGGGCCCGCCGATGCGGACCCCCTCCGCGACCTGCCTCCCTCCCTGCTCGAGGCCGCTCTCTCCGGGCGCGTCGCCGGCTCGGGATTCTTCGCCGACCCCTCCGGTGGCGAGTTCCTGGCTGCCTACGCACCGGCCGGCGCCACCTCCCTGCGGGTGCTCTCGGTGCAGCCGCGGGCCGCCGCTGAGGCGACGGCGCTGCGCATGCAGCAGCGCGCCGGCCTGGTGCTGCTGCTCGCCGCGGCTCTGGTCTCGTTGCTGCTCGGCGGCGCCTACGGCGTCGTGGTGCGTCCGCTGCGTCGTCTGCTCGACGCGCAGCGTCGGCTGGCGAGCCCCGCCGGCGCGGAGGGCAGCGGCGAAGGTGAGGCGCAGCCGGGCGGCATCCTCGGTCAGCTCGAAGAGAGCTTCCTCGCCCTCGAGGAGCGGGTGCGCGCCTCGGAGGACCTCGGCAAGGTCTTCCTCGGCCGCTACCAGGTGATCGAGCTCATCGGTCGCGGCGGCATGGGAACGGTGTTCCGTGGCTGGGACCCCAAGCTCGAGCGACCGGTGGCGCTCAAGACCGTGCGCCTCGATCGCGGCGCGCTGCCCGACTCTCCCGGCGAGCACCACGAGAAGGTGCGCTCGCTGCTCGCCGAAGCGATCCTGGTGGCGCAGCTCAACCACCCGAACGTTGTGACGGTGTACGACTTCGAGGAGCTCGGCGGCAGCGCCTTCCTGGCGATGGAGCTGGTCGACGGCGTCACCCTCGAGCACCTGCACTACTTCGGCGCCCTCGATGAGGAGCGCGTCGCGCCGCTCGGCCTGCACCTGGCGCGGGCGCTCGAGGCGGCCCACGAGCGCGGTGTGCTGCACCGTGACATCAAGTCGCCCAACGTGCTGCTGGGCCGCGACGGCTCGGTCAAGGTGGTCGACTTCGGCCTCGCCCAGCTCGCCACGGCAGCCCGGGAGCAGGACGGTCTGGTGTTCGGCACTCCGGGTTACGTCGCCCCGGAGGTGATCCGAGGCGATCCACCGACGCCGGCGGCGGATCTCTTCGCACTCGGAGTGGTGCTCTACGAATCGGCCGCCGGCCGGCTGCCCTTCATCGGCGTCAACATCCCGGCGACGTTGCGCGAGACGGTGCGCGGCAAGCATCTACCGCTCGAGCGGGTGCGCGACGACCTCGACCCCGAGCTGCTCCAGCTGGTGGAGCGGTTGATCCAGGCCGATCCGCTGCTCAGGCCGAACGCCGCGGAGGCGCGGACCGAGCTGCAGTCGATCTGCCAGCGCCTCAACCAGAGCTGGACGCTGCCCGATCTCCAGCTGCTGCACCAGGGCGAAGAGCGCCGCACCACGAGGGCGCGCGCGCAATGGATCGAGACGACGACGCTCGAGACGTCGCGGATCTCCTCGCTGGCGCGTTGAGGGCTCAGACCGCGCCGCTGCGCCGGGCGTCGAGGAACGAGCGCACGCAGAGGATGAGGAAGACCAGCAGCACCGCTCCCATCATCAGCTGCATGACGATCGCGGTGCCGAGGCTGCCGCCCAGCATCGCCGGCACCGCTCGGCCGAAGGCGCCGAGCACGCCGAGCAGGGCGATCACCGCCGCCGCGTGCATCGCGTGTTTGCGCAGCTGTTCCCTGCGCCCGACGAGGCCGGCAGCCACGAGACCAACGCCGAAGAAGGCGGGGATGAGCGCGGTGACGCTGGCGCGGCCGGTGAGCAGATAGCCGGCGACTCCCAGCGCGATGAGGAAGATCCCGAAACTGGTGGCGACTCTGGGCACGGAGGCTTCTCCCCTGAGGAACGATCCGGCGGCCCGTCGGGCTGTGGGCTCGCCGCCTGGCAGGCCGGAGTCTATCGGCGCCCGCCTGCCCTCGGCCTGATCTGGGTCAAGGCCCGAGCCGTCTCTTCGGTCTACCCTGCGGCGACACTGACGCCTCGAGCGAGGCAGGAGATGCCCCCGATGACCCGTTCGCCCGACCGCTCCCACAGCCGCGCCGGCCTGTCTCCGGCGCTGCTCACGGCGCTGCTGCCAGCGCTCTCTCTACTGCTCCTGACCGCCTGCCGCCCCGACTCCAGCGGCGGCTCCGGCGAGGCCGACGCGACCGTCGGCACCGACGAAGCCGGCGTCGTCAACCTCTACACCGCCCGTCACTACGACGGCGACGAGGTGGTCTACGAGCGCTTCACCTCCGAGACCGGGATCCGGGTGGAGCTGCTGGAGGCCGACTCCGCGGCGCTGCTCGAGCGGCTGACGCGCGAGGGCGCCGACAGCCCTGCCGACCTGTTCATCACCGTCGACGCCGGGAGGCTGCACCAGGCCGAGCAGGCAGGCGCCTTCCAGCCGGTGCGCTCGGCCGTGCTCGAGGAGCGGATCCCGGAGAAGCTCCGGCATCCCGAGGGCCTGTGGTTCGGGCTCACCAAGCGGGCCCGGGTGATCGTCTATGCGAAGGACCGGGTCGATCCGAGCGAGATCACGACCTACGAGGACCTCGCCGATCCGCGGTGGAAGGGCAGGATCGCCATCCGCAGCTCGACCAACGTCTACAACCAGTCGCTGGTCGCCTCGCTGATCGCGGCGCTCGGCGAGGAGGCGACCGAGGAGTGGTGCCGCGGGCTGGTGGCGAACCTGGCGCGGCCGCCGCAGGGTGGCGACCGCGACCAGATCCGGGCCGTCGCCGCCGGCGAGGCCGACATCGCGGTGTCGAACACCTACTACCTGGCCCAGATGCTCGCCGGCAGCGAGGAGGACCGCGCCGCGGCGGCGCGGGTCGGCGTCGTCTTCCCCAACCAGGGCGGCCGCGGCACCCACGTCAACATCTCCGGCGGCGGCGTCGTCGCCGGGGCTCCCAACCGCGACAACGCGGTGCGTCTGCTCGAGTTCCTCGCCGGACCCGAGGCGCAGAGCGCGCTGGTGGCGGAGACCAGGGAGTACCCGGTGGCGGCCGGGTACGAGGCGGTGCCCGAGCTCGAAGCCTTCGGAGCGTTCGACGAGGACCCGCTGAACGCCTCGGTGCTCGGAGACGGCGGCGCCGCGGCGTTGCGGCTGACCGACCGCTGCGGCTGGCGGTGACGTCCGCGGCGCGGCGCGCGCCGGGCCCCGCGGCGACGCTCGCCGCTGCCGTCGCGCTGCTGGTCGCGCTGCCGGTGCTCGTCGTCGTCGCACGGGTCGGCGCCGACTCGGGTGGCTTGTTCTCGCATCTCGCCGGCACCGTGCTGCCGCGCTACCTGCGCAACACCGTGGCGCTCGCACTGGGCGTCGGTCTGGTCTCCGCGATCCTCGGAGTGTCGACCGCCTGGCTGGTCAGCGTCTGCCGCTTCCCGGGGAGTCGCTGGCTGCGCTGGGCGCTGCTCCTTCCTCTCGCCATTCCCGCCTATCTCAGCGCCTACGCCTACGCCGACGCGCTGCAGTTCGCCGGCCCGGTGCAGACCCTGCTGCGTACGACCTTCGAGTGGTCGGCCGGCGACTACTGGTTCCCTCGGGTCCGGTCCCTGCCGGGGGCGATCCTGGTGCTGTCGCTCGGGCTGTATCCCTACGTCTTCCTCGCCGCCCGCTCCGCCTTCCTCGAGCAGTCGCTCTGCGTGCTGGAGGTGTCGCGCACGCTCGGCTCGGGGCCGTGGGGAGCGGCGCGGCGCGTGGCGCTGCCGCTGGCGCGCCCGGCGATCGTCGCCGGCCTGGCGCTGGTGCTGATGGAGACCCTCGCCGAGTTCGGCGCCGTGCAGCACCTGGCGGTCGACACCTTCGCCACCGGCATCTACCGCACCTTCCTGCTCCCCGACCCGGCGGCGCTCGTCGCCGCTGCGCAGCTGTCGACCTGCCTGCTGGCGTTGGTCGCGTTCCTCCTGGTGCTGGAGAGTCGCGCGCGGCGCGGTGCGCGCTACCACTCCACCACCCTTCGCCATCGCCAGGTACCGGCGACCGGCCTGCGCGGATGGCGTGCCGCCGCCGCGCTGCTGGTCTGCCTGGCGCCGATCGCCCTCGGCTTCGCCGTGCCGCTGGCCCTCTTCGTCCGGCTGACGCTCGCCGGCGGCGATCGACGGGGTCTCGAGCTGTTCGGCGAGTTCAGCCGCAACTCGCTGCTGCTCGGCGCCGTCGCCAGCCTGGTCGCGGTCGTCCTCGCCACCTTCCTCAGCTTCGCCCGCCGACCCCGCGAAGGGATCTTGGCGCGGCTGTGCCACCGACTGGCGGGGCTCGGCTACGCGATACCGGGCGGCGTCATCGCGATCGGTATCCTCACCTGCGTCACCTGGTTCGACCGCCGGCTCGTCGGAGGCCTGGGGTCGTGGTTCGGCTTCTCGACCGGGCTCATCCTCAGCGGTTCGATCGCAGCTCTGGTCTACGGCTACCAGACGCGATTCCTGCCGGTGGCGCTGGGCTTCGTCGCCAGCGGCCTGCAGCGCGTGCGGCCCAGCCTCGATCAGGCGGCGCGCACCCTCGGCGCCTCGCCGCTGCGCAGTCGACTGCAGGTGACGTTGCCGCTGCTGCGAGGTTCCATGGCTGCCGCGGCTCTGCTGGTCTTCGTCGACGTGATGAAGGAGTTGCCCGCGACCCTGATCCTGCGCACCTTCGGCTACGAGACTCTCGCCGTGCGCATCCACCAGCTCGCCTCCGAGGAACGTCTGAGCGAGGCGGCCACCGGCGGCCTGGTGCTGATCGTGCTCGGGGTGCTACCGGTGCTGCTCCTCGGCTCGTTTCTCGAGCGCGCCCACCGCGGGGCGAGGAGCGAGTGGAATCGATGAGCGCCGACGCCGTGGACGCCGGCCGACGCGGGCCCCCAGCCCTCGAGATCGCCGGGGTGAGCTACGCCTACGGCAGCTCGGAGGTGTTCCGCGACGTCGACCTCGCCGTGGCGGCGGGCGGCATCCACTGCCTGCTCGGGCCCTCGGGCAGCGGCAAGTCGACGCTGCTGCGCCTGATCGCCGGTCTCGAGACGCTGCAGACGGGCACCATCTCGCTCGCCGGCAAAGTGGTCTCGACGCCGGCGAAGCAGCTCGCGCCCGAGCGCCGACGCGTTGGCTTCGTCTTCCAGGACTATGCTCTCTTCCCGCACCTCGACGTGGCCCGCAACATCCAGTTCGGCCTCCGCGGTCTGTCGCGGGCCGAACGCCAGCGGCGCACGGCGGAGCTGCTCGAGCTGGTCGATCTGGCCGGCGCCGGCCGCAGGATGCCGCACACCCTGAGCGGCGGCGAGCAGCAGCGGGTCGCTCTGGCCCGGGCGCTGGCTCCCGATCCGGTGGTGCTGCTGCTCGACGAGCCGTTCTCCAACCTCGATCGCGGCCTGCGCGAGGAGATCCGCGAGGCGACGTTGGGCATCCTGCGCGAGACGTCGGTGGCGACCCTGCTCGTCACCCACGATCCCCTCGAAGCCCTCACCGTCGCCGACCGGATCAGCGTGCTGCTCGGCGGCGTCGTGGCACAGACCGGCGACCGCGACGAGCTCTACTTCACCCCCCGGGACGAGCGGGTGGCACGGGTCTTCGGACCGATCCAGCACTTTCGCGGCGCTCTGGTGCGGCCCGACGCGGTGCGGCTGCGACGCCGGGAGGCGCCGGGCTACTCCGCGGCGACGATCGTCGCGGTGCGGCCGATGGCGGGCATGGACCGTCTGACTCTCTCCTGTGGAGGCGCCGGCGAGGATGAGCGGATCGAGGCGCTGGACTTCCGCCACCGCGGCTGGGCGCCGGGCGTCCGCTGCTTCTTCCGCGTCGTCAGTCCGCTCGAGGAATGACGTCCGCGCGTGGATCCGTCGCCGGCGGTAACGGCGGCGGCACCTCGCCAGCGAGAGGCCCGAGAAGCGGTGCACGACCCTTCGGGCCAACGCGCTCCTTGGGGGAAGACTCGCAGCGATGCGCCAAGGCGCCCTCGACCTCTGATCCGGCGATCGCCGCGGCGCGAGCGTCCGGGCCAGGCCGCAGTGGCGCCGCTATACTGCTGCGCCCCCACGCACCGATCGACGAGGATCACGATGCCGTTCGAGAAAGCGGCCAGCCGACGCCCCGCCCGGACCCTCGCGGCCTCCTGCATCCTGCTCCTGGCCGGCTCGGCGCCGGCGCTGCGTGCGCAGGGTGACGTCGTAGAAGCGGCCGACGTCGAGCGGGAGACCCGACGGATGCAGGTGGTGAACCACTTCATCCGGCCTGGCGACACCTTCTCGACGATCACCAGCAAGCTGCTCGGCTCGGCGCGCGAGTGGCGCCGCAACCAGGAGCTCAATCCGGACTACCTGGAACGCCAGCTGCAGCCGGGCGAGCGCATGCTGGTGCTGATCGATCCCCGCCGGCACCCCACCGCGGCCCGTGTGGAGCAGAGCTCCGGGAACGTCGAGGCGCAGCCCGCGCCGCTCGACTGGCGCGGCCTGGTCCGGCTCGATCTCCTGCTCGAGGACGACGCGACGCGGACAGGTCCCGACTCCTCGGCGCAACTCGTCGTCGGAGACGGCGCCGAGATCACCATCAGCCCGGAGTCGCTGGTCTTCCTGCGCCGGCTCGGCGACCGGCTGACGGTGCAGGAGGCGTCGGAGATCGAGATCGTCGAAGGCCAGGCCGACCTGCGCGTCGAGGCGCCGACGGCGACTAGCGCCAGCGCCGCCGCGGCCGCCGGAGTCGACGTGGTGCTCGGCACGGCGCGCCTCCAGGTGACGGGCGCAGGCGGCTCGAAGCTGCGTGCCGGCCGCATCGACGAGAGCCGTGCCAAGACCTCGGTCTACGAGGGCCCGGCGGCCGAGTTCTCGAGCTCCGGAGAGTCGATCGACCTCGCCGCGGGCACCGGCGTCGTGGCGGCGGCGGGAGAGCCCCCGGTGCCGGAGAAGCTGCTGCCGCCGCCGACCGACCTCCGCCCGGAGGACGGCGCCGAGGTCGCCGAGGGCTCACCGGTCGAGCTCTCCTGGACCGCCGCGCCCGAACCCGGCCAGAGTCACGCCGGGACCGTCGTCGAGCTGTGCCGGGACCCTGGCTGCGCCCAGCTGCTGCAGCGCTTCGTGCAGGGCACCGAGACCACGCGCACCCTTGCTCCCCTGCCGCGCGACGACTACTGGTGGCGGGTGACGCTGATCTCCGCCAGCGGCCTCGACGGATATCCCAGCGAGCCGACTTCGCTGCGCGTCGTCGAGAGCCTGCCGGTCGAGACCGATCCACCGCGGGCGGCCCTGGCACTGCGCGACCGTACCGTGCCCTATGGCGACCGCGAGGTCGTCGGCGGTGCCCCCGACTTCGAGGTGACCGCCGAGGACGACGACTCCGGGGTCGGCTCTTGGCGCCTGATCGCCGCCGACGGCCCTCTCGACGAGCTGCGCGACCCCGCCGGGTTGCTGCCCAGCGGCGAGTACGAGGTGTGGCTCGAGGTCACCGACGTCGCCGGCAACGTCGCCCGCTCCGAGCCGCTGCGCTTCGTCGTCGAGGGCTCGGCGCCGCGGCTCGAGATCTCCGCCCTGGAGGGCGCTGCCACCGCCGAGGCTGCTCCCGCCGACTCCCCGGACCAGAGTGCCAGCGGCGTGCTGTGGTCACTCGACGGCATCTCCTGGCGCCCCTTCGGCGACGAGGAGGTCCTGCTGCTGTCGGCGCCGTTCGAGCTCCAGCTACGCGGCGGCGGTCGCTGCCTGCGCCGCGCCGACGCCGACAGCCCACGGTGCCCGGGAGCGCTGCGCATCACCGCCGACGATCCGGAGATCGGTCTGCGCTCTCTGCGGGCGCGACTCGAGGGAGCCGCCTCGGGCGCACCGGGAGACGAGGCGATCGTCGTCGTCGCCGCCGACCGCGTCGGCAACCAGTCGAGCGAACGGCTCGAGCTCGCGCGGCCCTGACCCCGGGACGGCTTCACGGGCGACCGGCGAGACGGTCGGAGGCGACGGAGCATCCACCGCTGCTCGACTTGAGCTCCTGCGCTCCATCGCTCCCTCCCGCCAACGTCCACCCGCCAACTCCACCCGCCAACCTCCTCCCGCCATCGTCCTCGCGGCTTCATTCCTGTAGCGTTCGGAACGTGCACGACATCCTGCAAGAGATCGACCGCTGGCGTGGCGAGGGGCGGCGCGTCGCCCTGGCCACGGTCATCCGTACCGCCGGCTCGACGCCACGACCGCTCGGTTCGCGCATGGCGATCTCGGACGACGGCCAGATGGCGGGCTCGGTGAGCGGCGGCTGCATCGAGGGCGCCGTCTTCGAGGAGGCTCGCGAGGTGCTCGAGAACGGAGTGCCCAAGCGGCTCGACTACGGCATCTCCGACGAACAGGCCTGGAGCGTCGGGCTGAGCTGCGGCGGTACCCTCGAGGTGCTGATCGAACGCCTCGAGCCCGAGGGCGCCGCGGCACCGCCGGCATCCGACCCAGAGAGCACGTGACCTCCGTCGGCGCCACCTTCGACGACCTGCGCCGCCTGGTGCGCGCCGAGGTCCGGGCCACCGTCGTCACCTGGGTCGGACCGGCCAGCGATCCGGCGGCCTCCGACGCTCCCTCGCCTCTCGGCCGCCGCCTGATCGTCACCTCGGCGGGCGAGCGTCTCGGATCTCTGGGCTCGACCGAGATCGACCGGCGGGCGATCGCGGCGAGCGCCGAGGCGACCGAGAGCGGCATCGTCACCCTCGCCACCGGAGAGGGCGAGATCGAGCTCTTCGTCGAGCTGCTGCAGCCGCCGCCGAAGCTGATCGTGGTCGGCGCGGTGCACGTCGCCGTGCATCTCGTGCACTTCGCCAAGCGCCTCGGCTTTCGCTGCCTGGTGCTCGATGCCCGCGCGGTGTTCGCTACCGCGGAGCGCTTCCCCCACGCCGACGAGCTGATCGTGGCGTGGCCCTCCAAGACCCTGGAGCAGCTGCCGATCCACGACGAGACCTACTGTGTGTTCCTGACCCACGACCCCAAGCTCGACGATCCCGCCATCGCGGTGGCGCTGCGCCGCGAGGCTCGCTACGTCGGCGCGCTGGGATCCAAACGCACCCACGCCAAGCGGATCGAGAGCCTGCGCGAGCTGGGCGTGGCCGACGACCTGATCCAGCGCATCCACGCACCGATCGGCCTCGACCTCGGAGGGCGCAAGCCCGAGGAGATCGCCCTCGCGATCGCCGCCGAGCTGGTAGCGGTGCGCTACGGCAGGGCGGAGTGAGGCGGCGATGGAAGGCGTAGGCGATGACCCGCAGCGAGACCGAACCGACTCGGGCATCGGCCGCGACCTCGCGAGCACCGTCGGCGCCGTGGTGCTCGCCGCCGGCCTGTCGTCGCGCTTCGAGGCGGGGCCGAAACAGCTCGCGGTGCACCGCGGCGAGACGCTCGTCCGCCGCACCGCCCGCACCCTGCTCGCGAGCCGCTGCCACCCGGTGGTCGTGGTGCTCGGACACCGAGCGGAGGCGGTGCGGCGTGAGCTCGACGACCTCGATCCGCTGGTCCTGGCGACCAACCCGAGACCCGAGCGTGGACTCGCCAGCTCGGTCGCGGTCGGCCTCGCCGCACTGCGCGAGCGCGAGCCGACCGTCAGCGCGGCACTCTTCGTGCCGATCGATCTCCCCGGGCTCGACGCCTCGCTGGTCGACCGTCTGGTGCAGGCCCACGTCGACGAGCCGGACCGGGTGGTACAGCCACGCCACGACGGGCGTCCGGCCTCCCCGACGCTCTTTCCCGCTCGCCTCTTCGAGGCCCTCGCGGGTCTGCACGGCGACGAGGGGGGGCGACAACTGATCCGCTCCGGCGAGCCGGTGCGCTGGGTCGAGGTCGAGGACCGCCATCAGGTCGTCGACGTCGACACCGTCGAGGACCTCGCCGCGCTGAGCTCGGCCGGAGACCGGCGGTGACCGGAGAGAACGCCTCGATCTGGCAGCCGCGGCCATACCGGCTGCGCGGCAGGATCCGCAACTACCACTGGGGCTCGAGGAGCCTGCTCGCCGAGCTGCGTGGCGAGCCGCCCAGCGCCCGGCCAGAGGCCGAGCTGTGGTACGGCACCCACCCCGGAGGGCCCGCCAGCATCGTGGACGGCGAGCGGTCCGCGCCGCTGGCCGCGGTCATCTCGGCACGGCCGGACTGGTGGCTCGGCACCGGTCGCGGCGATCGCCAGCTCCCCTTCCTGATCAAGCTGCTGGCGGCGGCGACGCCGCTGTCGATCCAGGTGCACCCATCGGTCGAGCAGGCGCGCCGGGGTTTCGCCCGCGAGGAGGAGAGTGGCAGACCGGTGACCGCACCCGACCGCGTCTACTGCGACCGCTCCAACAAGCCCGAGATCCTGCGCGCCTTGAGCCCGTTCACGGCCCTCTACGGCTTCCGGCCCCGCGCCCAGATCGGCACGGCGCTCGCCGATCTCGGCCTCGGCGACCTGCTCCCCGGCACCACAGTGCGAGCCCAGATCGAGCGCATGGTGTTGCTGGAAGGCCGGGCCCGGGCCGACTTCGCGGCGCGGGTGCTCGAGGCGGCCTCGCACCAGCAGACTCCTGCGCGGCGGTGGTCGAAGGAGTGTCGCTGGATCCAGCAGCTCGCCGAGCACTACCCGGAGGATCCCTGGATCCTGGCTCCGCTGCTCCTGCACCTGGTGGAGCTCGATCGCGGCGAGGCACTGTTCACCGAGGCGGGCGTCCCGCACGCCTACCTCGAGGGCCTCGGCGTCGAGCTGATGAACAGCTCCGACAACGTCATCCGCGCCGGCCTGACCTCGAAGCCGGTCGATCCCCACGAGCTCCTGCGGGTGGTCGACTCGCGCAAGGCGGTGGTGGTCAAGCGCCGCAGCGTGCCGGACAGCGGCTCGCAGGCGAGCGGTGGCGGCGCCTTCCGCACTTTCCGCACTCCGGCCGAGGAGTTCGAGCTCTCCGAGCTGAGCGTCCCGGGAGACGACGCCATGGAGATCGGCGTCGAGACGGCCGATCGTCTCGAGCTGCTGCTGGTGGCCCGCGGCGCCTTCGAGCTCCGCGCCGACGCCGATGCCGATGCCGATGCGGCCGGTCGGTCGGTGGCCCTGGGAGCCACCGACGCCGCGGTCGTTCCGGCGGCCTGCGCTCGCTACCGGATCACCGGTTCGGGCCTCCTGTTCCGCGCCAGGACGCCGCTGGCTGTCGCGCGCTCGAAGTAGCGCTCAGCTTCGCGCCGCCGCCCGGCGGCGCCGTGCCCGCCGCTCGGCCTTCTCCGCCCGGCGCTCCTGCTTGCGCTCGGCCCGTCGCTCGGCGCTGCGGCCGCGCGAGTCGCCGTCCCGCAGCTGCGTCGCGGTACCGACCATCACCAGGATGAGCCCGACCAGCACCGACGTGCTCGCCTCGAGGGGAAGCGCCTGGAGGATGAACCCGGCGCCGATCCACGACGACAGGAGGGCCAGACCGAGGCGGAAGAGGCCGTGCAGCAGGAGGGCGCCGAGGACCGCCGCCACGGCCGCGACCGCCAGCAGACCGACGCCCTCCACCGGCAGGGCGAAGACCTCCGCCAGCCAGAGCCCCCCGAAACCGCCGAGAACGGCGCCGGCGAGGGTCAGGGCCACCTTCTGGACGAAGAACGCCAGAGCGACACAGATCAGTCCGACGAGCACCCCTCCGGCCAGCTCGAGCCACGGCGGCCCGCCGAGCCCCAGCTGCTGCACCAGCGCCCAGCCGAGCACGAAGCCGACGGTGCCGAGGAGCAGATGGTAGAGGCGGCTGCCGAAGAGCAGCAGGACCACGCCCACCACCAGGGCCAGCCACGGAGTGGCGATCAGCTGCGGAACGCTCTCGAACATCTCGGCCTCCAGACACTCTAGGCGGCAGATCGAACCCGACGAGCGCCACTACGCCGAGCCGGGGCGCGGTGTTTCGCACCCCGGCTACTCACCGCGGCCCCGACCGCTCTGCTCTCAGGGACAGGTGGCGAAAGCCGACGAGTCGGTGATCGCGGGCGCCGCCTGACCGAGCGGGTTGGTGTAGCGGTTGACCTGTCCGGTGTCGGTGTCGCGGACCCGCAGGGTCAGCCCGAGGTCGGTGGTGGCGGCGGAGTACACCCAGTAGCGACCGTTGATGCCGCAACCGTCGATCACCTTGACGAGCATCTCCCAGTTGGTCGGGTCGAAGAAGTAGAAGAGGCCGGAGTCGTCGGTGCCGGCGTTGGCGCGATTGCCGAAGCCGTCGTTGCCTTCGAAGTCCTCCCACTCGACCTCGACCTCGAAACGCCCACCGTTCAGGCACAGCGTGTTCGGCCCGAGCACGCAGGGCTCGGTGCTGCCGCCGCCGCCTTCGGTCGTGGCGGTGGCGATGTTCGAGAACCCGGAGTCTCCGCTGTCGTTGAACGCGCGCACGCGGAAGTCGTAGCTGACACCGCTGTCGAGGTCGACGATGTCGACACCGGTGGTGTTCGGTCCGACCGAGCCGAGGAGCGCGAACGAGCCGCCGCTCTCGGTGAAGAAGATCTCGAAGCCGTCCTCGTTGTTCGAGTTGTCACGCCAGTCGAGGCCGATCGAGCTGCTGCCCAGCGTCGTGGCGCTGAGCACGGTGGGGCGCTCGGGCGCACCGAGGCACTGGAGGGTCACCGAGTAACGCCCGGGATCGCCGGCGACCGGCTCGAAGTGGTTGGCGTAGACGGCCCAGAGACCGTCGACGTCGGTGGTGAAGACGATCCGCGAGTCGAGCCCGCCGCCACTGTCGTCGTCCTCGGCGCGGAAGTTGAACCCCGGATCTTCGAGCAGTAGATACGGATCGAGGAAATCGTCGATCGCGTTCATGTCGACCTGGATCGTCTGGCCGGCGACGCCTTCGAACTCGTAGATGTCGACGAAGGTGCCGTCGCCGAACTCGCAGTCGTTCGTCTCCAGGAGACCCTGTACCGTCTCGCCGCAGGCGATCGTGTCGATGACGCACAGGCCAGAGCCCGCCGATCCGACGTCACCCAGGGGCGCGGTCGACTGCTGCAGCCCGGCACCGGCGCGCAGCTCGGCCTTGGCCCGGGCCATCGCGTCGATCGGCCGGGTGCGGGGCGCCTCCTGGGACCCGCTCACCGCACGCAGCGACGGACGCGGGCCGATCTCCTGGGCGGCGGCGGCGCCGACCAGCAGCAGCGACAGCGCTCCGACGCACAACGTCGCGGCCGGACCGCGGAGGCGGGCGGAAGCGGAAAGGGCTTGCAGGGATCTGGACGGCAAGGGACTGCTGGGACGGGTCATACGTAGCCTCCGACGGAAGAGATGTCCTGTTGGGGTGACGATACCTGCGATTCGGCCGCCACTTCAGAGGCGGGAAGCAAAGCCTCTACCAACTCGGCGTTCGAGTCCCGAGGAAAGCCGACGACCCACCAAGACGCTCACTCACGTCACGGCCAGGGAGCCGTCGCGCCTGCACCCCAGCTGGTCTCGCTCCGAGAGCGGCAGCGACGGCACACGTTCAGCGGCAGCGCGCGGCGCTGCGTTCACCGACGAGCCGGGGAAGCAGCACCCGGTGCAGCCGATCGAGAGTCGTGGCTCGGACGCGGTGGGTCAGAAGTGGGTCAGAAGTGGGTCAGAAGTCAGGTCAGAAGTGGCGTCAGAAGTTCAGGTCAGAAGACAGTCGTGGCACCGGAGGCTTCCGCCACCGTGCCGCTCGACTCGATCTCGTCCCACTCCTCGGCATCCGGTGCTTCCTCCCACTCGTCGTGCCAGTCGTCCTCGTGCACCTCGGAACGGGCGAAGCGGATCGCCTCGGCGATCACCCGATCGAGCCGTCCCGAGAGCCGCAGCAGCGCCAGCTCTTCGCCGTCGAGGGCCAGGACGATGGCGCTGCGTACGTGGCGATCGTCGAAGCGGACCAGCACCCACGCCAGTGACTCGTCGCCGACCACCCTGGCGACGGTGTCCCAGCCGCGGCTCTCCAGCCGGCGCTCGAGGCGGCTCGGGGACCACTCCTCCGAAACCGCGCCGTCGATGGTGAACTGGCGGAACTCGACCCGCTTGATCCCGCGCGCGATGCGCAGGCCCGCGGCAGCCTCCGGATCCTCGTCGTCGTCGATCGCGGCGCCGGCCACCGCCCGCGCCAGCCCGAGGGAGAGGCGACCGAGCTTGGCCCCGTGCCCCCGCTCCAGCGACGCGCCGGGAAGGTCGCGCTCGAGGCGATCGGCCATGGTGTCGACGCGCGGCGTGTAGGTGAAACAACCGGCCAGGAGCAGCGCACAGAGCAGGGGGAGGCCGAGCCGCCCCGCGCAGAAAGCGTGACGGTTCTTCATCGCGGCGGTCCCTTCTCGTCGCGCGGCGGCGACGGTGGGGGCTCGGCGAGCCCGCCGAGATCGAGACCATCGAGGGCGTCGAGATCGAGCTGGCGCGCCAGCCGACCGATCTGCACCGGATCGAAGTCCCCGACGATGTTGAGGAACCCCAGCGAGCCCTCGTCGTCGGTGAAGGTCGCCAGCAGTCCGAGGATCAGCTCGTCGTTGCTGCGCACGAGCAGATTCATGCTGCCCTGGTCGCGCACCGTGACCACCGATTCCCAGCCGCCGCGCTGCAGATCGCGGATCACGCCGCGGATCCGACCCGAGGTCCCCTCCGCCTCGACCTTCTGGGCGTCGTAGACGACGACCTGGATCGAGCGCAGGGAGCGCAGTAGCTGAGCGAACTCACCGTCCTCCTCCTCGACCGCCGAACCGAGCAGGCGCAGCAACGCTCCGCCGAGGTTGATCTCGAGCTTGATCGCATCGGGATCGAAGTCGCCGAACGCCTCGAGGTCGACGAAACCGGGCTCTTGGCGGAGCTCGCGGGTCGGAGGCTGCCCCGAGGCCGCTGCGGCAGCGGCGCTGGCGGCGAGGGCGGTGGCGAGGAGGACGGCTCCTAGAACCACTGCCCGCCGCGCTGTCGCGGCACCGGTGCTCTGGCGTCGGATGGGTGCTCTGACTCTCACTTCGATGTGCTCCTGCAGAAGCGGTTCAATCGGACACCAGGCGCGACAGGGCGCGGCGCGGCGCCATCGCGACCTGATCGCGCAGCACGTCGTCGCGCAGCACGAAGCCGGCCCGCTGGGAGACGGCGCCGAGCAGCGCCAGGGCCACCCGCGCCTCCCGCTCGGCCCGCTCCAGGTCGGCCGGAGTGATCTCGTCCAGGGTCTCCGCTGGGCCCTCGCCCGAGCCGGCTGCTGTGGCGGCGGCGGCGCGGACGGCGGCAGCGGGCTCCGTTGTGGGCCTCTCGGCAACGGGCCGCTCGCCTGCCGGAGCGTGGCGCGACGGCACCGGCGCGCCGAGCGCGAGCCAGATCGCCCCTGCAACCAGGGCGAGGAGGGCGGCCGCCGCCGCGAGCTCGCCGAACGGGCCTCGGAACCGCCGCGAGACCGCTTCTGCCCCCTCGTGCTGGCGAGGAATCGCCACCAGGCGGGCGGCGAGCTCGTCGGGGCAGCGCATCGGCGGCAGCTCGGCGAGCGCGCGACGGACCTCCTGCGCCCAGCGCGCCTCCTCGGCGCAGGCCTCGCAGCTCTCGATGTGTCGCGAGACCTGCTCGAGCACGGCAGTGTCCGCAGTGTCGGCAGCGCCACGACCGGCGAGGCGCATACCGCGCGCCGATCGGGCGTCGATCCACTCCTCGAGGTGCAGACGGCAGCGGCGACAGGCGTCCGGCAGCGCCGCCAGATCGGCGTCGAAACGGTCGCTCATCCCGCGCTCCCCAGAGTTCCCGCACCTTCGCCGAGCCCGGCCGGCCCGGCCTCCGCCAGCACGGTGCCGCCGAGCGACTGGCGCAGCATCTGACGGCCGCGGTGCACGTGCGTCTTCACGGTGTTCACCGGCAGATCGAGCATCTCGCCGATCTCGCGGTACTTGAGCTCCTGGATCTCGCGCAGCACGATCGCCGAGCGGTAGGGCTCGGGGAGCTCGGCGACGAGACGCCGCACATGCCCCTGCAGGTCGCGGCGCTCCGCCGCATCGCCCGGTTCCGGTGCACTGTCCGGCACGTGGGCGGTGTCGGCTCCCTCGGCGAGGACCCTGCGTGCCGTCCGCCGGCGGCGCAGACGGTCGAAGCAGGCGTTGCGCACCACCCGGTGCAGCCAACCGCCGCAGGCGCCCTCGATCTCGCCGAGGTTCTGCCACAGCTTGATCATCGACTCCTGCACCACGTCCTCGGCCTCGACGGCGTTGCCGAGATAGTAGTAGGCGAACGAGTACACGCGGTCCTTCTCCTCGGCGACGATCTGCTCGAACCGGCCGACGGCCTGCCGAGCGCTCCCCACGACGTCGCCGGAGCGGCGCTGCGTCGAGGAGAGCGGCGGAGCCATGAGGGTGGGATAGGGGAGGTCCATCAGAGGTCGGCCGGGGCACCAGATGCTCGGTCGCGAAGAGGTTGCGAGCAGAGAGGCCGAGCGGCGCCGGTGCCTACAGATCCGTTGACGCGCGACCCGGCTGGAGGGTTTCAACTTCCTTCCCGTACGGTGAGGCGGGGACCGCTAGACTGAGTCGCTCGTCCCCTGACCTTCTCCTGCACTACCAAGGCCGACTAGCGCTCCATGCAGCTGACTCAAGGCACACGGCTCGGCCGCTACCTGGTGCAGGAGCGGATCGGCGCCGGCGGCATGGGCGAGATCTACCGCGCCACCGACACCCGGCTCGAGCGCGACGTCGCGATCAAGCGGCTTCCGGACGGCGACGCCGACAGCCAGCAGAGGCGGCGCCGGTTCGAGCGAGAGGCCAAGCTGGTCTCGCGCCTGGCGCACCCCAACATCTGCGCCGTGCACGACGTGATCGATCACGAGTCGGGCACCTACCTGGTGATGGAGCTGCTCGCCGGCGAGACCCTCGAGGAGCGACTGCGACGCGGGCCCCTCGCCGACGCCGAGCTTCTCTCCGTGGCGGTGCAGATCGCCGACGCCCTGGGCGCCGCCCACGAGGCAGGCATCGTGCACCGCGACACCAAGCCGTCGAACGTGATGCTGACGCCGCAGGGCGCCAAGCTGCTCGACTTCGGCATCGCCAAGGCGGAGGCGCGCAGCGACCCCGAGGCGAGGACCCTGGCGATGGGCACGCCGAGGCCAGAGACCGCCCTGACCAAGACGGGGACCACCGTCGGCACCCTGCGCTACATGTCGCCGGAGCAGCTGCGCGGAGCCGCGGTGGGCCCGGCGACCGACGTCTTCGCCTTCGGCATGATGCTCTTCGAGATGGCCGCCGGTGAGCCGATCTTCGAGTGCGACACCGGCGCCGAGTGGATCGCCGCGGTGCTGCGGGAGCCGACCCCGGATCTGCGTGAGGTCTCGCGTACGCCCCTCGCCCTCCAGCTGGCACCGATCATCGATCGCTGCTGTCGCAAGGATCCCCAGGAACGCTACGCCGACGGCACGGAGCTGGCGCGCGAGCTGCGCGGCCTGCAGCCCACTCGCGCCACCGGTGCGGCGTCGGGCGCCGTCGCTGCCCTGGCCCGCTCCACCGGGCTGGTGCGGCGGGGCAGGCGTGCGGCTGTTTCGTTGACGGTCACCCTGCTCGCCGTCAGCGGTCTGCTCGTCGGGGGATGGCTGCTGTGGGGCCTGCTGGCGGAAAGACCCGGTACCCCGAGCTGGGAGCCGAAGCCGGTGAAGCGCTTCCAGGTCAATCTGCCGGCCGAGCTGCCGCTGCACCCGGCTTCGGCGACGGACGGAGTGCTGGCGGTGTCCGGCGATTCGCGCCAACTGGTCTACGTGGCCTCTCTCGACGGACGCTCGCATCTGGTGCTGAGACCGCTCGACCAGCTCGAGGGACGGGTGCTCGCGGGAACCGAGAACGCGATGTCGCCGTTCTTCTCGCCCGACGACCGCTCGGTCGCCTTCTTCACCCGTCCCGGCTCCAGGCTCAAGCGCCTCGACCTGGAGACCGGCTCGGTGCGCGATCTGGCAGGCGCCACACTGCCGATCGGCGGCGCCTGGGGCCCCGACGATCAGATCGTCTTCTGGGGAGAGTTCGGCCGCGGCCTGCTGCGCGTTCCGGCGCGGGGCGGAGCCGTCGAGGAGATCACCCGGCTCGACGACTCGGCCAAGGACGTCGCCCACGTCACGCCGGCCTTCACCGTCGACGGCCGCGGCGTGCTCTTCGTCGCCAACCGGGCGGGCGGTGCCCCCTCGAGACTCCAGCATCTCGATCTCGAGACCTCGCGCGTCGACACCCTGCTCGAGGGCCACGGTCTGCTGCAGCCGGCGCAGCTGCCCACCGGCCACGTGGTCTGGGCGAGGCCCGGAGGGCTGTCTGTCGCCGAATCCTCCCTCGACGCGACATCGCCCGCACTCGGATCGCCGGTCCCGCTGCGGGTCGAGGACCTGGCCGAGCCGGAGACCGCTCCGAGCCGCTTCGCCATCGCCACCGACGGCTCGCTGCTCTACGTGCCGTCCTCCATGCGGCGGCCGCCGGCGAGCCGCCGCGTCCTCCTGCTCGATCCCGACGGGAGCGTCGAGGCGCTACCCATCGATCCGGCGCCCTTCCTCCACGTGCGCCTCGCTCCCCAGGGCGATCGGCTGGTCGCCAACCACGAGCTCGACGCCATCTGGCTCTACCAGCTCGACGGCGCTCAGACCACCGAACCACGTCTCCTGGCCGGGGGCGGCGTTCTCAACTTCATCCCCATCTGGCATCCCGATGGCCGCAGCATCGTCTTCACCTCCGACCGCGACGGCACCCCCAATCTCTACCGTCTGCCGCTCGAGCCGGAGGCGGTGCCCGAGCGTCTGGCACCCTCGAGCCACCTGCAGATCGCCGACCAGTTCCTGAGCGACGGCAGCGAGCTGCTCTTCGTACAGCGCTCGGAGGAAGGCGGAGGCGACATCTGGCGGCTCGACATGAGTCGGCCCGACCAGCCGGTCGCAGAGCAGGTGCTGGCGACCCGATTCGACGAAGGCTACTGCGCCCCCTCGCCCGACGGTTCGCTGCTGGCCTACGTCTCGAACGCCACCGGCCGCTACGAGGTCTACGTGGCGACCTACCCCGACCTGCGCGGTCGCCTGCAAGTGTCCACCAGTGGCGCCGGCGAGCCGGTGTGGTCGCCCGACGGGCGCTGGCTGCACTACCGCAGCGGCGACGTGCTCTGGCGGGTCGAGGTCTCCCGACAGCCGCGGATCGAGGTCTCCGAGCCGACCGCCGTCCTCGAGCGGCACCTCTACCGCAATCCGAGCGAGATCCCGCAGCTGCAGCTGGCGCCGGACGGGAGCAGATTCGTCGCCATCGAGGACAACGAGCTGCCCGCCAGCTCCGTGCGCCTCGAGGTGATCGAGGGTTGGCTCGGCCTGGTGCTCGAGGTGATCGAAGGCCGCCGAGCCGGGATCTGAGGGCGGAGACCGACCGCCGGGATCGCCGAGGCCGCGGAGTGAGCGGACGGAGATCTCGGAATCAGGGACGCCGCCGCTCGCGCTCGCCGAAGAGGATCTCGGTGCCGATCAGCAGCACCGGCTCGAACTCCCGCTTCAGGTCTCCCTCGCGGCGCGCCCAGGCCACCCCGGGCCGGACGTCGAGGAAGAACCAGTCGCGGTGCAACCGCCGACGGTAGATGACCCTGGCCACGTAGCGCCGCAGGGTCACCTCGGCCTCGGTCTCGCCGGTCGCTGCGACCTGGTAGCCGAGGGCGTTGCGACCGCTTCCCTGGGTGAAGAGGGTCAGCTCGCCGTACCAGTCGAGCCCGTCGATGATCTCCGAGATGCGCAGTGAAGTGCGGGCGCGCAGCAGCCTCTCCTGCGAGAACAGGTACTCCCAGTCGGCCCGGTTGGTGGTGCCGTAGCCGTCCTCACGCTCCCAGAAGAGCGTCTGGCGCACACGCAGCAGCGAGCGGTCGCTGAAGAAGTGGTTGTAGCTGTATCGGGCCTTGACGAAGGGCTCGGACGGAAAGTCCAGATCGAGGCCGACATCGAAGTCGAAGTCGCCGCCGTGGCGTCCCGGAGGCGAGTAGCCGAGCCCGATCAGCCACTCGTCGTCGTCGGGCAGGGCGAGCGCCGGGTTGTTGCTCGGGATCCGCGTCTCGGTGGTGTCCGAGAGCAGCTCGCCGGCATCGCCGCGGCTGGCGAACGCACGCAGCCGCCGCTCCATCGTCGGCAGCGTGACCTGGGCGCGGAAGTCGATCTCGTCGCGCAACCCGTCCGGCTCGTTGTAGCGCAGGCCGACCAGCAGCCGTCCGTACGTGTCCTCGCGCTGTTCGTCGATCCGCACATCGCCGAACAGGCTGTCGAACCAGAACGCCGAGGCGCAGACCGCCTTGTAGATGCCCTTGTGGACCTTGTCGATCGCCTCGCTCTGCGACAGGTCGGGGGACGGGCACGCCTCCTGCCGGGCGGCCTGGCGGGCCGCCTTGCGGGCCGCCTTCTCGGCCTCCTCGAAGTCCTGGTCCATCAGCGGGTCCCAGTCCTCGCCCGGCGGCGTGGCGGGCACGTCGTCGCCATCCTGCTGGCGCGGCCCGGCGGAGGGATCGTCTGCCGAGACCCGACTCGAGGCATCGTCGCCGCGCTCCCCCTCGGGCTCGTCCCGCCGGGCGGCGGACTCCTCGCCAGGAGGTTGAGCCGCCGCCGGGCCCGCCGGCCACGCCGTCAGCAGGCAGAGGACCGCGGCCACGAGAAGCCTCCTCGGCACCGCGATGGCCGTCGCAAGGCAGGCTGCGGGGGTTCTTCTCGACCTGTTCATCGGCGGTTGGCCCACGGCCCGGTATTCTGCCGCAAAGGCCGGTCGGACGCCTTCGAGCCGGCGCCGTCTCCTCGCCACGACCACTACGATCGTCACGGAGCCCCTGGACTCGATGCGCACCATGATCCTGCCGTCCCCAACCCCCTGCGACCTCGGCCCACGCGGCCTCCTCACGGCCCTGTCGTTCCTGCTTCTGCAGGCGCTGTCCGGCGCGGTTCCACTCTCCGCCGACACCACCGCGCAGAGCCTGCCCTTCAGCCAGGCCTGGACCGACACCGACCTCATCACCGCCGACGACGACTGGTCCGGGGTGCCCGGCATCGTCGGCTACCGCGGCGACGATCTCACCTCCTCGACCGGGACCGATCCCCGAACCATCCTCGCCGACGGCAGCGCCACGCCCGAGGATGTCAACGAAGGGGAGTCGACGCCGAGCTCCTTCAGCACCGGTGGGCTCGCCGAATTCGAGCTCAGCGATCCGGTGGTGGCCCTGGCCGGCTCCGGCACCGCCGACGCGCCCCATCTGGTCCTGCACCTCGACACCACGGGCGAGAGTGGGATCTGGGTCTCGTACCGGGTACGCGACCTCGAGGACGCCACCGGTGACGACGCGATCTCGCAGCTGGCACTGCACTACCGTGTCGGCGGCGCCGGCTCCTACGTCGACGTGCCGGCCGCCTACCTCGCCGATGCCTCCACCGGCGGCGCGACCCAGGAGACCGCCGTCTGCGTGCAGCTTCCTGCCGCCGTCGACGACGAGAGTCTGGTCGAGCTGCGCTGGATGACCACCAACGCCGCCGGCAGCGACGAGTGGATCGGCATCGACGACATCGCCGTCTCGACGACCGACTGCTCCGAGGCGCTGTCGATCGGCGACGTCGAGGCCGCCGAGGGCGACAGCGGAGACACGCTCTTCGAGTTCACCGTCACCCTCTCCGAGCCGGCGCCCCCGGGCGGCGTCACCTTCGACATCGCCACCGAGGACGGCACCGCCACGGTGGCGGACGGGGACTACGACGCGGTCGACCTCGAGGCCGAGTCGATCGCCGAGGGAGAGACAGAGTACGTCCTCGAGGTCACGGTGCACGGCGACAGCGACCCCGAGGAGGACGAGACCTTCGAGGTCGTCGTCTCCAACTTCAGCGGTCTACGCTCCGGGCGCGGCGCCGTCGCCACCGCCGTCGGCACGATCCTCAACGACGACGCGCTGGCGCTCGCGATCCACGAGATCCAGGGCAGCGGTGCCGCCTCACCCTTCGTCGACCAAGTGGTCGAGGTCGCCGGTGCGATCGTCACCGTGGTGGGGCCGCAGGGCTTCTTCATGCAGACGCCGAGCGGTCTCGACGACCTGGATCCGGAAACCTCGGAGGGGATCTACGTCTTCACCGGCGCGGCGCCCGGCGTCGCCGTCGGCGATGAGGTCACCGTGTCGGGTCAGGTCGTCGAGTTCTTCGATTTCACCGAGCTCTCGAACGACCCCGACGTCAGCGTCACCAGCAGCGGCAACCCGCTGCCCGCCCCGGTGGTCTTCGACGCCGCCACGCCATCGCCCGACCCTGGGGCCCCGACCTGCTCCGTCGACCGACTCGAGTGCCTCGAGGGCATGCTGGTGACGGTGCCGGCCGGGTTCGTGAACACCGGCAACCTGACCTTCGGCTCCGACCCGACGGCCGAGGTCGAGGTCAGCGCTGGCGGGACAAGGGTGCGGCGTGAGACCGGAGTCGAGTTCCCTGGCCTCGGCGGCGCCATCCCGACCTGGGACGGCAACCCCGAGCTGTTCGAGCTCGACGCCGACAAGCTGGGGCTCACCTTCGGCGAGATCAACGGCGGCTCCACCTTCAGCGCCACCGGCGCGCTCGCCTACGAGTTCGGCGACTACGAGCTGTGGCCGAGCGCGCTCAGCCTCGACCAGGCCACCCTGCCGCGGATCGACCAGGGCAGCCGGGCGCAGGTGCCGCCACGCCCACCGGCGCCCGCGGGCTACCTCACCGTCGGCTCGCTGAACCTCTTCCGGCTGTTCGACGACGTCGACGACCCACCGGACACCAACAGCCTCGGCGAGGTCCGCAACGACGAGGTGCGCACCGCCCAGGAGTGGAACACCCACCGGATCAAGCTGGCCCGCTACATCGTCGACGTGCTCGAGTCCCCCGCGATCCTGGCGGTGCAGGAGGTCGAGAGCCTCAGCGTCCTGCAGGCCCTGGCCGCCGAGATCGCGCTGCTCGATCCCTCGGTCACCTACGACGCCCACCTCGTCGAAGGCAACGACATCGGCACCATCGACGTCGGCTTCCTGGTGCTCACCTCGATCCAGGTCGTCGGCGTCACCCAGCTGGCCGCCGAGGAGACCTTCGTCTACCAGACGGATCCACCAGACCTCACCCACGACCGCCCGCCGCTGCTGCTCGAGGTCAACCTCTCGATCTCGCGCGGCGACGCCGTCGAGATGGCGGTCATGGTGCTGCACAACCGCTCTCTCAGCGGCATCGAGCAAGGGCGGGTGCAGACCAAACGCCTCGAGCAGGCGCAGTCGATCGCGCAGCTCATCCAGGACTACCAGAGCGCACCCGACGCGGCGCCGCTGGTGGTGCTCGGAGACCTCAACGCCTTCGAGTTCACCGACGGCTACGTCGACGCCGTCGGCCAGATGCGCGGCGACTTCGATCCCACCCAGAGCCTGCTCTCGGGCCCCGATCTGGTGAACCCCGACCTGGCCCTGGCCACCCTGCTGATGCCGCCCCAGGAGCGCTACTCGTTCCACTTCGAGGGATCGGCGCAGATGCTCGACCACGCCCTGCTCACCGAGCCCGCGTTCGCCCGCCTCGAGCGCATCTCCTACGGCCGCGGCAACGCCGACGCGCCGCGGGTGCTCTTCGGCGACGACACCACGCCCCTGCGCTCCAGCGACCACGACGGCTTCGTGCTGCTGCTCGCCGACGGGCCGGCGCGGATCTTCTCCGACGGCTTCGAATCCGGAGACAACACCGCCTGGACGTCGTCCACGCCCTGAGACCTCACCAGACGTCAGCAGCCCGGCCGCACCACGCCACACTTCCCCTCCCTCCCCTTTCAAGGGGAGGGAGGGGGTGGGGTTGTGACAGTTTGACGAACACGCCCCACCGCGGATCAGCCGCCGCTCCTCCGCACTCCGCCCCTCCGCACTCCGCCTTCTCCGCCCTCCGCCTTCACCGTCTCTGCGTTCTGCGTTCCTCGTTCCCCGTTCCCCGCTCCCCGTTTGCGTTCTGCGTTCTCCGTTCTGCGTTCTCCGGTCCGGCAACGGATCAGCGGCGAGCCGCAGGCTCGTCCGCTGCATCCGCCACCAGCCCTACCCCACCTTCGCCACTCTTTCTTTCTGCCGCAGCAGCTTCCTCTGGTAGCGGGTCTGCACGATGTCGACCAGGACCAGCACGCCGATGACGAAGTAGAAGGTGGTCTTGCTCATCGCGTGGATCGGCTGCGCGAAGAGCTTGAGGTGGGCGAGGTGGCCGCCCTCGGTGAGCAGCATGATGCCGACGATGAAGAGCACGAAGAGGCCCAGAACCTCGAACATGCGGTTGCGGCGCAGGAACGCGGAGACGTGATCGGCGAGCACGATCATCAGCACGCCGCCGATCACGATCGCCGTCGCCATCACCGCGAAGACGTCGGAGAGGGCCATGGCACTGAGGATCGAGTCGAAGGAGAAGACCAGGTTCATCAGCACGATCCAGGTGATGACCTGGACCACCGACTTGGGTCCCGAGTCCTCGGCGTGTCCGGCCTCGAGGCTCATCATGTGCCAGATCTCCTTGGTCGCCGTGTACATGATGAAGACGCCGCCGGCGAGCACGATCAGCGCGTGCAGGTTGAAGACACCGTCGACGAAGCCGAGATGCAGCTCGAACAGCGGATCCTGGAACCACCGGATCATGCTCATCAGCAGGAAGAGCAGCACGATGCGCAGCACGACGGCGATGCCGATGCCGAGCTTGCGCACCATCGCCTGCTTCTCGGCCGGGGCCCGCGACGACTCGAGCGAGATGTAGAGCAGGTTGTCGAAGCCGAGCACCGCCTGCAGCAGCGTCAGCATGCCGAGGGCGACCAGGTTCTCGATCGTGAACAGCTCCGCCATGCAATCCTCCCTTGACCCGATGCTTGACCCGATCGGATCGTGCTCTGCCGTGTTGCCGGAACCGCCGAACCCTACCCCGCGATCCACGGCGGGGCGAGGGGGAGTCCGGCGACGGGAGCAGGCGAGCCGTCCTCGGCGCCGCCACCTCGGTGCGGCCGACATCGCCGCTGCGAGGAATCCACGCGCCGGGAGCGCCTGTTGATCGAACCACGATGCACCCCGACCGCACTCCGGCGCACCGACCACTCCCACGCGCCTCGCACCCGAGCCGCCTGTTCCCGGCCCTGCTGGGAACCCTCCTCGCCGCGCTGATCGCCCTGCCCGCCACGGCCGGCTCACAGGAGGGGGAACCGCGCAAGAAGAAGAAGCCGAAGCAGTGGGGCGAATGCGCCGACCGCTACGACGGCCTGGCGGCCGAGTACCGCGAGTGGATCGAAGAGGTCGACCTGCTGATCAGCGACGCCGAGATCGCCACCTTCCTCTGCCTCGAGAAGGACTACCAGCGCGACGCCTTCATCGAGCAGTTCTGGAAGGTACGCGACCGCTTCCCCGACACCGCGCGCAACGAGTTCAAGGAGCAGTGGGAGTCGCGGCTGGCCGAGGTCTACCAGCTCTTCGACGGCCCCGACGAGGAGCGCGCCCGCTACTACCTGCTCAACGGGCCGGCGCCGATCCAGGTGTCGATCTGCCCGCCCCGCAGCAGCACCCAGATCGAGGCCTGGTTCTACGGCTTCTCGAACCTCGCCGAGGTGGTCGAGACGGTCAGCCGCGGTCGCCTCCGGCGCGGTCAGTTCGCGGTGATCTTCCACCGCCGCTGGGGCCGTGGGCCGTGGGTCGCCTGGCGCCCCGGCGAGGAGCTCTCGAATCTCGGCATGACCAGCGCCGGCAGCGGTCTCAGCGGCGGCTGCAAGGAGATGGAGCTCGAGCTGGCGGTCGGCGTCATCAACCTGATCAACCGTCAGGGCGGCGCCCTCGGCTTCCTCTACGAACAGATGCTGCGCGAGCGGCTCGAGCCCATCCCGCCGTCCTCCAAGGAGTGGGTGCAGACCTTCACCTCCTACTCCACCGACATCCCCGACGGAGCGCCGCGCCTCGAGGCGGACGTCGCGATCTCCTACCCGGGGCGTCGCGAGAGCCGCACCATCGTGCAGATGGTCGTCGCCGTCGACGTCGCCACCGCCAGCCTCGGTCGTGCCCTCGAGCACGACGCCTACGCCTTCGAGCTGATCGGCGAGGTGCTCAGGCCCGACGAGGAGGGAGAGAACCGCCTGTTCGAGACCTTCCGCTACCGCTTCGAGATGCCGCCCGACCAGCTCGGCGTCGGCGAGGGTGAGGGTGAGGGCGCTGGACCGACCGAGGGGGCTGCGCCGGCCGCGCCACCGGCGCCCCTCGTCGCCCAGCGCTACCTGCGCCCGGGCCGCTACGAGCTGGTGCTGCGGATCGACGACCTGCACGGCGAAGCCGCCTGGCGCGAGCAGGTGCCGATCGACGTCCCGGCGATCGAATCGGGATACGACCCCACCATTCCCGACCCGTTGACCGAGCTTTTCGAGGAGGCCAACTTCCGCCTCGAGGAGGGTGAGCCCTCGATCCGGATCCTGGCGCCACCCGACGATCTGGTCAGCGGCTACCTGCGCTTCGAGACCGCGGTCACCGGGCCGATCGACGCGGTGCAGTTCCTGCTCGGCGGCAAGGCGCTGCTGAGGAAGAACCGCGCCCCGTTCAGCGTCGACCTCGATCTGGGAAGCCTGCCGCGCTCGCAGATGCTGCGCGCCATCGCGATGGACGCCGAGGGCAACGAGATCGCCAGTGACGCCTATCTGGTCAACGGCTCTCCCTACCGTTTCTCGGTGCGGCTGATCGATCCGATCCCCGGCCGCACCTACGCCGAGAGCGTCCGGGCGCGCGCCGATCTCGTGGTTCCAGAGGGCAAGTCGCTGCGCTCGCTCGAGTTCTTCCGCAACGAGGAGAAGGTAGCGACCCTCTACCAGGAGCCGTGGGTGCAGCCGATCGAGCTCCCCGGCGGGCCACAGCAGCTCACCGTGGTGAGGGTGCAGGCCAACCTCGAGGACGGCGAATGGATCGAGGACACCGTGCTGATCAACGGCCCCGGCGCTCTCGAGGAGGTGCAGGTCGACTTCGTCGAGCTCTACACCAGCGTCACCGACGACCAGCGTCGGCCGGTGCTGGGCCTCGAGGAGAGCGCCTTCACCGTCCTCGAAGACGGCGTGCAGCAGACGATCGCGCGCTTCCGCCGCGTCGAGGACACGCCGCTGCGCGGCACCATCCTGCTCGACGTCTCGGCGTCGATGGAGGACCGCATCGACCAGGCCATCCAGGCCGCCGCCCAGTTCTTCGAGGACGTGGTCACCGAGCGCGACGAGCTGTCGTTGATCGCCTTCAACGACCGCCCGCACGTCGCCGCCAACTTCACCGACCAGCGCAGCGACTTCGCCTCCGGGCTGCTCGGACTGCGCGCCGAGCGCGGCACGTCTCTCTACGACTCGCTGATCTTCGCCCTCTTCCACCTCAACGGCCTCCCCGGCCAGCGCTTCGTACTGCTGCTCTCCGACGGCATCGACGAGCACAGCCGCTACGACTACGAACAGGCCCTGGAGTACGCCCAGCGTTCCGAGGCGGCGATCTACGCGGTCGGCATCGATCTGCCCGACAAGGCGCCGAAGCCGGCGCGCGGCGAGAAGCGGCAGGAGAAGCCGAAGACGGTGCTCGAGCGTCTGGCCGCCGAGACCGGCGGACAGAGCTTCTTCCTCGACGACGTCTCCGGCCTCACCGCGGTCTACGCCTCGATCGCCGAGGAGCTGCGTTCCAAGTACCTACTCGCCTACCAGTCCTCCAACACCAGCGACTCCGACGAGTTCCGCAGCATCGAGGTGAAGGTCGAAGGGGGCGGAACCGCGCGGACCCTACGCGGCTACTACCCGTAGTGAAACGGCTCGCGGACGCGCTCGCTCACACCGGCGAGTAGAGGTCGAGCATCTCCTCCTCGCCCGGCGGTGAGAGCAGGTTGGCGTCGGCGAAGGCGTCGGCGTGGGGGAAGTCGGTCGAGCGCACCCGCTCTGCGGCTGCCTCGAGGTCGTAGGCGCTCCGTCTGAGCTCGACGCCGGTCGGAGTCAACAGGGCCCAGTACGCTCCGGGCGGCCCGAAGGGCATGCCGACGCTGCCGGCGTTGACCACGCGCACGCCGGGACCCGCCTCGCTCGCCTCCAGCTCGAGATCGAACGCCATGTGGGTGTGGCCGCAGACCACCAGCTCGGCGTCGCGTCCGGCGAAGTGGCTTCTCAGATCGTCTGGCGAGGTGCGGCGGGTGACGATCACCTCGTCGCTGTCGGGGGTGGCGTGGCAGAAGAGCACCCGGCCGAGGCCCTGGATCTCGCGCCGGACCAGGGTCGGCCATGCGGCGATGCGGGCCAGCGACTCGCGATCGAGCCTCGAAGCGGTCCAGCGCAGGATCTCGTGAACCTCTCCGGGGAGCCGGGGCGAGACCACGCCGCGCGCCGCGTCGCCGGTCTCGCGCTCGCCGTTGCCGCTGAGGAAGGCGACGGGCGCAGCCTCGAATGTCTCCAGCGCTACCAGGCACTCCACCGCCATCGGCCCCGGCACCACGTCGCCGCCGACGACGATCTCGTCGACCGACTCGCGGCGCGCCGCGCCGAGCGCCGCCTCGAGTGCGGGCAGGTTGCCGTGCACGTCGTAGAGCGCGGCAATGCGCACGACAGAGGCTCGACTCAGTCCCGTCGTGGGTGGCCGAAGATCAGCTCGCGCCAGAAGAGCAGCTCGAAGAAGCCGCCGGTCAGCAGCAGGGCCGCGAGCGCGGTCCCGACCATCGGTCCCCCGCCGAGAACGTCCGTCGCGCTGAGGTAGAGCAGGGCGGCCACCGCCAGATAGACCACCGCACGCAGGATCGACCGGCGCCGCCGGCCCTTGACCGACTGCTCGCCGCTCCTCGCCGAGTGGCCGCTCATCGGTAGTCGTCGCGCGGCGGCGAGAAGACGTCGAGGATGCGGCAGGCGGTGATCGCCCTTCCGCTGTGGGGCGCCTGCGACGGGATCGGCAACACCGAGCCGGCTCCCAGCCGGTGCGGCTCGCCGGAGACGACGAGCTCGAAGCTGCCCTCGAGCACGTGCGCCGTCTGCTCGTGCGGGTGGCGGTGCTCGGGCAGCTCGGCGCCCTCGTCGATCTCCCAGAAGGCCAGGGTGGTGCGGTCGGTGTGCACGAAGCGGCCGCGGAATCCTGGCATCACCTCGCGTTCCTCGAGCTGGGCGAGATCGACCGGAACAGTGGTGCTCATTGGTAGATCCTTACACTCCTCCGTGCGGTTGCCCGCCCGGATAGATGTCAAGACCCCCTTTCAAACCGTGCATGCGGATTTCCCGCACACGGCTTACGGTTGGCCTCTCGGGTCGTGGCATTACGCAGCCTCCGGGTAGCGGACCGTGCCCCTGAGCTTGTGGAGCCCGAGGTTCCAGAAGGACTCACGCGTCCATCGCGCCGCCTCGCCAGGCCTCAGGTGACGCC
>QQVD01000043.1 GCA_003388555.1 Acidobacteriota bacterium | reverse complement strand
AGACCAGGCCATGGCGTCGCCGGACTCGTTGACACACCCGCGAGCCGCACGGCGAAGCGGGGATCGCCCGAGGGACGGCGAAGCTCAGGGACTGGTCGCAGACCAGGCCATGGCGTCGCCGGACTCGTTGACACACCCGCGAGCCGCACGGCGAAGCGGGGATCGCCCGAGGGACGGCGAAGCTCAGGGACTGGTCGCAGACCAGGCCATGGCGTCGCCGGACTCGTTGACACACCCGCGAGCCGCACGGCGAAGCGGGGATCGCCCGAGGGACGGCGAAGCTCAGGGACTGGTCGCAGACCAGGCCATGGCGTCGCCGGACTCGAAGCCGTCGAAGAACAGAAAGGCGATCTCGTGCACGAACACCGCGTCCTCTTCGAGGCCGAGGCTGAAGCACCCGGCACCAGCTCGCGGCCACTGGACCGCGACCGCCTGTCCCGAGACGCAGTCGACCGGCGGCGACGGGGGCAGCAGCACGCCGCGGAAGTTCCAGAACGAGGCGACGCCGCCACCCATCTCGAAGACGTAGACCGCACCGTCGGGCTGGATGCCCGGCGCACCGACCATCATCACGTCGCTCCACATCGCGATCGAGGTGCCGAAGCGGGCCTGGGCGGGGAGTCCCGGGGCCTGCACTATGGCGACCTCGGTGAGGGTGTTCTCGGGAACCTGTCCCTCCGGATCGAGGTCGTACACGAAGACCCTGCCGACATCGAAACCCCCGAGATCATCGAGTGGCGAACCGAGGGCGGCGACGATCGCATCCGGAGCCTGGTCGTAGCGGATCGCGGCCGCGCTACCGAGCCCGTTGGTGTCGAGCGGCGTTTCGACGCGCAAGTGGAAGCCCTCGACGTAGTTGAACGCCGCCCCGACCTGGTTGGCCTGCGTGAAGCTCTCGCCACCGCCTTCGTTGAAGCCCATGTCGGCGTCGTATCCGTCGCCGCCCGCGACGATGAAGGGACCGTCCATGGCCAACGACAGGCCGAGACGTGCCGAGGCCTCGTCGCCGATGAACTTGATCGGCGGCCCCCAGCTCGGCGGGCCGCCGGTACGCTGGTAGACGGAGACCGAGCCTTCGTTTCCACCGGAGGCCCCGGGATCGTTGTCCTGCGGCGCTCCGACGGCGATGAAGAACCCAGCTGGCGTCCCGGAGAGCCCGTTCGGCGGTACGAAGTAGTCGATCGCTACGCCCTCGCCGAAGCGATCCCCGTTCTCCGCATCGAGGTGGAGGAGAGAAGTCTCGTGCTCCCAGGCCCCGCCCGAGAGGCGGCGGAAGACATAGACCTCGCCGCCACCGGGTGACAGCGGCGCGCCGACGACGATGTAGTCGAGACCCTCCCCGCCGAGCGCGACGCCGACCGAATAGCCGAACTGCTCGCCGTTGATCTCGGTCGGCGCGCGCAGTTTCTGGTCGAGGGTCCAGGCGCCCCCGACCCGCTCGTAGACGTAGACTGCGCCGCTGTTGCTCAGGCCGGTCGAGTCCTCGAGCGGCGCGCCGACCACCAGCACATCACGGTCGAGCGCCACCGCAGCGCCGAACTCGACCGCCGGGCCCCCCACCGGCGCGCCGGGGCGCAGCGCCGCGGGCAGTGTCCCGACGTACTCGAGCGCCCACTGCGCGCCGACGGGTGGCGCAGGAATCAGCACCAGCGCCGAGACGGCGCAGACGAGCTGTGCAACGAAGCCTTGGATCCTGGCGAACATCGTGGAGTCCTCCTCTCACTCCACAGGCGCGCTTTCCGCCGTCGAGCTGCCAACTCCGCGCGATAGCCTCTTCATCCATGAGCCGCGGCAGGGAATCCCCCGGGGACATCACCCGCCTCCTCGCCGAGGTCGCCTCCGGCAGCAGCGCCGCCGAGGACGAGCTGCTGCCGCTGGTCTACGACGAGCTGCGCAAGCTGGCGACGGCGCGCATGGCGGGTGAGCGCGCCGGCCACACGCTGCAGCCGACGGCGCTGGTGCACGAGGCCTACCGGCGCCTGGCGGGCGATCGGGGGCTGCAGTTCGAGAACCGGCGCCACTTCTTCACCGCCGCGGCGGAGGCGATGCGGCGCATCCTCATCGAGGCGGCGAGGCGCAAGGCTCGGGTGAAGCGAGGCGCCTCCCCGCGACGCGTCGAGCTCGAGGCCGACCTGCTCGCGACACCGCAGCCGGGGCCGGAGGCGCTGCTCGAGCTCGACGATCTGCTGAAGAGGCTCGAGGACGAGGACGCGAGGATCGCGGCGGTTTTCAAGCTGCGTCACTTCGTCGGCATGACGGTGCAGGAGGTCGCCGACGCACTCGACAGCTCGCCGCGCACCGTGGCGAGGCAGTGGAACACGGCGCGCGCCTGGCTGAAGAGCGGTCTCGGGGTCGCCACCGAGAGGGCCGGCGATCAGGGATGACGGTCGGCGAGCAGTCGCCGGTAGCTCGACGCTTCCTCGTCGCGGCCGGTCTGCTCCAGGCCCGCGATGAGTCGTCGCAGCGCCTGCGGTGTGCGCTGCCAGTGGTCGCCACGCTGAGCCCGGATCGCCTCGTAGGCGGCGGCGAGCATCTCGAGGCCCTCGTCTACCCTTCCCTGCTGCACACGGGCCGCGCCGAGCCAGCTCCTGGCCTCGGCGGTCCGCCAGTTGCCCGGCTCGAGCTTCGCCTCGCGGATCGCCAGACCGCGTTCGAGGTGCGGCAGAGCCTCACCGAGGCGTCCAGCGTCGAGCAGCAGGGCGCCGAGCCAGATCACCGTGTCGGAAATCGCCGGGTGCTCGCCGTCGAGGTGCGCCTCGCGCACCGCCAGCGCCCGGCGGTGCGCCTGCTCGGCCTCGTCCAACCGGCCCCGCTCGTGCAGCAACCGACCGAGGTTGGAGAGGTGGAAGGCGAGGTTCGGATGATCGTCGCCGACCACCGCGCGCTGTTCGGCGAGCGCCTCGCGGAAGGCCTGCTCGGCGCCGTCGAGGTCGCCGAGTCCGTGCAGGGCGAGGCCGAGATTGTTGAGGAAGCGCGCCGCCGAGAAGCTCGGCCCGTCGTCGGTCTCGCGCTCGAGACGAAGGCCTTCCACGTTCATGTCGCGGGCGAGCTCGAGCCTGCCGGCGTTCGAAGCCGCGAGCGCCAGGTTGTTGCGGGTCACCTGGGTGCGTTGGTTCGCCGAACCCAGCACTTCGATCTGGTAGGCGAGCACCCGCTCGAGCAGCGGCACCGCCTCGGCGCTGCGACCCTTCTCGATCAACGCGGCGCCGAGCGCAGCACGGCGGATCGCCAGCGTGCCCGCGCCCACCGACGCGGCGCGACTCTCCAGCTCGAGCAGTCCTGCGAGGGCGTCGTCGGTGCGCCCCTGGCGCATGTCGACCGCCGAGCGCAGGTCCAGCGCCGTGTCCCGCACGTCGCGCGGGATCTCCTCGAGGGTCGCCCGATCGCTCAGCGCCAGTGCCTCGGCGATGGCGGCAGAGGCCGGCTCCAATTGAGCACGCTGCACCTGGACGTCGGCGAGCGTGGTCAGGGCCTCGACGACGAGTCGCGGATCGCCGAGCTCGCGTGCCCTGCCCAGCGAGGCTTCGACGAGGGAAAGCGCGTCGTCCTGCCGCGACTGGTCGAGACGCACCTGGGCGAGCTGTCGCATCGCCACCGCACGACCCGCGAGATGCGAGCCGGTGGCCTCGAAGGCCTCGAGCGCGCTCTCGAGCAGGTCGGAGGCACGGTCGACGTCGCCGAGCGAGTGTGCCGAGCGCCCGATGCGCACCAGCATGCGGCCGAGGAGCTCCGGGCGCTCGGCGAGGGTCTCGCGCACGTGCCGTTCGCCGCGCTCCAGCAGCTCGATCGCCGTGACGTCCCGCCGTCCCTCGGCGACCACGTCGGCGCCCTCGAACAGGCCCGACATCAGGTCGCTGATCTGCTCCGCCTCGAGCCGCCGCTCCTCGGCCTCGGCGAGCGCCGCGCGCAGCCGCACCGTCTGCACGCCGAGCACCGCCGCCGCGGCGAGCACCAGCAGGACGATCGTCGCCGTGACGGCGGCCGCCAGACGATGCCTCTCGAGCAGCTTGCGAGTGCGGTAGGTCCAGGTCACGGGACCCGCCTCGACCGCCTCGCGGCGCAGGAAACGCTCGAGGTCCTGAGCCAGCTCCTGCATCGACTGGTAGCGGCGCTCGGGCTCTTTGGCCAGCGCCTTGAGCACGATCCAGTCGAGCTCGCGACGCCGGTTGGGCGGCAGCTCGGAGAGCACGCCGGTCGCCTGGTCATCGAGGACGCGGCTCGGCGGGTCCGGCAGGGCCGACGTGAGCACCTGCAACGCCCGCTGCCACTCCGAGGAGCGCAGCCCTGCCAACGAGAACGGATAGCGCCCGGCGAGCAGCCGGTAGAGCACGACCCCGGCCGAGTAGACGTCGCTGCGCACGTCGAGCTCTCCGCCGCGTGCCTGCTCCGGGCTCATCGTCTCCGGCGTGCCGATCGGCTGTGCGCCCAGGGTCAGGGCCGTCGCCTCCCCGGCCGCGGCATCGGGGCCGAGGATCTTGGCGATGCCGAAGTCGATCACCTTCGGCACCGCCGCGCCGCCCGGATCGTTCGCACCAGCCACCAGGACGTTCGAGGGCTTGACGTCGCGGTGCACGACGCCGCGCACGTGCGCGAACTGCACCGCGCGGCAGAACTGCAGGAACAGGCCCAGGCGCTCCTCCAGAGGGAGGCCGCGATCCTCGCAGTAGCTGGTCAGGGGCGGACCGTCGACCAGCTCCATCACGAAGTAGGGGTGGCCCTGCTCGCTGACTCCGGCGTCGTAGGCGCGAGCGATGTGCGGGTGCTCGAGGGAGAAGACCGTCCGGCGTTCGAGCTCGAAGCGCCGCACCACCTCGCGGGTGTCCATGCCGGGACGGATCAGCTTCAGGGCCACCCGACGCGTCACCGGCTCGGTCTGCTCGGCCTCCCAGACCACCCCCATGCCGCCCGAGCCGAGCTCACGGACGAGTCGGTAGGGACCGATCCGGCGCCCGGAGGACGCCGCATCAGCCTCGCTGTCGCCGATCCAACCGCCGGCCTGAGGCTCGTCGAGCCAGACGAGCGGCCGATCGTGTGCCCGCAACAGCTCCTCGACGCGACGGCGCAACGGCTCGTCGTCGCCGCAGGCCCGGCGCAGGAAGATCTCCCGCTCGTTCTCGGCGAGGTCGAGCGCGTCGTTGAAGACCTCGTGGGCGCGGGCGAAGTCGCCAGGATCGGCCGCCATGGGCCTCCAGGGTATCGAAGGCCCGTCGAGACTCAGCCAGCGTCGGCGGGAAAGTGCTCCTCGAGCAACCGCTCGAGAGTCTCGCGATCGAGCGGCTTGGAGATGAATCCCTCGACCTCCTCCTGCTCGAGGGCCCGGCGCTGGTCGTCGGGGTTCAGAGAGGTGGTGAGCATCATGATCACGATGCCCTCCTGGAAGCTCTCGTCGAGCGCGTGGTAGGCCTCGAGGAACTCCCAGCCGTTCATCACCGGCATGTTGATGTCGAGGAAGATGAGATCGGGCTTCGGGTAGCCACCGTCGCGTTCGGTGGTCAGGTATGCGAGCGCCTCGCGGCCGTTGCCGACCGAGACGACCCGCTCGGCGCAGCCCAGCTCCTCGATCACCATGCGGTGGAGGAAGTTGTCGGCCTCGTAGTCGTCGACCAGCAGGATCTCACGCAGTCTGGTCATGCCACCTCCGTCGAATCGGTATTCACCGCCTCAGCCTTGCACGTCACGGAGGCGGAAGCAGAAGCGCGTCCCTTCCGAACGGCCCTGCTCGACCCAGATGACGCCGCCGTGCAGCTCGACGACCTTACGGCAGTGCGCCAGGCCGATGCCGGTGCCGGCGTATTCGTCGCGCCCGTGCAGCTTCTGGAAGATGAGGAAGATGCGCTCGCGGTGCTCCGGAGCGATACCGATGCCGTTATCGCTCACCTCGAAGCGCCAGCCGCCCTCCGGATCGGGCTGCGCACGGATCTCGATGCGCGCCGGTCGGTCCGGATGCCGGAACTTGATCGCGTTGCCGACCAGGTTCTGGAACAGCAGGCGGATGCCGACGGCGTAGACGGTCATCGTCGGCAGCTCTCCGACCTCGATCGTGGCGTCGCTCTCGGCGATCTGCGAGCCGAGGTCCTCGAGCGCCGACGCGACCAGCTGCGCCAGATCGGTCCGCTCGGGCTCCGCCTCCTTGCCGATCCGGCTGTACTCCAGCAGGCCCTGGATCAGCGCGCTCATCCGCTCGCTGCTCTGCTCGATGAACTCGAGCGACTTCAGCCCGCGCTCGTCGAGCACCGAGGCATAGCGTGAGCGCAGCAGGTTCGAGAAGCTGGTGATGGTGCGCACCGGCTCCTGAAGATCGTGCGAGGCGATGAAGGCGAACTGCTCGAGCTCGCTGTTCTTGGCGCGCAGGGCCTCGGTCTGAGTGCGTTGCGCCGCGAAGGACACGTCGAGAGCGGTGGCCAGCTGGCCCGCCTCTCCGGGCAGATCGGCGGGGAGCGCGATGCGGCCACGGTGAGGATCCGAGTCCTCCACCGCGGCGGTGAGTCGTGCGATCGGACGCCCCAGGTAGCGCGCCAACCACAGCCCGACCAGCAGCGCGACGGTCGTCGACAGCGCCACCGCGAGCAGTGCCTTGCGCGCCACCTCTCCGGACACCGCCGTGATGTCCTCGATGCTCTTGCTGGCCACCAGGACGAGCGCCTCGCCGGAGGTCGGCGGGCCCAGGTCGATGCGCCGGAAGGTGGCGATCGCGCCGCGGTCCTCGAGCACCTTCGAATCCGATTCGGCTCCGCTGGCGAGCAGATCGCGGACCTCCGGGAAGTCCTCCCAGGCCGGTCTCCAGTCCACCGAACCGAGCTCGATGCCGCGCCGGGGATCCGGGTGGAGCAGATACTGGCCGAGCTCGTTGACCAGGAAGAAGTCGCGCTGGTCCGAGCGCGCCGTGTTCAGCCTGCGCACGTGGGCGCCGATGTCGTAGTTGATCACCACGATGCCGTAGGTCTCACCCTCCGGCGTGAACACGGGCACCGCGGCGCGGGCCATCGGGACGTGCGGCTCCTCGATCTCCCCGTGCTCGCGATTCAGGGTGATGCGCGAGAGGAACACCTCGCCACTCGGGGCGTCGAGAGCGGCCCGGAAGTAGGGCTCGTCGCCCTTGCGCTGCAGCGCGGGGGACTCGACCCGCTCGATCGGGGCGCCGGTGAACTCGCGCTGCACCCGCACCAGCTCGCGCCCTCCGTCCGCGGCGCCGATGTAGCGCACCTGCAGGTAGTCGGGCTTCTGGCGCAGCGCCTCTTCGAAGATGGTCTCGAGGCGCTCCTTCCACAGCCCGTAGGAGGATCCGTCGGTCGGATCGATCCCGCCGCCCTCGCCGGCCCGGATCAGCCCCTGGATCGGCGGCATGCCGGCGAGCAGCGCCGCGTCGCGCACCAGCTCCGAGATCGGATCGGTGAAGCGGGTCGCGAGGATCCTGGTCTCGCCCTCGAGCTCGACCACCTCGGCGCGCACCAGCTCCTGGTTGAATCGCTGGAAGATCAGACCGCTGCACACCAGCGCGGTGATCAGCACCAGGACTCCGCACAGCAGAGCGATGCGGCTCGCCAGTGCCAGGCGGGGCAGTCGGCGTCGGCGTCCACCCTTCCGGCCCGACGGGAGGCGGCCGCCCCGCCGCGGCCCGGCGGCGGCACGATCCCCGTCGACGTCGCGCTCCGGACGCTGGCGCGAAGCTGGCTGGTCGGGGATCTGGGTGCGTAGCGAAGTCGTCATCACGGGTGCGGCGCCACCACGAGCCGGAGCCCGCGGCCCGAACTGGGACGATGACGAGAGTCTATTGTAGAAATACCAGTTTCCAGCGCACTCGTTCAGACACGCTGCAGGAGGCCCCGGGGCGAGCTGCCGGTGAGCTGCTCCAGCGCGAAGAGGTACCAGGAGAGCTGACGGCGGTAGTGCTCCTCGCGACCCTCCAGCGCGACGTCGGTCTTGAAGTCGACCACGGTCCACTGCTCGCCGGAGCGCGCCAGCAGATCGAACACCCCCTCGAGCTGCCGGCCGTCGTCGAGGCGGAGCACGAAGGGCACCTCGCGCAAGAGCTCGTCGGCCGAGGCCAGGCGGCGCATACCCGCCCCCCGCAGCGCCTCGCCCACCGCCGCGACAGCCGCTTCGACCTCCTCCTCGGAAGCCCCGAGGGTGCGCCCCTGCAGCAGTGCCAGACGGCGCACCGCGCCGTCGATGTCGTCACCTTCGCCACCTTCGTCACCTGCTCCGGCCGTCAGCGGAACGAGCTGCAGCACACTGTGCACCAGATCGCCGAAGCGCAGGCCCGAGGGCCTCGACCCGCTCGGCTCGCCAACGGTCTCGAACTCGCGCAGCCCGCCAGGCGGGTCCTCCTCGATCTGGGTCACCGCCACCGTCCGGCTGGTCGGGCGCGCACCGTTCTCGCGCGCTTCGCCCTGGCGCTCGAGCCAAAGGCGGTACTCCTCGAAGCTCGGGTCGGACGGTTCGGAAGCCACCTCGCCGTCGCCCGGGCGCGGGGCCAGCAGCTCCTCGCGCCAGAGACCGCGCGAGGTCGGCGCCTCGAGAGTCAAGCTCGCGGGATCCCACCAGACGACGTCGTAGGCGCCTTCGGCGAAACGATGCAGACCCGGGCGCACCGACCCGTCGGGCTGGTCCGGCATCTCGTTCGGGCGACGCAGCACCGACGAGTCGCCGAACTCGGGACAGCCGGGGGCCGGGCTGGATCGACGACGAGACTCGGTGGGCGGGTAGATCGCCTTCGACAGCGGCTCCAGCCAGCTGCCGTCGATCGGCGCGTCGCCAACCGCCGGGATCACCAGCAGATCGCGCGCCCGGGTCGCCGCGACGTAGGCGATGCGGGTCGCCTCGGCCAGATCGCGCTCGTGCTCGAGCTCGGTGGCGTGACGTAGCTCGAGCGGTGTCATCCCGAGCAGCTTCATGGCGCAGAGCCCGCGCTCCACGTCGACCGTGCGATCGGGCTCGCGATGCGCCATGTTGCAGGTCGGGTCGGCGAGCACCACGACGGGGAACTCGAGCCCCTTGGCGCTGTGCACCGTCATCAGGCGCACCCCCTCGGCGCCCTCCTCGATCACCGCGGCGTCGCTCGACGAAGGCTTCGCTGCCTGTTCCTCCAGTCGCTCGACGAAGCCGCGGAACGAGTGTCCTCCTGCCACCTCGTACGATCGCGCCAGGTCGCAGACCCGGTCCAGGTTGGCGAGGACCTGATGCCCGGCCGGACGCATCGCGAAGCCGGCGTGTGCCCGGGTGCGCTCGAGCAGCTCCTGGACCGTCTCGACCACCGCCCGCCGATTGCGCCTGCGGTGGAGGTCGTCGATGAGTAGCAGAGCCTCTCCGACCTCGCCGAGGTCTGCGGGCAGCTCGCGTTCCTCTCCCGCTTCGACGCGGGCGAGGTGGTGGCGCCAGCGCGCCGGCGTGAAGCCGCCGATCGCCGAGCGCAGCCGGAGCAGCTGGTCGTCGGGAAACGCCAGCAGCGACCCACGCAGGGTCGCGAAGACCGCCAGCTGATCGTCCGGCCACTCGATCGCGGTGAGCGCCGCACGTACCGTCTCGACCTCCTCGCGTTGATGAAAGGTGCGCTGGCCGAGGAGCAGGTGGTCGATGCCACGCGCCTCGAGCGCCCTCGTGTAGTCGCGCGTGACGTCGTCGCCCCACGAGAGGAAGCGGCGGAAGAGCACACAGACGTCGGAGCTCTCGACCGGCCGATGCTCCTTGGTCTCCGGATCCTGCACCTGCCAGCCACTCTCCTCGAGCAGCCAATGGCACCAGGCGCCGACCGCTCCCGGCAGCGACTTCTGCACCTCCCTGTTGGTCACGTAGCCGCGGTAGTTGAACGGCTCCGGAACCGGCAGCACGACGAGCGAGGGGCGCTCACGTGGCGTCGTGCGGCACTCGGCGAGTGGGATGTAGCGGGGACGCCCGGCCCGCACGTCGCCGTCCATCTCGCTGGCGAAGGCGTCGTTGACCAGTCTCTGGATGGCGGCGACCGAGCGGAAGCTGCGGCTGAGCTCGAGCTGCTCGACGCCCACCGCGGCGAGACGCGCGCCGATCTCCTGGTAGAGCTGGATGTCGGCGCGCCGGAAGCGATAGATCGACTGCTTCGGATCGCCGACCAGGAAGAGCTTGCCCGGGCTCGGCGTGACCCGCCGCCAATCGTCGACCGCGGGGTCCGCGCCCGCGAGCAGCAGCAGGACCTCGGCCTGCAGAGGGTCGGTGTCCTGGAACTCGTCGACGAAGAGGTGGGTGAAACGCTCCTGCAGCTCGCCCCGCACCGTCTCGTCGTCGCGCAGCAGGTCGCGGGCGCGCAGGATGAGATCCGCGAAATCGAGCCTCCCCTCGCGCCGCTTCAGCGCATCGTAGGCATCGAGAGCGCCCTGCAGCTCGGAGTGCAGGAGCGCCGCGAGATCGGCGCCAGCGGCCTCGCGGAACTCCCGCAGTGTGGCCACCAGCGCGTCGCGCTCGCCGACCACCTGCTCGCGCGGCAGCGCCTCGGCGAACTTGCCGCGGCCCTTCTTGCGCCGGTGCCACTTGTTCATCTCGGTGTACAGCTCCAGGAGCCGTGCCTCGAGGGCGTCGTAGTCGCGTTCGCTTGCACCATGCTCGAAGCTGGTGCCGCGGCGGATCCAGTCGTCGAGCAGCACCATCGGCTCGAGGGTGGAGCGCAGCGGATCGCGCGAGGACCCGGCGCGACGGGCGTACCCGGCCAGGCGGCGCACGTGCGCGACGAGGGCATCGATCGTCGACTCGCGGTCGAACGGCGTGCGGCTCCAGGCGGCCGGGAAGTCGCGCCAATCGGCGAGCTGTTGCGCCGCGCCGCGCAGTCGGTCGATCGGCCCCTGGTCGCCGTACCACTTCTGCAGCGCAAGCACCGAGAGGGCACGACGGATCCCCGGCGACATCACCTCGAGCTGTTCCTGGATCCAGCGGTCGAAGGCCCGCGCGAAGAGCGCCGGTCCCTCGTCGTCGGCGAGCTCGACGAAACCCGGATCGACACCCGCCTCCACCGGTCTCTCGCGCAGGATCTCGGCACAGAAAGAGTGGATGGTGCCGATGCGCGCCTCCTCGAGACGCTCGACGGCGTCGTCGACGCGCTGCAGCTGGGCGACGAGGTCGCTCACGGCGTCGACGGTCGGATCGTCCGCCGCGGTCGCGATCCGCCGACGCAGGTCTCCGCGGTCGCGGTCGAGCTGCTGGCGAAGCCTCAGCTTGAGCTCGCCCGACGCCTTGCGGGTGAAGGTGACCGCGACGATGCGATCCACCGTGGTGCCTCCGCTGCGCAGCACCGCCACCAACCGCTCGATGAGCAGGGTCGTCTTGCCGGTTCCCGCAGCCGCCTCGACCAGGAAGCTGGTGTCGAGGTCCCGCCGGATCCTGTCGCGCGCCGCGTCGTCGGCCCGCCAATCGTCAGTGAGCAGCTTCACGGCGCCCGCCTCAGTCGGGTCAGGGGCTCGAGCGCTCTGGGGCTCTTGCGAGACACCCTGTGCTCCTCGTAGGGACCACAAACGACGCGGTAGTCGCACCACTGGCAGGCCTTCTCCGCCGGTGCCGCGGGCAGGAACCCCTCTCGCACCGCCGCCTCGACCTGCTCGATCACCGAGCGTGCCGCGGCGCGCGAATCGACGTCGAGCGCGACGCTGCGCACCTGGTACTCGCCGCGCTGGGTGCAGAAGTGCAGCCGTCCCTCGACGACCCGCTGCGCCGGTGCGCCTTCCCCGCCGTCGGTTTCGAGGAGCTTCTCGGCGGCGAGGGCGTAGAGCACCGGCTGCAGGACGCGGCCGCCGTCGATGGTCAGGTACTGCTTCTGCGGCGGTCTGCCGGTCTTGTGGTCTACGACACGAACGCGGGAGCCATCGACCTCACGTTCCACCAGGTCGATCGAACCGCGCAGCGACGCAGCGCCGTCGAGCACTGGCACCGGTTCGGTGCTGCTCGCCGGGTCGCGGCGCGGATCCTCCGGCAGACCGAAGGCGAGCTCGGCGGCGATCGGCGTCCAGCCGGGCTCCTCGGCGATCTGGCGCAGCCAGCCACGCAGGTCGTTGCGCAGCGTTTCGATCTCTCCCGACCAGATGCGCGGGATCGCCGGCGCCAGCTCCTCGGCGAAGCGCCGCTCGGCGGTGTCGACGACCTCGTCGAGGCGCGCGATCACCTGGTCGAGGTTGTCGAGAGTCACCGGCACCAGCCCCTCGCGACGCAGCTGCTGCAGCAGGTCGAACTGGATGTCGTGGAAGAGGCTGCCTCGGGTCAGCGGATCGAGCTTCTCGAGACCGGCCACCTCGAGCTTGGGACGCAGGCGGTGCACCGCCTGGAGCAGGAAACGGTACGGACAGTGGGCGAAGTGCTGCAGCGCCGTCGGCGAGTAGGCGCGGGCGCTCGGCAGGTGCTCGCGCAGCAGCTCGCGGGTCTGGCGCCCGGTCTCGATCGGCAGCCCGGGGCCGGGCTCGTCGTCGGCGCGCGCCACCAGGCCGTCGGCCCAGGTCCAGCGGCGATTCCAGCGCCAGAAGCGAGCCCGGAGCGAGCGCGCGAGGTAGGGGTTGGTGTCGAGCAGGAAGCGCGCGCTGCCGCGCGAGTCCTCCAGACCCATCGCGGCCCGCAGGTGGGCGAGGTCGTACTCGGCGGCGTCGATCGCCTCGGACGCCGCCGCTGGCGCAGGCCAACCGATCTGCGACGCGTTGGCGGCCGCCGCCCGCTGCGCCAGCTCACCGAGCTCGGGCGGCAGCTCGCCCTCGGCCGCGCGGAGCAGGTCGAGGGCGTAGAACGACGGCACCCGCGAGCGGCCCTGGCCGAGGTCGACCCGCGGGTAGGAGACCACCAGGCGCTCGCGCGCCGCGCCCACCGCGATGCGCAGCAGCAGCCGTTCGCGATGCGCCCGGTCTCCGCGCGTCGGCAGCCAGACGCTGCCGTCCCCGTCCCCGTCGCTACCGCGCAGCGCCAGGCGCTGGCGGTCGAGCAGCAGCGGGTCCTCGAACTGGCGCCGCGGGAAGACGCTCTCGGCAAGCCCGGGCAGGAAGACGGCCGAGAACGAGCGGCCGCCGAGCTCCGCGGTGGTGGCGACGAAGACGCGACCGAAACGGCTGCGCGGCGGTTCGGCGCGCAGGAAGGACAGCGGCTCGGAGAGGGTCTGGCGCACCTGGTCGATGGTGACCGGGGAGACCTCGGCCATCGGCCGCAGCTCGGCGAGCAACTGCAGCACCGATCCCGGCCTGCGCAGGGCGCGCACCGCGAGCTGCTCGAGGGCGACCAGCCACTGCTGCCAGCTGCCGCCTTCGGGCAGCTGCTCGAGCCGCTCGATCAGCGGCAGCGCGAAGCGGCGCAGCGCCGCGAGGCGCTCGAGATCGACGCGCCGACGCGCCAGCGAGGTCTCCTCGAGATCGTCGTCGCGTTCGGCGAGCTGCCGTCGCCACTCGGCCTCGAGACCGGCGAGACGGCGACGCCATCTGGCGCTGCCGCCGACCACGGCGGCGTCGACCAGGAACTGCTCCCAGCGCTCCGGTGTCGGCAGCGCGCCGGCCGGCAGCCGCTCGCTCGGCTCGGACTCGGGGTCGGACTCGGAGCGGAAGAGCGGCTCGAGCGCCTCTTCGTCGCCCTGCTCCACCTCGCCGCTGTCGGTCAGGCTCTTGAGCACCAGCTGCTCGCCGCGCGGCTCGACCCACGGCACGGAGCGCTCCAGCGGCGAGCCGTCGGCCTGCGGCTGTGGCACCTGTCCCAGCGACAGGTACTCGGCGAAGCGGGTGGCGCTGAGCTCCTCGGCGGCGCAGGCCAGCAGCGACAGGAAGGCCCGTCCCGCCGGATCCGGGCGCGACAGGCCGCGCGAGAAGTAGGCCGGGATCTCGGCCCGGCGCAGCGCGTCCTCGAGCAGCGGCAGGTAGGTCGAAGGCTGGTGCACCGCCACCGCCACCTCGTCGAAGGCGACGCCGTCCAGGGCGAGGTCACGGATGCGTCGCGCGATCTCGACGCACTCGCGGCCCTCTCCGGCGGCGGAGACGAAGTCGAAGGTGGACGACTCGGCCGTCGACACAACTGCCGACTCGAGCGGCGGTACGTCGGGCTGGAAGACGTACCGTTGGGTGCGTTCCAGCAGCGACACCGGTGGCGCCGCCTCGGCGTCGAGATCGAGCGCCTCGCCGAAGAGGCCGCGCAGCTCGGCGCTGGCATCCAACGCGGCGAGGGTCTCGTCGTCGCCCGCCGCCGCCGACCAGCAGACCTCCCCCGCCGCGACGCCCGCCAGGGCGACGAAGAACGAGCGATGCATCGCGTCGTGCAGCGGCACGTCGAGCCAGACCTGGGGCCGACCGCGCAGGAAGCCGGCCACTGCATCGCCCTCGCGCAACGCGGCGGTGGCGGCGGCGAGGCGATCGGCGAGATCCGCCAGTCCCCACTCCCCGAGCTGCTCCTCGTAGGCCGCCAGCAGATGCGACAGGTCGTCGCCCAGTGCGGCGCGCGCAGCGGGATCGAGCTCGGACGCGCTCAGCCCGGCCTCACGCAGCTCGCGCAGGGTGTCGCCGAGGGCGCGCGGGAAGCCGTGCAGCGTCGCCACCGGTGCCAGCCGACCGAGAGCGCCGCGGGCGTGGGCGCGGCGCGCGATGCGGGTGACCACCGCCGAGGTGGCGATACCGCCGAGCGGCGCCTGGCCGGCGTCGGCGAGGCGCAGCGCCGCCAGGCTCGTTGCGAGCTGGTGGCCGGTGGTGCGCTCGACGCCGAGCACCCCGGGCAGGTCGAGCCGACCGAGAGCACGGCGCACGAAGTCGTCGGCCGCACCCCGACTCGGCGCCACCACCACCGGCCGCCTGCTCGTGCGCTCGGCGAACCACGCCGCGAGCTCGTCGTGCCGGCGCGCCGCGCAGGACGAGACCAGCAGGCGCGCCGACGCGGCTCCTGCGGCGGGACCGCCGCGATCGTCTTCGGCTGCGCTCCGGGGTCGGCTCACGGCGCGACGCTAACCGACCTCGACGGCTCGCGCCTCCACGAACGCGCTGACGCCACCCGGCCGCCGCTCGCCCTCCACCTTGGCGAGCAGCTCGGCGACGGTCATCTCACCGATCTCACCGTTGTTGGCCTCGACGTCGCGCGCCCGCAGGTTGATGGTGCCGGCGTCCTGCTCCTTCTCGCCCACCACGATGACGTAGGGCACCTTCTGCAGGCTGGCCTGACGGATCTTGTAGCCGACGCGGTCGTCGCGCAGGTCGACGTGCACCCGCAGACCGGCGGCGCGCAGCTCGGCGCCGACCTTCCTGGCGTAGTCGAAGAAGCGGTCGGAGACCGGCACGATCTGCACCTGCTCGGGGGCCAGCCAGAGCGGGAAGCGGGCGGCGTAGTTCTCGATGATGATGCCCATGAAGCGCTCGAGCGAGCCGTAGCAGGCGCGGTGGATCATCACCGGGGTGTAGCGCTCGCCGTCGGCGGCGACGTACTTGAGGCCGAAGCGCTCGGGCATCGAGAAGTCGAGCTGGATGGTGCCGCACTGCCACGAGCGCTTGAGCACGTCGCGGATGTGGAAGTCGATCTTGGGGCCGTAGAAGGCGCCGTCGCCCTCGTTGACCACGTAGTCGATGCCCTTGCCGTCGAGCGCCCGGCGCAGGGCGGCCTCGGCCTCCTCCCAGACTTCGTCGCTGCCGATGCTCTTCTCGGGTCGGGTCGACAGCTCGATGCGCACGTCGTCGAGACCGAAGACGGCGTAGACCTCCTTGAAGAAGTCGATGAGGAACTGGATCTCGGCCTCGATCTGATCGGGGGTGCAGAAGTGGTGCGCGTCGTCCTGGGTGAACGCCTGCACCCGGAACAGGCCGTGGCGCACGCCCGACATCTCGCGCCGGTGCACCAGCCCCATCTCGCCGATGCGCAGCGGGAACTCGTTGTGCGAGCGCGGCCGCTCGCTGTAGATCAGCAGGTGCCCCGGGCAGTTCATCGGCTTGACCGCCATCGGGCGCTCTTCGCTGACGTCGACCACCTCGTCGGGGTTCTTCTCCGAGCGCAGCTTGAGCTTGGTGAAGAACATGTTCTCGAGGTAGTTGTCGTAGTGCCCCGAGCGGTGCCAGAGCTCCTCGGAGAGGATCTGGGGACAGCGCACCTCCTCGTAGCCGTCGCGGCGCAGCAGCGAGCGCATGAAGTCGACCAGCTCGTTGAAGACGATCGTGCCCTTGCGGTGGAAGAAGGGGAAGCCGGGCGCCTCGTCGTGGAACGAGAAGAGGTCGAGCTGCTCACCGAGCACGCGGTGGTCGCGCTTCTTCGCCTCCTCGATCAGGCGCAGGTGCTCGTCGAGCTCCTCCTTGGAGAAGAAGGCCGTGCCGTAGACCCGCACCAGCTGCTCGCGCGACGCGTCGGCGCGCCAGTAGGCGCCCGAGACGTGGGTCAACTTGACGTTCTTGAGCCAGCCGGTGTCGGGCACGTGCGGGCCACGGCAGAGGTCGACGAAGTCGCCGTGGCGGTAGAACGACAGGCCCTCGCCGCGTTCGAGGATGCCGTCGACGAGCTCTTGCTTGAACTTGTTGAGCCCGCCGCTGGCGTCCTTGCCGTCGATCGCCCGATAGCGCTGGAACACCTCGTCGGTCGCCGGCTCGCCGTCGACGTCGTGGCGCTGGAAGCGGTGCTTCTCCTTGGCGATCCGCTGCATCTCCTGCTCGATGCGCCCAAAGTCGTCGGGGGTCACCGAATCGGAGCCTTCGGGGAAGTAGAGGTCGTAGTAGAAGCCGTCCTCGACCGGCGGCCCGATCGTCAGCTGCGCCTTCGGGAAGAGGCGCAGGATGGCGTCGGCCATCAGGTGCGCCGCTGAGTGGCGCAGCACCTCGAGCGCCTCGGGATCGCGCTTGGTGATCAGGCGCACCTGGTCGCCGCCCTGCAGCGGGCGCGAGAGATCGGCCTGACGGCCGTTGATCTCGGCGATCACCGAGGCCTTCTTGAGGCTCGGCGAGATGTCGCCGGCGAGGTCGAAGCCGTTCGAGCCCTCGGGCAGCTCGCGCACACTGCCGTCGGGCAGGGAGACGGAGATCATGATGTCGGTCCTTTCATCCCGGGCGGTAACGAGCCGTCCGGTGGGTTGACCCGCGACGCGGTACGAGGCGCCCCGGTGCCTCGATGCTAGCAGGGCGACCGGCGGCGACGGCTCAGGGCGACTCGGGGATCGTGTGCACCTTGCCGACTTCGAGCCGGCCGGTCGTGGTGCGCGCGCCCGAGGGCCACTCGACGACGACGCGGTCGACCGCACGATGCGGCCCCAGACCGACGTAGAGCGGCATCGAGCTCTGGCTCAGATAGCCCGACTTGCCGTCGACCCGACGCACGAACACGTCGTCCCCCGCGTGGACCTCGACCCGTGCCCCGAGCCCGTCACGGTTCGACTTCGATCCCACCAGCTGCAGACTCACCCAGTGCAGAGCACCGCGCTCGCTCAGATCGCTGACCAGGACCTGCGGCGCCGAGCCGAACTCGGCGGTGACGATGTCGAGGTCGCCGTCGCCCTCGAGGTCGAGGAACACCGCGCCACGGGTGCCGACCGTGCCGAGCACGGTGTGGGTGCCCTGACGCTGCGAGCAGAGGCGGTACATCTCCTGAACCGCCGGCGACAGCGCCTCGTGCACGTCCGGGCCGGGAGGGCACTCGATGTCGAAGAGGGGCTTGCGCACCTCGCCGCCGCGGCGCGGCTCGATTCCGAGCACGAACTCCGCGTGGCGAAAGCGCTCGCCTCCCTCGTTCAGGAGCAACGAGTTGATGGCGTAGCGGAACGGGTAGTTCATGCTCGACGTGATGATCACGTCCTCGTAGCCGTCGGCGTTGAGGTCGCCGACGCTGACGCCCCAGGGCCAGTAGTTCTCGGCCCCGTAGGCGTCGGACACCTCCGAGAACGGGCCTTCTCCCCCGTTGCGGTAGAGGGCGTTGCCGAAGATGTTGTTGTCGCCGCCCTGCAGCTCCTCGTCGGACCAGCTGGGCACCGACTTGGCGCGTTCGACCGCCGGCGGCACCTCGTAGCTCATGTCGGAGTGCATGTCGGTGAGCAGCAGGTCCTCGTCGCCGTCGTTCTCGAGGTCGAAGAACTTGATGCCCATCGCGCCCCACGGCGTCTTCGGGAAGTAGTCGCTCGTGCGCTCGACGAATCCCTTGCCTTCGCGGTTCTCCCAGTAGTGGTCGTCTCCCTGCATGTTGAGCACGTAGAGGTCCAGGTAACCGTCGCGGTTGAGGTCGGCGAAGGAGGCATCGCCGGCCCATCCGCGCTCGTCGAGCCCCATGTCGAGGCCGACCTCGCGGAAGCGCTCGCCGTCGAGATTGCGAAACAGCAGGCTGCGCTCGGCTCGGCCCGGATGGTGGTGTCCACTGAACGCGTCGGAGCGACCGATGTAGTAGCCACTCGGATCGAGCTCGTCGACGGTGTACTCCCCGACGTTGGTCAGGAAGAGATCGAGCAGGCCGTCGTTGTCGAAGTCGAAGAAGACCGCGCCGGAGGAATGGCCCTGGTGTCCGAGGCCCGAGCGCTCGGTGATGTCGACGAAACGCCCGCCGCCCTCGTTGCGGAAGAGCTTGTTGCCCGACCTCACGGCGGTGACGTAGAGGTCCGGATCGCCGTCGTTGTCGATGTCCGCGAACGAACCGGCGACCGAGACCCGATCGGCGAGTCCCAGCCCCGGCGAGCGCCGTGAGATCTCCTCGAACCGGCCGTCCCCGAGGTTGCGCCACAGCTCGTTGGCGCCGATCTGGTTGGTGAAGTAGAGATCGAGCAGGCCATCGCCGTCGACGTCGGCGGCGGAGACCCCGTTGCCGTGGTCGTAGTGCACCGGACGGTAGGTGGCACCGGAGTCGGCGGTCGGTCGGTGCTCGAAGGTGATCCCGGAGGCCTCGAGCGAGTCGCGGAAGGAGAAGTCGTGACGCACCGCGAACTCCGCGGCCTCCTCGAGCTGCGCCTCGCGGCGCCGGTCGAGAGAGCGTTCACCCAGGTCGACGGGCGGCACGGCGAAGGTGGGACAGCAGGTCTCCGTCGCGGAGGATGAGGATGCCTGCGTCCCTGGCTGACTGCCCGACGGCGATGGCACGAGCGCCAGCAGGGCTGCCGCGAGGCTCGAGGCGACGGCTGGACCGGAAGCGGATTCTCTGACGCCGAAAGGCGTCCTGCGTGGGTACGGCTGAGAGTGTCCTGACTTCGGCATGGTCCTTCCTCGGGTTGTGTCGTCCGGCACTTCAGCGGCTCGAGACCGATCTCTCTGACGAAGACCCGAGCCGTTGCCCGACCGTTCGTGCCGCGCCGTCTGCGCGCAGATGCGGCGGTCTCGGCAACGGCTCTTGTTCGCAGGTTCAGCATCCGTGGACGCGTGCGTGGGCCTCGCGAAGCCTCACGCCCCGCACACTACCTGCAATGTCAGTGCTGGCGATCGCCCACAGTCCGATTCCGTAGGATGTCGCGCCAAGATCCACACGACTCGACCCAGGAGCCTCGTCTTGCCCAGATCCCAGATCGTCGCCTCCATCACCCTCTTCCTGGCCGCGTTGGTACTCCCGGCGGCAACGCCCCTCGACGCTCAGACCGACCCCTGCAGGAGTTGGAAGGACGAGATCCGGGAGGGCCGCAAGTACACGTCGCGCCTCACTTGGCACAAGGTCGACGTGACCTTCGACGGCGAGATCTTGGGCAGCGAGCGCCACGAGAAGGAAATCCGCGAGGGCGAAGTCGTCCGATTCGGCGACATCGAGTGCGAGAAGAACACCATCGATCTCGAAATCATCTCGACGGCCCGCGACGTCAAGTCGAAACTGCGTCTGCTCCTGGCCAAGGCGGAACGACAGCGCGGAGATGCGGCGGCACTCGATCAGCTGCTCGAGGTTGTGCTGGAACGTGGCCCGGCACCGGGCGAAGGCCGCTGACGGCTCCCGCAGAACCGACACGAGCAGCGCGCGAGCAGCGACTGAGGCGGCCCTACGGGGTGGTCGAGGACCACGCAGTCGTGCCGCCGGACTCGTACCCGTCGACGAAGATCACCGGCACGAAGAACGGCTCGACGCAGTTCGGCGTGTGGTTGTCGATGAAGTCGGAGAAGAGCGCCGAGACGGTGGGATGGAAATCGAGCGTGTTCTGGCCGCAGCCGGCGGCGCTCGGGCCGATGAAGTTGCAGTAGCTCATGATCGTGCCGCGGCCGCCCGTCCCGGAGGGACAGCTCACCGGACCGGCGTAGCAGCCACCCTCGCCGTTGTAGCACTGGTCGACCGGCGGCGAGTAGCAGTGGGTGTGCGGTGAGCCGGCGTTGTGGCCGAGCTCGTGCGCCACGATCCCGGCCGACGAGAAGCTGCTGGTGAACACCTGGGTGACGCTGTAGCCACCGCCGGTGTTCTGCGTCTCGCAGTAGCCGTCGATCCACGCGATGCCCGACGCCGAGTTGCCGGAGGAAGACTTGCCCGACAGCAGCATCGCGAAGACCCGGTCGACGGCGCCCTGGTTGAGCGACCAGTAGAGCCCGAACTCCTGCAGCTGCGCGCCGCTGGCCGGAGAGCCTCCCACGTTCCAGGGATCGCCGGTGTAGGGGAAGACACCTGGGCGCAGGAAGGTGTCTCCGACCAGGAGGCGCAGGCCGACGTCGCGTTCCCAGACGACGTTCATCTGCAGGAAGAGATCGGCGATCCAGTCGGCGGCCTCACCGGTGTCGTTGCCGAACTTCTCGTCGAGCAGCTCGTTGTCGGTGTCGACGGCGACCACGGCGGTGTAGAGGGCCTGGCCACGGAAGCTGCGGCCGCGCTCGCGCTGGCGCTCCAGGGTGACCACGTGCTCGAGCAGCGATTCCGGCAGCGGAACCTCCTCGGTGCCGCAGCCGGGCTCGGCGATGTCGAGTCGGCGCGCCAGGACCCGCTCGGAGACGATTCGCGTCGGCACGGTCCCCTCGGGACCACCGGCCTCGGTCACCAGCTGGAAGCGACCGCGCGGTCCGTCGACGAGACCCCGCAGGGCGCCGGTGAAGGGATCCAGCGAGAGACCGATGCGTGATCGCGGCTCGCCGACGACGGCACCGAGGAAGTGCGCCCGACCGCTGCGCGCCACGGTGGTCACGACTCCCCCCTCGACCGCCAGCACCCGGGCGCCCTCGGCGTAGAGGTCGACCCGCTCGAGCTCGAGGGCGCCGCGCTGCCCCGGCGCAACGGGAAAAGCCGCGATCCGCAACCTCTCTCCCGGGTCCAGGCCCGACAGGGCGGCAGCGAGGTCGGTCGGCGCTACGAAGGTCTCCGCGAAGACTCCGTCCTCCGAGCTGTGCAGCCGGCCTTCGGGAACGGCGAGGGTGGTGGAGAGCAACGGAGCTACGGAGGCGAACAGGGAGAGTAGGGGCCAGGAGAGGGTATTTCGAAACATGCTGATGAGTCTATTGGATCAGCCCGTTTCTCGGCCTGGCGTCGCCTCGGGCCAGCATCTCCCAGGCAGCGTCCGCCAACCGCGCAGTCGTGACGCCGGACTCGTTGCCACGGGCGTGAGCCGACGGTCGCCAAAGACCTCGGGCCACTCGGGAAGACGCATGGCAGCCCCCCATCGATCGTCGGACCTTCGCTCAGCGAGGGGCTCCCACAGCTCGACGCAGCCTGGTCCGCCGCGCCACCCGACCTTCCTTCGGCTTAGACTGAAGGCCGATGGACCCTCGAGGAACGCCGCCGACAGACGCTCCGGGCAGGGAGCCTGCGCGTCGAGCCTTCCTCGAGCTGGTCTGCCGCCAGGCCCGCACCGGCGTCTTCGTCAACCTGCTGGTGCTGGCGATCCTGGTCGCGGCGCTGTGGGAAGGGCTCGGCGCGACGACGGCGCTCGTCTGGTACGGCGTTGCGGTGCTGGCCTCGATGCTGCGCTTCGCCATGGTGGCGGGGTACTACCGCCGCCCCGAGCTCGCCAGCACCCGCACCTGGGATCAGCTCTTCGCGTCGACGCTGGCGATCAACAGCGCGGTGTGGGGGGTCGGCAGCATCGTCGTGCTGCCGCGGCTCGCCGGCGACGAACAGCTGCTGCTGATGGTCTTCCTGGTCGGCCTCGCCGGTGGGACCGCCCTGCTGTACAGCGCCCAGCGCCTCGCCACCCTCGCGGCCGCCTTCACCATGCTGGCGCCGGCAGCGCTCTGGTTCCTGCTGCAGCCGTCGCTGACCTTCCGGGCGATGGGCGCCGCGGCGGTGATCCAGCTGGCGATGATCGTTCGCGTGGTGCGGGTCGAGGGCACCTTCGTGCGCCGCTACTTCGACCTGCTCAAGGAGCTCGAGGAGGCCAGGGACAGCGCCGAGCAGCTGGCGCGCACCGACCACCTCACCCGGCTGCGCAACCGCCGCGCCTTCTACGAGGCCTCCGAGTACCTCCTGGCCCAGGCGCGGCGGCACGAGCGCCCACTGACCCTGCTCTTGATCGACCTCGATCGCTTCAAGCAGATCAACGACCGCCATGGTCACGCCGTCGGCGATCGGGCGCTGCGAGCCACCGCCGACGCGCTGCGCTCGGCGAGCCGCGAGATCGACCTGGTGGGTCGACTCGGGGGCGACGAGTTCGCCATCCTGCTCCCCGACACCGACGGCAGCGCCGCCCACGTCGTCGCCGAGCGGATCCAGCGCCAGCTGCGCGATCACCCGGTCGAGGTGGGCGACGAGCTGCTCGTCGTGCAGTGCAGCATCGGCGGCGCCGAGCGCTCGAGCGAGCTGACGGCCGACGAGCTCATCGCCCGGGCCGACCGCGCCCTCTACGCCTCGAAGTCCTCGGGCCGCGATCGGCTCACCCTGGCGGAGGACGAGGACGTTTCTCGAGAGGAAGACGCGGGCTGACAGGCGGGCGCTCGAGCTGGCCGCTTGCAAGGAGAGCGCTATGGTATAATCCCATATCTCTCCCGAGTCCCATGATCTGACTTCCGTTCGTCCGAGGGTTGCCAGCCACCGAGACGCTCGGCGGCGTCCACGAAAGCACCGGTGACACCCATGACCCAGAGATCGACCCGCATCGAAAGACCACCGCACCCCCGTAGCCGCCCGAGCACCGCGACGCGGGCTCTCGTCCTGCTGTCGGCACTGCCGATCCTCCTCGCGGCGACTGCCTCGGCACAGGAGACCCAGCCTCTGGGCTGCGGGTTGCAGAACCAACCGGCCGCCACGGTGCTGCTGCCCTACTTCGAGGTCGACCTGCAGGATCCTCAGGGACGCACCACCCTGTTCTCGGTCGGCAACGCCGCCGACGACTACAAGCTGGCCCACGCGACGGTGTGGACGAACTGGGGCCAACCGGTCTACAGCTTCGACTTCTTCGTCGCCCCGGGCGGAGTGCAGTCCTTCAACCTGCGCGACGTGCTCGACGGCAACATCCCGGAGACCTCGGACCCCGACGTCGCCGCGCTCTACGCCAGCTGCACCGCACCGCTGGCGCAGCCGGCACTCGATCCGGCGGCGCTGCGCTCGGTGCTCACCGGGCTGCCGCATCCGGGTGACGGCCTCTGCTACGCGCAGGGGGTCGAAGAGGGCGCCGTGGCCACCGGCTACGTCACCGTCGACGTGGTGCAGGACTGCTCGGGATCGAGCCTGATGACGCCGCAGGACGCGGGGTATCTCGGCGACTGTGCCACCGGCCTGGCGAGCAACGAGAACGTGCTCTGGGGCGACTTCTTCCTCGTCGACCCGAGCGAGAACTCGGCCCAGGGCGAGTCGCTCGTCTCACTGGTCGCGGACCAGGCGCGCTTCGGTGTGCCCTTCCTGTGCGTCGACCCGCCGTGTGGCTGGCGCATCGGCGAGACCTTCCACGCGCCGGACGGCAACCGCATGCCCCTGCCGAGCGCCTTCGAGACCCGCTTCCTCAACGGCGGTGGCTTCGACGGTGGCACCGACCTGCTGCTCTGGCTCGACGGCGCCCTCGGCCCGATGGCCTGTGACCAGGTGGCGACGATGGTCGACCCGATGACCGTCGAGGTCGACCTCCGCGGCGAGCACGGTGGCTCGATCGGCCAGACCGCCTTCTACGCCGGCGCCCGCGCCCGCCGCGTCCGGGTCGGCGGAGAGGATCTGCCGGTCTCCGAGCCGTTCGGCCTGATGCGCCTGCGGGCACACTCGCAGGCCGGCGGCGGCAGCGGAGGCGGCGGAGTCGGGGAAGAGCGCCAGCTCTTCGTGGTGCCGCTGTTCAGCGCCAGCGGACGCTACAGCGTCGGCACCAGGTCGGCGCCCGTTGCGGACTTCTGCGCCATCGATGGAGAGTGACGGCGATCTTCGATCGGGGCACTGGTTCGATCGGGGCACCGTCCCGATCGAGCCAGAGCAGGGCCTCACTGTGCGAGATCGAGGCGTGCCACCACGTGCGACCACGGACAGTCGGCCATGCCAGAGAGCTCCAGGTCGGCGCGGATGAGCTCGACCTGGACGAATCCGTCGAGGTCACAAACCTCGCCCGAGCAGGCCAGCAGGTCGCCTGACAGGCGCCAACCTTCTCCTCCCTTCTCGCTCTCCACCTCGCGTTCTCGGGTGACGTTCTCGAAGCTCCTGTAGACGCTCACCAGGTGCGGGGCCGGATCGCTGCCGAGCAGGGTCATCCCGGCCACCCGGCAGTCGCCGGCGGCTTCCGACAATGACCCCATCGGGAAGTTGAAGGCGCACTTCTCGGCGGTCTTGCCGTACTTGTCGCGCATCGGGCCCTCGTCGATCAGGTGGGTTGCGGCACCGCCGAGCTCGAGCTCGATCTCCGGCGCCCTGGAGCAGTCGGGGGCTGAAGCCCCGGTCGTAGCCAGTGCGGCGGACGAGAATTGAAGAAGAAGGGAGGCGGCGAGCAGTCGGATGAGTGCGGTCAGTCCTCGAAGCACGATCGATCTCCTCGTTCGGTCTGTGGGTCTTCTGCGGAGAGCGACGCCAGCGGCCGCTGCCCTCCTATCCAACGTCCCTCGCGCTCGCAGCGCACTCGCCCATACTCTCGAGAAAACGCGAGATCCGTCATTCCTTTAGAATTCGACCCACATGGAACTCATCATCTGGCGCTGGAGCACGGCGGTGCAGCTCACCTCCGTGGTGATGATCGCCGTCTTCTTCGTGGTGCTCTCGCGCTCGGTGCGGGTCGCCAACCTGCGCTGGTGGGTGACCGCCTGGCTGGCCAACCTCGTCGCCCTCGGGGTCGCCAACTCGTTCTGGATCTTCCAGCCCCAGAGCACGCTGTCGCAGGGTGTCCTGCGCGGCTTGTACATGGGCGGCAAGACGGCCTTCGTGGTCTTCCTGGTCCTCGGCGCCTGGGCGCTGAAGCGCCCCGGCAGCCGGATGCCCTCCGATCGCCTGGTGTGGGCCGGGGTGGCGCTCTACGGGCTCTGTGGCGCCCTGCTGGTGCGCGGCATCGTGCAGCTCGGCGTGGTGCAGCAGGGCGCCATGGGCGTCTTCTTCACCATCGGCACCGTGCTGCTGCTGCGCGCGCCTCTCGAGCGGCCGTTGGCCTGGTTGGTGACCGGCTTCGCCCTGCGCTCCGTGCTCGCCTTCGTCGAGTCGGCGTCGTACGCCATCCAGTCCTTCCCCGATGGGACGTTCTCCGAGCAGGTGCAGGGCTGGTCGGCGCTGGTCAGCGCGGCCCACTCCTCGTTCGACAGCGGCACCGAGTGGCTGATCGCCCTCGGCTGCGTGCTCTGGCTCTCCGAGCGCACCCAGCGCGAGCTGCGCGACTACAACCAGGCGCTGCTGTCGGCACAGGAGGAGCTGCGCCGCCTCGCCGACCGCGATCCCCTCACCGGACTGGTCAACCGCCGCGGCCTGCCGGCGATCCTGCGCCGCGTCCAGCCCGAGGGGGCGACGCTGCTCTTCTTCGACCTCGACGACTTCAAGCAGATCAACGACCTGCAGGGACACCAGGCCGGCGACCGCTGTCTGCAGCGCTTCGCGAGCGCCCTCGAGGAGTCGTTCCGGCCCGAGGACGCCATCGTGCGCTACGCCGGCGACGAGTTCCTGGTCGTCGCGGCGGGGCTCGGGCCCGAGGCGATGGAGCAGCGGATCGCCGGCCTGCGCGGGCTGCTCGGTGCAGACCCCTTCTCGACCAGGATCCGCTTCTCGGTCGGCACCGCGACCTTGCCGGCCGGCGGCGACCCCGAAGCGGCTCTCGAACAGGCCGACGAGGCGATGTACCGCGCCAAGCAGCAGGCGCAGGTCCAGGGGCGCGGGCAGGGAATGCGGGTGGTCTGAGGCCGCTCTCTCCGCGCCCGGCGCAACGCCGTCGCCGCCGGCTGCTCCAGGCTCGGCGAGCGCCCTCCAGCCCTTCGATCGCAAGCCGACCGCCGGCTGCCCCCGAGCCGTCAGGCCGGCGGTCGTCACCCGACGACCGGCCAGTGCCTCCCCCCGTGTGACCTCGTCGTCGAGCCGGTCGGCGCGCGACGGGAGCTCACGTGGTCCGAAGGGCGTGGCGCGATCCACCGACGTTCGTCGGAGGTCTCGGGCAGAGGAGGAATACCGATGACCCCGACGATCTACACCCCGCCGACACTCGACCCGTCTCCCGGCCCGGATCGGCTGAGACACCTGCCCCGCGCGGGCTTCGCCTTCGGGCTGCTGACCGCGCTCGTGCTGAGCGCTCCGCTGCTCGCCGACGACTTCACCGTCACCTCGAGCGGCGACCAGGGGGACGCCAACCCCGGCAACGGCTTCTGCGCCACCCCCGGCATGTTCAGCGCCTGCACCCTGCGCGCCGCGGTCGAGGAAGCCAACGCCCTGCCCGGCCTGGACCGCATCTTCTTCAACGGCGGCGGCACCATCAATCTCGGAACACAACTGCTGATCGACGATGACCTGATCATCCAGGGCAACGGCGCCATGATCGGCGCCACCCGGACCCTGCTCAAGGGAGTCGGCGGCGAGCGCGTCTTCGACATCGACCAGTTCACCGTCGTCACGATCTCCGACCTGGCGATCGGCAGTACCGACGCTGGTATGAATCGCGGCGGCGCGATCCGCAACGCCGGCGAGCTGCTGCTCGAGCGCGTCGAAGTCGGGTTCAACGAGGCGATCTCGTGCGGCGGCGTCGAGAGCTTCTTCGAGACCACGATCCGCGACTCGACCTTCGTACGCAACGTGACCACGGGGGCCCCGGGTCTCGGCGACGGCTACGGCGGCGCGCTCTGCGTGCGCGGCGGATCTCTGGCCACCATCACCAACTCGACCTTCCACAAGAACCGAGGACGGGTCGGTGCCTCGATCAGCGTCGAGGCCGGTGCCCTGCTCAACGTCTACTCCTCCACCTTCGCCGACAACGAGATGGGGCACTCTCAGTCGACACCCGCCACCGCGATCTGGGCCCAGGACGCCACGGTGCGGATCGACAAGAACATCTTCCTCGGCGGCGGCGCCTGCCACTACGACAACGTCACCCTGCTCTCCGACGGCGGCAACCTCGAGAGCCCCGGCGACACCTGCCTGGGACCGACCGCCGGCGACCAGCCCAACCTGACCCGCCACCAGGTCGCTCTCGGCCCGCTCGACGACTGGGGCGGCCCGGTGGAGACGATGCTGCCCGGCACCTGGAGCGCCGCGGTCGACCCACCGCTCTCCTTCGCCAGCTGCACTCCGCTCGACGCCCGCGGTGAGCCGCGCTTCGGTGCCTGTGACGTCGGCGCCGCCGAGCGCCAGATCGACGACCCGGAGTCGGCGCTGTGGATCTTCGTCGACGACTTCGAGACGGGGAACCTGGCGGCGTGGTCGAGCACTTCGCCCTGACTGCCCAGGAGCTTCGCCGTCGCACGTGTCAGACTGAGGCGTGCGACGACGACTGGCCTCCAGGACAACGGCCCCCCCTTGGAGGGCAGGGCGTGGCGCCGCGGCGCTCCTCCTCCTGGGGGCGCTCGGCGCCGGTAGCGCTCTCGGCATCACGGTGGTCGGAGACCTCTCCCGCCTCCCGCTCTCTCTTCTGATCGAGCGCATCGCGGAGCGGCTCGAGAAGCGTCCTGGTGATCCCGAGGTGCACCACGCCCTGGCCCGCACCCACGCGATGGCGGCGGAGTGGCGGCTCACCGACGCGACGCGCATCGAGGCCGAAGGTTGGTGGGGACTGCTCGCCCCCCGCATCCACTGCCGTACAGAGACGTGCCCCGGCGTCGACTACCGGCGCGAAGCCCCGGAGCACGTCGCCCGGATGCGCTCCAGCACCGAGTGGCTGCGGCCCGGTTCCGGCTCGGCCGAGCGGGCGGCCTTCCACCGCGAACGGGCCCTGCACCACTACCGCGAAGCGCTGCGCATCGTCGAGGAGCGCGAGGCGTCCGCGGTGGAGCGAGACCCGCGACCAGACTGGCGGCTGCACTACGACCGGCGCTTCGCCGCGCTGCTGCGACTCGGACTGGCCTGGAACCTGCTGCAGGCCGACGAGACCTCGCCGGAGCGCTCCGACGAGGCGCGGCGCCTGCTCGAGCAGGCGATCGCGGCGCAGGCGCCGCACGAACCCGGCGATTCGATCGAGGCGCCGCTGGCGCCCGAGGCGATCGACTATCTGCTGCCGCTGCTCGACGAGGACGTCGAAGCGGAAGAGATCGCGCGCTACGAGGAGCTGCACGACCGCATCGGCCACTTCCCGCGAGCCGTGAGCCCTCTCGCCATCGACCTGCGAACACCGAGCGAGATGACGACCGGAACCACAGCGCTCTACGACCCGGAGGCCGGAGTGCGCTTCGACCTCGGCGGCAGCGGTCTGCTCGGCCCCTGGCCGTGGCCTCGGCCCGGTGTCGCCTGGCTGGTGTGGGCTCCCGATCCGCGGCAGGCGATCGTCGACGCGCTGCAGCTCTTCGGCACCCACACCTTCAACCTCCGCCACCGCGACGGCTTCGCCGCGCTCTGCCTGCTCGACGGCGACGACGACGGACGCGTCGCGGGATCGGAGCTCGTGGGCGTCGCCCTCTGGCACGACCGCGACGTCGACGGCATCAGCCGGCCCCAGGAGATCGAAAGCCTCCAGCGCCACGGCATCGCTGCTCTGCGCTGCGACGACTCGTTGGTCAGGGCCGAAGGAGATCACCTGGTGATTCGAAGCGGCGTGGAGCGCGCCGGAGCACCACCGCTCGAGCTCTGGGACCTGGTCTTCGAGAGGGCTGGAGCGGAGAGCCTCACCCGGGGCGGCGTGGCCACGTGCCCTGAGTCGCTCCCTCAGTCGCTGCGCAGCGCGACGCTCGGATCGACCCGCACGGCGCGCCGGGCCGCGGGAACGGAGGCGAGGGCGGCGGTCGCCACGGCGCCGAGCGCGACCGAACCGTAGGTCAGTGGATCGAGCGGCTCGACGCCGTGCAGGAGGCGCTCGACGAAGGGCCCGAGCGCGGCGGCAGAGGCGAGCCCGAAGGCGGCACCGAGCAGCACCAGCCGCAGCGACTGGCGCACCACCAGCGCGGCGGTGGCCGGCGCGTCGGCACCCAGCGCCATGCGCACACCGATCTCGCGCCGCCGCCTCGCCACGTCGTACACGACGATGCCGTGCACCCCGGCGACCGCGAGAAGAGCCGCAGAGAGGGCCAGGAGCCCGATCAACGCGGCGTTGAAGCGCGGCCTGGCCACCGAGCGCCAGAGCAGCTCCTCGAGGCCCACCACGCGCGACGGCACCAACTGCGGATCGATGTCGGAGAGGATCGAGCGCACCAGATCGCCGACCGCCGCGGCGCCGAGGTCGCCGCGGTCCGTGCGCACCAGCAGGTGCATCTCCATGGTCGCGATCGGTCGACCGAAGGGCAGATAGAGCTCCGACTCGTGACGCGAGGTGAGCCCGCGCTGCAGCACGTCCTCGACCACGCCGACGACCTCGAACTCGCCGATGTTCTGCAGCTCGAGGGTCCGGCCGAGCGGATCGAGCTCGCCGAAGACGCGGCGCGCCAGAGTCTCGTTCACCACCGTCACGCCGCGCTCCTCATGCTCGCTGGTGGTGAAGTCGCGACCGGCGATCAGGCGCATACCGGCGGCCTCGAAGGTGCCGGGCAACACCAGGCGCACCTCGGCGTTGGGCCGCACGGTCGGTGACCGCGCCGCGAGACCGGGAGCGGTGAGCTCGATCTCGAAGCCGAGTCCCACCGAGCTGAGAGGCAGATCCGAGGTGGCGCCGACCCGCTGCACGCCGGGAGACGCCGCGAGGCGCTGGGCGAGGCGCTCGTAGAACGGCCGCCACTCGGCGCGCGAGTAGCTCGAGCGAGGCATCTTCAGCGAGACCGCGGTCAGGTTCTCCGGCCGCAGCCCCGGCTCGCTGGCCTCGAGCGTGCGCAGGCTGCGGCCGAGCAGGACCGCGGCGACGACGAGCGTCACGGCCAGGGCCACCTCGACCGCCACCAGGGCCTCGCGCAGACGCCGTGCTCCCCGCTCGCCTCCTCCCAGGGTGCTGCCGGCGAGCGGTTCACGGCGGCAGAGGCCCAGGCCGCGCAGGCCGTGCACCGCCGGAAGCACGGTGAACAGCACTGTCGCCAGCAGCGCCAGCCCGAGCGCCATCAGCAGCACCGCGCCATCGAGGCGCACTGCCGCCAGCCGCGCGATCTCGCTGGGCAGCACCGCACCCAGCCAGGCCGTGGCGACGATCGAGAGCACCACACCGAGCACCGCTCCGGCGACGCCGAGCACCAGACTCTCGGCGAGCAGCCGGCGCAGCAGATGCCGCGGACGCGCGCCGAGCATCGTGCGCACCGACAGCTCGCGACCGAGCCCGCCGCCGGCGCGGGCGACGAGCAGATTGGCGACGTTGACGCTGGCGACAACGAGCAGGAGAGCGACAGCGCCGAGCAGCGCCTGCAGGGTCGGCGCCAGATCACCGACCAGCTCGCGGCGTAGCGGCCGGGCGATCAGACGCCAGCCGAGGTTGGTCTGCGGATACTCCCGCTCGAGCCGGCGCCCGATCGTCTCGAGCTCGGCCTGGGCCCGATCCAGGGACACGTTCGGGGCGAGGCGGGCGATGGCGTCGAACATGCGGTGGTCGCGCTCGAGCACGATCGGTCCCGAGAGGACCATCGGCAGGTAGACCTCGACCTCGGTGTCTCCCGGTGGGAAGGTGAAGCCCGGCCCGGTGACGCCGATCACGGTGTGCGGCTCACCGTCGAGCTCGAGGACCGAGCCGACGATCGAAGGATCGCCGCCGAAGCGCCGCTGCCAGGCGGCGTGGGTGATCACGGCGCGACGCTCACCGCCGCGACGCTCCTCGTCGTCGGAGAAGAGCCGTCCCGCCGCCGCCCGGGCGCCGAGCACCTCGAAGAGGCTCGGCGTCACGGTGAAGCTGCCCACCTGCTCCACCGGATCGAGACCGGTCAGGGTCGAGCCGATGGCGCGGTAGAGCGCCACCTTGCCGGCGAAGCTGTCGGCACCCTGGCGTAGGTCGGCGTAGTCGGCCGGCGAGAGGCGGAAGAGGTCCTGTGCCGCGTCGACGGCGCTGGTGGCATCGGAGGCGGGCGGCTGCTGCGTCGACCACAGCACCACCAGGTCGTCTTCGCCGTCGTAACCCAGTGGCAGCAGCAGAACGGCGCGCACGACGCCGAACACGGCGCTGCCCATGCCGATCGCCAGCGCCAGGGTGAGCACCACCACGGCACTCGCCCAGGGGGTGGAGCTCAGCGAACGCAGGGCGGCTTTCAGATCGAGCATCTGGAAGCACAGAGGCCGCGGCGTGGCGATCGGTTACAGATCGACGCAGGGAGCCGCGACTGCAACCTTCGTCGCCGAGAGCGCGAACCCAAGGGGGTCGGCGGCGACGCTTCGTCGCCTTTCATGACCCAGAGGACCTCCGCCGTGCCGATGAGCCTCACCTCCACCCGCCTCCCGCTCCTGACGGTCGCTTCGAGGTCGTCGCTACGGGCCCTGCTCGGGTTCACCACCGCCTGCGCCGTGGCCGCCGTGCTCTCCGCCGCACAGATCTACCTGCGGCAGCGACTCGCCGACCAGCGCCCCGAGCCGCTGTCGCTGCTGTGGCTGAACCTCGTCGCCTGGGCTCCCTGGGTACCAATGGCCTGGGCCGTCTCGGTGTTCGGCCGCGAGTTCCCTGCGAATCGAGCGAACGCGCCGCGTCACATCGCGGCGGCGCTGCTGGCGGCGACTGCCTATCTCCACTACCTGGCCGCGTTCAGGCTTGTGACGCATGGGGAGGAGCTCACCCTCGGCGGATTGCAGCATGCCTTCTGGGTCGAGGTCGGCGACTTCTTCCTCGTCTGCCTGCTGCTCTACGGCGTGCTCCTGGCTCTCGGCCCGCGAATCCTCGGTGCACGAACCCTCGCTCTGCGGCCGCGCTCCAACCCTCCGGCAGCTCCGGTCGAGCCCGAGGTGCCCTCGCCGCGCCTCGAGATCCGCTCGCGGGGATCGACGCGCTTCGTCGACGTCGCGGACGTCGACTGGATCTCGGCCGACGGCTCGTACGTGCGGCTGCACGTCGGCGAACGCTGGCTGCTGATGCGCGGCAGCCTCACCGAGCTGGCCCGCCGGCTCGCCGCCCAGGGTTTCGTGCGCATCCACCGTTCGAGCCTCGTCAACCGGGAACGGGTCGTCGCGGAGCGGCCGCTGGCCAAGGGCGACGCGGAGATCGAGCTGCGCGACGGGACGGTGCTCCGCCGGAGCAGACGCTACCGGTTCCCGGACGCGGAGTGATCAGACCCGCGAGGCGACGCAGTCCCGTTCGCAACCCAGCAGGCCCCGCTCACCGCACGCCGCTTGCCCGGCGAGCGCGGCCAGTGCACGCTCGGCGCATGAGATGGTCGATGCCGCTCCACCGATTCCCCGTCCGCTTCCTGAGTCTCTTGAGCCTTCTCTTCCTTCTCGGAGCCCATGCGGCGAGCGGCCAGGATGGCCGCGCCGCGCGGGCCCAGGCCCTGACCGAGAAGGCGCTGGTCGAGGGCAGGCTGCCTGGCCTGCAGGCCGCCGTACTGGTGCGCGGCGAGATCGTCTTCTCCGCCGCCCTGGGGCAGTGCAACCTCGAGCATGCTGTCGCTACGACTCCCGCGACGCGGATGCGCATCGGCAGCATCACGAAGACCTTCACCGCGTCGCTGCTCGCCCTGCTGGTCGAGGAGGAGACGCTCGACCTCGACGTCCCGGTGCGGACCTACGTGCCCGGCTTCCCGGCCAAGAGCCATCCGATGACGCTGCGCCAGCTCGCGGGACACCTCTCCGGTATGCCCCACTACCAGCCGGCGGAGTTCGTCAACCGGCGGCACTACGCCTCGGTCACCGAGGCACTCGAGAAGTTTCGCGACCGCGAGCTGCTCTTCCCGCCCGGAGAGCGCTTCGAGTACTCGAGCTTCGGCTGGAACCTCGTCGGCGCCGCCATCGAGGGCGCCGCCGGGAAGCCCTTCCTCGAGCTGCTGCAGGAGCGGGTGCTGAGGCCGCTCGACCTGCACGACACGCTGCCCGATCGAGCGACTCCCCTCGTGGCGCACCGCGCCCAGGCGTACGTCACCACCTCGACCGGCCACCTCAACACCCCTGCGATCGACCAGAGCGACGCCTGGCCCTCGGCCGGGCTGCTCTCCTCGGCCGAGGACCTGGTGCGCTTCGCCCATGCGATGTGGCAGGGGCGCCTGGTGCCGAGGAGCACGACCGAGCGCTTCGCCACCGCGATGCAGACCGACTCCGGTGAGAGCACCGGCTACGGCATCGGCTGGCAGGACCAGGACCTCGCGGGCCACCGTTTCAAGGGCCACGGCGGCAGCCACGTCGGCGCGACCGCCGACCTCTGGTACCAGCCCGAGCAGGGCGTCGCCATCGCCCTGATCACCAACACCAACAGCGGAGCGCTGGCGCCGCTGCTCGAACGGCTGGCCGCGCTCTACGTCGCAGCCGCGCCGACGGGGGACTGAGCCGCCGCCGGCGCTGCGCGGCCGTGCTCTACTGGTTCACCCGCCCGTAGCTGGCCGGCTGGCCCTCGGCCGGCGTGCTCGCCTCGATGAAGTCGCGGATGTGCTGGTTCGAGGTCTCGAGGTCCTCGCGCCGCAGGTACATCATGTGGCCGCTGCGGTAGCCCTCGAAGCGCATGCGATCGCGCAGGCGCCCGCTGCGGTCCATGTTCCACAGCACGTACTTGGCGGTGAAGTAGTCGGTGGCGCCGTCGTAGTAGCCCGACTGCACCATCACGTGCAGGTACGGATTCTGCGCCATGGCCCGGCGCAGCTCCTCGGCGACGTCGAACTCGTCGCGGCCCTCCCACGGATGCACCGGCCCGAACAGGTAGTACTGCAGGTCGGTCTCGAAGCCGAGCTCGTCGCGCAGGTAGTGGTTGATCGCCGGCGCGAAGGCGTGGTTCCACGAGGTCAGCTCGGCCGGGTAGTCGTAGCGCTCGCCGGCGTTCCTGCCGTCGACGCCGAGGTAGCGCGAATCGAGGCGGCCGATGGTGTAGCCCTGCTCGCGCAGCAGCTCCTTCCAGAAGGCCGACTCCGGTACCGCGAGGTTGTGGTCGAGCACGTACTGCTCGTCGAGTCCTGCGTAGCGCGCCACCTGGCGAGCGATCTCCGCCCGGCGCTCGGCGTCGAGGAAGCCGCCGCGGCTGAGCGCCGGCAGGTACTCGTCGAGGGTGAACTCCTCGACCTCGGCGAGGTACTGCTCGAGATCCTGAGACTGCAGCTCGGGGGCGAGCTGGCCGTGGTAGTGGGCCGCGGCGGCGTAGTACGGCAGCTTGAGCACGGGCGAGCGCGGCGCGGGGCCTTCCGCGGCGAGACCGAGACCGGTCGGCGAGACCAGGATGACGCCGTTCAGGAACATCCAGTGACGGTCCTGCAGCGCGCCGGCGAGCCCGGAGACCCGGGTGGTGCCGTAGCTCTCGCCGATCAGGTACTTGGGCGAGCGCCAGCGCTCGTGGCGCGAGACGAAGACGTCGATCCAGTCGGCCAGATAGACGATGTCCGCCTCGACGCCGAAGAACTTCTTGCGGTCCGCCTTCTCGTCGAGGATGCGCGAGAAGCCGGTGTTCACCGGATTGACGAAGACGATGTCGGCGACGTCGAGGATCGAGTGCGGGTTGTCGCGCACGCCGTACGGTTGCACCGGATAGCCCTCGTCGTCGATCACCAGCAGCTTCGGCGAGGTGTAGCCGAGATGCATCCAGAGCGAGCCGGACCCGGGACCGCCGTTGAACGAGATGAAGAGCGGCCGCCGCGCCTTCGCCTCTGGATCGGTGACGTCGGTGCGCTCGTAGAAGGTGTAGTGCAGCGACGCCACCGCCACTCCGTCGTCGCCGTAGACCGGCTGGGTGCCGATCGTCACGTCGTAGGGCACGCGCTGGCCGAGGATGGTGACCTCGGCGCTCTTCGTCATCGCCATGTCGGCCGGCAGCTTGCGCTCGGGCAGCTGGGAAGACTGCATGGCGGGCTTCTTCGAGCCCTCCTGCATCGACTCGTCGTCGCCGCTGGGCTGGGCGGCCGCGGCGACGGCGAGCGCCAGCGTCGAAGCGGTGAAGAACACCACCGGAAGGAGATCGAACAGACGACGTCGAGAGGAAGAGCTGAGAGGCATATGAGGCATATGAGGCATATGGTGACTCCGGATGGGGAAGGACGATGAAGACCTGTGAGCAGATCGGGTCGAGCCCTGGGTTCGAGCGGTTGGACGCAGGCGACCGGCGGTTCGTTTCCTGCGCGCCGCTTGGCGAGCCCCGGTCAGCCGTCGCGCAACACCTCACCGCGCAGGTCCTCGGGGTCGACCCGGGAATCGCCGCGGAAGAGCTCCTCGAGACCGAGGCGTCCGGGCAGTGTGCGCGCCAGGTGTGCGGCCCGGCGCTCGAGCTCGCGAGGTGCGGCCGTGGGTGAGTCCAGGGCCACCACGATGCGGTTCGACCGCGCCGGCACCGCCAGCTCGTGCACCTGCCCGAAGACCTCGCCGTAGGTGCGGAGCATGCTCGGGTAGAGCGGGTTCGAGCGCCCGCCCCAGAGATTCGCGACCACCACACCGCCCGGCGCGAGGACGCCGCGCACCGCCCGCAGGAACTCGAGCGTGGTCAGCGCCGGAGGCACCTCGCGTTCGCCGTAGGCGTCGAGCACGATCAGGTCGTAGCGCGGCGCCGCACGTGCCGCCGCCTGCTCGATCCACTCGCGACCGTCGCCGACCCGGATGCGCAGGCGCTCGTCCTCTCGCAGCCCGAACCACTCGTCCGCCACCTGCACGACCAGCGGATCGAGCTCGGCGACGTCGATCTGCGCCGCCGGCAGCACCTGGTGCAGGTACATCGGGATCGACCCACCGCCGAGGCCGACGACCAGCACCGACAACGAGCGGGTGCCGAAGTCGTCCAGCGGTGGCTCGAGGAAGGCGAGGCCCGCCATCGCCGCGCGCACGTAGGGAACCCTCAGGTCGAGAGGATCGCCGACGACCACCCGGCTCTGCACCGCGCCGCGACGACTGCCGAAGCGCAGAGTGCGCACCCCTTCGCGACCCTCGGTCACCAGCACCTGCTGGTATTCGGAGCGCTGCTGGAAGACCACCTCGTCGCGGCCGCAACCGGCGAGCAGCAGAAGCGCCAGCGCGACGAGCGCTGGGACCCGGTTCAGTCGGTTCAGGTGTTCCACCACGCCTGGTCGGAGTGCGCCCGCAGATCGAGCTCGTGGGTCCACGCCGAGCGGTGCTGGCGGGCGATCTGGAAGAAGGTCTCGGCGATCGCGGACGGCAGCAGCAGACCGTCGTGCGCGCCGCCCCTCTGCTCGCGCAGAGCTTCGAAACGCTCGGGACCGAGCATCTTGCCCAGGGTGTCTGGGGCGTCGACGGCGCCGTCGACGACGATGTGCGCCACGTGCACGCCCTGGCTGGCGAACTCGGCGTTGAGGCTCTGGCACAGCATGCGCCGCCCGCCCATCGCGGCGGCGTGGGCGTGCTGTCCCGGGTTGCCGCGCATCGCCGCGGTCGACGAGGTGACCAGCAGGGTGCCGCCACCGCGCTCGACCATGCGCGGCACCACCGCGGTGGCGAGGCGGAACAGCGCGAAGGTCGCCAGGCGCCAGCCGAGCTCGAAGGCCTTGTAGCTGGTGTCCTGCAGCGGACGGTGGCCGATCTGCGCTCCCAGGTTGAACACCGCGACGGCGATCGGGCCGATCTCGGCCTCGACCCGCTCGACGCACTGCTCGATCGTGTCGGGCCGGGAGGCATCGAGCAGGAACCCCGAAGCTCGCCCTCCTTCGTCCTCTATGCCGCCGACCAGCCGGTCCAGGCCCTCCTGGTCGCTGCGCCGGATCAGCACCGCGTGGTGACCCTCGCGGGCGAAGCGCGCCGCGACGTGGCCGCCGACCCCGGCACCGGCGCCGAGCACCAGGCAGACCGCCAGGCGGCCGGCTTCATCTACGTCGTTCGGTGGTCCCGACTGTGCGTTCATCCCACTCCTCCCGGAATTCTCGGAGTCCGACGCGGACTGTAGCGTTCGTCTCGGCTTCGGCACCGGGACCGTGCCAGACTGCAGCGATCCGAAGGCCGTCGCCGGCGCAGCGACGCAGCACCCGAGGCCCGGGACCCATGCCCGCGCCCATTGCACCGACGGGAGATCTCCGTGTCGTCCACAGCCTCCGCAACCCCCACCCTCCTGCTCACGCTCGCAATGGCCCTCGCCGGCGGCACTCTCGCCGGGAGCCTGGCCCAGGTCCAGGGCGACGATCCTCCGCCGATCGTGCAACCCGGTGCCCCGGGCGAGCCGAGCCGCATCATCACCCCCGAGACGGCATCGGACCTGGCGAGCATCCTCTACACCGCCGCCGACGTCGCGTTCATGCAGGGCATGATCGCCCACCACGCCCAAGCGCTCGAGATGACCGAGCTGATCGACGAGCGCACCCAGAACCCTGAGATGCGGGCGCTTGGCCAGAGGATCGAGCTCTCCCAGGAGGACGAGATCAGCATGATGCAGGACTGGCTGCGCGAACGAGGCGAGCAGGCGCCCGACCCCCTCTCGGCGGATGAGGCCTCGGGACACGCCGGCCACGGCGGACGGCACGACGGGCACGGCGACGACGGCGAGCACCTGATGCCCGGCATGCTGACGGCGGCGGAAATGGCTCAGCTCGCCGCGGCGCAGGGCCCGGACTTCGATCGCCTCTTCCTCGAGCTGATGATCGCCCACCATCGCGGCGCCCTGGTGATGGTCGACGACCTGCTGGAACAGCCGGGCGCGGCTCAGGAATCGACGGTCTTCGCCTTCACCAGCGACGTGGTCGCCGACCAGAGCGCCGAGATCGACCGCATGGGCTCGATGCTGGCGGCGCTGTCGCCCGATCCCCGGGTCGGCCTCGCGGCCGGCTTCCACGACGCCGAGCAGAGCGCCTGGAACCTCGAGCTGGTGGCGGCGCTGCCGAAACCGCCGGGCTTCTTCTCTCCCGAGGCGCCGCAAGGGGTTCCGATCCCGCCCGAGGAGGAGGACGAGAGCGAGGACGGTGGCGCCGAGCCGGTGGCCGAGGCGATGTCGGAAACGGAGGACGACGCCGAGCCGGCGGGCGAAGACGAGGACGAGAGCGAGGCGGAAGCCGAGGCCGAGAGCAGCCGGGCGCGGCGCGAAGCCGAGGAGCGACGGCGCCGGGCTCGCACCTCGGCGATCCTCAACTTCGCCAACTCCGACATCGCCTTCCGCGGCAACGTGCTCTTCGAGGGCAGCTTCCACGGCTTCAAGACCTGGAACGTCGAGGATCCGACCGATCCGCGGCTGCTCGCCGCGGTGGTCTGCCCGGGCGGCCAGGGCGACGTCTCGGTGGTCGGCGACCTGCTGATCATGTCGGTCGAGCAGACCCGCGGCCGCCTCGACTGCGGCCTGCAGGGGGTCGCCGAGCCGGTCAGCGACCAGCGTTTCCGGGGTGTGCGCATCTTCGACATCAGCGACCTGTCGCTACCGCGCCAGGTCGCGGCGGTGCAGACCTGTCGCGGTTCCCACACCCACACCGTGGTCAACGATCCAGACGATGCAGGACGCTTCTACGTCTACGGCTCGGGCACCAGCTCGGTGCGCAGCGCCGAAGAGCTCGAAGGCTGCTCGGACGCCCCTCCAGGCGAGGACGAGGACACCGCCCTGTTCAGCATCGACGTGATCGAGGTCGAAGTCGCCGCGCCGGACAGGGCGCGGGTGGTCAACCGGCCGAGGATCTTCTCCGATCCCGAGACCGGCTTCATCGCCGGCCTCTGGCGCGGCGGCGCCCACGGCACCGGCACCCAGCGCACCTCGGAGACCAACCAGTGCCACGACATCACGGTCTTCCCCGACCGCGGACTGGCGGCCGGCGCCTGCTCGGGCAACGGCATCCTGCTCGACGTCTCCGACCCGGTGAACCCGGTGCGTCTCGACCAGGTGCTCGACCCCGGCTTCGCCTACTGGCACTCGGCGACCTTCAACAACGACGGCACCAAGGTCGTTTTCACCGACGAGTGGGGAGGCGGCATGCGGCCGCGCTGCCGCGCCTCGGACCCGAAGCAGTGGGGAGCCAACGCGATCTTCGACATCGAGGATGGCAAGCTCGAGTTCCGCAGCTACTACAAGCTGCCGGCGCCGCAGAGCGAGACCGAGAACTGTGTCGCGCACAACGGCTCGCTGGTGCCGATCCCGGGCCGCGACGTGATGGTGCAGGCGTGGTACCAGGGCGGCGTCTCGGTGTTCGACTTCACCGACTCGGCGAACCCCTACGAGATCGCCTTCTTCGACCGTGGCCCGATCGACGCCGAGGACCTGCTGATGGGCGGTCACTGGTCGGCCTACTGGCACGACGGCCACGTCTACGCCACCGAGATCGCCCGCGGCCTCGACGTCCTCCGGCTGGTGCCCAGCGAGCATCTGTCGCAGGCCGAGCTCGACGCCGCCGCCTCGCTGCCCGCAGGCGTCTTCAACCCACAGATGCAGCGCCGCATCGAGTGGCCCGACACCCCGGTCGTGGCGCGCGCCTACCTGTCGCAGCTGACCCGCGCCGGAGTCCTGGGCGGGTCGCGCGCCGCTGCCATCGAGCAGTCGCTGGAGCAGACCGAGCAGGCGCTCGCGGATCCGGATGCGGCCGCTGCCGACGCCGGCAGCCTGGCGACGCGGCTGCAGCGCCAGGCCGACGAGGTCGAGTCGTCACTGCCTGAGGACGCCGTCCTGGCACAGCGCTCGCGTGAGCTGGCGCGCGTGCTCCGGGCGCTGGCGCGAGGCCTCGCCGGGTAAGCCGACATCGCTTCCCGCGGCGGCGGCGAAGAGCCGCGCACACGACTCACCCCAGGAGAGCGCACCATGAGCCCCAGCCTCGTTCGCAAGTCGATGACCCTTCTCTCCGCTCTCGGCGCCCTGGCGCTGCCGACCCGGGCCGACGAGCTCGCGGTGGGCGCCCCGGCGCCGCGGATCGAAGCCACGACCGACAGCGGTGAGACCGTCGACTTCGCCGATCTCTACGTCGACGGCTACACCCTCGTCTTCTTCTACCCCAGGGCCGGCACTCCGGGCTGCACCAAGCAGGCCTGCAGCCTGCGCGACGCCTACGAGCGGCTGACCAGAGAGGGCGTCCGGGTGGTCGGCGTGTCGACCGACGACGTCGAGGCGCAGCAGCGCTTCAAGCAGAAGCACTCCCTCCCCTTCACCCTCATCGCCGACACCGACAAGCGGGTGCTGGAGGCGTTCGGCGTGCCGTCGCGCGGCAGCTTCGCCTCGCGCCAGGCCTACCTGATCCGTGACGGAGTCGTGGTGTGGCGGGACACCTCGGCCTCGACCGCCGAGCAGGCCGCCGACGTGCTGGCGGCGATCGCCGAGCTCGAGAGCCCCGGCGACTGACGACGAGGCGGCCACGTCCTGACTCCGTCGCACGAGATCGCTGTCGTCGGCGCCGGCCCGGTCGGGCTCGCGGTGGCCCTCGGGCTCGCTCGGCGCGGCAGACGGGTCGTGGTGCTCGAGCGCGAATCGGACACGGCAGAGCACTCGCGCGCCCCGGCGATCTGGCCGCGCACTCAGGAGGTGCTCGAGGATCTCGGAGTCGTCGAGCGCTTCCTCGCCGAGGGCATCCAGCTTCCGAGACTGGTGCTGCACGACGTCGACCGGGGTGCGCCGCTGCTCCGCCTGCCGCTCGAAGAGCTGCGCGACCGCACCCGTCATCCCCGCCTGCTGGTGCTGCCGCAGTCGCGCACCGAGCAGCTGCTCCTCGCGGCGCTGCGTGACCAGCCGACCGCCGAGGTCCGCTTCTCCACCGAAGTCATCGGCCTGTCGCAGCAGGAGTCCGCCGTCGAGCTCGACCTCGCGGCAGCGGATCGAGTCGCCAGGCTGCGAGCGCGGTTCGTCGTCGGCTGTGACGGCGCCCACAGCTTCGTGCGCGAGGCCATCGGGGCCGACCTCGAAGGCCGCACCTTCCCGCAACGGGTGGCGCTCGCCGACCTGCGCCTCGACGACACCGCCGGCGACCCCACCTCGCCCCGGCTGACCACGCAGCCGCGCCTCGCCATCGCCATCCGGATCGCGGAGCGACTGTGGCGGCTGATCCTGCCGCGGTTGAGCGAGCCTGGAGTCGGTCTCGAACAGCGCATCGAAGAGGCCGCCCTGCGGCTCCTGGGAGGCCGACCCTGGCAGCCGGTCTGGCGCAGCGAGTTCAGCCTGCACGACCGCATCAGCACCGTCTTCCACGACCGGCGGGTCGTGCTCGCCGGCGACGCGGCGCACCTCAACAGCCCGGTCGGCGGTCAGGGGATGAACGCCGGCATCCAGGACGCGGCGCAACTCCTCGATCCGCTCTGCGTCGCGCTCGATCGCGACGTAGTGGAGCCGCTGGCGGCGTTCGCCCGCCAGCGCCGGCGTCAGGTGCGAAGGAGCGTGAACCGCTTCACCACCCTGGCGACGCGACTCCTGCTCGGCAGCCGCGGCCGCCTGGTGCGCCCGTCGCTCCAGCTTGTGGACGCTGCGATCCGCATCCCGCCGATCCGACGCCGACTGCTGGCCAGGGTCGCCATGCTGGCCTGAGAGCCCACCGGAACACGGTCGGCGGGAGGGCCGTGCAAGACTCGGCGCCAGCTCGGAACGGCTTCCGGTCATCGGGGGAGGAACGATCGCAGCACAGACACGGCGCGGCGCGCACCCCAAGGATGAACGCTGCTTCTGCGAAGACTCCGTTCCGCGGCTCGCAATCGCGACGCAGGAGCTGTCCTGGCTGCTCGGCCGAGGCTACGCGCCCAAGGCGGCACTCAAGCTGGTCGGCGACCGTCACCAGCTGATCGATCGGCAGCGACGCGCGATCGGTCGCTGCGCCGCTTCGGAGGAGGCGGTCTCGCGCCGCACCGCGAAACACCTCCCCGCCGCCGAGCTGCGCGGCCGCGAGCTCTGGATCGACGGCTACAACGTGCTGCTCACCGTGGAGACCGCGATCTCCGGCGGGGTGCTGCTGCTCGGCCGCGACGGCGTGCTGCGCGATCTCTCGGCGCTGTCACGCCACTACCGGCAGCTGGCGGTGACCCGACCGGCGCTGGTGACCATCGGGCGGTTCCTCGCGACGCAGCGCGTCGAACGGGTGCGCTGGCTCTTCGACCGACCGATCTCGAACAGCGGCCGCCTGCGTGGCCTCGCCCTGGAGCTGGCGCGCGACAACGGCTGGCCTTGGACCGCCGAGCTCGACGACGACCCGGACGGCGCCCTGGTCGCCTGCGGCGGCCTCGTCGCGACCGCCGACAGCGCCGTGTTGGAGGGCTGTGTCGGGTGGGTCAACCTGGTGCGCGAGATCGTCGAGGCGACGTGCGACGGTGCCTGGGTCGTCGATCTGTCGACCGGCTCGAGCTGACAGCCAGCGGTCAGGGCGACGCTCGCTCTCCATCGCGCCCGTCGTGCACCACGAGTCCGTCCTGCATCACGAAGTCGACCTGCTCGATGTTCATCATCTGCTCGATCGGGCTGCGCGGCGTCGCCACCAGGTCGGCCCGCTTGCCGACCGCGAGGCTGCCGAGCTCGTCGTCGATGCCGAGCATCTCGGCCGCATGCAGGGTCCCGGCGCGCAGCACCGTCCAGTTGTCCCGCACCCGCTTGGCCAGCGCAGTGAACTCGCGGATCGCCTCCTCCATAGGGAAGATCGGATCCGAGCCGATGACCAGCCTGACCCCGGCCTCGGTGGCCAGGGCCACCGACTCGCCGTGGCGCTTCGAGACCAGCTCGGCCTTCTCGAGGTTGTTCGCCGAGATGCCTCCCGAGGCGCCGCGCTCGAGGATCCAGTCGACGACGTACACCGTCGGCACGTAGAAGGTGCCGCGCTCGGCCATCAGCCGGGCGGTCTCGGGCTCCATGAGGGTCGCGTGCTCGATCGAATCGAAGCCCGCCTCGACCGCAGCGCGGATGCCGGCGTCGCCGTGGGCGTGGGCGGTGATCTTCTTGCGGTGCCGATGCGCCTCCTCGACGAAGGCCCGGAACTCCTCGGCGCTGTAGGCGGCGACCTCCGGGTCGTCGTGCTGCGACATGACGCCGCCGCTCGCCATCACCTTGATCCAGTCGGCACCGTACTTGATCTCGCGGCGCACCGCCCGCCGCACCGCGTCGACCCCGTCGGCGATCATCGGGCCCTGCACCAGGTGTGGCAGATCCGGCGCGTAGGAGTTGAAATCGCCATGGCCGCCGAAGGGCGAGATGGCGTGGGGCGCGACGAACATTCGCGGGCCGCGGAACTCGCCGCGCGCGATCGCGTCGCGCAGCTCGATGCCGGCGTAGTGGTAGTCCATGTCGCCCGGCACCCTGATGGTGGTGAAGCCGAGGCGCAGCAGCGTCTGCGCGTTGCGCAGGCCCATCAGAGCGTTGTAGGCGCTCGACTGGGTCGGCGCCGCCTCGTCGAGGGTGCGGCCGACGAGATCGATGAACAGGTGCACGTGGGCGTCCATCAGGCCGGGCATGCAGACGTGATCCGAGAGATCGATCGTCTGCAGTTCGACGTCCGGCGGAGCGTCGACCTCGCCTCCGATCGCCCGGATCCAGGCGCCTTCGATCAGGATCCTCTGCTCGCGCAGTGCCCGCCGCTGCTCGACATCGAGCACGATGCCGCAGCGCACCTCGACCCAGCGCGCCTCGTCGTCCGGAGCCGCGGCCTCGACGGCGGTCGCAGCCGCCGCCGTCGCGCTGCTCGGCGCCAGGATGCAGGCCCAGGACAGCAGCACGGACGCGGCCACTGGACGGACGCTGGTGCGTTGACTGCTCACACTCGGGTAGTGCACCTATGGCCCTCCTGTCGATCGGGTCGTTCTCGCCAGCGAAGAGTAGCCGACCCTTGCCGGCCGAGTGCCTCGACCCGCCCGGACGCTACGATCTGGATCCGGCGGCGACCCGACCGTCGCCCGAAACGGGTGAGCAGGGAGAATGCACGAGCGCGAGCTCCAGATCGGTGCCTGGCGGGTGTTCCCGGACGAGGGCCGCCTCGAGCGTCCCGGGGTTCGTGAACGGCTCGAGCCGAGGGTCATGGATCTGCTGGTCTTCCTGGCCCGGCACCAGGAGCAGGTGGTGAGCCAGCGCGACCTGGTCCGCCACGTCTGGGAAGGCGCCTTCGTCAGCGAGGGAGCTCTTCATACAGCGGTGGCGGCCCTACGCCGCAGCCTCGGCGACGACGCGCGGCGACCGCGCTACATCCAGACCGTGCCGCGCCGCGGGTATCGGCTCATCGCGCCGGTGTCGCGTCGCCGCCGACTCGCCGTGCTGCCTCTCGCGTCAGGGGACCTCGGCCCGGTGAACCGCGGCCCGGACGCCGACAGCGCACCAGGCGAGGAGGTGTTCGCCTACGGCATGACCGATGCGCTGATCGAGGCGCTCGGGCGTTGCCCAGAGCTCGAGGTCGTGTCTCTGCGCTCGGTCATGGTGCTGCGCGATCGGAAGGCGACGCTGCCCGAGGTGGCCCGCGACCTCGCCGTCGACTGGGTCGTCGAAGGCAGCGTCCTACGCAGCTCCGAAGCGGTTCGCATCTCGGTGCGGCTGCTCGACGGCCCGGCCGATCGAATGCTCTGGTCGCAGGGCTTCGAGCGGCCGCTGGAAGACACCTTCGGGCTGCAGAGGGAACTCGCCGCGGCGATCTCGGACGAGATCGCCCGCCGGTCCTCGCCGGACGACGAGCGGATCCGGGCCGACACGGGCGGCCCGGCGGTGTCGGCCGAAGCACTCGACCACTTCCTGCGCGGGCGATTCCACTTCTACAAGCTGGGCCCGCCGCACATCGAGCAGGCGCTCGGCCACTTCGAGGCCGCGGTGCGCATCGAGCCGAGCTTCGGCGACGCACACGCCGGGATAGCCGACGTGCGAGGGGCGATGGCCTACTGGGGACAGGTCCCGTTCGCCGAGGTCCGAGAAGGCATCGACAGTGCCATCTCACAGGCCCTGCTCGTCGATCCCGGGTCTGCCGAGGCGCACTCGATCCAGGCCGTGCAGCATCTGTTCGTGCACCGGGACTACGTCGCCGCGGCGAAGTCGCTCGACCGCGCACTCGAGCTCAACCCGAGCTCCAGTCACGCCCTCTTGATCCGCGTCCTGCATCAGATGATCCTCGGCAGACAGCGCCAGGCGTTGATGTGGAGCGACCGTTTCCGGCGCATCGATCCGCTGAACCCGGCGGCCGGGCTGGCCCACGCGCTCGCTCTGTCGAGCCGGCCCGGCCTCGAGGAGCCGACGGCGGCGGTCCTGCAGGCGACCCTCGAGATCGATCCGGAGCACCAGCCGACCCATCAACTGCTGGCCGACCTCGCCTGGCACGGGGGCCGGATCGCGGAGGCGCTGGCGCACGAGCGCGCCTGGTGGATGCGTGATCCTGTGGCGGCCCGGCTGCTGCCGCACGATCCGGCAGAGCCCGCTTCCGGGGCCGCAGCGCGGGTCGTCCTCGAGCGCCTGGCCGATCATCTCGTGACCGAGTCCGAGCGCCGCTACGTGCAGCCGATCGAGATCGCCCGCCTCCAGGCCCTGTGTGGGCGACCGGCCGCGGCCCTCGACTGGCTGGAACGGGCCGGCCGTACCCACGATCTGCGCCTCCTCGAGGTGCTCAGGTTGCATCCCCGGTGGGCTACCCTGCGCGGCGAAGAACGCTACCTCCAGCTGTTCGCCGACCTCGGTCTCACACTGTGAGGACAGCTAGCGCGCGCCGATGCGGCGGCCGTGGAAGGGGAAGGGCGCCTGCAGGAGCGGCACTTCGCCGTCGTCGGCGAAGCCGTCGTCATCGCGATCCTGATCCGGGACGCCGAAGAGGCCCAGCTCGGGAACCTCCCGCTCCGGATCGTCGATGCTGCTGAACAGGGAGACGACTCCGAGCAAGTCGAAGGTCTCGCAGCTCGCATCGGCGCAGTCGATCGTCGCGTCGTAGGTCCAGAAGTAGAGCACCCTGCCGCGGATGGGCAGCCCCGGCGGCGGCGGTTCCGGACTCGGCGCGGTCGCGAAGAGGCGGTAGCCGCCGGCTTCGCGGACCAAGGTACCGAAAAGGCCCGGCGGCACGGTGGCCTCGGGGAAGATGCCGGCGAAGGAGAGCTCCGGGTTCACCGGCACCAGCTCGAAGGCGAAACGCCGACAGGTGGGATCGATCGGCGTGATCGTCGCGATCGCGAGCAGCGTCTGGTCTCCCAGCTCCGGCAGGAAGGCCGGCGAGGTGGCCAACCAGCTGCCCGCGATCTTGCACGGTCCGTGCGGTGCGACGCGCAGGCTCTGCGGCGCTGCCTGGGGCCCAGCCCAGGCCGTGACGGCGCTGCCGGCGAGCAGCACCGTCGCCACCGACGCTCTCAGCCAAACGGGCCCACGCCGCCGCACTGTCGGCGCTCCGAGGTCGCCGCCCGAGGTCCTGTTGCGAAACTCCATGATCCACTCCTCCGTTCCGGTTCCGAGAAGGCCGTCGGCGAGACACTCGCCGCATCACGGCGGTCCTCCTCTGCGGACCAAGGTAGTGAAGGCGGCCTCGGAGAGTCCTCAGGGAGTCCTCAGGGGAGCCTCCGGGCACCGGAACCCGGCCGGAATCGAATCGCCCTCGGCGCCGTAGGAACGACACGGACGCCACGCCTCGGAAGGAGGAGGACGATGATCGAGCTGGATCGCAGGGACGACCTGGACCCACTGTGCCCACACTGCAGGACCGAGCAGAAGCGGCTCTTCTTCCGCGAGCTGCGCGGGGCGCTCGGGAAACGCTACCTCTACTTCTGCTCTGCCTGCCGAGCGATCGTCGGCGTGTCCCATCGCAAGGGCTTCTTCATGGGCTGAGCCGCGGCACCCGTCCGTCGGAGCTGACGGCTCAGAACCTCCAGAAGAGCGGGATCAAGAGCGAGCCGAGGATCCAGAAGGTGAGGTTGAGCGGCGTGCCGAAGCGGATGTAGTCGGTGAAGCGGTACTTGCCGGGCGAGAAGACGATGAGGTTCGTCTGGTAGCCGTAGGGGGTCATGAACTCGGTCGACGCGGCGAAGCAGACCGCGATCAGGAAGGGCCGTGAGTCGACGCCCAGCGTGTTCGCCAGACTGATCGCGATCGGCACGACGATCACCGCCGCGGCATTGTTCGACACCAGCTGGGTCAGCAGCATGGTCGACAGATAGAGCAGCGCCAGCACCGCGTTGGCGGTGATCTCGGGTGGGAAGAGCGAGGCCGAGGAGATCAACAGCGAGGCGAGCAGCTCGTCGGCGCCCGTCGACACCATGGCGCTGCCCAGCGGCACGAAGGCGGCGATGAGGAAGAGCACCGACCAGTTGATGGCGTGGTAGGCCTCCGCCGGCTTCAGCGCCCGTGACGCGAGCAGCGCGATGGTGGCGATCACCGCCCCCTTGACGATGTCGACGACGCCGAGGGCGGCGAGGGCGATCACTGCCGGGTAGAGCAGCAGCACCAGCCACCACCAGCGCTCGCGGCGGCGGCGCTGGTCGAGCTGCGAGACCACCCAGAGGTCCTCGTGGTCACGCAGATGCTCGAGCCTCTCCTCGCTGCCGAACACCAGCAGGCTCGAGGTCGGCTGCAGCTTGACCTGCGACAGGTCCTGGTAGAGGGTCTCGCCGCCGCTCTGGATCGCCAGCACCTGCATGCCGAAGGTGCCGCGGAAGTCCGCCTCCTGGATCGTCTTGCCGACCAGCGAGCTCTCGGGCGCCAGGATCACCTCCGAGATGAGGTGCCCCTCCTTGGCCAGCTCCTCCTCTCTCGGCTCCACCTCGATGAAGAGCGTCACCCGCAGCTCGCGCTCGAGGCGTATGAGGTCCTCGCTGGCGCCACGCACGAGGACCCGGTCTCCCGGTGCCAGGGCGGTGTTGGCGACCTCGCTCGGCAACGGCTCGTCGCCGCGGTAGATGCTCAGCACGGTGACGTCGTAGCGACGCGCGATCGCCGCCTCGCGCGGAGTCTGACCCGCCAGGATCGAGTTCTCGTCGACCCGCAGCTCCGCCAGGTAGGCGCCGAGGCCGAAGCGGGACGCCAGCGACCGGGGCGTCTGACGCGCCGGCAGCACGCGTCTCGCCATCAGCGCGACGTAGACGAGGCCGATGATCAGGAAGATGCCGCCGAGGCGGGTGAACTCGAACATGCCGAGCGCCCCATGGCCGGCGGCCTCCGACATCGAGCTGACCAGTAGGTTGGTGGAGGTGCCGATCAGGGTCAGCGTGCCGCCGACGATCGCCACGTAGGAGAGCGGCAGCAGCACCCGGGTGGGACTGATCTCGGCACGTCGGCAGAGGTCGATGGCCAGCGGCACGAAGATCGCCACCACCGCGGTGTTGTTGAGGAACCCGGAGAGCAGCGCCGCGACGGTGAGCATCAGCAGCATCGTCGTCCAGTTGGCGCCGCGCCGGCTGAGCAGATCCGCGAGCTGCTCCAACATGCCGGTCTTCACCAGCGCGTGGCTGAGGATGAGCATCGCACCCACCGCGACGACGGCCTTGTTGCTCAGGCCGGCGATCGCCTCCTCCGTGGTCACCAGGTCGCTGATCATCAGCATGGCGAGCAGGGCCATCGCGGTGACCTCGATCGGCAGCAGCTCGCGCGCGAACGAGTACAGCGCGCCCGCGATCAGGACCAGGACGAATGCGATTTCGAGCGTCATCGGGAGTACCAAGGGGCGCGCGTCGGGCGCGTCACGGACGGCGCCCCGGGAGAGGCCGCATTCTGACCGACCGACTCCCGGCGCACCACCGTAGATGGCGGGCGACGAAACCGTTCGCCCGCTCGCGCGTCTGCACAGGGTGAAGCCGAGAATCACGATGAGGAGGCCATCGATGCCCAAGCTCCCAGCCGCCGCCCTGGCCCAGGCGTTCGCCCTCGCCACGCTCTTCGTCATGCCTGACACGCTCGACGCCGGCGAACCCCCCGACCAGCGCCTGGCGAGCTATTCCGAGGAGATCTTCGTCGTCGGCGAGGGCCCGGCCATCGCCGCGGTCGAGCCTGGCGAGCCGGTTCGGCTGCGCTTCGGCGCCGGCGAGCTGCAGGTGCTGGCGGGCGACAGCCCGGAGCTGCGCGCCGAGATCGAGGTGCGGTGTCCGCCGGCGCGGCGAGCCCTGTGCGGCGAGGCGAAGCGCAAGCTGCGGGTCGAACCGCGGCGCACCACCGACGGGCTGGAGCTGCGCATGGCCGGCATGCGCAGGCAGCTGCTCAGCCGGCTCCAGGTGTCCGGCACGGTGGTGGTGCCGCGCGACTCGCCGCTCGACGTGAAGATCGGCGCCGGCGACGTCGACATCGAGGCCGGCGACCGCGACCTCACGGTGCGGATGATGGCGGGCGACCTGAGAATCGAGGGGTCGCGGGACCAGGTCGCTCTGGCCAATGCGCGGGCCCGCTTCGGCGACGCCGCGGTGCACGTCGACGGCCGGGTGCACAGCCGCCGCAAGGCGCTGGTGGGCGCCCGCGGGCAGTGGAGCCAGGAGGACGGCAAGGGGGCGCAGTCGATCCAGGCCAGGCTGCGCTTCGGCGACGCGCGGATCGTGCTGGAGGACGTGGCGCCGGGCGGACCCTGAAGCCCCGGCGCCGAGCTGCCGAGAAAGACGAAGGGCGACGACGCTCTCGCGCCGCCGCCCTCCTTCAGGCCTTCAGCTCAGAGGCAGCTCAGATGCGTTCTGCGACTCAGTAGCGCAGACGCAGCGTCGCGCCGAAGGTGCGCGGCGCCTCGAGGAACGCACCGCGGCTGTTCACCCGCAGCGGCGTGTTGAAGGTCACGTTGCGGGTCTGCTCGTCGGTGAGGTTGTCGCCCCACAGCTCGAACGTCCACTTGCCGGTGTAGCCACCGACACCGATCCGGGCGCCGATCTTGGTGTTCGACTCCTGGATGTCGCGCGCCAGACCCGGCTGGGTGCTGGTACGGCGGTCGTCCTCGTAGCGGCCGTAGGCCGAGAGGAAGTAGAGCAGCCGCTCGCCGATGATGTCGTCGAAGTCGAGGCTGGTGGTGGCCACGTTCTTCGGCGCGTTGGTCAGCTGTGCGCCGCACAGGGTGCTGACGGTGGGGGTGGTGACGCCGCCGTCACAATCCTCCGGGTACTTGGAGTCGGCGTAGGTGTAGCCGAAGTTCCATGTCACCTTGTTGCCGAGCAGCGCGTTGAGCTCGAGCTCGGCGCCGCTGCTCTCGGCGGTCGGCACGTTGAAGGTGACGAACTGCACGCCGGTGAACTCGAGCACCTGGAAGTCTTCCATGTCGTAGTCGAACACGGTGGCGTTCAAGCGCACCCTGCGGTTGGCGAACTCGGTCTTGAGGCCGAACTCGAGCGAGTCGATCAGCTCGGAGCGGAACGACGGGCTGGCGCCGCCGACGGCCGCGGTGGCGTCGAGGTTGAAGCCACCGGACTTGAAGCCGTGGGTGTAGCTGCCGTAGAGGCTCGCCCGGTCCGAGAACTTGTAGATCAACTTGCCGGTGTAGACCACCTCGTCGTCCTCGAAGGTCTCGCTGAACGGCACCGGCAGGATCGACACGCCCACCGCCGGAGCGGTGAACGGGAAGCAAGCGAAACCGGCCGAGAAGTTGCCGATCGTCGCCGCCACCGCCTCGAGGCCGGTTCCGCGGGCTCCGGCGATCAGAGCGCCGGCGTTGGCGAGAGTCGCCAGGCAGGCGTTGTTGGTCGAGCGCAGCTGGCGGAAGCTGCCGTCCTTGCTCTCATCGACGTAACGGGCACCGATGTTCACCGCGAAGTTGTCGGTGATGTCGAAGGTGTTGTCGGTGAAGATCGAGTACGACTCGGTGTCCTGCTCGAACACGTTGTTGCCGAAAGCGCCGGCGAAGGGAACGTTGCCGGCGAAGGCCGCCGCCTGGTTGCCGGCCGCCAACACCTGGCCGAAGGTGCCGCCGGTCGCCATCGGGACGTTGGCGAGCAGAGGCGCGAACGGCAGTACCGGGGCGAAGGCGAAGTTCCACAGTACGGCGTCCATGTTCTGGCCGAAAGCGGTGCCGAGGCCGAGGCCCTGGTGCTCGAGGATCGACTCGTCGGAGTAGTAGCCGCCGACCAGCCAGCGGAAGCGACCGGTGTCGCCGTCGAGGCGCAGCTCGTGGCTGGTCGACTCGATGTCGTCGAAGCTCTCGAAGCCACCGGCGGCCTCGGGCCGCACCGAGAAGATATCGAGGCCCACGAAGTCGGAGTGCTGCACGCTGGTGGCCTTGAAGTCACGGTACGACCCGATATAGGTCAGGGTCGTCGAGCCACCGAAGGTCTTGTTCCACTCGAGCGAGAAGCCGGTCTGCTCGAAGGGATTGTCGAACTGCTCGGCGTTCGAGATGCGCTCCTCGAACGCGCGGTCGCCGGTGACCGGGGCGCCGCCGTCCCTGGGCAGACCGGCGGCCGCGAACGAGCCCAACGCAACGGCGGGGGTCTCGACCAGGATGACAGCGTCGCAGCACTGCTCGTCGGCGTCCGAGTAGTCGCCGATGATGCGCAGCGACGAGCTGTCGCTGGGCTCGAAGAGCAGCTGGCCGCGCCACAGGGCGCGATCGCGGGTCAGGCTCTCGGCGCCGGTGGTGCTCTCGACGAAGCCATCGCGGCTGCGCACCGCGGCCGAGAGCCGGTAGGCGAGGCTGTCCGACACCGGACCGGGTGGCGCCGGCCTGCACGTTGAAGGCGCCGAAGTTACCACCGGTGAAGTTGGCGAAGTAGTTCGATCCGCCGAGGTTGGGCGCCTTGGTGCGGATGTTCAGCGCACCGGCCGACACGTTGCGGCCGAACAGGGTGCCCTGCGGTCCACGCAGGACCTCGATCGCCTCGATGTCCATCTGGTCGCCCAGCGCCACACCCGGACGGGACAGGTAGACGCCGTCGAGGAAGACTCCGACGGCGCTCTCGAGGCCGATGTTGTTGCCGGTGGTGCCGACGCCGCGGATGCGCAGGGTCGAGCCCTGCGACTCGGTCTGGGTCGAGTTCATGTTGAAGCTCGAGGCCAGCACCGGCAGGTCACGGATGTCCTGGAAGCCGGCACGCTCCATCTGCAGCTCGGTCACGGCGGTGACCGCGATCGGAACGTCCTGCAGCGATTCCTCACGCTTCGTGGCGGTGACCGTCACCTCTTCGAGGAAGGTGTCTCGGCCCGGCCGGGCCTCCTCGGTCTGCTCGCCCTCTGCTTGCGATTGCTCTTGCCCCATCATGGGCGTCGCCAGCAGCAGGGCGACCCCGCAGCCGACGAATTGTCTCTTCCAGCTCTCCACGGCGAACTCCTTTGAATGAGTGTCTTTACGGATCTCTACCGACGATCTTGTCACAGTCCGGAACTGCCCGGAGAGGGCCGGGCCGGCTCTGCCTCCCGCTGCGACAGCTGTCGACGCAGGGCGCTCCGGATCCTGGCGTGCACGAGACCGGGCAGCAGCCGGGCGACGACGGCCGCCACCCGGGTGCTGCGCGGCAGCACGATCAAACGGCGTCCCCTGGCCACCGCGTCGAGAGCCTGGCGCGCCAGGTCTCCGGCCGAGATCGGCCTGCCCGCCAAGAGCTCGAGGTAGGCCCGGACGTCGGGCCGCCACACCTCCGGCAGGTCGCCGGGACCGAGCGAGTCGAGCAGGGGGGTCTCGATCGGGCCTGGGCAGAGAGCGTGCACTCCCACTCCATGGCGCTCGGCCTCGAAGCTCAGGCTCGTGCTCAGTCCCACCACGGCGTGCTTGCTCATCGCATAGGGGGCGAGCAGCGGCACCGGCACCAACCCACTCGCCGACGCGGTGTTGACGATGTGCCCTGAGCCCTGCTCGACCATGAGTGGATACGCAGCGGCGACGCCGTTGGTTACCCCCCGCACGTTGACGTCGATCACCCGGTCGTAGTGCTCGACTCCGAGCTGATGCGCCTCCCCGCCGACGCCGATGCCGGCGTTGTTGAACAGGAACCCCAGACCGCCGCTGGCCGCCACTTCGTGTACCAGCTCGCGGAACGCCTGCGCGTCCCTGACGTCGAGCCGAGCGTGTCGGCACCCCCCTCCCAGAGCGCGGGCAGCGGCCGCCGCCGCCTCGGCGTCCACGTCCGTCAGCCAGACCTCGGCGCCGCGCCGGAGCAGCTCCTCACAGAGGGCGCGTCCGATGCCCGAGGCGCCGCCGGTCACCAGGGCGGTGCTGGAGTCGAAGGGGGTCTTCATGGGAGCCTCACGTTCCTATTCGTCCGCCAGCATTCGCCCGGATTCGCAGACGGGCTTGAGTTCGCGGGCGCCGCACCCCGGCGGCGGCGGGCGCGCCGACGCTCCGCGGAGATCGCGCCTCGGGTCGTGTGGTGAGATCCTCGACAGATGGAGTGACCGGCCCGTCATGAAGATCGCCGTCGTCTGGAACGCCCCCCGGCCGCTGACCCGCTGCTCGGTGCGGTTCGAGCGCTATGCCAGCGGGTTCGAGCGCCTCGGCCACCGCGCGGTGGTGGTCTGCCACCCGGGGTGCGAGGAGGGATTCCCGGCGCCGACGACGACGATCCCCGCCGATCGCTTCGCCGATCCCGAAGCGTGGCGGCAGCTGGGCTGCGACGTCGCGGTGGTGGTGACCTGGCACCGCATGTCCGAGGTCCTGCGTGCGATGCAGGACGCGGGGGTCCGAACCGTGGCCCTCACCGACTCCGACGGCCAGCTCGGCACCCGGGCCCATCCGTGGATCACCCTGCAGCGCATGTGGGTCTACCAGCGTTCGCTGCGCGGCCGGATCCGCTGCCTGCGCTACTGGCTGCGGCAGCTCCGGACTCCCTTTCCCGACGAGGAGCGCGAGTACCTGGAGAGCTCTCGGAGCTCCGATCTCATCGTGCTCGGGAGCGCCGTCGCTGAGCAGCGCTTCGCGCGTTTCCTGCGCTCGCGGCGCACCGAGCGTCTCATGGCGCGGGTCGTCTCGCTGCCCTTCTGCATCGGCGAGGCGTTCACCCGATGCCCTCTGCCGGAGACCAGGGCCGACCGTTTCGTGGCCGTCGGTCGATGGGACGATCCCCAGAAGAACCCGGCGCTGCTGGCGGCGGCGCTGCGTCGCTTCCGGGCCCACCGGCAACGCACCGAGATCCACGTGTTCGGACCGGGCGGCGCATCGAGGTTCGGCGGCCCGGACCGGCCGGCCGGCGTCTCGTACCGCGGCGAGATCGACCAGGCCGGCCTCGCCGTGGAACTCGCGAGCAGTCGCGCCATCGTCTTCTCGTCGCGCTGGGAGGGCTCGCCGCACGCCGCCAACGAAGCTCTGGCGACCGGCGGCACGCTCGTCGGCACACCGATCCCCAGCCTGTCGAGCTGGAGCCAGGAGGGGCGCTTCGGCACCGTCAGCTCGCGGCACACGCCAGGCAGTCTGGCGGCGGCACTGCTGCACGAGGCCGAGCTGTGGGACGACGGCCACCGCGACGCGATGGCCATCGCCGACCACTGGCGCCGGGCCCTGGACCCGGAGACGATCTGCGGCCGCATGCTCGAGGAGCTCGAGCGTCTCGGCTGAGGGCTCGCGACCTTCCGCCTCAGCGACGACCCAGCACACCCTGCAGCGCCTCGACGTCGATCGCCTCGACCACCCTGCCCCGCTGGCCGCTCACCGTGGTGGCGCGGAGCAGCGAGTTGTAGACCGCCTCCTCGGTGGCCTCGACCACGGCGAGGAAGAGAGGGCTCAGAGCGTCGGTGCGCAGCACCGTGCGCTGCTCGACCGGGGAATCGCTGTCGTGGGCAACCCGGTAGGCGGTCGAGAAGGCGATCACGAAATCGCCCGATCCGTTCGAGATGAACGAGCCGGTGCGGGCCAGACCGAGCGGCGCCCGGCGCGCCAGGCGCTCGAGGTCTCGTGAGGTCAGCGGCGCGTCGGTGGCGACGACGATCATGCAGGAGCCGTCTCCTTCGCGAGCCCGGTGCGCGGAGGCAGCAGAGCCCTCGACCGCCGCGCCGGCCGGCGCCGCTTCGATCTCGTCACGGAAGCTGTAGCGGCCCAGCGCCTCCCCCACCCGTGCGCCGTCCACCGTCAGCACGCCGCCGAAGTTGCTCTGCACCAGCACGCCGACGGTGTAGGCCCCGAGAGAGTCAGGCAGGCGTCGGGACGACGTGCCGATGCCGCCCTTCCAGCCGTAGAGCACGGTGCCCGTCCCGGCGCCGATGCTCCCCTCCTCAACCGGCCCTGATCCAGCCGCATCGAGCGCCGCCACCACGTGCTGGCCGCGGATCGCCTGGCGGCGGATGTCGTTGAGCCAGCCGTCGTTGGTCTCGCCGACGACGGCGTTCACCGAGGTCACCGCCTCGTTGCCGGCCTGGCCCAGGGTCCACGCGACCACCGCCTCCACAGCGGTGCCGACGCTCAAGGTGTTGGTCAGCACGATCGGCGACTCGAGGGTGCCGAGCTCACGCACCTGCAGGAAACCGGCCGCCTTGCCGAAGGCGTTGGCGGCCCACACCGCCGCCGGCGCCTTCTGCTGGAAGACGTTGCCGCCGTGCGGGACGATCGCGGTGACGCCGGTGCGCACCGAGTCGCCTTCGATCAGCGTCGCGTGGCCGACCCGGACCCCGTCGACGTCGGTGATGGCGTTGAGGGGTCCGGTCGCCAGCACGCCGGGGGCGATGCCGAGAGCGCGGGCGCGGGGCCGCTCGACGTCCTCCGCAGCCTGCCGGCCGAGCGAAGGCGCACCGGCCAGGAACAGCACCGTGAGCAGTGCGAGCGCCCGCAAGCCGGCGCGCGGCCGGACGTCAGCCACCGAGACGACGCCAGCCGAGCCAGGCCAGCAGGCTCGCCAGCAGCAGGACGCCCCAGCCACGAAGGGTCGGGATCTCGACCGTCGCCCGCGGCGAGGCGAAGCCGCGGATCAACCAGGTGCCGGGCAGCACGTCGTCGACCAGGCCGAGGAACTGATCGGGCGGCAGGGTCACCGGCGCCGGCGGATCGCCGGTCCAGACCGCGAGCCACGACCTGCCGAGCACGGTGGTGGTGTCGATCACCGCCGGGGTGTTGGCCGGCGTGATCCCGGAGACGATGAACCGGGGAACAACCCCGATCAGCAGCTCGCCCCCCAACGGCAGCGCCAGCGGCTCGGGCAGCGGGTAGGCCGAGAAGGTCGCCCCGTCGACGGCCTGGATCGTCTCGTCGTATTGCGCCAGCCGCACCGCGCCGTTGCTCGGATCTCCATCCGGATCGTGCCAGACCACGAGCTCGATCGCGGCGCCGACGACGACGCTCGGCTCGGACTGGAAGAGCACCTGGATCTCCTCCAGCTGGGCGTTGCCGACACCGAGCAGCGAGAACTGGTTGAAGAAGAGGAACTGCTTGGCGGCGCTGCCCTCGGCGATGCCGACCGAGCCGTCGGGCTGGCCGTCGTCGAGCACGAAGCTGACCGTGGCTCCCGCCGGTGGCGGCCCGTCGACCCGCGGCGACGCAGCCAGCTCGAAGATCGGGCTCCAGGTCCCGCCGGTCCCGCCGACCCCACCGCTGCCGGGCTCGGCCCCCGCCGCCGAGGGCGCGAAGGCCACGACCATCGTCAGGGCGACGGCGAGTGTCGCGTTCAGCACGTGCTTCATCTCACTTCCTCTCTCGGAGCTCAAGGGACGGTCGCCGACCATGACGAGGTGTCTCCAGATTCAAAGCCGTCGGCGAACAGCATGTCTCCGCTGCACAGCAGCCTCGCCCGGTCGACGTTGGCGGTGAACGGCAGCGCCGCGGCGGTCCTCAGCCTGACGCTGCAGGAAGTCGACGACGAGCCGGCGGGCGACATCGTCTCGACTCCGACCTCGGCCCAGAGGCCGCCGGTGTCGCCGAGCAACGACGCGATCGACGAGCTCGAGAGCGCCGCGCCGCTACAGTCGCTGCTCGCGTAGTGCCGGCAGGTGGTCGTCGTCGCCAGCAAGGTTCCGGGGTCGGTGTCGATCCTGACGTTGGCATCCAGCGAGCAGGTCAGGCGCGGCGCCAGCGGCACGCACTGCGACAGCACGAAGTCGGTCGAGCTCGACAGGTTGGTGACGTCGGCCGAACCGCTGACCGACGAGTCGTCGATGTCGTCGGTGCTGTAGACGATCTCCTCCGGGACCGTGCTGGTCCTCGTCCAGGGCTCCAGGTCGCAGTCGAATTCGCCGTTCCGCAGCCGGTTCTCTCGCGCCACACGGAACGTGCGCACGAAGTCGTCGCCACCCTGGCCGTCGCCGTCGCCGTCCAGCCGGTTGCCGGCGATGTCGCGGATCGACGTGTCGCCGCAGGCGAGCAGACGGTGGAGCGAGTCCTCCAGCGGCTCGCCGCCGTTGAGCTCGAGCGTGGCCACGCTCGACGCTGCGGCGTAGTCGATCGCGTCGATGACGATCGCCACGTCGTCGCCCATCACCGGGCCGCACAGCTCGGTGGCGAAGTCGTTGTCGGGGCCCGAAGCCACCAGCAGCCAGTTCGCCGGGTTGGTGACGTCGTCGGGATCCACATCCCCAGCCGGGTCGCGGACCTCCTCGCTGAAGGTCACCTCCAGTGCGGTGACGCCGGTCTTCACCTCGCCGCACTCTGCCAGTTCGCCGCCGATCGTCTCGACGTCGGTCACCGTCGGAGCCTCCGCGTCGACCTCGGTCTCCTCGCTGGCGGTGTTGTCGCCCGGCGACATGTCGGCAGTGTCGGCGCTCACGGTCACCGTGTTGACCAGGGTACCGCTCGGTGTGTCGGCGTCGACGGTGACCTCGACGGTGTAGCTCGCCGAACCGCCGGCGGGGATGGTGCCCAGGGTGCAGGTCGGCACACCGTTCGGATCCTCGGCGCAGCCCACGGTCGCCACGAGCGTGACTCCGGCGGGCAACGTGTCGGTGGCGACGACGTTCATCGCGTCGGAGGGACCGTCGTTGCTCACCTCGATCGTGTAGACGAGCGTGTCGCCCGGCGCGATCGGGTCGGCCGAGTCGCTCTTGGTCACCGAGAGGTCCGCCTCGGGCATGATCGTGGTCTCTTCGCTCGCCTCGTTGTTCGCCGTGTCGGGATCGAAGGTCGAGCTGGTCACCGTCGCGGTGTTGAGCACCGTGCCGGTGGCTCCCGGATCGAGTGCCACCTCGATCATCACCGTCGCGTCGGCTCCCGCCGCGATCGTCCCCAGGCTGCAAGTGGGCACTCCGCCGGGATCTTCGGCGCAGCCAGAGGTGGCGACCAGCGTCAGCTCGGGCGCCAGCACGTCCGTGATCTCGACGTCCTCCGCCGCGCCGGGTCCAGCGTTGCTCACGGTCAGGGTGTAGGTGTAGCTGGTGCCGGCGGCCACTGGATCGACGTCGTCGACCTTGGTGATCGAGAGATCGGCCTGCTGCTGGTAGCCGAAGTCGGCGTCGTCGAAGTCCTCGCCCGCGGCGAGGCTCACGACCAGCGGGTCGCTGCCGCCGGTGAGCACGAAGCCGGCCGCCACCGTCGAGGCGTCGACCCGCACCGGGTAGCTACCGGTTGCCAAGCCCGTGATGTCATAGGCACCGTTCGAGTCGGTGGTGTCCGAGAAGCACTGGCACGGAGAACAACCGGGGCTGCACTGCTCGATACCGTCGGGTGTGCCGTTGCCATTGAGGTCGAGGTACACCGTGATGCCGGCGAGCCCCGGTTCGCCGGGGTCCTGCACCCCGTCGCCGTCGAGGTCGTTCCACACGAAGTCGCCGATCGACGCGTCCTGCTGCTGGTAGCCGAAGTCGGCGAGGTCGTAGTCCTCGCCGGCGGCGAGATTCACGACCAGGGGATCGCTGCCGCCGGTGAGCACGAAGCCCGCAAGCACGGTCGAGGCATCCACCCGCACCGTGTAGGTGCCGGTGGGGAGGTCGGTGAGATCGTAGGCACCGCTGCCGTCCGAGACGTCCGCGGGCTCTCCGGCGTCGAACGTCCCGTTGCCGTTGAGGTCGAGGTAGACGGTGAAGCCGCTCAGGCCCGGCTCTCCACCGTCCTGCACGCCGTCGCCGTCGAGGTCGTTCCACACCCGGTCGCCGATCGACGCGTCCTGCTGCTGGTAGCCGAAGTCGGCGAGATCGAAGTCCTCGCCGGCGAACAGGGTCTCGGCGAACGGCAGGTTGCCGGAGGTGAGCACGAAGCCCGCTGGCACGCTCGCCGACGCGACCCGCACGGTGTACGAGCCGGCCGCGACGTTGGTGATGTCGTAGGCACCGCTCACGTTGGAGGTCGCCGACGGCTCACCGGCGTCGAGCACGGAGTTGCCGTTGAGATCGAGATAGACCGTGACGCCGCTCAGGCCGGGCTCACCGCCGTCCTGCACCCCGTCGCCGTCGAGGTCGTTCCACACCCGGTCGCCGATCGAGCCGCGGAGCGCGATCGGCGTCGGGTCGTCCTCGCCGGCGTCGCCGGGGTCTCCGTTGCCGTTCGGGTCCGGGTTGGTGCCGTTGTCGGAGAGGTCGCTGGTGCTGCCACCCACAGCACCGTTCGCCGACGCGGTGACCTGGTTCGCGTACACGCCCAGGCCGAGACCCTGATCGGTGACGTTGGTGACCTGCACGACGATGCGGATCTGCTCGGCACTGCCGGCGGCAGCCTGCGTCGAGGCGGGATCGAGGAGGTCGGTGTCGGTGCTGCCGTCGAAGCCCTCGTTGAGCACCAGGTTGCGCGGCGTCGAGACCATCTCCGGACCGGAGAGCAGCACGTAGTTGACTGGCCCGAACACGGCGTCGAGGTCCTCGACGAGGCTGATGTCGACCAGCTCGCCGACGCCGAGGTTGGCGAGGAAGTAGTCCAGCGTCACCGTGCGACCGGTGACCGAGGCCCGCTTCGCCACCGCGATCTGCGGCGCGCTGATGGTGAAGATCGAGGCGTCGCCTTCGCCGGCGTCCGACGGGTTGCCGTTGCCGTTGGGATCGGGATCGGTGCCGTCGTCGGAGAAGTCCTGCGCCACGGTCCCGCTGGGCCCCACACCGCCGGCGAGCACCTGGTTGGTGTAGGTGCCGAGGCCGAGGCCGCGGTCGGTCAGCGTCGTGACCTGGACGACCAGGCGGATCTGCGCCGTGTCGCCGATGGCGAGGGTGCTGCCGGCGGCGATCACCGCCGTCGTGCCGGAGCCGTCGAAGCCGCCCTCGAGGTTGATGGTGCCCGGGTCGTCGATGAACGACGGCGCGCCCGAGAGCGTGTAGTTGCCGGCACCGAACACCGCGTCGAGGTCCTCGACCAGCGACAGATCGCTGAGGACCACGTTGCCGAGGTTCTCGAGGTAGAGGTCGATCGTCGCCTCGTTGTCGTCGACCGAGACGTCCTTGGCGACGCCGAGCGCCGACTCCTCGCCGAGGATCGACAGCGTCTCGTCGTTCTCCCCCACCTCGTTCGGGTTGCCGTCGCCGTCGGGGTCCGAGACCGTTCCGCTGTCGGACAGATCGGTGAGCGGATTGCCGAGCGGATCGGTGCCGTTGACGGTGAACTGCGTCGAGTAGGAACCGCCCATCGTCACCGTGTCGACGTTGATCACGAAGCGCACCCGGGCCCGCGCTCCGGCAGGCAGACTCTGCCCGACGAGCAGCGTCTGGGCGAAGGTGCCGTCGAAGGCGGCGACGGGCGCGAAGCCCGACGGCCCTTCGAGCACCGCCGGCTGCTGCACCACGCTGTAGTTGCCGAAGCCGAACTCCGTGAAGAGGTTCTGGGTCACCGAGATACTGCTCACCGCCACTTCGCCGAGATTCTCGACGACGTAGTCGAAGGTGATCTGACTGCCGCTCACGTACGAGTGCAGGGCAGCGCCGAGCGCCGCGTCGCTGAGCACGATCGGCGTCGGATCGTCGTTGCCGGGCACCGGTGGATCGGCCAGGCCGGGGTCGGAGGGATCGCCGTCGCCGTCGGCGTCGGGATCGCTGCCGAAGTCCGAGAGGTCGCGGACCTGCATGCCGTTCGGATCGACCCCGACCACCGTCGCCTGATTGGCGTAGAGGCCGAAGCCGATGCCCTGGTCGGTCACTTCGGTGACGTCGACGACGAACTGGATCTGCGCGGTCGCTCCGCCGGCGAGGCTGCTCCCCGCGGCGAGGATCTCGGGATCACCGGAGCCGGCCGATCCGTCGTAGGCGCCGTTGAGGACCAGGGTGCCGGGGTCGACGATCAGCGACGGAGCGCCGGTGACCAGGTAGTTGCCGGCACCGAACACCTGGTCGAGATCGTCGACCAGCGACAGATCGGTGCTGGTGGCGCTGCCGAAGTTCTTGAGGTACAGGTCGACCGTCACCTGCTCGCCCGCCACCGCGACGTCCTTGGCGACGCCGACGACCGCGTCGCTGCTCACGGTGAAGCTCGTCGCATCGTTCTCGTCGGGCTCCGTCGGGTCGCCGTTGCCGTCGGGGTCCGGATCGGTGCCCGATTCGGAGGCGTCGAAGACCGTCTGGCCGTTGATCGAGCCCTGCAGCACGGCCTGGTTCGAGTAGAGACCGAGGCCGCCGTTCGGGTCGAGACCGGCGTTGACCAGCTGCAGCACGGTGACGTCGAAGCTGATCTGTGCCGTGTCGCCGGCCGCCAGCGCGCTGCCGGGCGCCAGCAGCTCGCCGTCGCCCGAGCCGTCGTAGGAGGGATTGAGGACCAACGAGCCTGGGTCGTCGACCAGTGTCGGCGGCGAGGTGATGGCGTAGTTGCCTTCACCGAAGACGCTGTCGAGATCGTCGGTGAGCGAGAGCGCGGTCGCCGTCTGCTGCGCGAAACTCTCGAGGTAGAGATCGAAGGTGACGACGTTGGCGTTCACGGTGGCGTTCTTGGCGGCGCCGACCAGCGCCCCCACGGAGAACTCGGTGGGGTCGTCCTCGCCCGCTCCGCCGGGATCGCCGTCGTCGTCGCTGTCGGCGTCGTCCCCGGCGTCGGAGAGGTCGCTGGTCATGCCGCCCGACGGTCCCTGTCCCGACCCCGTGGCCTGGTTGCGGTAGACGCCCAGACCGAACCCCTGGTCGGTGACGTTGGTCACCAGCAGCTCGACCTGCAGCGCCGCGATCTCGCCCGCACCCAGCGTGCTGCCGGGGGCCAGCAGGTTCGTGTCGGTCGACCCGTTGTAGTTCGTGTCGACGTTGAGTCCGCCGTCGTCGTAGAGCACCGTCGGGTTGGTGGCTGACGCGAACGTGCCGTAGTTGCCGGCGCCGAACACCGGGTCGAGCGCGTCGACCAGGCTCAGGTCGGAGAGCGGTACGTTGCCGAGATTCTCGAGGTAGAGCGTCATGCGGACGCGCGGCCCAGTGCCGAGCTGGTTCACCCCGCCGACGTCGATGAAGGCGCCGGTGAACGCGAACACCTCGACCTCCTTGGCGACGCCGAGCACCGGGATCTCGGCGATGGTGAAGCCGGTCGGGTCGTTCTCGCCAGGCTCGCCCGGATCGCCGTCACCGTCGGGATCGGGATCGGTGCCGTCGTCCGAGAGATCCGACGTCACCGCGCCGGCCGCCGACCGCGCTCCCGCCAGAGCCTGGTTGACGTAGTTGCCGGCTCCCAATCCGAGGTCGGTGCGGCGCACCACGCGGACGGTGAAGCGCACCTGCGCCGTGTCGCCGAGCGCCAGGGTCGAGCTGGCCGGCACCAGCAGCTGAGGGTCGGACGAGCCGTTGAAGCCAGGATTCAGGACGACCGTGCCGGGGTCGTCGACCAGCGTTGGCGCGCCGGTCAGCGAGTAGTTGCCGGCACCGAACACCGCGTCGAGGTCGTCGACCAGCGAGAGCTCCTGGAGCGCCGTGTTGCCGAGGTTTTCGAGGTAGAGGTCGACCGTGACCGTGCTGGCGACCACGGTGACGTCCTTCGCGACACCCAGGACCGGCTGTTCACCGATCACGAAGATCGTCGGGTCGTTCTCGCCCGGGTCCTCGGGATCGCCGTCGCCGTTCGCATCGGGCTCGGTGCCGGCATCCGAGAGGTCGCTGGTCAACGTGCCGGCCGGACCGCGCGCGTTCGCCTGCACCTGGTTCGAGTAGACGCCGAGGCCGAGGCCCTGATCGGTCACGTCGGTGACGTCGACGACGACGCGGATGCGGGCGGTGTCGGCGATCGCGAGAGATCCGCTCGAGATCAGGGCCTTGTCGGCACTGCCGTCGAAGCCGGCGTTGACGACGATCGTGCCGGGATCGTCGACCAGGGCCGGCGGCGAGAGGACGACGTAGTTGCCGGCGCCGAACACCTGATCGAGGTCGTCTGCTAGCTCGATGTCGAGCAGAAAGCGGTTGCCGAAGTTCTCGAGGTAGAAGTCGAGCGTCACCTCGGTGCCCGCCAGCGTCGCCGCCTTGGCGACGCCGATCCGCGGACTGGCGGTGAGATCGACCAGCGTCGGGTCGTCCTCACCCGAATCGCCGGGGTCGCCGTTGCCGTTCGCATCCGGATCCGTTCCGCTGTCGGAGAGGTCGGACCCGGAGTCGCTCTGCACCGTGGCCTGGTTGTAGTAGATGCCGGGACCGAAGCCCTGATTGCTCACCGACGTGATCTCGACCGAGAAGCGGATACCGGCGGTCTCACCGACCGCGAGCGAGCCCGAGGCGATGATCTGGATGTCGCTGGAGCCGTCGAACCCGGCGTTGAGCACGATCGTCCCGGGATCGTCGAACAGCGTCGGCGGACCGAGGAGCGAGTAGTTCCCTTCGCCGAAGACGACATCGAGGTCGTCGGTCAGGCCGAGCGTCGTGCTGGCGGAACCGCCCAGGTGCTCGAGCACCACATCGAAGGTCACGATGCGGCCAGAGCGCTCGGCCGACTTCGCGGCGCCGACGACGCCCGGGGTCGGCTCACCAGCGTGAGCGGCCGGACCGCTCGAGACGAGCAGTGCCAGACAGAGAACCGAGGCGGTCAAGGGCGAGGAGAAGCGGAGCATCAGGAACCTCCAGGCGGGCGCGGCCGAGGCGCCACGACAGCACCCGACCCGCCGTCTGAGCAGGTCGAGGCACAAAGAGCGTGCCGTCCAGCCTACACGGGATCGCCTGGCGGGAGGTCTCGCGGGACGACCAGCGGTGCGCTCCGACTGGCGTGGGCGCCCAGACTGCACTGCCCGTGGGCCGCTACCAATCGGTCTTCCGCCTCGACCGCTGTGGGGGTTCGTCCTACGTCGACGAGGGTCGCTCGCTTTCTCGCTCCGTGCGCCGGAATCGGCGTCGGCCGTCCGTCTGAGCTCTCGGAGCTCGTTGAAACGAAGCGAAGCCGACGACGAAGGTCCGACGACCGCAAGGAGGACGCGCGATGCCCGATCTCAGGGACCAGGTGCAGGCCTGCACGATCAAGCCGGTGCCGGACGAGCTGTTCATCCAAGCCGCACGGGCGGCGATCGAGGAGAACCCACGCAACGCGCCCATGCGCACCCTCGGCCCGGCGGTGGCGCCAGGCATGATCGGCCCCGCCGAGATGGCGATCCTGACCGGCAAGCGCTGGGTGCCGGGCAGGGTGCTGAGGGTCAAGTTCCAGGGTGGCGACGCCACCGTGCGCGATCGCATCGTGCCCTTCGCCAGACGCTGGGAGGAGCACGCCAATCTGACCCTCGACTTCGTCGGCGAGAACGACGACGCCGAGATCCGCATCGCCTTCGGCAACTCCGGCTCGTGGTCGTACCTCGGCACCGACGCGCTGGTCTTCCCGGATGCCGAGCCGACGATGAACTACGGCTGGCTGCGCCCCAACAGCAGCGACGACGAGTACCGCCGCGTCGTGCTGCACGAGTTCGGCCACGCCCTCGCCGCCGTGCACGAGCACGCCCATCCCCAGGCCGGCATCCCGTGGGACCTGCCGAAGGTCTACGAGTACTACCGCCTGACCCAGGGCTGGACCCCGTCCGAGGTCGACCAGCAGGTGCTGCGGCGCTACAGCGCCGACCAGACGAACGCGTCGGAGTACGACCCCGACTCGATCATGCACTACCCGGTCTCCAACGCCCTCACCATCGGCGACTTCGCCGTCGACTGGAACCGCGACCTGTCGCAGCGCGACCGCGAGTTCATCGCCGTGGTGTATCCCGGCGCCGGGCCTCAGCAGCAGGAGCTCGCGCCGGGCACGCCGGTGAGCGCCGAGATCGGCGAGCACGGCGAAGAGGACGAGTTCCGCTTCAGCCTCCAGGAGACCAGCCAGATCCTGCTCGAGACGAGTGGCGGCACCGACGTCGTGATGTCGGTCTTCGGCCCCGACGACGAGACACGCCTGGCGGCCTTCGACGACGACAGCGGCACCGGCCTGAATGCGCGCATCGGGCGCCTGCTGCCGGCGGGTGGATACCTGGTCAGGATCCGCCACTGGCACCCGAGAGGCACCGGCGAGTACGACCTCCGACTCAGCGTCGATCCGGTCTGAGGCGCAGCGATGGCGGATGAAGAGCGAAGGTTCGACGTCCTCCCCGATCCGGCCGACTTCCGCGACCGGCTGTTCGAGCCGACGCTGGTCGAGGTGCCGGTGCACCGACTGATCGACGAAGAGGACGGCTGGGCGTCGTGGGGCGTGCCGGTGCTCGACCAGGAGAGGGAGGGAGCCTGCACCGGCTTCGCACTCGCGACGGTCGCCAACGCGCTGTTGCGCCGGCGCAAGGTGGTGCCCGACACCTGCGAGGTGTCGGCGCGCATGCTCTACCAGATGGCAAAGCGCTACGACGAATGGCCTGGTGAGGAGTACTCCGGGTCGAGCGCCCGCGGCGTGATGAAGGGGTGGCACAAGCACGGTGTCTGCTCACGCGACCTGGCGCCGTACGTCGCTGGAGAGCGAAGCTGGGAGCTGAGCAACGAACGCGCCGACGATGCGCTGAAGCGACCTCTCGGGGCCTACCTCAGGGTGCACCACAAGGATCTGGTGGCGCTGCACGCCGCGATCACCGAGGTCGGCGTGCTGCTGGCCACCACCCGCGTGCACACGGGATGGATCAGCGCCGAGGCCGAGGCGACCGGCCGCATCCCGCCGAGCGAGGTGCAGCTCGGCGCCCACGCCGTGGCCCTGGTCGGCTACGACGCCGACGGCCTGTACTTCCAGAACTCGTGGGGCCCGGAGTGGGGTGACCGGGGCTTCGGCCACATCACCTACGACGACTGGCTGGAGAATTCGCTCGACGTCTGGGTGGCTCGCCTCGGGGCGCCGGTCCGTCTGCTCGAGCCGCGCTCGACCTCTACCGCCCTGGCGCCGACCGCCGCCAAGTCCGAGGCCTACACCTTCGGCGAGGTGCGCCCGCACGTGGTCAGCGTCGGCAACGACGGCGCCCTGCGTGAGAGCGGCTTCCTGGGCTCGAGCGAGAGCGACGTGCGGCGCGTCTTCGAGGAGGACATCCCGCGCGCGATCGACGAGCACGGCGTCTCCAAGTTGCTGCTCTACGCGCACGGTGGACTCGTCGCCGAAAAGCCGGCGATCCAGCGGGTCGCCGACCACCGCGCGACGATGCTGCAGAGCGGCGTCTACCCGCTCGCCTTCGTCTGGAAGACCGACTTCTGGTCGACCCTGGGCAACATCCTGCGCGATGCCAGCCGTCGGCGGCGTCCCGAGGGACCGCTCGACAGCGCCAAGGACTTCCTGCTCGACCGCGCCGACGACGCCCTCGAGCCGCTCGCTCGGGCCCTCACCGGCAAGATGCAGTGGGACGAGATGAAGGAGAACGGGCTGGCCGCCACCAGCAACGACAGGGGCGCAGCCCGAGTCGTCCTGCGTCACCTCGAGCGCCTGCTCGAGGAGCGCGATGAGCTCGAGATCCATCTCGCGGCGCACAGCGCCGGCTCGATCTTCCTCGCGCCCCTGGTGCAGCTGCTGACCAGTCAGGGGAAGATCAGCGAGGGGCCGATGAAGCGACGCGCCGGCAGTGGTCTGCGGATCGCCTCCTGCACCCTGTGGGCGCCGGCGATCACCGTCGACCTCTTCCTCGACACCTACTGCCCGGCGATCGAGAACGGCGCCATCGAGAGGTTCGCGCTCTACACCCTCTCCGACCAGGCCGAGCAGGACGACCACTGCGCCCACGTCTACAACAAGTCGCTGCTCTACCTGGTCTCCAACGCGTTCGAGGAGCGCTTCCGCATCCCGCTGCTGCGGCCACACGGCGAGGCGATCCTCGGCATGGACACGTTCATCGGCGGAGCCGCCGCCGAGAAGGCGTTGAAGATCGCCAAGAAGGCCGAGGGCGACGCGGAGGCCCGTGCCGCGGCGGAGAAGGTGCTGCGACTGCGTGCCCTGTTCGCACGCGGCACTCCGCACGAGCACGTGCTGGCGCCCAACAGCGCCACCCAGGGCACACCGGCCGCGTCCCGCGCCTCCCATCACGGAGACTTCGACGACGACGCCGCGACCCTCGAGGGCACCCTGGCACGGATCCTGGGCAACCGCACGAGCCGTGCCGGCTTCCAGTTCCACCGCTCCGCCGAGAAGCTCGGCTCGGTGCGCCGGAGCATGGACGCCGCGAGTCGACAGATGGCCTGACTCCTGTCCCCCGCACCGCCTCCTTGCGCCTCTAGAGGTGAGAGCCGGACCGACCACCCCGGGCACCCTGGATTTCCGAAGCCCAAGGAGACCCGATGCGACGCCTGCTCCTCCCCGTCCTCGCCTGTACCCTGCTCCAGCTCGCCGCCGTCCCCGGCGATGCGACGCTGCTGCGCAACCCCGACTTCTCCGCCCAGCTCACCTCATGGACGCAGGAGAGCGGCGCCTGGGTGCACAACCTCGGTGACGGCATCCCGGGCCCCGGTGGCACCGCCGGCACGACGTCGGCGGGAGCCGGAACCGCCGCGCTCACCCAGTGCGTCGACGTCTCCTCAGTTCCCGGGGGCAGCGACCTCGCCCTGCGCGCTTGGGTGATCACCGTCGGACACAGCTCCCTCTCCGAGGTCGAGATCGAGCTCTTCTCCGCCGCCGCCTGCGGTGGATCGCTGCTCGCGGCAGCGAGCGATCCGTACCAGACCCCCGACGCGGCGCAGTGGAACCTCACCTACACCACCATCGGCGTGCCGGCCGGCGGCGCCGCCAGCGCCCGGGTACGCCTCGCCATCACCAACGGCGCCGGTGGCGAACAGACCCGATTCGACGCCGTGCGCCTCGACCGCAGCCTGATCAGCAACGGTCATTTCACCACCAACCTGGCCGGCTGGACGCAGAACAGCGGCACCTGGACGCGGGTCGCCGACGGCCTCAGCACGCCGCCCGGCGCCGCGCGCGCCGTCGTCGCCGGCGACGGCTCGGCCTTCCTGTCGCAGTGCGTGCTGCTCGCCGACCATCAGGCCTCGGTCGCCTACCTGCCGTTGGTGCGGATGAAGGCCGAGACGGCACTCGACAACACCATCCTCTCGTTTCTCTTCTTCGACGACACCGCTTGCGCAGGCAACCTGCTGAGCGGACCGGGGCTCATCGCCAGCAACACCCAGCTCAACGCCTGGGAGACCTTCGCCAGCGGTCTCTTCGTGCCGTTCGCCGTCGCCGCCTTCCCCCCCGATGGAGCTCAGAGCGTCGCCATCTTCGTCGCCCTGAACCCGGGGCAGGGAACCGCCGGCGCCGTCTTCCTGGCCGATGACTTCGCCTTCGTGCCGAGCGACTTCTTGTTCACCGACGGCGTGGAGTCTGGAGACACCTCGGCGTGGTCACAGACCACCCCTTAGGGGCCTCCAGACGATCCGCGGCTCGCACCGCGCCTGACGGCTCGCGCTCGGCGTGGAGTCTGGAGACACCTCGGCGTGGTCACAGGCCGTTCCGTAAGAGGCTATGCGTCCAGCTCGCCCTTCTCCCACATCTCGCGCAGGGCGAACTTCTTCACCTTGCCGGAGCCGGTGAGCGGGAACTCGCGCACGTGGTACCAGAGCTTCGGGGTCTTGGTCGGCGCCAGGTGTGCCCGCAGGTAGTCGTGCAGCTCGAGGTCGTCGGCCGGGGACTCGGGGTCGGCATCGCGCACGAAGGCGGCGACGATCTCGCCCCACTTCGGATCGGGCAGGCCGACCACCGCGACGTCGGCGACCTTGGGGTGCTGGAAGAGCACCTCCTCGATCTCGCGCGGATAGATGTTCTCGCCGCCGCGGATGATCATGTCCTTGAGCCGTCCGGTGATCACCGTGTAGCCGCGCGAGTCCATGGTCACCAGGTCTCCGGTGTGCAGCCAGCCGTCCTCGTCGATCGTCTCGGCGGTCCGCTCCGGCATCTCGAAGTACTCGAGCATCACCAGGTAGCCGCGGGTGCACAGCTCACCCTGCTCTCCGGTGCGGACGATCGCGCCGGTGGTCGGATCGATCACCTTCATCTCGGTCTGCGGCAGCGCCGGCCCGAGGGTGTTCGCCTTGTCCTCGTCCGAGTCGTCCGGGCGCATCAGGGTGATCGCCGGCGACGACTCGGTCTGGCCGTAGACGATCGAGAACCAGACGCCGAGCTGTGACTCGATGCGTCGCACCAGCTCGGCCGGCACCGTGGCGCCGCCCGAGCAGACGCCGCGCAGTGCGTCGAGCCTGCGCTGGCCGAAGGTGGGATGCTCCATGCAGGCGATCAGCATCGTCGGCACCCCGAGCATGTGGGTGCCGCCTTCGCTCTCGAGCAGGTCGAGCATCAGCCCGGGATCGAACTGGATCATGCACACGTGGGTGGCGCCGTACTGGGTCGGCCCGAGCACGCCGAGCACGCAGCCGCCGGTGTGGAAGAGCGGCATCGGGTTGACGTAGACGTCGCCCGGCTGCACGTCGAGCCGGCCGCTGCACAGGCGGGCGTTGTTGGTGATGCCGCGGTGGTGCAGCAGCGCCCCCTTGGGGAAGCCGGTGGTGCCGCTGGTGTACTGGATCTGCACCGGATCGTCGGGCGACACCTCGGGCAGCTCGGTGTCCTCCGCGGCGGAGGCCAGGAACGCCTCCCAGTCGGCGAAGGAGATCACTTCGCGCAGCTCGGGCAGGTCGCCGCGCACGGCCTCGACCGAGCGCTGCATCGGGTTGCCGCGGAACTCCGGCAGGTAGAAGAGGCCGGCGGCGCGCGACTGCTCGAGCACGTAGCGCAGCTCCTTGGGCTGGTAGGCCGGGTTCACGGTCACCAGCACGATCCCAGCGAGGCCGGCGCCGAACTCGAGCAGAACCCACTCGGGGATGTTGGGCGCCCAGACCGCCACCCTCTCCCCCTTGGCGAAGCGCGTCGCGAGCGCCCTGGCGACCCGCTCCGAGTCGGCGAGCAGCTCGGTGTACGTCCAGCGCCGCCGCGCCGCCGCGTCGGGCACGCCCTCCACCAGCGCCGTATTGTCGGGGAAGCGCCGCGCGGCGTCGCGGAGCACACCGCCGACCGTGGTGTCGAGGATCGGCTGCGACGTGTCCGCCGGCACATAGCTCCAGGCGGGCAGAGTCTTTTCGGTCTCGGCGGGCGATCGGGTGGCCGCGTCCTGGTTCATCTCCCGTCTCCTGGTGTTGGCAGGAGAGTGTAAAGGACACGTGCGCCGGCCCGCCGTGACGCGTTGGAGAGGTTGGAGGCGTCGCGCCGCCCACAGTCCCGGAGGATCGAAGATGCATCAGGCCCCCGTGTCGAGGACCTTCCCCCGGTCCTCCGAGAAGACCAGGAGAATCCGTACCCTCGCCGTCGCGATCGTCGGCTCGCTGTACGCCGCCCTGCCCGTTGCGGCGCTCGAGACCCCGGACTACGGCGACATCGCTCCGATCCTCGCCAGGCACTGCGCCAGCTGCCACCAACCCGGCGACATCGCGCCGATGACCCTCGGCAGCTACGAAGAGGTGAGGCCCTGGGCACGCGCCATCGCGCGCAAGGTGGCGGCGCGCGAGATGCCGCCGTGGTTCGCCGATCCCGAGGTCGGCAGCTTCCGCAACGACGCCCGGCTGGAGCCGTCGGAGATCGATCGGCTCGTCGAATGGGCGCGCGCCGGCGCTCCGCGCGGCGAAGGCCCCGACTCTGCCTCCGTCACCGTGCCTCCGGCACCGCCCGACGACCGCTGGCGTCTCGGCACGCCGGACCTGGTGGTCGAGATGCCCGAGGCGTTCCCGGTGCCCGCCGAGGGCGTCGTCGACTACGTCTACGTGCGGCTGCCCAGCGGGCTGGCCGAGCCGCGGTGGATCCGCGCCATCGAGGTGCAGCCGGGGGCCCGCGAGGTGGTGCACCACATCGACGTGCTGGCCTGCTCGGCGGGCTGCCCCGAGGACGAGGACTTCGCGGCTCTCGAGCCCGGTGAGCTCAGCTTCCTGCCCGGCTCGCCGATCACCGAGCGCCCCCGGCCGCGCACCGATGCCGGCATCGACGGCGACGACATCGAGTTCCTCACCTCGTTCCTGCCAGGCGGCGTGCCGCAGGAGCTGCCCGACGGCCATGCGCGCCTCCTGCCCGCCGGCGCCGATCTGGTGCTCAACCTGCACTACACACCGTCCGGGACCGCGGTCCACGACCGCAGCCGCGTCGGCCTCTGGTTCGCCGACGCGGCCCCCCGACAGCGGGTCGTCTCGATGTTCCTCGACAACTTCTCGATCTGGATCCCGGCGGGCGAGGCAAGCCACCGGGTCACCACGCGAGCGACCCTCGCCCAGGAGGCGCGACTGCTGGCGCTGACGCCCCACATGCACTCGCGTGGGCGCTCGGCGGAGGTGTACCTCGAGCCGGCGGAGGCTTCTGCCCCGCGGGCCCTGCTCAAGGTGCCGCGCTACGACTTCAACTGGCAGATCACCTACGAGCTCGCCGAGCCGCTCGCGCTGCAGGCTGGCGACACGATCCGCTACGAGCTCAGCTGGGACAACTCGGAGCAGAACCCCCACAACCCCGACCCCAGTCGCGACGTGCCGTGGGGCCGCCAGACCTCCGACGAGATGGCCTCCGTCTTCGTCACCCTGGCGGTGCCGCCGGAGGTCGAGCCTTCGGAGCTGTTCGAGTAGCGCGATCTCACTCGAGCTCACAGAGGAGCGAAGGAAAACGGGGCGAGCGGCATCTCATCGGGCGCCGGCAGAAGATCACCAACCCAAGGGCGCCCGATCACCTACTCCGCGGTTCCGACGAACCGCAGCACGGAGGACCAAGAGATGTCCACGAAGCCCTCGAGATCGCTCTTTGCGCGCCTGCTCTCGGCGTCGACGCTGACCGGCCTGCTCGCTCTGACTCCGGCGCTCGGCCAGGACCTGCCCGGCCTCGACCTGGTCGACGCCGCGTTGCCGGCCGGAGCCGGCGCCTGCAGCGCCCACGCCCAGCTCATGCGGCTGGCGTGCAACAACGACCGCCGCGACGACTATCTGGTCGGACTGGCGAACTGCGCCTACGTGGTCGCCTCGGAAGACCAGCGCGACTGCCGCGACGAGGTCCGCTTCGAGCGCGACGAACGCCGCAACGAGTGCGAGGAGGTCTTCGACGCCCGCATGGAGATCTGCGAGCTGGTCGGCGAAGCGCGCTTCACGCCGGAGATCGAGGCGGACGACTTCGTCGACCCCGAAGACATCGGCGACAGCGTGGAGCCGAACCCCTACTGGCCGCTCGACGCCGGTCACACCCACGTGATCCTGGCCGATGGCGAGGTCACCGTGGTCACCAACACCGACGAGGTGCGCGACGTCGGGGGTCTGCCCTGCCGCGTCGTGCGCGATCTCGTCTTCGAGGTCGAGATCGAGGACGGCGAGGTCTCCTACGAGCCGATCGAGGTCACACAGGACTGGTACGCCCAGCACATCGATGGCGACGTCTACTACTGCGGCGAGAACACCTACGAGATCGAGGACGGCCTGATCGACAACACCGACGGCTCGTTCGCCCACGACAGCGATTTCGCTCTCGCCGGCGTCCTGGTGCGCAGGTTCCCGGTGCCGGGCGAAGGGGACCGCCAGGAGATGGCCAGCGACGAGGCGGAGGACTACGTCGAGTACCTCGATCTCGCCGCGACGCCGTCGGCGGCCGAGGGCGGCGACGTCGCCTTCGCACCGTGCGCCGGCGGCTGCCTGCGCACCTTCGAGGCGAACCCCCACGATCCGGGGGAGAGCGAGAACAAGTACTACCTGCCAGGCACCGGCTTCGTTCTGGCGACCAAGTTCGAGGACGGCGAGCCGACCGGCGAACGCGAGGAGGTCACCTGCGTCGGAGACTCGCTCGAGGTGCTCGACGATCCGGCCTGCGGCATCGACGACGTCGAGGCGCTACGTGAAGCGCTCTGCGTGTGGAGCCCGGAAGACCTCTGCCCAGACGACGGCGAAGACTGAGTCGACGCAGCGCTCGCCTCGCTCGACCTCTCTCTTCTCTGGCGACTCCCGGCGCCGCGGCATCGGCCTCGAGCCGACCGCGGCGCTCTCGTTCCCGGCCGGCGGGGCTTAGACTCCGCACATGTCCGCCGACCCTGCCCCCCGGCCCGCGGCGCGCCTGGTCGCCCTGACGCGGCCGGTGAGCGCCAGCATCGGCCGCTGCGAGCTGACCCACCTCGAGCGCCGCCCGATCGACGTCGAGCGCGCCCGCTTCCAGCACCGGGTCTACGAAGAGCGCCTGCGGCGTCTCGGCTGCGACGTCGTGGCCCTGCCCACCGCCGACGAGCTGCCCGACGCGGTGTTCGTCGAGGACTGCGCCGTGGTGCTCGACGAGGTGGCGGTGCTGACCCGGCCGGGCGTCGCCTCGAGGCGCCCCGAGGTGGCTGCCGTGGAGGCGGCGCTGACCGGGCACCGACCGCTGTCGCACATCGCGGCGCCGGGCACGCTCGACGGCGGCGACGTGCTGCACTGCGGCCGGCGGCTCTTCGTCGGCGTCGGCGGGCGCACCAACGTCGACGGGCTGCGTCAGCTCGCCGACGCGGTGGCGCCGTGGCAGTACTCGGTGGAGGCGGTCGAGCTGTCACGCTGTCTGCACCTCAAGACCGCGGTGACCTGCGTCGGCGAGGACACGCTCCTGCTCGACCCACGGCTCATCGAGGCCGAGCCGTTCCGGAGCCGAGGCTTCGAGGTGCTCGAGACCGACGCCGCCGAGCCGGGAGCAGCGAACGCGCTCGAGATCGGTGGCCAAGTGCTGGTCTCCGCCGCGGCTCCGCGCACCGCCGAGCGTCTGCGCGCCCACGGCCTGCGGGTCGACACGGTGGTCGCCGACGAGCTCGCCAAGGCCGAGGCGGGGCTCACCTGCTGCAGCATCCTCTTCCGGCCTGGGACCATCCGCCCGCCCGCCGCCACCGAACCCTGAGGCGACGTCGGCACTTCAGCCGTCACGTCGCGCCACTGAACGAGGACCCCCGATGCGCTGGTCGTTCCGCCTCGCCCGCCTCCTCGGCATCGAGGTGCGGGTGCACGCCACCTTCTTCCTCATCCTGCTCTGGGTCGCCCTGCAGTACCGCGGCCAGGGTCTCGCCCAGATGGCGGACGGGCTGCTCTTCGTGCTCGCCATCTTCCTCTGTGTGGTGCTGCACGAGTACGGCCACGCTCTGGCGGCGCGCCGCTACGGCATCCAGACGCGCGACATCACGCTGCTGCCGATCGGCGGCGTGGCGCGGCTCGAGCGCATGCCCGACAAGCCGGTGCAGGAGCTGGTGGTGGCGCTCGCCGGCCCGGCCGTCAACGTGGTGATCGCGCTCGGCCTCGTCTTCTTCCTGCTCTTCGCCGGCCAGTGGATCCCGACCAGCGAGCTGAACATCGTCGACAGCCACTTCCTGCAGCGCCTCGCGGTGCTCAACGTCTTCCTGGTGGTCTTCAACATGATCCCGGCTTTTCCGATGGACGGCGGCCGGGTGCTGCGCGCGGTGCTGGCGATGCGCCTCGATCGGCTGCGCGCCACCCGCATCGCCGCCGGCCTCGGCCAGGCCCTCGCCCTGGTGTTCGGCTTCGTCGGCCTGCTGGTCAATCCCTTCCTCATCTTCATCGCCTTCTTCGTCTGGATCGGCGCCAGCTCCGAGTCCAGTCACCTGCAGGTCAGCGAGGCGCTGCGCGACGTCTCGATCGGCGACGTGATGCTCACCGAGTTCCACGTCCTGCGCCCCAGCGAGCCGCTCTCGCGTGCCGCCGAGCTCACCATCGCCGGCTCGCAGAAGGACTTCCCGGTGCTCTACGACGACGGTCGCGCCTGCCTGCTCACCCAGGCCGACCTGATCGACGCCCTGCGCGCCGGCCGCGTCGACGGCCCGATCGGCGAGCTGACCCTGGCCGGCTGCGTGACCGTCGACCGGCGCGACATGGTCTCCACCGTCTTCGAGCTGCTCGCCTCCACCCCCCAGCGCTCCTTCCCGGTGGTCGACCACGACCGCCTGGTCGGCCTGCTGACGATGGAGAACATCGGCGAGTTCCTCGCGCTGCGCAAGGCGGTCGCCGCGGCGAGGACGTAGACCAGGGTCGCCCGTCGGGACTACGCGTTGCGCACGATCAGCACCCGGTCGACCGAGCCTCCGTCCCACGACAGCCGCAGGGTGAAGCGACGGAACATCTGCTGGTGCACGATGCGCATCGCGGCACGCGGCACCCGCACGATGTGTCGGCCGTCGGTGCTCTGCAGCTCGAGCTCGAGTTGCTGGCCGACGAGGTCGGTCGACCGCAAGCTCAGCTGCGGTATCGGCGCGCCGTCGTCGCGGAGAGCCGAGATGCGGACCCGCACCCGGTCGGCGCCCAGATCACCGAAGTCGTCCTCGTCGACCGCCGTGTAGACGAAGGGCGTCAGCGCCTCTCCGCCGAGCAGGTGGTGGAGCAGGTTGCGGCCGCCCGGATTGCGCCAGAGACTCGAGTGTTTGCGCTGTGTGGCGCCGGAGTGGAAACCGACCGGCAGGTGGTAGGTGGTGACGTCGGCGCCGCGCAGCCAGCTCGCCGAGCGGTACGGCACGGTGCCGTCGCCACCGTCGAGCACGTCGGCTCCGATGCGCCAGCCCGAGATGGTCTGACCTGCGCCGCTGCCGCTGATCGTCGCCTGCACGGCGGTGCTCGAGCCCCAGCCGACCACGTTGGTCACCTCGAGCCTCCTGGTGCCGAGCTGCAACGCCGGCGTGCGCACCCCCAGCTCGCGATCTGCCGCCACCGCGCGAGGCCTCATCGCCGCGGCGAGATGCGCCGGAAACCAGCCGCGCTTGATCAGCGGGCTGACCTGTCGGCCGCTGCCGTCGATCACGAGATCGAGCGGGTTGCCGGCGGCGTCCGTCATGTCGGTGCGCGTCGGATCCGGCGGCAGCAGATCGAACGCCGCCCAGGTGGTGGCGATCAGCGCCTGGGCGCGCGCCGCCGGCACGGTGACGAAGGGGTCGACTCCGGCGAGGAAGCGCAGGCTCTTGAGCACCCCGGCCCACGGCACTCCGAAGCAGACGAGACGCTCGATCCGGTCGACCAGCTCCGGCTTCATCTCGAGCAGGTAGCGCACCACCAATCCGCCGGTCGAGTGGGCGATCACGGTGACCCTCTGGCCACTCTGCTGGTGCAGACGGCGGATCGCCACCTCGAGATCGCTCTGCACCCGCAGGTCCCAGACCGGGCGCCGCCAGTCCCAGCCCAGCTTCACCGGATCGATGCCGAGACCTTCGAGGATGTCGTACAGCGACTTGGCCTGCTTACCGAGGTCGAAAAGCAGGAACCTGGCGAAGCGTTCGATCGGCGGGCCCGCCTCGATCGGATCGGCGGCGAGCAGATCGTCGGGACCGTGCAGGCGCAGCAGGTCGCCCTCGTCGGGGGCCGGCACGAAGGTCGAGAGCTTCAGGAACGCCTTGCGACCGCTGGCCGCCTCGCGTAGCTCACTGCCCGGGTAGCCCGGAACGAAGATCACCGGTTTCGGCATCGGCCCACCTCCTTCTTCTTTCTGCGGTCCAAGAGACCCTCCACCGTATCGAGACGGACGGCGCGGGCGGATTCGCGCCCGAAGCGCCGGAGCGATGAAACCTCTCCTCCTTGTAGACCGTCTACAAGAAGACTCCTGTAGAACGTCTGCAGGAGAGCTCGTGGCGCGACCTTCGGGAGGATCGGGGATGGGCGACGAGCGATCGGAAGCGACGAGTCAGCGCTCGGAGGTGCTCCAGGGCACTCTCGACCTGCTGGTGCTGCGGGTGGTGGCGCTCGAGCCGCTGCACGGCTGGGCGATCTCGAAGCGGATCGAGCAGGTCTCGCGCGAGGTGCTGCTGGTGCAGCAGGGCTCGCTCTACCCGGCGCTGCACCGGTTGCAGCGCCGCGGCTGGCTGCGCGCCAGCTGGGGCACATCGGAGAACAACCGGCGCGCCAAGTTCTACCAGCTCACGCCGGCAGGCCGCCGCCAGCTCGAGCACGAGACCGCGAGCTGGCGCCAGCTCGCCGACGCCGTCGACCGCGTGCTCGAGCACGCCTGAGGAGCCTCCACCTTGCGACGAATCCTCGACGAGATCCGCCACCGCCTCTGGGTGCTGCTCGACCGCCGCCGCGCCAACTCCGAGCTCGAGGAGGAGCTCGAGCACCACATCGCGATGGAGACCGAGGCGCTGATGCGTGAGAGCGGCCTCGATCGCGACGCGGCCAGGCGCCAGGCCGCTCTGGCCTTCGGCGGTCTCGGCGCGGTGCGCGAGGCGACCCGCGAGCAACGCGGCACCTTGCCGCTCGAAGACCTCGCACGGGATCTGCGGCTGGGCACACGGACCCTGGCGCGCTCTCCGCGCTTCACCGCGGCGGCGTTGCTCAGCCTCGTGCTCGGTGTCGGCGCCACGATCACCATCTTCGCCGTGGTCGACGCGGTGCTGCTGCGTCCGTTGCCCTACGAGCACCTCGACCGGCTGGTCGAGCTGTCGGAGATCACGCCCGAGGGCGATCTCTTCTCGACCTCCGATCTCAACCTGCTCGACTTCCGCGCCCGCACCACGACCCTCGACGGCATCGCGGCGGTCGCCTTCCCGTCGCAGAACCTGCTGCTCGACGGCGACGAGCCGGTGCGTCTGCGCGCGGTCCCGGTCACCGACGACTTCTTCGCGCTGCTCGGGGTACGCCCCGAGCGGGGCCGCACCTGGGAGCCGGGCGAGGTGCCTCCGGGCAATGACGCGCGGTCGGTGGTGCTGGCTCACCAGACGTGGCAGCGCCACTTCGGCGGCGACCCCGGGCTCGTCGGCGACACGGTGAGACTCGGCGCCGAGCGATGGACGGTGCTCGGCGTGTTACCTCCCGAGTTCCGCTTCGGCGAGAGCGCCGACCTCTGGATTCCCTACCCGATCGACATCGAGCGCGAGCGCGGCGACCACCGTCTCTCGGCCTACGCCCGCCTCGCTCCCGGCGTCGACATCGCGTCGGCCGAGCGCGAGCTGCGCGACGTGATCACCCGCCTCGGCGAGCAGTACCCCGAAACGGTCGGCGGCTGGGACGCCCGCCTGCGTCCACTCGCCGAGGTCGCCCTGGGTCCCGAGGCCCGCGCCACGACACTCGCCCTGCTCGTCGCCGTGGTGCTGCTGCTCCTGCTCGCCTGCGCCAACGTCTCCAGCCTGCTGCTGGCTCGTGGCGCCACCCGCGGCGACGAGATGGCGATGCGCCGTGCGCTCGGCGCCGGCCGCTGGCGGCTGGTCAGGCAGCTGCTCGCCGAGTCCTCGGTCCTCGGAGTCGTCGGGGCCGCGGGCGGGCTGCTGCTCGCCGCGATCGCGCTGCCGCTGGTGCGCAGCCTGGGAAGCGGCGCCCTGCCCCGTATCGAGGACGCGGCTCTCGACGTGCGCGGCGCCGCCTTCACCATCGCCGTCGCCATCTCTGCATCGCTGCTTTTCGGAGCCGCTCCGGCGCTGCAGCTCTCGGCAACCGCTCCGCGGCAGTGGGCCGGCGGAGGCCTGCGCAGCGGTTCGGGTGTGCGTTCGACCAGGTTGCGTTCGACCCTGGTCGTCGCCCAGCTGGCGGCTGCTCTGGTGCTCACCTCGAGCTCGCTGCTGCTCTTCGACAGTTTCTCGGCCCTGCGCCGGGTGCCCTCCGGCATCGATCTCGACGGACTGGTGGCAGCCGACGTCTCCTTGCCGATGGATCGCTACGGCGAAGGCTCCGAGCAGGTGAGGCTCTTCTACGACCGGGTGCTCGAGGAGGTGCGTTCCACTCCCGGCCTCGAGGCCGCCGGCGCCACCACCACCCACCCCTTCCGCGGCCCCTCGCTGGCCAACACCGTCGCACGCCCGGAGGCCACGGAGCGCGCCGAGTTCGTCGAGATCGCCTGGCGATCGGTGCGTCCCGGAACGTTCCGCGCCCTCGGCATGCCGCTGCTGCGAGGCCGCGACTTCATCGCCGACGAGAAGGAGCTGGTGACCATCCTCAGCGCCTCGCTCGCCGAGCGCCTCTATCCGGGCGAGGATCCGATCGGCAGGCAGGTGCGCTGGATCCGGCCCGAGGGGCCGCTGGCACGGGTCGTCGGCGTGGTCGCCGACGTGCGGGATCTCGACGTCGCCACCGAGCCCCGCCCCACCTACTACTGGAACCAGCACCACATGGGATGGCCCGACCTCACGGTCGTCGCCCGCGGCACGCTGCCCGGCGATCAGCTGGTACGCGCTCTCAGCGAAGCGGTGCGCCGCGCCGACCCTCTGCTGCCGCCGCCCGAGACCTCGCTGGTCGAGGACGATCTGAGTCGGTCGATGGCCAGTCCACGCCTCAGTCTCCAGGTCTTCGCGCTGTTCGCCGGGGCGGCACTCGCGACCGCGCTGATCGGTCTCTACGGCCTCGTCGCCTTCACCGCCGCCAGCCGGCGCGGCGAGCTCGGCCTGCGCGTCGCTCTCGGCGCGCGGCCGGGCGACGTGCGGCGCGTCCTGCTGAGTCAGGGAGTGAGGCTGCTCTTCGTCGGCCTGGGGCTCGGGCTGGTGGGCGTGCTGGCGATCTCACGCCTGCTGCGCGAGCTGCTCTTCGACACCGCGGTGCTCGAACCGAGGGTGCTGCTGCTCGCCTCTAGCCTCTTCGCCCTCGCCACGCTGCTCGCCTGCCTGCTGCCGGCGCTGCGTGCGGCGCGCCAGGATCCGGTCGCGGCGCTGCGCAGCGAGTGAGCGGCTACGCGGACCACCTGCGATCCCTTGCTGCGCGGCGTCGCTAGGCCGCCGGCTGTCCGCTGGCGGTCGCGCAATACGTGTCCTCCGCGACCCCACTCCGAGGGGCACCGCAATCATCACGGAGGACCCACCATGTCTCACCGCCTCAGCCTCCTCCGCCACGCGAGATCGCTGGCCCTGGCGGCCGCGGCTCTCTCCGCCGTTCCGGCGCTCGCCTTCGACACCTTGTCGCAGGATCAGGTCCTGTCGGGTCCCGACTTCGCGAGCTTCGGGTCTGCCATGGACGTCGACGGGTACTTCTCCGCGGTCGTCTCGCCCGAGAACGCGACGATCGAGACCTTCACCTTCAACCTCTCTTCGGGCTCGTGGCAGGCCGGCCCGACGCTCACGCCGACAGCCGAAGAGCTGGCGCCCGTCGTCGCGGTGCACGGTCTGACGATCTTCTACGCCGCGATCACCCAGGTGGGCGCGAACCCGCCGTCGACTCAGTCCTGGGAGATCCGTGCGCAACGACTCTTCCCGCCGCAGACCGTGGTCGTCGACAGCGGCACAGGCCAGGAGCCCACAGCGCTCGCCGCGTCGGTCTGGGGAGACGAGGGCGGCGACCGAGGCATCACGATCGATGTGTTGGCTGTCGGCATCTCGCGCTACTCCTCGGGCGGCGGCGGCGCGAGCCGGATGTACGAGAAGGTCGGAAACGACTGGTTCCTGATCGACTCGTGGGACACGACCCATCCCTCCTCGAGCCACGGCAGAAACGTCGCCCTGCACGGCACCTGGGCGGCCTTCGGCGATCCCACTTGGAACAACAGTGACGGTCTGGTGCGGGTCTTTCGTCGCGACTTCGGCTGGACCCTGAGGCAGCAGATCGAAGACGGCAACCCACTGCAGTCCGGCGTCTCCTTCGGCGCCTCGGTGGCGATCGACGACGTCTGCCTGGTGATCGGCATGACCTCGTTCAACCAGGGCTTCATCCCTCCCACTCCCGACACCGGAGGCTTCGCCGCGTACGGCGTGAGCCCGGAGGACTTCTGGTTCCAGGAGCAGGTGCTGGTGCCGGAGGGCGCTCTGTCGGAGGACTACTGGGGCTTCGACATCGACCTGGCGGGACCGAACCTGGTGCTCGGTGGCTGGAGAGTGCAGCGACTCAATCTCAACGAACAGGGCGACGCCGCGCTCTTCCGACGCAGCGGTGACTCGTGCCGCTTCGGGAGCTGGTCGGAGTACGCCCGCCTGCGTGCCACGGCACTGGTCATCGATCCCGAAGCGGAGGCCGACTACGGCCGCGTGGTCCGCATCGATCCGCAGTCCGGAATCCTGGTCTCCGATCCGAAAGGACCCACCGGCGAGGGTCATGGCCGGGTGTACGCCTTCAACTCGACGCTCCTCGTGCTGTTCGCGGACGGGTTCGAGTCTGGAGACACCTCGGGGTGGTCTGTGACCACCCCTTAGGTGCCTCCAGACGATCGGCGGCTCGCTCTTCGCCTACGGCTCGAGCTCGGCGTCGAGTCTGGTCCTGTCACACCTCGGGGTGGTCTGTGACCACCCCTTAGGTGCCTCCAGACGATCGGCGTTACGACGCTGACCTCGGGAGAAATCCGAGCTCACGTCGTGCGGCTCGGCTCGACAAGCTCGCCTCGGCGGCGCTCTTCGCCTACGGCTCGAGCTCGGCGTCGAGTCTGGACACTCACGAGACACCTGAGGGGTGGGCTGCAACCACACCTTAGGTGCCTCCAGACGATCGGCGTTACGACGCTGACCTCGGGAGAAATCCGAGCTCACGTCGTGCGGCTCGGCTCGACGAGCTCGCCTCGGCGGCGGGTCCTGACCCTAGGGACCGTCGAAGCGACGCGACTCCGACACCCTCCCCCTTCAGGGGGAGGGCAGGGTGGGGGTGCCACCATTGGCGAGGCTCTTTCAACCCGTCCGCTGCAGCACCAGCGCGGTGCGGTCGTCCTCCGCCGGAGCGCCGGCGGCGAAGGACTCGACCGCCCGCTCCAGAGCCTCGACGATCTGCTCGGCGGTGCGGCCGAGGTTGGCGCGCAGCACCGCCTCGACCCGCTCCAGCCCGAACTCCTCGCCTTCGGGGGAGAACGCCTCGAAGTAGCCGTCGGTCAGCGCCACGAAGAGATCGCCCGGCTGGAGCTCGATCTCCGGCGCCATGCGCAGCTCACGGCCGGCGAAGACTCCGAGCGGCGGCGAGGAGGCGGCGAGGCGCGAGGTCTCGCCGTCGCGGCGCACCACCAGCAACGGCCCCTGCCCGGCACTGACGTAGCGCAAGACGCCACGGTCGGCTTCGATCACCCCGAGCCACGCGGTGATGAAGCGGTTGCGCGGCAGGTCGACCACCAGCTGTTCGTTGAGCTGCTCGGCCACCGCGTCGAGGTCGGCGCCGGAGCGGACCGCTCCGCGCACCATGCCACGCACCTGGGCCACCGAGAGAGCCGGGCCCACGCCGTGACCGGTGGCGTCGGCGAGCAGCAGAGCCGCACGCGTGCAGCGGTCCGCGCTCGAGACCAGGTGCCCGTGCTCGTCCAGTCCCATCACGTCGTAGGTGTCCCCGCCGGTCTCGTCGGCCGGCTCGGAGAGCGCGGCGATGTTCCAGCCCGAGATCTTCGGCAGCGTCGAAGGCAGCGTGCTGCGCTGGATCTGCCGCGCCAGCTGCAGATCCCCCTCGACCTTCATCAGGGCGGCCAGACCGGCCCGCATGCGCTGGCCGGCGTCGGCCAGGTCGCGGATCTCGCGCAGCGAGCTGTCGACCGGCTCGGCCGCGTCGAGCTCACCGACCCGGATGCGCTCGGCGTTGCGCACCAGGGTCTCGATCGGGCTCGAGAAGCGCCGGCTGACCACCACCGCCGCGGCGAGCGCCAGCAGCAGCGCCACACCGGTGACCTGCGCCACGCGCCGGCGGATGGCGCTGCGCTCGGCGAGCAGGTCGGTCTCGGGGATCAGCACGACGATGAGCAGGGTGCCGGTCTGCAGCTCGAACGGACGCACCTGCCCCCACCAGGCGCGCTCGCCACTGTGGAATCGGCGCTGCGCGCCATTGGCGCCTGCGGCATCTTCGGTCCCGCTGCGCGCATACGCCGCACTGGCGGCCTGCAGCAGCGGCGAGTCGATCTCTTCGGGAAAACGGAACAGCCAGTCGGCCTCGGTGGCGCCCGGCGGCAGCACCCGTGGCTGCGCCGCGACCAGCCTGCCCTCCTCGCTGAGCAGCACCACCGAGCCGTTCTCTCCCACCGTCATGTGGGAGACGAAGTCGCGCATGCCGGCGAGCAGGACGTCGAACGCCACCACGAGAGGCTCGGTCTCGGGACCCCAGACGCCGAGGGCCAGAGTCACCCCGAGCCGCGTCGTGCCGACCAGACGGTACGGCTGGGTGGCATAGAGCTCCGGCGGCTCGCTGCGCTCGCTGTCGCTGCGCAGGAGAGCCAAGGTGTCCTCGAACCAGGTGCGCGGCACCGCGTCGGGCCCCGGCACCGGCCCCGCCTCGAGCTCCTCGTCGAGTGGCGCCGGCGCCCGGTCGGTCGACCGCGAACCACTGGGCCAACGGATCCACACCTGCTCGCCCGGGCGATCGGCGAGTCTCTGGCGCAGGCCCCACGTGCTGCCGTCGTGCAGCAGGCGCAGCTCGTTGCCTTCACGGTCGGCGATCACCGCCGCGGCGATCTGAGGGTTTTGTTCGAGAACGGGGGCGAGCAGACGCCGCATCGCATCGACGTCGCGTGGCGTCAGCAGGCCCGAGCCTGCCCAGCTGGCGGTGAAGCGCAGCTGCTGGTCGAGCGGCCGCAGGAAGTTCTCGATCTCGAACTCGGCGCGCCGCGCCGCGTTGTCCACCAGCCGGCTCGACAGGGAGCGCACAGTGCGCTCGGCGCCGACGAAGGTGGTCGCGAGGATCGCGCCGCCCACCGCCAGGGTGACGCCGCAGAGCGTCAGAGCCAGGGCGGTACGGACCGAGATCGAGACCTGCGGACGGCGCAAGGCTTCCTCCTGCGGACAGCCGATCGGGTGACGAGGCGGTGCGGTCGAAGGCCGAACGCTACAACGCCGTCCCGACGGGACCCGTACCATGGGCAGCAACTCGGACTATCAGGTCCCACCCGCAGCTGGAAAGGGGATGAGCCGATGCGAACTTCCGACAGGCACTGCTCCGCCCTGCTCGTCGCCTGCACGACGATCTTCCTCGTCGTCCCGGCGGCAAGATCCCAGGCGCCCGAAAGCGCTCCTCCAGAACCGATCTTCCGCTTCGAGACCGATGGTTTCTGGCTCAACCTGCACCACTTCCTCTACGTGCTGGGCCGTGCCGAATCCGGAGCTTCCGACAGCGGGCGCGACGCCGTCGCCAAAGCCCCCGCCGACCAGCAGCGCGGGCTCGAGGGGCTGCCCGCCGCCGAGCGGGAGGCGTGGCGTGCGGCGGTCTCGACCTACGCCACCGGAGCCAGCCAGCTCGACGCGGTGTTCGACGAGGAGCTGGTCGCGGCGACGCGAGCCCTCGCCGCGCTGCCCGCCGAAGCGGGCGACCTCGAAGGCGTCGAGCTCGATCCCGCCTGGCGGCGGGCGCTCGAGCAGGCGGCGCCGCTCTACCGGCGGTTGTGGTGGCCGGAGCACCGCGATGCGAACCGCGCCTGGGTCGTCTCGATGCAGCCACTGATCGCCGAACACGGCGCCGAGATCCTCGCCTTCGTCACCCGGGCCTACGGTCTGCCGTGGCCGGAGGGCGGTTACCCGATCCAGCTCTCCGGCTACTGCAACTGGGCCGGCGCCTACTCCACCAGCGGCCGGCTGCTGGTGGTCTCGAGCCTCGACGAGGCGATCCGCGGCAGCACCGAGGGTCTCGAGATCCTCTTCCACGAGGCGATGCACCAGTGGGACGACGCACAGTTCCAGATGCTGCGCGCCGCCGCGATCGCCCACGGGGTGCGCTTCCCCGGCGGCCTCAGCCACGCGATGATCTTCTTCACCGCTGGCGAGGCGGCGCGCACCGCGATCCCCGGGCACACGACCTATGCCGACAAGTACGGCATCTGGCAGCGCCGCTCCGGCGCGTTCCTGCCGATGCTCGAGCGGGCCTGGCGTCCCTATCTGCACGGCACTCGGCACCGCGCCGAGGCGCTCTCGCTGCTGATGCGGGAGTTCGTCGACCCGTAGGGAACCGGCCTCTGAATCAAGGTACGACCGAGCTCCACGCGTTCGTGTCGCCGGACTCGAATCCGTCCTCGAAGAGTGCCAGCTCGTAGACCACGAGCTCGCGTCCCTCTCCGTCCGGCCCGTGTCCCGCCGCCCAGGCCCGGCCGCCCGAGGCGATCAGGTCGAGCGGCTCGCCGGCCTCCCCCGGGCGCAGCTCGCGCAGCGGCACCGTGCCGGACGCGGTGCCGTCGCTGCGCCACAGCTCGTAGCCGCGATCCTCCGTGTACGCCGAGAAGACCAGCTCGCCGTCGATCGTCGCGCCGCGGTACGGAGCATCGTCGTCGAGGCCGACCGGGCGCGAGCCGAGCACGCCGGGCACCAGCTCGACGATCTCGGTGATCGTCCCGTCCGTGAACCAGATCTCCGGCCCGGACTCTTGGTGCCAGTCCTGGTAGATCCAACCGCCGTCGACCGCGCCGATCACGAAGAGCTCTTCGGGCACGAAGTCGTCGCTGGCACGCTGAGTGATCTGCTGGGTGCCCGCCACCGTGCCGTCGGTGACGAAGAGCTCGCGGTGGGTGGCGCCCTCGAGCCGGGCCGCCAGGAGCCCCAGGCCGCCGGACACCGCGAACCAGGGCGGCACCAGCAGGTCCTCGGCGAACCCCAGAGCAGCGAAGCTCCCGAGAAGCATCTGCGTGCCCGTCGTGGTGCCGTCGGTGTGCCAGAGCTCGATCAGGTCCTCCGGGAACGTCTCGGTGGTCAGCAAGGCCGAGAGCGCGCTCGTCTCCGTCGGCTCGGTGAGCACAGCGAGCTCGCGAAACCGCTCCGGCGCGGTCGCCAACAGCTCCGTTCCGACCGCGGTGCCGTCGGTCTTCCACAGCTCGAAGCCCTGCGCGAAGAGCCCGAGAGCTCCTGCACCGACGAATCGCCCGGGACGGTCCGTGGTGAGTTGTTCGGTGGTCGACGTCACGGGATCGATCGCCCAGAGCGCTTCCTCGTCGAACTCCGAGGAGGCGGTCAGAACCCGATCGCCCACCGCGGCGAGCCCCCAGGGCTCGGAATCGCCAGCCGACAGGTTGATCTGCTGCACCGATGCGCCATCCCACACATAGGGCTCGCCGGCGATCGATCCCTGCTCGACGCCGACCATCGCCGTACGGTCTCGGTGCACCAGGTAGGTGCGTGGCCAAGAGGACTGCTCGCCAGGCACGAGGTCCTCGATGAGCCGAGCACTCTCGCCATCGGCGGTCCACGGCTCGTTGCCCTCGTGCGGCCGATATGCCGTGAAGCGGACTCCGCCGTCTCCGTCGGAAGCCATGTACCTGGGCAACGACGACGACAGGACCTCCTCCGACAGCATGCTCCAGACTCTCGGCCTCGAGGTCTCGGCAAGGGCGTAGGTACGCCCGTCGACTCCGGACAGCTGGACGAGGAGCGTCTCGTCGACCCAGGCCAGTGGCCGCCCGCTGTCGAGAGTCGAATCGGGATCGAAGTCGTTCATGACCTCGGTGCCGGCTGCGGTGCCGTCGCTGCGCCACAGTTTGCCCCAGGTCGGACCGCTGTAGGCGTGGAAGTAGAGCCAGCCGTCGACGGCCAGATACGAGCTCGGGCTGGAGCCGTCCGTTCCCGACTCGAGATCACCCAGGGGTCTCGCTCCAGCGAGCACGTCGTAGCACCAGGGCTCCCATCCCGTGGCGGGTTGCCATCCCGAGAAACAGACCTTGTTCCCCAGCACCTGGGGGAAGCCGCCCACTCCATTGGCAGCCCCACCGTCGATGTCGGTGCGTCGCTCGATGGCGCCGGTGACGCGCAGGTAGTCCCAGAGCTCCTCGCCGGCGGAGCCGTCGTTGGCGATGAAGAAGACCTGCACGTCGCTGAACGGTGTAATGCGCTTCGGGAACGAGCCACCGGCGCCGTCGCGGAGATCTTCCACGGTGAGGACACCCGTCGACGGGCGGTATCTCACCAGCTCGCGACCGAGGCTCTCGTCGCGTGCCGAGAACACGATCTCGTCGGAGACCAGGGTGATCTCCTCCGGGTCGGAGTCGTTCTCGCCGAAGAAGATGTCGGCGACCAGGTCGGTACCGCCGGAGGTGCCGTTGCTGAAGAAGAGCTCGCGCCCGACCCCCTCGAGATAGGCACTGAAGAAGACTCCCCGCGCCGGTCCGACCGTCATGCCGACGGGATCGACACCCTCAACGCCCGGCTGCAGCTCGAGCACGGTCGCCTCGGAGCCGTCCCACACCGCCAGCTCGCGACCCTTCGCCAGGGTCGTGGCGGCGAAGAAGAGCAGACCGCCGTCCCAGGCGAGGTCCGAGGGTGAGCTCGAGGCCGCGCCGGGCGCCAGGTCGGTGATCCGCTCCGTGTTCTCGGGCGTGCCGTCGGTCACCCAGAGCTCACGCCCATGGGCCGAGTCCGTCGCGCTGAAGAAGAGCAGCCCGTCGGCGACGAGGAAGTCACGCGGCGCGGAGCCGACCGGGCCCGGATCGAGGTCCCTGAGCAGGCGCGTGCCCTCCTCCGTGCCGTCGCTCACCCACAGCTCCTCGCCGTGCCGCCCGTCGTTACCGAGGAAGTAGTAGAGACCACGATAGACGACGCCATCGCCGTCGTACGCGAGGAACGGGCTGAAGGGCTCCTCGGTCGGGTTGAGGTCGATGACTCGAGGATTGGCGAGCAACTGAGCCTCACCGACGACGATAAGGGTGACGAGGGCGCCGAGCACAGCGACCCGCAGGAGCGTGTTCGGCCTGCGTCGCAGGTCCTTCGGGATACGGCTCTCGCTCACTTCGGGAAACCTCCTCGAGCGGAAAGGGAACGCCCTCCCAGAACCGAACGGGACGGGACGAAGCGCGTCGTTCTGACAGCGCTCACCATGGGATACGCGGAGGCGGGAGGCCCACACCTCATCCGAGACGAACCACCACCGGCTCCCTGGCGCGCCAGCCCGACGCGGCGGAACGTAGGATCTGGTCCATGAACAGCCACTCGACACGCCTCGGCCCGCTGGTCGCCTGGGCAGCTGCACTCGCCACCAGCCTGCTCGCCACCGAGACCTCCGCGACCGGACCCGCCAGCTCCGACGCGATCCGCGAGCGCGTCGCCCGCTTCGCCCGCATCACTTCGTGCCGCTCACCGGCACTCTCTCCCGACGGCCAGACCCTCGCCTTCGTCGCCGACATCAGCGGCACGCCGCAGATCTGGAAGGTGCCGTCGCGTGGCGGCTGGCCGACCCAGGTCACCGCGCTCGACGACACGGTCGCCGGGGTCAGCTGGTCGCCGGACGGCGAGCGCCTGGCGGTGAGCGCGGCGCCGGGCGGCGGCATGAACTCGCAGGTCTACCTCGTCTCGCCCGACGGCTTCGATGTCGAGCGGATCACCTCCGGCGGTAGCGAGATGCATCGCATCGGGCGTTGGAGCGCCAGCGGCCGCTTTCTCCCGCTGAGCTCGAACGCGCGCGATCCCGCGGCGATGGACGGCTACCTCTACGATGTCGAGGAGCAACGCCTCGACCTCGCGGCGGAGATCGGTGGCTTCGGAGGGATCCTCGATCTCGCAGAGCAGCAAGGCGCGGTCCAGCGTCTGCTGATCACCAAGCTGGAGGGACGCGGCAGCAACGACCTCTACCTGAGGGAGCTGGGCGACGACGGCGCCACCCTGCGCGAGCTCCTGCTCACCGAGCACCAGGGACCCGGCAGCTTCGACGGCGAGCTCAGCTCCGACGGGAGAACCGTGTGGGTGGCGGGCAACCAGGAGAGCGACCGCATCACCTTCGGGCGTATCGAGGTGGACGGCGAAGGAGAGTCGGTGAGCGCGTCGCCGATCACCGTGCTGCGGGCGCGCAGCGACGCCGACCTCGAGTCGTTCGCGGTCTCCCCCGACGAGAGGGTCGCCGCTCTGGTGTGGAACGTCGCCGGGCGCTCCGAGCTCGAGCTCTACGGCCTCGAGAGCGGTGCTTCACAGCCGGTGCAGACGGGAGGCGCCGATCTGGTCGGCTCGCTCGAGTGGAGCGCCGACGCCCGCATGCTCGTGTTCACCGTCGCCGGCGCGGCGCTGCCGGCCAACGTGTTCGGCCTCGATCCCAAGACCGGCCGCGGGGCGCTGCTCACCAACTGCCCGCATCCAGGGGTGGACCTCGCCGAGCTGGTGCGCCCCGAGCTGGTCACCTTCAACGCCCACGACGGGCTCGAGCTGAGTGGCTGGCTCTATCGACCGAAGGCCGGCGACGAGGGCCAGGACGAGGCGAAGCCGCCCTACGTGCTGAGCTTCCACGGCGGTCCGGAAGGCCAGGAGCGACCCACCCTGCGCTCCGACTACCAGGCGCTGCTCGCCGAGGGCATCGGCGTCTTCGCGCCCAACATCCGCGGCTCCTCGGGCTTCGGCAAGCGCTTCGTCAACCTCGACAACCGCGAGCTGCGGGTCGACGCCAACCGCGACATCGAAGCGAGCGCCAGACACCTGGTGGAGTCGGGCATCGCCGATCCGGAGCGTCTCGGCATCATGGGCGGCAGCTACGGCGGCTACGCGGTGATGGTCGGCGTCACCGACTATCCCGAGCTCTTCGCCGCCGGCGTCAACCTCTTCGGCATGGTCAACTTCGAGACCTTCTTCGCCAACACCGAACCGTGGATGGCTGCGATCTCGGGCACCGAGTACGGCGACCCCGAGACCCAGAAGGAGCTCCTCCGGCAGCTCTCACCGATCCACCGACTCGACCGTGTGCGCACCCCGCTGCTGGTGCTGCACGGCGCCAACGACACCAACGTGCCGGTGGTCGAGGCCGAGCAGGTGGTCGAGAACCTCGAGCGTCGCGGCGTGCCGGTCGAGTACGTGCTCTTCCCCGACGAGGGTCACGGCTTCCGCAAGGCGCCGAACCGCCTGACCTCGACGGTGAAGACGGTCGAGTGGTTCGTGCGCCACCTGGCAGACTAGTCCGTCTCGCCGCCGCCGTCCTCGGCCACCTCTTCGAGCACCTCGCGGGTCAGCGCCCAGCGGAACGCCAGGTCGCCCGGCAACCCCTGATCCGGCAGCAGCTGCAGGGTCTCGCCGTCACTGCGCTCGGCGACCAGCTTGGGGAAGACGAACGGACGTTCCTCGGCGACCTCCTGCAGCCAGTCGAAGATCTGCTCGGCGCGGGCCTCGTCGGTGCCGAGGCGTGCGGCGATCTCGCGCTGGAAGGTCTCCGGACCGAGCTGCGCTTCGCCGCTCGCCGCGGCGCTGCCCAGCAGCACGCGACTGACCGCCCGAGCGGCCGTCGCCACGTCCGTCGCCGCGATCGCGCCGGCCTCGAAGTAGCGCGACGGCAACAGGCGCTCGGGCAGTCCGCGCAGGAGAGCCGCCAGCGCCTGTTCGTCGGCGGTCGGCGGCTCGGCGCCGCCGTTGCCGGGACGTCGGGTCGGATCGACGGCGCCGGAGGCATGCGCAAGATCGGGGCTCTGCCGCTTCTTCGAGTCGCTCATGGCGACGCAAGATAGCAGCCGCCCCGGTCAGGGCTCGTCGGCTCCGCGCCCTTGCGTCTGCACGTCGGCCTCGGCGAACAGGCCGACGCGACCTCGGCCGCCGGTCGAGATCGGCGGCCGGCACCGGGCATGGCCGATCGACTCTCGGATCTCCGGCCGACTCGGTGCCCGCAGTGCGGCGTCGAGGGCGGGAGATGGAGTGTGGAACTGCCCGTGCTGGATGTCGACGTCACCTCGGATCGCCCGCCGCACCACGGTCGCGAACCGTGAGCACGCCGCCGTCGATCTCGCCTTCGAGACCGCACAGGGCGAGCGTCGGCTGCAGCGACTCCAGCACCGAGCGCCAGACCAGGTCGCCGCGCAGTCGCATCTGCACCACGCTCGGCTCGGCGAGCACGCGGCGCTCCACTCCGAGCTCGCGCTCCACCCAGCCGAGGTACTCGCCCAGCGTCCGCCCTTCGGTGGCAAACGGCGGCGCCAGGCTCCAGGTCCAGCTCCAGCGCTGGTCGAAGGCAGACACCAGACCGCGCTCGCGGACTCCGTCGCCGGCGAGCGTCAGCCACTCACCGGCCGACAGCGAGATCTCGTTGCCGCGCCGCGGTTTCACCAGCACCGTCCCGGAGCGCACCGCGACGTGCAGCAGCTCCCGCTCGACCCTCGCCTGGTAGCGGGTGCCGAGATTGCGCAGAGTCGCCAGCGGCGTCTCGACGGAGACGACCACCGAGGTGCCCGGTTGGTTCGCCGATGCCGCCCGGCGCGCCGCCCCGTCGTCGCGGCCGGACGAGCCGGAGCTCTCCGCGTCGCGCCGCGAGTCGAAGTAGACGCCACCCTGCTGCAGCTCGATGCTGCGCGCGTCGCGCAGGCGCACACGGCTGCTCCGGCCGAGCCTGAGGTGAGCGCCGCCGGCGAGCTCGAAGGCGGCGCCGCTGTCGGAGCCGGTCGCCAGCACGCTGTCGCGGGCCAGCTGCAGCTCGGCGCCGCGCAGCGGCTGGCCGTCGCCCTGCAACACCTCGCCCTGCACGACCCGCAGAATCGCCGCCGGTCGCTGCATACCTTGGCGCCACCACGCGACGCCGAGCGCACAGCCGAGCAGCAGAGTCGCCGCGGTGGCGAGGACTGCAAAGCGCTGGCGACGTCGGCGCGAGAGCGCCTCGCGCCAGGCGGAGCGCGCCGTCTCGTAGGCCCGAGCGGTCGCCTCCGGTCGGGCTGCCTGGGACGTCAGCGACTCCCCGGCGTCGTCGGAAGGAACGCCGTCGTCGGCCGAGCCGACCCGAGGCGCGACGCCCTGCGCGCTGCCGCGCGACGACCCGTCGGTCGGCGACGCCGCGGCCTCCTCGAAACCGACCTCGAGCAGCTCGGCGAGCGGATCGCGCGAATCGTGCGAGGGCATCGTCATGGCGTCTCCGCCTCGGCCATAGGTCGCGGAGCCTTCGCCGTCGCCGCCGCCCGCTCGACCAGCACGAACGCCTCGCGGAACGACGCGCGCGCCCGCGACAACAGCGATTCGGCGGCCTTCTCGCTGACCCCGAGTGCCGCGGCGATCTCGCGCACGCTGAGCTCCCGCAGGTACTTGCCCTCGAGCACCTGACGCTGCCGGCTCGGCAGCCGCTCGAGCGTGGCCCGCACCCGCTGGGCCAGCTCGTGCCGCCTGGCCCGCCTCGAGGCGTCGCTCTCCGGATCGCTGAGCGACTCGAGCGCAGCGAGGATCTCGTCGTCGAGCTCGCTGACCGGGATCTCCTGCCGTCGCCCCAGGCGCCGCAGCTCGTCGGCCATCTGCCGCCGGCAGATGGTGAACATCCAGGTCAGCAGCGAAGCCTCGCCACGCCAGGTGTGCAGCTTGCGCACCGCCTGGCACAGCGTCACCTGCGCCACCTCCTCCGCCAGCTCCATCTCGCCGCCGAGCCGCGCCAGCGCGAAGCGCACCAGAGCCGGATGGTAGGTGGCGAAGAACTCGTCGAACGCCGCGGTGTCGCCGCGCAGGAGACGGCCTTGGAGGCGGCGGTCGTGGGTTTGGGGGAAGAGGGACACGGGGCGGCGGAAGGGGTTTGGGGGTTGGGGTTGGGGGTGGGGGGTGGGGGGAGGAGGGAAAAGGGAAAAGGGAAAGGGTAAGTGGGAAAGGGAAGAGAGAAAGAGAGAGACTGTCGCAGGTTAGACGCTGGAGTCGGCGACGATCCTTCGAAGCTCGAAGAGCCCGCGAACCATGCGGCTCAGGGTGGGTGAGGATGGCATCGCTGCTGGGCGGCGACGACTTCCCGGTCTCCCGAGGCGCCCGCGTCTCCTCGAGCGACTCCGCCCAACCGAGGGTAGACCGTCAGTCTTCACAGGCTCGACTGCCGGTCTTTCGGCTCAGCTCGCTCACGCTCGCTTCGGCAAAGGGGGTGAGGATGGCCTTGGAACGAAATCGCTGCTGAGCGGCGACCACTTCCCTGTTTCAACAACGCGCCGCGTCTCCTGAGGCGACTCCTCCTCACCGCTCCGGCAACCATCGGCCGAAGGATTCCCGTCACCCCGCCGGTCTAACTCGTCAGAACACGCGACACCGCCGGGCAGTGTGACGACCAAGAGCTGCCATGCTCTGGCCTTTCGACCACAGGATCCACGCACGGGATCTACGGTCTCGGAGCTCTGGAGCTGCAGGCGGATCACTGCCGAGGAGGACCGCGATGCCTTCCCCCGCTCCAACGCCGCACGACGACCGCCGAGGCTGCTCCCCCAGGCCCCCGGTCGCCACCGCCCTCTGCATCGCTGCCGCCTCGCTCGCGACCCTGCTCACCACTCCCGTCTCCACCTCTGCCCGCGATGCCGCAAGATCGCTCGCCTGCCGGCCGGTGACCGAGGCGGTCGACGCGCTTCGCTCGCGCGGCCTGCGCATCGCCTACAGCGAGAACCTGCTCTCCCCGGCCTACCTGGTGCGGGGGAACCTGGAGGGCTGGCCGCCTCCAGAGCGCCTCACGCCGGCCGAGGGCCAGCACCTGCTGCGCAGGCTCGTCGAGCCGTACGCGCTCGACGTGGCGGCGCTCGAGGACGGCACCCTCACCGTGGTGCCCGGGCCCGAGCTCGACGCCGCCGCGCTACGTCGCCTGCGCCGCGACGCCGGTCCTCTGCTGCGCCGCGAGGACGACTTCACCGCTCTGCCGGAGTGGCTCGGCCGCAACGAGATCGAGTCCGAGGTGCTGACGGTCGACTACCCGGACGTCCGCCGCGCCGCAGACGTCGAGCTGGAGGGCGAGGGTGCGTGGAGTCACGTCATCGTGCGGCTCGGCGATCTGTCGATCTTCGGCGCCGAGCCGCTCGGCGATCTCGCCGTGCGCCGGCGCATCGCCTTCGAGCTCAAGAACCTCGTCGTCGACCTCGGGGCCCGTCTCGGCCGGTCCCGCTTCGCCCTCGAAGCGGAGCCCGCCACCCTCGAGGCACTGGTCGACGCCGAGCTGGCCCCCTACGTCGACGGCTATCTGACCCCGGGATCCGACGCTTCCGCATCGCCTCTCTTCGTGCCCGCGATCGACGACTCGGGGCGCCCCTGGCTGCGCACCACGATCGCGGCCGGCCCTCGAGGCAGCGGCGACTCCCTGCTCGATGTGCTTCTCGAGGGCAGCCGTCGCGGCGCCGCTCTCGTGCTGGTGGCCGACGCCGATCCAGACCCCAAGGAGACAGCCTTCCTCGACGCGCTCGGCAACCTGGAGGCGGGGCTGCTCGACGGCCAACCGTCGCTGATCGCACCCGACGGCGTTTCGGCGAAGTTCTTCCTCGACCCGCAGACCAACCGCTACCTGGTCGCCATCACCGCCCACGAGGGCACCAGCGAGCGCCTCTGGTTCCAGCTCGAGCCGATCGCCGAGGCGCGCGTCGCCTTCCCGACCGGGGCAGAGGTGGCGAGCGACTTCGAGGGGCGCTCGATCGCGCTGCAGCTCGACGGCAGCGCGCGGCACTGGATCGTCGAGCTCGAGCCGGGCTCGCGCATCGCGCGCAGCGGCCGGGTGATGGTCGAGGACGACGTCATCGTCGACCCCTACGAGGTGGTGGTGCAGAACCAGATCTTCCAGCAGCGCGAGGACGACCGGCGCCTCTCCCTCGACGTCATGGAGTACGCCACGATCACCCCGATGTGGCGCGACGGACGGCGCTCGCGCTGGGAGCACCGCATCCTGTCGCGGCGCGGCTGGCACGACGAGTACCACCACCTGAACCTGTGGCGCGACGGCGTGCAGGTGCCGCACGACAAGCTCTACAAGGGCGTGCTGGGCCGGCCGATCGACCGCATCGAGATGGAGCCGCTGACGGTCGAGAACCGCAAGACCTACCGCTACACCTACGAGGGGCGCGGCGAGGTCGACGGTCGGCCGGCGTGGAAGATCGGCTTCGAGCCCGTCACCGAGGGGCGACTGGTCTCGGGCACGGTGTGGATCGACCAGCAGACCGGCGCCCACCTGCGCATCCGCACCGCCCACCGCAACCTCGGCGTCGGAGTGCTCTCCGGCGAGTACACCACCGACTTCGAGTGGGTCCCCGACGCCAGCGGCAGCGGCGACTGCTACTGGGACTGGCGCCTGCGACGCGGCACCGAGACCGTCGACTACCTCGACTTCACCGGTTCCTACACCATCGACTACGAGCGCAGCGAGTTCTACTTCAACCGCGCTGACATCGAGCGTCAGGTCGAGCAGGCCCACGCCAGCGACATCCTGATCCACGTCGCGACGCCGCCCGACGGCCACCGCTGGCTGCTGCGCGGCGACGACCTGAAGCCGGGCCGCGGCGATCTGCCCTACGGGCCGCTGGATGGCACCGACGCCGTCGGCCTGCTGCGCGAGCGCGACGACTGCGACGTGCCGGGGCGCTGCGGCGAGGTGACCGTGGCGTCCCGCATCGAGCCCACCCTGCAGCAGCAGGAGACTTCGTCGGCGGCCGACACCTCGCCGCTCGGCTCCGAGCTGGGAGATCTCGCGGTGCCGACCGCCGGCGGCGACGCCGTGCTCGCCGGTCTGCACGCCTTCCCCTCCAACAGTCGCATCAGCTTCGGCGCCTCGGGCGGCACCGGCGCCGCCGAGAGCGACACCTTCTGGGGCTTCAACTACGTCAACTTCGACTTCCTCGGCCGCGGCAAGCGCGGCAAGGGCGAGCTCTACTTCTGGATCGGCGGCTTCGACGACGACGGCCTGATCTCGCTCACCGATCCGTCGTTCTTCGGTTCACGTTGGTCCTCGACCACCTCCTTCGACGTGCGATTCAATCCCGAGGAGGACTTCCTGTTCCAGGACGTCGAACCGCAGGCGCCCGGCGACGAGAGCTCCTTCCGCAACCTCAGCCTCGACACCGAGCGCACCTCGATCCGCTTCTCCCTGTCGCGCCCGCTCACCGGCCAGCTCGGCCTGCGGTTGCGCTACGAGCTGCACGACCTCGTCTTCGAGCGGCGTCCCGGCACCGACCCGGCCTTCGTGCTGCCGCGCGACACCACCGAGCACCAGGTCGGCTTCGACCTCACCTGGACCCGGCGGCACTTCACCACCGAGCTGCGCTGGATGCACGGCGAGCGCGACGAGTTCCGCGACTGGGGAATCGACGCCTCCCAGCCCGGCGAGACCAGCTTCGACGTCGCCAGCCTGCGGGTCTCGACCTCGCACTCGTTCGGCCGCTCGCAGACCGTCGGCGCCTCCCTCGCCCTGATCACCGCCGCGAACGACGACCGCTTCTCGCGCCCCCGCCTCTTCCAGGTCGGCGCCCGGGTGCCCGGCTACAGCGGGGGCATCGGCTTCGACCGCGGCACCCACGCCGCCGCGAGCTACAACTTCCGCATCTGGCGCCTGCCGCTGCGCATCCGCCTCGACGCCGTCAACATCGACACCGAGGCGCTGCCCGGCGACCCCACCAGCCAGTTCGAGCAGCGCCTGCTCGGCGGCCAGCTCAACCTCGACCTGCACGGCCCATTCGAGACCGACTGGCACTTCGGCGTCGGCCGCGGCCTCGGCGCCGAGCCCAGCCGTGGCGTGGAGGAGACGTATTACTGGGTGGTGGTGTCGCGGAGATTCGGGGGCGGCTGAGAGAGGGACGAGGGAAGAGACGAGGGGTTGGGGTCAGGGTTGGGGAAGTCCTGAAGGGTCGACTGCCGCGCAATGCAGCGAGCCGAATGCCTGGGACAACCCCACCACAACCCTCCACTTGAAAGGGGAGGGAGCGCCTTCTGACCTCCTCCCCCTGCAGGGGGAGGCCAGGGAGTGAGCGCCAGTGTTCGCCGGCTCTCACTCTCGCTCATGCGGCTCAGCTCGCTGGCGCTCGCTTCGGCGTGGGGGTTTCCCAGTCATCCGCCTCCTCGCACCGCGCCTCGCAAACGCTTCGTGCAAGTGCGTGGATCCCGCGATGAGGTTCGGCACGACGGCCTCGAGGCGCTGCAGCACATCGAGCCCGCGAGCGCCTCCCGCGTCCTACCTCCGCCGCACCACCACCGGCAGCTCGGTGTAGCCGTGCACGAAGTTCGACTTGGTGCGCGCCGGGTCGCCGACCACCTCGATGGCGGCGAAGCGCGGCAGGATCTCCTCCCACACGACGCGCAGCTGCATCTCGGCGAGGCGATTGCCCATGCAGCGGTGGATGCCGAAGCCGAAGGAGATGTGGCTGCGGGCGTTGTCGCGGTCGACGAGGATGCGGTGCGGGTCCTCGAACACCGACGGATCGCGGTTGGCGGCGAGGTACCACATCGCCACCTTGTCGCCGGCGCGGATCGTCTCGCCGGCGATCTCGACGTCCTCCTTGGCGGTGCGTCGCATGTAGGCGAGCGGCGTCTGCCAGCGGATGATCTCGGCGACAGCGTTGGGGATCAGCGACGGGTCGGCGCGCAGCTTGGCCTCCTCCTCGGGAAACAGGTTCATCGCCAGCACGCCGCCCGAGATCGAGTTGCGGGTCGTGTCGTTGCCGCCGACGATGAGCAGCAGCAGGTTGCCGAGGAACTGCGACGGATCGAGGTCGTCGATCGCGTCGCCGTGCGCCATCAGCGACAGCAGGTCGTTGCCGGGCTCCTGGCGCGCCCGCTCGTCGCGCAGGCGGGTGAAGTAGTCGAGGCAGCGCTGCAGCTCGAGCCCCGCCTCCTCCCAGGTGTCGACGTGGCCCGAGTCCTTGCCGCCGGTGGCGATGTCCGACCAACGGGTCAGCAGGTGACGGTCCTCGAACGGGAAGTCGAACAGCGTCGCCAGCATCTGGGTGGTGAGCTCGATCGACACCTTCTCCACCCAGTTGAAGGTCTCGCCCTCCGGAAGCGCATCGAGGATCGCGACGACGCGCCGGCGGATCGTCGGCTCGAGCGCCATCAGGTTGCGCGGCGAGACCACCGGCGAGACCGTCTTGCGCTGCCTGCTGTGCCGCGGCTCGTCCATGGCGATGAACATCGGCAGCGGGTCCAGCAGGTTGAGCAGGCTGATCGTCGGCTCCGAGGAGAAGCGATGGTGGTCGGTGTCGATCGCCTTGACGTGCTCGTAGCTGGTCACCGACCAGAGCGGCCCGTAGCGGGTGTGCCGGTGGAAGTAGACCGGGCTCTCCTGGCGCAGGCGGTCGAAGTACGGCCACACGATGTCGTGGCGGAAGAGGTCCCAGTGGGTGATGTCGATCTCCGCCAGCGGCACCTCCGCCGCGTGACGCCGCGCCTCGTCGAGGGTCGGCGGCGCGAACGGGCTCCTGGCGCGCTGTGTGGGCAGGCTCTCCGAGATCGTCATGTCGTGCTCCGGTCGATCGGGAAGGGGCGGATGGCGCAGCGCCGAATCGAAGTGTTGCACGAGTGCCCGGCCGGACGGCTCAGCCCTCGATGGCCGAGGGCAAAGCGAGCACAGGCTCTCCGCTGGCTCACTCCTCGTCGCGCAACGCCCTCACCGTTTCAGAAGTCACCGGGCCGGCATCCTCGCGGGGCGGCAGCACGGGGACGCCATCGCGCTCCGCCGGCTCCTCCGCTCCGCCCACCCCACAATCCACCACCAGCACCGTCAGATCGTCGTCGAGAGTACGCTCGCCGACGTGGCGGTGCAGCTCGGCGAGCAGCAGCGCCATCAGCTCTTCCGACACCACCTCGCGGTGATCGCGCAGGAACTGCTGCAGGCGCTCGAAGCCGAACTGCTCGCCTTCGGCGTCGACCGCCTCGACCAGACCGTCGGAGTAGAAGACCAGCCGCGAGTCGGCGCCGAGATCGAGCCGGCGCGACGGCGGCTCACGCCTCCAGGCGAAGCCGACGGGCAGGGCCGGCAGCAGGATCTCCTCGACGTTCTCGCCGGTGAGGAAGAGCGGCGGGTGGGCGGCGTTGGTGATCTCCACCGAGCGCCGGCCGAGATCGATCTCGGCCAGGGCCAGGGTCACCATGCGATGACCGCGCGGCTGCTCGAGCATGAAGCGGTTGAGGCGCTGCAGCAGATCGGCGCCGCGGTGCCCCTCGCGCACCAGCGTCGCCACCGCCGACTTCACCATCGCCATCAGCAGTCCGGTGGGCAGGCCGTGACCGGCGACGTCGCCCGCGGCGACGATCAACCGCCCCTCTTCGAGCGGGAAGAGGTCGAAGTAGTCGCCGCCGACCTCGGCCGCCGGCTCGAAGTGCGCCAGTACGCGCAGCCCGCCGTGGGTCATGCTGCGCGCCGGCAGCAGGCTCTGCTGGATCTCCCGCGCCAGCCCCAGCTCGCTCTTCAACCGCTCCTTCTCGGCGACCTCCTCGAGCATGTGCTGCACCGACTCGGTCATACGGTTGAAGGAGCGCGCCAGGTCGCCGAGCTGGTCGCGGCGGCGCGAGGGGATGCGGTGCCCGAGCTCTCCGGCCTCCACCTGACGCGCGCCGCGGGTCAGGCGGCTGGTCGACCAGGCGATCTGGAAGATCAGCCACGCCGCGAGCAGCGCCACCGCGAGGTAGATCAGCAGGAAGAAGGAGCCGATGCCGAGCACCATGCCCCAGATCGCGGTGCCGATCTGGTAAGGCGAGCGGAAGAGGTGCGACAGAGCCTCGCGCGGCGAGGTGGTGAGCAGGGTGATGTTCGACTGCTGCTCGAGCACCTCGCCGCTGCGCCAGTCGCGGACCTCGGGGCTCAGCCGGATGAAGAAGACCCAGCGCTTCTCCCACAGCCCCTCGCCGCTCAGCGCGGTGCTCAGTCCACCGCCCTGCTCGTCGAGGCCGAGATCTCCCGAGCCGCTGCCGTTCTCGTCATCCTCGTCGCTGTCGACGTCGGTACGGAAGACGAAGCCGCGGTCCTGATCCTCGATCTGCGCCGCCTCGCGCAGGAAGCGCGCCTCGAACCAGCGATCGCGGCTGACCACCTCGGAGGCCGCCGCGCCGAGCGGCAGCCACACCGCCACCGTGCGCTCGCCGCGACGGGAGATCGCCGCCAGCACCGGTCCGCGGGGAGTCACGAACGGCCCGCTCTCGAGACCCGACTCGAGCCAGGACGGGGCCGGCAGCGGCTCGGGCGAGGCGCGCACCGGCTCCCCTCCGTCTCCCTCCGCGCCGTCAGCGCCCTCGGCCGCGTCGGTGGCCCTCACCCGGGGCGGCTCCGGCGACCGCTCGACCACACGCCCCCGCTCGACCAGCATCCAGGCGGTCTGGCCGCGCAGCTCCTGCAGATCGTCGGGGAAACGCGGCCCCTCGCGCAGCGTCTCGAGCGCCGCCGGCCGCGGCAGCGGCTCTGCGTCCTCCACCAGCTCCTCGGGCCGCTCCTCGATTACTTCCACGAGCTGGTCGAGCGACGACGACGTGTACTGGCCGATCAGCAGGTAGGCGCCGAAGCCGGCCAACGTCAGCAGCAGCGGAAAGGGCAGCAGAGCGACGAGCAGGTAGGAGATGAGCAGCCGCACGCCGACCCGGTAGGTCAGGTGCGTCCACAGCCAGTAGACCACCCAGAGCAGCGTCGGCAGCAGCCAGCTGACGAAGAGCAGGCCGATCAGGAACTGGAGACAGCCAGCGCCCGGCAGGGCGGAGAACAACGCCAGCAGTGTCGTCAGCACCGCTCCGGTGATCCACCACACCCGGACCCACAGCGGCAGCCGCGCCCAACGCGAGCCTCCCGCTCTCGCCGAAGCCGTCCGACCGCCGATCGGCAGCTCGGAGAGCGGGTCCGGGGACTCGTGTTGGTTGGCCATCGGTGGATCCGACGCGTTGCGGCGTCGCGACGATTCAGCGCGTCGCCGGCTCCGGGCTGCCTGGGTTCTCGGAACGTGTCGGCTCGCCGTGCGCCGCCCGGTCCGCCGCCTGCGACTTCTCGCCACCCGGCGGCGGGAACGCCCGGCGGAAGGTGAACGCCTCCGGCGTCGGGCCGGTGTCGCGCAGCTTCTCGAGCCGCTGCTTCGCTTCCTCGATCGTCGGCAGCGTGCCGGCGGGGATCCACCACAGCACCAGCGTGTAACCCTGCATCGGCTCGAACCAGCTGCTCCGCTGGCGCAGGTAGTCGACGTGGTGCGAGCGGTAGACGAACTCGCGCACCGCTTCCACCGACTCCCACACCGAGAGCGTGATCACCACCTCCGGATCGTCCGGGTAGGGCCGCTCCGCCGTGCTGTCGCCGCTGTCGTCCTGCAGCCGCCAGACGAACCCCGGCGAGCCGTCCGCCAGCGCGTTGATCGGCGCCAGGCCGTCGACGAAGCCGCGCATCGAGGGATCGTCGAGCGGCGCGCGCAGGCGTGCGACGTTGAACTGGGCGAGGTGCATGAGGGCCCAGCTTAGCCCGCGGCGCCATGGATCGGCGGGCTGTGGCGGTGCACCGCAAGACGGCGGACGCGTCTGGAACCCCCCGCTCGACCCGATGCCCGGCCGCCGAAGGAGTGACGGAGCCGCCGTGACGGTTCGGCACTCGCCGAGGAGATCTCCTACCGCGTCACTCCGGGCGAAGACCCGGAGTCCACGCGCCTCGAGGAACCGTTCCGATCCGATGGCGTCGGGACTGTCCCAGGGAGCGAACGATCCCGAATGCCCGTCGTGGCGCGCAGGCGCCGACACTCGTGTGCCAGTCGTCGGGATTCCGGGCCGCAGACGGACCGGCGACGCGCCCCTCCAGCCGTCGACCCGCCACCTCTTCGCACGCCCTATCCAGGGAACGGGTGGACCCACCGATCGAGTCCGGGGTGACGGAGGAGAGGCGAATTGGCACGCTCGACGTTCGAGAACCAGCCAAGACCGACGGCTGCGCCTCGCGTCGTGACGGCGATCAGGACGCTCCTCACGACAGAGCCGGGACGGCGAGCTCTACCCCAATACGGAGGCCACCACCGAGCGCAGGGACGACCAACCTCATCGCGCTCATCGCGGCCGCGCGGGAAGACCCGGTACGCCTTCCGAATCTCCTCTTCAGGTCGCGGCGAATCCATCCTCGCTGCGGCGACAGACTCATCAACTTGCAACCGTCGGCGTCCGCCCGCCGAAGGCCACCTTCGCCAGCCCTGACCACCGCCCATCCCCGCTTTGACAGCCCCGACGCCCTCTCCTAGGGTGACCGGCGAACGACAACGACGCGACGCGCGAGAAAACACCATGACCCAGATCCTCGGCATCGCCGGCAGCCCGCGCTCCGGCTCCCTCAACCGCAAGCTCCTCGCCGCCGCCCGGCAGCTCATGCCCGAGGGCAGCGAGCTGGTACAAGGCGAGATCCGCGGTGTCCCCCTCTACGACGGCGACCTCGAGGACGAGCACGGCGTCCCCGAATCCGTCATCACGCTGAATCAGCAGCTCGAAGACGCCGACGGACTGATCCTCTTCTCCCCCGAATACAACAACTCCGTGCCCGGGGTGCTCAAGAACGCCATCGACTGGATGAGCCGACCCGTCGACGGGCGCGAGCACCGCTTCGGCGGCAAGCCCACCGTCGTCGTCGGCGCCACTCCCGGCGGCTTCGGCACCGTGCTCGCCCAGGCCGCCTGGCTGCCCGTGCTGCGCACCCTCAGGACCCGCCCCTGGTTCGGCCAACGCCTGATGGTCTCGCGCGCCCACACCGTCTTCGCCGAGGACGGCTCGCTGAAGGACGAGCAGCTCGAGAAGCAGCTGCGCGAGTTCCTCGAGGGATTCGTCGAGTTCGCACGAGAGTCGTAGCGCTCGGCGGTCCGCATGAGCTCCGAAGGGAGGACTCCGGAGCACGAGCGCTGCTGATCAGAGGTAGCTCTCGCGATCCCGTCCCGGGTTGGGCAACTCGAGTTCGACGACCTCGGCGGCATCTGCGGGGCGACGATGGATCGTCGTCCATGCGAGACCTCGCCCAGCTCCCGTCACTCCTTCTGCTAAGGATCTGCGGAGCCAAGTCGTTTCGTCCTGGTCCCGGCGAAAAGCAGGACAGGTGTCCGTCGAAGAGGGAAGGCCATCAGGACGCCGCGATCGACGTTCGCGTCGAGCCGACGACTCTCGACGCAGTCGACGCACCGAGCGACGGCGGCGCACTGAAAGGAGACGACCGCCATGAAGCTCGCCAGGCCCCCGAAGGCACGACTCGCCCACACTGCCCTGTTGGTCGTCGCCTCAGCGCTATGCGACTCCGAGGCTCAGGCGCAGCAACCGGGCATGCGGGTCCACTTCTTCGATGTCGGTCAGGGCGATGCGACCCTGATCGAACTGCCGAAGGGCTCGATCCTCGTCGACACGGGCGGCGAGGACGGCGGTTCCTACGACTTCCGGCCCGGCCTCAATCGGGAGCTCGACGCCTTCTTCGATCGACGCACCGACCTCGGTGGACGCCTGGATCTGCTGGTGATCACGCACCCCCACCCGGACCACTACCAGGGCATGAAGCCTGCCCCCTGGTGGAACAGCAGCCTCCGGCCCGTCCTCGACACCTACCGGCCCCGTAACGTGGTGCACAACGGCGACCGGCCGGTCGCGAAGTGGGTCGACAACTACGCGAACAACGAAGCCGGAGTCGCTGTGGAGGAGATCACTCTCGGCAAGCTGCCGGCGAACGGCCCTCTGACGTCCACCGTCATCGACCCGTTTCCGTACGACGGCGACTTCGACCCCGAGGTCCGAGTTCTGTGGGGCCGGCCGACGAATGAAACAGGCTGGTGCGATGCCGATTTCGAAGAGGAGAACAACCACAGCATCGTGCTACGGGTCGACTACGGAGGGGCCTCCATCCTCTTCACCGGCGACCTGGAGATCTCGGACTCGTTCGAGTGCAATCCGGACGACCAGGCCGGAATCGAGCGCGTCCTGGCGCGCTATCGCAACGCGACTCCCAATCTCTTGGAGGTGGACGTCTACCAGGTGGGACATCACGGCTCGCACAACGCGACGAACGAAGCTCTCGTTCGTGCCATGAACCCCAAGATCGCCGTGATGTCGCACGGTCCGGCCTACTGGCGCGGCAAGTACTCCGCCCACTCACACGCCCACCCGCGACTTGCCACGGTGCAGCATCTCGAAGCCCCGACCTACGGAGTCGACTTGTGCCGTTCCAAAAAGAGCGTGAAGCTCTACCGCCGCCACAAGACTCAGCCGATCGACCACGAGATCCGACGTGCCGTTTTCTCGACCGCGTGGGACGGCCCCGTTGTGCTCTTCGGCGGCGGCAACGGCTTCTGGACCGTCGAGCAACCCACGGGAGCCGAACTGGGAACTTGCTGAGGTCCGGGCGACGCGCCATGGGCGCCTGACGGCTGCGATGAACCCGTTCACGCTCCATCAAGTCTCATCATCGAGGACGACCCCGACCACCCCGGCCACCCTCTCCAGATCCGAGTCGAGCGCCAAGAGCGTCGCACCCGTCCTGAGAGCCACCGCCGAGATCATGCAGTCGATCAAACCACGAGGCGTGACTCCCCGCCCGCGACACGCCCGGTAGATCCTTGCGGCTCCGTCGAAGTCCACCACCGCCTCGAACCTCAGCAGGTCGAAGCGTAGGAGGAGGCGGCGCAGATCGACCTCCCGTGCCTGATTCCGCGCCCCGGAGAGCACCTCCATGATCACGGGCTCGGTCACTGCAACCGGTCCGTCCTCCTCGATGAGCCGAGTCAACCGTCGATCCTCGGCGCTGCCAGTGGCGCGGTCATACTCGACCCACACCGAGGTGTCGACCAGGATCATCGCGAGCGCGCGGCGTCCCCGTCAACGGGCACGTCCGTGATCGCACGTGCTCCGCGCATCGCGAGAGCCTCCTCCCGCGTCATCGGCTGTCCCGCGAGATGGCGCAGTGCCAAGTCCACCGCCTCGGTCTTGGTGTGCACGCCGTAGCGATCCATGACCGCGCGCAGATACTCGTCCTCGATCTCGATGTTCGTGCGGACTCTTGCCATACACCGATCATACACGGCACGTGTACGCGACGCGGATCGAGCGCGAGCGCACCCCCTACCCCTCGACCTCCATCATCCGCGGCAGCACGCCACCCGGCCGCCCGAAGTGCGGCACCACGCCGTCTGTGTCGTCGAGCCGATCGACGAAGCGCTGCGCCGACGGCGACCAGTAGAGACAGCCGACCTCGTCCGGCGGTCGCTCCGCAATGAAGGTCTCAGCCTCGGCCAACGCCTCGAGCCACTGGCTCTTGAGCGCCGTGAGCTGCGGCCGCCGCCGCAGGTGCAGACGGTCGAGATCCTCCTCGCGGATCCGCCCGCGCCGCTTCAGCAGCTCGAGGAGCGTGCTCGGCGTGAAACCGGGGTCCTTCCCTGCCGCGGCCCAACACAGCGCGCCGAGCGACAGCGTCTTGCGGTGGAGCTCGAGTACGTCGAGGAAGTCGCGCGGCTCGTCGCGGCCGACAAGGGCGAGGAGCTTGTTGACCGCCAAGTCGACCGGATGCAGCTGATAGCCCGCGACGCGGCTCTTGACTGGGGGCAGGAACCTCCAGGCGCTGTCGTGCGCCCACTCGATCTTCGTCGCCTCGGAGCCCCTGCTCACCACGGCGCGAATGTGCCCGGGCTGGTTGAGCTGCACCTCGATCGTGCAGCCCGCTTCCTCGAGCAGCACGCGATCCTCCGCGAACGCCGCGGCCACCCGCTCCTCCGAATCGTGGAAGTAGTCGAGATCGTTGCTGTAGCGGGTCGAGCGCGGCTCGATGTGCAGCGCCGCGCCGCCCGCCAGGTAGCTGTCCGGCGTGCGGTTGCGGGCGAGCAGGCGGGCGATCTCCCGCTGGAACGTGGTCAGCGGGATAGCTTCGCTCCGATCTCCCACCCCCTGCGCCCGCCGTGCTTCATCAGCTGCGCCGCCACCCACGGCACGTCCTCCAGCGTGATCCGGTAGCCGGGATCGTGCGACCAGAAGCAGCTCGCATGGAACTCGCGGTAGGCACGCCTTGCTTCGCGCACCTTCACCATCTCCCTCGCCTGCTGCGGCGTCAGGGTGCGGCGACTCTTCCTGCCTCCCTTGCGCCCGATGCGGGAGAGGTACTGGTGCACCGTCTCGGCCATGGCTCTATCATAAGCGGATTACGATCCTGCCGCCACCCACACAAGGGGCACACGGAAGGGGTCAGGGTTTAGGGGTCTAGGGGAAGCAGGGCGAGGGAAGAGAGGGTTGGGGGGGCGGAGCGCCCGGTGGAATACGCTGTCAAGCAGTCCCCAGAGTCCACCGCACCGGAGCCCGAGTCCGGCCACGAGAAGGGAGTCCGCCAATGCTCCGATCCGTGTTGCGCAGCGCCGGAGCCGTCGCGCTGAGCCTGCTGGTCGCCTTCATCCTGGTGGTGGCGCTCGAGTGGGTCAGCTCGATCCTTCATCCGTTCCCCGAGGGCGAGTTCGACATGCTCGAGCACGTCGCCGCCTATCCGCAGTGGGTGCTGGCGTTCGTCGTCGTGTGGTGGGGCGCGACGACGTTCCTGGCCGCGTGGATGGCGACGCGCCTCGGCGAAGGTCGGCATCCGGCGCACGGCTGGTGCGTCGGGCTGCTGCTGCTGGCGGCGGTGGCGATGAACCAGTCGATGCTGCCGTACCCGCTCTGGTTCGAGGTCGCCAACTACGTGGTGTTCGTCGCCGCGACCGTGTGCGGGGCGCGGCTCGGAGCCGGCGAGCGGAGGATGTCGTCGGTGGAGGCGTAGGGACCGGCGAGGGCATTCGCCACGACCTCCTCTTCCTTTCCCCGTTTTCCTCTCTCTCCTCTCTCTCTCTCTCTCCTCTCTCCCTCTTCTCCCCCAACCCCCCAACCCCTGACCCCTTCCGCGCCCCCAACCCCTAACCCCTGACCCCCAACCCCTTCCGCGCCCCTGGACCCCCCTGCCCTACCCCGACGCCTCCAGCACCGAGAACGTGATCGACAGGTCGGTCGACTGCACCACCGCGAGCAGCTGGTCGCGGTCGATCCCCGCCCAATCGAGGTGGCGACGGATGCTGAGCAGACAGCGCTCGACCGTCCGATAGAGGACGCGCCGGTCGACGTCGCTCTCGGCGGCGATCTCGGTGACGGTGCGCCCGCGCAGGAAGCGCTCGCGCATCAGGCGGCGCTCGTCGTGCGACATGTCGCCGATCGCGCGGGCGATCTCCGCCTTGATACGCGCCAGACCGTCGGCTCGGTCCGCGTGCACCACCTGCTCGTCGGCGCGTGACGGGCTGCCCGGCTCGCTGGTCAGCTCCACCTCGCGCCTCCTCGGCGCCCTCTCCGGCAGCTGCTCGAGCAGCTCCTCGAGCTCCGCCTCGCTCCACCGCGCGTGCTCGGCCATGACGCGACGCAGCGCCTCGCGGTGCGTGAAGCCGTCGCGGTGCAGCAACACCTCGAGACGCACCGCCACGGCTCCCAGCCGCAGCGCCGCGGCGCTCGGCCGCCACTTGCCCCACTTGCGGATCCTGTAGTCGCGCCCGAGGTTGGCGACCACCGTGCACAGGTAGCTGCGGAGCGACGAGCGGCCCTCGAAGCGATCGAGGATCCGCTCGCCGTTCTGCACGAAGTGCAGCCACACCTCCGACTCGAGCTCCTCCCGCTCCTCGATCCCGAGCCCCATGCGCCTGGAGACCAGCCGGATCGCCCTGGCGATCATCCGGTTGTGGTCGTGGATAAACTGGTTGCTGCTTCCTTCGCTCACAAAAACCTCGCTCATGAAATCCCTCCGTGCGGACTTGGCGTTCGACGAACTGGACGGTGCTCCTGTACCCGTACTGACGTAGCCGTCGCAGGAACCGAACGAGAAAAGGCCGCCGGGGCCACGAGCGGCGACCAGGGGAAGCGCGCCGTCCTGCCGGAGGAGCCGTGACCGCCGACGCACAGGACCTCGAGTCCACCCAGTCGCTGCTGCTGCAGGCGCAGGCCGGCGACGACGCGGCGACCGGACGTCTGCTGGAGCGCTACCGTGAGCCGCTCTCGCGCTGGGCGCGCGGCCGGTTGCCGGCCCAGGCACGCGGCATGCTCGAGACCGCCGACCTCGTGCAGGTGGCGCTCGCCGGGGCGGCGAAGCACCTTTCGACCCTGCGCACGAGCGATCCCGGCGTCTTCCACGGCTACCTGCGGCGCAGCATCCTCAACCGCGTCACCGACGAGGTGCGCAAGGCCGCTCCCCGCCCCGAGTCGGCCTCGGCCGTGGTCGACTCGCGGGTGCCCGACGACGGACCGTCGCCTATCGAGCAGCTGATCGGGCGCGAGTCGCTGCAGCGCTACGAACGCGCCCTCGCCCTCCTCAGCGATGGCGAGCGCGCCGCGGTGCACACACGCATCGAGCTCGGTCTCGCCTACAAGGACGTCGCCCTCGCCCTCGGCAAGCCGAGCGCCGACGCGGCGCGGATGGCGGTTGCGCGCGCGATAGCGAGGCTCGCCAGCGAGATGGCGCGCGAGAGCGGGCGATGAACGACGACTGGCTGCTCGACGTGGCACGCGCCGTGGCCGACGCGGTGGACGCACCGAGCGGCCAGAGCGACCCGCCCCGAGAAGCGGAGGACGAGCAGAGAGCCGACCCCGGCCGACGCATCGACGAGCTGCGCTCGAGCGACGCGGAGACCGCGGCGGCGATGGAGCAGATCCTGCGCATCGCCTGCTCGCACCAGACCCTCACCGAAGCGGAAACCCTGGCGATGCCGCGGCCGTCCAGGCAGCCGCGGGTGCACCCGGCCGAGGGCGACTCGTGGGGGCACCTGCGTATCGGCGCCAAGCTCGGCGAGGGGGCGCACGGCGTCGTCTACTCGGCCCGCGATTCGGTGCTCGATCGCCCGGTGGCGCTCAAGCTGGTGCCCTCCTCGGGCGACGTCTCCGAGTCTGGCCTGCCGCGCGAGGTGGTCGAGGGGCGGCTGCTGGCGCGGGTCAGCCACCCCAACGTGGTCACCGTCTTCGGGGCCGACGAGCTCGCCGGCCTGATCGGCATCTGGATGGAGTACGTGCAGGGCTCGTCGCTCACCGAGGTGGTCGAGCAGCAGGGGCCGCTGAGCGAGCGCGAGGCGGCCCTGATCGGCATCGAGGTGGCGCGCGCCGCCGCGGCGCTGCACCAGCGCGGCATCGTGCACCGCGACATCAAGGCGCAGAACGTGATGCGCGAGCGGGGCGGGCGCATCGTGCTGATGGACCTCGGCGTCAGCCTCGAGAGCCGGCGCGCCGAGCCCGGTGCACCGGTGCGCGGCACCCCGCTCTACCTGGCTCCCGAGCTGCTCGACGGAGCCGAGGCCAGCCCCCGCACCGACGTCTACAGCCTCGGCGTGCTGCTCTTCTTCCTCTGCACCCGGCGCTACCCGGTGGAGGGCGCCAACTGGCACGAGCTGCGCTCGAAGCACAAGGCGCAACAGCGCCTGCACCTCACCGACGCACGGCCCAACGTCGACCGCCGCTTCGCCGCGATCCTCAACCGGGCGATCGCGCCGAAGCCAGGCGAGCGCTTCCAGACCATGGGCGAGCTCGAGGACGCGCTCAGCGGCTACCTCGTCGACGTCGGTCCCGGCGGTGGCGCCGAGGCCTCGACCGGTCCACCTGCAACAGGCGGCCGACGCGCTGCCCCGCTCGCCGCGATGGCGCTGGTGATGCTGGCGCTCACGGCGGCGATGCTCTGGATCGTGCTGTCGCAGGAGTCGCCCGCCGGTCCGTCCAGCCGGGTGGTGGTCGTCGCCGACGTCGACAACCGCACCGACGACGCCGCACTCGACGAAGCGATCGAGGAGCTCCTCGACCTGGCCCTCGTCGAGAGCCGCGGGCTCGAACCGATCGCGGCCAGCGCACGCGAGGCCGCCCTGCAACGGATGCAGCATCAGGAGTCCGAGCTGTCGCTGGAACGCGCCGCGGAGATGGTCCGCCGGGAGGCCTTCCTGGCGGCGCTCGGCGGCTCGGTGGCTCCGGCGGCAGGCGGAATCGAAGTGCGCCTGATCGCCAGCAGCCTCTCCGGCCAACGCCACGAGCGCATGTTCACGGCGTCGCGCGACGAGCTGATCGCGACCCTGGGTGAGCACATCGGCCCCCTGCTGGCGGAGATCTCGGACTCGGCGTCGAGCGTCGGCGACCTGCTCCCGCTCGAGAAGGCCACCACCGAGTCGCTCGAGGCGCTCGAGCGATTCTCCGAGGCGCAGCTGCTGCATCGCGAGGGCAGCTACGACGAAGCGATGGCGCTGCTCGAGACCGCGGTCGAGATCGACCCTGGCTTCGCCATGGCCTGGAATCGCCTCGCCGACTACCAGAGCGGCGCCGGGCGTCACGCGGCTTCGGTCGAATCCTCGGCGAAAGCGTACGGACTGCGCGAGGAGACCACCGAACGCGAGCGTCGCTACATCCAGGCCCTCTACCACCGCATCCGCTTGCAGCACTACCAGGCTGCACTCGAGTTCGAGCGCCTGGCAGCGCTCGGCAGCCCGGGCCTTGCCAGCGCCTACCACCAGATCGCGCTCGCCTTCGAGTGGGTGCCGGATTCCAACCGAGCCACCCGCTTCGCTCGGCTCGCAGCACAGGCCGATCCCGAGAACCCGATCCACCGAGGGATGTACGCGCTCTTCGAGGCCAAGCGAGGCAACACCCAACAGGCGCTCGAGCTCGTCCGGCGCGCGCGGCGGGAGCTCGAGGCGCCGGAGAAGACGTACCTGTACTGGGCCGAGGGCATCGCCCACCAGATGGCCGGCGACCTCGACTCGGCAATCGCGGCCTTCACCGTCATGGCCGACAGCGGCACCGCGGTCTACGTGCGCTTCGGCAGGTCGCTGCGTGCCCAGGCCCACGTCGAGACCGGCAATCCCGAGGCGGCGCTGGTCGACCTCGAGCTGCTGGCCACCGACGCGGAGCTCGCCCGCGACGACCACGCCACCTTCGTGTCCGAGCTGTGGAGCGCGCGCATCGAGCACGACCGCGGCCGCTCGCAGCGCCTGCTCGATGCCGCGCGGTGGACTCCGGACCTGCTGGATCCCGACACTCCGCGAACCCTCGAGCGCGGCCGTCACATCGCCGCCAGCCTCGCCCGCGTCGGCCTCGAAGCCCAGCTCATCGAGATCCGCGCCCTCCTGGCGCCGCTTTCCGAGCGCTTCCCGAGCGGCCTGTCGCGCGCCGCCGTCGATCAGCTCGACGGAACGCTCGCCCTGTTGCGTGGCGACCCAGACCTCGCCGACGAGCACGCCGTCCGCGCACTGCGCGAGCACCGCGATCACCTCAGCCTGCAGCTCGCCGCCGCCACCGCCGCCGCCCGTGGTGAAAAGGAGCGCGAAGTCCAGCTCCTCACCGAGCTCGTCGAGCAGCGCAAGGGCGAGATTCTCACCTTCGGTTTCGTCGGAGATTGGCTGGCGGCGCGGAATCGCCTGGAGGAGGTCCGTCTAGCTCAGTAGCGCCGAGAGCCTCGAGGGCTCGCACGCGCTCGCGAGAGCACAGTGACATTCATATTCGAGAAAGGGGTCCACTCATGGCCGACGACAAGAATCCTCTCTGGGTCGTGCTCGGAGGCCTGATCGCCAGCAAGGCCTTCCGCGAGGACCTCTTCAACCACGTCAACGGTGTGGCCAATCCAGAAGAGGCCCTCAAGACCAGGCTGAGGGACTACGACCTCTTCCTCGACCTCACCGATCTGGCCCACGTGGCGACCCTGCTGACGACGCTGTGGAACCCCGTCTGGTCAGCAATCAACCAGCTCACCAAGAACGACATCCTCGTGCTCCCCACCCATCGAGCCAGTGCTGCCGCCATCGGCCTGATGATCCCCGACACCGACTATCGCGCCGGCCTCCTGGACCCGACGACTGGCGACGCCACGAAGAAGACCTTCCTTGGAACGAGTTACAAGAGCCCCAAACTCGATCCCGCCGCATACGACAGCCACGTCAAGGAATTCCTGAGCGATCCGAAGGTCGACGAGAGGCTCGACGCCTTGGAAAAGGTGATGTGGCACTCGAACCCCAATCCCCCGATCTTCTCCAGGTGCGGTGGCCGCTACAACGTCCCCAGCTACGTCACCCTTCGCATCCAGCCGGGATTCTTCCTCGAGGAGGTGATCGAGAAGGCGAAGCAGATACCGATCTCTCTACCCCTCCTTCCAGACACTCCGACGCATCAAGACGTGATCGCCGCGCTGGAGACGCTCGGGGCCAAGGAGGGAAGCGGTTACAGGCTCGTCGAGCCGGCGCCGGCTCAGCCCGCCGCCGTCGGTCCGGCGCACGGGCCGGGCAGCGGCCGAGATCACGAGAGAGACGGGGCGACGACCTCGGAACCGAAGCCCTCGCCGGTGGCCCCTCCTCTACCAGGCTCTCTCCTGGCCACCCTGATCGCGATGATCCTCACGCTCATCGCGTTCCTGGTGTTGCCGCAGCCGCCGGGGCTCCTCGCCCTCGTCCTGCTGCTCGCGCTCGCCTTCGGCATCGAGCGGGCGATCGCCCTGATCTTCGGCAAGGCCGGGTAGTTCCCAGGAAGGGCTGACGGCGGGAAGACGCGGTGCAGGGGGAAAACGGACTACAGTTGAGGGTTCAACTCCGGTACCCGCTCTCGCCCCACAGCCTGGGCGCCAGTCGCCACTGCAGCGAGTCGCGAGAGCTTCGTCGCCTTCCGGCAACCGCCATTCCGCACCGAAAGGGGATACTCCTTCCATGGCAGCCACGATCAATCCGTTCTGGGTCGTTCTCGGCGGCATGCTCGTCGACTCTCACTTCTGCGGCAGGCTCCGAGCGGCTGTCGACGGTTCCAACTTCCCGGCCCTCGACCTGCAACGCGAGCTGAAGATCTACGGCTTCCCGCTCGGCGTCAGCGACCTCGCGCACGCTGCCCTGCTGCTCGGTCCCCGCTGGGGAGAAGTCCGACCCGCCATCGAAGCCTTCGAAGACACCAGGGACCTGCTGCGCCTCCCCAACCTGTCCGAGACCGCCGCCGCGATCGGCCTGCTGGTCCCCGACACTGACTACCGGAACGGCCTCCTCGCCGCCGCGGACCAGGGCCACTACCTCAAGTACGGAGCCAAGAGCCCCGGCTTCCTCGCCGCCGAGGTCGACCTTGTGCAGCAGTTCCTCGACAACGACAAGGCCGACGAGAAGCTGGTCACCCTCGAGAAGGTCGCGTGGCATTCCGGCTTCAAGATCGTCCAGGCCCGCTGCAGCCCGCGCTACAACATCCCCGAGGACGACATGATCGCCCTGCAGCCGACCGTCTTCCTCGAGGAGTTCTCCCAGGCCCGCTTCGGCGAGCGGCCGCCGAGCACCGAGGAGCTGGTCGAGGCGCTCGGCGAGATCGGCATCACCGCCGGCGGCGGCGTGATCGTGCTGCGGCCGGAAGGGGACCCGAACGAGTAGCCGCCGATCGCCGAGGGGCCGAGCGCTAGGCGCAGAGCCTCCGGCCTCTTTCCTGGAATCTTTGGCGAGACTTCGCCGAAGCTAGCGTTTCGAGTCGACGAGCTGCCGAGACCGCGCGCGTTCCGACGACGGGTGCTCGGAGAGAACGGTCGCTGGCCCCAATGCGTCCGAGGCCCCTGCCGCCTCCGCCCGCCGACTCATCAAAGCCAGGTGGGAGCGCACCACCGCGTTGCTCCTCGCCAGCGGCACCGCGGCGACGACGACCTCGCGGTGCAGCAGCCGCGCCTGCTCGACGTGGCCGAGCTCGAAGAGGAGCTCCGCCTCGAGCGAGCGCAGCATCTGGCGCGCCTCCGAGTTCCTCTCCAGCTCCAGAAGCACTGCTTCGAGGATCTGCTCGCTCTCCCCCGCCGGGCTCTGCGCGGCGAGGATCTCGAGGCCCCAGTAGCGCAGGTAGTCAGGGACGCCCGCCCGCAGCAGAGCAACGGTCTCGTCGTCGACCGACACGCCCTCGTGCCAGTCGACGTAGGCGCGCAGGCCGACGGCATAGTCACTGTTGGCGACATAGTCCTTGTACGCGGCCAGCGAGTCACGCGCACGCCGGATCTCGCCGAGGTCGACGAGGACCAGCACCAGACCTCGCAGGTACTCCCAGTGCGGGCGGCCGAAGCCGAGCCCAGTGCTGTACTCCCCGAGGCCGCGCTCGTACCAGACGGCCGCCTCGCGCCACATCCCGGCGACGTGGAAGGCCTTGGCGAGCTCGAACACCTCGAAGCCCTCGGAGGCCTGGGCCAGCTCGCTCGCTACCGCATCCGCGGCCCTCCTGGCTTCGTCGGCGCGGCCGGCCAGAGCGAGAGCGCGCACTTCGAGGTGCCGCACCCACTCGAGCAGTTGCGGCATGCCCGCCTGCGCAGCGAACTCGACCGCTTCGCGAACCTTCGCCGGCGCCAGGTCCGCGCGTCCCCGCTCGATCATCCGGTCCGACTCGCGCACCAGCTCGTAGATGCGGTCGCGCGCCTCGATCCTCTCCTCCCGGGAGAGCTTCGAACCCACCGAACGGTCGAAGCCGTCGAAGTCGAGCACCGTCCCCGCCCGGCTCCCGGCGACGATCTCGATCGAGCGCGACTGCTGATCGATTTCGACACACGGCATCTCACTGAGACAGCCCCGCCCCCACCCGAGGGCATACCAGAGCAACGAGTCGCGCGCCGCCAGCCCGTAGTCCCGGTTGGGTGACCCCGCCTCCGAGACCGCCACACCCCCATCGTCCATCCATGGCGTCAGACGCACCGCCGCCAGTCCCGAGCGCCAACCCATCAGGTTGTTGGGGCCTTCGAAAAGCAGCTCCGCCCGGCCGTCGCCGTCTAGATCCTGCGCCGCGACGAGCGAGTGGTGGCCGGTCGACGCGAAGGCCACCCGAGATCGGTTCGCTGACGGCTCGTAGAGCACCGAATACGAAGGCCAGTTGGGGTGGTGGTTGAAACGCGCCACGATCTCGTCGACACCGTCGCCATCGATGTCTACAGCCTGCAGGGTTCCTAGGTAGTCCTGCGTGTACTCGGGGAAGAAGAAGTGTCCCTGGGCCAGATTGGCCGGAGGCCTTACCTCTCCGCCGGTCTCTGGGTCGAGGAATCTCAGGCGAGGCGTCTCGGCGGAGCTGCCCGGGACCGCCTCGTCGAGAGCGACGAGAGTCCCGGGGCCCTCCGGCGTCACGCGGGCGTAGGTCACCCGGCGCGGATCGAGCCCCTCATCAATCCACAGCACCTCGTCGCCCCGCCGCGCCTCGAGCCCCCGCTCGGCATCTCCGAGGATCCTCGGAAGCTCGTCCCCGGCGACGCGCAATCGCGCGCCGATCACCACGGCCACAGCGATCAAGGACCCAGCCACCGGAATCCAGAGCCACGGCCATCGGGCCCACAACACCGATCCCCGAGCGGCCGGTCGTGATGCTCGGTCTCGCAATGGAGCGCCCTGACCAGGCGCCGTCAAGCTCTTCTGGCCAACCCCCTCGAGGCCCGCTACGGCCGCTCCACCCTCAGCTCCGTCGTCGGCTCCGTAATCGGCCTCTTCCGGCCGCGACCGCTCCTCCAGCCACGCATCGAGCTCCGCCGACCAGGCGAAGTAGCGCGGCTTCTTCGCCGAGCCGAGGGTGCGCAGGGGCAGGTTCTCCTCGGCGAAGTACTTCTTCGCCGTGGTCACCGAGTCCCAGCCGCAGTAGCGCGCGATCTGCTTGAGACCGTCGATCCGCCTGCCCTGGTCCGTCATGCGGAACCTCGTCCCGAGCGCCCGCAGAGAACCCTCAGAGCGCGCCGCGACCACCAGTAACCACCAGTAGTCGCCAAACCGCTGCTTGGCGGTTGCCCGAAGCGCTGGAGCGCTGGCATAAGGACGTCCTCGAACACCAGATAGCGAGGACATCGTCTACGGATCTGTGATCCGCGACGGCCCACCTGCACTCGAGCATGGTCCTCGCAAAGAAGAGAGCCCGAGAAGGATAGCGGGCAACTCGGCCGGCTCGCAAACCTCCAGCAGGCTCGACCAGCCCGCTCAATGATTAGGAACTTTCTATATTCGCCAATCTGTATTGAAAGACGAGGGATCAAATGACTTCTAGGGCACACGTCTCTGCGGCAATCCTCTTGGCGGCCATCCTCGGATGTCTGGCTATCCCGGATACCGGCCTCACGCAAGAGGCGACCGGAAAGGACCGGCTCGAGAGCCTTCGCTCGGTACTCCCCGAAGCCGCCGTCCAGGCCTCCATGAGCTCATCGACCCGGATCCTGGACCGCCTCGTGAATCGCTCCCCCCTCCTGAAGGAAGAGCTATCGAAGCGCGTGTTGCGCTCCTGGCCACTCGAGAATGAGGAGCGACCAGGCACGGAAACATGGCTGATCGAAGCGCTCGACGAGGACCGGTCGAGCTACTTCGTGATCGAGAGCCCGGGTCGGAACGAAAGGCTGGCAAGGGTCGCGGAACGTCCAGTGCTCCACTTCGAGGATGCGCTGTTCTTCGCCCTCCGGGGCCTCGGCGAAGAGGCACTCTCTGCGACGCCCCGATTGGTCTTCCGTGACGGCTCCGTCGCGGTTGCCATCGAGTCTGCTCCGATCGAGTACCGAGAGCTCTTCGGCGCGATGGAATCGGCCCGACCCGAGATCTCCGCCGCAGGCTCGAGAACTCACTGCGACAACAACATCACTCTTCCCTCCTCACATCAGGGCACCTGGACGACGAGCTGCGCCTCCGTCGGCCGCCCGGGTCGGTACGCGAAGTTCTACACCTTCTCGATGAGCGGCCAGACGAGTCTGCAGATCGATCTGACGTCGGCGACGGTCGACACCTATCTGCTTCTCTACAACGGTTCGTCGGCTTCGGGAACCCCGATCGCAGTCGATGACGACTCGGGCACAGGCTACAACTCGAGAATCAACCTCTCCTTCACCTTCGGATCGTCAGGTACCTACACGGTCGAGGCAACCACCTACCTTCCGAGCACGACCGGCTCGTTCACCCTCTCCGTGCAGGCATCGGGCGGTGGCGGTGGCGGTTGCAACCTCTCCAATGGAGACGTCGACTTCTGCCGCGATTGTGGACCCTGCGGAATCGGAGAAGGCGACTGTGACGGTGACGGCGAATGCCTGCCGGGTCTCACCTGCGCGACCGACGTCGGCGCCAACTACGGATTCCCAGCGAGCTACGACGTCTGCGAAACACAGGGCGGTGGCGGTTGCAACCTCTCCAATGGAGACGTCGACTTCTGCCGCGACTGCGGACCCTGCGGAATCGGACAGGGCGACTGCGACGGCGACGCCGAGTGCCAGGCCGGTCTGATCTGCGCCATCGACGTCGGAGCCAACTACGGCTTTCCTTCCACCTACGACTTCTGTGAGTCACCGGGCGGAGGGGGCGGCTGCAACCTCTCCAACGGAGACGTCGACTTCTGCCGCGACTGCGGACCCTGCGGAATCGGACAGGGCGACTGCGACGGCGACGCCGAGTGCCAGGCCGGTCTGATCTGCCGAAACGACGTCGGCACCAACTACGGTTTCCCGCCCCTCTACGACGTCTGCGAGTCACCGGGCGGCGGAGGCGGCGGCTGCAACCTCTCCAACGGAGACGTCGACTTCTGCCGTGACTGCGGACCCTGCGGAATCGGACAGGGCGACTGCGACGGCGACGCCGAGTGCCAGGCCGGTCTGATCTGCGCCATCGACGTCGGAGCCAACTATGGCTTCCCTGCCACCTACGACTTCTGTGAGTCCTCGGGCGGCGGTGGCGGTGGCGGATCCTGGCGCACGATTCGCACGATCGGTGTCGGAGGCGGTCACCCCGATCAAGCGCACCGCATCGGCCTCTACTACGTGCCAAGCCGGAAGGAGATCGTGGTCGAGATCCGCCCCGAAGTGAACGGCAACTGGGACGACATCATCGAGGACGGCGGGTTCTCCATCGCGATACCACGCAGCGTCGGTCTCGACTGGAACCGCGGCGCGTCGCTACTGGTGACCAGGTCGATCACCCGGTCCCAGGTCCTGGGCCTCAGCGATCCGATGCACGACCCGCTGAGCCTCAGCTTTCCTACGGCCTTCTCGCGACAGGACCTCAACGCAGTATCGGAAGGAGATGGTTCCTTCCTGCAGCCGGCGGTGCGACTGGGCAGGACCCTCTTCCAGCTGGCGACGAACGCGGCGAAAGTCGGCCCCGGCGCCGTGGTCTCGACCTGGCAAGCCACCACATCGCTACTCAATCAGTTCTGGAACTCGTCGGAGTGGCGAGGCGACCGGTCCTCCGTGTACCCCGAGATGATGAAGGCCGGAGCGACGCCCGGTGGGGGGTTCTATGGCAACGAGATGCTCTACCTCGACTTCGACTGGTTGCCGGAGGACCTCTTCATCATCGATCGCGGATACATCTCCGTCGCTCTCGTGATCCCCCTGCAGACCTGGAACTCAGGGAGCCCACCGGTGACGCTGTTCGGTCAATACAAGGTGCACGACGCCTTCCAGACGCCGCGAATCGTGCTCTTCAGCGAGCAGATCACCCATGCTGAGACGAACTAGCACCCGTCTGCTTCCGGCCTTCGCGGCCCTCACGACACTCGCAACGCCCCTCAGCGTCATGGCTTCAGGACTCACGGTGCACTCGCCCGAGGCCTCGAGCGACATCGAGCCGAAGAGCGCCGCGTTCGTCAGTCTCGGCCTCGAGGCCGATTGGCGAACCGCCATGACTCTGTGCGAGTCGAGATACCAAGGCACCTTGCCGTCTCCACGCGAAGTCGAGGAAGTCCGGGCCCTCGACGAATCACCATCGTGGTTCTGGAGCTCGGAGATCGACACCGCTCTCGCCCATTACTGGAACGAGGATCGTGGGGAACTCCGCCGATCCGCGAAGACCGCCAACGACATCCATGTCGTTTGCACTCTCCCGCAAGACAACGCGGGCCAGAGCGATCGCGTGGAGATCGATCTCAGCGCCCTGCCAGCGAACTCGATCGCGATCGGCAACCGTGTACTCGTCATCGTCGCGGACTTCTCGTGCTCAGCTACCAGGAAGCTCCTCGAGCAGAGCGGGGGACTCTTGGCGGAGCTCGAGCACTGGGAGGTGATGGTCGTCCCCTGGCTGCCGAGCACGGCACCTTCCCCTCGGAGGCTCCGAGAAGCCGCAGCCTTCGAATGTCTCAGCTCAGGAGATCGGCACCAATCCAGCGTCGCCGCCGCACGGCTCCTGATCGAGGCCGAAGATCCCGCGGCCCTGTGCGCCTCAAGCCCTGACAAGGCGCCCTACGGAGGGAGCCAGTACCGCGCCGCTGCGAGCTCGGTCGCCGAAACACTGGCCGTCAGCGCAACACCGACCCTGGCGATCGCCTCCCGAGAGCCCGACGGATTGATCGTCTCTCGGATCGTGCGCGGCGCGCCACCGCCGCAGGAGCTCGCGACGCTCCTGCGCGACTAAAGGGCAGGTCACTGCGAACCCTCGACGAAACACAACGTCGAGCCCGTCTCTACCCCCAAGGAGGCATCGATGCGTCCGTGTCCAGCAGGCAGGATCTTCCTCTCGATCACAATGGCCCTGTGCACCGGGCTTGAAGCTACAGCGGCCCGACCTGCCCTCGTCGCCTCACTGTCGGCGAGCGAGCTCACGTCCCTCTTCTCGTTCATCGAGAGGGTGGAGTCCGACAGTGAGAAGATCTCGAACCGGAGCGTTGCCCATACCTGGGTCGAGCGCGGCGCGCTGTTCTTCGAGTTCGAGGACGGGAGCTACGGGATGGTCCTTTCGGCTGCGATACCGCCAAGGATCGAGCTCTGGACTCCGCCCCCGAACCTCCCGGCCATCGATACGCGGCGGGTCTTCGAAGCCGAGTCGGTTCCAGAAGGCGGGCTGCGCGGTTCCGCCGACTTCTTTTTCAATCACGATGCCGATGTCTGGTCGGGAACCCCAGATTTCAACTCGGGCGATCTGAGTCCGATCTACGCTGGACTCGACGCGGAATCGTTTCTTCCCGGCGTTGGGTACATCCTCTTCAGGGCTTCCACCTTCTTCGTCAATGGAACGATTACCAACGCGACGCTCTCTTATCACGTCGAGCAGTCCGTCGGCAGTTGGACGGTCGGCGCATGGGCCGTGGCCGACGGTGCAGCCAACTTCTGGTCTGAGGGCACGGTCACATGGAACAACCAACCGGCACTCGGCGACCTCCAGGACTTCGAGACGGTCGGCACTGCTTCCGACTACTACAAGTTCATGGATATCACCAGCATCGCTCAGCAGTGGAACGCCGGCAGCCACAACAACAACGGGCTCTTCGTGGCACCTTCGGGCAACCCCCCTTCGGGCGCGAAACTGCAAGTGACGGCGAGTGAGTTCGGAACCGACGCTCCCTACATCTTCGTCGAGTACTCGCCCCCGGCCAGTGCGCCGACCGTCACCACGAACGCGGCCACGTCCATCAGCCAGACTTCCGCCACCCTCAACGCGTCGGTCGACCCCAACGGGTCGAGCACCACCGTCTTCTTCGACTACGGCACTACACCGGGGCTCGGAAGTACGGTCACCCACGGCGGTATCGGATCCGGCACCTCACCGGTCTCCACGCCTCAAAGCCTCACAGGATTGAGCTGCGGAACCCAGTACTACTTCCGTGCTAGGGCCTCCAACAGCGGAGGCACCAGCAACGGAAACACGCTGAACTTCAACACGACTGCATGCCCCCAACCCCCACCGACCGTCACCACGAACGCGGCCACGTCCATCGGCCAGACTTCCGCCACCCTCAACGCGTCGGTCGACCCCAACGGGTCGAGCACCACCGTCTTCTTCGACTACGGCACTACACCGGGGCTCGGAAGTACGGTCACCCACGGCGGTATCGGATCCGGCACCTCACCGGTCTCCACGCCTCAAAGCCTCACAGGATTGAGCTGCGGAACCCAGTACTACTTCCGTGCTAGGGCCTCCAGCGCCGGTGGCTCGACCAATGGCGCCACCCTCAGTTTCTCCACCGCGAGCTGTGGCGGCGGTGCGGCCCTCTCCAATGGCGTCACCCAGGCCGGATCGATCAACGGTTCCGTACAGCAAGGCAGCTGGAACTACTACTACGCCGACCTCGCCGCAGGTGCCAGCAACCTGGTTGTCGAGCTCTTCGATCTCGGCGGGGACCTCGACCTCTATGTGAGGTTCGGAGCCCAACCCACCGATTCGCTGTGGGACTGTCGCCCCTTCTTCGGCAGCACGAACTCCGAGGCCTGCACCTTCCCTACACCCTCGGCCGGACGCTGGTGGGTCGGCGTCAACAACTGGGACACGGGACCGATCGGCTACTCGGTGCGAGCCACCTGGTCGACCTCATCGGGTGGAATCGTTGTCAACGAGATCCACACCGGGCCGGTCGACTACGTCGAGCTCTACAACTCCGGATCTTCGTCTCAGAACCTGTCGGGCTGGACGCTGGTCTCCACCGGAGGAGCAACGGACACCCACACCCTGCCGTCCTACAACCTGAGCCCTGGCGCCTTCGTACGGGTCTTCGAGAACACCGGCAGTCCGGCGACGGCGACCGTCTACACGGGCCAGAACTTCAACTGGGTCTCGGCGGACTCGGGTTCGGTCGCGCTCTCAAACGGTAGCGGTACCGGCGTGGACTTCGTGCGCTGGGGCATATCCTCCACACCGCCTCCGAGTGGTACCACCTGGTCAGCGCCGAACGCTCCCAGTGTGCCAAGCGATGCGGACGTCATCGGGCGGTCCCCGGACGGCAGCGACAGCAACTCCGGCAGCGACTGGTGCCCGCAGACGCCCTCAGCGCCAGGGCCCAACTCCGGTTGCGGAGGGGTGATCTTCAGCGACGGGTTCGAGTCGGGAAACACCTCCTCCTGGAGTTCGACCAGCGGCTAGGGAGCGTCGGGACACCCAACGCCGACGAGCTCTTTTCGTCCACGGTGCCCTCCACCGCTGCCCTCTACCAATTCTGTCTCTCGATGTCTGGGGCGAACCCTCAGGGCACGCAGGCCCCCATGCCCACCCTTTTTCCCCTGCGTGAAGCTCGAGTGACGCTCCCGCCCCTTTGACCCGCCGCGCCGGAGCTACCCAACCCGCGGCGCCCCATTCCACCTTCGCGGCTCGATCAGCAGATCGCCTTCGATGCCCGGCCAGATCCTCTGCTGCACCGGGATGCAGAGGCGGTAGACGCCGTCGTCGAGGTCTTCGCGCTCGGCCTGGCGACGCGCCAGGTCCGGGGATCGCCGAATCGAAGCCGCATCGCAGCCATCAGCCGCGGCCAAGAGGCTCCGCGAGCGACCCATGGGCGAGTGGCTGTTGCCACGGAGCACGAGAAATCGCTCCGCGCGTCCGTCCAGAGAGATGGGAAGAGCCTTGGCGCCCTTCCGCTCGATCAACCCACCATCCGGAGACCCGCACCATGAGCGAGACCCCTGGCTACGACGCCGAGAAGATCCGCCTCCGCCTCTCCCGCAAGGAGCTGTCGGACGAGGCCCTCACCGAGCTGGCCACCTCGATCGCCAAGCTCGACGCGGACGGCTTCTCACCCACCGACGTGTTCCCGATCGGGATCATCATCCAGGAGGGTGCCGGAGCCCACTTCGAGGTGAAGCACGACCAGCTCGGCGACCTGGTGAGTCGCCTCGCCGAGCTGAAGGACCTGCGCACCGATCTGCAGATCTTCCCCAAGGGAATCATCGCGCCCGACCGCTTCGAGGTCAGGGCGAAGATGACCCAGATCTCGCGCTGAACCCCCAACGTACGAAACGAGATCCTGGTGACCCACAGGAGGCTGGGATCGGGCGACGAAGCGCCGCGCGAGGGACACCGCACCGTGCAGGTGCACCTCACGCGGCGCTGCAATCTCGCCTGCAGCCACTGCTACTCGGACTCGGGGCCGCGCCAGAGCGAGGCCCTGGCGCTGCATCCCCTCGTCGACTTCCTGCGCCGCGCTCGCGCCGCCGGCTACGAGCGACTCTCCTTGTCCGGCGGCGAGCCGTTCCTCTACCGAGGCCTGAACGAGCTGATCGAAGAAGCCACACTGCAGGGCTGGACGCTCAGCGCCGTGACCAACGGCACCCGCCTCGGCCCGCCGACCAGGCCCGACACCGTCCAGCGCTTCGCCCTGCTCGGGGTGTCGGTCGACGGATCGCCCGAGCGCCACGACGCCTTCCGCCGTCGCCTTGGCGCCTTCGAGGTGACGCGCCGCGGGCTCGCCACCCTGCGCGATCTCGGCATGCCGTTCGCGATCGTGCACACCCTGCGGCGTTCGAGTTTCGAGGAGCTCGAGTGGCTGCTCCACTTCGCCATCGACGAGGGTGCCGCCGCGCTGCGGCTGCATCCCCTCGAGCAGGTCGGGCAGGGCCAGCACCTCGACGCCGAGGCCCTTTCCCCTCTCGATGTCTCCCGCGCCTACCTCTGGGCTCTGGCCGCTGACTCCTGCCGCCTGCGCGTCGAGGTCGATCTGGTCAACAGCGAGCGCCTGCGCCGCGACCCCACCACAGTCTGGCCCGCCGCCCGCGCCGCCGCAGCGACGACCATGGCGCCATCCTTCACCCAACTCGTCGACACCCTCGTCGTCGAGCCCGACGGGCGCGTCGTGCCCTTCACCTACGGCATCGACCCCGCGTTCGATCTCGGCCGCTACGACGACGCCGAGACGCTGTTCGACGACCCCTGGCGCTGGGACGACCTGGTGCGCCCGCTGGCCGAGCGAGCACTTCGAGAGGCCGCTGAGCGGACGGCACCGTTCTTCAACTGGTACGAGCACCTGGTGGAGGTGGCGAAGCGGAATGGTCGAGAGGTGGCGCAGCCCCTGGTGTTCGTCGATCAGCCGACGGTCTCGGTCTTCGAGCCTCGATAGTCCTCACCTAGTTCCAGCAACGTGCAACGGCCGGCGCCAGCATCGCTCAAGCGTCTGAGTCAGGCCACTTCTCCCCGTGGAAGCGATCGAGAAGGCGCAGCCCTTCTCTCTGCAGCTCGTCCTCGGTGCGGCAGAGCAGGTCGGCCCAGAGGCTGGAGAGTCGCCCCTGGCGGCGAAACTCGGAGACGCGTTTGTGCACCGTCCACAGAACGGTGTGGACGACGAGCATCTCTAGCCTCAGACAGGTGATGGGCGACAGCTCCCGCTGCCTGCCGATCTCGAGCTCCCCGAGCACTTCTTCCAGCGAACACTCGGTATCCGAAAAGCAATCGAGAGTCTCAGCACAGTGCCTGACTAGGCAGGAGTAGTACTGACGTCGTTCCTTGCTCCGAATCTGGGCGATGCGCTCGCCGGTGGGTGGGCGTTCCGCGATGTCGATCCGTCGTCGAAGGCGGCGGGTCGTGAACCGGTACTGGTCGAGTTGATCGTCGTCGCCTTCGGCATCCTGGCCGTTGCGCAAGGAACTGCGCCGGCACAGCACACCGTGAACGGACGCCAGCAGAGGAGAGTCGCCCTGACGCTTGTATCGCGCCAGATTCGCGATCCGGATCACGTCCTCACTCCGACAGTCGAGTAGCGAGTCAGCCAGGTAAGTGACCGACGACAGTTCCAGAAGGTCTGCACCGCTCGCGTGCCCATAGAACTTCGGTAGAGGCTGCTTCGTCGACTCCGAGACGTCCTCTCGATCCGGCAAGGAGCAGACGTCCCATGCACCCTCGTCGCACCTCCCGTCCAGCGCCTCTCGCTCGCGGCTCGGGTAGATCGGGTGAACGCCTTGGAGCACGAATCGCGCTGCGTGCCGCCCGTCTGAACGCCCGTCGGCCGTGTACTCCTCATCCCATTCGGCCGTCACGGTGAGAAGCGAGGCCCGACAGTTCGGCGGCAGAGTGACAGTGTGCCAACCGCGGACGTCGTCCTTCCACAAGGCCACCGTCCTGTTGCCGAGGCTGCTTCGCGTCTTCAGGGAGTCGTCCTTCCAGATACGCGATCGCCGCGCCATGCCGAGATTCGTGAAGGTCAGGACCGAGGACCCGGGATCATCAGCGAGCACTGATGCATACCGGGCCGGCCACCGCTCCTTCAGCTGGGGGCCGTCGAAGAGCAGAGCGATCGTCAGAGTCGGTCCGATACCGCGGATGAGCTCGCTGATCGGGTCGAGACGGGCCAGGTCCTCACAGATGAGGGGAGCAAGCGCCAACCAGCCACTCGGAACCAGCATCGAGAGACAGCGGTTCGGGATGCTGATCGCCTCCCACCAGTCGCGGCCTCCGGTGAGTACGCCACCGAGGCCGTACTGCAACACCTGAGGTGCATCCAGCTTCCAGCGATGATGCTTGTCCTGAGCCAGCTCGTACCACTTGCCCGCGAAGTAGGTGCACAGCACCACACGATTCCTGGCGGCCGCATCCCGACCCTCGCCGCGATCGGCGATTCCGGCGAGGATCATCGGAATCGGCAGGTTGCCGCGCGCCTGGACGAGCTTGTCCTGAAGCTCGAGGAGCTTCTGTCGCCCGATCGACAGCTCCGGCAGGAGGATCACGTGAACCCGCCCGGCATGCGCCTCGGAAACGCGCACGAGGTCGAGCACCTCGTCGACGTCGAGGGCCTCGCCGTGCTCCGAGTACTCGAAGAACCTCCCATTGCGGATCGAGCGAGCTTGGCCGAGAGTAGGGCGCGGCTGGAAAGCCCTCGCCGAGACCCGGTACGGGAAGGGGACCATGAGGATGTTGAGCGTGGTCTCGTCCTCGGAGGTCCAGGGCACCGCCCGCCAGGTGACCTGGGATTCGGTCTGGTGGAAGGTCAGGTGGTGCGAGAAGGATCGCAGTGTGAGACCGACCTGCGAGGTGCGCATCTTCGGCAACACGAGCCCGCGGCTGCGAGTACGCCTCGAGAGCGAACCGGTCTCGGAGAGCAGCGAGTTGGCGGCGAAGTGGATGATCGAGGCCATGCCGCGAGCTCCACTGAGCACACCGAAACCAGCACAAGCCTCGTCGGCCAGTCCGTGTAGCGTGAGCAGAGCGACCGCGACCTCCTCTGCTGCCTTCCTTTCCTCACCTCCCGCCTCGGGAGAGCCGATCGCGTCGAACGCGTCGATGGGCAGATCGCGGTACTCGATCAGCTTGGTCCGGAGCTCGCCGACAGAAGCGAGGTTCTGCTCGAGATCTTCCACTGCCGGGGCTTCATTCCGCTCGATGCCGAAGTCGTAGACGAACTTCCACCACTCTCGCCCCTGCCGTCTCGCCGCCCGGACCCAGTTTTCCTTCGGCGGCCACGGATTCTCGATCGTCGCGTCGGTGGCCAGGCGGTAGGCGCCCGTCACCTTGAGTGTCTCCGAGGTCAGGGCGAAGACGTCCGGCGGCCAGAGATAGACATCGACCGAGTCCTCGAGGCACAGGTCGCCCGCGAGGTCCTCGAGGACGGTACTCGCGCGCTCCACCGCCGGCGCCGTCACGACCCGTCCTCCGCTGCCGAGTCCTTCTTCGTCAGCTTGTCCTCGCGCTCGAGATCTCCCCGGTTGCTGAAGAACTGATCGAAGACCTCGGCGAGCTTGTCGGTCGCCTGCTTGGAGAACAGCCCACCCAACAAAGCCAGGGCCACCACACCGTAGGGGTTCACGTCCCCCGCCGAGGCGCTGAGCAGCCCGGCCCGAAAGACGAAGTAGAGGAAGATCCCGAGCACCGCTCCGATCGCCGGACGCAGGACGTACCAGAGGGTCCACGAAGGCTTGAAGTCGCCGTTGCCAGCGTAGGAGATCAGCGACTGGGCAGCGTGCAGGAAGGCGCCGATCGCTCCCGCCAGAACCGCGATCAGGATCATTCCCGATTCGCTGTCCGGCCCCTTGAACTCCTTGGCGAAGAGACTGAAGGCGTCGAACTCCAGACAAGGCCCGGAGGAGCTCTCCGCGACCTGGCCGGCCGTGGAAGTCGATTCCTCGGCAGCAGCACCCGTGGCCCTCGTCCCTCCGTCGCTACAGTTCGACGGAAAGACCTGGATCATTGTGTAGATGCTCAGTCCAACGACGGAGCTCAGATAGATCGCCAAGGCCCACAGGCAGGCGATCGTCCTTCGGTCGTCCATGTGTCCTCCCCTGGCCTCCGATGCCCTGATGGCGATGCCCGAGCGCTGAGAGCAAGCGCCGCGAATCGGCCTGCGCGCACACGAGGTCGCCTCAAACCACTGACACTCTGGACGGACGCCGGGCGGGATTTCGCCACCGCGCCACCAGGCAACGGGTAGAAGTTCTCCGCTCCCAACTGCGGAGCCATCGTGGGGAACGTGGAGGCCTAGGAGCCGTACGTTCGATTTTCCGGGGATGGAAAATCGCTTTCGCGATTCCGTCTAGATCGTCGTTCAGCCAACGACAAGGGAGGACGACTCGATGACGGCATGCAACCAAGCTCAGGGCAGCTACCAGCAACTTCCCGCCGGCACCAAGCTCGAAGTCTGGACCGAAGGAGACGCAACGGCCTTCTCTTCCGCCTGCGACATCGTCGGCCCCGTGGCGGCGGAGGACGTCTCGTTCAACCACCAGCAGTTGGTGAACCAGGCGCCCCCCAACGCGCCGAACAAGCCGGCGCTCACAGGCGGCACGGCCTACTTCGTGCGCTTCACCGTCACGTTCCACACCAACGGCGTCACCCGAGCCCATCTCGGAGTCCGTGTGTCGCAGGGTGGCACGCAGATCCGTCCTCGAATCCACTGCTGGATCGAGGGTAAGGCCGCGAACGGCACGATGAGCCAGATCTTCTTCGTGAGCACCAACTGATGTGCTCCTCCAACTCCACCCCTCGCAGATCGCATCTCCTCACCTGGCTCATCGCCGGCTCGCTCCTGGGCCTGCTCGCCATCGGCCCGATCTCTGCGCAAGACCCCGGCGACGCCATCTGCATCGATGCCGATGAGACGCTGCTCGACTGCTTTCAGCGGCTGCTCCGCAAGCCCGCAGACGAGATCGCGGTGCAGGCGACCTACGCGCAGCTCTCCGAGCTGATCGCTCCGGGAATCGATCCGCAGCTTGCCTCGAGCCTCACCGACTTCCTTCCCGGTTTCCTCTCGACCGTCGGGGTCGGAGGCCTCGAGGCCGACGGCCTGCGTCTGGGCTTCGACAATCCCCTATTCAGCGGACGCACTGGACCGCTCGCCTACTCACTCGGTGCTCAGCTCACCGATCCCGAGCTGTTCGACCAGCTGACGAAGCTCATCCCAGAGGAGGGCCTCGCGGACAAGAAGGCGGCGCTGGAGGAGGATCTCGAGGATTTCGACACCGTCGACATCCGCTTCCGGATCTCACTGGAGGAGAACTCGGGGTTCTATCGGTGGGGACGCAATCCGCAGGACTATGTCGACTATCTCGACGCAGCCTTCGCCGAGACTCTTGCCGAGAACGCCGAGGCAAAGGCGAAGGACAGTCTGCGCGAGCGTGCGCGTCTGCTGTCGTCCTCCACCAATCCCGCCGTGTCGCCCGATCTCTTCGTCAAGAACCGAAGTTCCTTCAGCCCAGTCGAACGAGAGCAGGCCACCGAAGTCGAGGCCGCGATCCGAGCGGCCGTCACCGAGGAGAAGAAGCGCCTTGCCGCCATCGACAGCAGTCTCGAGAGCATCTCCGAGCTGATCAACAACCAGCCTCAGCTCGTGCTCGACGTCACTCGCAAAGAGCGCGACGAGCTGACCGGCGTCTCACAGTGGCTCTACGACCTCTCCTTCGAAAAGGGTTTCGGCAACATCAACCAGTTCGCTCGCTGGGCGAGAGGCCACGCGCAGAAGGAACTCTGCGAGGCCGTCCATCAGGGATCCAGGCTCGGAAGGATGTACGTCACCAAGCCTGAATTTTCCAGCCAGAAGAGTTGTCTGGAGAGGTTCCTCGCCGACCATCCCGACCGCGGCGAGAAGGCCAATCGACTCTCCATCTCGATCCAGTACCGGCAGGACGACCGCTACGAGTTCGACGACGGAGCCGAGGAGAATCCGCTGACGCTTTCTCTGCCGGCACGCGACAAGTGGGTTGGCAGTCTCACCTACGGCTTCGAGCTCGCCGGGCCGAGCATCCTCCAGGCCGGCAGCGAGGACAGCATGCGGCTCGACTTCGAGGCGGCCTACGAGGATCCCACCGGTGACAGTGAGGAGATGCGGCACAACCGGCAGGTCTACACGGCGACTCTCACCCAGCGTCTGACCAACGGCACCTCGGTCTCGCTCTCAGCCATCTGGGCCAATCGCGACGAGTTCCTCGGCGAGGTCGACGAGAAGCTCAGCGCCAACTTCGGTCTCAAATGGAAGGTCGACCGCAAGGGCGACTAGGCCGATCCACTCACAAATGACCGATGGCGATCTCTCCCGAGTCGCGCAGGAAGTCTCCGAGTATGCTGTGACCTTTGCCTCTAAACCCCCAAACCCCCATGGATCGCCGCCGCCACCCACCGGTCCGGCAGGTACCCCACGATGCCGTGCTGGTTGTCGGTGGGGTTGTCGACGCCGGAGTAGTTGACGATCGGGGGCTGCAGGCCGAAGTTCTCGGCGTCGAGGGGATAGAGCGACACGGGGTCCTGGCGGTCGAGCGCGTTGTACCAGCTCGTGGTCTTCGCCGGCATCACCAGGGGCGCCTGCAGGCGGCGCTTGACGGCGCGCACGGCGAGGGGTGAGCCGAGGGTGACGTAGCGCGCCACCTGGTGGTTGGAGCGACGCAGCAGGTCGTAGCCGACGACGGAGCCGAGCGAGTGGCCGACGACGACGCAGGGCGAGCCGCCGAGGTCTCTCTCGACCAGGTCGAGGATGCGGCGCCGCACGACCTCCTTGGTGAGGTAGACGTAGACGTCGCGGGTGAAGCTGTCGATCGCCAGCGAGCCGAGCTTCTTCGACTTGTCGAGCGTCTTCATGATCGCCCGCACCCAGCGCCAGTTGAGCGGACCCCGCTCGGTGACGTCGCCCTCGTAGTTCTGGGCGATCTCGTCGGCAGCGATGCGGTTGCCCTCGGCGAGCTCAGCGAGGAACTCGCCGCGGAACTCGGCCTCGTCGTCGTCGGCGTCGGCGCCGCGCTCCACCACGTCGGCCACCAGCGGCGCCTCGAGCTGGGCGACGAGGTCGTCGACCAGGTCGCCGTAGAACGGCAGGCGGATCTCGAGACCGGCTGGCCTCTGCAGGCCGCAGTTGGCGAGGCCTTCGTCGAACGAGTCCTCCCACTCCTTGCGCAGCGCCACCGGGTCCTTGCCGCCCTGCGAGCGGCCGTGGATGAAGACGATCCTCATTGCAGCTCTCCTGACTCGAGGCGCTCGCGCACCCAGCGCACGCCGTCCTCGTCGAGGGTGTTCCACAGCGCCGGCAGCAGGTGCTGGCGCAGCGGCGCCAGGTTCGCCGCAGCGTCGCCGCCGAGCGCGAGCAGCGCCCACCCCTGGGTCAGCATCGGGCCGAACGGCGCCGTCGCCGGCCACTGGGCGCGCTCGATCTGCGCCAGCAGCGCGACGTCGTAGGGCACCGGCGGCGGGTCGTCGCGCATGTAGGCGAGCACGCTGCGCACGCTCTTCAGGTTGCCGGCCTCGTGGTAGGCGTAGGCGGCATAGACGCCGAGCGTCGGGTCCACGCGCTTGAGCATGCGCAGGAAGCGCCCGGCGTAGCCCGGATCCTCCTGCGGATCGAAGACGCCGTTGCGCGTCGCCGCCGCCACGTAGGCTCGCCGCCGCAACACCGCCGGCATCCGGTTCCCGATCTCCTCGTCGATCCACAGCGGGGTACCCACCGCCGGCGTGTAGTTGACGTTGACGACCCGCTGCCCTTCGGCCTGGATGGCGCCGACGAAGCCGGGCTTGATCGCCACCACCGTGCCGGTGCCGTCCTCGAACTCCACCAGGGCCGAGGCCACCGCGTCGTACCCGCAGTGCACGCGCACGTGCTGCACGTCCTGGCCGCCGACGTCCTCGTGGAACAGGTCGTGGCCGATGCCGCCACCGAGGGTCACCGAGCGCACCGCAGCGTGCACCGTGAAGCCGGTCTCGGTCTCGAACGCCGGCCTTCCGAGCTGCTGCTCGAGCACGTCGATCTGCGAGCGGAAGCGCTCCTGCGCTTCGCCGCGCGGCGCCGCGAGGTCTGCCGGCTGCTCGATGTAGGGCTCGGGCGTAAGGTCGCGCAGCGCCGCCGAGTAGGCCGCCACGTCCAGGCCGTCGGAGTCGTCCGGCGCCGCGGGCGGCCCACCCGTCGGGATCGTCATGCCCGCCGGCACGCTGCGCACCGCCGCGAAGTACTTCGGCGGGTGCGACTCGGCGCGCACCTCGGGCGCCTGCGCCAGCTTGATCGAGATCGCCTCGGCGCGCGCCGGCACCGTCCTGCGCAGGTGGTCGCGCAGCCTGAAGCTGCGCACCACGTAGGGCACGCCCGCCGCGGCGTCCTGCTCGAGCACCTCGGGCTCCAAGCCCCCGAGGGCGCGCAGCATGCACTCGGTGAAGATGCCCTTGTGATTCGTGGCGGCTTCGACGTCGTCCTTGAACTCGAGCGCCGGGTCGCCCGGACGGCAGGCGTAGAAGGTGTCGATCTCGGCGTCCTGGTCGAGCGCCGCCGGCACCGGGAACATCGAGCCGCCGAGCACCTGGCGGTGGCGGTGCGACGTGCCGCCCGAGCGGCAGGCGTCGGAGACGAAGATCACGTGGGGTATGCCGCAGTAGCGCGCGCCGTTGCGCGACAGCGACACGTTCACCGCCTCGCTCGAGCGCTCGAGGCCCTCCGGCAGCAGCCAAACCTCGGTCTGCGGCGCCAGCAGGAAGCCGTGGCCGGCGAAGAAGACCACCAGCTTCTCGTAGGTGCGCGCCTCGACGATCGGGTCCACGGCGTCGATCAGGTCGCTCAGGCGCACCTTCCTGCCGCCTTCGTCGGTGATCAGGGTGACGTCCATCCCCTGACCCCCAGCCCACTGAGCGAAGTCGTGCGCCCCCGGCACCGCCCCCTGCAGCGGCGTCAGGTGCTCGGTGTTCGCGATGCCGATGACGATCGCCGCCGAGGCCATGCTCGCCTCCTCCCTCCGCTGCGCCGTGAGTCGCTGCAGCCAAAGCTCCAGCTCCCCTCACGAGACGTTCTCTTGGACTCCCAGGGACTCCTGTGAGAGTTCAACGCCAGTCGGGGGCACAGACGGACAGCGCCGCCGGTCTTGGCGACGAAGGCCTCGGTCGACGAAGTGGCTGCTTCGCCATGCGACCTCCACTGCCGAAAAACGCCGATCCGGGTCCGTCCACTCCCACAGGACCCACCACACTGGAGGAGAACTCATGACTCGACGCCCGCCCGCGCATCTCTCTACGTTCGCCATGGTGCTTTTCTTCGCCCTCTGTCTGCCCGCCGCTCTCTCCGCCACTGCCGCCACGCCTCCCGGAGAGGCGCTGGCGACGCCGAACGCCGACGCCCACGTCGAGCAGCCGGCCGCGACCGAGGTGACCTCGGAGGAGCTCAAGCCCCTCGTCTCGGCCTCGCCACAGCACCTCACCGAACAGCAGGTGCGCCAGATCCTCACCGCCACCGCCGCGCCCGGCGCCGCCGCGTCGTCGTGCAAGGCGAAGTCGGTGGCCTGCTGCGGCGGCTGCTCGATCTCCTGCGGCAAGGGCGAGGCGGCCCACTGCGTCACCGGCGCCTTCCGCTGGGACGTCAACGGCAAGTGCAAGTGCACACGCAAGCCGCGCTGCTACTGCGACTAGCCAAGGCCGCCGCGGCGCGGGAGCCGCCACGAAGAACACCAGACCGGAAAAGCGCGGCGCCCGCGGAGGAGGACGGCCTCAGCGGACTCACTCCTCCTCGAGACAGCGCGCCACAGGCCCCGAGCGCAGCGCCAGCCAAAACACCTGGCGCCTGCGCCGGGATCCTCGCCGCGCAGCGGACTCTGGCGCGCTCCGAGCCAGCGCTTTCCCGCAGAGATGTCGTGGTTTTCCGTCAGTGAAGCGGCGGGGCCGGCGCGCTTAGTGTGGGAATCAGCTTGGGAAGCGGTCACCGCGGCGCATTCTCCGCCACGGCCCACCCCCCGACGACGACCTCGAAAGGGCGGCGAGCGAAGTGAACGTCAAGATCCACGATCTGATGCAAAAGCGCGTGCTCACCCTGCAGCGTCACAACACCGTCACCGACGCGCGTGAGCTGGTGAAGAAGAGGCGCCTCAGTGCGCTGCCGATCGTCGGCTCCGACGGCGAGGTGCTCGGCATTGTCTCCACCACCGACCTCGCCGGCGAGCTGAACGAAGGCACCCCTCTCAGCAAGGTGATGACCGAACGCGTCTACACCATCCCCGAGTACAACGACGTGTCGATGGCGGCGCGGGTGATGCGCCGGCGCAAGGTGCACCACGTCGTGGTGACCAAGGAGAAGAAGATCGTCGGCATCATCAGCTCGTTCGACCTGCTGAAGCTGGTCGAAGGTCACCGCTTCGTGGCCAAGCCGGCACCGTCGGAGTCGAGGAAGAAGAAGAGGAACACCTGACGGCGATCGACAGCCGCCACGAGCCGAGACGCTTCACGATGAAATCGCTTCCCCACCGCCACTCGGTGAGCGCACGCGCCGCCGACGAGGGCGACATCCTCCTCGACAGCCACCAACTGCCGGCCCTGCGCTCTGGGCCGCCGGAGGAGTACGGCGGCTCTGGTGATCTCTGGTCTCCCGAGACACTGCTCGTGGCCGCCGTCGCCGACTGCTTCGTGCTCACCTTCCGCACCATCGCCCGCGTCTCGAAGCTGGACTGGACGTCGCTGCACAGCTCGACCGAGGGCACCCTCGACCGCGCCGACGGCACCACACGGTTCACCCGCATCGACACGCGCGCCGAGCTCGAGGTGCCAGCCGGTACCGACCTGGCGATGGCCCGGCGCCTCCTCGAGCAGGCCGGAGCCGCGAGTCTGATCGCCAACTCGCTGCACGCCGAGGTGCACGTCGATGCCGTCGTGCGACCCGCCGCAGCGCAGGCCGAGGCGACCGCCTGAAGAGGAGTACCCTCTCTGGAGATGACCTCGCGAGAGCAGCCGGGCAAGCCCGTCGAGGAGCGCGTGCACTCCGGCATCGAATCCCCCGGCGAGGCGGCGGTCGAGGACGAAGACTGGGGCAGGGCGCCGAGCTCGAACGAAGAGATCCCTTTCCTGCGCGGGCCGCAGCGCCGCGGCTCCGAGCTGCTGCGGCTGCTGCGCATCGCCGCCGAGTTCCTGCGCGGCTTCCGCCGGCTGCACTTCGTCGGCCCCTGCGTCACCGTGTTCGGCTCGGCGCGCACCAGCGAGGGACAGCCCAGCTACGAGACGGCACGCGCCATCGGCAGCGGGCTGGCGAAGATGGGCTTCACCGTGATGACGGGCGGCGGACCCGGCGTCATGGAGGCGGCCAACCGCGGCGCCCGCGAAGCCGGCGGCCGCTCGGTGGGCTGCAACATCGAGCTGCCCGAGGAGCAGGGCCACAACCCCTACCTCGACCGCTGGATCACCTTCCGCTACTTCTTCGTGCGCAAGGTGATGCTGGTGAAGTACTCCTACGCCTTCATCGCCCTGCCCGGCGGCTACGGCACCCTCGACGAGATCTTCGAGGTCCTCACCCTGGTGCAGACCGGCAAGCTGCAGGACTTCCCCATCGTGCTCGTCGACCGCGCCTATTGGCAGCCGCTCATCGACTTCCTCGACCACCGGCTCCTGGCCAGCAAACGCATCTCCGCCGAAGACCTCGAACTGCTGCTGGTCACCGACTCGGTCCAGGAGTGTCTCGACTTCGTGACCCAGCGCGCCCTGCACCAGTTCGGGCTCACCTACGGCCCGGCGGCGGCACCGCGGCGCTGGCTGGGAGAGTCGGCGCGCTGAGGGGCCGGGGCAGGTCGCCGCGGCCAGGTCGGCCGACAAGCAGAGCTGGAGGTCACGCTTTCGATGGCCGCTCGGATATTCAGATCGCCCGTGGCTGGTCGGCTCTTGGCCATTCCGGCTTGGACCGACCAGACCATGGAGCCTCCGCCAACGAGCTGCGGCGAAGCCGACGCACCCAGTACCGACTCCACACTGTCAGCGCCCGACGCCTCCTGACGTCAGCGGCTCTCACCTGAGGCGATCGGCGCGGACCAGCGCCTCCGGCGTCATCCCGCCGGGCAGGCCCCGCTCCCCTGTGGCCTCGAGCTCCTCGAGTATCCGAGCCACGAGAGCGCGTCGCGGTGTGCTGTCGACCTCGAGCGAGCGCCGCAGCTCGGCCGTGCCCTGCTGCGCCAGGCTGCGCTCTTCGCGCCGCGCCCGCTGACCCGAGGCCTCGCGGGTCCCGTCGGACGATTCTCGTACCTCAAGTGGCTTCTTGCTCATCAAGCTCTCGGGTGCATGCGCAGTGCGTGCGTCAAGCGTGGCGCGGCTCGACGCCGCTACGAGCCCGAAGTCTGGAATCCGCTCTCGCCAGCCTTCTCGACAAGGGTCAAACGCTAGAACGACGCTCGAGCACCGCAGCTGCTTCTACCACACAGAATCGACTCTTGTGTGGCAAGCCCCCCGTGCAGACTCTTCCACCGCCTCGAGGAAGGAACCTCTCGGCTCGAGCCCCCGCCCACGAGGAGACACGAGCGCAGGCCGAAGTAGGACTCGGTTCGCCTCCATCGCTCCGACCTCTAGGCAGATCGAGCTCGACTTGCTGTAGCCTTCGCTCATTCCATTCGATCGCTGACTGAGGACTGGACGAGACGCCTGCGCGTGGGCTGCCACGTGCAACCTTTGGGGGGTGAGAAGTGATGAATCATGCGAGCGGCAAGCGCGCGGCACCGCGGCTGCTGGCTGTCGTCGTCGGCACGTTAGCGCTCGCCACGGGCGCCTTCCTCCTCCTCTTCGGCGTTCTGGGCGCCTGGCGGATGATCCAGGTCGGTGATCGCGACGGCGCCACACTCGTCCTCACCGCCGGCTTTCTCGTCGTAGGGCTGGTGACGACCCTTCTGGGCCTTCGGTATGTCGGCGTCCTACACGCCACGGCCCTCGGCAGCCCACGTGCGCGGCGCACCTTCGCCTTCCTGGCCTCGCTGGTCACGCCGGGCGTTGGCCAGATGTATGCCGGGCATCTGAATCGGGCTCTACTGGTCTGGCTGGGATTTGCGGCGCTCGTCTTGCTGATGCTGACGGGAGCACTCGGCGTGGCCTTCCTGCCAATGGTCGCGCTCGTCCTGGCGCTGTGGGTGCTTCGCCTGTGGAGTGCTGCCGATGCCGCGCGTCTCGTCGCCCCCACACGCAGTCGGCGAGCGTGGTTCGAGCGCTGGTACGTCGCGGTCGCCGCGATTCTCCTGTTCCAGGGGGTCTCGTGGTTCGCGTCTCCCTACATCCAACGGGTGAACCCGTACCGCATGGCGTCGGTGAGCATGGAGCCGACGATTCTCGACGGCGACCGCATCGTCGCTCGCCTTCACCGTTCCACGGATGGCCCACCGGAGTACGGCGACATCGTCCTCTATGCACTTCCCGATGCCGATGGCGGTCCCTTCGTCATGAGAGTGGTCGGACTGCCCGGCGACCGGATCGAGATCGCCGATCACGAGCTCGTGCGCAATGGCCTGGCCGAGCCGGAAGAATGGGCCATCCGTGAGAGCAAGATGGCACAACATCTCGTCGATCAGCACGACGTGATCGTCGACACCGTGGTGCCGTCGGGTCACATCTTCGTGCTCGGAGACAACCGCAGCCAGAGCTACGACAGCCGCCATCTGGGCCCCATCGCGCTCGACCACGTCGTCGGCACCGCCACCTTCGTCTACTGGTCGAGCGATCGCAGCAGGATCGGAGAATCGCTCGTCCCCTGAGGAGGCCGTCGCTCGAGGTGCCGGCGACGGACTTTGGTGGCACTTTCGGCGGGAAGCAGGAGGCCTCGGCATACGTCTGCTGGCCAGCCACTTCGACGCTTCATCGACCTCTGAGGCTCCTGCAGATGATCGTCATCCCCGCGAAGGCGGGGATCCACGCGTTAGGTGGCCAGGCGCGGCGTCGGCCTCTGCCCTCTGCCGCGACTCAACCTGCTCTCCGGCTCCTGTCAGTGGCGCAGGGGCCACCGATCGAAGCTCTCCCGCTTCTGTCATCCCAGCGAAGGCTGGGAACCATGCATCTCCTCCGTACGGCGGTCGCCGGCACCGCCGTGCCTTCCTTGTAACGCCAGCCAAGAGCCTGGCACGGTCTGGATCCAGGGCTGGCATCCATGCGCGCTTCATCTCTCGGGGGAACTCCAACCGATACGAAGAGACGCTCCGCCCACAGGCCAACACTCCGCGAGGCGACATCAGTCGACCTGATCAAGAATCTCGACGATCGTCTGACCGAACCAGGCCTCGTAGTCCTGCGCCAGGACCTCGAGCTCTTGATGAGCCCCTGCTTCGTGGCGCCAGAACACGACTGGCCATTCGTTCTGACCAGCGCTTTCGCGCAGACACTCGTAGTTGCCGTAGCCATCGGCGAGCACCGGGATCAGGTCGCGCTGGAACACCTCCTCCCCCAGCTCTCGGCGCAGGGTTCTCGTGAGCTCGACAACGTCGCGATGCGCCGGCCCTCCCAGCCCGATGAACTCCTGGTGCTCCACGAAGCCCGATCCGTGCCGCTCCAGGAACCGTCGGAAGGCAGCAGGGAACTTCATGCCAATCTTCCGCTCGGCCGCAGCGACAACGTCGGCGCTGGCGCCCCCGGCGAACTCGTACTCCAGCCCGTCTGGAACTTCGAAGGGATTCTCGTTCAAGGGTTGTCCTCACTTAGTCCCTGTGGAATCGATCCCTGACCGTGAGCGCGTCGAACCCTTTCGACCCAGTAGCGTCTACGTTCCCCTGCGAACTGCGAACGGTCGATTCGGGTTGGGCGATCGGGATGCTCGACCTGCTGATGAGTCCTAGCCGTAAGCTCATCGAGAGGGCCCCGAGGATTCTGACCACGATGATGCAGCTGCACCAGCCGACCATCTGTGCCGACTGGCGGCTGGCCTCGCTCCATTCGCGCCACGTTCTCGGGCGTCCACTCGAAAGCGCCAAACTCGCTGAGCCCTGGAGATGGATCGATGGGACGTCGACCACCGCGAGTACCTGCGACCCTTCGGTCCCTAGGGAACGCCGATAAGACCTGTGTCTCGGTAGTCGGTTGAAGCGATACGGTCTTAGCGAACGCCGAGTCACCAAACTCTACCCCTGGGCCACTCTGGCTCTCCCCGACCAGCGTGTACTTCTGCCGGGGCGGGGGTGGCTCCGAGCTCGACCACGACGGTGGCCCGCGCGACCTCGTCGCCATCTGCGCCACGTCGCGCACGTTGCCGGGGCTCACGCCGAAGGCCTCGCCGAACGCCTCGTCGGCGAGCGCGGCGCTGCCGGCGGTGACCTGGCCGACGGCGCCCGCGCCACCAGCGCGCGCACTGCTGACGGCCGCCCGGGTGCCGACGCCGGCGCTCACCAACGCGTACTCAGCGTGGTCGGCCTCGATCCTCCCGCTGAGATCGATCTCCCGGTAGTCGGCGGTGAGTGCGCGCGTGCCGTCGCGGTAGACGATCTCGCCCGGCTGCGGGTTGCGGCCCGTCTCCTCCCGGAACTGACGACGTCCCTTCGTGACCAGGATCTGGCGCTCGATCTCCTGATCGGCAATCGCCATCGGATCGCCGACTATCTGGTAGCGGAGGGATTCGGCGATCGCCTGGCACGGCCGCGTACCCTGCAGCCTGCCCACGCAGCGCCCGTCCGGATCGACGTAGACCAGCGGGTTCGAGTAGGCGTAGTTGTAGCGATGCAGCGACTGCGGCGCCTCGACGGTGCCCTCGAAGGGGTCCATCGAGAGGAAGGTGCCGGTGCCCGGGTCGTAGTAGCGACCCTTCATGTAGATCAGGCCCGACTCGGGATCCATCTCGTGGCCGGTGAACCCGAACCGGTTCGCCGACGCGCCCGCCGAGGCGAAGTGCACCGAGCGATCCGGCCGAGCCGAGCGACGCTTCTGCGCAACCGCGACCGGCGCACCCCGCGCCTGCGCCACCTGCACCAGCTCCTCCAGCACGTGGCGGCACGGCACCACCTTCGCGTCGCCGGCGATCGACGCCGCTTCACCCACTCCGAGCTGCAGCGTCAGCAGCCACTGCTCCGGCGTGATCTCCGCGCAGCGCTCCTCGCCCTGCCAGAGCTCCGCCAGCACTGGGTGCAGCCCGATCGGCTCCTGCCCCGAGGCCGGCAACGCCGCGCCGAGCGTCGCGATGAGCGCACCGAGGCTAGAAACAAAAAATTGTCGCATGCCTGCCCCCTGTCAACTAAAGTGGATTGTGGCAACGGTACGCACGCTCAGCACCGGCGCCAGCTCGGCCGCGCAACATCACCTCAAAGCCGTGTTGTCGCAATGACTTCCGACCACCGCGATCAACCGAACCACGACAACCATGAAGCAAACCAAGAAGCGCAGGCTGGAGAAGGCCGGCTGGAAGATCGGCACGACCCGCGACTTCCTCCAGCTCAGCGACCAGGAGGCGGCTCTCCTCGAGATGCGCCATCAGCTCGCGAAGAGCCTGCGGAGGCTCAGGCAAGAGCAGGAGCTGACGCAGGAGGCGGTGGCCTCCGTGCTGGGCTCGTCCCAGTCACGGGTGGCGAAGATGGAGGCGGGAGACTCCTCTGTCTCGCTCGACCTCCTCGTCAAGGCCAACCTCGCGCTCGGCTGCACGAGGCAACAAATCGGCAGAATCCTCGCTCGCTGAGTGACTCCAGGTCACAGCAACCCGACGCGCGGGACGCCCCTGCCGGGCTCAGAATCTCTCTCCAGCGCCGACTCCACCCGATCGGCGGCGCGCCGCCGGAACGCATCAAGCACCAAGCCCCCCCTCCGTCACCCCGGACTTGATCTAAGGGTCCACGCCTCCCAGCCGGCGGCAACTCCCCTTTCCCGACGCACCAACCCACCGCCCCACCAACGACAAGCGAAGCGCCGCCGAGTCTCCGAACCCCATTCCAGGCTCCGGCCCGAGTCACCCTCGCATCAGCCCGCTGCGCCAGCCCCCGCTTCAGCGCCTCCTCCCACCGCTCGCGATTCCGCCAGCCCACCGCCAACTCCACCCAGGCCCGGCGAGACCCCGCGACCGCGACAGGCCGGCGGCTCCGCCCACCCGCCCCGCGACGCACGACGAAGGCCGTCTCCGTCCGGCGGCTACACTCGATCAGCCGCCAAACACTTGTCGCCCCTGCTCGGCCCGCGCGAGCCCAGATCGATGTCGATCCTCGGAACCAGAATCGGCCGATTCCGCGTCGGCCCCCTGCTCGGCCGCGGGGGGATGGGCGAGGTGTACGTCGGTCTCGACGAGACGCTGCAGCGCAAGGTGGCGCTGAAGTCGATCTCGGCCCGCAAGCGGCTCGACGAGGAGGCCAAGGCGCGCTTCCTGCGCGAGGCGCAGGTGCTCTCGCGGCTCGATCACCCCAACATCTGCAAGATCTTCGATCTCATCGAAGACGCCGACCGCGACTTCCTGGTGCTCGAGCTGGTGCAGGGGCGCGACCTGCACTCCGCGATCCAGCAGGGCCTGCCTACAGCGCAGCACCTGCCGATCGCCTGCCAGATCACCTCGGCGCTGGCCGCGGCGCACGCCGAGGGCGTGATCCACCGCGACCTCAAGCCCGAGAACGTGATGCTGACGCCGTCCGGCGAGGTGAAGGTGCTCGACTTCGGGCTGGCGCGCACCAACACCGCCCCGCCTTCGGCCACGTCCGACGTCACGCCCCGCGGCGACTCGACGCACGACGCCCCCCACACCGACGCCTCCAACGAAGGCGAGCCTCCGCCAAGTCACGCCGAGGCCGCCGATCGCACCACCGCCGGAGCGACCAGCAGCGATCCAGACGAAGACGTCACCCTCGTCGCCGCCCGAAGCGATCTCGACCCCACCCTCGCCGCTTCGCTCGCCGCGACGCCGGCCCCCTCCGATCCGCGCACGGTGGCCGGCACGGTGATGGGCACGATCACCTACATGAGCCCCGAGCAGGCGCGCGGTGAGCCGCTCACCACCGCCAGCGATCTCTACTCCCTCGGCCTGGTGCTGCAGACCCTGTTCACCGGCCGCTCGCCCTATCCGCCGGGAGCGAGCCGCACCGAGATCCTGCGCCGCGCCCGCGAGGCGCAGCCGCTTGCACCCGCCGGCCTCGACGCCGACCTCACCCGCCTGCTCGAAGACCTCCGGGCACCTGCGCCGGCCGCGCGCCCCACCGCGGTGGAGACCGCTGCGCGGCTGCGCTGGATCGCCGAGCGCCCCAAGCGCTGGGCGCGCCGCTTCGCCATCGCCGCGGTGCTCACCGTGCTGGCCTTCGGCGCGCTCAAGTACACCCTCGATCTGCGCCGCGAGCGTTCCGCCGCGATCGCCGCCCGCGAGGAGGCCGAGCTGCGCCGCACCCAGGCCGAAGACCTCATCGGCTTCATGATCGGCGACCTGCGCGAGAAGCTGGCGCCCGTCGGCCGGCTGGCGATCCTCGACGAGGTGGGCGACAAGGCGCTCGAGTACTTCGCCTCGCTGCCGCAGGAGGCACTCAGCGACGACGAGCTCGCCCGCCGCTCGAAGGCGCTCTACCAGGTGGGCGAGGTGCGCCTGGCGCGCGGCACCCTCGAGGCGGCGAAGGCACCGCTCAGCGAATCCCTGGCGCTCGCCCAGTCGCTCGCCGAGCGTGAGCCGAGCAACGTGCAGCGCCTCTTCGGTCTCGGCCAGAGCCACTTCTGGATCGGCTACGTGCACCTGCAGCTCGGCGAGCTCGACGACGCGTCGCGCCACTTCCAGGCCTACTTCGATGCCTCGCAGCGGCTCAACCAGCTCGAGCCCGACAACCCCGAGTGGCGACTCGAGCTCGCGTACGGCCACAACAATCTCGGCGAGGTGCTGCGCCGCCAGGGAGAGATCGAAGACTCGCTGGTGCACTACCGCGCCTCGGCCGACCTGCGCCGCCAGCTGATGCAGGCCGACCCGGACGACCCCAAGCTGGCGCGCGACTTCGCCCACGCCCGCTCGCTGCTCGGCCAGATGCTGGTGGAGAGCGGCGAGCTCGAAGCCGCGCGCGGCGAGCACCAGGCCGCCCTCGCCATGCGGCGCGAGCTGCTCGCCGCCGACCCCGAGCACACCGACTGGCAGTGGAACGTCTCGATCAGCCTGCAGCACCTCGGCCGGCTCGAGCTGTGGCAGGGCGACGCCGAGAGCGCGCTGGCCCACTTCCAGGAAGCCGAGTCGATCGGCCGCCAGCTGGTGGCGCGCGATGCCGACAACGCCCGCTGGCAGGACGACCTCGCCAACACCCAGTCGTGGATCGGCGCTGCGCGGATCGCCCGCGGCGAGCCGCGCCTCGCTCTCGCCAGCCTGCAGCAGAGCACCGAACGACTCGAGGCCCTCAGCCGCAAGGAGCCCGGCGAAGCGCTCTGGCAGCGCGACCTCGCCACCGCCCGCCTGCGCAGCGCCGAAGCCCAGCTGCGCCTCGGCAACGCCGCCGCCGCGCTCGCAATCGCCCAGCGGGTGCAGGCCGACCTCGCCCCTGCGCGCAACGAGCTCGCCGAGTCCACCGGATCCCCCGAAGCCGCCGCATCACCGCCACCCGCACCGCCCGAGCTGCAGGCCCGCGCCCTCCTCATCGCCGGCCGTGCGCTCGCCGATCTGGGCAACGCCGGCAACGCCGACGACGCCTTCGCGCGCGCCCGCGACCTGCTCCAGCCTCTCGCCGCCGACACCAGCGACCCCGCACTGCTCGCCCTCTGGGAGCAGGCGCTGCGCCTCACCCAGCAGACCGAAGCCGCCGACGCCGTGCGCACCGCACTGCGCGATCGCGGTTATGGTGCGCAAACCCTCTGACCACTCCCATTCCTCTCCGCTTCCCAGGAGGTCAATCACCCGATGCCAGATCCCGGACAGACCCGCGACGTCAGCGACCGGCTCAGCGTCGCCTTCAAGATCGAGAGCGGCAAGCTCGTCGCCCGCTCCCAGGCCGGCATCGTCATCGGCGAGACCGATCGTTTCCTGATGCGCGAGGGTGCCGAGCTCTGGCTCGCCACCGACGACTACATCCGCTACGACCGCATGCCCGACAAGCTCGTCTGCACCCTCTACCTGTGGCAGGAGCCCGACGGTGACGAGCGCGTCGACAAGAACCTCGACACCGCCATCAAGGTGGAATCGAGGCGCGAGAACGACGAGTCCGTGGTGCCCGGCGGCGCCCACCAGACGTTCTTCGACGGCGACCTCGACGTCAACATCGGCCCCGGCGGCGTGATGCTCACCCACGTCGCCGGCAAGAGCACCCACGCCCACTACCAGTTCGAGATCGTCTTCCGCTTCGAGTGGGAGTTCATCTGGGACCCCGACGTGCACGACGTCGGGCCGCGCGGCTGAGACGCCCCACTTAGTTCCGTCTCCGGACTCCGCCTCTCAGGCATTCACGTTTCAGCTGAAACGCCTTAGCTCGAAGCCGAAACAGCTCTCACGCGTTTCAGCTGAAACGCCGCAGCGCGAAAGCAAGGGATCTCAGGCCTCCCGAACCGCCGCTGCGCCTGCCCCCCGCCGTAGCGCCTCCTCGATCCGCTCGCGATTCCGCCAGCCCACCGCCGCGCCGAGCAGGCACGGCGTCGCCAACGCCAGCGGCACCAGGATGAAGGGTGACGCCGAGCGGTCGATGACCGCCGAGCCCGGCGCGTCCGGATCCACGTAGATCGTGATCTCCGCTCCCGCCGGATAGGCGCTGGCCGCCTCCTCAGCCTCCTCCCGCGTCTCGTGCCAGGGCAGGGAGCTGCCCTCACCGATGCGGTAGCGATCGCCGACGAACGTCTCGCCGCCTATCCCCCAGCGATACGTCACCCGCGGGGCGTAGCCGAACTCGAGGTCACGCAGCGAGCCGCGTCGCTGGCTCGACGTGATCCGGCGCACCTCCGTTCTCACCACCTCCGCCTGCACCGCATCCCAGGTCACCGCGCCCAGGCTCTCGTAGGCCACCCACACACCCACGGCGGTGAACAGCAGACCGAGAAGCAGACTGCCTCCGATCATCGATCGGACGAACACGGTGAGGCTCCCTTCGTCTCCTCCGTTTCACTCCGCGCCGAGACTTCGGCACAGGCCGAGGCGCCAAGCCGTCGCCTCTCAACCCATCGAGGAGTACGCACTCGGAACGCGAATCGCGTCGTCCGCCGAGAACAGAGGCCGCTATTCCTCCACCTCGATGATCAACCGCGTCCGCCCAGGGCCCGATAGACCTCCGAGCGACACCACGACCGCTCCTGAAGCGACGAACCGGCTCTGAGCCTCGAGCCCTCCGCCGGAATCGTCGTCGGTAGCGACAACGTTCCCGGCTTCATCGAAGACCACGAAAGCAGGGTCTACACCTGGGTTCGAGTCGGTACGCAGGCTCACCAGGCTTCCGGGCGTGAATGGAATCTGAAGGAGGACTGGCTGACCCTCGTCCGGCAGATCCACCGGAACCGAGCCCGCCCGGGGCGACACGGATCGAATCGACGAGAAGATGTCGCCCTCTTCCGAAGTGCTAGCCGGCACTTCTTCTGCCTGTGATTCGAGGAGATCTACCCCTCGCCGCTCCATGATCTCGGAGAGGGTAGGAATACTCGCCATCCGGCCGCACTCGTCGGCTAGGTACTTCGCCACCGAAGAGCCTGATTCAGCTCTCTTCCTCAGCGCCGCTACCGCACTCTCGATGAGATCCGAGTCGTCTCCGGCTGCGTCGCAGAGCGATCGCGAAACACTGTCCTTGTCGAAGAAGCTGAGCGAGAGCAGAGATGCCTTACGAACCATCCTGGAGTTCTCCCGGTTCTGTGCGATCCGCAGGAGTAGGTCCTCGGACGAGGGCACCTGCTGATCCTGGAGAGCGACGATGGCTCCGACACGGACCTCTTCGTGCAGGTCCTCGTCGCCCGCCATCGACTCGAAGACCCGCACCGCCTCCGAGGATCCGAGCGACCGCAGGACGGCAACCGCAGCTCCCATCAACTGAACCCGTGCTCGGCCCTCGAAGCTCGGCGCCGCGAAGTCCAAGAAGTCGGCGACCAGCTGACCAGCGTCGAGCACCGCCCCATGCGAATCTCTTGGTAGTGCTGCGAGGGCCGTGAGCGCTGTGCCGACCAGATCGTGGTCGTCGCCGTGCATGACGAACTCGCCCAGGAGCCCGATCGAAGAAGACAAGGTCGACGTAGTGATGAGAGTCGAGGGCACGGTCACCATCACCCGCGGTGGCGCGGAGCTCTCGCTGACCGCCATCAGGTAGGGCGCTGCGTCGCGGCAGCCCATCCGCGCCATGGTCGTCATCACGGTGCCGCGCACGTGCCAGTAGGGGTCGCTTTCGTCGTCCTCCTCTTCGGCCAACTCGACCAGGTCAAGGCAGCCCTCCTCCAGGCCCACCATCGCCAGGGCGGTCGCTGCCGCGCCCCGTATGTCCGATCTTTCGGCCCGGTTCCTGGCTATCTCGAGCAGCTTTCGCCATCCCAGACGACGCCGGAGTCGATCGCCGGGGCTGTCTTCCAGACCGAGCGAGAAGCGGCCGATGTCGGTTGCCGAGAAGGCCCGGATGGCGGGTGACTCGTCCAGAGTGCCGCCAATCGCGATCTCCAAGAGCCTGTCGTGGCCCAAGGTCTCCGCTTCGTAGAGGAGATCGATCCGTTCCGTTTCTCTTTCGAGCCTCAGCTGCCGGAGAATCTCGATGATCCTCGCCGCCGAGGGATCTCCGATCACGGAGACTCGGCTCACGCTGCTCGACGGATACGACCTCACCTGCCAGCTGAAGCCAGCTTCGTCGGAAGACCGCTGCAGCAGTCGCAGAGCGCCTTCCTGCGAACGGGGATAGTGGAGGATGAAGCCCCGATTCACCTCCGAGAGTCTCCTGTAGAGGCCTCGGACTCCCCTGCCCTCCGGAGAGTCGAGCTCCTCGAACTCTGGCAGCGTGCGAACCGCGTCCATGATCTCTTTCACCGCCCATGAATGAGCACGCGCGTGACGCAGCACCTTCTCGGCCGCGACGTCGAGGAGGAACGGCTCTTCTTCATCCAGCGCTGTCCGCAGACCAGCGATTCGCTCATTGAGCTGTCTTCTCTCGGTGTCCTCGTCGCCTGCACCTCCTGAATGAGCCTGCGAGATCTCGACGTACTCGTGCCCGATGCTGGGGACGGCCAGAAGGCCGTAGCTCTGGGGCATGAGATGGAGGAGCGACACGGTGACAAGCAGCACCAGCAGCGGCACACAAATGTGCCGCGTCGCGAACCAGAGCTCCTCGGAAAGCCGAGATCGTTCGGCCGGAGAGTCGAGGGTTCGCCGCACACGCCTGGTCCATTGCCCGAGCACGAAGACCCCCCAGATCACGACGGCTGCCGCCGCGCACAAGCGCGCATAGAGCTTCTCGGATCGTCGCTGGAACGGGTTCTGAGACTCCGAGGCGACACCGATCACCGAATGGTCCCCGTTGATCGCCGCCGGATAGATCCAAGAAGGTGGCGTGCGAACGGGCAAGATCGGCGAACCGCTCGCAGTGGTTTCTTCGATCTCCTCGGCCAAGCGTTCCCAGAACTCGAAGGAGGTAGCGGGATGCTGAATATCGGACGCGGCCGGTGGGACGAACGCCTTGTCCATCCCGAGTGAGAACGGGATCTTGGCGGGAACCGAGATCGCGGGATCACGAGCGACCTCGCCTTGCGTCGAGAGCGTCGAAGTCGACCGCGTCAGATCCTGCACCACGAGCTGCTGGCGGACGAGAAGCACCGTGAGCCCGATCATCAGCAGAGAGAAGACGAACATCACGTCTGCCCGGTCGACCAACCGCCGAAACAGTTTCCACTCGAGCAGAAGCACGATGCCAACTGAGCTCAAGAAGAGAGTCAGCAGGCCCAAGGGGTGTCGGGCTGCATCGAGCACGGACCGTGTGATCCCGGCGAAGCCGGTTTCTGCGTAGGCCCAGTAGTCGACGAAGACGAAGGGCACCTGCAGGAACGAATACTGCGCCCTGAGCGCCTGGTAGCCAGCCACGAAGGCGACCACGCCCAAGCCCGTGGCGAATGTGCCAAGCGCCGCAACCAGCCCCAGAACCGTCTTCGCTCGACCTACCGCCGTCTCCGGTTTCTCCGACATCGGATTCCTCCCAATTCACGCACCAAGAGCACTTGGGAGGAAAGACGGACGCGTGAGCCCGTTTTCTGGAGTCCTGTGGCGATGTCGGCAATACCCGGACCGTTGGCTCGCGATCGAGCGTGTGTCTGAGAGATGGCAGGAACTCGAGTTGCCAGGCGACTGGCAGCGACAATCGGACTTTCGCCGACACTCGCCCTGATCCACTTTCCTAGCCGGCACGCCACTTCAGCCGATCGTGATCGCGGTCGTCGGACCCGGCCCTGCACCCCCGCCAGGAGGACCGCAAGACGCCAAACCGCAACGATCGCGAGCGCCTCGGTGCGATTGCAACCAGAGGACCGTCGTCGTCTCAGCCACCGAAGAGCGTCAGACCCGCGAGCATCCCGATGCCAACCGCGGAGAAGCCGACCAGAACCGCGATCCACACGAGGCGACGGCCGATGCTTTGACGCCACAGGACGGCCTGTGCGGCACCTAGGTCGACTTCCCTTTTGATTTCGGCCAACTGAGAAGCGAGCTCCTCCTGCTTGGAGCGCAGTTCGGCGGGATCGAAGCGGAGAAGGGTCTCGGTCGCCGCGGCGACACCTCGTGCCACATCCGCCAGCTGCTGGGCAGCCAGGGTCGTCTGCCCGGCGCTCACTGCGACCGCTTCCGAAGCGACGGTCAAGCTGGCACGCGTCTCCCCGAGAGAACGCGACGCTGTTTGCAGCTTGTCGATTCCTTCGACGAAGCTCCCCAACTTCTGCTCGGCGTCCTTGAATCGCTCGACGGCGACTCTCAACTCATCGCTCACACTGGCTCCTCCATCAACGTCAGCCGATCGACCAGGAGAAACGCGGCTCGTTGCGCGCGGCCCAGTCGGCGCGAAAGAACCACCGCCACCTCCTCCTCGTCGCAGTCACCTCCGGCCAGGAGGTCGAGAACGGTGCCCTCCAGGCTCTCCGCGAGCCGGGACAGCGAGGGAGAGTTCTCCAGGAGCGACCAGATCTCTCCCGTCCAAGCCCGCCGCGTGCCACCGACCATCTCGCGGAGGTGCTGGTGTGCCCACTGCAGCAACGTGGTCTGGTCGACCTCATCGAGCCCAAAGGTGGCCATCGAGGCGACGAGGTTCCCAAGCCAGCGCGCGAACTCCTCCCTCGATCCGGCCTGCAGCCAGGTCTCCCCGAGGGCCCGCACGGTCAAGAGAAAGGGATGGCCGGCATAGGCCTCGAGGAAGCGCCCTGCCGAGCCGCTCCACTCTTCTTCCGAAGACGGCAGCGTCTCGGAGAGCTGACGGCGTGCATCGGCAAAGGTCGCCTCGGATCGAACCACCTTGTCGAGGATCAGCGACACCGGGCCGTCGCCGAGATAGGCGTTGATCTTCCGACGAATCGTCTCGCCATCGTCGATCTTCGTCAGCAGGTACATCTCTCTCAGAGCGTTCGCGCGCCCAGGCTCGAGCGTCTCGCTCAAAACGTCGATGAGCACTTCCAGCGCCGCCACGATCAGGTCTTTCGGTAGCAGGTCCAGCCCGAGGTCCTCGACGCGTTTCAGGTGCTTCCGGTTGCCTCCGCTGAGACGCCGAACCACCTCCATCGCGCGGGCGCGTAGACGCGCTGGATCCAACGACGCCTTCTGGACCTCGAAGTAGCCCCCAGAGCCCCATTCGACCGTGTAGTCGTCGACGAAGTCGAGCATCATCAGCCGGTACAGCGCCCGTTCCCGGTCAGCGGCTTCTCGATCTCCATAGCCGCTCCGGCTCGCCTCCTTCGAAGGCTGGGACCGCGGGATCCTGACCGCCGAAGCCTCCTCGCCCAGCAACTCGTCCAAGACCGCCGTGGCCACCGCGAGCTGAGCCTTCGGCGGTGGCTGCTTGTCGTTCAGACGTCCGATGTTGATCCGGATGTCGCACCGCGCGAACTGCGTCTCGATCGAGCGGCGCCGATCGATCCACGTCTCGTCCACGTTCTGGTCGGTTGCCGAGATCAGGTAGCAGAAGCTCGGCTTCCCGTCGCGTCCGGCCCGACCGCACTCCTGAGCGAAGCTCTCGATCGATCCCGGCTGAGTCACATGAATCGTGTAGCGCACGTTCGGCTTGTCGATGCCCATGCCGAAGGCGTTCGTGCTCACCATCAGTGCCTTCTCGTTGCGACGAAACGCCGTCACCTGTTCGACCTTCTCCCGATTCCAGTCCGGAGAGCCGAGGTCTTTCGGCCTCTTGCCCGAGTACACGGCGACCTGGGCCTCCTCGATTCCCAGCGCTCGCGCGGCGGCCGATCGATACGTGGACAGCCCCAGCTCGAGGCCGCTGTTGGCGTGGGGGACGAAGACGACTCCGCCGAGAGTCTCGGCGCCAGCGACCTCGGCCAGCGCGTGCACCTCGACGCCGAGCTTCCCGGCGATCTCCTTCAGGCACTCCGTGAACTTCCCCCGACGCTCGACCGGTCGGCCGCGAACCACCCGATAGTGCAGGTTGGGGCGATCGAACGAGTCGGACTTGAGCACCACCTCACGATCGGAGCGATCGAGCTCCAGGCCCTCGAGGACCTCATCCAAGACCCGCGGCGACGCGGTCGCTGTGAGGGCCAGGACGGGCGGTGGCTCACCTGCCCGATCGGCGCAGAGCCTCCTCAGGTTCCGCCCCAGCTTGAGGTAGGAGGGCCTGAAGTCGTGCCCCCACTCCGAGACGCAGTGCGCCTCGTCGACCACCGCGAGGTTCACCGCCTGCCGGGCTGCCGCGGCCACCAGGTGGGCCCGGAACGACTTGCTCTGCAGCCTCTCCGGGCTCACCAGCACGAAGAGGGCCTCGCCGCGCGCGATGGCCTCCTCGAGGGACCTGCGATCCTCAGCCGAAGAGGCCCGGCCGCTGTGCAACGCAACCACCCGCTCGACACCCATCTCCTCGAGCCGCCGGGCCTGGTCGTCGATCAGGGATTGCAGCGGGGCGACGATAAGAGTCACTCCCGGACGCACCAAGCCGGCCACCTGGAAGATCAGCGACTTCCCAGCGCCCGTGGCAAGCAGCACGCACGAGTCGCGGCCCAACAGAGTGCGCTCGATCGCCCGGAGCTGCCCGGCACGAAACGCCGTGTGCCCGAAGAGGTCTCCCAGCAGCCCATGCAGCGCCTGCCGGCCCCTCTCCGAGATCGCAACCGCGCGGCGTTCCAGGGACGCCTGTCTGCCCCAGGAGAGGTCGACCGGCAACAGTGCGCTCCGCATCACCACAGAGGGCTTGCCTCGATCGGTCAGCTCGGCATGCGGAGAGACGAACGTTTCGAGACGGATCTCGGCAGTGGACTCGACTCTCACCTCACTGGCGTCACGATGGAAGCGCCCATCCGGGCCGCGCTTCCAGACGCGGCGATTCAGAACCACGAGATCGGGCACCACACCCGTTTCCCAGAGGTCGTCCACCAGCGCCAGCAGATCCAATGCTGCCGGCTCCAAGCCGTCGGTCAGCCCGTCGGCGTCGGCGAGCTCGACGGCCCACGGGCCGCCGGCCTCCACGAATCCACGCTCGACACACTCCACCAGCGCGAAGGTGAGTCGCGCACACGCCGCCGGCCCATGCACTGCTCGTAGCGCTTCACGGGGCGCTTCGGAGAGCCAGAGAGGAGCGCTCCGCTCGAGCCTCCCCAGAACTGCCGAAACCGGGTCGTGCACTTCCGCGCCCCGAACCCGCTCGACGAGCATCCCCCGCCGCCGAAGCAGTTGATCCCGCTCGCCGTCGAGCGCCGCGCTCGACTCGTGGCCGGCGCCGTCGATCTCCAGAACCACCGCTTTGGGGTGCCACGGTACGTAGAACAGGAAGTCGACCCAGCTCCCCTTCTCCGCCGAGTCCTCACCCGTCAGCGCCGCCAGACTCGCCTGCGGATACAAGAAGCGACGCAGCCACGGATTGCCCTCCGTCACCCGCTCCCAGAACGGAACCTCATGTGTCGGATGCAGCTCGATCGACGGATCGAGTGGCCCATCGCAGACACGCCCGACCACCGCCCGCTTCAGCAGCTCCTCGCTGGGGGCCCAGCCCGAGAGCTGAGCCATCGCCGCGTGGTGGTTGGTCGGATTCGAACCACGCTGGAGGATCTTGCGGCAAACGGCCGCCCAGTAGCTGACGTCCGCCGATGGAGCTCGCTTCGCAGGAGAAGCCGCAACCATCACCTGCGAGCGAGCCCGAGCCGCCAGACTTCTCGCACCGTCGTCGAGAGCCAGCAGTGGGTCGTCGGGCAGCGAGCCGCCGACCACCGTGTACTCGATCTCCCAACCTCGCCTGGCAAGACGCTCGCGCCACGTGGTGCGCATGATCCCCCACCTGAAAAGGATGGGCGATCTTGCCGGAGCGGAGAGATCTAGTGCAACGCACTATTGCTGCTCCGCCCAGTCGGCCTTCTGAGCTGCCTGCAGCCTGACGTGGCCCCGAAGGACCATCAAGGGCCGGCCCAGTGCGACGAGCGGAAGTGAGCACGGCCGGAACTCGAGCAGATCTACTCCTCACTCCACCTGACGAGAGGAACGGCGGCCCTCGACCTTGGCTAGCGAGACGCGGGCCTCAGCATGGACGGCCAACAGCCGCCCGATCTCGTCCACCTTCTTCCCTCCCGGCACCAACGGAATCGCCCCCACACCCTCGAACTCACCCTCCGCCGCGAAGAAGCGCGACTCGGAGCCGGGATAGAGGATCCACGCGGTGCGCGCCTTCGGAATGGCGTCGCGGTAGGTGTGCATCTTGTAGAGGTCGCCGCGCTGGAAGTGGCCGCGCTTCTCCTCGGCTTCGATGGCTTCGTCGCCCTCGCCGTGCTCTGGCTCTCCGCCCTCTCCACCGAGCTGATCGCCTTGCGGCGCCAGGCCGGTGAGGGAGTCGAGCTTGAACTTGGCGTCGAAGAGGTGGAGGCCGGCGGCGGGGCCCTCGGGGATCTCGAGAGCGATGTCGGGGCGCAGGGGCACCGAGTAGGAGCGACGCTGGCTGGACGCGCTGCGGCGGAAGGAGGAGTTGTAGTCGAGGGTCTGCCCGCCCGGCCACCGCACCCTGAAGTCGTAGGGCACCTTCACCTGGCGATGGTCAGCGCGGAAGCGCGACGCGGCTGCGGGAGTCCCGAGCACCCGGCTCACCTCCTCGACCATCCGGAAGTAGCACCACAGCTCGTAGAGATCGGCGATGTCGCGGATCTCGAGCAGGCGCCTCGCCTGCTCCTCGTCGAGCGGCAGGCGCGATCCGAGGCGCATGCGCACGTAGCAGCGCAGCACCCCCTTGTATCCCCGCCTGCCCCGCAGCACGGTGGACGCGGCCGGGAAGTGCGCCAGCCGGCCGACGTCGCGCCACATCCCGGCGCGCCGGAAGCCTTCGACGCTGTGCCGCATGCGCGCGCAGTCGGCCCTCACCGTCGCCTCGAAGACCTTCGACCCCGAGAAGACCTCTTCGATCCGATCGAGCACGCCGGCCACCAGGTCGAGGAACGACTTCACGAACCGATTCTCGGGAGTGTCGAGGGTCCAGCGGGTGCGGACCTCATCGACCTCCTCAGGGACCTGGCCGCCCATCCGCACCGCCATGGTCGAACCAGCGATGGCTCCTCGGGCTCTCAGCATCGGACGCGCGCCGCTGACGATCGCCGCGAGCTCGCCCGGCCGCACGTCGCGGGCGAGCGCGAGTGGCGAGCGGTGGGCCACCTTCAGCAGCTTGCGGTGCGGATCGCGCACGATCGCCGCGAGCGCCGGGATCAGGGCCTCCTCTCCAGAACCCCTCTCCGACAGCGCGTACCGGAGATAGACGAAGAGGTGGTAGAGCACGTCGCGCTCGGCGACCAGCGTGCGGTCGTACGGCAGAGCGCCGGCCCGATCCGCCGCGAACGGGAGCTCCGCGGCCACCCGAGTGAGCTCGGCGAGCATGGCGTCGAAGTCGTCACTTCGCCACTTCGAGGAGTGCACCTCCACAGTGCCGATCCCCGGCACCTCGAACTGCCCCACCGAGTTGCCGAAGTCCAGCAGCACCACCGAGCCGAGCCGCTCGGCCATGCTCCCCAGCGAGGCGGCCACCGCCTCGAGCCGCGGCTTCGGCCCCTCGACGACCCACCGCTGGCGCGAGTCCAGGAGGACCCGACCGTTCACGAACTTCGGGGTGAGGCCTCCGCGCCGCGTGGAGAGGCGGAGACCGGATTCGAGGCCACTCACTCGATGAAGGCCGTGAAGCCCTGTTGACGAAGCCGCCGCCGCATCCGCCAGAGCTTCGCTGCGGTGCGTGGATAGGCGACCGTCACTCCCTGGTCGGTATCCATCTCGGCGTCATCGGAATCGTCCTCCGCATTGGACTCGGCGAGGCCATCGCTCGAACCCGCCCCCCGGCCCGTCCAGCGCAGGAGGCCGCCGACGATCTCGCAGTCCTCCGCCGTGCGGAGCTTCTCCACGTCGGCCTGTGCAGGAGACGAGCCGCCACCCTGCACAGCGAACGCGAAGAGCCAGTCGAGCACCGATTCGAGCTCCTGCTGGGTGCCGTGCAGCTTGGGCAGCACCTTCTGCAGCACAGCCAGGTCGAAGGCGTCGGCGGCTGCGTCCTCCCCGGCCTGATCCACCGCCAACAGCACGAACCGCGCGATCTCGTTTGCCACCCGATAGCCGAAGTGCCGGCGCTCATGCGCAAGCAGCTCGTGGAACTGCATCAACGCTTCGGCCTTGTCCCGATGATCTTCCGTGAGCCGCTTCCAGTCGGCGCTCGTCGGCTTGCCACCGAAGGTCAGTCGGTCCGGCAGGTCGCCCAGCCAGAGAGCGCCGCCCTCCCTTTCCCTCTCGAGCCCCGCCATCGCCCTCAGGTCCACCTCGTCGAACTCCACCGTGAAGGCCCGATCGAGCACCTTGGGGCTGAACATGTAGGTCGACTCGTCGACGTTCACCGTGCCCACGAACGCGACGTTGCTGGGCACGGCGAGCTCTCTCGGCACCTGCGGCCCTGCCGACGAACCCTCCTCGACCTCCTGCGACTCGTGCAGATGCAGCGGCTCGCCCGACTCGAGAGCAGACAGGAAGTCCGAGAAGTACTGCTCCACCCGCGCCAGGTTCATCTCGTCGAGGATGGCGAAGAACGGCCACGGCTCGCGACCCTCCGCCTCGGCGCGCTCCTCTTCTTCCTTCGCCCGGAGCAGCAGATCGAGGAACGGCGTGCCGACGTACTGTTCGGTGAGCGGATTGTAGAAGCCCAGGAGACCGCGGTTGTCGGTCCAATCGGGCCGGACCGCGATCACCTCGAAGTTTTCGAGATCGACTTCCTGATTGTTGGTCTCGGGAACCGAGATATGCAGGGTAGGTTCATTCCGGCCCAGCACCACCTCTATTCGAAACTCCTCTCCCACCTGGAGTTCACGCCGAAACCAATCTCCCAGGTCACCGGACAGCGTGAGCGAACCACCACGGCTCTGTGGACTCTTCCAGAGCCGGCAGAGATTCGAGCCGCCTGGGTAGACCACAGTTACCGTCGTCGCGTTCGCTGCATTGAGCGGGCCCATTTCCAAGTCAGACAGGACTTCTTCCGGGAGGGAAGTACGGCGATGGCGCAGCATGTAGGGCTTGACTTCGATGCCAACCACTCCCTCTTCCGCCCCAGCCGAAACACGAGCAGCAACCGACCCCCGGTAGTGCTTCGCCACAGCCAGCGCGATCTGCGTCTTCCCGGTGCCCGAGATCCCGCTGAGCACTACGAAACGCTTGCACTGCAGGGCGAGCAGGAAGTTGGCCACGATCTCGTCGGGGAAGAAGAGGCCCTGCTCCCGCAGCCCATCCCTCAGCTTTGCGAAGGAGCCTGTTGGCTCGGCTGCGTCCTGCTTGCGGTGGCGATCCGTCAGCTTCTGGAACTTCGTCTTCCCAAGCTCGATCAGGGTGCGCTGCCAGCCTCGCTCGTTCACCTGAAATGGTTCGGTGTGCTCCCAGTGCACGCCAAGCCGATGATGATGCCGCTCGCTTGAGGGATCGAAGTGGTAGCCCTCAGTCACCGTACCGATGCCCAGCACCTCGCTCTTGCCGCGATTTGCCACCACCTTGTCGCCAGGCGCAATGCTCCGAAAGGTCCAGAGCTGCGCGCAGCCCACCTTCGAGTAGTCGCCTTCCTTCGCATGGATTCGCTCTCGCTCCTCTTCGAACTCCTCCTGGGACTCGAAGCGCCGCAGATCGCCCAGGAGCGACCAACCCATCGCGATGAAGCCACCCTCGCGACACCTGTCCCAGTTCCACGCCTTCTTGCCGGGTGCGATCTTCCAGTAGCGCACCCCGACATCGACCTGTGTGTAGTCCGGATGGGCGATGCTCTCGCCGAACTCCTCCTCGAGATAGGTCAACACTCCAGGAGAGTGCGCATCCCACCAGTGATATCGCCCCTCCTTGTTCGCCAGCTCCTTGTCGACCGCCGCGAGGCAAGCAGTCCAGACCGCGGGCGGCATCTCCTTCACCTTCGCGGCCTCGATCCTGAACCACCGATTGCCGCTGCTCTGGGGCGAAGCCTTCGGCTCAACGGCCACCTCGCGGACCCAAGAGACCGCCTCGTCGCTCAGAGACTCGGGCGAGTAGCTGAAGGTGAGTTGACCTGCACGCGCCGAGAACACGAGCGCCCAGCCGGCATTGAGATTCAGCTCGCCTGGCTTCAGCGTCACACCCCAGGCGAACGGCTTGGCCTCGCAACGACGAATCAGCTCGAGGAGGCGACGAAGGACCTCCGCACGGCTCTCCTCGTGCGGGAGCAATCGCTCTTCGATCAGCCGGCGGGCTTGGCCAGGATCCGAGCGGTCGAGCTCGGCTAGGGTCTTGGGAAGTCCTGTACTCATCTGCGAGCTCCTGAGTCCTAGACCGGGCGCGAGAATCCAGAAACCGCTCCGACCACTTCCACCTCGCCCACTTCATCGCCATCTGCGGGAAACCTCGCGAAGAGCACCTTCGCCTCGTTGAATACGCTCTCCGCAGCGAGGTTCTCCTTCTTCCATCGACGGGCGCGGCGTCGCAGCTGCACCTGCGCAGATCCGCCCCTGACCCACGCAATGAGCTGCTTCACCAGATCCCTCCGACTCGCAACGCACTTCCCCGAGTACTCCTCCAACCGATTCAGTACGAACTCCTCGGAAGCCTCGAGGCGTGGGTGTGCTCGCTGTTCTCGCACGGCATCAGCGAGCTCTTGAAACCGCTGCCTGGAGCCGGCCACCAACTCCTCTAAGACGGAGATCTCGTCGGCTGAGACCTGATCCCGATCGCCCGCCTCCGCATGACGCAGCAGCAAGTCGAGGCCCGAAAGGTCATCCAGCCTCGAATCCTCTCGGCGCGCACGCCAGAAGCCCCAGAACCCTCCAGCATTCAACGCCACCACGGACGGCAGCAAGGAGCTCGAAGCGGCCTCACGACCCCCAGCCATTTCGACGATAGAGCTGAACCGCTCGGGTTCGTCGCGACGAAGAGCCAGGAGTCGCTCGACGTGCCGACTGATCCCGTCGAGCTCGTCGCCTTCGTCCTCCAGGGCCTCGCCCGTAAAGGCAGCGACCGCAGCCTCGGGGTCGAGCTTGTCCTCGGCTGGCAACACCCCGCTGTCTTCGCCGAACACCTCGAGGAACTCCTTGATCCGGCGCCGAACCACAGCCTCCAAACCCAGCTCCGACTCCAAGGCCGCCTCCGGCAGGAAACTAGCGATCTCGATCACCTCGTGCTGGCTACCGATCCGGTCAATACGCCCCGCTCGCTGAATCAGGCGCACAGGGTTCCAGTGGATGTCGTAGTTGATGAGGGTGTCGGCGTCTTGGAGATTGACGCCTTCGCTGAGAGCGTCCGTGGAGATGAGGAGGTCGATCTCGCCCTCAGGCAGGTCATCGAGACGATTCGACCGTGGTGAGAAACGTCGAGCGGCCCGAATGGCGTTGCCCCGCGAACCAGTGACCACCTCCGTTTGGCCATGGGATTGCCCGAGCGTCTCCGCCAGGTACTCCGCCGTGTCCGCGAATTGAGTAAAAACCACAGTCTTGTGACTTCTCGGATCCCGGCTCTGGAGATACGAGACGAGGCGCCGCACCTTCTCGTCGACCTCCAAACCGTCCATGAGCTTGAGCAGCTCGGCGACTGCCCTACGGTCGTGCATCAGGTCAGATGCCAGACGGAGTTGATCGAAAAGGTCCGCCGGAACTGAGTACTCAGCGTCGGCCTCGACGAGCTCGCCGCTCTCGTCATCCACCGTCATCACGCCACGAACCCGTAGCGTGACCCTGCCGTCCTTGAGGCGCTCCTGAACGGACCTTAGTCGTTCGAGAAGTCGGACGAGGGTCTCGCGAAAGGCGTAGGTGCTCGATTCCAGACGTTTCAGGAGCAGGACTTTGTACAGCCCACGGACACTCTCCCCCGCTCGCCTCACCCCCTGCACGCGGGGATCCTCGGCGCCCTCCACGCTGAGGTACTTCGCCAACGAGTAGGGCGCGTACTTCATCCTCCCGATGTACCTGAGGATCTCTTGATACAGATTCTCGTAGGTCGACACGATGCTGTACCGGAGGCACTGCTCGGCGCCTGAGCGTCGCTCCGGGAAGATGAGCGGGACGTCTTCGAGCTCGCCCGTGTCGCCACGGACCTTCAGAGTGGCGTTCGGATAGTTCGACTTGATGAAGCCGCGTGTCCTACGGACGACTACGTGCTGGAGCAGATCCGCCATCTTCGAGGTACCGAACCTGACCTGCTGAAACCACTCGTCCAGGGACTCGGCCTGGAAGGGGAGGCGGGAGTAGTTGTCCGGGAAGAAGGCGAGCTGGTGCTTGACGTCCTTCGGATCGTTGTTCTGAGGGGTCGCCGACAGGAGAATCACTTTCTTCGTCGAGGGTAGGCCGTCGGGACGTACCCAGTCCATCAACCTCTCGTAGCGGGCGGTGCCGGTGTTCCGAAAGTGGTGGGACTCGTCGACGACTAGGACCTCGCGGTCCGATACCGCGTCCAGGTCCTCGAGCTTCCCCAGGGAGACCGTTTGAAGCTCGATTCGGAACTCAGCCGCCAGGTCCCTCCACGCCGGCAGGATGCTCGGCGGCGCGACGACGACAGCGTGCTCCTCGTAGCGGCTTTGGAGATGCTTCAGCAGAGCCATTGCGATGTAGGTCTTTCCGAGACCCACGACGTCCCCGAGGAAGACTCCGCCATAGCGCCTGAGGATGCCCTTGGCGTACTCGTACGCCTCGACCTGGAACTCGGTCAACTGCTCGACGAGAGGATTGTCGTCGACCTCTCGATCCAGACCGCCGACCACTGCTCCGAAGTAGCGACTCAGAACCAGGTAGTACAGATCCTCTACACCAATCCGAGGCCCAGCCCAACTCGCCCTGAGTTGCTCCAAGAACTCAGACGAGACATCGACACTCTGCTCGAGTTTGCCTTGCGCCCACTCTGCTGCCCGATCTCGCTCGTCGCCTCGGATCTCGAGCACCAGCTCTGCGCTGGTATCGATCAGCTCCGGCGCCACTGGGCAGGCGAAGACCAGGGCTCGATCCTCTTCGAGAATCAGACGGGTGAAGAGCGGGGCCTGAGCGTGGTGCAGGCACTTCACCCGGCCCTCCTCCAGCGCTTGGATCCACGCGTGGAGAGTGTCTCTCCAGTCGGCCTGCCCCTGCACGCCAGCAACAGCCCGCTGCAAGCCCGCCCAAACAGCCGCGCGAAAGGAGAATGCGCTCGCGAGGCCGATCCTCGCACTGGGTTCTCTCATCACGTCACTCAATCCGTCGAAACCACCGACGGCCGCTGGCGCAGCGATGACGAGAATCGTTTCGCCCTCCGGATCGAGGGTGTCGAGGAGCCCGAGGCGGATATCTCCTGAGATGACAATTCGCTTCTTCATCACTCGCTCTCGTTCTGCCACGCCCAAGAGAACCGACCCGATGGCTTCACGGCCCCACACTCAGCCAGTCACGAAGCCCCACCCTGAGCAACCGGATCTCAGGCTGACGCACGGCGTCCGATCGACCCGCCACAACCTCGTCGAGGGTTGATCTCGGAACCGCAACCTGCGACTCGGCTTCGGCGATCGCCGTCCGGATAGGAGTCAATGGCTCGGCACTCGCCCACGGTCGCTCCGACTCCGCGGCTCTCTGAGCCAGCCGATCCTCGGCCTGATGTCGCCACTCGACGTCGAGCGCATGGGGAAAGCCCAGAGCCGTCTTCAAGACCGGGGATCTGGCGCCACCGTGCAGGAGCCACTCCAAAGGACTGAGCAATCCACCAGCTCCGGTCCACGAAAGCCAAGCCTTCGAATGGAGCGGAGGGAGCGCTCTCCTCCACGGCGTCGATCGCTCCACTTCGGAATCGAACTCCCAGCCGAGAGGGCACTCCGCCGAAGGTTCACGAGCCCACCAGTTCGAGAGAGCGAAAACGAGAGCCGCGGTCACCATCCCGGTCTCGTCGTCGGAGCCGAAGAACGCACCCTCGAGCCTCTTCTCGATTTCAGAAGAGGCATCCACGGAGACCGTCGGTAGGGCCAGCGGCAGCTGTCGCACGAGCAAGTCGTGCAGCACATCCGGCCGCCCGGACGGGTGCTGCAGCGAACAGAGAAGGGCACTCACGAGACGGAGAGAGAACCGCTCAACAGGCAAGCTCCGGGCATCTCGAACCGATCCCCGGATGCGGTCCTCGATCGCCTCGGAACGTACTCCGGCGATGATGCCGACCAAGGGCAGAAGCAAGTCTGTCGATAGCTTTGAGCGAGCGAAAGCTCGGTGCCAATCAGGCTCGTTGGCCGGATTGCCGACAAAAGTCTTCGGCGAACGAAGGCCGCTCTCCTCGCCAGGCTGCCCCGGAACCGCACCGCAGCCGGGGTCAGAGCTTGCAACGAGCTCGGCACTTCGCGAGGAGTTGGCGGCCGAGAGCGGCCACAGCCTCGCAACCAGGCCGGCCAGGGAGTCGACGCTGTCGTGCCCGGCATCCAGGTCACCGTACAGCGCATTCACTGCCTCCTGGACCGCGAGTTGCGCCTCCGTTCGTACTCCAGCGAGGACTGACGACTGGTGCACCTTCGCCTGCTCCAGGGCGAGACGGAGATGCCGGTACTTCTCCATCAGGCCGCTGTGAACCAGCCGCGGAGCTCCCGGGAACAGCCCGGTGAGCAAGAAGCGGGGAGGAACCACAGCGAAATGATCGAGGATCCAGGAGTCACATCGATGTAGCAGCGCCCGAAGCCGGTGCAGGCCGACGCCGAGCTCCGATCGTCTCTGGCGATCCTCGAGCCCTTCGAGCCGAGCTACGGCGGCTGCATCCAGCGGCCCGTCGGCGGCCAGCACGCGGCGAATCAGGCGAGCCAGCGGCGCTGGTCCGTGTGTGCCCAGCCGCTGGAGCAGCTCTTCCCGTTGAAGGCCGAGGAGTGTCGCAATCTCCCGAAACCACCATGGATGCAGGATCTCGAACGGCAGAGCGCGACGCGTAAACGGAGCGGCTGCCGTAGGGACCCCCCGGAGAGAAGGCCTCTCACGACACTGAGAACACCGCTTCCGGTTTCTGCTCAGGCTGACGTTCTCACCACAACCGCAGGCCCAGACGAGAACGGTTGCAGCTGTCTCTTCGACAGTGCCCTTGCAGGTTCGACAGACCTTGTCGATCTGCGCGAGTCCGACCAGCGTCCCGCACGGGCAAGACCACGAGAACCCACCTACTCGGGAGTCTGAGGCGCCGCTTCGAGGTGAGGCGCGTCGCGTCTTGTCCAGCGCACCGCGGGCTGCGACTCTGGACTTCGAGACTGTGCATCGCCAATTGACGATCCCTCGAGCTCCCGCCAGATCGAGGTTCTCCAGAACGGCGCCGAGCGCGGGCTCCCAAGATCTGACCCGTTCCCTGCCTCGCTCCTCGGCGACTTCAAGGCCGAGGGCCAGCGCCGGATGGGCGAGTCTCAGCCACAGCCTCGACATGTCCGTTGGACGCTCCTGGGACGCCTTCGGCACCAGCGCGTTGTCGAGGAGCCTCGAGCCTTCCATCGTGGTCCCAGAGCCGACCGTAGCTGGCAGCCAGCGCACGAGCGAATCCTGCCTGATGACATCGAGCGTCTCACCGCTCCTCCCGTCGACGCATCTTCGTGTTTGGGCGCCGCTGGCTGGCGTGACATTTCCCCGGAACAGAATGCCGGGGGTCCTGCCGGTCTCGGGTTCGAAAGGCATGTCCTCCGTGGCCGAGGTCTGTATCGGAACCACGGAGCCGTTGGGAAGCAGCACCGCCGCGTAGACCGGAGGCGAAGCCACTGTCAGGGTTGCCCGCCAGGCGACGGGCTCGCCGAAACGCCCACGAACGACCCGAAGGTCAGCCTCCGTGACGACACCCGACCAGCTCGCTGGAACTCGGATCTGGAAGCCGCAGTCGGGAACATCTCGTTCGGCCAGCAGCGCCACCAGCTCAGCGGCCCAGTGCACGGTCCCCTTAGTTGGTGCACCCCAGAGCTCTCTCGGTACCTCGAGCCAGGTCGTTCCTCCGGTCACCCACTGGCCTGGTTCGATACGAAGGGAGGGTTCTGCCCGACCTAGCAGCAGCGGAATCTCGAGCAGGCGACTCCGCCTCAGAGCGTTTTGGCAGGTGATCTCCTTCAAGCGCTTCTCGTCGACGATTACACTCGCCGCCGGCGAAGAGACGTCCTCGGTCCGATCGACCTCTCCACGGATCTCGATCCAGATTCGCTCGTGCGTCGTCGTAGCGCCGGGCCGCAGAAGCGTTCCCTGGTCCACGAGCTGGCCAACTCGGAGGTCGGACCAGTGTTCGAGGCCTTCAGCGATCCAATGACGGCCGTCAACGACGTCTCGATCGCCAACTCGCGGGTTGACCTCGAGGGCAGTGAGCGTCGAAACCCGCAGTCGATGCCCGGCATCTCCTCGAAGTGGTACCGCCAGCTCGCCGCTCGGATGCAGCCGCGCCCCGCGAACCGGAACCCATGCGCCTGGGCGGGCTGCTGAGCTGTCTGGACAGGCCCAGGCCGGCGGTAGTGCAGCACTCGACGAACGTCGCACGACACGGGCGAAGGAGCCGAGAGGCTCCTGCGAGACAGTCAGGACGGAATCGAGTACCCGATTCGACGCGAGCTCGAAGCGGCCTCGCGCGTCACTGAAGAGAGCCAATGTGCGCAGTACGGACGGCAAGCCATCGAAACGGTCTCGAGGAACTCGCCGAAGGGACCTCGACAGCGCCGCGAGGCGCACTGCAACGCACGCCTCCAGAACCGGGGTGAGACCGTACCCCTGAGCGAGGCCCACCGCCGAGTCTTCGCCCTCTTGGTTGATCGCAGCGAAAGGCCCGTGCGCCAGTGCCTCACCAGCCCATGGCTCGAGCTCATCGGGCTCATCGGGCTCCTCGAGCTCATCGTCCCCATCCTCAGAGTCGAGCTCGGCCTCGCTACCCGTCGCCAACCATGCCTCATTGCGACCCGGCTCTCCTTCAGAAGGGCTGTAGAGCCAACGCTCTGCAGCTCGCAGGAAACAGCCATCTCCTTCCGGTAACTGAAGGAAGCACGGCAGATCGAATCGCACCTCCTGCGCCTCGGCGTCGTACCAGCCCTCCTTGCCCAGGTAGACAGCTCCATCGACTTCGAGGGCTCCTCCGAGACCGAGCTCGAGGGTGAGGTCGACACCGCTGGCTTCTCGCGATGCGTTGGTTGCCTCCAGACGGTAGCCATGACAGGACAACTTCCCGCTCCCGAAACCAACGGCCATGGGAAAACGTTCGCGTAGAACTGCTTCCAGCCCCCAGTGAAGCCGGTCAGTCGAGTCCTTCTGGACGAAGGCCACTGCCTCGGCATGCGGCAGGTCGCTCCAGAGCGGCCCCGGCAAGTCCTGGTGAGGCGCATCGAGATCGATCGACTCCCAAGCCTCGGCGAGTTGTCGAGGGCTCACGGACAACGCGTCTTCTACCCTGCGGCTGACCGCCAGGTCATCGTCGCCAAACACTGGCTTCATCAGCGACAGACGCCGAATCCACACCGCCAGATTGTCGTTGGCGTCCCGACCTCGAATCGACCCCAGGAACGTCCGATAGTGAGGTTCTCTCCGCTGCCCTTGGCCCGATCCGTAGACGAAGCGAACGAACTTTCGCTCCACATTGACGACGATGCAGAGCCCATAGGGAAAGAGCGAGAGAATGGGTTGATACGGCGTGCTGTATGGGAACTCACTGGACACCTCCGCAATCGAGACTTGGAATCCCTCGAACGCCGCGACGCCAACCAGGCGGGGGAAGGTGCCAGTGCTCCTCAGTCGCCCCGTGGCGTCGAACGCTTTGGGGCTGTAGCCGAGGCACTCCACGAAGAGCGAGCGAACGTGCTCCTGGCATTCACCGAACGACCTGACGGCTCCGAGACCGCTGAGACTCGTTGCCATCTCGCGCCAACTCGCGATCGGATCAAGGAAGGCGCGGAACATCTCGAGGGGAGTTGCGCGGTCGTCCTCCTCCCCGGCATGGACTGGCGCCGTTGATCGTTGTACGGCGCGCGAAACAGCCTGCGACATGTCGTGCACCACCGAAGGAGAGACCGTCCAACCCGAATGGTCGAGCCGCGACAACCACTCGTCGGCAGCCTCGACATCACCCGCGGTCCTGAGTGCCTCCAAGAGGGCACGAGCTGTCGCTTTCAGATCAGTCATCAGGCGGAGTCCAAGTGGCGTGCCAGGCTTTCGAGCCGATCGCCGTGGGCCTGTCGAATCCTCCTTAGCGCCTTGGTCTGGATCTGGCGGATACGCTCTCGCGTGACGCCCATCGATTCCCCGATGGCCTCGAGCGTTTCGCTGCGAGCGGACCCGAAACCCAACCTCCTGCGGAGCACTTCGAGCTCGCGCTCGAGCGCCTGTTGTGTGGCCCAGGCACCGCCTCCACACACGCCGACCCCCTCCGTCAAGAAGCTGTCGACTGCAGTCGACAACTCGAGAGAAGCGTCGCGACGGTAGGGGAACAGGAAATGCCGGTTCTGCCAGTCGAGGAGCGTGTCCTCGATTGGGCTCCCTGTCCCTGGACATCGCCAAGCCGCCCGCCAGGTTGGCGTGTCCCGGTGCCAGTGCTTCACCTCGTTCGGGGCGAGGAACTTCAAGGCATCGCGATGGACGTCCTGCGAGTGCCGGCACGGCTGCCATTCCTCCATGAACGCCGTCCGTGCACTGCTGGCGATGGCGATGGCATGCACCGGGACCCTCAAGGGGCGAAGGTGATTCGCGCGCGCTCGTTGCAGGACCTGTCGGATCCACTGGGTGGCGTAGGTCGACAACTCACTACGGCCAGACTCGTAGGAGTCGAGCGCCCGTTCCAAGCCCTGCAGGGCCAACAGGAAGCCAAGGCGGCGGTCGAAGCCCCTGCCGTGCCGATGAACCCAGGCCGCCGCCAGACGAGAGTTTCGCCACAGTGTTTCCTGCCGCAACGCGGCCCAACGGGTCAGTAGAGTGCCGATGTGATTTCGAGGGGCGCTGCACTCGGCCACCGTCGCCTTCCGCTGAAGATCCTCCAGCCAGAGAGCGCGCACGGACTCGGAGCGTTCCTTCTTGTCCGGCACTGTTCTCCGAACCAGGGCAAAGAGACTCTCGAGATCACCAAGGTCCGCTACCGAAGCAGCCGCTGCCTCTGCGCCCATCGACCCCAGCATCTTCTCCCTGAGATCGGCCGCCTCTCGACCCAAGTCGTCCTCTTGGCAGCTCAGAAGCGTCGCTAGACACTCCACCTCCACCGCCTCCAGCTCCTCCAAGCTGGCCCTTCGCTCTTCCAACGTCCGTGGCTCCGGCAGGTCATCGAACAAGCCCGCCAGCTCGTGGGCAGCTTCGGGAGTCTCCGTCTTCAGCGAGCCAGAAGAAGACCAGGGCCCCCCACCAGTCTCGGCCTCGGTCACGAAGCCCCTGAGCGCTTCGAGGTCAGCCAGGAGTCTCCGGTCCTCCTCCGGCAAGGGCTCTGTTTCCTCTGCTGCCACAATCTCGAGAGAGGACTCTTGCTGCGGTCGCGGCTGGGGCGAGCGCACAGCGGTCGGATCGGGCGCCGCAGCTTCGGGCGAGCCGCCTCGCGGCCTCTCCTCGACAGACGTTTCCGCCTCCTCCGCGGTGGCGAGAAACTGCAACGTGCTCCAGACACTCGAGCGCAGCATGCGAATCTGTGCACCCGTCGCCAGCACATGGAGAGTGACCGACGTGTCGTCGAAGCCGACGACGGCGACTTCACCCTGACGGCGATGAAGGTATACCGCACCGACCTCGATCCTGGTTCCGGACACCCGCTCGTCGCGCCGCAGGCCGTCTGGTGGTCGGCCTTCACTCATCTCCAAGATCCTCCAGGAACTCCGACGCTGGCTCGACTCCGCTGACCCACAGCGCCTCCCTCGCCCGGGTACACGCCACGTACAGCAGGTGGCGTTCGGTGCGGTAGATCTCTTCGAGGTCGGAGGGCTCGGCGGCGGTGTCGATGCGGGCCTGGCTGGGAACGATGTCGTCGTCGCAGGCGATGACGGCGACGGCTCGGAACTCCAGGCCTTTGGCGAGGTGCATGGTGCCGATCGTGAGATGGTCGGGGCGGGGGGAGTGGCTGGCGTCGAGGACGCGGTGGGGGATCTCGGCGGCTTCGGCTGCTGCCTGGGCTCGTGCGAGCTCGGACGCGCCCCGTACGAAGAGGCCGATCTCGTCGGGCGCGACGCCTGCCTGGAGTTGGTCGGCGAGCCACCCGGCGACGGCGGCCTGTTCGGCCTCGATGGAGGCGAAGGCCTCGACGATGGGTTCGGGACCGCCGAAGACGGAAACGGTGCCTCGACGGTTCTCGCTGACGCCATCGACGTCGGCGAGCTCGGCGGGCAGGAGCCGGTCGGCGCCGCGCCGGATCTGGTGGCTGGTGCGGTAGTTGACGCGCAAGGTGTGGGAGCGGCCGCGGATGTCGACGCCTAGCTTCAGCCACGAGAAGGGCGGTTGGAAGATGCGTTGGCCAAGGTCGCCAGCGAAGAAGAGCGCTTCGGGGCGCCTCCCTGCCAGCGCGGCAAGGAAACGCAGCTCGGGCACACCCAGGTCCTGACTCTCGTCGACTACGGCGAAGCGCCAGCGCTTCTGGGCTGCGGAACCCGGCAGGGCGTCCGTCACACGACCGAGCACTTGAGCGGGGGTCGCCAGATCGTCTCCAGCGAGTGCGGCTCGGACCCGCTCGAAGATCGACCACAGCGACTCGCGCTGCTTGCCCCCGATGCGGGTCTTCCGGCCCAGGCGAGGCACGTCCCGGTACTGATCCCAGTCTTCGATCTGCCACGCATCGACGATCTCCCGCCATTCCGAGCGCACGAAGGACGGAGAGAAGCCGGCCCCACTCTCCTCCAACGCCGCATCGAGACGATCTCTCAACTCACTGGCATCGACGATCCGGACCTCGCCAAGGAGCTCGCGATGCAGCTGGAGGGCCAGACCGGGAAGCGATTCGACCTCGACCCGCCGGATGACGTCGGGCTGGTTGCCAACGAGGCGATCCAACTTGACCTGGAGTGCGTTGGCGAGCGGCTCGGAGAAGGTCGCGAGGAGGACCTGCTCCTTCGGATTCCGCTTGGCGAGCTGCGCGGCGCGATGCAGGGCAACGACGGTCTTTCCGGTCCCGGCAGAACCGCTGACCCGGGCGGCGCCAGAGAACTCCCGGTCGACCAGAGAGCGCTGGCTGGGATGCAGAAAGACGGTCCATTGCTCCCAGGGGTACTCGAGGGCCTGTTCGAGCTCGGCGTGGCTCTCCAACAGCCGGAACCGCCGCTGTGCGTCCGGATGCCCAAAAGGATCCTGCTTGGCCACCGGAGCCTTCTCGGGGCGCTCACCCTCCGCCAGTCGCAACAGAGCCTCTTGCGCCTCCTGCGGCAGATGCAGCGCGATCTCGAGCAGAGCGTTCTGATCGGCGTGGAGCGCTTCGTCCACCCACTCCAGCGGGACCCCGTAGGAGAGCAGATCCTCACTCGAGCATCCAGCCAGAACCGGTGGCGCCGGTCGCTCCTCGTGCACGTAGACGGGGACCACCACCTCGCGCACCGCCTCCCGGATCTCGACGATCTGCATCGCGCCGGTCTTCGGGTGCTCCTCGAGCTTGCGGCGCTCGGCCCAGGCGTACGCATCGTCGTGGTGCCCGACGTAGCAGAGCAGGAAGCTCTCGCCCGTGCGGTGCACGATGATGCGCAGATCGCGACTGACCCGCGCCGACCAGAAGTTGGAGTCCTTTGCCTTGTCGAGGCGATGCAGCTGCACGCCTGGGTTGGCTGGGTCCATCTGCAGGTCGAAGACGGTCGTCTTGACCTGCTTCTGCTCGTCGCCGGTCAGCTTGGCGAGGCTGGCGGTGAAGGTGTCGGCGAGGCGGAAGTGCATTGGCGCGGCAGCCTCAGAACGCCTCTTGCAGGGTGTTCCTGGGTGTTCCCCAGAACCCCACTGGCCAGTCGGATGGTGCGTACGTCAGGCCGGTGTCCAACAGGTAGTGATTGCGGGTCGAGTCGATCAGGACCAGGTGCCCGTGCTCGTCGAGAACCGCTGGCGCGGTGATGGATCCGGCCGCGACGAACGGCTCGGACCAGAGTGGCTCACCGGTCGAAGAATCGAGGGCGTAGAGACGATTTCCCGTGCGGACGATGACCACGCCGCCGGCGGCTACGAGATCGACGTAGGCATAGGGCCCCCCGGAACCCGAGAAGTCGACCTCCCAACGCGGCTCACCAGCCGAACTCAGCGCCACCACAGCTGCCATGCTCACCCGGCTCGCGTAGAGGTTGCCTTCCTCATCGAGCACCGGGTATCGCAGGTCCTCCTGAGCGCGAAAGGAGCGGTCGATGAAGCCATCCGCGGCCCTGCGCGCGTGTAGGCGATGTCCCACCTCTGACTGGCTGAGGAAGAGTCGGCCGTCGCTCGCGGCCTCTACGGCCGGAGCCCCATCGCCTGGCGCGAATGTGACGCTCCAGTCAGCGCTCCCATCCACCTTGAAGGCCTGCAGATCTCCTTCGCGCAGGGGGAAGGGACCGGACGTACCGACGTACCGGTTGCCAGGGGCATCGAGGATTCTTCCCGTGCTGTACGTGAACTGTGAGCTACCGACCACCTCGAGAGCCTGAGTAGACAGCTCCACTGCGCACAGCGTGGCTTCGCCGAGGAAGCCGGAGTCCGAGACCCGGTCGTATGACGCCGGGCCTGCCCTCGTCGCACCGACACACTGATCCCTCTCGAAGAGCACCTCGCCGTCGGCAGGGTCCATCGCGACGAGAGTCGGGATCTGATCCGAAGCCGACTCGCAGGTGACGAGGAGCGTTCCGTCATTCGCCACGCTCGGGACCGAGAAGGCGAAGCAGGAGGGCGAAGCAACCGTCACCCAATCAGGGTCGCCCTCCGTGGTGTGCGGATCCCAGGCGACGACATCGAGCGAGAGTGGGTTGATCGGGTGGTCATGCGATGTGCTGTAGAGCCGGCCGTCAGGCCCGATGGCCGGACGTGCGTAGAACCACACGCCGAAACTCCAGGATGGTCTGACGAGTCTTGGCGGAGACTGGCCAGTGGAGCTGGACCACGCCCTTACGAATCCGCTCTCGAAGCCGTCCGTGAAAATCTCGTCTTCTATAGACCCTCGAAACGCTGGAAGGCTTGTCGCTGCCCCGGCCGAGCACTCCGATGGCAACAGCTCGTCATCGACTAGCCAACGCAGTTCCGGTGAGGTTCCATCCGGGACCACGGCGACGGGAGTTCCCCGCCTGACACGCAGTGACCGCCCAGCACAGGGCCAGCCCGTGTTGAGAGCGACGCACTCGGAACGCGGAACGAAGTCGCGCACGACGAGATAGGTGCCGTCGTCGTAGTCGAGGCGCAGATGATCCGCATCCCAGCTCCCGATTCGATCGCCCCGGACAACGCTCAACAGGCCGGCGGACGATGCGACGAGAACCCTCGTCGGTCGTTCAGGCTCAGTGCTCCGCGACGCCTTCTCCTCGAGCGGCGAGGTCGAAACGGCCGTCGTGCCGAGACAAAGCACGAGCGCTAGCCACGGCCAGAATGGCCTCACCCTGGCGCCAACTCTCCTCTCTACCCCGTCCTTCATTCGATCCTGAAGACTTTCATCACCTCATCGCCCAGGTGGTTGATGACCTTGACAGCGATCCTGCCGGACTCGGGCTTGGGGAAGGGGCGGGAGGTGTCGCTGTTGAGGGTTTCCCAAGCCTCGGCGTCGATCTCGGCCTTGAGGGTGGTCTTGAGCGCCTTGTAGGGGTCGCTCTGGATGCCGAGGAAGTAAGCGTGGCGGACGAAGAAGCTCTCGTCGTTGTAGTCGGTGTCGATGAACCAGCAGGCGATGTCGTCGGGGCCGCCGGAGCGGACCTTGCCGGACTGGGGATCGAAGACGTCGACGCCGTGGATCTGGACGGTGACGCGGCCGTCTTCCTGCTCTTGGATCTCGATGTCGGGCTCGCCGAAGATCACGAAGAGGTTCCCGGATCCGGTGTTGGCGAGGTCGCCAGACATGTGGAGATCGGCGTTCATGCGGGCGCGCAGGATGGGGACCTTGCCGAGCTGGTTGAACTCGGCGCTGTGGGCGTCGAAGCTGAAGGCGCATGCGATGACCGCATCGAACCCGGCGTCGGCGGCCTCTCGGGCCGCACGCACGAGATCCTGGCGGCCGACGGTGCCGAACTCCGGCCCGACGAAGATGCCGGCGCGGCGTTCCGTGCCGCCCTCCCCTTCCTCGTTCGCACCCTCGACATAGCGACCCTCGGCGCAGATCCACTCGCCCGGCCAGCCCTGGAGTGAGGTGAACGAGATGCGGTCCTCCTTCGCGGCCTGCTGGACGCCAGCGGTCTTCAGGTTGTCCAGCACCATGGAGGCGAAGCCCTGGTGCCGCGCCCCTCGCTCCTGAGCCTCCTCGCGAGGATCGATGAGCTCGTCGTCCGCTCCCACGCTCAGCACACGGTGCGGTGAGAGCGACTCGACGGTGAAGGGCCCAGCAACACGCACCTTCGACTTGTCCTCGTAGGGTTTGTCGTAGAGGAACTCGAAGTCGGCTTTGGCGGCGATCGAGGCGTCGATCTCCTTCTGGCGGGCGATCCGCGCCTTCCACCACCTCTCGTGTGCCTCCTTCGCCGCTGCGCCCCACTCCTCCTCGGGCTCTCGAGGGATCTCCCACTCCTCCCACGCCTCGCCGAGCCGGTCGTTCAGCTGCTTGCGCAGCGGTTCGAGCTGCTCTTGGTACTCCTCCCAGATGACGTCGATCTCGGCGTTGTTGGCGATCGACTTCAGCGTGATGTGCGGTACGCGCTCATAGACGAAACCCTGCCGCACCTTGCCGTGCGTCGGCTCGTCACTCGGCGGCGATCGAGAGATCTCGGCTTCTTTGCGCTTCCCCTCCTCGCTGTCGGCGAGGAGGTAGTAGGGATAGCGTGCGCCCATGATTCGGGCTCGGGCCAAAGCGAGGGCTACCCGGGAAGTGTCGACGGTGATCCAGCGGCGACCCAGCTGTTCAGCGATCGCAGCCATCGTGCCGGATCCGCAGGTAGGATCGAGGACCAGATCGCCAGGGTCAGTCGCCATATGCAGGCAACGCTGAATCACCTTCGAGTAGGTCTGCACTACATATATATTCTCTACCGAAAAGGTACTCTGGAGCGTATCGGTCCAGACGCAGTCAATCACCTGAGCGTCGTAGTCACTGGAGAATCGCCGATAAGCCAGGGTCTTCCCGACACCGATCAATCGTCCGGCCCGGGCGAGGGTAGAGAGACCTGAATGATGGGTCTTCCAATGCGTTCCTGACGATGGCGAGAACTCGCGACCCCCAAACCCGAAGGGGCGAGACCCCTGCTTCGAAGCGCCGGACGACATCAGGCTCGCCGTCATGAAGCGCCTAGCGCCCTCAGGGGGCGGATCGGACTTGGTGGCCCTCGCCACTTGCCCCAAACGGGCCTCGAACCATGTATAGGACTTGTCAACTACGGCCCGAGGCCTTCTCTTCAGAGGAGCCCAAGTCTTCGCACGAGAACGATCTGCCGCGTACCAGAGGATGTGGTCGTAGATCGACGGCGGCAACTCTGAAGCCTGGCCGGTTGTCTTCTTGAAAGTGAGGACCCGAAGAAAATTGTCCTCCCCAAACACCTCATCCATCAACGCCCTCACCCGGTGCACGTTCTCGTCCCCAATCTGCACGAACACCGACCCGCTCTCCGTTAGCAACTCCCGCGCCACCGTCAACCGATCGCGCAGGTAGGTCAGGTAGGAGTGGATCCCGTCGCGCCAGGTGTCGCGGAACGCCTTCACCTGCTCGGGCTCACGGGTGATGTGGTCGGCCTTGCCGTCCTTCACATCGCGTGACGTCGTCGACCACTGGAAGTTCGAGTTGAACCTGATGCCGTAGGGCGGGTCGATGTAGATGCACTGCACCTTGCCGCGCAAGCCTTCACGCTCCGCCAGGGAGGCCATGACCTGGAGGGAGTCCCCTAGGATCATGCGGTTGGTCCAGTTCTGCTCGTGCTGGTAGAAGTCGGTGGTCTTGGCCTCGTCGCTGGCGCCGTTGAAGTCGGCAAAGAGGTCGATCTGATCGGACGATTCGGTCTCGCGCCTGCGGCTGGAGCGCAGCAGGTCGTCGATCAGCACCTTGGGGTGCACCTTCTCCTGGATGAAGAGAGGAGGGGCAGGCACAACCAGATCGGAAGCGTTGAGCTCGTCTTTACCCCGCCAGACGAGCTGGGGGTCGAGGTCGCGGTTGCGGCGCCCGATCGCCACCTCGAGCGGTGAGCTGACCTCGGGCCCGACGGCCGACTGCAGCTCGGCGGTGGGGATGTTGGTGCGCTTGGCTTCCTGGTGCTTGTAGGTCGCGACCTTCTTGCCCTTCTTGGTGCGCTTCTTCTTGGCGGCCATCAGCTGCTCTCGCTCTCTGCGATTGCCTTCTCGATCAGATCCGAGAAGGCGCTCTCGATCTCGTAGACGTTGGTGAACTCGGCGAACTGCCAGCGGCCGAACGAACGCGCGTTGTTGACGCCGGGCACCCAGAAGGTGCGCATCGTGTTGGCCTTCTCCTTGGCGTCCTCGCCCCGGTAGCCCTTGACCTCGACCACCAGGTGGAGCAAATCGTCGGGAGAGTCCGGTCGATCGGCGACGAGTAGGATGAAGTCGGGCCAGTACTGGCGGGCGTTGCCGCCGAAGCGATAAGGAACTACGAACTGCAGCCCGTGGTTCTTGACGTAGGCGACAACCTGGGAGTGCCCCTCGGCGACGCGACAGAACTCCGCTTCCCAGTCGCTGTCGCAGACCACCCAGTCGACGTGGCTGCTCTGCGGTGAGGTCTTCCAGAGGGTGTCCTTCGAGGTAGTGAAGTTGACCACCCGGGTAGAAACCTCGGGGTTGTAGGGATCGAGCACCGCGGTCATGCGACGCTCGCCGCGGTGGGCTTCGGTGATCGCGGCGTGGATGCGCTCGCAGGCCATCTCGGCCAGCTCCTGGCGCAGCAGGAGGGCCGGGTAGGTGCCGCCCTGGCACTCGAGGTGCTCGTCGAGCCAGACCTTGGCGATCCGCTTGACCTGGTGGAAGAGGTCGTAGCGCGCGGCGCCGTCGGGGTCGCGCATGTGGTTGTAGATCAGGTGGGCCGCCAGTTCGAACAGCACCTGGGACTTGCGCACGTCCTCGAGATGGTCGACGCTGAGCGTGGTGATCTCGCCGATGATGCCGGCGTTCTCGGTCTTGGTAGCCCCGACCAGGTCTGGCGTGAGCACCAGCTTCGAGTCCTCGGTGAAGTCGGCGCGCAGCTCGGTCTCCGGGAGCTCGACGCGGTAGCCGCTGACGCGGGGGAAGCGGATCTCGAGGTGGTCGCGCTCGGGGGAGACGGCGCGGACCCGGGTGATCTGCGCCGGGCGCTGCGGCGGCGCGACCACCGGCTTGGCGGTGAAGTCGAACGGCACCCCGAGCACGTCGGCGTACTCGACGTCGAAGCGATTTTCCTCGTTCAGCTCGTACGACTGGCGGCGCAGAGCTCGGCCGACCACCTGCTCGCACAGCAGCTGGGTGCCGAAGGCGCGCACGCCGAGCACGTGGGTGACGGTGTTGGCATCCCACCCCTCGGTGAGCATCGAGACCGAGACCACGCACCGGATCGACTCGCCGAGGCGGTTCTGCTGCCCGACGGTGTTCATCACCTCGCGCAGAAGCTCCTCGTCGCTGATCGTGCGGTCGGCTCCCCCGCTGCCCTCGCGCTGGGTGATCTCGCGCCGGAACTGATCGATCTCGGCGCTGGCCGCATCGCGGAAGTTCTTGTCGATCCCCTCGCCCGACTCGAGCTGATGGCTGTCGATCAGCAGAGTGCGGGGCCTCGGGATCGGGTTGCCGTGCTCGTCGAAGTTGCGGAAGAGCTCGAGGGCGCCAGGGACAAAGAGGTCGCCGTCCTTGGTCTGCCGCACGAAGCCGGAGACGTAGTCGTAGACCAGCTTCGAGGTGGTGGTGTTGTTGCACACCACGATGAACACCGGCGGCACTTCGATGCCCGCGTCGACCCACTGCTCGAAGGTCTTAGCGTAGTGGCCGTAGAGCGCCTCGAGCGCGGTGGTGAGCTCGGTGGGCAGCTTGCTGGGGTCGTAGGCGCCGCTCTTGCCACGGCCCTTCTTCGGCATCCTCTTGCCGATGTGATCCCACAGGCGGCGGTAGCGCGGCGCGTCTTCACCGGAGATGTTGTCGGCGATCGGCACGCGCGGCAGCTTCACGATGCCCGACTCGATCGCATCCATCAGTGAGAAGTCGCAGGCGGTCCACGGGAAGAGGGTGCCCTCGGCGTAGCCGGAGCCGGAGAGAAAGAACGGTGTCGCCGAGAGGTCGTACACGGTGCCGACGCCGAGCTTGCGCTTCACCGCCTCGATGCCGTTGATCCACAGGCGGGCCGCCTCGGCGTTCTCGTTCGCCTCCTTGCGCGCGTCGCCGGTGAGCTTGCCCTCGTCGGACTCGGGCTTCTCGCGGTAGCAGTGGTGCGCCTCGTCGTTGAGCACCACGATTCCGCGCAGACCCATCAGCTCGCCCATCACCCGCTGCACCATCTGCCCTTCACTCTCGAGGGTGTCGAGCTTGCCGTCGCGACCTTCGAGCATGCGCCGGGTGCCGGCGGCGAGCTGGGTCTTCTCGCGCAGCTTGAACGCGTGGTAGTTGGTGATGACGATCTTGGCGCGCAGCAACTCGCGGTGCAGGTCCTGGGGGACCAGCTCGCGGCTGCCGTAGTACTCGTTGGCGTCGTTGGGCAGGAGCACGCGCAGACGGTCCTTGATCGTGATGCCCGGGGTGACCACCAGGAAGGCGCGCGAGAACTGCTTGCTGCCGGGGTGGCGGATGGCGTTGATCGTCTGCCAGGCGATCAGCATCGCCATCACCGTGGTCTTGCCGGCACCGGTGGCCAGCTTGAGCGCGATACGGAAAAGCTCCGGGTTGGCCTCCTGGTTGGCCTCGCGCAGCCCGGCGACCAGGTCGCGGGAGCCCTTGTCGAGCTTCGGCGCCACCTCGGCGAGCCAGATCGCCGTCTCCACTGCCTCGACCTGGCAGAAGAAGGGCCTGATGCTGGCGAACCGGTGGTGCCGCCAGTGCTGGAGCAGCCGCGCCGTCTCCGGCGTCACCCGCCAGTCGTGGGGGTTGTTGAGCTGACGCCAGGCGTCGACCCGGTTGCGAATGTCATTGATCGTGCGGTTGACGTCGTAGCGCTGCTCGTCGGACTCGGCGCCCTGGTCGAGCTCGACCTGCTTGGCGAGCTTGCGCTTCTTCGGCTTGGGGACCGGGGTGACGTTGGAGGAAGGTCGACGACCCTTCTTCTTGACGCCGGTCGGCTGCCCGTCGTCGTCGAGCTCCCAGTAAGCGCCGGGGCGCTCGTAGGGGTTGTTGAGGATCGGTGAGCGGAAGAAGTCGTCGCTCATGGCCTGGTCCTCCGGTGCGCCGGCCGCAACACCGAGCGGTGGCAGCGCGGCGGCCGAGCGGAGCCAGCCCGCCTCGCGGCGCGGGAGCGTGGGCAGCAGACGGACGCAGATCGGCACACACCGAGCCGCGTGAAGAGCCGGCCGAGTACCTCACGACCCTCGGGCCGCGCAGGTGCTTCGCGCTGTCTATCCGGTTGGGCCGCCAAGTCCTTCAGCCATTCTCCGCCCCCTCCAGACGGTCGATGCAGTGCAAACGAAGCTTCACGGGGAAGCTTCGGCAACGCTATCGCGCCGGGCGCCTCGGCTCAAACTTCGGCGAGAGCCGATTCGGCCATCGGCTACGCTGGGGGCCTCACAGCAGGCGTCCGGCAGCACCCGGGACGCCGCAGTTGGCCGACGATGCCCGAACGATCCCTGCAAGAACTCCGCGACCAGCTCCGCACCTTCGCCGCGGAACGGGACTGGGACCAGTTCCACTCGCCCAAGAACCTGGCGATGGCCCTGGGGGGCGAGGTGGGCGAGCTGCTCGAGGAGTTCCAGTGGCTCAGCGAAGAGGAGTCGGCCTCGCCGGAGCGGATCGCGGAGATCGCCGACGAGCTCGCGGACATCCAGATCTACCTGGTGCGGCTGGCGGACAAGCTCAAGATCGACCTGGTCGCTTCGAGCTTCGAGAAGCTCGAGAAGAATCGTTCCAAGTATCCCGCCCGCATGGTGCGCGGCAGCGCCAAGAAGTACAGCGAGTACGAGCGCTAGCCCGGCCCGATCCGCATGATCGTCTATTCGGCCACCAAGGCGGAGTTTCGCGCCGACGTCGTCGCCAACCGCGTGGCGGACAAGGTGCGCGAGGCGGTCTACCTGATGCTCGGGCGGAGGACAGCGGACTCCGAGTTCGCCTCGTGGCAGAACTCGCTGCTGTACATGAACAACGTGTTGCTGGACGAGGAGATCCCCGAGGAGACGGGTGTCGCGATCGAGTACGGCATCCCGACGACCAGCAAGCGGATCGACTTCCTGCTCACCGGCCAGGACGAGGGCGGGCGCGACACGATGGTGATCGTCGAGCTCAAGCAGTGGTCGGAGGTGAGCGCGAGCGACCTGCCGGATTGCGTGACGACGATCCTGGGCGGCGGACTGCAGTCGGTGCCGCACCCCTCGTATCAGGCGTACAGCTACGCCACCCTGCTGCGCGACTTCAACGAGGAGGTCTACTCCACCGACGTGACGCTCGCCCCTTGCTGCTACCTGCACAACTGCGACTCGTCGGCCATCCTCAAGGCGCCGAGCTTCGAGCACCTCACCGTCGACGCCCCGATCTTCCTCCGCTCCGATGCGGCCGCTCTGGCCGAGTTCATCCGCCGGCACGTCAAGACCGGCGATCGCGGAGCGTTGCTCTACCGGATCGACCAGGGGCGGATCCGGCCGTCGAAGCAGCTCGCCGAGCACCTGGTCGGCCTGCTGCAGGGCAACCGCTCGTTCGTCCTGATCGACGAGCAGAAGCTCGTCTACGAACGCAGCCTGGAGCGCGTCGCCAAAGCGATCCCCGAGGGGCGCAAAAAGCAGGTCGTCATCGTCGAAGGAGGGCCGGGGACCGGCAAGTCGGTGGTGGCCGTCAATCTGCTGGTTGCTCTGGTCGGCGAGCGCGAGCTCAACGCCCAGTACGTCACCAACAACAGCGCTCCCCGCGCCGTCTACAAGGAGACCCTGGCGGGGGAGACGAAGAAGGCGCGCATCGAGGCGCTGTTCAGTGGCTCCGGCTCCTACATCGAGACCGCGCCGAACACGTTCGATTGCCTCGTGGTCGACGAGGCACACCGCCTGGCCGAGAAGTCGGGGCTCTACAAGAACCTGGGCAACAACCAGATCGCGGAGATCGTGCGCGCGGCCCGCTCGGCGATCTTCTTCGTCGACGACCGGCAGCAGGTCACCCTGCGTGACATCGGCGACCGGGAGAGCATCGCCCAGATCGCGCGGGGACTCGGCGCCGAGACCACGTCCCTCGAGCTGGCGTCGCAGTTCCGCTGCAACGGATCGGACGCCTACCTCGCCTGGCTCGACCATGTGCTGCAGATCGAATCAACCGCGCACACCGACCTCGACGGCATCGACTTCGATTTCCGGGTCTGCGAATCGCCGAACGAGCTGCGCGACCTGATCCGCGTGCGCAATGAAGGCCGCAACAAGTCGCGCCTGGTCGCCGGATACTGCTGGCCTTGGGACAGCAAGAAGGACTCGCGGGCCATGGACGTCGTGATCCCAGAGCACGATTTCGAGATGCAGTGGAACTTCGCCGACCACGGCGGCCTGTGGATCCTGCAGGAGGAGTCGGTGGAGCAGATCGGCTGCATCCACACCTGCCAGGGGCTCGAGCTCGACTACGTCGGCGTGATCCTCGGCCCCGACCTGGTGGTGCGGGACGGCGAGGTCGTCACCGATGCAACGGAGAGGGCCACCTACGACTCCTCCGTGCGCGGCATCAAGAAGATGCTCAAGGAGAACCCGGTCGAAGCGCGCGCCATCGCCGACCGCATCGTCAAGAACACCTACCGCACCCTGATGAGCCGCGGGATGAGGGGCTGCTACGTCTTCTCAGTCGACCCCGAGACCAACGAGTGGCTGCGTGCGGCGGTGAACCGAAGTTTCCTGGACAAGAAGAAGGTGGCGCCCGGGGTGGCGGGTGCCACGGAGCCCGAGGAGGCGCCGTCGAAGAGCGACGCTCCTCTCCCCTTTCTCACTCCTGCCGAGGCAGAGTCCTCGAAGCGAGCGGTGCCCTTCTACGACCTCGCCGTCGCCGCCGGGCTCTTCAGCGAAGAGCAGACGGCGTCGGCCGAGGAGTGGGTCGAGCTGCCGGGGGACTTCAACTTCGCCTCCGACCTCTTCCTCACCCGCGTGGTCGGCGAGTCGATGAACCGGCGCGTGCCCAACGGCTCGTACTGCCTCTTCAAGGCGCGGCCCGCAGGAACGAGGCAGAACCGCATCGTCCTGGTGCAGCACCGCGACATCGCCGACCCCGAGCACGGTGGCCGCTTCACCCTCAAGCGCTACACCAGCGAGGTGCAGGTCGGCGAAGACGGCCGGCCGAGGAAACGCGTCGTCCTACGTCCCGAGTCCGACGATCCGGCCTTCGAGCCGATCGTGATCGAGGACGAGGACGACGAGCGGTTCCAGGTGTTGGCGGAGTTGGTGGCGGTGCTGCACTGAGAGAACGCGAAGGACCCGAGGAGTCGTCGCGGTGGTCATCGGTTCTTGCCCCAGGAGCAGTTGGGGCAGGGTCAATTCGGTCCTTCGGAGGCGAGAGCGAAGACACCTGGGCTGACCTCGGCGATGCTCTGGTCCGTCTCGAGAACGGCTCCTAGGGCGGCTCCGATCTCCTTGCTCATGCGGAGGAAGCCGAGGTCGCGACATGCTGAGGTGAGCAGCTCATCGCGACCCACCCGGTGTCCACGCTGCAACACCCCGCGGAGCGCCGCCCGAATCTCTTCCGGAGACACGCGATCGATCTTCTTCTCCTGCTGCAGAAAACTCGAGCGATCGCGCACCTCGACCTCGGTCTGGCCGGGCTTCCAGAGAAAGCCGCCTCGGCGTTCCAGGATTCCTTGTCTCTGCATCTCGGCGACGAGCTTGCCGAGATGGTTCTGGATCAGTCGACCGGCCCGACCCACACCTGCTGCCTCGCGCATCCGGATCACGAAGTCTTCCATCGACACGGGAGACTCGACTTCCAAGACCACCTTCGCCGCGCGCATCAGGTCGTCCCACCTGGAGTTCGTGATACTGCCTGAAATGGCAGGGAGAGGGGCCTTCTCGTAGGGGCGGGTGAGCGGGCCCTCTGCGACCTCGTCGGGTTGGACTTCCTGGCGTCGGATGACCGGAGCGAGGCGCTCCGGCTCTTTGCGAGTCTCAGTCGGAGCCAGACTGGCCGCTGCTGGTCGCGACAAGACCTCAGCTAACGGAGGCTCCCTTTCGGCCTGCTCGTCCTTCTTGGAAGCCGCCGCCCGAGGCGCGCTGCCTGGAATCGTCCTCGCCTCCAGGGCCAACTCGTACGCGCGAACCACGAGATCGACCTCGCGCTGGGGGTTCCGCCACCAGTCGGTGCTCCAAACGCGATGGATCCGCCATCCCTTCTTCTCCAAGACCTCCTGCCGCAGCCGATCTCGATCGCGCGCCCATGCCGTCGAGTGGTAGGTGGCGCCATCGCACTCGATGCCGAGAGCGAAACGTCCCGGTTGCTCGGGGTCCTTGAGCGCCAAGTCGATCCGGTAGGGGCCGAACCCCACCTGCCGCTCGACGAGCAGGTTGCGCGACCGCAGCGCCTGGAACACTTCCTGCTCGAAAACGCTATCGGGCAAACTGCCGGAATCGCGGGTCTCGTCGAGCTGCCCGGTCTCCGCGAAGTGGAGGTAGTGCTTCAGCGCCTCGATCCCCCTCGAGGGCGTGCGTTTCAGATCCAGGTCTGCAGCGCGGAAGTTGCTGAAGACGTCGCATCGAATCCGAGCACGGGAAATGAGGACGTTCAACCGCCGTTCACCCCCTTCCTTCGTGAGAGGCCCGAAGTTCAGGAACAGATCACCGTCCGACGCCTTCCCGTAGCCGATGCTGATGATGATGCGATCGCGTTCGTCACCCTGCACGTTCTCCAGGTTCTTGACGAACAGGGGCTCACCGCGCTCCCTCCACTGGTGGAGAAGATCCCCGAGCTGCGGCCGCTGCCGAAGCTCGAAGTCGATGTACTCGTCGAGGACCTTCTGCTGCGCCATGGAGAAGGCGACGACGCCGAGGGTGTAGTTCGGAAGCGCGGCCTTCTCTATCGCCTCCAAGTGCCGAATCACTTCCGCCGCGACCGCTCGGGCCTCCTGCTTGTTGGTACTCGACTTCCCCCGGTCGTAGACGGCGTCGCCGAGGAGACGTCTATGAACTCCCTCCCAGGACTCGGGATCTCCAACGCTGGGAAAGGTCAGCAACCGATTGTCGTAGAACTCGGCGTTCGAGACGGCAATCAGGGAGTGGTGCCTGCTGCGGTAGTGCCCCTCGAGCATCTCCGAGGGCGCTCCGCGACTGTCGAAGGTCGAAAGGATGCTCTCGTCGTCTGCGACCCCTTCGTCTTCTGCCTCATCGGTCTCATCACCAGAGGTGACACGTTGGAAGAACGCGGTCGGAGGCAGCTGCTTCTTGTCTCCCACGACGATGGCCTGGCGTCCTCGCAGCAACGAGCCCACCGCTTCGACCGGCTTGACCTGGCTCGCCTCGTCAAAAACCACAAGGTCGAACTGAGCCTGCCCGCGCGGCAGGAACGTAGCGACCGAGAGGGGACTCATCATGAAGATCGGCTTGACCTGCTGAATCGCGCGACCGGCTTCGAGGAGGAGCTTCCTCACCGGCATGTGCCGGCGCTTCTTGGCGGCTTCTCTGAGAAGTAACGCCACCTCTCCCACCGCACCTGTCGGATTCGGCACTCCCTCCCAATGCGCGGCGGCGGCTCGCACCTTGTTGTGGTCGAACATCTTGCGGTCGGCATGCCCGAAATCGAATCGGGTCTTCTCGTGCGCGGCGCGCTCGAAGTCGCGAAGTTCGGGGCGTGCCTGGGCCGCGCTCTCGAGCAGTGCGAGCATTCGTGAGTATTCGAGCAGGCCAGCGAGTCGACCCGGCGCCTGCGCCCAAGAGATCGCCAGATCGAAGACCTCGCCCAGTCCCTTCGATCTCCACTCGTCTTCGCGCTCGCGAAGCCAAACCGTGAGGCGTAGTGCAACGAGGTCGCTGGCCCACCTGTCGAGTCGCCTGAGCCATTCATCGTAGGAGGCGCTCCGAGCCTCAACTCCGAGTCCGAGTGCGGACAAGAGTTCTTCGAGGGCACCTCGCGCCGAATCAGACGCTTCTCGAGCCCGCGCCAGCAACTCCTGCAGCCGCTCTTGCGACCAGCTCCCGGTCGCGATCTTCAGCGCCTCGGGCGGAAAAGTGGCTTCGCCGGTCTTCTGGTGAAGCTGGAACACCCATTCGCAGGCGGCACGAGCCCAACCCGAGTCTGTCAACTCGACCTGCCAGCGTTTCCGCAGAAGGATCTCGCCCAGTTCGGCGTGCTGCCGCAGTTTCTTCCCCGACTCTTGGTCACTGCGGATCGCCTCGAGAAGCTCCTGCTGATCCTGCACTCTGCGGGGAAGACCGGACCCGGAGAGCGCGGCCACGGTCTGCCGCGCGCTACGGAACCGGCCGGACAACATCCGCCACCACTTGCTTCCGTAGACCCGATACGCCCCGAGAGCTTCATCCACAGGAGCGGACCAAGCAGCCTCGTCGACGGTGGAGCCATGCCTTTCGCGACCACGCTGGCGCTGCTCCAACGCTTCGAGCAGGAGTACCATGCGCTTCTGCTCGTGCGCCCATCGAGGGTCGGAGACGACGATTCCGTCTAGATCGGGGCGCGCGACCAGATGTTCGGTGAAGGAAATGAGGCGCTCACCGCCCTGGAGATTCTCAGGCTTCGGAGCGCCGATGAACTCCGCGAGATCCGAGCACGCCACTTGCGATCTCTGGAGGGAGTCCGCCGCCTTGGCGCTCTGTTCTCGCAACTGCAACTCCTCAGGCGGCAACAGCGCTCCCGTACGCTGCGATTCAGCCAGAGGGTTGCCGGCGAGGGCGCCGGCGTCCTGCAGACGATGGTCCAGCTCCTCGACCTGCCGGAGACGCTCGACGGCTTCGTGCGACGTCCAACGCGCGAACTCGTGCCTGTTGCCTAGCAGCGGCATCTCAGGGTCGGGATAGCCGTGTTTGAGCAGGCGGCCAAGGGCGGCAGTCGGGGTGAGAGTGCTCTGGTTGATCGGCTCCCTCAGCGCCTCGGCGTACGCGTCCAGTTGCTGAGCCGTCCGATGTCGAACGGCACTGGTGACGTCGGCTTCGCTCTCCACCGGTTTGCCGAGCTTGAGACAGCGACCGAGCTCTTCGGCCACATCGCGCTTCTTCACCTTGTGGCTGTGCAACTCGAGCACCGCGTCAGCCAGGCCCACCTGGTCGAGTCGCCGCTTGACCACCTCAAGTGCGGCGGCCTTCTCGGCGACGAACAGCACCTTCTTTCGTTGGGTGATCGCGTCCGCCAGTAGATTGGTGATGGTTTGTGACTTGCCCGTACCGGGAGGACCTTGTATGACGAGGTGACCACCGCGCCGCGCCTCGAGCATCGCTCGCGACTGTGAGCCATCGGCGTCCATGACCTGGCACAGGTCGTCCAGAGTGAGATCGTCACCCGTGCCGCTGACGGTGCCGGCAAGGGAGGTGTCGATCGCAAGCGAGGCCTCTCCGTAAAGGGCTCGCAGGAGCTCGTTCTCGAGCGGGTTCTCGCCTTCGGGCCAGTTCGCAGGATCGAGATCCTCGAACATGAGGTACTTGAGGTAGGAGAAGAAGCCGAGCGCGATGCGGTCCTTCTCAACCCGCCATTTGTCCTGGCCCGTGATCGCTCGCTCCACCTGCTCGAAATAGCGAAGAGGGTCGACCTCGTCCTCGAGCCCAGGGAGCACGAGACGGAAGTCCTGTTGGAACTTCTCCGATAGCGGGGTGTTGATCACCACGTCCTCGCCGCTGTAGAGGATTCGAAATCCGCCTCGCTGGTAGCGGTCGACACGGACTGGTACGAGCAGCAGCGGAGCCATCAGAGCCTTCTGGGACGACGGCGACTCGAACCATCTAAGGAAGCCGAGGGCCAGATAGAGCACGTTGACACCCTGTTCCTCGACCAGGGTGCGGGCGATCTTCGAGATCGCGTGGATCCGTCGGTCGAGACGGACCTTGGACAAGTCCGTTTGAAGGTACCTGTCCGAATGCCGAGAGGCTGCGTCGCCGGGGACATCGGCAGCTGCCTCCTCCGTCTTCAGCAACTTCGCCCAATCGAGATCCTCGACCAGAGTCTCATCAGCCGCGGCGAGAACGGCATCCTCCTGATCCTCGGGAACGGCGAGAAAGGACATAGTCCGCTCTTCGCTGACGAGGATGCGAAAGACCTCGTGCGACAGCTCGTCGACGATGCGCACGGAACGCGTGCGAGGGAACTTGTAGTTGAGGAGGGCGTTTCGAAGATCCAGGTTGAGCAGGTCACGCCGGTCGCGATCGAGCTTGGCGCCCAGAGTCGCGAAGTCCTGCGCGCTTGGCGCCTCGCCAACCTGGCCTGGTTCATTCATTGGACTCTCCACAACCATCTACCGCAGCGCCGTGCGTGCAGCGTCACCGACGTCCTACCCGGGGACGCTCTTCCAAGGGCCACCGCAAGGGCGTGGCCGCCGCAACATCACCCCCACACCCCATGCCCTCTCCACTCCCTCAACACCCCCAGCGGCTCGCGCAGCCTCTCGACTCCCTGCAGGCCGATGCCGCCGCCGCGGTGGCAGGCGGAGCTGAGGCGGCCCCAGGCGGCGCCGATGCGGGTGGCGAGGCCGGCTGGTGAACGAAGGATCTCGGGGAGGACGAGGAGCTGGGCCCTGAGGGAGGCGTGCTCCACTCCGGGCATGCGCTGGGCGTAGAGGGCTTCGAGCAGGGTCTCTAAGGCCTGGCGCTGGAGAAGGGCGGAGGCGCGCAGCCAGGCTCTGGGGCCGGGCTCGTGGGCCTTGGCGGCGAGCTGGAGGCAGGTGTCGGCGTGCTCCAGGAGCTGGTCGCTGAGGGCGAGCTCGGCGCTGGGCGGGCGGTTGGGGGCGGCGGTCTGCTGGCTCACGGGCGGCTCCGCAGGTACTGGGCGAGGTCTTTGGCGCTGCGCAGGAACTGGTGGTCGGCGGCGCCCTGGAGGCCGCCGTGGCTACCCTTGTTGCATGCCATGAGGACGTCGGCCTGGTGGCGCAGGTCGCTGTTGTTCAGGTGGCCGAGCACGTGGCCGGCGCGGCCGGGATCGTCGAACAGGGCGAGGGCGACCTTGGGCAGCAGCTTGTCGCACTGCTCGATGGTCTCCTGCACGTCGAGGTGGGGCTCGCCGCGGCCGAGGCGTCGACGGCGGAAGGCCTCGAGGGCGGCCTCCTCGAGCGCCACGCGGCACAGGCCGGGGACGACGCGGTCGCGCGCCGAGGGCGGCAGCTTCTCGGTGCGGATGAGGGCGTAGGCCTCGTCGAAGGCGCGCTGCACCTCGTCGCTGCGCGGGTGCACGCTCACCTGGCTGCGCTCGCCGCGGCGCACCTCGAGCAGGCGGGCCTTGATCTGCAGGCGGCGGATCGATTCGGCGAGGCGGTCGTCGTGGGTGAAGACGATCACCTGGCGGGTGCGGGCGGTGCGCTCGAGCACCTGGGCGAGGCCGTCGACGCGGGCGGGGTCCATCGCCTGCACGGGATCGTCGATCACCACGAAGCGAAAGGGACTGCGATCGAGGGTGGCGCGCGGCAGGAAGAGCGACAGGGCGAGGGCGTTGAGCTCGCCCTGGCTCATCACGCTGAGGGCGGGGCTCTCGAGGCCGTCGACGGTGACGTCGAGCTCGACGGTGCGGCGGGTGGCCTTGCCGGCGAAGCGGATCTCCTCGAGGCTGACGTTGCTGGCGGTGCGCAACTCGTCCCAGTTCTGGCGCACGGCCTCGGCGATCGGCGCGAAGCGCTCGTTGTAGAGCTGGGTGGCCTGATCGCGCAGCCACGCCTCGGCCTCTTTGAAGCGGGCGGCGAGGGGCCGGGCGTCGAGGGTCTGGCGGGCGGTGGGCAGCCAGGCCTCGAGCTGCCTGCGGACGGGCTGCCAGACGCTCTCGCTCTGCTGGTGGAGGTGGCCGGCGTGCAGGAGGAGCTCGTCGAGCAGGTCGAGATCGGTGGAGGCGGAGGTGAGGAGGGAGTCGGGGGTCGGCGTGGCTGGCGTGATGGTGGCGGAGGTGGCGGGGGCGGAAGCGGAGGGCTCGGAGAGCGAAGGGGCGGAGGCTGGGCCGGCGGAGGCGGAAGGGGCGGAGGAGCGGACGGCGGTGAGACGCTCGCTCCAGGCGAGGAGCGCGGCGGGGGCGTCGAGGGTGCGCAGGGGCTCGACGGGTGGCGGCGTCGGCAGGGCGGCGCGGGCGGCGGCTTCGGCGTCGCGCGCTGCGGCGAGCTCGGCGACCTGGGCACGGAGGCGCTCGATCTGCTCGGTGGCAGACGCTTGCCAGGCGGCGTCGAGGGGGGTCTGGCCGCAGACCGGGCAGGGGACAGTGGTCGTCGTGGTGGTGGCGTCGGCTGTGGCGTCGGAGGCGTCGGAGGTGCGGGTGGCAGAGGTGGAGTCGGAATCGGAGGCGGACGTGGCGACGGAAGCGACGGAGGTGGCCGCGAGATCGGCGGAGTCGGCGGTGGGCTGATGCTTCGGGTGCTGGCAACGCACGTGCTCGAGGGCGGGCTCGAGGATGCGCAGGAGCTGCTCGGCGCGTCCGGCTTCCCCACTGCTGAGCTCGTGCAGGTGCTGCTGGGCGGCGCGCAGGTCTTCGAGGCTCTGGGTGTAGGCGGCGCGGTCGAGGGGCTCGAAGGCGGCGAGGGTGGCGGCGGCGCGACGGGGTGAGATTGCTGGGGCGCTCGCGGCGGTGGCGGCGGAGTCGTGGGTGCCGTCGGCGTCGGCGTCGGGCGGGGCGGTCTCGTCGTCGCGGTCGGCGAGAAGCTGGCGCAGCGCGTCGAGGTCCCACTGCTTGCCGCGCACGCCGAGGAGGGCGGCGGCCTGGGCGAAGCGCTCGTCGGTTGGGCGTGGGTCACCCGAAGAGGGATCGGCTGCAGCCTCAGCGTCGGCGTCGGCGGTGGGCTGGGCGAGCTGCTCGCAGCGATGGGCGAGGTCCTTGGCGGTCTTCTCGGCGTCCTTGATCGGCTTCTCGGTGTCGAGGCGGCGCTGGCGCAGGTCGTCGGCCAGGGTCACGAGGGCGTCGAGGCCGAGGATGCCGGCGAGGGCGTCGTGCAGGCGGGAGGGCGAATCCTCGATCAGCGAGCCGAGCTCGTTGTAGGAGAGGAAGGGCCGGTAGGTGACGGCCGCTGTGCTCCAGCCGAGGCGCTCGAGGGGCGGCGCGTCGGGCGGGCGCTGGATCTGGGTCTCGGCGTCGTCGAGGCTGAGGCTCTTGGCGTCCCAGGTGCGCTGCAGGGTGGTGGCGCCGGCCTCGCCGTCCACCCGCACCACGGCGTCGATCGAGCGCGAGCCTTCGTGGTGCAGGTTGCGCCAGCCGTCGGCCCAGGCCTTGGGGCGGCCGTCCCAGCGGCTGTTGCGGCCGGTGAAGAGGAGCTCGGCGGCCTCGGCGAAGGAGGACTTGCCGGAGCCGTTGCGCCCGAGCACCACGGTGAGCCCGGCGGTGGGCTCGAGCTCGAGTGTGCACGCCTCCCCGACTCCGCGGAAGCCGCACACGGTGATCGAGCGCAGCCAGGCCTGGGGCGGCGTGTGGCGGGCGGTGGCGTCGGGCTCGGGGCGGGCGCTCTCGGCGCCCTCGAGGTGCGCGTCGACCTCCCCGAGCAGGGCTGCGAGCACCAAGGCGGCGGCGCCGTCGCTCTTGGCGTCGAGGGCGGATTCGCCGTCCTCGAGGCGCTCCAGGAGCGCGCGCAGGAGGTCGCCGTCGAGCGGCTGCTCGGGGGAATTGCTGTCGCGGTCTGACGCGTCTCTTCGGGCCGCCAAAGGTCCTTCAGCCGTTCTCCGCCCCCCTCAAGGCGGTCGATTCAGTGCGAATGGAGCTTCACTGGGAAGTGAAGGAGAAGGGTATCGGAGGGAGGCGGTGGGCGGAAGGGGTGAGGGGTTGGGGGTTGGGGGTTGGGGGTCGGGGGTCGGGGGTCGGGGGCGGACGGGAGGTGATGGCTGGGACGGGGTCGTCGCCGAGGTGGTTGGGCGGCGGACAAGGGGATGGTTGAGACGGATCGCCGAGGTGGCTGGTCGGCTCGAGGCGAGGCGTGGAACCGTGGGTCAAGTCCGGGATGACAGAGACTTGGAACCGGAAGCGGCCGCCGCGCTTGGGAAAAACTCTTCTCCTTAGGCGGCCTGGCGGCGCGAGTCGCCGGCAGCCTTCGCTTTCCTGCGGAACGGCACCGGCGGGAGGCGGCTTCCGGAGCCCAGCGAGGAAGGCCGCGGGAAGCGCAACAGGGCCCTTCTCGACCTCCTGTGAGCGTCTACGCTCCCACACTCAGCTAACCCCGCCGCAGCAGGATGCCTGCCTTGCGCAGGGTCTCGCGCTGCTTGGGGGTTAGGCCGCTGCGGCCTTCGAGGAAGACGGCTTCGCCGCCGAGCACGGATGTCGAGCCGATCGAGCACCGCCACCACGGCGCCGACGACTCGCTGCAGGTCAGCGACCTGACTCATCGGCCTCCTCGAGCCTGGCGATGAGGCGCTGCGTCCTCGGATCGGTCCGGTAGAGCCTGGCGGCCACGGCGCGGCGCAGCTCGGACTCGCTGAGAGGGCGCGTCGCTCGCGACTGCTCGCGATGGCGCAACATCACGCGGACTTCGCCGAGCAGCGAAGCGGTGCGCTGCACGCGCTGCTGACCGGTCCAGCGGCCGATCTCTTCGCGGTACCTCTTCTCGATCGTGTTCACTGCCCTCTCATCCTACGCTCTGGGTCTCGAGGGGGAATGGCCGGAGGGCTGCACTCCTCAGGCGCCGAAACGAACCTCGGTGAGCTTGAACCGCAGGAGGCGGGAGTGGAGGCGCTGGAGATACTGAGCGGCGAGACGAGCCGGATGGTTGAAGCACCCCCACCCGGCCTCCCCCTGAAGGGGGAGGAGTGAGGTCGGGAACCCGCCGAGGCGAGCGGCAGCGTGACGAGCCCCAAGGACCGACAGTGGGAGTCTACGAAGACTGTGCTACCGATCGAGGCGGATGGCCGGGATACCCCCAACCCGGCCTCCCTCTGAAGGGTGAGGTGTCGGGAGTCGAGAGGACTCGGCGCTACGCCGCAGCCATGGAAGTCGCGACCCCCGACGCTCTTCGCCGCCCTGGTCGCAGCGCGGCGTGATCGTCACCAGACCACCGGTGGAGCGGGTCAGCGGTCCCAGGCGGACCTCGGCAGCTCAGGCTGCTGCCTCGTGATCTCCTCGAGCGCGCTCAGGAACTGCTCGTCTGGGCTCGGCAAACGCTCGATCAGCGAACGCAGCTCGGCGCCCGTGCAGCGCTGGTCGGAGACTTCGCGCAGGCTGCCGGCTGAAGGATCCGGGGCCGGAGCGTTCTTCGAGCCGCTGCTGTGCTTCTTCGGCATGTCGAGAGACTACTGGAGGATCAGACTCGCGGTGGTGGTCACGGTCGCGCCCACGGTACTCTGCTTCCATAATCTGCTTCCATGAAGAGCATCGAAGCGTCGGAGTTCGAAGCACGGTGCCTGCGCCTGATCGACGAGGTGGCCGAGTCGGGGGAAGGCCTGGTCATCACGAAGGACGGTCGGCCGGTCTCGAAGCTGCTGCCGTACCGGGAGCTGCCGAAGTCGCCCTTCGGTCTGCATGCCGGCGATACGGAGCTGCTCGGCGACGTGGTCGAGCCGACGGGCCAGCGTTGGAAGGCCGAACCTTCGATCGCCTGCTGCGTCGCCTCACGAGAGGCGCACCCGGGCCAGGACCTGCCAACCTCGAAGCGGACCCCGAGATAGGACACTCGGGAACCTATTCGCCAATCGTGCGTTTCGCACGATAATGGTGAAGCAGAAGTCCAAGATCGACGCGGAGGCGACGGGCAGTCTGCTCGAGAACCTGGTGCTGGCGCGCATCGAGCGCGACGGGCCGATCACGGCGTACCGGGTGCGGGCGCTGATCGAGGCTTCGCCGACGGACGCGCTGTCGTCGAGCACGGGCAGCATCTATCCACTGCTGCGTCGGCTCCAGGCGCGGGGTTTGCTCGAGCGCGGCGCGGCGCGTGACGGGCGCGGCACGCGGCTGCTCTCGGTGACGGAGGCGGGCTCCGTTCAGGTGCTGCGCTGGCTGCTCAGCGACGACGGGGCGCGCCACCTGGCGGAGGACCCGCTGCGCACGAAGGCCTCGTTCGTCGGCCGCCTGACGCCGGCGCAGCGACGCCGCTGGCTGCGCGCGGCGCTGCGGGCGAGCGAGGAGAAGCTGGCGCAGATCGAGGCGTTCTTCGAGCGCGAGGCGCTGCCGGAGGTCGACTACTGGGCGCACGAGAACGCGGTGCGGCTGATGCGCGCGCGCATCGGCTGGCTGCAGACCTGGCTGGCGCACGAGGGCGGCGGCGGCGCGTCGAGCAAGACCAACAGCAAGAGCAAGAGCAAGAGCAAGACGAGGACGAAGGCTTCGAAGGAGGACCGCTGACATGAACGAATCGACCGACACGACGACCGGACCGAGGGTCGCTCTCTCCGACCCCTCCCCCTTCAGGGGGAGGCTGGGAAAGACGCCGGTGGTCGCGGGCTCCCACTGGCGGACTTGCGGCTCGGCTCGCGGTCGCTCGCCTCGGCGTGGGGGTGTCTCGTTCAACGAACACCCCTTCAGGGGGAGGCCGGGAAAGACGCCGGTGGTCGCAGGCTCCCACTGGCGGACTTGCGGCTCGGCTCGCTTTCGCTCGCCTCGGCAGCGGGCGCTTCGCCTGCAGCGAGCACTGCTGACCCTTCTGCTCTGCTCCGCCGCCGCGGCTGCTGCCCAGGGCCCACCGCCGCACGTGACCCAGGCGGTGGACGCGGTGATCGAGCTGCTGCGCGAGCGCACCGACGAGCGGCTGGGCAGCTTCGTCGAAGAGGCGGTGGCCGACGGCTGGCGCGGTGAGGCGGGCGCGCAGGCGGTGCGCGCGGAGGCGCTGGCGGTGCGCGAGGCGCTGCCGGCCGAGTTCGAGGAGATCGCGGTGGAAGGGGCGCCGGGCGGGGTGCAGCTGCTGCTCACCAGCGGCGGCGTGGTGCACGTACTCGACGTCGGCATCACGGAGGCCGGCATCACCTCGCTGGCGCTCGGCCAGGCGGGCCAGGTGGCAGCGGCTTCGGCTCCGCCCGCCGAGGGCGCTGGCCGTGACGAGGCGCTGGAGAACCACCTGCGCGCCCTCGAGGGGGCGCACCGCCAGGAGCTCGACGAGCTGGTGCGCGACTTCGAGCAGCACCGCTTCTCCGCCGAGATGCTGGCGAGCACGACGGCCGAAGAGCGTCGCGCCGAGCTGGCCGAGCTGCGCGCGGCTGCCGCCGCGGCCGGCGCCGCGCTGCTCGACGAAGACGACGGCGGCCTGAAGCTCACCCTCGAGTCACGCGGCGGCACCTGGGAGGTGCACTTCGCCCTCGAGCACCAGGCGCCGTTCGCGCTGACCGCCCTCGACGTGCGGCAGCAGGACGCCTCCTCGCGCGGGCCGGAGCTCACCTGGGAGAGCGCCGGGGCGCACTTCGAGGAGCTCGCCGCGGGCGGCTTCTCGGGCGTGGTGCACCTGGCGCGCAGCGGCGAGGTGGTGCTCGAGAAGGCCTACGGGATGGCCAACCGCGAGCTGGCCTACCCCGTCACGCTGGAGACGATCTTCGGCATCGGCTCGACGCCGATCGACTTCACCGTCGCCGGGATCCACCTGCTGGCGCAGCGCGGCGAGCTGTCGCTCGACGATCCGATCGGCGAGTTCTTTCAAGGCGTGCCGGAGGACAAGCGGGCGATGACGGTGCGCCACCTGATCACCGGCGCCTCGGGCCTGCCCGACTTCCACGACCTGCCCGGCGACTGGGACGCCGACCTGGCGTGGATCGACCGCGACGAGGCGGTGCGCCGCATCCTCGCGCAGCCGCTGCTCTTCGCGCCGGGCACCAGCCGCCAGCACTCGCACTCCGCCTACGGCCTCGCCGCGGCGATCCTCGAGCTGCGCAGCGGCGAGGGCTACGAGCAGTTCCTGCGCCGGGAGATCTTCGATCCCGCCGGCATGAACGCCACCGGCATGTACGGCGCGACGCGCGGCTTCGCGCTGCGCGATTTCGCCGTCGGCTACGGCGCCAGCTCGGTCGGCCTGCCCAACATCCCGCCCAACTGGGGTAAGGCCTCGTGGCTGGTGATGGGCAGCGGCGGCATGTTCTCCACCCTCGGGGACATGCTGCGCTTCCACCGGTTCATGCGCTCTGGAGAGCTGCTGCAGGGCGAGTACGCCCGGCGCTACCTCGGCGAGCGGCTCGGCGTCGGTGGCTCGGATCGCGGCTTCTACATCTTCGAAGCGCTCGACACACAAGGCGACGTCGCGATGATGATCCTCAACGGCGAGGGGCGGCGCGACGAGATCCGGGCGCTGTCGCGGGCGCTGGAGCGGTTGGTGATGGGAGAGTGAAGGTGGATGCGGTGGGTCACTCCGTCACTCCGTCATTCCCTCCCTCCGTCATTCCCTCCCTCCGTCATTCCCTCCCTCCGTCATTCCCGCGAAAGCGGGAATCCACGCGTCGCGGGTCTGCCGGACCGCCACGAATGGCGAGGAGCGCAGCTCCTGGGGATGCCCCTGCACGACGGAGCACAGCGAGCCGCGCCGGATCGGCAGAGGGAGCCTGCCGAACTACTGGGACACCTCCTTTGCCGAAGCGAGCGACAGCGAGGCGAGCCGCAAGGACCGATAGTGGGAGCCTGCGACCACAGGAGAGAGTCGAAGAAGGAGCGAACCGGATTACTGGGACACCCCCTTTGCCGAGGCGAGCGCCAGCGAGCCGAGCCGCAAGGCCGACAGTAGGAGCCTGCGACCACGGAGAGAGTCGAAGAAGGAGCGAACCGGATTACTGGGACACCCCCACCCAGCCTCCCCCTGAAGGGGGAGGGGCCGGAGAAGGAGGTCGCGACGACCGACTTCCCTCTCTGTCATTCCCGCGAAGGCGGGAATCCACGCGTCGCGGGTCTGCCGGACCGCCACGAACTGAAGGGGCGAGGGTCTCAGAGAGCCCAACATGACCAACTCCTTCTGCTAACGTGACCACATGTGGAAGATCGCCGAGGCAAAGAAGCACCTCTCCCGGCTGGTCGCCGCGGCGCAGAGGCAGCCGCAACGGCTCTACCGGCGCGACGAGCTGGTGGCGGTGGTGGTGGCGCCGGAGGAGTTCCTCCGCTTCGAGGCTTGGCAGGCACGCGAGCGTCGCAGCGTCGGTGAGCTGACGGCCGAGATCCGCGAGATCGCCGCAGAGGAGAGCTACGAGCTGCCGCCCGTCGAGCGCGTCGACCGCGAGACCGATGTGGCCGACGAGAGGGCGACGCCGTAGTCGCCGCCGCGATCCGCACTCCGCTACCCACCCTCGACTCGCGACCGCAGCATGTTCCTGGTCGACACCAACGTGCTGAGCGAGCTGCTGAGGCCACGGCCCGACGAAGGCGTGCTCGCGTGGGCGAACGAGCTGCCGCCGCCGCTGCGGATCAGCGTGGTGACGCTCGAGGAGGTGCGCTTCGGCCTCGCCGCGCGGCCAAACCAGCGCATCGAGCGGCGCTTCGAACGGCTCATCGAAGAGAGCGCCGAAGTGCTGCCGGTGACCGCGGAGATCGCAGGCCGTGCGGGTGCACTGCGTGGCGCGCTGCGCCGCGACGGCATCCAGCGGACCCAGGCCGACATGTTCATCGCCGCGACCGCGCTGGCCCACCAGCTGATGCTGGCGACGCGCAACGTGCGCGACTTCGAGGGTTGCGGGATCTCGGTGGTCAATCCGTTCTCGGAGTGAGAGCCACCGGCGAGCACAGACGTTCTTTCCCTACCCTCCCCGGCAGGCGCTCGCTTGACGCGACACCCCCTTTGTCGAGGCGAGCAACAGCGAGCCGAGCCGCAAGGCCGACAGTGAGAGACTTCGACCACGGGCGTCCTTCCAGCCTCCCCTGCAGGGGCTCGCTTGACGTGACACCCCCACCTCTATCCTCCCCCTGAAGGGGGAGGAGCCGGAGGGACGCAATCCCGACGCATCACGGCACCGACTGCGACCACCGAGTGGTGTCACCCGATTCAAAGCCGTCGACGAAGATCGCCGCGCCACCGGCGCTGTAGACGACGACGATCTCGCCAGCGGCGGAGATGAGCTGGTTGCTCTGGTCGCGCACCAGGCGGCGGGGCACGGTGAAGGCGAGGTCGTCGGTGCCGCTGGCGTCGAAGTCGGCGGCGAGCAGCGCGGTGGCGAATCCGTCGGAGAGGGCGGGGTCGCCGACCAGGGAATAGTCGAGGATCTGGTTCTGGGTCGGGTCGAGCCCGAAGATGGGCGCGCCCTGGAAGATCTGCGCCGCGCCGGCGCCGTCGCGGTTCGCCGGGCCGGAGACGTAGCGCTCGCCGGGGATGCCGACGATCAGCTCGTCGGCGCCGTCGCCGTCGAGATCGCCGGCGGCCAGGGCCTGACCGAAGTTGTCGTCCTCCTCGGGCTCGCCGGCGACGAAGGGGGTGTCCTGATCGACCAGCAGGTGCCCGGCGGTGGTGATGCCGGAGCTGCTGCCGTAGAGCACCAGGACGCGGCCCTCTTCGCTGGTGCCGCCGTCGTGGTTGGGGACGCCGATCGCCAGGTCGTCCCTGCCGTCGGCGTCGAAGTCGCCGGTCGCCAGCGCGGCGCCGAGCTCCTCGCCCTGCTCGTCGGGATAGTCGATGCCGGGAGAATCGAGGTGCCACACCTCGTGGGTCGTGGTGTCGAGGCCGCTCGCCGAACCGTAGAGGATGTCGACCGAGCCGCGGTCGTGGCCGGCCTCGTCGTCGTAGCGGGCGCCGATCGCCAGGTCGTCGAAGGTGTCGCCGTCGAAGTCGCCGGCGGCGAGCGCGTAGCCGAACTCGTCGCCGGCGGTCACCGCGACCACCATGCCGGGCGCGTTGCGGGTGATGCCCTGCGAGCCCACTGGGGTGAGGCCGTCGGCGCTGCCGTAGAGCACCACGATGCCGCCGGCGTCGACGCGGTTGACGGTGACGAAGACGTCCTCGTCGGGCACCCCGATCGCCAGGTCGTCGTAGAGGTCGCCGTTGAAGTTGCCGACCGCCAGTGAATGACCGAACCGGTCGTCGGCCTCGGCGGCGCCGGGCACGGTGCCGCCGTCGACCACCCGGCTCTGCCAGAGCTGTCGGTTGCCGGCGGTGGTCAGGCCGTTCGGTGAGCCGTAGATCACGTTGATGCAGCCGGTGTTGTTCTCGCCGCCGACCGACTCGCCCGGCGCGCCCATCACCAGATCGTCCCAGCCGTCGCCGTCGAAGTCGCCGACCGCCACGGCCCAGCCCACCAGGTCGCCGCTCTCGGGGCCGCCCTGGATGTCTCCGTCCTGGTCCCACGGCGCGTCCTCCACGCCGACCGACGCATCGAGACCGGTGGCGCTGCCTTCGATGACGTGCGTCCACCCGGCGTCGACGCGCTGGACGTCGTTGGAGAGGTAGTCCTCCCGCGGCACGCCGATCGCCAGGTCGAGGAAGCCGCTGCCGCCGAAGTCGCCGGCCGCCAGCGCAGCGCCGACCTGATCGTTGGTCTCCGGCTGGCTGAACAGATCGAAGCGCTCGTTGGAGCTGTGCTGCGAGAAGACCTCGGCCGACGAGGGCACCGGTTGGGCCACGGTCGGCGCTGCGGCGAGGCAGAGAGCCAGGGTGAGGATCGACGGCAGCGTCGCGTTGAGCTTGGGAACGGCGGAAAGGGAGCAGAAGGGGGAAGGCCGGGCGGATGCAGACATGGTTTCTGACCTCGTCGTCACAGGTTGTTCTCGGTTCTTCGGGCGCGCTCGTTCCTCCATCGGCGGTGTCGTGCCGGCGGTCTACGAGCGCCTTCGAACGGGGAGGCGACAACGGGCGGAGAACACCCTCACGCCGCAGACGACTCAGCCACCGCAGAACGCGGCACCCCGATCGCGTCGCGGGCTGCAAAGAGCGCGGCGGTGCGCACTCTGCCCTCCGCCTCGGCTCGCTGTCGCTCCCCTCGGCAGTGGGGTTGTCACGCCAAGGAGCACCTTCAGCGGGAACGCAAGGCAGGACTTCAGCGGTCGCGGCTCCCGATGCGGCTCCTGCGATTCCAGATCTCCTCGTCGGGATCGGCTCTGCTTCCCCCTCGTCGTGGCGGAGTCTCCCGAGGTGTGCTCGTGGCAGTTCGTGACGATCCGGCAGACACGCCAAGCGTGGATTCCCGCCTTCGCGGGAATGACAGCAGAGGCGGCGCACGCGGTGCACGCGTTGCCCGCGGTGCGAAGGAACCTGGACCGTGTCCGCCGTGCCTCAGCCGCCCGGCACGCCGGACCGCGGCACGGCGGCTACGGGACGAAACGCCAGAAGCGGCGGTCCTGGAAGCTGACGCTCTGCAACCCGCGGTCGGCCGGGGTCTTGTCGCCGGAGAGGAGGTGGAAGAGGTCGGAGATCACCGAGCGGTTGTCGCCGTAGTAGGAGTGGCCGAGGAAGCCGGAGTCGAGCTGCGACACGTCGATGGTGTCGAGGCCGTCCATCACGAACGGGCCGCGCTGCGAGTCGAAGTCGCCGAGGCGGGGATAGCCGCCGCGCAGGGTCTTCGAGGCGATCAGCGCCCGGTCGTTGGCGGAGACGTAGAGGGTGGTGCGGCTGCCGAGCGCGAGGACCTTCTCGGCGAAGTCGCCGAAGACGCCGGCGTCGACGTCGGGCGCCACCAGGGCGACCTCCTGCACGTACGGGCCTGCGTCGGCGAGCCCTTCGAGGTGGGCGACGGCGCCGGTGAGCACCTGGTTGCCCATGCTGTGCACGATGACGTGGGCGGTCTCGGTGGAGCTGGCGAGCAGCTCGAGGAACTCGGCGAAGCGCGAGCTGGATCGGGCCGCGTTGTCCTGGTCGGCGACGTAGTCCTGCACCCTGCCGTTGGAGGGCCAGCTGTAGAGGATCGGCACGCCGTTGAAGCGCAGGTCGTAGCTGAGCTGGCCGGTGCGCATCACCGCGTCCTCGAAGGCGACGTTGAAGCCGTGCACGAAGACCAGCGCCACCGAGCCCTCGGCGAGAGCTTCGGCGAACTGCTGCGGCGACTGCGGCACGACGCTGGCCAAGGTGACGTGCTTGGCGGGGTCGGGCCGGAACTCGAGCTTCCACCACTTCGGCTGCTCGAACTCGCCGAGCCGGTGATCTCGCGGGATGGTGACCTGGGCGACGCCGTAGCGCAGCTTCGAGCCGCGGTGCGCCGAGTAGAGCTGGCGGTCGCCCTCGCGGCCCTGGGGCGAGCGGTCGGTGGCGTAGCGCACGTCGACGGTGACGAAGTTGCGCGGCCGGCGGGTCGGCGCGCGCGAGAAGCCGAGGGCGGGGCGCATCTGCTGTTCGAGCGAGATCGATGCGCCGGGCGTCAGCGTGATCTCGAGCTCGCTGGTGAGGCGCCCCTGCTTCTCGAACGCCACCACGTAGGGCCCGGGCGCAAGGTCGGGGATCTCGAAGGCGCCCTCGGCGTCGCTCAGCGCCACGCCGCCGAAGCTGAGCTCGGCGTGCGCGGCGCTCACCAGCACGCCTTCGAGCGCCGCTCCGGCGGGGTCGGTGACCCGGCCGACCAGGCTGACCGCCTGGAGGGCACCGGCGAGAAGCAGCGCCGCGGAGGCCGCCACCAGCATCGGCAGGAGACCACCGCGCGACGACTCGCTCACGCCGCCACGACCGCACGCTTCGGCGCCGCCCGCCTCGGCCACATGGACCTCCGGGCCTCGCGCCGCGCTCACGACTCACCCTCCGCGATCTTCTCGGCGGCTTCGCGGAAGGCCTCTTCGAAGGCACGCTCGAGCGCGTCGCCGGCCGCCTCGCGGATCGGCGCCGCCGCCTGCTGGAACACGACCTTGCTGCGCTCCAGTCGCTCCATCGCCGAGGGGTAGGCGTCGTCGGGCACGTCGCCAGCGACGAAGCCGGCGCGCTGGTAGCCGTAGCGGAAGAGGTCGAGGAAGCCGACCAGGTTGGGCGTTTCGCTCTCGTCGCCGAAGAAGCCCCCGAGCAGGCTGTTCTGGATGATCACCGGGCGCAGCGCCGAGACCATCAGCCGCACCGCGAAGTCGTCGGCCTGCAGCTCGGTGTCGCGCACGCTGGCGCTCCAACCGGGGTCGAAGTGGCCGAGGGCGAGGTGGCCGAGCTCGTGCGCGAGCAGGAAGTAGAGGGTGCCGCGGTAGCGCGTGTCGACGCGGTCGAGGTCCTCGGCGAACTCCTGCATCGCGAACGGGTCGTCGGAGAAGATGTCGCCGATCAGGGTGCGGGACTTCTGCGCGTCGATGCTCTGCCGCAGCTCGAGGAAGGCGGCGAGCAGCTCGGCGTCGCTGGGATCCTCGCCGAGGTCGTTCTTGGGGCGGCCGAAGAAGTCACGCCCCTGCATGCCTTCGACGAGGCTGCCGGCGAAGAAGCCCTGAGCCACCTTGAAGTCGACGTGGATGGTGCGGTCGGGATCGACGTAGACCACCGGCGCCCCCTCGTCGGTGACCTCCACCCTCACCTCCTCGATCCGCTGCAGAGCGGTGCCCATGCCTTCCGACATCGGCCCGATCTGGCTCTCGTACTCGGCGATCAGCCCCGTCACCGCGGCCTCGAGCTGGCGGTCGAGCTCCTTCAGCCGCTTCTTCGCCAGGCGCTGCGCCGAGGTGGCCGAGTCGGCGTCCGGGTAGAGCACCTCCGACATCCGGTAGGAGGCCGAGTCGGTGATCGCCTTCTTGGTCTTGCGCGACGACTGCCCGGTCGACTCGATGGTGATGCAGCCGGCCAGCAGCAGCGGCAGCGCCAGCACCGCGGCCGCTGGCCGGCAGCGCCCGAGGACGACGTGGTTGACGGCGTTCATGGCGGATTCTCCGATGAGATTCTCCGTTCCTATCGAACGACTAGACGGACGCCAGGCGGACGCTTCGCGGGGCTCGGGCTGGGCAACCGCGCCTCGGACCGAGCACCGGCCGGGCCCTTCGCGAAGTGCGGGTGCGGCTACGTCACGGAGACTCCGCTCCCGACCTCGAAGCATCTCTACCTGATGCTTTGATGCAAGATTCGCTCATGAGGACCACCCTGACCCTCGAGGACGACGTGGCGCGGGAGCTGGGACGCCTGCAGCGCGAGCGTGAGGCCAGCTTCGAGCAGGTGGTCAACGTTGCGCTGCGTGCGGGGCTGATGGTGCTGCGCGGCGAGGTGGCGGAGGCGCCGCGCGCCTACTCCACCGAGCCGGCGGACCTGGGGCGCGCGCGGCTGCCGGACCTCGACGACGTCGCCGGCGTGCTCGAGATCGCCGACTCGGAAGGTTGAGGACGGACGACGAGGGCGGCCGAACCGATGATCCTGGTCGACGCCAACCTGCTGCTCTACGCGAAGATCGAGGGCTGAAGATCGAAGGCTAGCGTCAGCATCCGGCGGCGCGCGCTTGGCTCGACGAGCAGCTCGGCGGCACGGCGCGGGTCGGCCTGCCGTGGCCCTCGCTGCTCGCCTTCCTGCGCATCAGCACGCACCCGAAGCTCTTCGAGCGACCTCTCTCGGTCGAGGATGCTTGGAGCCAGGTGCGCTCTTGGCTCGAGCCGCGCACGGTGTGGATCCCGTCACCGGGTGAGCGTCACGCGGAGCTGCTGGGAGAGCTGCTCCGCGCGAGCAACGCCGGCGCAGGGTTGGTGATGGACGCGCACCTCGCCGCGCTGGCGCTCGAGCACGGCCTGGTCCTGTGCAGCACCGACGGGGACTTCGGCCGCTTCGAGGGGCTTCGCTGGCGCAACCCGCTGCGCTGAGCAATCCGCTGCGCTGAGGAGCAACCGGGTGTCGGTCTCGGAAGCGTCGCAGCCCGGGTCTTGGGACACGAGGATCTCGATTCGGCAGGGACCCGTCGCGGAGCTCCCGTTTCACTAGCACCGCTGGGACTCACCCCACCCTTGCCCTCCCCTTGCAAGGGGAGGGGTCCAGAGGGCGGCCTTTCGACGGCAGCTCGACATGCTCAGTGCGGCCTGGCCGGGGCCGATCCCTCGCCACCTGACCGACACTTCTTTGGTCCAAGGCCTGGCACGGTTTCCCGAGCCTCTGCGTGCTTCCAGGGTGAGGCGGCTGCTCTCCACTCCCACTCCAGCCGCCACGGAACCTGAGGAGGACTCGTCATGCTCGGCACCCACTTCGTCACATCCCTGAGGACCCGGCCACGGAGGGCTCGCGTGCTCGCGGCCCCGATCGCACGGATCGCACGAATCACCCCAGCCGCGCTGGTCGCAGCTGCTCTCCTGACGCTCGCCGCACCGGCGCCGGCCGCCGACATCTGGGTTGGCAGCTCCTGTCCCACGACCTCGATCGCCAATGCGCTGGTGGGCGCGCTCGGCCCGGATGACGACACCATCCGTATCGTCGGCGACCTTTCGAACGTCGACCAGAACTTCGTCAACTGGGATCCCGATACCGTGGGCTCGATCACGATTCTCGGGCGCCACACCACGTGCGGCTCGACGCAGCGCAACGGCCCGCGCTCGGAGATCTCCGGGGACGCATCGGGCCCGGTCTTCGACATCAGCGCCACCTCCGGAAACGAATCCGTCGTCACTCTCGACGGACTCACCATCCGCGATGCCAACAACGCCTACGCGGTGGTGGCGAACGGCTCCGGCGCCAATCTGACGATCCGCGACAGCGAGATCTCGTTCAGCGACGGCGGCCTGCAGGTGATGAACGGCGCCGACGTCGAGATCGATGTCGACGTCTCGATCCGGCTGAACGATGTCGGCTCGGGGCAGGGTGGCGGTATCAACTGCCTCGGCAGCGGCTCGACCGTCGCGCTCGGCGCGATCGTGCGCGAGAACGATGCGGGCACCGGCGGCGGTATCGCGGTGCAGACAGGCTGTGTCGTGACGCTGCGCGACGGCGCCTACGTGATTCTGAACGACGCCACCTGGGGCGGCGGCATCGCCGTCCTCAACACCGGGTCGACCGTGATCACCGATCCCGGTCTCACCTTCGGCATCCGCATCGACGACAACACCGCGCTGCAGGAGGGTGGCGGCGTGTGGGTGGTGAACAGCGGTTCGATGGTGCTGCAGGAGACCTGGGTGCGCGGCAACGAGGCGGGCGACGAGGGCGGCGGCGCCTACGTCGACGCGAGCGGCCTCTTCGTGATGGACCGCGGCGACTCGTTCTGCGTCGCGAGGCGCTGCTCCTGGCTGGAGGGCAACACGCTGGCCTCCGAGGGCTTCGGCAGCGCCGTCTTCGCCGGCGGCAACTCCACGGTGAACCTCTACCAGACCTACATCGAGAACCACACCGGGCTCAACCAGCGGGGCTTCGTGCTCTACGCCGAGGACCCGGGCACCACCATGAGGGTGGAGTCGTCACAGCTGTGGAACAACCACACCTGGGCGCTGTTCAGGGCGGTGGGCAACGCGGTGATCAATCCGCGCTGGGTCTCGGCGGCGCTCAACGACTACCGCAACATCCTCAACAACATCGTCAGCAGCGCCGGCGCCACCACCGACACCACCGGCATCGTCACCATCGAGGCCAGCATCCTGCAGAACCACGACACCTTCTTCAGCCAGGGCGGCGGAAGCGTCACCGCGAGCTGCAGCTACCTGACGACCTCCGGCGGCCTGGCCGGCGGCACGACCACCCTGCAGACCGGCACCAACCCCGGCTTCCTCGACGCACCGCGCGGAGACCTGCGCGTGTACACCAGCTCCCCAACCGTCGACCGCTGCCACACCTTCGCCCCGACCCAGCGCGACCTCGAGCACAAGCTGCGCGGCTTCGACGAGCCGGGGATCGGCTTCCCGGGCGACGTGCACGATTGGGGAGCCTTCGAGGCGACGGGCCTGTTCTTCGCCGATGGCTTTGAAAGCGGCAACACGTCGGCCTGGTCGGACACGGTGCCGTAGTAGAGCTCGCTCGCCAGTGGCCCGCCGGCGATCTGTCGTCGGCGGGCTGCGCGAGTCGGGCCGTACGCCGCGCTGGTCCTCGACCGTGCCGTAGCTGTTCCCGCCTCACCGACTCCGCCGGCGTGCTGTCGCCGGCGGAACCGGTGCGCCACGCATCCCGTGCGCTGGACCGAAGCGCGAGGAGAGCAGCAGAGCCAAGCGGCGGAGTCGCCACTCCGGCCCCTCCCCCTGCAGGGGGAGGTTGGGTGGGGGTGCTGCACGGTTCCATGAACCGTCGCCGAGCCGTCGGCGTCCTTCACCCGGCGATGGCGTCATCCCCGCGGAGGCTGGGGATCTACGCCAGACGGAAAGCGGATCGCCGCCAGCAAGCGGAAGCCTAGATCGCCGAGGCGTCCGGGCGCGCAAGCTCGCCCTTCGTCGACTCCATCGCTCCAATGCTGGTCGCGAGCTTCGGCGCGCAACTCACCTCGCAGCGTCCGTCTACTCTCCTCGAGGGAGGCTAGGGATGAATGGGAACCTGGCGGGAGAGGCAAGCGTGTCGCATGATCGGAGGTGATCTCCCGAACACCTCCTCCACATGCTGCGCTTCCCGACAGGAATCGCGGTCGGCGCGATCATGATGAGTGCGCTCGGCTGCTTCACCAGCGACCGCATCGCGACTCCGGACCAGGCGAGGGCCTCGATCGAGTCGTCACCCCTGTGTGTCGAGCGCAGGACGAGGCTGTCCGGTCGCGCCGACGTACCGCGCGGAGGCGCTCGACAACTCAGCTCGTCCTCGACTAGACGCGAGGCTTCGCGCATCTCCTCGCTGGTGCGCCTCCACCCCACCACCGAGGTGCAGCTGGCCAGCCTGCTCTGCACCGGGCGCTGGCAGGAAGCCGTTGCTCTGTCGAGGGCGGCGCCAGACGGGGCCGTGGGCGACTTTCGTGCGATCGCCCTCTTGGAGCTCGGCCTCTCCGATGAGGATCGGGCACTCGACCTGCTGCGCGGACTGGAAGCCTCCGAGATCGCCGCGCGTGCTGCACCGCAGTCTGCGCGCGCCCTCCACAACCTGGCGGTCGCCCTCGAATCGTTCGGACTGGCAGAGTCGGCGATCGCAACCTGGAGACGAACCGCCGATCAGCTTCCCGCAGGAGCCTGGCGAAGCGAGGCCTTGGCCAATACCGAGCGACTGCAGGCGGAGGTGAACCAGGTGAGAGCACGCGACGCGCTGCTCGACACCACGAGATTCCCGATCGACGAGTCTTGGCGATCAGCCCTCGAGTCGGCTCCGGATCTGGCCTTCCGACTCTTCGAGGAACACGTCTTGGGTTCTTGGGTGGCCAGAGGAGAGCGCAAGCAGGAGGAGGTCGCCGAAGCGATCGCGCGATCCCTGGCCTCGCGCGGAGACCTCAGCGCCGCGAAGATCATGGAGGAGCTGCGCCCAAGGGACGATGCTCGGCGCCGCGCGGTCGCCCTCTTTCAGCAGGCCACGGGGATCTTCCGCGGCGAACGGATGGTCGAGTCAGCGCCCCTGTTCGCCGCGGCGGCAAACCAGCTGGAGAGCGCGAGCCCCACCCTGGCGCGTCGTGCTCGGCTCTATGCGGCGAGGTGCCTGCTGGGTAGTGACCGGGCCCATGCCAGAGACGAGTTTGGCGCCCTCTACGAGGAGACGCCCGAAGACGAGCCCTTCTTCAAGGGACAAGCAGCCTGGTTCGCGGCGATCGTGGAGCATTCTCAGCGCAACGAGCACGAAGCACTGCGTTGGGCTCGCTTGGCGTATCCGTGGATCGAGCGAGGTGCCGGACGCCGCGCCGCGGCCTTCACCCACGTCATCGCAGCTGGCCCCCTCGAAGCACTGGGGCGCCACGAAGAGAGCTGGCGGGGACGACTCGAAGCACTGCGGGAGATCACCCCGAGCGACGATCACTGGCAGAAGCACAGCTTGCTGCTCAACACGGCGTTCTCGCTGCTGCGCTCGGGCTTCCCCGAGCGCGCGCTGCCATTCTTCGACGAGCAGGTGCGCAACGCCGAGCACTGGGAGGAAAACGCGACGGCTCTGGCCGAGGTGCTGATCCAACGCAGCAAGCTCCACACCCAGCTCGGCGACCGGACGACGGCTCTGGAGGACGTCCGGCGCGCGAGGGAGATCCTCGAGGGCGTCTCGGGAGAGCACGAATGGATCGCGCTCGAGGCAGGGATCGCCGAGGGGTTGGTTCATGTGGTTGGACAGCCACGACTGGCCCTCGAACTCCTCGAACCCGCGTCGCGACGCCAGGTCGCGCTGGGTGAGCTGATGGAGCTCCTTCCGGCACAACTAGGCATCGCCGAGGCGCAGGCAGCCCTCGGCAGATCCGATGCGTCGCTACGAACACTCGCCTCCCTGGCAGCAGAGATCGAGGATCTCGCCAACATGGCCACGAGCATCTCGGCCACGGACATGAAGCGCATCGCCTTCGACGTTGCGAGGGTCCGCCGAACGACGCTCCGTATCGCTGCCTCCGCGCAGCTCAGCGCCGAGCGGATGCTCGAGGTGGCCAACGACGCCCACGTTCCGTACCTCGTGTTACCGCGGGCACACGGGGAGGACCATCTCGAGTCGTGGAGGCTGCAGGGCCTGCTCGAGCCTGGCGACCTCGTGCTCCACCTGACACCTCTGGACGAGCACACGGTCCTCGCTTCGGCGCTGACGAGCGAAAGGCTGGAGCAGCGGCGCTTGGCCGTCGATTGGAGGATGCCCTCGGAGCCGCAGCGCGCAGCCGAGCGACTATGGCTCACGGTGGAGAGTGAGCTGGCGTCGATGATCGATGCCTCGCAGCATCTGCACCTCGTCCTGCACGAAGCCATGGCCCGGACTCCAATGCATGCCGCCCGCGACGCATCGGGCAGGAAACTCCTGGAGCGCTTCCGCATCAGCATCTGGCCGCGACTCGAGACCTTGATCGCGGCCGCAGCGCCTGCGCAGCCTCCGCCGCCCTCCAGCGGCGCAGCGCTCACCGGCGCCGGCACCGAGGTGCTGCAGGACCTGAACTTGCCCGAATTGCGCTTCGCCGTCCTGGAGGCCGAGTCCATCGCGGCGATCTACCCAGACGGGCGCATGACCTCCGCTGCCAGTGCGGCCGACCTCGACGACACCCTGGCCGAAGCACACGTGGTGCACTTCGCGGGGCACGCGGTGCTCGCCGGAACGAGTCCGATCGACGCCGCGCTGGTCGTCAGGCCAACCGACGATCTCCCCTCGGGCCTCTACTCCATCGATCGTCTGCGCCGGATCAGCCCGGTCGGCGCCCGTGTCGTCGTGCTCGCCGCCTGCGAGACCGCAGTCGGGATGGGACTCGACTCCGCTCCTTCCTGGGGCATGCCGGCCGAGCTGCTGCGGGCGGGAGCAGGGTTCGTTCTCGCGACACTGCGACCCCTCGAAGACAGAGAGGGGCTCGATTTCCTGGTCGCGTTCCATCGCCTAGTCGCGGCTGGGCAGCCAGCAACGGAGGCCTACCGTCTGGCCGCCCTGGAGGCCGTAGCGCGAGGCGACCGGGCCTGGGCGGCCTTTCAGCCGATCGGAGGGATCTGAGGCATGGGATTCGAAGCCATCGTTCACTTCGGAGGTGCCGGCCTGGCACGGATCGTCCGGGAGGGTTCGGAGAGCGGCAGGATCGTCAAGGCGGAGTCGCTGTTTCCGAACACGGCGCAGATGGACGCGTCGATGCAGCATCGGCCGCTGCTGATCGTGCCTGCCTCCGCCATTCACCTGGATGAGCTAAAGAACCTGCCGGCAGGGTCCTACTCCTTCTCTACCGATCACCAGGGCACCGTACTTCTTCATTTGGACCTCGACGCACTGAGAGCCAACGAGGTTCTACTCGGTGGCGGAACTCCGACGGCCTACGAGGACCAGAGGCTGCAACTGCTCTACGAAGCCGGAGACAGTGGCGTCGAGAGCCTCTGCTCCAGCAGCGATGCGAGCGCCTTCTGCGTAGCCGTGCAGATTCCCCCTTCCCGACTCGCCGCCGAAGCGGTGCTTCCGGGTAAATGGGAGGTCGACGGAAAGCCGACCGTCGCCAACGCGGATCGTCTCAAAGCGAGTTTTTGGGTCAGCCACCTCCTGACCTTGGAACTGGGTGAGCACGAGCTCTCTCTGCTGCCGAAGAAGACCAACTACCAGCCGCTCCCACCCCTCGACCTCGCCTTCGCGCATCTCCTCCGCACCGCTTCGGAGACCATTCACTACGAGGCTCTTCATCCCGCCTTCGACGAGGTCGTCGGCGGCGACCCCAAGAAGCTGAAGTTCCCGAAGAAAGTGCGCGACGAGACGGAGCCCGTCGAGCCCCAAGAGCCTCGCACCGAACCCAACACACGCTGTCCCTACCTCAAGTTCACCGAGTTCGCCTGAACTGCTTTGAAAGGGGTCCTGCCATGGCCTTCACCGCACACGTGCACTTCTCCGGCGCCGGCATCTGCGAGATCGTCCGCGACAACAAGAGCGGAAGCATCACCGAGGCCTACAGCCTGTTCCCGAACACCAGGAAGCCGGGCGTCGCGCCGCACACATCGCGGCTCTCCTTCGCCGCGCGTCACCTGCTCAATCGGAACATCCACCGCATAGAGCACCAGATCCTTCCCGGTCGGGATGGCGAGAGTCTCTTTTCGATCGATCTGGTCGACGCCACGACGATCGCGTCGGGGAACCCGCGTTCTGTGCGCATCCTCCCGGATGGCGCCTCGGCACCGATCTCGGAGAGAAAGACTGGAGACGCGGCGGCTCTCGATCGAATCTGGGACCTCCACAACAGTGACCCGTTCGTCTTAAGAAGGAGAGACGATGGCAACGCGGTTTCCGTCGTGGTCCGGATCGAAGGCGGCGAGCTCAAGAGCGAGGACAAGATCACTGGAAGATGGGAGTTCAAGGGGAAACCCATCGACCCTCCCAACAACGACCGACTGGTGGCACAGATCGCTTGCCAGGAGTTCCTTGAGATCGAGATCGATCGACTACCCCGAATCCAGATTCACCGACCCGCCGAGAGTGCTCAGGCCGATATTCACGTCTCCTTCACTCACTTTCCCCTCCGTGCGTTTCCCGATGAGGAGCCGCACTACCACGTTCTTGACTTGTTGAACAGTGCCATGACGCCAGGCCACGCTCATGGACATCACGCGTCGACAGACAGATGGCCGGTCAACAGGGATCCCGCGGCGACACCTCCGACGCTCCGCTGTCCCTACGGGCGCTATGAGCACTAGACGCTGGTCGCATCGACTTCGTCGGCCGCCTCACAACCGAACGGCGCAGATCCTGGCGCGAGACTCCGCCAGTATTGTTCAGCAGGCCTTCAGATGGAGATCGTCGACACTTCTGCTGGTTCTCGCCCTGGGGGCCTGCGCCACTAGGGCGCCAACTCAGACAGAAGGAAGCCGCATTACCGTCAGGGTGCCCTCGTCCGAGGAATGGCAGCGGGCGATCGGGGTCGAGAAAGCAGCTGGAGTCTGGTCGCTCCAAGGAATGAGACTGGACCTCCCTCTTGCGGATCAGGTCGAGAAACCGTTCATCCTCGAGCTCGTGCCGGGCTGCATGGCAGTGCTCATCGGGCCACGTGTACTCGCCACAGCGGCACACTGCATCGTTTACGATCGTACGGTCGACCTCGAGATCATCAGCCCTCATGACGGCGGCTCCAAGCACACCGATGCGCAGTGCGTCGTTGAAGACGTATCACCGCCAAAGAGTTGGTCAAACCAGTCTTGCAGCACAAACGCTGCGCACGATAGAGCACTTTGCTACCTAACGGATCTGACCGCGGTGGATCTCGAGATGAGTTGGGTACCTGTTGGGACGAACTCCGGCACTCCACCCCTTGCTTTCGGCTATCACGGGAACTCCAAGGCCGGGTGGAGGCTCGAGTCGGCAATACACCATGTGCTCGGCGCCTCCTGCGAGGCGACCGGCACCGTCGGATGCGACGGGTGGAGCGGTACACCGTCCTACGTGACGCGGCCCGGCCCGGCGTTCGTAGCAACCGGCGTGCTCTCCGAGGGCATCGGCTGCCCACCGTCGAGCAACACCGAAGCTGCCTTCTCGAGTCTCATGGATCCGGACTTCGACCAGCTGTTGCGGAGCCTCGCGACCGCGGCGGGAGTGACAGAGCCTCAGCTCGGGGTGGCCAGGGCTTCCCTGTAGGCCGTGCGATATGACGGGCGCGAAGCGCCTCAGGCCCGTCGAGTGCCGTGGGCCCACTCACTCCATCCCACCCCCACCCATCAGATCCATCCGCGGCACGCTCGTCGCGTACTCGACGCCACGCAGGAACGGTCCGACCTCGTCCATCAGCTTGGCCCAGTCGGCGCCCATCTTCTCCATCGCCTTGGCCTGGTTGGTGTAGAAGTCGGCCTCGCTGGTGGCGTCGACGAGCAGCACGTAGGCGGGGCCGTCGGGGCCGATCATCTGCTGCCAGACGCCGATGGAGTCGTTGATGCCGTGCTTCTTGCGCGTCTCCATGGTCTTCTTCAGCACGGCCTCGAAGGCCATCTGGTGCTGCAGGTGCGGGCGCAGGGTGACGATGCGGGTGAAGGCAGCCTGATCCTGCGACACTCTCGGGTCCTCGGGCTGGAAGGAGAGGTCTCCGCGCCAACCGTAGATCGCGGAGTCGATGCCTTTGACCGCCGCCGTCATCTCGGCCGTCTGGGCGCCCAGCTCGGCGAACAGCTTCTGGGTGGTCGCCTCCTGCTCGGCGATGTCGGCGTAGCCGGTCATCGGGAACACCAGGTCGTACGACCCGGGCTGTGAGGTCAGCATGCCGACGAAACCGAGGTGCTGCTTCTCCATCTTGGCCGCCGCGGCAGCGATCTTCTTCATCCCGGCCTCGAAGGCGGGGCCGTGGCCGAGGTGGGTGTGCACGGTGACCACACGCACCATCGGCGGCTGCTCCTGGGCGAGCGCCATCGGCGCGGTGAGCACCAGCGCGGCGACCGTCAGCAGCGCCACGAGTGCCAGGCGTCCGGGCTTCAGGGTACAGAGCTTCTCCATCGCTTTCCCTCCGTAGTGGTTCCTGGGAGGGAGCGTCGAGGCTCCGCCGGACTGCGAGATGGCGCGCGCTCGGCGCTCTCTCCGGGAATCCGCTTCCGACCTGACTGGGGTCGATCGCGGCGTGATTCAGCTGGTGGGTGACCTACCAGGGTACACCAGAAGCGGTGGCTCGGTGGCGCACAGGCGGTATCCCGCCCGTGCAGACGTCCGCAGGGGCTTACCGTGAGGGGGAGCAGGTATCCTGCCGGACGTGAAGAGGCTCACGACGCCAGAGAACGACGCCGAGCTCCCCCAAACGGGGACGTCGCGCGACCGAGAGCGACCGCCTCGAGGACGCGCCGGATCGTGCTTCCGAGGAGGTCATCGCCCGGGCACACCGCGGCCGACTCGCGCGGCGCATCGTGTCCGGCGAAGGCATCGAGCGTTCGCGCCGGCTTCTCGCAGCCACGCGGCCCGGTCGCTGAACCAGAGGAGTGGATCGCGCCGCGCGGATCGCTCTGATCAGCCAACTCCCCCGCCCGTCGCCTCTTCCTCCTGCTGCACCTCTTCGAGCCCGGCCGCCACCAGCGCCGCGAGCACGCAGAAGACCGCGAACAGGGCCAGCACAGTCTCCTCGCCGTAGCGCCCGGCGAGCCAGCCGACGGTGCCGCCGACGAGCAGCAGGACGCCGATCGCGGTGTTCGACAGGGCCGTGTACGCGGCACGCTTCTCCTCGCTCGCCATATCGACGATGTGGGTCGAGCGGCCGACGCGCACGCCCTGGTAGGCGACCATCAGCGCGAAGAGCAGCGACGGCATGAGCCAGCCGGCGAGCGCGTCGCCGCCGAGGATCCAGCCGGCGGCGGAGATCGCGCCGAGGGCCGCGGCGGCCAGCAGGGCGGCAGCGAGCAGCACCCGGCGGCTCGAGCGGTCGGCCAGTCGTCCCCACAGGTAGCCGCTCGAGATCGCGGCGAGCGAGCTGGCGACGACGAAGGGGCCGAGGGTTCCCAGGCCGTTGCTGCTGTCGCGCCCGGCGAGGGCGAGCACGTAGGGCGGCGCCAGCGCGGTCGCCAGCAGCAGCGCCCGGGCGCCGATGAAGCGGCGCAGCTGCACGTCGGTGCGCAGCAGGCCGAGCTGATCGCCCAGCACATCGGCGGCATTGCGTCCGCCCTCGGTGGCGCCCGCCTCCTCGGCGAGGCCGACGAAGATCGCGGCGGCTAGCAGCCAGAGAGCTCCGGCGACGGCGAGCGCCGCGGCGATCAGCGGCACGGAAGGCTCGAGGATCCCGGTGGCGAGAAGCAGTCCGAACAGCAGCACCAGGGCCGCCGACAGGCTGCTCGCCGCCCCGGTGGCGGAGCCGCGAGTCGCCTTCGAGACGGTCTTGCCGAGCACGTCCTTGTAGCTCACCGAGCAGACGCTGCGCGCCAGGGCGAAGAGCAGCAGCAAGGCGAGCACGGTCCAGCCCGCCGCGGCGCCTTCGAGGCGCACGGCAGCGGCCGCCATGCCGAGCACCGCCAGGCCCTGGACCACGCTGCCGAGCGCCCAGGCGTACTTGCGGCGCGGCAGGGCGCGGATGGCGCCGGCGGTCAGCAGCTGCGGCACCAGGGCGCCGGCCTCGCGGATCGGCACCAGCAGACCGACGAGCCCGGCGGGAGCGCCCAGCGTCACCAGCAGCCAGGAGAGCACCAGCTTGGGGTCGGCGAGGCCGTCGCCGGTCTTGGTCGCCGACAGACTGACGACGTGGCGCAGGAAGTTGCCGGGCTGGTGGTTGCAGGCCGACTCGGGGATGTCGCGGCACACCCTGCCCTCGTCGTCGCCGGTGAGCATCTGGTAGGCGGCTTCGGGGATGGCCATGGGAGCAGATGGTACGGGAGGCGGTGGTCTCCCTCAGGGTTGAGGCCGCCGGACGACCTGCCAGTCGATGGAACGGTGTGGGAAGAAGCGGGCAGACCCGGAGGTCGTCGGCGGCGCGGTCGAAGGTGACGAGGGCCGTGACCCGGGTTTGGCCGGAGTCGTAAGGCGGGCGGCTCGGCTTCAGGTGGCGCGTGGATCCCCGCCTGCGCGGGAATGACAAGAGAGAGAGAGAGAGAGAGAGAGAGAGAGAGAGAGAGAGAGAGAGAGAGCCTGGCGTCGCCGGGACGACGCGACTCCTCCCGCCGCCTGGACCACGCCAGTCGCTGGGTCGACGGAAGGAACACGGGCGGCGCGGTGTGCCCGGAATATCGGGCACTGTGACACCCCCACCCCTACCCTCCCCCTGAAAGGGGAGGGGTCGGATGGCGCCATCGAGACCATCCCGTCGTCCCCAGGAGCAGGGAGCACCGGCGCGGTGGAGCCACACCTCGAGCGCTGTGACACCCCCACCCCTACCCTCCCCCTGAAGGGGGAGGGGCCGGATGGCGCCATCGAGACCGTCCCGTCGCCCCCCAGGAGCAGGGGGCGCGCTGACGGCAGATCTCGTCGGCTGGACGGTCTCGACAACGGAAACGGCGGCAGAACGGTGGCCGAACAGCGACGGTCACTTTCGCCGCCCGATCCGGTACTCGACAGAGGTACCCCCACCAACGCAGAGGGAGCTGCGATGCACGGAACCGAGACCTGGGCAGAGGCGCTGGCGACGCTCACGTCGCCCGGCGCTGTGCTGGTCGCCTGTGGCTTCGCCGCGCTGCTCCTGCTCACCGCGATCTCGCAGGGGCGCGGCCCGTTCTCTCAGCGGCTGCGTTCCTTCGACCTCTTCTCGCTGCTGCCCCGGTGGACCTTCTTCGCACCCAACCCGGGCGTCGTCGACTACCACCTGCTGCTGCGCGACCGGTTGCACGACGGCTCGCTGGCGACGCCGCGCCAGGTGCCGCTGCGCCCGCCCCGCCGCCTGCACCACCTGCTGTGGAACCCGCAGAAGCGGCTGCACAAGGTGCTCACCGACGCTGTGCAGTCGCTGCCGCACCTGAGCGAGTCGATGCAGGCACGCCGGCTGCGCACCTCCCTCCCCTACCTGATGATCCTCAACCACGTCGCCGCACTGGAACGCTCGCCGCTGGTGGCGTCGCGCCAGTTCGTGATCGTGGCGACCGGAGGCGAGGTGCCGATCCGTCAGCCCGGCATCCTCTTCGAGTCCCAGTTCCATCGCTTCGAAACCGCTGGCGAGCAACGCAGCGAGGCGTCGAGGCCGACGCCGTCGCCGCTGGACCCGCGCACGGCACCAGGAGGAGCACGATGACCCGACACGCAGCCATGGCCGCACCGCTGAACGACCCGCCGGGTTCCGCCGCCGCATGGCAGTCGCTCGAGCAGGCCCAGCGCCACCTGCAGCGCCTGTGGGAGGAAGGCGCCGCGGCGTCGCTCGCCCTCGGCCAGCGTGAAATCGCGGCGCCGATCGTGCGCGGCACCCAGGGCCGGCTGCCCGAGGCGCTGGCGCCGCACGGCTCGCTGGTCCTGCTGCTGTGGGAGCCTGCGTGCCGGCCGGCGGCCCGGTTCGTCGCAGCGGTGCGCGGCAACGGAGCCGCGCAGGCGGTCGACCGACGGGCCTTGCGGCAGGACAGCCTCGAAGAGGCCACCGCGTCGCTGCGCCGCCACGTCGAGCGAGGCGTCGAGGCCGCCCGGACGACCAGCCTCGACGATCTGCAGGCGGTCGCCGAGCTCTCCTTCGGCGGTCACCCGGTCGTCACCCTGCCGCTCGATCGACTCGGCATCGCCCTGGCGCGGATTCCCTATGCCGGCGGGCGGCTCGATCCCGCCGAGCTGCGCGTCCGCCTGCACGAGCGCTCGCCGTCGCGCACCGAAGTCGCCGTGCTGCTGCAGCCACCGCTGCTGTCGCCGATCGAGGTGATCGCGGGGCGGCTGCTGCAGCCGCGTCCGATGCGGCCGTTCTTCCGCCCCGAGCCGCTCGACTTCTTCGGCAAGGCCGCCCACTGGGTGGCTCACCACGCCCAGGAGGCTGCCAAGGCCGGCGTCGCGGTGACCAAGGGAGCCGCCCACGCACTCGGCCAGCTCGGCAAGGCCGAGGTGCAGAACGAGGAGGACGGCCGGCAGGGGGTCGGACCGGGTGAGGTCGACGACATCGGCCAGGGCGTCGGTGGTGACGACGGCGACGCGGATGCGGCGGACGCAGCCGACGCGGTGGAGGCGACGGCCGACGTGGCCGGCGCGGCGCTGCTGCCGGGCCAGATGGCGGGCTCGAGGTGGCGGCGCGGCGGCGGGCCGCCGCCGGTGCTCGGCGACGAGCCGACCCTCGAGGAGCTGTTGGGAGCGAGGAACTGGGTGCTGACGCGGGGGGGCAACGACCGACGATGAGCGTCGAGCTGGCGATCGCCTGGACTACGCGCAGGGTTGCTCCGGCGTCGCGATTCGTTGGCGAGCAACAACGCCCCACCACCTTCGTCATTCCCGCGCAGGCGGGAATCCACGCCTGGTGGCAGGCCGGGCCACTGCGACGTACCTCGAGCTCTCGGCCGAGGGGTCGGCGGCAAAGGCGGAGATGAGCGTCGAGCTGGCGATCGCCTGGACGACGCGACTGGTCTGCGTCGGCGCCGCGATCTCGACCCTGGAGCTACTGTGGCTGCGCCGTGAGCTCGGCGGCAGCGGGCTCTACGCCTGGCGGGTGCTGCGCTCGCGACCCGCGGTGATGGGCTCGCGAACGGTGCGGGCGCTGCTCGATCGCGTACTCGACGAGCCCATCTTCCCGCTCCTCCTCGGCATCCGGCTGGTCGGCCTCGGAGTGGCGGCGATCTGGCCGAACTCACCGTCCGTCGCGGCCCCGGCCCTGGGCGTGGTGCTCGCGATCACCCTGCTGTGCAACCTGCGCAGCGCCTTCGGCCAGGACGGCTCCGACCAGATGAGCCCCCAGCTCCTGCTGGCGCTCTTCGTCGCCGCCTGCGCACCGCGTCAGCTGGCCGCGCTCTGCCTCGCCTACATCTGCGCCCAGGCCCTGCTCTCCTACTCGGTCGCCGGGGTCGCCAAGCTGTTCGGCCCGCTGTGGCGCGGTGGCGACGCCGTGCGCCTCATCTTCAACACCTCGACCTACGGCGTCGCCAGCGTGGCGCGCGTGCTCGACCGGGCGCCGCGGCTGTCGCGTGCTCTGACGTGGTCGGTGGTGGGCGCCGAGGTGCTCTTCCCGCTGGTGCTCGTCGCCGGCCTGCCGTGGCTGGTGCTCGGTCTCGTCTGGGGGGTGACGTTTCACGCCCTCAACGCACTGATCATGGGCCTGAACTCGTTCTTCTGGTCGTTCGTCGCCAGCTACCCCGCGATCGTCTTCTGCGCGCTGTGGATCGCCGCGACCTGAGCCAGCGTTCGTCGGGGGTCTCGTGGGTGAGAGGAATGCGACCCGCGTCCGTCTGATGGAGTAGAGACCCGCAGATCGAGAAGACGACCGATCCGATCCGATTCGATGCCATGCCATGGCCCGCCCTACCAAGGGAACGGAGGTACGGCCGTGAAGCGAAAGCAGACGGAATCGTGGAAGCTGGAGGCGATGCATCGGTGGCTCGCCCTGGCCTGTGTGGTGGCGCTGGCCGCGCTGGGCTGTGGCGAGCCCGAGCCGCAGGGACCCGACGAGGGCGTCGCCCGGCTGCTCGAGCAGATCGAGAGGATCGAGACCGAGGCCTCGCCGGCCGCCGTGGCTGACGGCGCCCAGCCGGAGACCCCAACCGCCGACTCTTTCCAGCGGCTCGATCCGGGAAGTGGCCTGCTCGCCTTCGCGCCGCCGCAGCAGGAAGCCAACTGCCCTGGATCGATCAAGACCTTCCTGCGCCGCACCGCCGGCAACAACTGCGTGCCGGGAGACCCCAACCAGGCAAGGGCCGAGATCGGTGCCTACTCCAGGCTCTGCGTCGTCGACTGCGACCCGGCGCTGCGCCTGCGGGAAGCGAACGCCGCCGCCGCCGCGAGGTGCCAGCAGTACTGCAGCCAGTTCTCCTGCGGCGCCCAGTACGCGCCGCGGTCACAGTGCGCCGCTCAGGACTGTTTCGCCAACAACATACTCTGCCCAGATCCGCAGTGCCCGACGTTCGACGCCTGCTATCTGCTGCAGGCCGGCGCGGCCTGGAACTGCGAGTGCGTGCCCGACGTCACCGGCTAGCCCGACACCGCCGCGCCCGTCGCCAGACGCCGGTGGCGACGCCCGTAGACGAAGTAGATGACGACCCCGATCGCCAGCCAGATCAGGAAGCGGATCCAGGTGATCAGCGGCAGCTGCAGCATCAGGTAGAGGCACGAGCCGATCGCCAGCAGCGGCGTCCACGGCGCACCCCAGAGCCGGAAGGGGCGCGGACGGTCGGGATCCGTCCTGCGCAGCACCAGCACGCCGGCCGCGACCAACGCGAAGGCGAACAGGGTGCCGATGTTGGTCAGCTCGATGACCTCGTTGATGTTGGCGAAGCCGGCGACGGTCGCCACCACGACGCCGGTGAGGATCGTGGTCACCCAGGGCGTGCGGTACTTCGGATGCACCCACGCCGCCCAGGCCGGCAGCAGGCCGTCGCGCGCCATCGAGAAGAAGATGCGCGGCTGACCGAGCTGGAAGGCGACCAGCACGGTGGTCATCGCCAGCACCGCGCCGAAGGCGACGATCACCTGCAACACCGCGATCACCTGCGGCGAGCCGCCGGCGTACTCGAGCGCGGTGACCATCGGTTCTGCGGTGCCGAGGCGATCCCACGGCGCCATGCCGACCAGCATCACCGCCACCAGCATGTAGAGCACGGTGCAGATGACCAGGCTCATGATGATGCCGAAGGGCAGCGTGCGGCCGGGGTCCTTTGCCTCCTCGGCCGCGGTCGACACCGCGTCGAAACCGATGTAGGCGAAGAAGACCAGCGCCGCCGCGGTCGACACGCCGGCCCAGCCGTTGGGGAAGAAGCCGCCGTGAGCAGTGAGGTTCTCGGGCCGGAAGTAGGCCGCTCCGACGGCGATGAAGAAGAGCACGATGAGGATCTTGCCGATCACCAGGGCGCCGGTGGAGCGGGCTACCGAGCGCACCCCGAAGAGCAGCGCGATGGTGACCACGCCGACGACCAGGAAGGCCGGCAGGTTGAAGATGATCGGCACACCGAGCAGCCGCGGCGCGTCGTCCCAGGCGCTGGCCGAGAGCAGCACGTGCGGATCGGTGGAGCCGGCGGTGCGCTCGGCGACCGCGATCAGGGCCGTGCGCACGTCGGTCTCGAGCCACGCCGGCACGACGACGCCGAAGGTGCGCAGCAGCTCGACGAAGTAGCCCGACCACGAGATCGCCACCGCGATGTTGCCCACCGCGTACTCGAGCACCAGGTCCCAGCCGATGATCCACGCCACCAGCTCGCCGAGCGCGACGTAGCTGTAGGTGTAGGCCGAGCCGGCCACCGGCACCATCGCCGCCAGCTCGGCGTAGCAGAGCGCGGCGAAGGCGCAGGCGATCGCGGTGACCACGAAGGAGAGCACGATGCCGGGCCCGGCGCCGAGGTGGTTGGCGCCGCCGGCGATCGCCGAGCCGGTGGCGGCGAAGATACCGGCACCGATGATCGCGCCGATGCCGAGCGCGGTGAGCTCCCAGCGGCCGAGGACGCGGGCCAGGGACGGCGCGCCCTCGACCTCGTGCGGCAGCACCTGGGAGAGTGGCTTGCGGGCCATGACGCTGGCCCAGAACGGAGACCGCGGCGAACGCGGAGCGGGAGAGGGGTGCCCAGTAGCCATCGGGTCGATGCCTCCTTTCCAGGAACCTCCAACCCAAGGGCCGCGGCGGGACCCGAGAGACGTCCCGGCGCGCGCGGCGGCGAAGAATAGCCCAACCGTGGTGGCGCGCAAGATGGGTGTGGGTTTTGCTGTGGCGGTGGCGCGCGTGGAGCCGAAGGGAGCATCGCGACGAGTCGTATGACGGGGCAACCCCCTCCCAGCCTCCCCCTGCAGGGGGAGGGGCCGGAGTGGGTGCGGCGACGCAGGATGTCCCCTGGCCTGGCCCTTTGACGCCTTTCATGGGAGAACGCCCTCCATCCGTTCATCCCTCGAAGAGAGGTCTGCCCTACCATGCCCAGTCCGTTCCGCTGGCCTTCCTCGGGGCCGAGACGCCCGATCCACTCAGCTCCTCCCGTCGCCTTCCTCGCCGCGGCCCTGCTCGTCGCGTCCGCCGCCATGGCCGCCGCGCAGGAGCTCCCTGGCTACACGCGGGTCGAGCCACCGCGTCGGGCCTCCGCTGCCGAAACGCTGCCGACGCCGCTGGCCGGCGCCACCAACGGCCTCGATCCGCTGTTCTCGGCGTCAGCCGCCGCCGCGGAGGACGAGGGCCGTCTGGCCGCCCTGCGCGAGCACAACGCCGCGGGCGCAGGGAGGATCATGAACGGCTTCGTGCGCGGCACAGCCGACCGCCTGGTGCGCATCGGCAGCGATCTGCGGGCTCTGGAAGGGAGTGACTGGCGTCTGCAGATCCTCGGCGACACCGCGGTGTGGGCGGCCAGCGTCAGCATCGAGGAGGCGTGGGCGCTGCGCCTCGAGCTCGTCGACGTGGATCTCCCGCCCGGAGCCCGCCTGTGGATCAGCTCGCCGTCGCGGCCGGAGTTCCTGGCCGGGCCGTTCACCGCCGACGAGGTGGCGGAGGACGGGACGCTCTGGCTGCCGCCGGCGCCCGGGCCGGAGGTCGTGATCGAGGTGCGCGCCGACGTCGACGAGCTGCTGCGCGGCGACCAAGCGGTTGTCACGCTGCGCCTCGGCCGCGTCGCCGAGCTGTTCGATACCGCGCCGACGCCGGAGAACCTGGCCGATGCGCCGGAGGCGGTGTGCGCGCCGGACGGGCGCGGCACCGGGCCGTCGACCTGGCTCGCCTGCAAGGTCGACGCGACCTGCGTCAGCCCGGGCACGCTGCCGCCGGTCGCCAACCTGCGCGAGGCGGTGGCGCTGCTCTTCTTCATGGAGGACGGCATCAGCTACTCGTGCTCGGGAGCCCTGCTGGCCGACCAGTGGCAGACCGGCATTCCCTATCTGCTGACCGCGAACCACTGCTTCGCCACCCAGGCCGCAGCCAGCAGTCTGACGTCGTACTTCGACTACCGCAGCGACACCTGCAACGGCAGCGCCCCGGACCTGCTCAGCGTGCCGAGGGTGAACGGCTCGACCCTGCTGGCCACCTCCGACCTGAGCGACTTCACGATGGTGCAGCTGTCGACCAACCCCGCGGGCACCAACCACTACCTGGGCTGGACCGCGCAGCCGCCCGAGGCGGGCGAGATCGTGCACCGGGTGGCCCATCCGGCGGCGATGCCCCAGCACTACCTCTCGACCACCTTCTTCGAAGGCAACAACGGGATCGGTTGTGCGGTCAGGCCGCGCGACCGCTTCCACTACGGCACCCGGCTCGAGGGCTCGAGCACCGGCGGCGCCTCGGGAGGGCCGGCGATCGTGGGGCGCAACGGCGGCCTGCTGGTGGGCCAGACCTACGGCTACTGCTTCTTCCAGCCCGGAGCGGACCTGTGCGACGGCTCGACCTTCGACCAGATGGAGGGCTCGTTCGAGACGACGCACTTCCACGTCTCGCCGTGGCTGGGGAACTTCACACCGAGCGAGATCTTCGCCGACGGATACGAGAGCGGCGACCTCTCGGCGTGGTCGTCCGCCGCGCCGTAGCCGGTCTCGCAATCTCAAACGGGACAGCGGGTATCCGACCTCCTCCCCCTGCCGGGGGAGGAAAGAGGTGGGGATTTCCCAGTCATCCGGCTCGTGGCCCCGCGCTGCCTCTCCGAGTATCGCCAAGCGTGGGCTCCCGCCTCCGCGGGAATGACAGAACGGAGGCAGAGTCGCGACACTCCGCCTCCTCCCCCTTCAGGGGGAGGATAAAGGTGGGGGTTTCCCAGTCATCCGGCTTCGCTTCGGGCGTTCACTGACGGTCTTGCGGCTCAGCTCGCTGGCGCTCGCTTCGGCCTCTGGCGTGGCCCGCGCAGCGTTGCCATCACCCGCCAGGCGTGGATTCCCGCCTCCGCGGGAATGACGGAGTGGAGGCAGAGTCGCGGCCCTCCGCCTCCTCCCCCTTCAGGGGGAGGACAAAGGTGGGGGTTTCCCAGTCATCCGGCTTCGCCTCAGGGGGAGGACGCAGGAA
>QQVD01000037.1 GCA_003388555.1 Acidobacteriota bacterium | reverse complement strand
CGACCGCCAGGACGGCGGGGACTTCCTCGAGAAGCGGCAACACTAGCCGCTGGTCGAAGATGAGGGTCCGGGTTGCCGTCTTCGCCCCACGCACACGCCGACCGCCAGGACGGCGGGGACTTCCTCGAGAAGCGGCAACACTAGCCGCTGGTCGAAGACCAGGCGGCCGTGTTGCCGTCTTCGAAACCGTCGCCGAACAGCAGCTCGCAGCGACTCCGCCGTCCCGCCAGCACTTCGATCTCTTCGACGGTCAGGGCGCGCGCATAGAGGCGCACCGAATCGATGGCGCCGTCGAAGGGGCGGCCGCCCTGCGGTTGATCGCCGATCGCCACCGGGACTGACGGCGCGGTGTCGATGCTGCCGATGAGGGCAACACTGCCGACCGGCACGCCGTCGAGGAAGAGTCGCAGCGTGCCGCCGTCCCAGGTCGCCGCGGCGTGGTGCCAGGTTCCGGCGACGAGCGGCCCGCTGCTGGCGATCAGCGTGGTCGTCTCACCTCCCGTGCGCAACCGCACCCGCAGGCGATGCTCGCCGGCCTGCTGGATCGTCGACAGCATCCAGTAGTGCCCATCTTCCTCGACGCCCGTCGCCTTGCTGATCAGCCGGCCGTCCATATGCTCGAAGTCGTCGGCGCGCATCCAGGCAGCCAGCGAGACGGCGCCGCCTGCGAGATCGAAGGTGCCGAGATCGACGCGGTCGTCGACTCCGTCGAAGAGCAGCGAGGCGCTCGAGCCATCCGGGGCCGAGGTGTCCCAGGCCGGTCCCTCCAGGGTGCCGACGCGGGCGCCCGGCGAGCTGTCGAGTGCGAATCCCCCCGAGCCTTCGTCGAAGCTCCAGCGGCCGGCGAGGCCCTCGACCACGTCCTCGACGCAGGCCACCACCGTGACGCGGGTCTGGTCGAAGGCGGTGTCCTGGCCGTCGCTGACCTCGAGCTCGAAGTCGTAGACGCCCTGCTCGACCGGCTCGATGAACGAAACGAAGTCGTCGCCGACGAAGCTGAGCGGCGGTCCGGCGAGCTGGCGCCACTCTTCGATCAGCTGCTCGTCGTCACCGTCGGGGTCGTAGGACGCCGCACCGTTGAGCACCACCAGCTGGCCGATCTCCGCGGTCTGGTCGGCGCCGGCGATGGCCACCGGTGGCTCGTTGGGCACCGGCCCGATCTGGTAGTCCGCGGCGCGGATCGGGCTCGGCGGCAGCGGCGGGGCGTAGGCCCTGGCCCGCAGGGTGAGGCTCTCGACGACGTCGACCGGCGCCGTCGCCTGCGGATCGTCCTCGTCGGGCTCGGAACCGTCCGTCGTGTAGTGGATCGCCGCACCGCTCGTCGCGCTGGCGATCTCGACCGCGATCGGGTCGTCGTAGTGGCCAGCGGGCGGATCGAAGGTCGGAGGCGCCGCGGTCTGCTGGTCGGTGAAGCGGATGCGGTGCACGCTCCCGTCGTCCGTCTCGTAGGTGGTCAGGGCGTAGAAGAGGTCGCCGGTGAGCGGATCGACGCGGGTGAGGATCGGCTTGCGGTCGCCGTCGTGCACCTCGGTCGCGAACGTCTCGGCGACGGGATCGCTGCGCGAGCGGATCCGCCCGATCGCGCCGTCGTCGTCGGCGCCGTTCGAGCCCCACAGCGCGACGAAGTAGGAGCCGTGCATCTCGGACGGGAACGAGCCTTCCTGCGGGTACCAGGCGCCGCCGGTCACCAGCTCGCCCGCCGCGGCGGCGTTGGCCCACGGCGCCGTGATCGGCGCCGGACCTCCCTGGTGTCCGTAGTTGAGACCCGGCGCCGCCAGGTAGACGTTGGCCTTGGCGGTTCCCACGGCGTCATTGACGAAGAGCTCGCCGGTCTCGTCGTTGCGGGAGATCGAGAACGGGTTGCGCAGGCCCCGCGCGTAGATCGCCCTGTAGGCGCCGGTGGCGGTGTCGTAGAACGGGTTGTCGGTCGGTATCGTGCCGTCGGAGTGGATGCGCAGCAGTTTGCCGGTGAAGGTGGTGAGCGACTGCACCGGATCGCCGCCCGACCAACCGTCACCGGTCGTGATGTAGAGCAGACCGTCGCTGCCGAACTCCACTCCGCCGCCGTTGTGGCTGCCCGACGAGCCGGTGGCGTTGAACGGCAGGTCGATCAGCAGCAGCTCGCTGCCCGGCTCGGCGACGTCGGGATTCGTCGCCGAGGCCTGGATCCGCACCACCCGGTTGTGGCGCGGGTTGTTCTTCATGAAGAAGGCGTAGACATAGCCGTTGGCCGCGAAGGCCGGATCGAAGGCGATGTCGCGCAGCCCGGACGAGCGATGGCGCGCCGGGGTGCCGTCGGGGTTCACGGGGATGTCGAAGACGTAGAAGGGCTCGCTCTCGAGAGTCCAGTCGTCGCCTCCACGCTTGGCGACCAGCAGCCGCCCGGTGATGCGCTCGCCGACGAACAGGCGGCCGTCGGGGGCGAACACCAGCGTCGCCGGCTCGGCGAGGCCGGCGAGCACCTCGGTGTCGGAGAAGCCGTCGGGGAGGAGCTGCGCGGCGAGCGGCTGGTGCAGTGCGCAGACCAGCGCCGCCACAGCGCATCGCGATATTTGCATGCCTGTAGACTAACCGCAGATCTCACGGCTGGCCGGCCGTCACCGGTCGATCTCGCACTCCATCCAACCGGGAGCCACGCACCTTTGCCCCGCTCGCCCCTCTCTCGACTGCTCCGATCGCTTCCGGAATCGCGTCCCGCGCCGCCGTGCGTCGCCGTGGCCGTGCGCGCAGCTCTCCCTCTGGTGCTGGTCGCCGCGATCGCACCGCCAGGGTCGGCCATCGTGCACCACGTCGACCCGATCGCCGGCAGCGCCGCGGGCGACGGCACGGTGCTGAATCCCTGGCTCAGCCTGGAGCAGGTCTGGGCCGACGGACTCATCGAGACCCGGGTCTGGGACGAGCTGCCCTACGACCCGGACGACGTGCTCGAGCCGGTCAACCCCGGTGCGCCGGTGCAGCCCGGCGACACGCTGTGGCTCTACGGCGGCGACCACGGCGCTTTCGACGTGCGCGGCGCCTACAACGAACAGACGATCACCGTCGCGGCAGCGCCCGGCGAGACCCCGTACCTCTCCCGCATCGAGCTCGAGGCGGCGCAGAACTGGCACTTTCGTGGCCTCACCGTCCGACCTTCGCAGTGGCCTTCGTCGGGGACCCTGGTGCGTATCCAGGACCACGGCTGGTGGGGACCGACCTGGGACGTGGTGGTCGAGGACTGCGAGCTGTACACCGCCCTGGACGCGTCGTCGTGGACCGCCATCGACTGGATCGACAACGCCTGGAGCGGCTTCAACGTCACCGGCGACCGGGTCGAGATCCGCGGCAACCGGCTGCGCAACGTGCGCCACGGCATCACCGTCAGCGGTGAGGACGCGGTGGTCTCGCGCAACCGCATCGACGGCTTCTCGGCCGACGGCATGCGCGGCCTCGGCGACGGCGGGGCCTTCCTCTACAACGTGGTGATGAACGCCTTCGTCGGCAGCGGCCACGGCGACGGCAACCACGACGACGGCTTCCAGAGCTGGTCGAACGGCCCCGGCGGCGTCGGCACCGGCGAGGTGCGCGACGTGGTGCTGCGCGGCAATCTCTTCCTCAACGGCGAGGATCCCGACCACCCGCTGCACTCGACACTGCAGGGCATCGGCTGCTTCGACGGCCTGTTCGTCAACTGGACGGTCGAGGACAACGTCGTCGCGACCGACCACTGGCACGGCATCAGCTTCTACGGCATGGTCGATTCGCGCATCGTCAACAACACGGTGCTCGACATCAACGACAGCTCGCCCGGACCGCCGTGGATCCGCGTCACCTCCTCGAACGGCACCCCGAGCGAGAACGTCGTGGTGGCGAACAACCTGTCGACCAGCTACAGCCTGAGCGGCACGAATGTCCTTGACGCCTCGAACCGCACGATCGTCGACGCCGCGTCGCACTTCGTCGCGCCGCCGCTCGATCTGACCCTGCTGGCGACCTCGACCGCGCTCGACGCCGGCGATGCGCTGCACGCGACGGCGCGCGACCGCCTCGGCGTCGCACGGCCCCAGGGCGCCCTCCCGGACCAGGGAGCGCTGGAACGTTGTCCGGGCTGCCTCTTCGCCGACGGCTTCGAATCGCAGGACGCCTACGCCTGGAGCCGGCGGTCGCCGTGACTGGGCCGTGACTGGGCCGGGAGCCGCTGAAGCGGGCGACTGAACGGCCCGTTCCGGTGGACGGATCGCCGGACCGCCCGGCCGCGCTACCCTGGAGGCACTGCGAACCGCGTAAGGAGGCTCCCATGCCCCGCACCGCCCTCGTCGTCCTCGCTCTCCTGTTCCTGGCCTTCGCCGTCGGAGTCCTGCTCGCACGCAGCGGACCGACCGCTGGACACCCCGGCACCCAGCCTGCCGCGGCGACGGACGAGGCCTGCGGTACGGCGCGGGAGGAGATGGTGCAGCGCACCCTCGAGCGCCGGGGAGTGCGCGACGCGCGGGTGCTGGCGGCGATGCGCAAGGTGCCACGGGAGCGCTTCATGCGCGCGCCGAGCTGCAGCGAGGCCTACGCCGACGGGCCGGCTCCGATCGGCAGCGGGCAGACGATCAGCCAGCCGTACATCGTCGCCTACATGAGTGAGGCGGTCGCGCCGCAGCCGACGGACCGCTGCCTCGAGATCGGCACCGGCTCCGGCTACCAGGCCGCAGTGCTCGCCGAGCTCTGCGCCAAGGTCTACAGCATCGAGGTGGTGCCCGATCTCGGCGCCTTCGCGGAGGCCAACCTGCGCGCCGCGGGCTACGGCGAGGAGCAGGTCGCGCTGCGCGTCGGCGACGGCTATGACGGCTGGCCCGATGCGGCGCCCTTCGACATCGTCGTGATCACCGCTGCACCGCCGCGGGTGCCGCGTCCGCTGCTCGAGCAGCTCGCGGTAGGCGGTCGGCTCATCGCCCCGGTGGGTCCCGACGGCGGCTATCAGGAGCTCGTGCTCCACCGGCGCACCGGCGGCCGGCCAGGCACCGCCGACGACTCCGACTTCGAGCGCCAGCGCCTTCTCGGCGTGCGCTTCGTGCCCTTCGTGGGCAAGGTGAGAGAGCGTCCCGAGCCGCCGGGTGGCGCCTAGCAGGCCTCATCGGGGCAAGCACCGCGGCCTGACTCCCTCCCGGAACGCTGCGGGGCGACCGGCCCTGGCGTGAGCCGATTCTCGGCAAGGGTCCAACCGTACGATCCCGCGGGCCTCAACCGGCCTGGGTCGCGGCATCGTGCTCGCGGCAGATCCTCTCCGAGTCGGCGACGCTCAGCGGCTCCTCGGTGAGGCCACAGCGGAAGATCCTCTTCCCCTCGCGGCGGAAGAAGCGGCAGCTGTGGCAGACCCCGAAGCTGCGGTTGCCGGTAGCGCGCTGGGCCGCGACGAGCAGCGCTCGCAGCTCGCCGTCGAGAAGTTCGGCATCGACCTGCGAATCGCCCAGCGCCTGGACGAAGAGGGGCGGCGTGCTCAGCTCACCCGCGAGCGCGCGACCGCGGGCCGTGAGCCTCAGGCGCACGACCCGACGATCCTCCCGATCCGGGCTCTTGAGGACCAGGCCTTCACGCTCGAGCACCTTCAGCGTCTGCGAGACGGTGCCTTTGGTGGAGCCCAGGTACTCGGTGACCGCCTGAGGGGTGTCCGAGTAGCGATTGCAGCTCGCCAGGTAGCAGAGCGCCTCGACCTGCACCGGTTGCAGACCATGCGCGAGGCCTCGCTGCCGCACGTCGGCGCGCAGCAGAGAGCACAGACGCTCGAGCGGTTGGAGGACGGGTCGTGAGCTCATCGCGCAATGGTATCGACTCGAAAAGGTCTGGACGCGGCTCGATCTCTCGACTAGTCTCCATTTGTATCGACTCGATACCATCTGTCCACCAACGAAGGAGACCCCATGACTTCACCAAGAACGCTGGACGCGCTTCGCAGCCGCCGAGACATCCGACACGCACGGAGCAGCCCAGACTCCCTGAACCGGTCCTCCTCCGCCCTGCTCATCGCCGTCCTGCTCACCGCCATCCTGGCCTTCGTCGCGGTCCTCCCAGCCGCCGCGTCGGCAGCCTTCGCCGAGGACGGAGTCTCCAAGGTGGCTCCCCAGGGCACGCCGCCCCCGGCCGGTCCCGATCTCGACATCGAGAAGGCGACGGTGCGCTACCACGACGATCTCGACCTGCTGGTCTTCGAGGTCGACGTCGTCGGGGTCGCCGGACGCACGGTCCCCGAACCGCGCGGCTCGATGGACGGCGCCCCGGTCCTGGGCTACGTCTTCCCGACCACCCTCGAGCCGCGCTCGGTCGGCTTCAGCGGCGGTGAGGGCGTCGTCGCGCTGGCGGTGACGGCCCATCCGGACTTCGACGACACGCCGCTCTGGGACGAGAACCGCAATCGCCGCTACGACGACGACGGCGTCGTCTTCCACACCCACTGGGTGGTTCTGGTGCCCGACCAGCGCGTCGCCGGAGGCCTTGCCGTGGCGGAGATCGGCGAGAGCCAGATCGCCGAGATCCTGCCGCCGACGAATCCAGGCATGCCGATGCTGCTCGACTCGCCTGGCTACTCGGTGGTTCTGCGCGGCGACACCTTGAAGGTCCTCGTGCCCGCGGCGCGCCTCTACGGCGAGCCCGACTTCCGCTACGACGCGGTGACCGCCTACATGGAGGTCGGTCCCGGCGCCGACCGGCCGCTGCTCGGCGTCTACCAGGTCTACGAGGTGCTCTCGGGCGATCTCAGCCTGCCCTACCGGATCGAGCGCGAGTGAGCGACCGCGACTGAAGCGACAGCGGCGGTATCGACCGTGCGCCCCCGGTCGATACCGTGCGCGTCGCGCCATCTCGTCCGCAGCGATTCGATGCGGCCGAAGCAGAGGACGGATAGGGCGATTTCAGAACAGCTCGATGTCGACGAAACTGCGCGGCTCGCCGGGAGCGGAGCTGTAGTGGCGCACCGAGCCGTCCGCCGTGTCGGTGATCTGGATCTCCAGCCCGACGTCGGTCAGCGCGCCGACGAACAGCCAGTGGCGACCGTTGATCACGGTTCCGTCGAGGATCTTGAGGAAGACGTCGAGGCTGCCCTCCTGGAAGATCCAGAAGGCGCCGCTTGTCGAGTTGAACGCCTGGGGTGCTGCGAAGCCGCCAACCGGTCCGTTGTACCAGGAGACCAGCACCTCGAAGCGGCCGAGCCGCAGCGGCTCGGGGGTGGGGATGCCGTTGCCGGCGGACGCCGTCGCCAATCCGGCCCGACTCGCGCTCGGTGCCGCCACCGCTGAGCTCGCCGCCTCGCGCAGAGCGCCGCGACGGCCGGCACGGGACGACTGCGGCGAGGCCGCCGCCGGACCGAGCTCGGGCTCGGGGAACGCCTCGATGTCACCGAAGCTGGCGAGTTGCCCGGCGAGGTTCTCGTAGCGGTTGATCTCACCGGTCAGGTGGTCGAGCACCAGGATCTCGTAGGCGACATCGGAGAGGGCTCCGTAGTAGAGCCAGTGGTGGCCGTTGAGCCAGCGCCCGTCGACGATCTTGATCGCCAGCTCGAGGTTGTCCGGGGTGAAGAACCAGAAGCCGGCGGTGTTGCGCGAGATCGGCGACAGCGACGCGACGTGCTGGGCTCCGGAGCCGTCGGCCCAGACCACCGCGACCTCGAAGCGATCGAGCAGGCAGAGCGAGAACTCGGTCGGCTCGCAGGCGGTCGTCGGCGGCAGGCCGCGGTAACGCAGCACGCCGCCGCCGCTGCTGGCCATCCACAGCGCGCCGTCGTCCGCCGGATCGACCACGAGCTGGTTGGCGAGCTGCGCCGGGGGCGGCGGCTCGAGCGGCGCCCAGTTGGCGCCGTCGTCGGAGAACCAGACCCCACGATCGCGAGTGCCGACGAGGACTCGCCGCGGGAACACCTGCTCGGAGCCGGGCGGTGAGCCGACCGTGACCGAGTACAGCGGACCGATGTCCGGCAGCGGCAGGCGCTCCCACGTCGCGCCCCCGTCCAGCGAGCGCACCACGGCACCGACCACCAGGCCCGCATAGGCGCCGTAGACGGCTCCCGGGACCTCGGGATCGAACACCAGCTCCCAGAAGCCGGCCGCCGTGCTGCCGACGTCGTCGAACACCAGCTGCCAGCTCTGGCCGCCGTCGGTGCTGCGGCGGATCTCACCGATCAGCTGCGGCGGCGACACCGGCAGTCCCGAGTCACGCGAGGTACCCGCGACCAGCAGGCCCTGCTGATGGGGCGACGCGGCGAGCTGCGCCGACGAGTTGAGCCAGGACTGCTGGCTGGTCTGCCACGTGGCGCCGCCGTCGGTGCTCTCGACGAGATCGTCCCACGTCGCCATGCGCAGGCGCAGCGGATCGAAGGGATCGACAACGACTTCGTTGCCGCAGCACGGCAGGCCCTCACCGATGCGCGTCCACCCGACGCCGGCGTCGCTGCTGCGATAGACCTGCATGGTCACCGGCAACACGGAGGAGCGAGCCGGCAGGTAGACGATGGAGTCGTCGTCGGGAGAGCGGGTGAGACGACCGAAGCTGAAACCTTCGATGCCGTCGTGCGACGCCTGCCAGGTGGCGCCGTCGTCGGTCGTCCGCACGACGCGGCGATCGCCGGTGCTGGCCAGCCACTCCCCCGGCACCGTCGAACGCGGAGCCAGGCCCACGACCGAGGACGCGGTGATGCCATCGCCGAGCGCCTGCCAGGCGTCGAGCGTCGGCGGCGCCCTTCGCAGCGGCGCGGCGCCGGAGCGATCGAGCGCCGCGAAGGCGGTCAGGCCGTCGGACGAGACGGCGACCGGACCGATCCCCGAGGGTTCTGGGTCGGTGACGCCGGCGACCGCACTCCACGACTGGCCCGCATCGTCGCTCGCGAACAGCCCCTGGTAGCGGTGGCCGAGGAGCAGGCGGCCCGGCGCGTTCGGCCACACCGCCAAGGTCTGCGGATCGAACGCGTCGTCCGGCAGGCCGGAACCCGCGGCGATCCACGTCTGGCCTCCGTCCTCGCTGCGCAGCACTGAGTCGCTGAGCGAGCGCACCGAGGCGTAGAGCACCTGCGGGTCGTGCGGGTCGACCAGGAGCTCCGACCAGTCGAGCACGATCACCGGCACCTGTGCCGAGTCCTGCCAGGTCTCGCCCCCGTCGGTCGAGCGGCGCACGCGGCCGAAGCTGCTGACATAGAGGGTCGGCGGGTCGGTGGGCGCGATCGCCATCGCGTAGTCGTAGTAGAGGCCATCCGCCTCGAGCACGTTCCAGTTGAGGCCGGAGTCGTCGCTGCGTGCGATCCGGTAGACCCCCGCCGTCACGCCGAGCGACACGGTCGCGTACATCCTGCCGCTGCGCACGGGATCGACGGCGACGCGCACGACGATCTCGGTCTCCGAGCCGGTCACGGTCGCCCTCTGCCAGGTCCTCGACTGTTCATCGAGACGGTAGATGCCGCGATCGGTCGCGGCGATCAACACCCCCCCGGCCGCCTGTGGACCCGCGAGGTCGTAGATCACCGCAGCCTCGAGCCCGTCGCCCGCCAGCTCCCAGGTCGACCCGCGGTCACCGCTGCGGTAGACGTTGCCGCCCCAGGTCCCGACCCACAGGGTCTCGGGCGAGTGGGGGTCGGGATGCACGGTCGAGATCTCGCCGCCATCCGGTCCGAGGCGCTCCCAGGTGCCCGAGGACTGCGACCGCGTCGGCGGGGCGACGGCCAGGACGAGCACCGTGAGAGCGACGCAGAACGGCGCCCGGCGGATGTGACGGGCGATCGCGAGGCGGCAGGGCACGACCGTCGTGCTGGGTCGGCGACGCCGAGCACCGACGTCGGACGTGTGACCGGGATCTCGTTGCATTGCACTCCTCCGCTCTTATGTCACTGCAGCATACGACACTCCGCAGCGAGCCACCAGGGGGCTGCCGGAGGGACCGTCGTCCACGAGATCGCAGACTCCACGTGGCCGCAGGCATCCCGGTAGCGTCGTGCCCTGCGCCACCGCTGCCGGGCCGAGCGTGTCCTGCAACCTGTGAAACCCTGTCTCGTAAGCTATGTCACACACAGTATGAGGAGGACCGGGCGGTGCGGATCCAACCAGAAGCCTCGAGCAGACGAGCCGAGCCCGACCTCGTGCGTGGCGCCGGCGCGACCGCGGTGCTGTCGCTGCTGGCGGAAGGAGAGAGCTACGGCTACGAGCTCGCCGAACGGCTGGCCGAGCGCAGCGAGGGGTTCCTCGACCTCGGCCATGCGACGCTCTACCCGCTGCTCTACAACCTCGAATCCAAGGGCCTGCTCGCCTCGCGCCGGGCGCGCTCCGAATCCGGCAGACAACGCAAGTACTACCGGCTGACCGCCGAGGGACATCGCGAGCTCGGCACCCGTCGAGCCGACTGGCGAAGGCTGGTGCGGGCACTCACCGGTGTCCGCGTGCTCGGCGAGGATGCCGCGTCGTGAGCTGGCGAGGCAACGCGAAGCCGCCGCCGGGCTCGGTGCCTTCGAGAGAACCGTCGGCCGCCCCCCCGCTCGACACGACCCTCGACCCGACCCTCGAGCGGATCCTCTCCAGCTCCACTCTCGAGGCGAGCACGATCGCACTCGTCCGCTCTGCGCTGCCCGCCGACCTCGACCTCGACAGCGCGGCCACACGGATCGAGGAGTTGATCGACCACTTCGAGACCGGACGCGAGCGGGGCGTCGACGAGGCGGAGCTGCGGCGCCGGTTCCGCCCCGGGCGCGAAGTCCGCACGCCTTCCGCGATGCCCTCGAGCAACGTGCCGCCCCATGCCGCGACCGCCGCTCGGAAGGCCGCTCCGATTCCCCTCGAGGAGCTGTCGGGAGCGGTGCGCACGCTGGCCAGGAACCCCACCTTCCTGCTCGGCAACGCGGCCACCCTCGCCATCGGCCTCGCGGCGGCGATCGCCCTGTTCGCGCTGTTCGACGCGATCTTCGTGCGTCCGCTCCCCTTCGACGAGCCCGCCGAGCTGTTCGAGCTCCGCGAGCGGACGGCCGATGGGCGCGAGGTCTTCCCGTCCTACCCCAACTTCGCCGACGTGCGCGAAGAGGTCGCCTCCTTCGATGCCGCGATCTCGACCACCTGGGGCGGGCCGGTGACGGTGCTCGGACTGGGGAAAGCGACACAACTCACCGCCATCGGCATCTCGACCGGCTTCTTCGAGGCGCTCGGCGTGCGGCCGACGCAGGGTCGGCTGTTCCTTCCGGAGGAGCAGCAGCCGGGCGGACCCGGTGCAGCGTTGGTCAGCGAGGAGATGTGGACGAGCCTGCTCGGCGGCAACCCCGATCTCGATCAGCACCGACTGACCCTCGGCGGCGAGAGCGTTCCCGTCGTCGGGGTGATCCCGCGGGGATTCCGGCTGCTGCAGGAGGCGGACCTCTATCTGTCCCACGAGCGCTACCCCGGCACCGTCCGGGGCGCGCACGCCTACCAGGTGGTGGTCCGCCTGGCGGACGGGCACACCCAGCGCGAGGCGGAGGTCGAGCTCCAACGCTTCTACGACCTGTTGAGTGAACAGCACGCCGGCGAGATGGACAGCTCGTCGGCTCGCCTGACACCGCTGCAGGAACGGGTCGTCGGTTCCTTCGCCGACGTGCTCGCCGCGCTCTTCGCGGCATCCTTGCTGGTGGTCCTGATCGCCTCCGGCAACGTCGGTGCCTCTCTCGCCGCGCGCACCCGCCGGCGGCGGGGAGAGATCGCCGTGCGACGCGCCCTGGGAGCCACCAGTGGGCGGATCGTGGTCCGCCAGGTGGCTGAGGCGGCGGCCCTCACCACGCTCGCCCTGGCGGGTGGCTGGCTGCTGGCGCGGGCGGCGCTCGGCTGGGTCCGCGCCGCGGCCTCCGATCAGATCCCGCGCCTGCACGAGGTCTCCTTCGACGGCGGCGTCTACGCCTTCGCAGCCATCGTCGCCACGGTGGCCCTGGCGCTGAGTGTCATCCAGCCGCTGCGCACCGCGCTCGAGGCCTCCCCCGCCGCGACTCTGCGCGGCGGCACGAGAGGAGGCCGCAGGAGCCGCTGGGGCCGCAGCCTGCTCGTCGCACTGCAGATCGGCGTCGCCTTCGTGCTCGCGGTCGGAGCGGCACTCCTGATGCGCAGCTTCGAGACCCTCTACGACGAGGAGCTCGGCTTCGAGTCCGAGGGCGTCGTGGCGGCCCACGTCCAGCTCCCCTCATCGCGCTACTCCGATCCCGAGGCGGCGCGCGCCTTCGAGCGCCAGTTGACCGACCAGACGCGCGCCATCCCGGGAGTGCGCGCGGTGGCGGTGGCCAACTATCTGCCCTACGACTGGGGCAACTGGGCGGCGCCGGTGGTGACTCCCGAGGCGCCGGAGGACTGGGTGGCCATCGCCGGCTGGCGCCTGGTGAGCCCGAACTACTTCGAGGTGATGCAGATCCCCCTGGTCGCTGGCGAGATGCTGCCAGACGACGGCAGGCACGAAGGATCCACCGCGGCGCTGGTCAACCGCAGCCTGGCGCAGAAGCTCTCGCCAGGAGGATCGATCGCCTCGGTGGTGGGGCGCAGGGTGAAGGGGACCATGGATTCGCGCTCCGAGTGGCTGGTCGTGGTGGGCGTCGTCGAGGAGGCGCGGCACTGGCGAGCCGAAGCCGGAGCGCAGCCCGAGCTCTTCGTGCACCACGCGCAACGCACCGAGGAGATGTACACCCGGGTCTTCCTGCTCGACATCGGGAGCGCCGGTGCGGGCGCCCTGCGCGCCTTCGAGGATCGGCTCCGCCGCCTCGACGCCGACGTCCCGGCGCGGCTGGTGGCCCTCGATGAGCGGTTCGCGCAGACGCTCGAGCGCGAGCGCCTGGCGGCCGCGGTGCTGACGACTTTCGCCTTCGTCACCATCCTGCTCACCCTCGCCGGCATCGCCGGCGTGGTGGCACGCGCGGTCGCCGAGCGCCGTCGGGAAGCCGCCATCCGCGGCGCCCTCGGCGCCAGTCCCGGTCAGCTGGTGCGTCTCCTGCAGCTGGAGGTCCTGGCGCCGGTGGTCGCTGGCCTGGCGATCGGGCTGGGCGTCGCCCTGATCAGCACACGGGTGCTGCGATCGTTGCTCTTCGGTATCTCGCCGATCGACGGATGGGCGTTCGCGGCAGCCTTCGCCGTGGTGCTCGCAGCGGCCTTCGTCGCCAGCTTCTGGCCCGCACGCGGCCTGCTCCGGATCGACCTCACGCGCGAGATCCGCGACAGCTGAGCCTGCAGCGGACCGGGTCCCGACTCAGCGCTCGGAGCCGTCCCCTGGCGGCGCCCCGCCGACCCGCTCCAGGGTCATGTGGAAGAACGGGAACCAGTTCCCGCCCTGGTCCATCGAGATCTTGCCGTCCTCGACCCAGCGCCCCTGAGCGTCGATGTGGATGACGTAGCGCATGATCCGGCCGGCGACCTCGAGCTGCCAGACGAAGGCGCCGTCGTCGTCGACCCAGCCGCGGTAGGTGCCGCCGTCGCGGTTGTAGAGGGTCGAGGCGAACCGGTACTCCTGCTCGGCCGCGCTCCAACCGATGGTGGCGAGCGCGTGGTGCACCAGACGCTCGCCCGAGCCTTCCGCCGCCGGAGCCCGATGGATTCCCTCGACCAGCAGCACCGAGCCGCCGAGCCGCTCCTCGACGATCTCGCGCGACGTGAACTCCTCACGCTGGTCGGGGCCGAAGGCCATCCAGCCGCTGCCCTCCCACTCGCCGACCAGGAAGTCGATGCGATCGATCGCGGAGCGGTACGGCTCCGGATCGCCCATAGGGAGTTGGGCGAGGGTCGGCGAACCCTGGACAAGGCAGACAGCCGACGCCGCGGCGACGACGCCGAAGAGGTATCGCTGGGCCGCCTGCCGCCACGGGTGGGTCGAGCGATTGCCGGCGCCGCGACGTGGGTCGCCGTCAGATCGGCGCGGGCGGGACGAATCGGGACACGATCGCATCGATGGATCTCCTCGTCGCTGAGTCGCTGGATGACCCGAGGAATCCCGCAGGTGACGCCGCTGCGGGTGGGCTTGCACGGAATCCCGATCCCGCCGGACTGCTCGAGCGCCCATCAGACTAGCGGCGCGCCCGTGGCCTCGTCTTGAACAATTCGGCCACTCCCTGCTCGCCGGGAGCCGCGACCCCGAGACCGCGATGTGCGATGTGTGCGATCTCCCTGCGGTAGAGCTCGGGCGACCTGCCGGTCGACTCGCGGAACTCGCGGCAGAAGTGAGCCTGGTCCGCGAAACCCTGCTCGACGGCCAGCTCCGCCCAGCCGGAGGCTTCGTGGTCGACCGCCCTCTCGAGAGTGACGCGAACCCGCTGGTTGCGCCGCACTTCGCGTGGCGAGAGGCCGACGGCGGCCCGGAACCGGCGCCTGAACTGGCGCGGCGAGAGCCCGGCGCGATGCGCCAGGTCTGCGATCGACGGTGGCTCTCCGCCCGCTCCGAGCAGCGCCATGGCGGCGCGGTAGATCGGCAGGTCGATCTCGTGCGGGGCGGGCAGGAAGGGCGCCAGGGCGTCGCCGAATCGGCGCACCATCTCCTCGGGACGGTCGGTAGCTGAGGACAGGATCGCTCGCGCGCGAGGCTGAAGCGAGGCGGCGATCCGTGGCGCCAGGACGCGGGCCGGGGCCATCGTTTCCAGCAGCTCGGCAACCGGCAGCTCGAGCCAGGGACTCAGCGTCGCGGGCCAGAAACGTACTCCGGCGATCGTCTCGCCGGGTCGGCTGGGAACCTCGATCGAACGACGGTGTGGGCCGCTGAGGACGACGGCCACGTCCGCCTCGGGAGCAGCCTGCGGCAGCAGCGTCAGCGTCATGCCCGACTCGGGCGGGATCCGGTGGAAGCTCGGTGGGGAGCTCCTGCACGGCGTCCCGCCGGCCCGGAACCGCCAAACGTACGCCACCCATCCGACCAGCCGCGGATCGGGCGGCAGCTGCTCGTAGAGCGCGGAAGGTGCGTCTCTCACGTCGACCATGCTACCCACCGGGAGGGCTGACGCGTGGAGGGTCGCGGGTCCGGGACGACCGATCGGATCCTCGCCCGCCGGTCACCGGCGACGCGGTGCCGCTCGGCCGCCGGGGCACCTCCCCGGGGCGAGAAGAGCATGAACCGCCACACCGAACCCACGGATTGCATGCAACTTGCAGGAGGTGCACGCAGGCTCCGGAACACTGCCTCGGCAGGGGTCGGGGCTTAGAATGGAACAGATTTCCGGCGGCCGTTGCGTCACGGCCGGACTCGGCCGGCCGCGCGGTCCCACAACGACACCAAGCGGTACCGTATGTCCTACACGTCCTGGAGAGTCGCCGCCCGCGGCCGGCGGCTCGCCCTGCTCTCGGCGATGGTCGCGGCGAGCCTCTCGGCAGCCCCGGCGACGGCGCAACTGTGCGCAACGCCCGGGAAGGACGGCGGCGCGACCAACGCTCCGGCCGCGATCTCCGGGGTGGTGAACACCTACTACCCGTCCAACGGCTCGGCGAGCGCCGGCGCGACATCGATCCCGGTGGGTACGCCGGTGGGCGGCCCGGCGATCACCGCGGGGGACCTGCTGCTGGTGATCCAGATGCAGGGCGCGACGATCAACTCGTCGAACTCGATCTCCTACGGCAACGGCTCCACCGGTAGCGGCTCGACGTCGAGGACCGCCGGCACCTTCGAGTTCGTCGTCGCCCAGGGCCCGGTGTCCTCCGGTTCGGTGCCGATCCTCGGCGCCGGGGGCGGCGGCGGCCTGGTCAACAGCTACTCGCACTTCCCCACCACGCTGCCGCGGCGCGTGTTCCAGGTGGTGCGCGTGCCGCAGTACTACTCGGCGAGACTCACCGGAACGGTCACCGCGACGCCCTGGAACGGCACGCTCGGCGGCATCGTCGCGCTCGACGTGCGCTTCTTCCTCGACCTCGACGGCCAGACGATCTCGGTCGACGGGCAGGGCTTCCGAGGCGGCGGCGGTCGCAGCCTCGGCGGCGGCAGCGGCCACAGCAACACCGACTATGTGCGAGCCTCGACCGTGCCCTTCCACGCCTCCAAGGGCGAAGGGTTCGCCGGCACGCCGCGCTACGTCTTCGACGGCACGTCGCTGGTCGACCGCGGCGGGGCGCGCGACGACTATCCGGGCGGCGGCTACGCACGGGGCGCGCCGGGCAACGCCGGCGGCGGCGGCAACGACTGGGTGAGCGCCAACTCGAACAACTCGGGCGGTGGCGGCGGCGGCAACGGCGGCGCCGGCGGCCGCGGCGGCAACAGCTGGAGCTCGAACCAGCCGGTGGGTGGTCTCGGTGGCGCCGGACTGGCGCCCTCGTCCTCGGTCCTCCTGCTCGGCGGCGGCGGCGGCGCCGGTACCTCGAACAACGCCGGCCCCGGTCACGGCGCCCGCGGCGGCGGCATCATCTTCCTGCGCGCCGACCAGATCATCGACACTGGAATCCTGTCGGCCAACGGCTCGATCGCTCCCGACTCGAGCCAGGACGGTTCCGGAGGTGGCGGCGCCGGGGGAACGATCAACGTCGGAAGCTGCCTCGCCGGCGCCATGGCGGGCGTGACGGCGCGCGCCAACGGTGGTCGCGGCGGCAACGCGGTGTGGACGGCGGGCGACTTCCACGGTCCCGGAGGGGGCGGGGGCGGCGGCAACATTCTCTCGACCGGCGCGATCGCGACCTCGGTGACCGGTGGGGCCAACGGCGTCGCGACCACCGCGACCGCGTACAACGCGCAGCCCGGCTCCGCCGGCGGCACCGCGACCTCGATCGCGGTCGCCAGCGTCGGCGCGCGCCCCGGCTGCCTGTGCAGCCCGGTGGCCGCCGAGGTCGCCGCGCTGCGCTCCTACCCGTCGCCCGATGGCTTCGGTCGCGAAGTGGCGTGGAGCACGTCGGCCGAGATCGACAGCGCCGGTTTCCAGCTCTTCCGCTCCACCGGCGACGACTGGGTCGAGGTCGGCGACTTCCAGCCGGCGGCACACGCTCCGGGCGGCTGGTACCGCGTCGCCGATCCCGGCATCGAGGCCGGCGAGCAGGCCGACTACGTGCTGCGCGAGATCGAGCTGGGCGGCAGCGAGAAGCTGCACGGCGTCTTCGGCAGCGACGGCTTCGACGAGTCGCCCGGCGAAGAGCTGGAGCGGCTCCTCCCGGCCTCCGCGTCTCGCTTCCACGCCGGCGCCGCGGATGCCGCGCTCCGTTCCGAGACCGCGAATGCACAGAGGCCGCAGGGATCGCTGGCCGTCGAGGTGGTCGGCGAAGGTCTGGTCGTCCTCGGCGAGGCGCAGCTGTCGGAGCACCTCGGCGTCAGCGGACCGGAGCTCCACCGCCTGCTGCGCAGCGGCAACCTCAGCGTGCGCAACGGGGTCCGGCAGGTGCCCTGGGCCCGGCTTGGAAGCCTGGAAACCGGCAGCGGCGCGGCAACCGATGGGCTGGCCTTCTGGGTCCAGGGGCCGACGCGGGCCAGCTCGGCGTCGCGCGTGTACGTCGTGTCGCTCGGCCCGGGGGTCATCATGCAGCGGCGGGTCGCATCGACCGGCGGCACCGCCCAGACCCAGGTGCAGGCCACGGTGCGACAGGAGGCGGACCTCTTTCCCGCCCTGGTCCTAGGCCTCGATGGCGAGGACGACTTCTGGTTCTCGCACGCGTTGCTCGGCGGCGGCCCGGCGCGCACCCTGTCGGTCGACGTCCCGGCACTCGCGGGCAGCGCAGCGCTGCTGCAGGTCGATCTGCACGGCGCCACCGCCGGCGACGGCGTCGGCTTCCACCGGGTCCAGGTGGCCCTGAACGGAGCGCCGGTCGGGTTGGCGAGCTTCGCCGGCGTCGCCGCGCACTCGCTGCGCCTGCGCATCGACGGCGCCGCGCTCCAGGACGGGATCAACCAGGTCACGCTGCAGGCTCTGGCTCCTGCCGCGGGGGGCACCAGCGTGGTCTACGTCGACGGGGTCGAGGTGACCTACCCGCGGCGGACGACCGCGGTCGCCGGTCGTCTCGACGTCTCCTGGAACCGCCACGCGACCCTGCTCCTCGAGGACCTGCCGCCGCGTCCGCTGACGCTCGACCTCTCGGATCCTTCGGCGCCGGTGCTGGTCGATCTGACGCTCGAGCCTGGCGCCAGCGGACTGGAGGCGACCGTCCAGGGACGTCGTGGCCAGCGCCTCGTGCTGCTTCCCGAAGCCTCGACGACCGCGCCACTCCACCCCCTTCTCGGGCTCCGCGCCAGCCGCGGTGGCCTCGGCGCGAGCCTGACCGCCGCAGGCTCGCCGGTGGCATCGAGCGACCTGGCGGGACTCCGAGGCGTCGAGTACCTGGTCGTCGCCGGCGACGACGAGCTCGCCGCCGCCAGCGAACCGCTGCTCGAGCTGCGTCAACGCGACGGCCTCGTCGCCCGGGTCGTCACCTTCGACGATCTGGTCGACAGCGGAGCCTCGGAGCGCTCGGCCGATGCGCTCTCCCTGCTGCTCGAGCGTCTCACTGCACGGGGTCGCCTGCGCTACGTCCTGCTGCTGGGGAACGCCCACTACGACGTGCGCAACCGTCTGTCGCACGGCGAGCTGGACCGCGTTCCTTCGCCTCTCGTCGGGCGCCACGACGGCACCTACGCGTCCGACGCGACGCTCGCGTCGCCCGGAGTCTCGCTGGGCCGGATCGCGGCCCGAACCCCGGCCGAGGCGAGCGCCGCGATCGACAAGATCCTCTCCTGGGAGCGCTCCGGCGGCTTCGCCCGTGAGCCCTCCTACTCCTTCCTGGTCGACGACGCCGACGGCGCCGGTGACTTCCCGGCCGACGCCGCCAGCCTCGCGATGCTGGCCTCCGCCAGCGGACCGAGCCAGATCGTGCAGCACGCCGGTGACCTCGCGGCGACGCGCGCCGAGGCCCAACGGCTCTTCGCGGTCCAGGGCTCGCTGCTCACCTACCTCGGCCACGGCGCCACGGGGCAGCTGATGAGCGAAGGCGCGGTGACCGTGCAGGATCTGCTCGGGGACTGGCTGCCGCAGAACGAGGTTCCCCCCGTGCTCGCCGCCCTCACCTGCATCGCCGGCCGCTTCGAGGTGCCGGCCTCCTCCAGCATCGCCGACCAGGCGGTGCTGTCGGCGGGCGGTGGCGCGATCGCAGCGCTGGCCGCAGGCGGCACCACTCAGCATCGCTCTTCGGTGCTGCTCGCCGAGGCACTGATCGAGAGCCTCGCCTCGTCACGCCACGAGCGCCTCGGAGACCTGTTGCTCGCGGCGCGGGCGCGCTATCTCTCGTCCGGCGCCGACCCGCGTGACCTCGAGACCGTGCACCTGTTCGGAGACCCGGCACTGCGCCTGAGCGACTGACTACGCTGCGGACGTCGTGGGCTCCGGTCTCGGCGGAGCAGCTAGCCGGAAGGCTTCTCGAAGCGCCCCGGGTCGGTCTCGACGTTGGGCAGCAGCTCGGCGAAGCGGTGGGTGATGCTCATCGAGGCCGGGATGATCTCGGTGTCCACCGTGGCCGGAACCGTGACGCCGGCCACCTCTCTGAAGTCGTCGTACCGGGTCTCGAGGAACTGCGGGATGACGAGGGCCACGACTCGCAGGCTCTCCGGATCGACGTGGAGGACCAGAGCACTGTTCGTCACACTCACCGCGAACGTGGGGGCACCGTCGAACTCGCTGGGCGCCACGCCGGTGAAGGCCGCTTCGCCGTAGAGCTTCCAGAGGTAGTACAGCGGGCTGGCGGCGCTCGACATCTTGAGCAGGGTCAGCTCGTCGCTCTGGATGTCGACCAGGCCCTCCATCGAGCTGTTCTTCCAGCCCCGTTCACCGACCCAGCCCGAGTCCTGGACGAACACCTCGAGATCGAAGGTCGCGAAGCCGCGGTCGCCGGCGTAGTCGTAGATCTCCTCGGCCACCCCTTCGTAGCTGCCCATCGCTCCCTCCGAAGTGACCGCCCCGACGCGCCTCAAGGTCTGCAGGGCGGCGAGGGCGTCGGCTCCGCCGATCGCTTCGAGGTGCCTACGAACCAGTTCTGCCGGGCCCTGAGCAGCGTCCTGTGACGCCGACGAGGCCGGCTGGGCGGCGACCGCGGCCGAGAGCCCGGCCAGGAGAAAGAGGAGGCAGGCAGCGGCCGATGGCAGGGGGCGGCTGGACCCGCCAGAGGCAGCTGCGGATTCGATGACGGGGCGGCGGGACGATCGCGGAGGAATCGACTGGTTCATGCAGTCGCCTACGCAGTCTTCGCGTTTCTTGTTCCGACGACCGAGGACTCCGTGCACCCCTTGCCCTCCGGGTCGTCAGCAGGATCGTCGATTCACGAGCTGCGCGGAACACTCGCGACACCCCCGATCGCGGCTCCGCCTGCGGTCGCATCGACGGTCGCGGGGCGGTCAGCAGCGATCCAGCGGCCCGGTCGACGCAGGGCTCAGGCCACCGAGCGCTGATCCGAGACCGCGACGCGAGCCCGCCCGGCCGCCTTGGCGCGATAGAGGGCTTCGTCGGCGCGCTCGATCAGGCGAGCCACCTGGTCGTCCTCGGAGGAGGGACCCTCGGCGATCCCCGCGCTGACGGTGACGAACGGACCGACGCTCGATCCCGGGTGTTCGATCTCGAGCTGGCGCACGGCGTCGAGCACACGCTGCGCCACCACCTTGGCTCCGTCGAGGTCGGTCTCGGGCAGGACGACGGCGAACTCCTCGCCGCCGTAGCGGGCGAGCTGGTCGCTCGGTCGCAGCAGGGCTCCCTGCATCGCCGCCGCCACGCGCCGCAGGCAGTCGTCGCCGGCGAGGTGACCGAGGTGGTCGTTGTAGGCCTTGAAGTGGTCGACGTCGAGCAGCACCAGGGAGAGCCTCCCGGTCTGCGGCTTCGATGCGGTCCGCGAGCTCGACGCGATGCGGTGCCGCTCGACCCGGCCGAACTCGCCGGCCAGCATGCGATCGAACGAGCGCCTGTTCGCGACCCCGGTCAAGCCGTCCTGCAGCGACGCCTTCTCGAGCTCGGCGTTGTACCGGCTCAGCTGCTCGGCGTACTCCTTCTGCCGGGCCAGGAGCTCGACGATCTGGCGCGTCTTCGCCTGGCTGTTGTGGGCGACCACGGCCATCATCAGGCCGACCACCGCGAAGACCAGCAGGACGAGCACGAACTGCTCGCCACTGAGGGATCGTGGGCCAGAGGGAGTGAGCAGGAAGGCGACGCCGTAGGTCGCCACCAGCGCCGCTGTGCGCAGGATCGCGCCGCGCGCTCCCATCGCCTCGGCGAAGAAGACCATGTTGAGGACCAGGCTGGTGATCATGATCGCGGCGCTGAGCCACGAGAAGCGGTCGAGGACGATGAACGACAAGAGGATCAGCGAATCGACCAGGGTCACCACGCTGACCGCCAGGCGCGGCCTGTAGTGCCGACTGGTGAGGACCTGGTGCCGGCACACCAGGTAGTACCCGACCGCCCAGAGCGGCATGCCGACGATCAGCACCGTCGCCGCGAGAGGCTCGATCCCGGCGAGACCGAGGCGGAAGGCGACGAGCACACAGACCACGACCCAGGCGTTGTGCAGCAGTTCGCTGGCAAAGCCCCGATTGAGGTTGGCGAGCTGACGGCGACGCCGTGAGGGGGAGGCCGGCCGGGGTCCGGGGGCCGGGGTGGCAGAGGGCATCGCCTCGGGGTCAGCGCTCATGGTCCCACTCCTTTCAGAGGACCGTGCAGTTATTCGACGGAATCTAGTAATACTAGCTTTCTGCTCTTCATGTCAAGCCTCCAGCCCCACCGACCGCCAGCTCGACACCGACAGGAGTCCGGAAGCCTCCTGCAGACCGTGCAGGAGACAGGGGCGCAACGCTTCGCACCCGCCTCGCCGACTGGGCGGGCGCGAAACAGGCTGCCGCGTCGGCGCGTCTCCTGCCCACACCCCGTTTCGTCCTGCAACGCGCCGGTCGCCTGAGCCGGCAGCACCACGATCCACCCGCCAGGGGCGAACCGCAGCCCCCACCGCAGAGGAGTCCTCGTGACCGCCAGCCGACCCGTCCTGAACCTCGCCGTCTACGCCGCGGCCCTGATCGCGGCGCCCGCGGCGTTCGCCGCCCCCACCGCCAACACCAACGCCGACGCCGCGGTCGCCCAGCCGACCTTCTACCGCGACGTGCTCGGGCTCCTGCAGGAGAACTGCCAGACCTGTCACCGCCCCGACGGGGCGAACCTCGGCGGCATGGTGGCGCCGATGGCCTTCGTCGACTACGAAGGCACCCGTCCCTGGGCGAAGTCGATCGCGCGCCAGGTCGAGGCGCGCACGATGCCGCCGTGGCACGCGTCACCTGACCAGCACGGAGTCTTCGTGAACGAGCGGGTCCTGACCGAGGCGCAGATCGAGACCCTGGTGAACTGGGCCCGGGCGGGCGCCCCGGCGGGCGACCCAGCCGATGCGCCGCCGCCACGCGAGTGGCCAGAAACCGTCAACGGCTACAGCACGGGCAGACCGGACCTCGAGCTGACGATGGGCCCGCCGTACTTCGTCGAGGACGAGGTCGAGGACCAGTACGTCACCTTCCGCACCCCGATCACCGAGGAGATGCTGCCGGCTCCGCGCTGGGTGAAGTCGATCGAGTTCCTGCCCGGCAGCTCGGTGGTGCACCACATCGTCGCACCGCCGCTCGGTGGCATCGCCCCCGGCAACCAGCCGTCCGTCTACCCCGAGGGCTACGGCACCCTGCTCAAGCCAGGAGACGAAGTGCGCTGGTCGATGCACTACCACAAGGAGCCCGGTCCCGGCACCGGAGTCTGGGACCAGTCGCGGGTGAACATCCAGTTCTACCCCGAGGGCTACCAGCCGGAGCACATCGTGGTGGTGGACCCGCTGGCGCGCTTCGACTTCGTCATCCCACCGGGCGAGGACGACGTCACCTACAGCACCCGCACCCGATTCGAGCGCGACTCGGAGCTGCTCTCGATCCTGCCCCACATGCACCTGCGCGGTAAGTCCGCCAGGTACGTCGCGCACTACCCCGACGGAAGCCAGGAGGTGCTGCTCGAGGTGCCGCGCTACGACTTCAACTGGCAGACCAGCTACGACTACCCGGCGGGGGCCCACAAGAAGATCCCGGCCGGCACCGAGGTCGAGTTCACCGCCACCTGGGACAACTCGGCGGGCAACCCGCACAACCCGGATCCCACCGAGGAGGTCCGCTTCGGCGAGCCGACGACCGCCGAGATGATGTTCGGCTTCCTCACCTACGCCGACGCCGAGCCCGGCTACGTGCCCGAGGGTGGAGGCTGGCTGGCGCCGCGCCAGCGGCCGAACCTCGATCCGGAGTCACTCAAGAAGCTGCTGCAGGAGCGCGGCGTCGAGTGGGACGACCTGAGCCCCGAGAAGCAGCAGGAGTACCTGCAGCGCTTCACCCGCAGGGAGCGCAGCGAGTCGAGCGCCGGCGGCGAGTGATCGAGGCCGCCTCAGGGCGAGTGCGGCCGTTTCACCGATAGGATGCTCCAGATGCCGAAGTCCACTCTCACTGCTCGCGACGCGGGCCTGCGGGCGTGCAGGGCCGTGCTGCCAGCGCTCCTCGGCGCGATCGTCGCGGCGGGCCCGCTGGGCGCGCAGAACGCCCCGAACCTGGAGCCCGCCGCGACGGCGCTGTACCCGGGGCGTACCGTCGAGCTCGCCGAGGTCCTCGCCGACCCCAACGACCTGTGGACGACGCCCGAGGATCTGACGCGGATCAACGACTTCGTGCTCAAGCCCGAGGGCGCCTGCCTCGACGACCTGTGCGTGCCGGTGCGCCAGGACGAGGACTCCGAGCTCTTCGTGCGCCGGCAGGAGCGCGGCTGGTTCAACGTCAGCGGGCTGGCGCGGCGCCTCGGTCAGGCCTACGTGCACGACCCCGAGACCGAGACGTGGAGCTTCGCCGCCGTCCCGGTGGTGCTCGCCAGCACCCTGGAATCGGCCCGGGCGCCGGACTTCGAGCTGCTCGACAAGGACGGCGTGCGCCGACGGCTGAGCGACTTCCGCGGCAGGAAGGTGGCGATCGTCACCTGGGCCTCCTGGTGAGGATGCCGTCTCGACCTGCCAGGTTGGCAGGCACTGTACGAAGAGCTGGCGGATGACGGCTTCGAGCTGATCTCGGTGGCGCAGGACACCGGCGGCCTCGAAGTCGTGCGGCCGATCTACGAGAAGGCCGGCGTGACCTTCACCGCGCTGGTCGACCCGCAGCACACGGTCAGCTCGCTCTACCGGCTGGTCAACGTGCCGATGGGGATCTGGATCGACGAGCAGGGCAACATCGTGCGCCCACCCGAGGTCGCCTACGTCGCAAAGATGGCGCTCGGCAGCGTCGCCGTCGACGGCGAGGCCTACACCGCGGCGCTGCGCGACTGGGTGGCGAAGGGAGCCGAGAGCGAGTTCGCGCTCACCCCGGAGGAGATCCGCCAGCGTGTGACCACCGCTCGCCACGACGCCGACACCTTCGTCGAGCGAGCCGACGCCGCCTTCCGGCTCGGCGCCCACTTCAAGGCAGCGGGCGACGAAGCGAGGGCGAACCGCTACTGGGACCTCGCCCAGGAGCTCAATCCCGACAGCTGGAACTACCACCGCCAGGATTGGTCGTTCCTGCCGACAATGGCCGAGACCATGCAGCGCTTCACCAGCAAGGTGCGCGAGGTCTCGGAGGGCGGCGGCGTCTACTACGCACCGAACGAGCTCTCGAACCCCGACGCCGAGGAGAACGCGCGGCGGGCGCTCGAACGTGCCGCGGCCGCGCCGGAGCGCCAGGAACCGCCGCGCTGATCCGAGCGCACGGAAGAGGTCGAACGCGAGCACGGTGCCGAATCGGCGCGACGCCGCGCACTCCTGCTGTGGCATGCTGATCTGGTCTTCGGGAGGCGCTGCATGAGTGAGTTCGACACCCTGGAGCTGTCGTCGACGAATCGCGTCGAGAGCAGTGACCGCGATCCCTACACCGGCGGCTGCCAGTGCGGCGCAGTGCGCTACCGGGTACTCGGCGAGCTGACCAACGCCCACGTCTGCCACTGCCGGATGTGCCAGAAGGCGGCCGGCAACTACTTCATGCCGCTGGCCAACGCGCAGAAGCGCGAGTTCGTCGTCGTGCGCGGCGAGATCTCCTGGTTCCAGTCCTCCGAGCCGGTGCGGCGCGGCTTCTGCGAGGCCTGCGGCACGCCCCTGATCTTCGACCGCGAGGCGGCGCCGCATCTCAACGTGACGCTCGGCTCGCTCGACGATCCGGCGGCAGTGCGACCGACCCGCCAGTACGGCCTCGAGTCGCGCCTGCCGTGGCTCTCCGAGCTCGACACGCTCCCCGGCGAGACCACCGAGGATGCCGACTTCGCCGCATCCGAGCACTGGGAACGCATCCGCGCGAGCAATCGGCAGCATCCCGACCACGAGAGCTGATCGCGCCGACCGGCGGACGCCGTCGCGGGTAACGAGTCGCGGCGCGTCCGGTAGCCCCACCCAGCGACCGTCCCGGCGACGGCCCGGTTCGCTCTGCTGAGCCGGCGGAGGACGGATCGATGCTCCAGACCCTCAACCCGTCAGGTGTTCGGAAGCCGCTGGCCCGAACGGACTCTCACCGCCGAGGACCCGGCCGATGCTGCCCCAACATCGACCGCCCGCGCGCCAGTGCTCGAGTCGCTGGCCCAGGTCAGGGGCCTGGGCCGCCGGGACCTACCAGAAGCTCGGATCGGCGTGGGCGAAGGTGTCGGCCGGTCGCGAGCAGGGCGCGGTGTCGCCCGACGATCTGGTGGAGCTGGTGCGGGCCTTCCGCCGCGCGGCGCCCGCCACCACCCCCAGCCTGGCACTCTCGGACAGCCCGCTGTTCCAGCACCGGCTGCTGCTCGACCGTCTGGCGGTCACCGGGCCGCGGCCGCTGCCGCTGCGCGGCGTCGTCTCGATCCGGTGGCGCACCGGCGGCGACGATTGGAGTGAGCCAATGCGCGTCGTCGCCGCGTCGTCGCCGGCTCCCACCGATCCGGACTGAGCTCGCCGTCGACGACGAGGTGTGCCGCCGCCGCAAGCGGCGGAGCCACGGTACCGGTGACGGGTGTCTACTCGCCGGAACGCAGCGTCACACCACCACCCGAGCTACGCAGCTTGAGCAGTGGACCACCGCCACCCAGCCGGCCGACGAGCTCGGAGCGCGACTCGCTCGAGGTGTCGAGTGCGAGCGAGCTGCTGACCCGGCCGCCGCTGGAGGCCGCGTCGATGTCGAGCGTCAGGCCCGGAGCCAGGTCGACGACGATCGAGCCGCCCGACGTCGAGAGCACACAGTCGGCCGCCGGCTGCTCGGTCAGGGTGGCGCGGATGCTGCCGCCGGAGGTGTTGGCGTTGATCGCACCGGCGACCTCGTCGACCGTGATCGAGCCACCGGAGGTCTTCGCGGAAACCGGCCCGCCAGCGCGGGAGATGCGGATCGAACCGCCAGAAGTCCGGGCGGAGACCTCACCGAGCGACTCCTCGATGGTGACACTGCCACCCGAGGTGCGCACCTCGGTGGGCCCGGTGACCTGTCCGATCTTCACCGAACCACCCGAGGTGGCGCCGTCGACCCGGCCGTCGAGACGCGGCACGGAGATGCTGCCGCCGGAGGTCTTGACGCGGGCGTCGTAGCGCTCCGGCACTTCGATCTCCACCTTCAGGCCGCGGTTGCGGCCCCAGTCGAACCACCCCTCGCGCAGCGACTCGATCACCACCTCGACGTCGTCGCCGTCGGCGCGCATCGCGATCCGGTAGTCCTCCTCGATCTCCGCCCGGGTGTCGTTCTCGCGCGTGATGCGCACGGTGGCGCCGCCCGAGCCGGCACCGCGTACCGACACCGAGGCACCTTCGGCGTCGACCCTGAGGGTGCCGCCAGTGCCGACGTCGAAACGTTGTTCGATACCGCTGTCCGCTCCGGCCATCACGGCGAACGCTAGCAGCAGGACCGGCGCCAGCGTAGCGCTGCGGCGCGCCGCCGGCCGGCCGGTGTTCATCGTCCGCAGGCTCTGCAGGATCTCGGTCATCGCCCTTCTCCCTCCGCTGGAGTTCATCGGCGGCGCGTCGGCGCCTCGGGTTCCCTGCCGACTACGCGCGGCGACTGACGGTGTTTCAGGGCCGAGACCTCATGGGCGCAGCACGTTGACCGGGTCCACCCTGGCCGCTCGCACCGCCGGCATCCAGGTGGCGGCGAGCGCGGCGGCGAGCAGCACCAGGCCGGTCAGCACAAGGGTCATCGGGTCGGCCGGGTCGACGAACAGCAGCTGCGCGAAGAGACGCAGGACGACCAGGGCGAGCGCCACTCCGATGACCAGACCGCTGACCGCTAGCAGCAGACCCTGGCGCAGGATCATCCCCGAGACACCGCTGCGCTCGGCGCCCAGTGCCATGCGGATGCCGATCTCGCGCCGACGCTGCCGCACGACGTAGGCCATCACGCCGTAGATGCCGATCGCCGCGAGCACCAGCGCGATGCCGCCGAAGGTGGCCAGGAAGAGCGCCGTGAAGCGTTGGCCGACCAGCGCCTCGGCGACCCGGTCCTCGATCGTTCCCGGCGCCAGCAGGGCGATGTCCGGCACCCGCTCGCGCAACAGCTCCTGCACCGCGAGCAGCACCGTGCCGGGCTCGCCGGCGCTGCGCACCACGAGGTTCAGGTTGGTCACGTACTGCTGTTCCAGCGGCAGGTACGCGTAGGGCTGGGGATCCTCGCCGGGGTTGTTGTACTTGATGTCACGCGCCACCCCGATCACCTCCACCGGGTCCATGCCGAAGAACCGGAACTGTCGGCCCACCGGGTTCTCTCCCGGCCAGAAGCGCTGCGCCATCGTCTCGTTGACCACCACCACGCCCGGAGCTCCTTCGCGGTCGATCTCCGAGATCGCCCGGCCGGTCGGCAACGGGATGCCCATGGTCTCGAAGTAGTCGGGGCCCACCACGTTGACCTGCACGAAGGTGCGCTCCTCGCTGCTGTCACCGTCGAGCAACACCGAGCGCAGGATCGATCCCTGCAGCGGGCCCGCCTGCGCCACCGCGACGCGCTCGGCGCCCGGCAGCGCGGCGGTCCGGTCGCGCACCTCGCGCAGGAACTGCTGCCCCTCCTCGGGCGAGAAACCCTGCATGCCGAGGTCGAATCCGACGCTGAGAAGTCGATCGGTGTCGTAACCGAGGTCGACCTGCTGCGCCGCCGCGAAGCTGCGCACGAAGAGACCCGCCGCCGCCAGAGCGACCATCGAGAGCGCCAGCTGGGCAACGACCAGGACGGTGCGGGTATTCAGGCGTCCCCCCGCCGAGAGGCCCTCTCCCTGATCCTTGAGCGAGGACACCAGCTCCGGCTTCGACGCCTGCAGCGCCGGAATCAGTCCGAAGAGCAGACCGACGACGAGGGACAGCACCAGGGTGAATCCGAGCACAGTGCGATCGAGCTCCAGATCGAGGCCGAGGTTGATCAGCCCGGGGACGTTGCCCAGCAGGTTGCCGAGCCAGCCGCCGGCCAGCAGAGCGAGCACGATCCCCATCACGCCGCCGAGCAGGGCGATCACGACGCTCTCGGTGAGCAGCTGCCGCACCAGCCGCCCCCGCGACACTCCCGCCGCGAGGCGCACGGCGATCTCGCGACGCCGCTCCATCGCCCGCGCCAGCAGCAGGTTGGCGACGTTGACGCAGGCGATCAGGAGGACCAGCGCGACGGTGCTCATCAGCAGGGCCGACCCCCGCGTCACACCGTCGCGGTTGAACACCGTCGTCTCGGCGATCGGACGGGCGACGAAACCGCGGCCCTGGTTGTCGTCGGGATACTCGCTCTCGAGGCGATCGCCCAGAACCGCCAGGTTCGCGTTGGCCGTCGCGAGATCGACGCCCTCGGCGAGACGGGCAAAGGCGAAGAGGAAGAGGCCGCGCCGCTCGTCGTACCAGTTCAGCTCCTCGTCCGGACGAGTCACCGCGTTCATCGCCTGCGGCGTCCACAGCGCCGGTTCGAAGCCGATGTTCACGCCGTCGAAGCCCGGCGGCGCCACACCGATGACGGTGAACGCCTGTCCGTTGATCCGCAGGCTCTGACCGATCGCCTCACGGGAACCGCCGAACTCGTCGAGCCAGAACTGATGGTGCAGCACGACCACCGGGTGCCTGCCAGGCTCACTGTCCTCCTCGTCGGCGAAGAAGCGCCCCTCGGCCGGCTTCACCCCGAGAGTCTCGAAGTAGTTGCCGGAAGCGACCAGGATCGGCAGGACCTGGGTCTCCTCGCGCACGGTGACGGCGACGCCGGAGATGTCGTAGGCGGCCATCTCGGCGAACACCTCGTTCTGCTCGCGCAGGTCTCGCCAGTTGAGGTGCGACAGCGGGTTCTGGCCCGCGGCGAAGCCCGCTCCCACCCGTTCGTCGACGGTGTTGACCGCGACCACGCGCCGTGGATCCTCGATCGGCAGCGGCTGCAGGAAGATCTGGTTGATCAGGCTGAAGATCACCGTGTTGGCGCCGATGCCGAGCGCCAGGGAGAGCACCGCCACGGCCGTGAAACCGGGGCGACGCATGAGCAGGCGGAACGCGAACCGCAGGTCCTGGATCAGGGTCTCGAGCATGGGAATGACTCGCTCCTTCCGGCACTGTCGCCCGGGCAACGGCGACGCCGTGACTCCGCCCGACGAACCGACCCGGTGAACGGTCGGCCGATCCGCAGACGTCTTCCACACGATACGCGCTCGCGGCGGCCCGAGTTCTCATCGACCGTCCACATCGCGCCGCTCGGGGTGTGCGCGTAGACTGTCGCTGGTCATCTCTCCCCACAATCGAGGTCTTCGCTTCGAGCGCCGACGGACCACGGTCCTGCTGGTCCGGAGCGGGCGTCCGCATGGCCGTCGACGAAACGGCGGACCGACAACCGAGGAGGTCTCCGATGAACTGGAACCGAGTGCTGCTCGCCGCCCTCGTCGGCGGCATCGCCAACAACCTGGTCAACTTCCTGCTGCACGGCGTGGTGCTTTCCGGGACCTACGCGGAGTATCCCGAGGTCTTCGTGCAGGGGGAGAGCAACCCCCTCTTCTTCCTACTGGTCGCTCTCTTCGCCGCGGTCATCCTCGCGATCCTGTTCGCCAGGACCCGCCAATGCTGGGCATCCGGAGCGAAGGGCGGTCTCTTCTTCGGCGCGCTGGCCGGTGCTCTGGTCGGCACGACGTACTTCTTCGATCCGCTGACCATCGAAGGCTTCCCCTACTACCTCGCCTGGTGCAGCTTCACCATCGAGATCCTCGGCTACGCCGCCGAAGGCCTGGTGATGGCCTTCTTCATCAAGCGGGAGAGCTGAGCCGGGGCGACACGGACGACACGCCTCGTCGGTCTCGCGGGAGCTGCCGGGGTGCGCCGTCACCGTAGACTCGCGGCGTCTTGCTGCATACCTCGACCGCCTTCCCCAGCCACCTCGTGCTGCTGCTCGAGGCCGGCGGCCTCTGTCTGCTGCTGTTGATCGCGGCGGCGCTGCCGGCGCGCGGCCGCGACGCCGGACTGTGCACCCTACGCCTGATCCGGAGGCTGGCGCCGCGGGGGATGTCCGGGCCGCGACTGGCGCTGCTCGCCGCAACCGTCGGCCTGCTCGCCGCCGCCGCCACCACCGCCCTGCTCGGCGGCTTCCCGATCGCCGGCTGTCCAGACGAGCACGCCTACCTGCTCGCCGCCGAGACCTTCGCCGAGGGTCGCCTCACCAACCCTCCGGTGGAGCATCCCGGCCTGGTCGGCCAGCACTGCCTGGCGCGACCCGTGCACCAGAGCAAGTACTTCCCCGGTCAGAGCCTCAGTCTGCTCCCCGGTGTCGTCCTCGGACAGCCCGGGCTCTCCCTCTGGCTGCACACAGCGCTGCTGGTGGGCGCCGCCGCACTCTGCTTCCGTTCCTGGATGCCGACCTCGTGGGCCGTCGTGGGCGTGCTGCTGGTCCTGCTCCGCCTCGGAGTCGGCAGCTACTGGAACCACACCTACTGGGGCGGCAGCGTCGCCGCCGCCGGCGGCTTCCTGGCCTGGGCCGGCGGCGCGCGTCTGCTGCGGCGCCCCGAGTCCTCGAGCGGCGCACTGATGCTCTCGATCGGCGCGATGACGCTGGCCGGCACGCGGCCGTTCGAAGGCATGCTCTCGCTGCTCCCGCTCGGCGTCGCGCTGGCGCTGGAACTGCGCCGCCTGCCGCTGCGGCGACTGGTCGGCTCCGCCGCGATCCTGGCGCTCGTCGGCGGCAGCGGCCTCGCGGCGCTGGCTGGCTACAACCAGGCGATCACCGGCTCGCCTCTGCGCACTCCTCACGAGCTCTACGCCGACACCACGAGCCTGCCGGGAGAGTTCGTCTGGCAGCGCTGGGGCGCCGACGGCCGCCTGCACTGGTACGAGGACGATCTCGTGCCGACCGACGACCTCGGCTGGATCGGCGCCGCGGCGCAGCTGCTGCTCCAGCGCGCCGCCAAGGCGCCCTACTTCCTCGTCGGCCCGGCGCTCTGCGTCGCGCTCCTCATGGCCGCAGCGAGCCTTGTCCGCACCATCCACGAGCCAGCCACGACGAGGCGCCTGCCACTCTGGCCGGCCGCCGTCGCCGTGGCGACGGTGCTGCTCGGCCACGCCAGCATCGAGGCCTACTTCCCGCACTACTCGGCGCCGATCGCGGCGCCGCTCTGGTTGCTCGCGTTGGCCGCCCTGCGGCGACTGGTGTGGAGGCCCCCGGCGGTGGCGCGCTGGAGCCCCGCGCTGCTGCCGATCGCCCTCGTCCTGCAGATCCCGGCCACGGCGCTCCAGCAGCCCGCCTTCCGCCACGACCCGGACGACATCGCGTCGATCCGTGTCGCCGTCACCCGGCGCCTCGAGCAGGTCGGCGGACGGCACCTGGTGCTGGTGGCCGCCGGACACGGTATGGCAGTGGCGAACCCGCCGCTGCCGCTGCAGGCCGACGTGATCTGGGCGATCGATGCCGGCGACGACGCCACGCGTCGGCTGCTCGCGGCTGTGCAGGATCGCCGGCTGTGGCTGTGGCGCGGCGAGCTCGGCGGGGAGGTCGTGCCGCTCGATCCGGAGCACTACCTGCTGCGCCGCGAGGCCCCCGTCGCCTCTTCCGCCGACGCCCCCCCGGCCGCCGAGCGGCCGGCGAAGAGCACCGCGGACCTCGACCGGCGATGATCCACCCCTGCCACTCCGGTTGAGCCGTGCTGCATCCCTCCAGCGATTTCCCCAGCCACCTCGTTGTGGTCGGTGAAGCCCTCTCGCTGCTGCTCGCAGTCGCCCTGGGGCTCGGATGGCCCCGGCGCGCGAAGCGTCTTGCGCATCGCGTTCTGGCCGCGCTCGGCCCGCTCGTCGGCGGGCGCCGTGCCGGCCGGCGGCTCGCCGGCATCGCCGCACTGCTGGCCCTGGTCGGCTGCGCCGCCACCACCTGGTGGCACGCCGGGCATCCGATCGCGGCGATCCCCGACGAGCACGCCTACCTGCTCGCCGCCGAGACCTTCGCCGCTGGCCGGCTCACCAATCCGCCGGTCGAGCATCCCGGCCTGGTGCCACTGCACGTGCTCGGCGAGCCGGTCTACCAGAGCAAGTACCCGCCGGCGCAGAGCCTCAGCCTGACGCCGGGTGCGCTGCTCGGCGCTCCCGGGATCTCGCTCTGGCTGCAGGCGGCGCTGCTCGCCGGCAGCGCCGGGCTCTGCTTCGCGCTGTGGCTGCCGCCGCGCTGGGCGGCGGCGGCCACAGCGCTGCTGCTGCTGCGGCTCGCGGTGGGTAGCTACTGGAACCAGACCTACTGGGGCGGCAGCCTGGCCGCCTCGGGCGGCTTCCTGGCCTGGGCCGGAGCGGCCTGCTTCGCACGCAGCACGGCGAGCTGGCGCGCCTCCCTGCTGGTCGGACTCGGCTGCGCGGTGCTCGCTGCGAGCCGCCCCTACGAAGGGCTGCTCTCGTTGGCGCCACTCGGCGTCTGGATCCTCCACGGCTGCCGCGGTCTCGCTGCCGGCGCACTGCTGCGACGGCTGCTGCCGATGACTCTGATCGGCGCGCTCACGCTCGGCGGCCTGGCGATCTTCAACCACGCACTCACCGGCGACCCCCTACGCTTCCCGCACCGGGTCTACGCCGAGCGCTCCGCCCTCGCCGGCGAGTTCGTGTGGCAGGGCTGGGGCACCGACGGGCGCCTGCACAAGTTCGAACACGACCTGCAGCGCGCCGACGACCTCGGCTGGGTGCCGGTGGCGGCGGACCTGGCGGCGCGGCGCAGCGCCGAGGCGCTCTACTTCCTGCTCGGCCCCTTCCTCGTCGCGGCGCTGGTTCTGGCGCCCGCGATCTCCAGGCCGACACGCAGCCGTGCGACGACAGTGCCACCGAGCTGGGTGCCAGTCTCCTCGCTGCTGCTGACCTTCGCCGGCCATGGGCTGGTCGAGCCGTACCACGTGCACTACTCGGCTCCCGCAACGGCACCGTTGTGGCTGCTGGCGGCCGCGGCACTGCATCGCCTGGTGACGCGGCCGGCTCGCAGCGCCGGCTGGGCGGCCGCGCTGTTACCCGGCGCGCTCGTCGGCCAGCTCGCCGCCACAGTGCTGCAGGTGCCGGCCTACCGCCACGACCCCGGCGACGTCGCCACCGTCCGCGCCGAGATCACCCGCCGCCTCGAGGCGCAGGGAGGGCGGCATCTCGTGCTGGTGGCCGCCGGCCACGAGATGCCGATCTACAACCCACCGCTGGTCGACTCCGCGCCGGTGCTGTGGGCGCACGACGTCGACACCGGATCGACCCGGCGGCTGCTCGCCGACCTCGGGGACCGTCGACTCTGGCTCTGGCGCGGCCAGCTCGGCACCAGCCTCGAGCCCCTCGACCCCCGGCTCTACGACCCTCCGCCCTGAAGCTGCGGCGCCGCAGATCCGGCGACAACCGGCCGCAAGCTCAGCGTGGGATCTGCTCTCCCGTCTCGTCGAGGGCGCTGAGGTAGAGGAGCGCCTTCTCGGGCGCTGGTGCGCGGCTGATCTGTTGCAGCACCGCCTGCAGCACGTCCCGGCGCGAGATCTGGCCGACGAGAACTCCGTCCCGCAGCACCGGCAGCCGTCGGTAGTCGGTGTTCATGAAGATGCCGGCGATCTGCAGCAGATCCGCGTCCTCCTCGATGGTGCGCGGATCGGTGCGCATGAAGGCGTGCACCTCACCACTGCCCATCGGCCCCTCGACCAGCAGGCGCGACGCTTCGCTGAGACGCGCGTCGGCGTCGGTGCCGAGCAGCCGCGATCCGGGCTGCTGCAGGATGCGGGTCAGGTGGTGCTCGGCGCGCAGCACGTCCCGGCGCGAGATCTGGCCCACCAGGCGTTCGCCGTCGACCACCGGCAGGCGGCGGTAGTGGGTGCCGAGGAACTTCTCGGCCACTTCCAGCAGCGGCACCTCGGGACCGATGACGCGCCCGAAGTCGGTGTTCATGAACGGGCCGATCTCGGTGCCGGGGATGCGGTCGTGAGCGAAGGCCATCAGCACGTTCATGCTGAAGCGCTCCGAGAAGACGCCGAGCAGGCGACCGTTCTCGTCGACCACTGGGGCGCCCGAGATGCGGCGCCGCAGGAGCTGCTCGATGGCCTCGAGGGCGTCGGTCTCGGGGCGGAAGGAGACCAGCTTGGTGGTCATGAAGTCGCGGGCGCAGGTGGTGATCGGCGGTGCGCCCGTCTCGGCCGCGAGCTGGGCGGTCACGGTGAGCACCTTGAGGCAGGAGCGCTCGGAGAGCATGCCGAGGAAGCGACGTTCCTCGTCGACCACGGGCGCGCCCGTGATGCCGTTGCGCAGCAGCAGCCGGATGCCTTCGTAGACCTGGGTGTGCGGACCGACGGTCACCAGGTCGGTGACCATGATGTCGCGGGCGAGGCGTGGTCTTTCCATGGCGTCTCCCTCTCTGCCGCACCTGCGCTCGGTGGGTCGGCGCCGCCGCGGCACACGGTGCGGGGCACCGCCCCCGAAGGGGCGGCTGCTGCGATGAAGACCCCTCACTGTACCGGAACAGCGCTGCACGGCCCACCGGCGGCGACGCCGGAAGGCCCGGGCGACGGGCGCGCAGCTGCGCTCGGCACCTACTTCGGAAGGTCGAAGCGCCGGAAGACGAAGCCGAAGCGGTCTCGCGGCGCGTTCTGCACCGTGTAGGCGGCGGCGAGCCCACCACCGCGCAGCGGGAGCAGTGGCAGGTACTCACCGCCGGTCTCGCGCATCGCCGACGACGCATCGGCGCCGGGCGGCGCCCGCCAGGCATCCACTTCCAGCGCCTCGCTGCGCGCGGCGATCTGCCAGCCGCCGTCGCCCCGCTGCGCGACGGCGATGTGCGCCCGCAGGCTCTCGCCTTGGCCGGACCACCAGGAGAACGCCGCGCGCTCGCCCCATGCCACCAGGTAGGGGAAGAAGGGCGCGGCCGCCTCGGCGCCGGTCAGTACCGTGGTCGTCCAGCTGGCGCCCCGATCCACCGATCCCGCCAGGTGCAGGCTGCCGTCCTCGCCCCACAGGTGCAGCAGCTGACCGTCCGGCGTCCACGCCAGCGGCTCGACCCAGCGCGGCGTCGCCGCCAGGCCGAAGAAGTTGCGCGGCCATTCGGCCCGGCTGGGCGGAGCGTGCAGCGTCCAGCTCGCACCGCCGTCGGTGCTGACGGCGATGTGATCCGCGCCCTCGTGGAAGCGATGGCCGGACGCCGAGAGCGGCGAGATGCGCACCGCCAGCTCGCCGGCCGGTCCGGCGGCGAAGTGGCTCGACCCGCCCTGATCGTGGATCCGCGGTCGCTCCTGCCAGCTGGCACCGCGGTCCTCGCTGCGCGCGTAGGCGACGCCGGAGCCGTCGTTCCACACCGCGTGCGCCACGCGATCCGGTGTCACCACCACCCACGGGCGGTCGTCCAGCTCGGTGCGCGACAGCTCGCTCCAGCGCCAGCTCCTGCCGCGATCGAGGCTCACCCCGACGGCCACGTGGGTGCCGCGCAAGGTGGTGCGGTCGAAGCCCATCGAGGCGAAGTAGAGCTCGTCTTCGGGGCCGACGGCCAGGTCGACGTCCGAGTTGCCGCGGGCACCGGTCTCCGGACCACCGACGTCGACGACCTCCCACGTCGCGCCGCGGTCGTCGCTGCGCCAGAGGAAAGGCGCCTGGTCGGGGTGGCTGGAAGTCGCTGACTGCGCTCCGTAGCCGGCGAGGAAGAGCTCGCCGGTCGACAGCTCGGCCAGCATCGGCTCGCGCGCCAGCCGCCCCAGCACCACGACCTCGCTCGCGGTCTTCAGCACGTCGGGCACGACGACCTCCGGTGATGCCGGCTCTCGCGTCGGCGGCTGGCCGGCTGCTCCATATCCGGTCGACGGCGCCGCGAGCAGGATCGCCGCGGTGACGCCGCAGGCCGCGGGCCCCCACCACCAGCTGCCGCACAGCCGCCTGCCGAACCCTGGACCTTCACCTCGTCGACCTCTGCGATGCATCGCTGCCTCCTCCGGATCGGATCGGAATCGAGCTCGGCGTCGGTTCCGGCGCTGTCGATTCCGGCCCCGTCGATTCCAGCGCTGTCGATTCCAGCGCTGTCGATCGTCCGGTTGCCGACCGCGGCCGATCCGATGCCGCCGTCGCCGGTTCGTTGATCACGTGCAACCGGTCGGTGCTCAGGTCGCTGAGCTCCTGCCGCATCCCGGACGGCCAGACCAGGGTCGCCCGCTCGACCTTCTCGAGCGCGCCGACGCCGACGGTCAGCACCGGCTCGCTGGCCGAGAGGTAGGAGCCTCCGCCGACCAGCCATCGCCACACCTCGCGCCCGCCGAGCGACAGCTCGATCCTGGCGCCGAAGCCACTGCGGTTGCTCGCGGCCCCCTGCAGCCTGAGGCGCAGCGCGCGGGCCGACGGGCCCGCCGCCTGGTTGCTCCACACCCGCGCCGCAGCGCCGTTCTGGGTCAGCACCAGATCGAGATCTCCGTCGCCGTCGAGGTCGCCGCTGGCCAGTCCACGCGCGACGTACGCCTGCTGGAACGGAGCGCCGCCCGCCATCGGGGCGAATCCCCCTGCTCCCGAGCCGCGCAGCAGGACCGGCTCCTGGGCGTAGCTCTGCCCGGGCTGCAGCGCCGCGATGCGCGGCTCGATGTGCCCGTTGGCGAACACGAGGTCGATCCAACCGTCGAGATCGAGGTCGCGAGCCAGCAACCCGAAGCTCACCGGCATCAGGGTCGGCAGCCCGACCCCCCGGTGCGCCGCCTCGTCGAGGAAGACCTCGAGCTCGCTGGCGCGATACACGCTCGCCATCTCCTGGGCGAAGTTGGCGAACACCAGATCGGTGCGCAGATCGCCGTCGAGGTCGGCGGCTTCGACGCCCATCGCGCCACGCGCGCTCCCCGAGGCGCCGAGCGCGATACCGACCTCGATCCCGATCTCCTCGAAGGTGCCGTCACCGCGATTGCGCCACAGCTGGTTGGGCGCCGTGTCGCTGGCCACGACCAGATCCGGCAACAGGTCCGGCTCGAGGTCGAGGACCGCGACACCGAGGGTCTTGGCCGGGAGCGCGGCGATCCCCGAGATCTCCGAGACGTCCTCGAAACGGCCGCCTCCGAGGTTGCGGTAGAGCCGATTCGCCACCGCGGGGTAGGCCTCCGGGGTGCAGTAGTTGCGCTGCTTGCGGTCGAGTCGACAGGGGATGTCGCTCTGCGGCGACCAGCGCACGTAGCGGCCTGCGAAGAGGTCGACCAGGCCGTCGCGGTCGTAGTCGAGCAGCGCTGCGCTGGAGCCGAAGCCGGGGCCGCCGAGACCGGACCCGGCGGTGGCGTCGTCGAAGCGACCGTCGCCGCGGCCCAGGAAGAGGCGCTCGCCGGAGAGCGTGGTCAGCACCACGTCGTTGTCGCCGTCGTTGTCGAGGTCCCCGACCGCGACGCCGATGGCGAAGAGCGGCGCCTCGAGGCCCGAGCCCTTGGAACGGTCCTCGAAGGTGCCGTCGCCGCGGCCCAGATAGAGCGCCGGCCCTGGGCCGTCGAGCTGCCCCTCCCTCCCCAGCTCGTCGACCGCTATCCCGTTGAGCAGCAGCAGGTCGGCGACGTCGTCGCCGTTGGCATCGAAGACGGCGACGCCGGCGCCCATCGTCTCGGGCAGGTAGCGCTCCTCGGTGCTGGCGTTGCGGTGCACGAAGTCGACACCGCTGCGCACGGTGTCGTCGACGAAGAGCGGATCCACTGTCTCGGAAGTGGGAGCCTCGCCGGCCGCCTGCGGCCCCGACCCGGGCGCCTCGCAGGCCGACAGACCGACGATCAGGAGCATCGCCGCCGGCCAGACGAGGCGGCAGCGACCGGCGGCGCTGGGCCGGGCGACGACGGCATCAACTGCCGCCACGGTAGTCCTGCAGGTCGTGCTTCTTGAGGTAGTAGGAGAGGTTCCGGTCGTCGACGCCGAGCAGCTCGGCGGCCGCCTTGCGCACGCCGCCCGAGCGCCGCAACGCCTCCCGCAACGCCCGGCGCTCCGCCGCCGCCTTGACCTCGGAGAGGTTCAGGGTGTCCGCGTGCGCTTCGGACTCGGCCGCCGCCCTGGCGCCTCGCGGCGCCACCTTGGACAGCGGCGGCAGACTCTGGACGGTGAGCAGCTCTCCGTTCTCGAGCAGCACACCGCGTTCGATCACGTTGCGCAGCTCGCGCACGTTCCCGGGCCAGCCGTGCGCGAGCAGCTCCTCCAGGGTGCCCTCGCCGAGGCCGGTCACCGGGCGGCCGAGCTGGCGCGCCGCACGGCGCAGGAAGTGGAGAGCCAGCAGCTCGACGTCCTCACGTCGCTCGCGCAGCGGCGGCAGCTCGACGGTCACCAGGTTGATCCGGTAGAGCAGGTCGGCGCGGAACCGGCCGGCAGCGACGTCGGCCTCCAGATCGCTGTTCGCGGCGCAGATCCAGCGTACGTCGACCCGACTCGGCCGGCTCTCGCCGACCCGCTCGAAGCTGCCGTCCTCGACCACCCGCAGCACCTTGGCCTGGTTGGCCGGCGGCAGCGAGTTGATCTCGTCGAGGAAGATGGTGCCGCCGTCCGCGACCCGCAGCCGGCCGTCGTTCGCCTCGACGGCGCCGGTGAAGGCACCTCGCCGATGGCCGAAGAACTCGCTCTCGAACAGCTCCGGGGGGAGCGCCGCGCAGTTCACCGCGACGAACGGCTGCGCCTTGCGGCCGCTGCGCCGGTGCACCAGACGCGCCACCTCCTCCTTGCCGGTCCCGGTCTCGCCCTGCAGCAGGATCGGTGCGTCGGTCTCGGCGGCACGCAGGGCGAGCTCGACGGCGGCGCGCCACGCCGGCGCCTCACCGAGCGGATCGAGCTCGTCGGCGCCGTCCTCGGCGCCGGAGGCGCGGGAGCGCAGGTAGCGCAGCTCGCGTTCGCTGCGCGCCGTCGCCATGCAGCGCTCGAGGGTGATCACCAGGTCGTCGGGATCGGTCGGCTTGAGCACGTAGTCGGCAGCGCCGGCCTGCAGGCACTCGACCGCCGAGCGGACCGTGCCATGGCCGGTCATCATCACCACCGGTGGCCCCTCCTCGGCCAGCTCGCGCACCAGCTCGAGGCCGTCGCGGCCCGGCATCTTGAGATCGCTCAGCACCACGTCGACGCCGGCCAGTGCCGCGTCCTCGAGCGCTGCGTCGACGCCGTCCGCCGTGCGCACCTCGAACCCTCGCCGCGACAGCAGGCTCTCGAGCGAGTCGCGCACGTAGCTCTCGTCGTCGACCACCAGGACGACGCTGCGTGCGGCGTCAGCCGGCACCCTGAGCGCCTCCGGCCGGCGGGATCGGCTCCGCCGCGCACCTCTCGTATCGACTCACTGCTTGCTCTCGTCGACTCTGTATCCCAGGGGTTGGCGGCGGTCGTGCGAAGGAGATCCGGGCTCCTGCGAGCCCGCTCGCGAAGGCAGCACCACCTCGACCCTCGCACCGCCACCGTCGGCACGGTTCGTCAACTCGATCATGCCACCGTGGGCACGCACGATCGAATGACAGACCGAGAGCCCCAGTCCACGCGAGCCGCGGCTCGAGTGGAAGGGCTCGAAGGCGTGCTGGAGGCCGTCCTCGGTGAAGCCGGTCCCCCAGTCGAGGACCTCGAGCCGCACCCGACCGTCGCGATCGGCCGGCGCCGCGACGAAGCGCACGCGCTTGGGCGCTCCACCATCGACCTGCGCCTGGCAGGCGTTGAGGGTGAGGTTCAGCACCAGCTGGCCGAGGGTCTGGCGGTCGCCGAAGACGGTCAGCCCGGGGTCACACTCGATCTCGACCACGGCCCCGCTGCAGTCGGGGTGAGCGCTGACGAAGCGTCGGGTCTCTTCGAGCAGGGCAGCCAGCTCGAGACTGGCGAACCGCCCTCCAGCCGCGGACGGTTGGGCGAAGTCGAGCAGCTGACGCACCGCGCCCGCCGCACGCTCGATCCCCTCGTCGATGCGCTGCAGCCAGATGCGCGGCTGCTCGAGGTCCTCCAACCTCTCTCCGGCGAGATCCTCCGAGAGCAGTCGGGTGTAGTTCTTCATCCCTTCGAGCGGGTTGTTCATCTCGTGCGCGATCCCGGCGGCGAACCGACCGAGGCTCGCCAGCCGCTCCGAGTGCTCGACCTGGCGCTCCAGCGCGGCGAGCCTCCTCGCCTGCCTCCCCTCGGTCTCGAGCCGGGCGATGCGGCGCAGGCGACGTGCGGTGAGCAGTGCGAGCACCAGCGCCGCCGGCAGCAGCACCAGCTGCAACCAGAGGAAGACGCGGAACCAACCGGTGACGCTGTCGAGCGGCGAGCCGACGCCACCGGGCTGCTGCACCACGACCGCCTCGAGAGGGCGGGTCCAGAACGAGCTGGTCACCGGCTCCACAAGCTCGCCCGCACCCGCGACCGGCGCCGTGGATCCGCCTCCCGGTTCCGGGCGCGTCGCGGTGAGCCCGAGGCCGTCGCCGAGATCGGCCAGCACCCGCCTCGGATCCACCCATGCCTCCAGCCGCACGCCCTCCTCGTTCGCCCACTCTCCGTGCAGCAGCTCGAGCTCCAACGGCAGTCGGCTCGACGGATCGCGCAGCACCGGCACTCCCTCGTCACGCTCGGCCAGCGCCCGCGCGGCGTCGTTGGCGGAGACCCGCAGCCTCACCACCGGCGGGTTGGTGTCGAGATACCGCAGCAGCGTGCCCTCGAGATCGAGGCGAGCCCAGCGACGGGCCATGGGATCGCTGGCGGTGGCCACCGCGGCGCCGGTGAGCTGGTCGAGCAGGAACTCCAGCCTGCCGTACTGCTGCGCCAGCAGCGCCTCGAAGGTCCGGGCATCGGCGCGCAGTTGCAGCTCCTGGGTCTGGCGCAGCGCCTCGGCCGCATCGCCCTGCGCCGCGATCAATCCGAAGATGCCGAGCGCGCCGACCACCAGCACGAGCACTCCGAGGATCACCGCCGGGTCCGAGAGTCGACGGCGGCGCTCGATCGCGTCCTCCTGCTCCGCAGGACTCATCTGCGCGGCGGCGGCTGCCAGGAACGGGGGGCCAGATCGAACCGCTCGCGCAGACCGTCCTCGAGCCGCGCCAGATACCCAGCGGCTCCCGGCTCGCCCTCGCACGGCGCCCAGGGGGCGAACTGCTTGTCGGTGCGCGCGTCGTAGGGCCCACCCTTCATCTCGTACACCACGGTTCCCGACTCCAGCGCCACCATCGTGTGCCAGACGCCGGCCCGCAGATCGAAGGCCACTCCGGCGCCCGGCCGCGGTTCGAGGGTGAGCAGGGCCTCGATCTCCGGCTCGCCGTCGTCGTCGAAGACCACCACCGCGGCGCTGCCGCGCAGCACGATCAGCGACTCGGCCTTGGGCACGGTGAGGTGGCGGTGCGGCGTGACGTAGGTGCCCGGCTCGAGGGCATTCAGCATGCGCTGCGGTACGTCGTCGTCGCCGTCGTGCAGGATGTGGGTGTCGCGGCCGCGAGCGCTGCGCCGCGCGTCGGCGACCTTGCGCTCGAGCAGCGGAGGGTCGATCAGGAGACCCGTCACGTGACGTGAGACGGTCGCCAGCGGCGAGACGCGATCGAGCTCCGGCGGCTTCTCGTCGTCGCTCCGCCGACGTTCTCGTCCCTGCTCGGGCTCGTGGCGATCGATCCGCCCGCTCGGATCTTCTCTCATCGCTGCAGATCCTCGCAGATCGGCGCGCAATGGGGCGCATCCGAGCCGCCGCCCGAGAATCAAGGGCACGGTAGACTGGGGCGTGCACGACCCGAGTCGCGTCCTGCCGCCACCGGAGGTGCTCGACGCCTTCGGCCTGCCGCCCTCGGCGGAGCTGCGGCCGGTGGTCGACGGGCACATCAACGTCTCCTGGCTGGCCATCGCACCGCGCCGGCAGCTGCTCCTGCAGCGCATCAACCATGACGTCTTCCGGCGCCCCGAGCAGGTGCAGGAGAACATCGTCCGGATCACCGACTGGCTCCGCCGGGCCTGCCTCGACGAGGGGGTCGCCGACATCGAGCGGGCGGTGTTGCGGGTGGCTCCGACCCGCGACGACGGCGCCCTGGCGCGCGACGGCTCGGGCTGGTGCTGGCGCGCCTTCCACTACATCCCCGGCTCTCGCACCGAGCTCGAGGTCGCGACGGCGATCCAGGCCGAGAGCGCCGCCGCAGCCTTCGGTCGTTTCCAGCGCCGGCTGGGTGGGTTCCCCGTCGACCGCCTGCACGAGACGATCCCGCGCTTCCACGACACGCCCTGGCGCTTCGCCGGGCTTGCCGCCGCGGCCGAGGACGACGCGCTCGGCCGGCGCGCCGGCTGCGGCGAGGAGATCGACGGCTTCGAGGCCCACGCGTCGTCGGCGTCGATCCTGCTGGAGCTGAGCGATCACGGCGCGACCCAGCGCCCCGTACACAACGACGCCAAGCTCTCGAACGTGCTGCTCGACTCGACCACCGGCGCCGCGCTCTGCGTCATCGATCTCGACACGGTGATGCCAGGCAGCCCGCTGTTCGACTTCGGCGAGATGGTGCGTTCCATGGCACACCGTAGCGCCGAGGACGAAACCGACCTCGACCGCGTCGTGGTCGAGCCGGAGCTCTACGGCGCCATCGCCCGCGGCTACCTCGCCGAGATGGGCGAGCTCCTGCACGAGCGCGAGCGCCCGCTGCTGTTCGACGCGGCGCGACTGCTGGTGCTGGAGAACGGCGTTCGTTTCCTCACCGACCACCTGCGCGGCGACCTCTACTTCCGGGTCTCGCGTCCCGGCCAGAACCTCGACCGGGCCCGCGCCCATCTCGCCTTGCTCACCTCTCTCGATGCCCGGGAAGACCTGCTGCGCGAGCTCCCCCGGGGCGCGTCGATCCCGGTCGCTGCGACCTGATCCGCGGCGAGGACCGAAGACAGCCTGGGACCGCCGAGCCGATGAGCCGCTCCTGGATCCGCACTCTGGTCCTGGTGCCCGAAGGCGCCAGCACGGCCGCGGCCGTGCAGGGCGCGCTCGAGAACGCCGGCTGCCTGGTCGACCTGCGCCGGTTGACGCGCGATGCACGCGACGAGATCGACGCCGCCTGGGGCGAGCTGGAGCGTGGTGAGAGCGATCTGCTGGTGGTCGACGAGAGCGTCGAGAGCTCCGATCGGTCGGTGCGCAGCCGACTCGAGCAGTTGCGCGCCGCGGGACGCGAGGCCGAGGTCGTCGTGCTGACCCGCCGCGACCCCGGTCGGCCGGTCGCCGAGCTGCAGGCCGCCGGGGCCCTTGCGGTCGTCGACCCCGACTCCGAGCCCCGGCTGCTGGCCGGCGCGCTGGCGGCGATCGTCGACCGGCGTCGCGCCCTGATCTCGGTGGCGTCGGCCAGGGCCGAGCGCGAAGCCACCGAGGACGTGCTCAGCAGTGCGCGCGCCCGCGCCGCGGTGACCAGCAGTCCGGAATTCGCCGAGGTCCTCGAGGTCGCCGCCAGGGTCGCCCCCAAGGCGAGCTCGGTGCTGCTTCTCGGCGAATCCGGGGTGGGAAAGGAGTGGCTGGCGCGCGCCATCCACGCCGCCTCTCCACGCCGCGCCAGTCCCTTCGTCGCCCTCAACTGCGCCGCGGTGCCGGAGTCGCTGATCGAGAGCGAGCTCTTCGGCCACGAGCGCGGCGCCTTCACCGGTGCCCATCGCGCCCGTCGAGGCTACTTCGAGCTGGCTCACGGAGGCACCCTCCTGCTCGACGAGATCGGCGAGATGCCGGCGGCGCTGCAGGCGCGCCTGCTGCGCGTGCTCCAGGACCGCACCGTGCGGCGCATCGGCTCGGAGCGCTCCCTGCCGGTCGACGTGCGGATCCTCGCGGCGACCAACCGCGTGCGTGGCGGCGAGGGTGCCGAGGCGATCGGACTGCGCGAGGACCTCTACTACCGACTCGCCGTGGTGGCGCTCGAGATCCCACCCCTGCGCCAGCGACGCGACGACATCCTGCCGCTGTTCCGCGGCCACCTCGAGCGGCTCCGTCGAGCCCGCGACGAGCCGCCCGAGGAGGTCGACGGCACGCTCACTCCGGCTGCCGCGCAGGCGCTCCGCGAGTACACGTGGCCAGGCAACGTGCGCGAGCTGCTCAACGTCGCCGAGCGGGCCGACCTGCTCTCCGGCGGCGGCACCGTCGACGCGACACATCTGCCGCGCCAGATCGTCGCCACGAACGACCCAGCGCCTGAACGGCACCCGGGCTCCGGGTCGAACTCAGGCTCGGGCTCAGGGGCCGACGACCCCGGCGGCGCCGGCGCCGCGCCCACCGAGCTCGCCTGGCGGGCCCTCGGGCTGGGCGTCGACTGCGACCTCGAGGCGCTGCGCCAACGGGCCGTCGAGCCACTCGAGCGCCTCTACCTCGAGCGCCTGCTCGCCGACACCGGCGGCAACCTGGCGCAGACCGCGCGCCGCGCCGGCATCGATCCGCGCACGCTCTACAACAAGATGCGCCGCCACCGGCTCGACAAGAGCGACTACCGCGGCTGCGCCACTGCGCGGGAACGGCCCGGCGCCGAGCCGCCGACGGAGAGTCGCGACTGAGGGCTGCGGCGGCGGCCACGCCGTCGACTGGCACGTGGTTCGCTTACGCGCGAGCGCCCACCTCTCCAGCATCCCGCGTCGTGCGGGGGCCTTGGAGGCGGCGGACAACCCACCGGCCCGACACGGGCGGAGTGCCCGGAGAGTGCGATGAAGAAGCGGTTCCGGTCGTCGAGGAGTTCGAATCCGATGTTGATCTCGAAGCGTGCCCGCCCGACTGCCGTGGCGGCCACGGCGGTACGCGACCCGAAGTTCGTCGAGACCCAGCGCCAGCAGCTGGAGGTCGAGCGCTCGCGACTGCAGGGACAGGTGCGCTCGTTGAACGCCGCCACCGGAAGACTGCACGAGCAGCTCTACTCCGACCTGGTCGACCAGGCTCAGAGCGACGCTCCCGAGGAGGTGCTGCACGCCCTCGGCGAGCTCGACCGCCGCAAGCTGCACGACGTCGAGATCGCGCTCAGGCGCATCGAGCTGGGCGGCTACGGGATCTGCGACGGCTGTGGCACACCGATCGCCGAAGCCCGCCTGGCCGCACTGCCAGCCACCGCCTTTTGCGTTCCCTGCCAGGAGGCGGGTGAGCTCGAGGTCGAGCTCGCCACCCGCGGCGTCTCGCGCGCCCTGCCGAACGAGGCCTGGTCGCTGCTCGGCGCCATCAGCTGACGACGTCGCTCCGCTCGGGGCGACGCTATCCTCGACCTCGGGGATCACCTGGCGTGGCCCCGTGTCCGCAAGAAGGCCCGTCGGGCGCTCGTCCGACGGGCCGAAGTTCAGAGGGGGTGAGCCGCGATGCCCGAGCAGGAGCCAGATCGTCCGTCCGCCGAGCTCGAGCGTCGGCAGGTCCTCGAGGCACTGCAGGAGTCCCCCGATGCCGCGCTGGTGCTCGAGGCGATCGAGCACCTCCAGCCCTCCGAGCTGGCCCGTGCCGTCGCCACCCTGCCGAGCGCCGAGCAGGGGCGCCTCTTCGAGCTCGCCGAGCCCGACCGGGCGGCGGCGATCTTCACCCAGTTGCCGGAGGTGCAGGCGGCGGCGCTGATCGAGGAGCTGCAGCCGGACCACGCGGCGACCATCCTCGAGCAGCTGCCCCACCACGAGCAGGCGGGACTGCTGTCGGAGATCGACGTCCGCGGCGTCGAGCAGATCCTCTCCCACATGGAGACGGAGAGCGCCGTCGCGGTCCGGCGGCTCTACGACTATCCCGACGAGACCGCCGGCGCGCTGATGGTGCAGGACGTGCTGCGCTACGAGGCCGGCAGCACGGTCGGCGCCGTCGCCGCCGACCTGCAGCGCCACGCCGACGCCTACCGGGACCTCGAGGTCCAGTATCTGCACGTGATCGACGAGGGGGGACGCCTCCTCGGCGTGCTGCCACTGCGCGAGCTGCTGCTCTCGACACCCGAGACGGCGGTGGCCGAAGCGATGCTCCCCGATCTGATCAGTGTGCCGGTGTCGGCGACGGTGGACGAGCTCGAGGACCTGTTCACCCGCCACTCCTTCTTCGGCCTGCCGGTCGTCGACGATGCCGGCCGGCTGCTCGGGGTGGTGCAGCGCTCCGACCTCGAACATGCGTTCACCGAGCGCAGCGAGGACGAGTACCGCAAGAGCCTCGGCATCGTCGGCGGCGAGGAGCTGCGCTCCTTCCCGTACCTGTTGCGCTCCCGGCGGCGCCTCTCGTGGCTGTCGCTCAACGTGGTGCTGAACATCGCCGCCGCCAGCGTCATCGCGCTCTACCAGGACACCCTGGCCGCGGTGATCAGTCTGGCCGCCTTCCTGCCCATCATCTCGGACATGTCGGGCTGTTCGGGCAACCAGGCGGTGGCGGTGTCGATGCGTGAGCTGTCGTTGGGCCTGGCGACGCCGCGGGACGCCTTCAGCGTGTGGCGCAAGGAGTCTTCGCTGGCGCTGCTCAACGGCTCCGTGCTGGGACTGCTGCTCGGCGCCGCGGCCTGGTTGTGGCAGGGCAACCTCTTCCTCTCCCTGGTGGTCGGGCTGGCGCTGGCGGCCAACACCGTGGTCGCGGTGTCGATCGGTGGCGTCGTGCCGCTGGTCCTGCGCGGACTCGACCTCGATCCCGCTCTCGCCTCCGGACCGATCCTCACCACCGTCACCGACCTCTGTGGCTTCCTGATGGCGCTCAGCCTGGCGACCCTCTGGTTGCCGCGCCTGGTCGGTTGAGGCGAACCGCGACCGGTATTCGGATTCCGGGTCCTCGGTACCGAATTTCCGCCGATCGGCATCGAACACCCGACTTCGCCAAGCCGCGAGCAGGCAGGGCGCCCCGTCCCCACCGGCCGCGACAGTCGTCCTCCGGCGAGGACGACGATTGGGGGCCGCCGAGCGGTCGCCGACCGCGCGCGCCGGCGCGCGGGGCTGTCGGCGAGCCGGCAACCAGACTCGGCCGCACATGGCACGACTCTTCCATCCACCGCCTGTCGCCGCAGCGGGCGGATCACCTGCCCGCACGAGCCGCCCGCGCCCATCTCACGGCGCAGGCCACAGGAGATGATCAGCTGATGCGTCAGAGTCGTTACACCTCCTACGGTGCCGACGAACTCGACTGGAACGGTAGCGACCTCGACTCCGAGTCCGACCCGTTCGACCGTGCACCCCGTCACGATTCCGACTCGCGCCGTCGCCGCAAGCAGAACCGGCGAGGCGAGCGCGAGGACCGTTGGGCAGCCCTCGACCGGGAGTCCGCCCGCCCCCGACAGCAGCGTCGCGGCGGCGGGGACCCCTTCCTCGAATGGGACCGCGGCTCCGCCCCCGAGCGCGGACGCCGCGATCGTCCGCGCAACGACCGTCGGGAGCACTGAGATCGGCTGATCGTCGTCGGCGCCCGGTCCCAAGGCCGGGCGCCAGCGTCTCGAGGTGATCGGAGCGACCTCGAGGATCGCATCCTCGGCGGCTCGCCCCGCAGATCCTGCGTCTCCGGCACATCCGGCGCAGCGACGGCCGGCGAAGGGCCTTGGCGATGCTCTCGCTGCCCGATGCGCCTCGCAGCTCGCTGGACACCGCCGGTCCGATCGAGCTACCCAACGACCTGGTCGCCTCCCGGGCCGACCCCGGCGTCGACGCTCTCGTCGTCGGCGCCAGCGGCGGCATCGGCGCCGCCCTGGTGGCGGAGCTGGTCGCCGCGCCCGGCGTCGGCCGCGTCTTCGCCTGGTCGCGGCGCGGGGGGCCGGCTCCGGGTGGCGCCCCGACGGCTCCTGCGCAACGGATCGATCTGGCGGTCGACCTGCGCGACGACGCAGCGATCGAGGCGGCGGCCGAGAGCATGGTACGGGCGTCGGCCAGACCGCGCCTGGTCTTCGTCGCCTGCGGCCGCCTGCACGACCAGGACACCACGCCCCCCTTGGCGCCGGAACGGCGGCTCGCCGATCTGCGCCGGGCGGCGCTCGAAGACGTCTTCACGATCAACGCCTGGGCACCACTGCTGGTGGCCAGGGCGGTGGTGCCACTGATGCCGCGGCGGCAGGCTTCACGCTGGGTGTCGCTCAGCGCGCGCGTCGGCAGCATCGGCGACAACCGACTCGGCGGCTGGTACGCCTACCGCGCCTCGAAGGCAGCGTTGAACCAGCTCCACCGCTGCCTGGCGATCGAGCTCCGTCGCAGCAACCCCGGAGCGACCTGCCTGCTGCTCCATCCCGGCACCGTCGACACGCCGCTCAGCGAACCGTTCCAGAGCTCGGTCCCCGACGAGCAGCTGTTCGCTCCCGGCCCGGTGGCCCGCCGTCTGCTGGAGCTCGCCGTCGCCGCCGAGCCGGCGGATTCCGGCGGGTTCTTCGCCTGGGACGGCCAGGCGATCCCCTGGTAGGGCGCGACGCGCACCCGGACCCCGGTGGAGATCGAACGGCCCGGCCCGATCCTGGCCGGTCTGGAGCCACTCGCAGTCTGAGATACTCCCGGCAGCTCCGAGGACGACGGGAACGACGGGAGGATGTCGCCGGCCCGCAGCGCGCAGCGTGACGCGCGCCGTGCCGGCCGACGCTCCTCGGCGTTTCCCAGAGGTCCTCTTCGACACCAGCACGAGAGGATCCAACCCCCAATGCCGCATGCCGACCGCCGACCGTCCGCAGCCGCCGATCCGTCCCACCCCGCGCCTCGCAGATCGCCCGCCGGCGGCCGCCGCCTCGTGGGCGCTTCGCTGCTTCTCTGCGCCGCGACCGCCAGCACGACGATGGCGGTGGATCTCTCCGACGTCCGGCTGCTCAGCGACCCGGCCCTGAGCCGCGACCACGTCGCCTTCCAGTACGCCGGCGACCTGTGGATCGCCGACCGCGACGGCAGCGGCGCCCGCCGCATCACCTCGCACGAGGGCAGCGAGCGGCTGCCGCGCTTCTCGCCCGACGGCGGCCTCCTCGCCTTCTCGGCCCAGTACGACGGCAACACCGACGTCTTCGTCGTACCGGTGAGCGGCGGCGTGCCGCAGCGCCTCACCTGGCACCCCGATCCCGACTTCGTCGAGGACTGGAGCCCCGACGGCCAGCGGGTGCTGTTCGCCTCGCAGCGGGCCACCTTCACCCGCCGCCACATCCAGCTGTTCGAGATCCCGGCCGATCCCTCCTCCGGGGTCTTCCCCGCCCAGCTGCCGATCCCGCACGGGCTGCGCGCCTCGTACTCCCCCGACGGCGCCAAGATCGCCTACGTGCCCCTCTCGGAGGCCTTCCACCAGTGGAAGAACTACCGCGGCGGCACCACCTCGCGCATCTGGATCTACGACGTCGGCGACCAGGGCGTGGTGCAGGTGCCACAGCCGATCGGGCGCTGCAACGACACCATGCCGGTGTGGGTCGGGGAGCGGGTCTTCTTCCGCTCCGATCGAGCCGGCGAGTTCAACCTCTTCTCCTGGGACACCTCCGACCCTGACTCTCCGGTGCAGCAGCACACCGACTTCGACGACTTCCCGATCCTCGCGGTGCAGGGCGACGGCGAGAGCATCGTCTTCGAACAGGCGGGCTACCTGCACCTCTACACACCGGGAGCCTCGAGCAGCCAGAGGCTGCGTGTCTCCCTCGTCGACGATCTCGACGAGCGTCGGCCGCGCTGGGTCGACGGCGACGAGTGGATCCGCTCGGCCGGTCTCTCTCCGGGCGGCCAGAGAGCGGTGTTCGAGTACCGCGGCGAGATCCTCACCCTGCCCGCCAAGAAGGGCGACGTGCGCAACCTGACCGGCAGCTCGGCGGTGCACGAGCGCTCGCCAGCGTGGTCGCCCGACGGACGTCACATCGCCTACTTCTCGGACCGCGGCGGCGAGTACAGCCTGCACGTCGAGCCGCAGGACGGCAGCGGCGAGCCGCGGATCTTCGAGCTCGCCAGTCGCGGCGGCGCCGGCTTCTACGAACACCCGAGCTGGTCACCGGACGGCGACAAGCTGTCCTTCATCGACAACTCCTGGGCCCTCTTCGTGCTCGACCTCGAGCGCGACGAGCTCATCGAAGTGGCGCGCGAGCCGAGCTTCGGGCCCGAGCCCCTGAGGGCCCTGGAGCACGACTGGTCGCCCGACTCGCGATGGCTCGCCTACACCCTGAGCAGCGAGGCGGCGGTGGCGTCGGCCTGGATCTGGGACTCGCGCAGCGGCGCCTCGACCCGGGTGACCGACGGACTCAGCGACGTCGCCGAGCCGGCCTTCGACCGGAGCGGCAAGTACCTCTACCTGCTCGCCTCGACCGATGCGGGCCCGGTGAACCACTGGTTCTCGATGTCCAACGCCGACATGGAGCGCACCTCGAGCGTCTACGTGGTCGTCCTCGCCGAGGGCGAGCCCTCGCCGCTGGCACCGCAGAGCGACGAGGTCGAGCTCGCGGACGAGGGGGCGGAGGGCGAAGACGGCGCGGACAGCGAATCCGAGGAAGGGGAGAACGGAGAGAACGGCGTTGCCGCAGTCGTGATCGACTTCGAGCGCCTCGACGAGCGCATCGTCGCCCTGCCGATGGCGCCGGCCAACTACGGCCAGCTGCAGGCGGCCGACGGCGCCCTCTACGTGCTGCGCCAGGGCTCGGACGCGAGCGGCGGGGCCGAGCTGGTGCGCTACGACATCGAGGGGCGAGAGGAGGAAGCGCTGACGCAAGGCGTGCAGGGCTTCGCGCTGTCGCCCGACCGCAGCCACCTGCTCTGGGCGACGGCCTCGGGCTGGGGCATCTCCCCCCTCGGTCAGCCGATCGACCCAGGCGAGCAAGCGCTCGACGTCGGCAAGCTGCGGGTCCGCGTCGACCCGCCGGCCGAGTGGGCGCAGATCCTGCGCGAGGTGTGGCGGATCAACCGCGACTACTTCTACGACCCGAACATGCACGGAGCCGACTGGGACGCGATCGGCGAGACCTATTCCGAGTTCCTCTCCCACCTGACCACGCGGGCCGACCTCGGGCGGGTGCTCGAGTGGATGCTCAGCGAGCTCGCGGTCGGCCACTCGTACCTCGGGGGTGGCGACGCGCGCACGGAGAGCGACAGCGTTCCCGGCGGACTGCTCGGTGCCGACTGGGAGATCTCCAGCGACCGCTATCGGATCCGGCGCCTCTACCCCGGGCTCAACTGGAACCCCGAGCTGCGCTCGCCGCTGACCGAACCGGGCGTGGGAGCGCGAGAGGGTGAGTACCTGATCGCGGTGAACAGTGCGGAGCTCACCTCGGCGCAGAGCGTCTACGCGCCCTTCGAGGGCACGGCCGGGAGGAGCGTCGAGATCACCCTGGCCAGTGATCCACGCGGAGAGGACGCACGCACGGTGCGGGTGACACCCGTCGCCAGCGAGGCGGCGCTACGCAGCAGGGCCTGGGTCGAGGGCAACCTGCGTCGGGTGCACGAAGCCACCGACGGGCGGGTTGCCTACGTCTGGGTGCCGAACACCGCGGGCCTCGGCCACGAGTACTTCAAGCGCTACTTCTACCCCCAGGTCGACAAACAGGCGATCATCGTCGACGAGCGGTTCAACGGCGGCGGCCAGGTGGCGGACTACGTGATCGACCACCTGCGCCGGGAGCACCTGGCCAGCTGGGCGACCCGCTACGGACGCGACCTGCGCACCCCGAGCGCCGCGATCGACGGGCCCAAGGTGATGCTGATCGACGAGACCGCCGGCTCCGGCGGCGATCTGCTGCCGTGGATGTTCCGTCGGCTCGAGCTCGGCACCCTCGTCGGCAAGCGGACCTGGGGAGGCCTGGTCGGCATCCTCGGCTTCCCGGTGCTGATCGATGGCGGCTTCGTCACGGCGCCCAACCTCGCCTTCTGGACCGAGGAGGGCTTCGGAGTCGAGAACGTCGGCGTGCCGCCCGACGTCGAGGTCGAGCAGTGGCCGGCTGAGGTGGCGGCTGGGCGCGATCCGCAGCTCGAGAAGGCGATCGAGATCGTGCTCGAACAGCTCGAGGCGTCGCCGCCGAGTCGACCGGTGCGACCGCCGTTCCCGGTGCGGGTTCGCACCGACGAGCCCTGAAGCAGACGAGCCAGGGCCAGCAGCCCGCATCCGGCCACCGTCGGCTGGCGAAGCTCCCTGCGCCCGAGGACGGAATGGCCTGGCGCCACTCGTCGCGGCCGCGCCTGGAGCTCCAGTGGAGGTCCCGCGCGCCCCGAATCCACAGTTGAGGGAGAGGAGGCTCCGATGATCAGGCAGTGGCTCGACGCAAGGCGCGCGCGACGACTCGAGACCAGGTACCGACGGCTGCTCGAGCAGGCCCAGGCGGCACAGCGCGGCGGCGACATGGCCCGTTTCGCCGAGCGCACCGCGGCGGCCGAGGAGGTCGGACGCGAGCTCGACGCGCTGCGCTCGGAGTGAGCGCCGCGGGCTCCAGCACCGAGGTGCAGGACCGGCGCTGGAGAGGGGACGAACCGGGAACGTAGAATCCGATCGACCGCTCCCATGGACTGCGGCTCCCGGCAACCTCCAGCGGGCGACCTCACCTCCTCTTCCAAGCTGGATCGATGTCAGGTCCACCGCCACCCATCCCCGCCAAGAACGAAGGTCCTACGATGAGCTCCACCACGCAGCTCGCCGCCACCCTGATCGGCAACAGCGCCTCGTCGCTCGCCGGCTTCGTCGCCTCCGAGCTCTGTACACCCGGAGAGGACGGCGGCCGCGACTTCGACGCCTGGAAGGCCCACGCCCACCAGCGCTTCCTGCAGCTGCGCGCCGCGCTCCTGCTCGAGGAACCGCGCCTGCTCGCCGACGAGGTGCGCTGGTCGCACAGCGCTTTCGACCTGCGCGGACTCGAGAAAGAGGATCTCGCGCGCTCGCTCGAGGTCATGCGCGAGGTGATCGAGGAGAAGTTGCCGGCGCCGATCGGCGGCGTCGCCAGCGACTACCTGCTGCAGGCGACCCGACACCTGGCGGAATCGACTCCGAGCGTGCAGCGGCTGGCACCCGCCGACCGCCTGGCCTGGCGCTACGTCGAGCTGGTGCTCGGAGGAGACCGCCAGGCTGCGATCTCCTCCATCGTCGACGCCTTCGAAGCCGGCACCGATCCGATCGACCTCTACGAGAACGTGCTGGTGCCGGCGCAGCGAGAGATCGGCGAGCTCTGGCACAGCGGAGAGATCGGCATCGCCCAGGAACACTTCTGCACCTCGACGACCCAGAGGTCGATGGTGGTGCTCGCGCACCGCGCCCAGTCGGCCCTGCGCGAGCGCGCCATCTCCGATGAGCCCACTGGCCGTCAGCGCACGGTGATCGCCGCCGCCACCAGCGGCAACGCCCACGACATGGCGCTGCGCGTCCTGACCGACCTGTTCGAGCTCCGCGGTTGGCGCTCGATCCTGCTCGGCTCGGATGTGCCGGCTCGCGATCTGGTCGTCGGCATCGAGGTCTTCGACACCGACCTGCTGCTCCTCTCGGGCACTCTGGCGGTGCACCTGCCCGGAATCCGCGACACCATCCAGCTGCTGCGCGACTCTCTGCCCGACCGCGACCTCAAGGTCCTGGTGGGCGGACGGGCCTTCGGCGGCGCCGAAGACCTCTGGCGCAAGGTCGGCGCCGACGGCTGCACCGCGTCGGCGCGCGAGGCGCTCGAGCTGGCCGAGCGGCTGTGTCCGAGGGCAGAGGCGTAGGGCTGGGCCTCGAGGACGATCTCGGTCGACCCGCGGCGCGACGCAGGCCGCTCAGTCCACACACGCCGCGCCGCTGGCGAGATCCTCCTCGAGTCGTCGCAGCGCCGCGAGCTGCTCCGCCGTGTAGACCTCCTCGAGCCCCTTCGTCGCCAGCACCTTGCCGACCAGGTCGGCCGACTCGGGACACCGCCCGACCCGCTCCAGAGCTCGCGCAAAGCTCAACGCGTTCGCCACGCTGGGCTCCGCCTCCCACAGCCTGGAGTAGAGCTCGACGGCTCGCTCGGGATCGCGCTGGTCGGCATGCGGCGAGCTTGCGTAGAGGCGCGCCAGTCCCCGCATCAGCCGCAGCGAGCGAGGCAGTGCCTGCAGGCCGTCCTCGAGCACACGCTGGGCGGCGCTGAGCTGGCCGATGTCGACCAGCGCCGAAGCCTCCTGCCACCACGCCTCCTCGTTGAGCGGGTCGGCCTCGCGGACCTGGTGCGCCTGTCCCGCTGCTGCCGCCAGGTCGCCGGCCGCACGGTAGGTGGCGGCCAGCTCGAGGCGCGCCGGATGGTCCTCCGGCTCGAGTCGCAGGGCCTCGCCGAGATGGCGCACCGAGCCGGCATGCTCGCCCTGCAGTCGCAGCAGCACCCCCAGGTTGTAGTGCGCCGTGCGCGCCTCGGGCGCCAGCTCGACGGCGCGCCGGTTGTGCTCGATCGCCTCGTCGCGACGGCCGAGCCGGTCGAGGGCGGTGGCCAGGTTGACGTGTGCTCCGGGATCCTCGGGACGGGCATCGACGGCGCGCTGGAAGGCTTCGGCGGCCTCGGCGAAACGTCCCGCCGCGAAGGCGATCCGGCCGCTCAACGTGTGGGGCGTCGAGCCGACCCGCAGCGCGTCGAGGTCGGCAAGCAGCGGGTCACGAGGCTTGATGCCGACAGCACCGAACTGAGAAAGCGCCAGACGCGCCTTCTCGAGGTCACCGAGAGCGCGGTAGGCCTGGCCGAGCGGATAGTAGAGCCGGTCGGCGGCCGGCACCGCCGCCAGGGCCCGTTCGAGCCGCTCGACCGCCAGCTGGTGCTCGCCGCGCGCGAGCGCCACCTCGCCGAGCCCGGCAACGAAGGCGACCTCTTCCGGGGCCAGCTCGAGCCCCTTCTGGAAGCTCTGCTCCGCCTCGTCGACGCGGCCGAGCTCGAGCAGGTTGGCGCCGAGGTAGAAGAGCACCTCGGGGACGGTGTCGCCGCCGCGCCGGAGCATCTCTGCGAGGTGCTCGTTCGAGGCGGCGAAGTCGCCCTGCTCGCGCAGAGTGTGCGCCAGGTAGTACGACCACTGCAGGTCGACGGTGGCGGCAGCGGCGATCTGGTAGCAGCGCATCGCCGCCTCGACCAGGCCGTAGGCGTGGTAGAGCTGGCCCAGGGTGCCGATCGCGCGGGCGTGGTTCTGCGGCCCGTGTTGCTCGCCGAGCTGCTCGACCGCCGCCCGCGCGTCCTCGATCTGACCGCGGATCTCGGGTTCCAGGCCTTCGAGCGAAGGGCGCGGAAGGCCGTCGACCAGCGAGCCCGGCTGGCTGGCGGACGGCGTTGTCGGTGGAGACTGCCCGGTCGATGTCGCGGCGGCCGCGGACGTGGCGACCGTGGCGACCGTGGCGACCGTGGCGACCAGCATCGCCCACAACGGCACCCGCGACCAAGGTCGTCCGTGGCCAGCTCTCACCTCGTGCATCGTCGCATCACCTCTCCACTCGTGGGGCCGCGAAGCCCTGACTTCCTCTGGGGCCTCTTCTGCGTTCAACGCGGCGGCGCATCCGCCACCGGGACGTCGGCGTTGGTACCGAGCCCTTCGAAATCGATGCGCACGTAGGCGCCGGCGGTCAACCGCGCACCCTCCAGACGGCGCTCGGCGGCGCCTGGAAGGCGCAGTAACAACGCCCGGGGTACCGATCCCGCGAGCATCGCCGCGCTCACCGCCACCCGCGGGTCTCCAGCCGAAGCGTAACTGCCGTCGCTGTGGGCCCGTCGCCAGACGACGCGCTCTCCACCCGGGACCGCGTGCACGAAACCGAGTCGGGCGCCGAGCGCCGGGCGCCCTGCGATGCGCAGGTCGACGCCCCACCAGAGCTCAGGGTCGACCGACGAGCGCAGCAGCCGGACGGGGCCGTCGTTGTTGCTGTAGACGACATCGAGGTCACCGTCTCCGTCGAGGTCGCCGAGCGCCAACCCCCGGGAGACCTCGCGCAGCGACAGCACGGGGTCGACGGCATCGGTGGGCTCGAAGGTGCCGTCGCCGCGGGCGAGGTAGAGCCGGTTTGGTTGGCCCATGCCCTCGACCCCCCCCTTGCCGGTCGAGGGATCGAGGCGAACCGCTCCGTTGACCACCAGGAGATCGAGGTCGCCGTCGCCGTCGGCGTCCAGGGATCCGGTGCCGAAACCGGTCCACCGGTATCCGTCGGGGCCGATCCCGCTCGTCGGCGTCGTGTCGCTGAAGCTGCCGCCGCCGTCACCGCGCAGCATGGTGTTCGTCTCGCCATCGAGATGGGTGAGGAAGACGTCCTCGTGGCCGTCGCCGTCGTAGTCGGCCAGGTCGATGCCCATCGAAGCCTCCGGGCGACCGGAGCGGTTCACCGCGACGCCGGCGAAGAGCCCGATCTCCTCGAGCCCGGTTCCTCCTCGCAGCAGCTTCCAGAGGTGGTTCGCGGTGCCGTCGTTGGCGACCAGGATCTCCTGGAACCCGTCGCCGTCGAGATCGGAGGCGACGACGCCGAGCGCGGCACCGGGGGCGCTGCGCAGCTCGGTCTGGTAGCGCGACTCGAAGCTGCCGTCGCCGCGGTTGCGATAGAAGACGTCGGGCTCGGGCTGGTAGGCCAGCGGACCGCAGTAGTCGAGGCGGCTGGACTTGGCGTAGCAGCGAACCGGCTCGGAGGCCGACCACTCGCCGTAGTTGCCGACGTACAGGTCGAGCCAGCCGTCGCGGTCGAGATCGACGAAGGCGGCGCTGACGCCCCAACCGTCGTCGCCGACTCCGGCCGCCTCGGTGACGTCCTCGAAACGCCCTCCGACGTTGCGCAACAGCCGGTTGGGGCCGAGGTTGGTGACGTAGAGGTCGACGCGGCCGTCGTTGTCGAAGTCGCCGCTCGCCACGCCCATGCCGTAGCCGCGGGAGAGCGGCCCCGCCGTCTCGGTGACGTCGACGAACCGTAGCTCGCCGCCGCGGCTGTCGTTCCGGTAGAGCCGATCGCTGGCGGTCCGGCGCTCCGCCGGCAGCAGCGCCGCGCCACCCTCGTCGAGCAGCTGGCCGCCCTGCACCAGGTAGACGTCGAGGTCGTCGTCGCCATCGACGTCGAGCAGCGCCAGACCGGAGCCGGTGATCTCGGGCAGCAGCAGCTGTCCGGTGGCGCCGGCATCGTGCACGAAGTCGATGCCCGCAGCGCCGGGCACTTCGCGCAGCGTCGGCTGTTCTTCCGCGGCAGCCTGGGAGACGGCCGCTCGGCCCCATGCCGGAGCGGCCAGCAGCGCCAGTGCCGCACCCGCCACGGCGAGGTCCCAGAGGCTCGTGGCGGCTGGGGAGCTACGCTTCGCCTCGATCGCGATCGGGCTCGACTGTGCTGGCTCGGTCATGGCTCGGCGGGGTCGGGGAGCGCGGCGGCGGCGCGTGGGAGGAGGCAGGCTAGCAGCCCGAAGAGGGGCAGAGGGCAGGAGGGTTGGGGGTTGGGGGAAGAGGGAAGAGGGAAAAGGGCAGAAGGCCGAAGGCGTGGTGGGGGCGAGTCGCTCGAGGGAGCGCGGGCGTGTTCGCGAGACCGGGAGGTCGTCGCCGCTCAGCTGCGAGCTCGCTCCAGGGCCATCCTCACACCCACGCCGAGGCGAACGGAGTGAGCGAGCCGAAAGACCGTGAGTCGAGCCTGCAAAGACTCACGGTCTACCCTCATGTCCTCCCCCTCGTAGGGGAGGAGGACAGATGCTCGCGATCACCATGACCCCGAAGCGATGCAGTCGCCCCCGCGCCGCAATCCGGTTCCCTCCCCCTACGAGGGCTTTCCTTTTCCCCTCTCCCTTTTCCCCTCTCCCTTTTCCCCTCTCCCTTTTCCCCTCTCCCTTTTCACTTTTCCCTTTTCCCCAACCCCTATCCCCTAACCCCTGACCCCTCTCCCCTCTCTGCAACAGCTCCGCGCCCCGCGCGTACTCGGGTAGGGTTCTGGAAGCGCGGCCAGCTCCTCCCGACATTCGAGTTCGGCCCGACCCCGGGCAGCGCGACTGTGACGACCAGATCCACCTCCCGACACCACCTGGATCCATCCTGGAAGGCAGAGGCGAATGACCGAGCTCACCGAATCGAAACCGACGACCGGATCCGCTGTTTCCTCGAGTTCCTCGAGCCACCCGGGGTTTCGCGGCGAGCTGCTGCTGCAGCTGCGCGGAGTGGACAAGTACTACGAGTCCGGCTTCGGCAGGACCTACGTGCTGCGGCGTGTGGATCTCGACGTGCGCCAGGGCGAGTTCGTCACCGTCATGGGCCCCTCGGGCGCCGGCAAGTCGACTCTGCTGCACATCCTCGGCATGCTGGACTCCGACTTCCACGGCGAGTACTCGTTTCTCGGCCAACGCGTCGACCAGCTGAAGCCCAAGCTGCGCTCCCAGCTGCACAAGCAGCACGTCGGCTTCGTCTTCCAGGCCTACCACCTGATCGACGACCTCACCGTGTACGAGAACCTCGAGGTGCCGCTGACCTACCGCAACATCAAGCGCAGCGAGCGCGAGGCACTGGTGTGCGACGTGCTCGACCGCTTCCAGATGGTCGGCAAACGCGACCTCTTCCCGTCGCAGCTCTCCGGCGGACAGCAGCAGCTGGTGGGCGTGGCGCGCGCCCTCATCATCGAGCCGAAGGTGATCCTGGCCGACGAGCCGACCGGCAACCTGCACTCCTCCCAGGGCCAGGAGATCATGGAGCTCTTCCAGAGCCTCAACGACGACGGCACCACGATCGTCCAGGTGACCCATTCGCTCGAGAACGCGCGCTACGGGCACCGCATCGTCGAGCTGCGTGACGGTTGGGTGCACAGCGACGAGCGGGTGACCGAACGCATCCGCCCGCGGCCGGGCAACGGCGAGTGACCCCGGCGTAAGATCTGGCGCATCCAGGCCGACGCGAACCGCGCCAGTCTCCCCCCGGTCGAGCAGGGCTCGCCGGGCGCGGTCGCGTGGACCCGCCCTGCCGGCCTCGACCGCCCGCGCCGATGAAACCGCCGATTCCGCCAGCGCTGCTCGCAGCCCCGAGCTCGATCCTGTGGGCCACCGCCCTGTTGGCGTCGGGCGGCGCGCCGCTTCACGCGGCTCCTGCGATCGCCAGCGAGCTCGCGCTGCCGCTCGACCTGCGGCTCGACCCGACCCAGGTGGCGCTCGAGGTGCACCGCGGCGAGGTCAACCTGATCTTCGACGCCGGATCGACGGCGCCGAGGCTCTACGTCACCGACCCGACCAACACCACCCGCTGCACCGCAGCCGGTGTAGCGATCGACTGTCGGCCTCCGAGCGACGCCAGGAGCCGCCTGGTGGTCGATCTGGTCCTGCCTCCCGGTGTCGCGGCCGTCGTCGGCGGGCTCGAGATCGACCTCGCCGTCGGCCCGCGAGCCCTGGACTCCGAGGCCGCCGGGGCCGAACCGGCGTCGCCCGAGAGTGACGAGGATCCACCGGTCGCCGGCGAGGTCGAGGGATCGGAGAAGGAGCCGTCCAGCCTGCTCGACCGACGCGCCGCCGCCTCGCAGAGCAGCAACAGCACCTTCGGACCGCTCGAGCTGCACCTCGTCGATTCGCGGCTCTACTGGACCTCCAGCGCCTCGGGCATCGTGACGGCGAGTGGCTCTTCGCTCCTCCTCGAGGCGACGACGGGGGACCTCGAGCTCGCCCTCGTCACCAGCCACGCGCAGATCCGCGATCACCGCGGCAAGCTGACCGCGACGGCGCAGGGCGGTGAGATCGCGGTCGACGAGGCCGCCGGCGCGGTGGAGCTGCGCGGCGAGGGCGCCCGCGCCGACCTGCGCTCGGTGCGCGGCCAGGTCCGGGCCGAGTGGCACGAGGGCAGCCTGCGTGTCGAGGACGGCGGACCGGGCCTCGAGGTGGCCGGCAACGCCACCTCGCTGACCCTGTCGCGCAGCCACTTCTCCCAGGGCTGGTCGGCCAGCGGTTCCGACCTCCAGCTGCTCGTCTCCGAAGTCAGCGGTGCCGGCGTCCTCGAGCTGACCGGAGGCGGCGGCGAGCTCGAGAGGGTCGGCGCCTTGAAGCTCGACGCGAGCGCGACCCAGCTGGCGCTGCGCGACGCCGACGGCCAGGTGGACGCGACGCTGCAGCCGGGCTCGAGCCTCGAGGTGCAACGTGCCGGCGTCCTGAGCGCCACGGTACGGGAGGCCACCCTGATCGGCCGCGAGGTGCGGCAGCTGCAGCTCGACGCCGACGCCGCCAGCCTCGAGCTGTCGGCGATCGGCCGACTCGGATCGTGGAAGGTCAACGACTCGGTGCTGGTGGCCGACTTCACCGGTCTGGGAGGCGCCGCGGGTCTGGTGCTCGACGGAGCCTGCGACGCCGGGGTGAGCTTGGCGACTCCCTGCTTCGTGCGCCTCGAAGGGCGGACCACTCCGCTCTCCAGCGGGCTCCGCGTCGTCGGCTGCGAGATCATGACGCCGCAGCAGAACCGTCGAATGCGTCACGGCGGCCTGCAGAGACTGGATGGCGGTCGCGGTACCGTGTTCCGGGTCGATATCGACGATCGCTCCACCCTCACCGTGCGAGGGCGCGACTGAGCCCACGGCGAGCTGGCGCCGTGTCGCCCTTCGGCGCGGCTCGGCGGCGGGCCGCCGCGCACGCGCTCTCACCCGAACCGACCCGTTCCCCCAAAGGCCTTCCCCGATGACCGATCACCCACGCCTGTACACCTCGCTGCGCTCGCCCTACTCCTGGTTCGCGCACCACCGGTTGAAGCACTACGGCTTCCCGGCCGACGAGCTCGAGATCGTCCCGGTGTTCCCGCCGACAGCCGAGGTGGCCGAGGCGATGAGCCGCGGCCGCACCAAGGGCGCCTACCAGCGCGCCGACGTGGCGCGGCTGGCCAAGGCCTACGGCCTGCCGCTGTCCGGGCGCCTCGCCGACGACTGCGACTGGTGGCGGCCGCATGCCACCTTCTTGTGGGCTCGCGACCTCGGAGCCGGCGACGCCTTCCTCGATCGGGTCTTCGCGAAGCGGTTCGCCGAGGGCGCCGACCTGGGTCGCGACGACGTGCTCGCCACCGTCGCCGGCGAGCTCGGCCTCGACCCGGAAGCGGCGGTGGCGGCAGCGACACGGCCAGACCTCCGGCAGCGTCTCGAGGCCGGCTTCGAGCAGATGCGCGCCGACGGCAGCTTCGGCGTGCCGACGATCCTCTACCGAGGTGAGCTCTTCTGGGGCAACGACCGCCTCGAGTGGTTCCTCCGCGCCTGGAGGCGGGCCCACGGCGAGGAGGTCCCCGACCTGAGCAAGGACCCCCTGGCGCGCCCCTTCTGATCAGGTCTGCGTTGGTGAGCCGCGCGCAGCAGAGGCAAGGCGAGCGAGAGGGCGCGAAGGCGGTCGACGGCGAGCCTTCGCGCGCTCGCGCGTGCTCCGCGAGCCGGACGACGCGGGCGGTGATCCTCTCGGCTGGCCGCGGCACCCGCATGGGCGCCGGGTCCCGTGAGCGGGCCAAGGCGCTGACCCCGCTGCTCGGCAGGGCGATGCTCGACCGCCAGCTGCAGGCGCTCGACGAGGCGGGCTTCCTCCACGTCACGGTGGTGATCGGCCACCTCGGCGACCAGATCGAGCGGGCACTCGTGTCGTGGCGGCGGGAGGCCCATGCCCAGCGCCGCGCTCGGCTCCCACCCCGCGTCGACACCGTGCGCCAGCAGCCGACGCCGCTGTCGACGAACGCCGGGGTGGCGCACGGAACCGCCCACGCCCTCGGCTCCGCCGCGAGCGCGCTCTCGGGCGAGGCCTTCCTGCTGCTGCTCGGCGACGTCCTGCCAGGCGCCGGGGCTCTCGCCCGTATCCGGCGCCGCGCCGTGGGCTGCGACGCGGTCGTCGCCGTCGACCGCCACGGCGACGTCACACGGGGAGCGGCGGTGCACTGGGACGAGCGCAGCGGCACGCTGCGCGCCATCGTCGAGAAACCCCGCGACGGCGAGGCCACCTCGAGCTGGAACAACAGTGGCGTCTACCTGCTGCCGGCGGGCAGCGCTCGACTCTGCGCCGCGCTCGTCCCTTCGCCGCGCGGCGAGCTCGAGCTGCCGGACCTCGTGAGTCGCCTGATCGACGACGGGCTCGACGTGCGCGTGGCGCCGATCGAGCGACCCCTGCACGTCGGCACGCCGGAGGAGCTCCGCCTCGCGGAGCGCGTCCTGTCCCGCCCGGCGGCTCTCCGCCCGGGTCCCGAGATCGATCGATGAGCAACCTCCCCGACACCGACGAGGGCGCCACGCTGGGCCCACTGGCCCACGCCGGCGCGCCGCGCAACATCGTGCGCGGCGCAGGCGCCGCCACCGCCTCGCAGGTCTGGCGGCTGGTGGTCACCTTGGCGACCCACATGCTGCTGCGTCGCCTGATCCCGCCAGCCGAGATGGGCGTGTGGAACTGGGCCGAGCCGGTGTTCATCCTGCTCGCACAGGCGCGCGACCTCGGTGTGCCAGGCCACATGGTCCGCCAGACGCGGCGTGCGTACGGCGACTTCCTGCGCCTCGAGATCGGTTGGGGCGGCCTCTTCGCCCTCGGGCTGGCCGTCGCGGCCCCCATCCTGGCGCTCGGTTTCGAGAGCCACGACGAGCAGACCACGGCGATCCTGCGTGCCCTCTGCCTCTTCCTCTTCGTACAGGGCCTCGGCGCCGTGCCGCTCACTTTCTTCGAGGCCGAGCAGCGCCTCACCGCGACGATCCCGGCCGAGCTGGCGCGCAACATCGTCTTCGCGGTCCTCTCGATCGCGCTGGCGCTGCGCGGCCACGGCGTCTGGAGCCTGGTCATCGCACACCTCGCTGGCGCCGCGCTCTACAGCGCCATGCTCTGGTTCGCGGCGCGGCGCGACCTGTCGCTCGACAGCGAGCCCGGGGCGCTGCGCGCCCTGGTCACCGCCAGCCTGCCGCTGGCGCTGCTCTCGTTCCTCGAGCTCTCGGTGCTGCACCTCGACGTCCTGGTGCTCGGTCTGGTGCTGCCCGAGGCCGCGGTGGCGCGGGCGGCGCTGGCGATCTTCGCCCTCTTCTTCGTCTCCCGCCTGCTCGCCGACGCGGTGGGCCGTGCCGTCTACCCCGCCCTGGTCAGCCTCACCCACACCGGCGGCAACGCCTACGAGGTCTATTCGCTGGCCACCCTGCTGCTGCTCACCTTCGTGGTGCCGCTCGCCTTCGGCCTGCACCTCAACGCCGAGCTGGTGGCCTGGATCCTGGGCGGCGAGGAGTGGGTGGGCGCCGCCGACTACCTGCGGGTCGCCGCCTTCGTGCCGCTGATCCGGCCGCTGACCATGTTCGGCCGCGAGTACCTGCTGGTGGTGCACCGCGACCGTCTGCTCATCGTCTACACCCTGCTCAACCTGGTCTCCCTCGGCGGCCTCGGCTACACGCTGGTGCACACCGAGCTACGCGAGCTGGGCATGGCGGTGGCCGGCTACTTCCCACTCGGCGCCCTGGTGCTGGCCTGGGGGCTGGCGCAGATCGACCGCGCGGCCTTCCGGCGGCTGCTGCGGCAGATCGCGGTGCTCTACCTGCTCGCCGCGCCTCTGTTCGCTCCGGTCTGGCTGCTCTCCCCGGCGGCCACGGCGCCGCGCCTGCTCGCCTCGCTGCTCGCCGCGACGATCTACCTGGCGATCGTCTGGCGGCTGCACGGGCCCCGCTACCGCGTGTTCTGGAGCGGTGCACTGCAGCACCCCAGCGCATCCGACGCGGCGGAGCGAGGGGAGCGTGAGCGGTGACGCGGCTGCGGCGCACCACGCGCCCGGACGCCTTCGCCGAACAGGTGGCGAGACTGCGACGCCGCGGGCGGCGCCATCTCGAGCGCTGGTCGCGCCGCCTGCGCCGCGTCGACGAACGCGTAGTGACCCTTCAGCCCGCCGCCGGATCCCCCCGGCGCGGCCTCGCCCTCTTCTCCTTCATCGTCGATCCGATCCTCGAGGCGAAGCGCCGCGGCGCCGCTGCCGAGGATCTCTCGCACACCCACTTCTGGGAGTCGCTGCGCATGGCCGAGCTGCTCTGCGAGGAGGGCTGGGAGGTCGATGCCATCTCGTGGACGGCTCGGAGCTTCGAGCCGCGGCGTGGCTACGACCTGATGATCGACGTGCGCACCCACCTCGAGCGCTGGCGACCCCAGATGCCCGGCGCCCTGGCGGTGGCCCACCTCGACACCGCGCACTGGAGCTTCAACAACCCGGCTGAGCAGCAGCGCCTCGCCGCCCTGGCCGAACGAAGGGGAGCGATCCTGGCGCCACGCCGCCAACTGCCCCAGAACCGCCTGATCGAGACCGCCGACCGAGCGACGTATCTCGGCAACGACTTCACCGCCGAGACCTACGGCCACGCCGGGATCCCGATGCAACGGGTGCGGGTGTCGGTGCCGCGGACCTACCCGTGGCTCGACCGCGAGTGGGAGTCGGCGCGCAGGCGTTTCCTCTGGTTCGGTTCCGGCGGCCTCGTGCACAAGGGCCTCGACCTGGTGCTGGAGGCCTTCGCCGCGATGCCCGAGCTCGAGCTCTACGTCTGCGGTCCGATCGAGCGCGAGCGCGACTTCGAGCGGCTGTACCGGCGCGAGCTCTACGAGCTGGCCAACGTGCACACCCTGGGCTGGATCGACGTCGACGGCCCCGCGTTCCTCGAGCTGGTGCGGCGGTGCGGCGCGCTGGTCTACCCCTCCTGCGCCGAGGGCGGTGGCAGCAGCGCCCTGACCTGCATGCACGCCGGTCTTGTGCCGTTGCTCACCCGCAGCGCCAGCGTCGACCTCGATTCCGGGCGCACGATCGAGATCCCGGAAGGCACGGTGGAGTCGGTCGAACGTGCGGTGCGCTCCACCGCCGCGCTGCCGCCGCAGCGGCTCGAGGAGATGTCGCGTCGAGGCTGGACCTGGGTCCGCGAGCACCACACCCGCGAGCGCTTCGAGCAGGAGTACCGCGCCTTCGTGCGCTCGCTGTGAGCCACGGTTAGGCTTTGCCCGCTCTCGAGTACCGTCCGCCGAACGCAGGATCCCGTGACCGTCCTCGCCCTCTCACCGCACCTCGACGACGCCGTCTTCTCCGCCGGAGCCCGGCTCGCCGACGTCCAGCAGAAGGGCGGGCAGTCCCTGGTGCTGACCCTCTTCGCTGGCGATCCCAGCCGCATACCGCCGCTCGCCGGCGAGCTGCACCGGCAGTGGCGGCTCGACGACGACGCGGTCGAGACGCGGCGGCGTGAGGACCGGGCCGCCTGCCTGGAGCTCGGCGCCCGCGCCGAACACTGGCCGCTCCAGGACGCGATCTACAGGGAGAGCCTGCCCGACGACCCGCGCATCGCCCAGACGTGGCTCTTCCGTATGTTCGCCGACCCACGCTGGGTCGACGACTGCACCGACCGCCTGCGCCGGGTCGCCGAACGCGAGAGCTGGGAGCAGGTCCTCCTCCCGCTCGGCATCGGTGGGCACGTCGACCACCGCATCACCCGCGCCGCCGGCGAACGCGCCTTCCCTCCCGAGTTGCTGCTCTACTACGAGGACTACCCCTACCGCCGTCGCCACCGCAAGCGCTGGCGGGCGCTCTGGCCGCCAGGCCGGCTGCGCTCGGCCCACCTCACCGTCACCGAGCCTCTGCTCGCCGCCAAATGCCGAGCGGTGCGCTGCTACCGGTCGCAGCTGCGGAGCCTGGCGCCTGCCGATGCGATCGACGCCAAGCTCGAGCGGGACTTCGACCGTTTCGAGCGCTTCTGGCGCCTGCGCCCGGGACGACGGCCGCCGGCACGCGCCAACTGAAGGACGATCCGGCCCGGCGCCAACGGCGCTACCCCCCGCTGCGACCGCGGAACCACTCGACGGTTCGCGCCAGCCCCTCGTCGAGCCCGACCTGTGGCCGCCATCCGATCGCGGCCGCGGCGGCGAGGTCGGCCCGACGTTCGATCTCTCCGGCACGGTCGGCGACGGCGCCGAGCTCGGGGCGCGGGCCCTCCGGCAGCAGCTCGGCGAGCCTCTCGGCGACCTCGCGCACCGAGGCCAATGCGCCGCTGCCGAGCTCGATCTCGAGTGCGCGCCGTCCTGGCGCGTGCTCGCGCGGCAAAGCCTCGGCCAGACGGGCCAGACCGCGAGCCACGTCGTCGACGAACACCCAGTCGATCCTGCGGTTGCCGCTCATCAGTTTCGCAGGCTCGCCCGCGAGCAGGCAGCGGATCACGTAGGGCACGAGTTTGTTCTCGTCCTGGTGACCCGGACCGTAGACCATGAACACCCTTGCGACCCCCACCGGCACTCCGTAGAGTGCGGCGAACAGCCGGCAGTAGATCGTGGCGGCCGACTTGGCGGCGGCGTAGGGCGACGCCGGCGACTCCTCCGCGCCACGCGGCTCCTCCTGCGAGCCCACCTGCACGAAGCTCCCGCCCCGGCCCGCCGCATGCAGCGCAGCGAGCAGATGCACCGTCCCGATCAGATTCGCATGCAGCATCGGCAACACCAGCTCGCCGTCGCGCGACCCGGTGACCCGACTGGCGAGGTGGAAGACGACCTCCGGCCGATGCTCGTCGAGCACCCGGGCGCACTGCACCGGGTCGGTGACGTCGAGCGCCACCAGCCGGTCCGCCGCGACTCCAGGCGCTGGATCGCTCCGCGACCCGTCGACCGCCGCGCTCGCCACGGAACCGATCGCGGAAGCGAACTGCGCCGCGGAGCGGCTGGCCGCGACGACCTCGGCACCGCGGGCGCTCAGCCAGCGGCACAGGTGCCGACCGATGAAGCCGGTGGCGCCGGTGACCAGCGCACGGCGTCCGCTCCAGGTGCCGGCACCGTCGCCGGCTGTCCGGTCCGGGGTCTCAGGGGCGTCGCTGCTGGGATCTTCTGGCGTCACCAGGTGGAGCTCACGGCCAGCGGCCGCCGGCCGGTCGATGGCGACCTGGCGCGCACCGTCGGCCGGGATCGGCGGGGTCGATGAGCGAGCCAAGAGTAGCGGCGCTGGTGCTCAACTACAACGGCCCGCGGGTGACCCTCGAGACGCTCGACTCGCTGGTCGCGATGCGCTCTCCGGGCACCGAGTTGATGGTCATCGACAACGGCTCGACCGACGACTCGCACGAGCAGGTGCGCCGCCGGTTTCCCGATCTGCGCCAGCTCAGGGTGCGCGAGAACCGAGGCATCTCGTGGGGACTCGACCACGGCCTCCAGGTGGCTCTCGACGAGGGCTTCGACTACGCCCTGGTGATGAACAACGACATCGAGGCGCACCCGGAGATGCTGGTCGAGATGCTCGCCGTCACCGAAGCCGATCCCGAGGTCGGTTGCGTCGGGGTCAAGGCGTACTACCACTCCGACCGCGGCCGGATCTGGTCGGCCGGTGGGATCCTGCGCTTTCGCGAGGCGATCACCCGCGAGCGCGGCGAGGGCGAGCTGGACCGCGGCCAGTACGACCGCACCGAGGAGGTGCCCTACGTCAACGGCGTCGCCATGTTGATCCGCCGCAACGTGCTCGAGCGCATCGGCCTGTGGGATCCGGCCTACTTCCTCGGCGTCGAGGACGCCGACTTCTGCGTTCGCGCCCGACGCGCCGGCTTCCGCTGCGTCTACGCACACCGCGCCGTGCTCTGGCACATGATCTCGGCCTCGATCGGGGTCTACAAGCCGTTCCGCACCTTCCACACCGCGCGCAGCACGGCGATCTTCCTGCGCAAGTATGCTGCGCCACACCAGTGGGCGAGTTCGCTGCTCTGGTTCGTCGCCGCCCTGCCGGTGGCTTGGCTGCGCGAGCTGCCGCGCGGCAACCAGCGGGCGGTGCACGCCAAGGTGCGTGGCCTCCTCGACGGTCTGCGCGCGCCGCTGCCGCCCCTGCCCACGGCAGTGCGCGACCTCGTCCCGCCGTCCGCTCCCGAAGCCTCTCCATGATCGTTCCCCTCGTCAGCACGCCCTCCCGATCCTGCCCGTCGCGCCTGCCACAGAGCCGCTGATGGGCATTCCCCGCGGCAGCGCGCGCCTGCTCATCGAGGAAGCGAAGCAACGCCCGTTCTCGGGCACCGTGCTGCAGCTCGGGCGCTCGTCGGTCTACTTCGGCGAGCGCCAGCTGCGCTCCTGGGCCGCCGCGCAGGGCCTCGAGCTGCGCGGCGGCGTCGCTTCGCGACCGTCGCACGATCCGCGCCTCGCGGCGCAGGGCTGCACTAGCGACGAGACCCTGTTCGAGCTGCTCGGCTTCGAGCGGGTCGAGAGCGGCGACATCTCGGAGTGGGAGGGAGCCGACCACATCTTCGACCTCAACCGGCCAGTGCCGGAGGCGCTGCACGGTCGATTCGATGCGATCTTCGAGACCGGCACCATCGTGCAGATCTTCGACCTGCCACGGGTGCTCGCCAACCTGCACGCGATGCTGCGGGTCGGCGGGCGCGTTATCCACTGCGCGGTGCCGTCGAACAACCACATGGATCTCGGCTTCTACATGCTCTGCCCCACCTTCTTCGCCGACTTCTACGCCGCCAACGGCTGGCGCATCGAGTGCCACTACCTGTGCGAGTACTACGCCTACTGGCAGGGGGCGCGGTTGCACTCCGACCGCTGGCGGATCTACGACTACACCCCTGGCTGCCTCGACGCCCTCAGCTACGGGCGCTACGGAGGTGCCCAGGCGGCGACCTTCCTCGTCGCCACCAAGCTCGAGTCGTCGACCGGTGACGTCACGCCCCAGCTCGGCCAGTACCGCGCCGCCTGGCAGGACTACCAGGACCCGGGGGCGTCGGTGGAGTCGGCCGGGCAGCAGGCCAGGTCGGTGCGCCGCGACGGGGCGCGGGCGAGGCTCGAGCGCTGGCTGCAGCGCCCCGGGCTCGCTCCCGTGGCGAGGCCGCTGAAGCGCATCGCCGAGGCGGTCAGGCGGCGGATCCTGCCGCGGCCGATGCCGCCGCTCCGCCATCGCTTCTGAGAGCGACAGCAGCCCGGTCTCAGCGCCCCGGTTCAATGCGCCCTGCGGTCCGTCGCGAAGCGCCGGTAGGAATTCACGCAGCAGAGGAACCTCCAGGAATCCTGAGATCCGCGTCGGGACCTTCGGGCGTTCCGCACCGAGTCCCTTGCCCGAGGGTGCAGAGAACCGAGGGTGCGGAGAACCGAATCGCTCGTCTCACGCCGAACGCCCACCACGGTGCGGTTGGGCGGCGGGCCGAGTGCTAGATTGAGCGGATCCCGAGCCAAAGGATCGTCGCATCGTCGGCGATGCCGGGCACCCAGAAGGGGAATCCCATGTTCTTCGATTTGCGCTCCACGGCCCGCCTGTCCACCTACGCCTTCCTCGTCGTCGCTGGCACCGGTGCGCTGCTCGCGGGTGGTCCGCCGCCGCCCGGTTTCTCGAAGCAGTTCCAGCCCGCCACGATCGGTCCCGGCAGCGTCAGCACGCTGACGCTGACGATCGACAACTCGGACAGTCCCGGACTGGCGATCGCGAACCTCGCCTTCACCGACACCCTGCCCGCCGCCGTCACGCTCGCCTCGCCGGCGTTCGTCTCCAACAGTTGCGGCGGCTCGGTGACGGCGCCGGACGGCGGAACCACGGTCACGCTGACGGGTGGAACGATCGGCGCCGGGCGCAGCTGCTCGGTGGTGGTCGACGTCACCAGCGCCACGCCGGGAACTCACATGAACGTCTCCGGCGACCTGACCTCCGACGCCGGCAACAGCGGCCCTGCCGCCGCCGACCTCACGGTGGCGACGGACCGACCCGGCTTCAGCAAGAGCTTCGCACCCTCGACGGTCACCTTCGGCAGCCGTTCGACGCTGACCTTCCTGATCGACAACACCTCCAACCCGCAACCAGCGACTCTCCTGAGCTTCACCGACACTCTGCCGCCCGGCATGCTGATCGCCAGCCCCGCCAACGCCAGCACCGACTGTGGCGCGGCTCCGCTCGTGCCGACGTTCGTCGCCAGCCCGGGCTCGAGCTCGATCTCGTTCTTCTACAACGGATCGGTTGCCTTACCAGGAGTCGCCGCCAGCGCCACCTGCACGGTCACCGTCGACGTGGTCGGCGGCGCGGTCGGCGAGCTGGGCAACGTCTCGTCAAACCTCGAAACCACGGTGCAGGGGAACTCCCGGCCGGCCGGCAAGGCGGCGGCGGTCCTCACGGTGACGGGCTTCTCCTCACCCCTGGCCCTGACCAAGGACTTCGTCGACGATCCGGCGCCTCCGGGCGGCACGACGATCCTGCGCTTCACGCTGCGCAACCGCGACCGCACCGACTCGGCCACGGCGATCTCCTTCAGCGACGACCTCGACGCCGCGCTGAGCGGCCTGGTCGCCACCGACACGCCGCTGGCGGATCCCTGCGGCCCCGGCTCGAGCCTCGCCGGAACCAGCCTGCTGACCCTCACCGGCGCCAGCCTCGCACCGGAGACGAGTTGCAGCTTCGAGGTGACGTTGCAGGTCCCTGCCGCCGCCACGCCCGGGACCTACACCAACACCACGAGCACGGTGAGCGGCGACGTCGGCGGCTCTCCCGAGACCGGCGATCCCGCCAACGCGACGCTGTTCGTCGTCGCCTTCCCGGTGCTCACCAAGGAGTTCACCGACGATCCGGTTGGCGCCGGCGGCACCGTGACCCTCGAGTTCAACGTCACCAACACCAGCACCTCGGCGCTCGGCGACATCACCTTCCTCGACGAGCTCACCGACGGAACCGCTGACGGCGACCCGACCAGCGGCTTCCTGCCCTTCCCGGTGAGCGTCGGCCTGCCGCCGTCGCCCGATCCGCCCTGCGGTCCGGGCTCTTCCCTGGCGCTGGTCTCCCGCGGTACCGACCGACAGGCTCTCCAGCTCACCGGCGGCACGCTCGCTGCGGCGGGCGCGGCCGGCGACACGTGCACCTTCTCGCTCACCGTCGACATCCCGGCCGGCTTCCCCGGCGGCACCTACACCAACCACACCGAGCAGATCACCGCCACGCTCGTCGACGCGCCCGGCACGCCGACGGTGACCGGGCCCGCGGCCTCCGGCGCTCTGGTCGTGGTCGGCGCGCCGCAGCTCACCAAGGAGTTCACCGACGACCCGGTGCCACCCGGCGGCACGGTGACGCTCGAGCTCACGCTCGAGAACCAGGATCCCGACAACGCCGCCAGCGCCATCGCCTTCAGCGACGATCTGGGCGCCACCCTGCCTGGCCTGCAGGCGAGCGGGGCGACGGTCAACACCTGCGGCGGCATGGCGACGTCGTCGTTCCCGACGTCGAACTTCGGCTACGCCGGAGGTTTCCTCGCCGCGGGAGCGACCTGCACCATCGCCCTGACGCTGGACGTGCCCGCCGGCGCCCCTTCCGGCATCTTCACCAACACCACCTCCGACGTCACGGCGACGGTGCTCGGCATCGCGACCACCGGCCTGCCTGCCGTGGACGACCTGGTGGTCGCTGGCCTGATGCTGAGCAAGGAGTTCACCGACGATCCGGTCATCGCCGGCGGCACCGCGACGCTGCGCTTCACCCTCGACAACACGCTGGGCACCCAGGACGCGACCGCGATCCTCTTCACCGACGACCTCGACGCCACCCTCGAGGGCATGACGGCTGTCCTGCCGCCGACGCCGGACCCGCCCTGCGGGGCCGGCTCGAGCCTGGTCGGATCCTCCGGCAACACCTTCCTGACCTTCCTGGGCGGCACCGTGACCGCCGGAACCAGCTGCAGCTTCGACGTCACCGTGCAGATCCCTGCCACGATCCCCAACCCGCCCGGTCCGGCGATTCCCTCCGATGGGACCTGGGCCAACACCACCGGCAACCTCGCCGCCACGATCGGCGGCAGCAACGCGGTCCTGCCGCCCGCGACCGACGACCTGGTCGTCGACTCGAACCTGCTCCAGATCACCAAGCAGTTCACCGACGACCCGGCGACGCCCGGCGGCACGGTGACCCTCGAGCTGGTCATCACCAACCTGTCGGCCACCGATGCGGTCGCCGATCTCGCGTTCTCGGACGACCTCGGCGCCGCCCTCAGCGGTCTCGTGGCGACCGGCGCGACGCAGAACGACTGCGGCGGCATGGCCGGCGGCTTCCCCACGTCAGTCTTCGCTTACGCCGGCGGCTCCCTCGCCGCGGCGGCGAGCTGCACCATAAGGCTCACCCTCGACGTGCCTGCTGCACCTCTGCCGGCGGGCCCCTACCTCAACACCACTTCGGAGGTCACCGGCACGATCGGCGGCCTCGCGGTGCGAGGCGCGGCGGCGAGCGACGAGCTCGAGGTGCAGACGCTCTTCCTGAGCAAGCAGTTCGCCGGCCCCACCGTGGCCGGAGGCACCGCGAGCCTCGAGTTCACGATCGAGAACGTCGGCGCCGGACCGGCCAGCGACCTCTCCTTCGTCGACGACCTCAACGCCGTGCTGCCCGGGCTGGCGGCGATCGGCACACCGCTGAGCGACCTGTGCGGAGCCGGTTCGAGCCTCGCCGGCACCGGCTTCCTCACCTTCTCGGGCGGCAGCCTGGCGGCCGGAGCCTCGTGCACATTCTCGGTCGACCTGAGCGTGCCGTCCGCCGCCACCGCCGGGACGTTCGCCAACGCCACGAGCGATCTCACCGTGCAGGGCTTGTCGGTCGCCGAGCCGGCCACCGCCCTGCTCGAGATCGAGCCGCCGCCGCTCTTCTCGAAGGCGTTCGCCCCCGATCCGATCGTGCAGGGAACGAGCTCGATGTTGACCTTCACCATCGACAACTCCGCCAGCGTGCTCGCAGCGACGTCGCTCTCGTTCACCGACTCCCTGCCGGCCGGCATGGTGGTCGCGGCGGTGCCGAGCCTTGCCAACGGGTGCGGCGGCGTGGCGACCGCTGCCGCGGGATCGGGGACGATCTCGCTCAGCGGCGGCACGGTCGCCGCCGGCGCCAGCTGCACGATCGACGTGACGGTGACCGCCACGGTCTCCGGAGCGCTGGTCAACACCAGCGGAGACCTGACGTCGTCGTCGGGCAACAGCGGTCCGGCGAGCGACACGCTCACCGTGCTCCAGGCGACGACAGATCTGTCGATCAGCAAGGACGACGGCGTCGCCTCGGCGGTACCCGGAGGTCAGGTCACCTACACCATCGTGGCGGGCAACAACGGTCCCGACTCCGCCTTCGGAGCCAACGTCACCGATCTCTTCCCGGCGGAGCTGACCTGCACCTTCTCCAGCGTCGCCGCCGGCGGCGCCAGCGGCAACACCGCGGCGGGCGCCGGCAACCTCGCCGAGACGCTCGACATCCCGGTCAGCGGCACGGTGACCTACACGGTGGTCTGCGACATCGATCCCGGCGCCACCGGCTCCTTGGTCAACACCGCGACGATCACCCCGGGTCTCGGCTCAGATCCCAACCCGGCCAACGACTCGGCCACCGACACCGCCACCCTGACGCCGCAGAGCGACGTCGGGGTGAGCAAGGACGACGGCCTGACCACGGTCTCCTCCGGCGGCGCGCTGACCTACACCGTCGTGGTGACCGCCTCCGGGCCGAGCATCGACCCGGCGGTGTCGCTGATCGACGTGCTGCCGACCGACCTCACCTGCACCTTCACCAGCGCCGCCGCCGGCGGCGCCAGCGGCAACACCGCCGCCGGAGCAGGCGACCTCGCCGAGACCCTGACGATGCCGCCGGGCAGCTCGGTGACCTACAGCATCGGCTGCGCGGTGTCGCCGGCCGCCAGCGGCACGCTCAGCAACACCGCGACGGTGAGCACCAGCGCCGGGGTCACCGACACCAACGCGGCCAACGACACCGCGACCGACCAGACACTGGTCTCGGTGGTCACCACGACCGCGGTGCCCGACGTCACCACGCCGTTCAGCAGCGACGACCGCGACGTCACCCTGACCGCGACGGTCTCCGACTCGGTGACCGTCGACGAGGGCACGGTGACCTTCCAGGTGCTCGATGGGGCCACCCCGGTCGGCACGGCAGTGACCTCGGCGCCACTGACCACGGGCAGCGCCGCCGTCTCCTACCAGCTGCCGGGCGCGACCCCGCCAGGCCCCTACACGATCGAGGCGAGCTACAGCGGCAGCGCCAACTTCGGCGCCAGCGTCGGCCTCGGCACCCTGACCGTCGAGCCTCTCCTGCCCGGTGACGACGACGGCGACGGCGTCGACAACGTCACCGAGGACGCGGCGCCCAATGGCGGCGACGGCAACGACGACGGCGTGCTCGACAGCCTGCAGAGCGACGTCACCTCACTGCCCGCGGTCGGAGCCGGATCCGGTGGCGACTACCTGACGCTGATCTCGCTCCAGGGCACGGAGCTCGCGGCACCCGCCATGCAGATCCCCGACAGCGCGCTCGGAGTCGGGCCGCGCGGGGGCCTCTCGGGCGGCTGCCAGCACACAGCGGTGGCGGCGATCGACCCGGCATCTCTGCCGCTCGACGCGGCGTTCGAGGCGACCTTCCTGCAGATCACCTCTCCTCTCGCCTTCGAGCTCGAATGCGCCGCGGCGACCCTCACGGTGCTCTACCACGGCTTCGACGAGCTCGACGACAGTCTCGAGTACCGCAAGTACGGCCCGGTCCCCGGCGACGCGAACCCCCGTTGGTACAGCCTGCCGGCGACCTTCGGCAGCGCCACGGTGGCCGGCCAACCGGTCGGCGCCGCGAGCTTCGAACTGCTCGACGGCGAGCTGGGAGACCACGACGGCACAAGCGACGGGCGGATCGTCGATCCGGGTGGACCGGCGACGCGCGGCGTCGGCATCCCGACCCTGTCGCAGTGGGCACTGCTCGCACTCGGCGGCCTGCTCGCCGGTGCCGCCGTGCTGCTGATCCGATCGCGCTGCTGAGAGCTCGAGGGAGACCGAGAAATGCACGTCGACGCGAGGGCCGGCTCTCCTCCACGTTCGCTGACCGGCCTGCTGCTGTTCGCGGCTGCCTGCCTGTCGCACTGGCCAGAGCCCGCTCGGGCTCAGGAGAGCGACGAGGGAGCCAGCGCGGCGCGCGAGGTCGAGGCTCGTGAGATCGCTTTCGCGAAGACGATGGCCGACCGCGACTTCGACGCCTTCCTGACCTTCGTCTCACCGGTGGCGATCTTCTTCGACGGCAGCGAGCCGCTGCGTGGCCACGAAGCCATCGAGCGGGTGTGGCGACCCTTCTTCCAGGGCCCCGCCGCTCCCTTCTCCTGGCGCCCCGACACTGTCGAGGTACTGGACTCCGGCGACCTGGCGCTGAGCTCGGGGCCGGTCCTCGACCCTGACGGCCAGCAAGTCGGCCGCTTCAACTCGGTCTGGCGCCGGGACGGCGACGGCGTCTGGCGGGTCGTCTTCGACAAAGGCTCACCCTGAACGCCGCCGCCTGCCTGCAGCCCGCCACCCGACCATCGGTCCTGGTCGCCTGACGAGCCCGCGGCTCCACGTCGAGGAGCCCCGCCGCCAGGGTGTTCGCCCTGTCGGAACGAGAATGCCCGGCTCGCGTAGACGAGCCGGGCACTCCTGCCGAGCGGGAACCGGGTCCCGTCGGAGCCTGGACGCCGCACCGCTGGGGGTGCGGCGCCGGCGCAGTCGTCAGTCGCAGCGCACCCGCAGCGACGACACGGCATCGTTGCCCACCGGGGTGCCGTTGAGCAGCGGCAGGGTGTCGCGGAAGGTCGCGTAGCGGCCGCGGAATTCCACGTCGGCGAAGATCGTCACCTCGCAACCCTGGTCGACGCGGATCGAGCTGGCGCGGTCGTTGCCGAAGTCGGTCGCTCCCAGGTTGGCGACGTCGCCGGAGAAGAACGCCGAGACGCCCTCGAAGTAGCCGTCGGAATAGAGAGTCACCCCGCGACGGGCCTGGGTCGAGCACTCCAGGCGCAGCGAGGAGACCGCGTCGTTGCCGACCCGGGTACCGTCCATGCCGTAGACGTCCTCGGTGAAGGTGCTGGCGACACCGCCGTAGTTCGGATGCTCGAAGACCGTCACCGTGCATCCGGGATCGACCCGGATCGAGCTCACCCGGTCGTTGCCGACGGCGTCGTCGTGCAGATCACGATCGCTGGCGAGGAATCGGGTGCTGGCGCCACGGTAGCCGGCGTCCGAGTAGAGGGTCACGCCGAGCTGCGGCGTCGGCTCCGGCTTCGGCTCGGGCCGCGGCTGCTGGGTGCGCTGCGGCACGATGTCGAGGTAGAACCGGCCGGTGCGCAGGTCGTCGCCGACGTTGAGGTTCTCGAGGATCTCGTACTGTACCGGGACCGCGCCACCGCGACTGTTCGGCCGCCCGCCGGTGAGGATCACGGCGCCGACCTCCGGATTCAGCTTGTCGACGTAGATGTGCCGCGATTCGCTGTTGACCTCGAAGCGGGTGCTCGGAAAGCGGCGACGGTCGCCGGCTGCCTCGGCAACCAGACGCAAACGCACCTGCTGGCCCTCCTGCACCTCGAAGTGGCCGCCGCGCTCGACGATGCCGATCTCCTTCTTGGTCGCCATGTCTTCGACCGTGGCGTGGATGGCGACGATCGGCGGCCCCTCGGGCGCGCCGCCGCCGCGGGTCTGGCCGACGCCGATCTTCTGGGCCACCGCCGGAGCCGCAGCGAGCGTCACCGCCAGGACCCGGAGACCACCGTGAGGTGCGCAGCGGCGGGGCCGCACAGGCAGCGTCGCGGTGCGGGTCCGATCGGCCCGGCGTGCAGGCCGTTCGGAAGATGATCTTCGACCAGCGTTCGTGGGGCTGTTCGTGGGAGTCTTCGTGGGGATCTTCGTGGGGATCATGGCGCGCTGTAACCTCTCTCTTCACTCTCCATCGCTGGAGCTCTATCGTAGGTCTCGTCGGTTCGAAGAGCCAGCCGCCCGTCGGCACGAAGGGCAGGCTGCACGGACTCGAGTCCCGACCGGGCCCTGAGAGTCCGAGTCTGCTGGCTCGAAACGGCCTTGCCGCAGAAGCAGACCGCCTGGCGGTCGAGAATTCAATCCGCATGCCAGAGCCCTGCCGCCGGGGCAGGCACGACCGAGCGTCGACGGCGTCCGCGGCCGCGGCGCCCGCAGGCACCACCTGTACTCTCGCACCGGGCCAGCGGACGTGATGGCGCTCCTTATCCGGCCTGAGCGGCGGTCGACCCGGACGAATTTACCGCTTCGGGGTCTCGTGCCCTCATTGGCTCCACGGTCTCCGAATCCGCCGCTCCGTCGGCGGAAGCGACGGGCGACCGAGACACGTCCCCTGCAGAGGACATCTGGCGGAGGCGGGACGCCCACCCGGGGCGGCGATCCTCGCAGCAGCGAAGGCCGCGGCGAGGATCACGAGGCCCTGCGGTTCGGGACCCGGAATCGCGAACGCGATCAGTCGAAGATGACGCGGCCGTTCGAGTAGACCCAGCCGAAGGTCGGCACCTCGATGAACTCGCGGTGCAGCGCGATCTGGATGGTGAACCCGTCCTGCACCGGCACCCGGTTGGTCGGCGTCGTCTCGGTCATGTCGGCCAGGACGTTGCCGACTGCGTCGGTGACCACCGTGCGCATCACCCGAGCGGGTCCGTTGTATTCGTACTCGACGTGGTAGAGCTGGCCCGGCTGCAGCACGATCGACTGTGTGCTGCGACGGGTCTCGCCGGCCGGCAGGCCGACGTTGCTCAGCTGCGAGACGAGGTTGCGGTTCGGCCCGCGGAAGTTCACGTAGCCGAAGGTGTTGCCGCGCCAGGTGCCGTTGCGGTAGAGCCAGAAGAGGCCGTGCAGACCGTCACTGACCGGATGCCAGCCACCGTGCAGGAAGTCGAAGGAGACCCGCACGCGATCGTAGATCGCCGACGGGTCCAGCCCTTCGAGGTCGGTCACGAAGATGTCGTTGCCGGGACTCGGGACGAAGGTCGGCAGGTCGAAGCAGACACCCCCGTCGGGGCACGGCTCCTCGGCGCCCGGCGCGGTGAACAGCGACGAGCCGGTCTGCGACGGCTCGATGAGCTTCAGGTCGCCGCTCGCGGTCTGCACGATCGCGTAGGAGTACGAGGAGCGGTCGCAGTCGATCTGGGCGCGCACGTCGAGGGCGTCGTCGATGCCGATCAGCCCCAACACGTCGTCGAAGTAGGTGTGCGAGAGCGGCTCGAGCGTGATCAGCGTACGCGGGATCAGTGGTGCGCCGCTCGCGGCGAGCACGTCGATGACGCACGGGTTGGCGCTCTGGGAGAGATTGAAGATGCCGAAGGCGGTGTGGGAGTCCGGATCGTTGCGCCACCCCTGCACGTGGTGCATCACGCCGCCGGGGATCGCGTTGCCGGACGAGACCACCGGAACGCGAGCGCCGAGCACCTCCTCGCCGTCCATGTCGCCGACCAGACGAGCACCGATCACCAGGTCGGAGTCGGCGGTGATCTCGAGCATCGAGCCGTCCATCGAGTCGGTCAACCCGGTGAGGATCATCGTGCTCCCAGGCGCCACCTCGATCTCCTCGAGCACCAGGCCCCCCTCAGGCCGCACCGTTCCGTCGGTGCGGGTCGCGATCTCGTAGACGGTGAAGGTCAGGGGGGAGAAGGTGGGGTTCGACACCACCAGCTGGGTCTCGAGGTCGGAGTCGCCGACCATGCCGTTCAATGCTGGACCGACATAGACCGTTCCAGCGGCGGCGGGGGCGGCGAGGACGAGGGCCGTGGCCAGGACGCCAAGGCAGGCCGCAGCCGTCTTGCAGAGCTTCATGATTCTCGGAACTCCTTCGGGGTCTGTACTTTAAGTCAGTGAGACCGACCCGGCCCGGAGGCTTGTCCGGGGGCGAGCCGTGGGCTGCCCGGTGCAGGGCGCCGGCGTGGGCGGGGAGGCGACGACTTGAGAACTTGAATGGTACAACAGCATCCAAGTGCCTCGCAAATCGACGCTTTCGTCGGGTCGGTACGCTGCAGCGCGGCCGATGGCCCAGAGCCTGGACTCCGTTCCGGGCGGTCGAGAGGCCGGGCCGCCACCACGAAGCGGTAGACCCATCGAGGCCCGACGGGACCTCTTGCGCAGATCCCGTATCGGCTGCGAGCCGGACACCGGGAGCCGCGCTGAGCGGGTGGTTTCGTGGGGAGCCGGAGAACGGCGCTCCCTCGCCAGGGGACTGTAGCGCAGTCCGGGCAACAACGCGAATTGCTCGGAAACTCCTCCTTCCTGGAATCGAGCGCCGGCCGAGCCGCACCGTGCCCGACTCGCTCCACCTGCCTCGGCCTCGGGTGGCACCTGCGGCGCAAGACCACCTCGTCGCAGTCGCCGAGGGCACCGGCGAGCGGAGTCGCGCTGCCACTCAACTAGCGACCGCCGACCACGTAGCCGAGTGCCCTCAGCCTCTCGCGCTCCTCCGGCAGCAGCTCGATCCCCTCCTGCGCGGCGCCTCCCTCGAGGCCCTCGGCAGGCGCCACGTCGTCGCCGTTGGCCGCCGTCCAGGCCCGCCGCAACCGCCGCGAAGCCTCGGCGAGCGGCGCCTCGGCAAGCGGAACCGAAGCGCTCGATCCGACCCACGAGCGCACCTCGACCACGGGTACGTCGACGTTGCCGGCGAGCGGCGGAGCGACCAGGAAGGCGGCAGCTTGCCGGTCGAACAGCTGCTGCGGCGACTCACCGCTGGGCAGGGCGGCATCCGCGAGGCTGGCGACGCGCGCCGCGAAGTACTCCGGCTCCTCGGGGGCGAAGCGGGAGCGCCAGTGGATCTGGCGCAGCGAACCGTCGGGCCCCTCCTCGACCAGCGAGAAGCGGTTGTCCCCGTTGCCGAGATAGAGCTCGGAGAGCGCGCCGGCAGCGACATCCACGGTGAGGGGCTCGGCAACTCCTTCGCCCGTCGAGACGCCCACCGCCTCACTCAGGGTGGCGAAGATCCGGGCGTTCGACACCCCCGGACGCGGCTCCATGCGCGCGCCGGCGCCGCGTGGGGCCTTGACCAGCAGGGGCACCTCCAGCAGCACGCGGTGGAGGTTTCCGCCGTGCGCGATCTGGCCCGCTTCGCCGAACTCCTCTCCGTGGTCCGAGGTGACGACGATCCACGAGTCGTCCCAGGAGCCGCTGCGGCGCAGCGCGTCGAGCAGGGCACCGACGATCTCGTCCGAATGCGCCACGTGCAGCCGGTACAGCGTCCAGAACACCTCCCGCGTCGCCTCGTCGAGAGGCCTCCCCGGATCGAGGTAGGGCTCGAGGTCGGCGGCGGTGACCCGCTGCGGCAGCGCGGTGAGATCGGGAGAGGACGAGAGCCGCTCGGCGTACTGATCGTGGCGCAGGTACGGCGCGTGCGGCGGCAGCACGTGGATCCAGACGAAGGTCGGCGCCGCCGCCTCGGTCTCCCCGCCGGGACCCTGCGCACCGAGCGACTCGAGCACCGCGATCGCCCGCTTGGAACCGCCGAGGTCGTACATCTCGTCGAAGCCCTGGGCGTAGCCGAAGCGGGGCCGCAGCCAGGTGTTCGAGCGAAAGCCGATGGTGTGGAAGCCCGCCTCCTGCATCACTTCTGCGACCGTGAGTCGCTCCTCGGCCAGCACCGCCCTTTCGCCGTGCCAGCTGCCGTGACTCCACGGCTGCAACCCGGTCATCAGCGAGGCCATCGAGGGCACCGTCCAGCTCGACGTCGCGACGGCGCGCTCGGCCCAGTCGGCTTCGGCGGCGAAGCGGTCGAGGTGCGGCGTCAGGCCGCGGCGGTCTGCCGGCGTGTCGGCCTGCGCCAGGGCGCCGACCACGTCGGCCCGCAGGGTGTCGACGGTGATCAAGACCACCGGTCCTCGATGCGGTTCGGGCTCCTCGGGCGTGGAGCACGCCACCGACAGCGAGCTCAGGGCGAGCAGCACCACCCAGAGGTGGTACCGCTCCGCCCGCCACCGGCCGGCACGTATCGCAGCGCCTCTGCGGTGAGCGGCGCGACCACCCACGAGGCGGCGGTTGCATGGGCTCGCGTTCGGCGGGCACACGGAGGGAGCGGGTGACCGGCGGCGACCTTCACCGCCAGGGAGTCCGTGAGACGAAGGTGGCACGACGCGATCGGCGTCGCACGCCAGTGAGGTATCGGCTGTGAGAACGAGCATCGGCGAATGATCCGAGACGATCGGGACAACGGCCGGGAGCGCCGGCCAGGAGAGGTCGAACGTGTCGCGACTGCAGGGTACCGGGCGTAGAGCAGCCCCGAGGCACCAGGTCCCCCGTGGGCTGTCGCACCCGGCGCCCGGGAGTCCCAGCATCCGGGAGCCTACGGGTCCGTCGCCGATCGACCAAGACGCGCGCACCCGCCAGCGTTCGTTGACACCCCGGAGGCACCGTTTCACAATCGCCGGGCTCGCGGCACGGAGTCGGGCTCCGCGTGCTTCCTGTCCATCCATCCTGGCCTTCCATCCTTCCTGGCCTTTCCCGGACCTCACGCCGTCGTTGCCGCAAGGGCGCCGATCCGACCGCCGGCCCGACCACGCCCCACCCACTCGTCCTCCCAGCGACCATGATCGATCGCCTCGAACGCTTCCTTCGCATCGGGCCCTCGCCCAAGGCCCGCCGCCCGCGGCACGTCGCCGTCGTCTCGCTCGTCGTCTGCATCGTCGGCACCGGAACTTCGGCCGCGCAGCTGCTGCAGGCGAAGGGCGAGGCGAGCACGTACTGGGATTCCCCGAATCGCCGCCTGGTCACCGCGGCCGGAACCCACGATCTCGCCGCGCTGGCCCTGGCCGAGGCCTTCGACCTCCATGCCGACGAGCGGCAGTGGACGATCGTCGGCCAGCGCCACGCCGGCGAGATCGCCACCGGCGAGCTGCGGGACCTCGTGGTCGTGCGCGGCGATGGTGAAGGCGTCACCGACGAGCATCCGCTGCCGCCGGGCTCTGCCGCGCGCCACTCACCGGTCCTGCTCGCCGAAGGCCTGCTGCCGGGAGGCGAGCTGCGGCGGCCGGCGCCGTTGGGGCTGGCATGGATACAGGGCGGCGCCCCCGCCAGCCGGGAGATCTGGGTGAGCTCCTGGAGCGGCGAACGCTTCGAGACGCCGCGACGGATCGTCGGACGCGGCCCGGGCAGTCAGGTCGCGCTCGACGGCGCCACTCTCACCGACGGCCGGGTGCTGCTGGTGTGGAGCCGCTTCGACGGCAACGACACCGATCTCTTCTTCTCCGTCGCCTCGCCGGCAGGCGAGCTCAGCGAGCCGGCGCGGGTGGCGACGGACGACGACTCCCCGGATCTCACGCCCACCGTGGCGGCGCTGCCGGGCGGACGCGCCATCGTCGCCTGGTCGAGCTTCGACGGCGACAGCTACCGGGTGGTCGCGGCGACGTTCGACGGCGATCGCTTCTCGCCCAGCGCTGCGATCGGGCCGCCCGGCTCGGTGCGTCCTCGCTTCACCGAGCTGGCCTACCCCACCTCCCAGGCCCGCCTGCTGCTGCGCGAGGCCGCTCCTTCGGCCTGGCAGGCGCTCGATCTGCGCGTCCCGGCCGGGGCCCAGGAGCCGCCGCGGCCGATCCGTGCCGGTCGCCTGCTCGACGCCCGCTCCGACGCACCGCTGGTGATCCCATCGGGGCGCGGTGCCGGTCGCGGCGTCGTCTTCGCCTGGCCGGCGCCGCCTGGCGCGAACGAGCCGCTGGCGACCATGAGGGTGCCGCTGAGAGCGCTGGCGGAGGATCCGAGATGACCCGCGTTCCGCAGAACCTCCCGCGCCCCTCGCAGCAGCGCGACACCGCACCGGGAAAGGTGCTGCCCGTCGCGCTGACCCTCTCGGTCCTCGCCCTCTCCATCGCTGCCTCCGTGTCGGCCCAGACCCGCTACATCGCCTTCGGCGACTCGATCACCGAGGGCGTCGGCGACGACGCACCGCTCGGGCCCGAGTCGGGGTACCCGATCCGCCTGGCGGAGATCCTCGCCCCCGACACGGTCGAGAACCGCGGGTTCTCGGGCGAGGACACCTCCGAGCTGCTGGTGCTGCTCAACGCGGTGCTGCTCGAGGGCGGCGACGTGATGTTGCTGATGGCCGGCACCAACGACGTCGCCCGCGGCTTCGCTCCCGAGGACACCCTCTTCAACCTGCGCCAGATCGCTCGCCGCGCCGAGAACAACGGCATGGAGGTGGTGCAGGCGACGATCATCCCGCGCCTGCCCAACGCCACGAGGGATCCCGAGAACCACTCCACCAAGCAGCTCAACCAGAGCCTGCGCAACGCGGCCGGCTTCGACGACCGCCGTCTGGTCGACAACTTCGAGGCCTTCCTCAGCCTCGACCTGCTCTACCACAGCTACTACTGGCAGACGACGAACCCACGCGATCCCGTGGGTCACCCGAACGCCGCCGGTTACGACGTGATGGCGCAGACCTTCGCCGATGTCCTGCAGGGGATCGACAGCGCACCGCCGGTCAACGGCACCACCGATCCGACCGACGGCACCTTCCAGGTGCTCAATCAGCAGACGGTCCGGGTCGACGTCTGGGACTTCGGCAACGGCATCGATCTCGACCAGACGCGGCTGCTGATCAACGGCGTCGAGTCGCCGGCGACGCCGGAAGGCGACAGTCGCTTCGTGACCCTCAGCCACTCGCCCGAGCGACTGCAGGGACCGGTGCGGGTGAGGCTGCAGACCCAGGATCTCTCCGATCCACCCAACACGTTCGACCGCGAGATCTCGCTCTTCTACACCCGCGGCACCGACTTCCCGCGCGCCGACTTCGACCGCAACGGTCGGGTCGACGGCCTCGACCTGATCCGCTTCGCCGCAGCCTTCGGTGCCCGTAGCAACGAGGCCGTCTACTTCGCCGACGCCGACTTCGACGGTGACCTCGACATCGACGGCGCCGACCTGGCGGAGTTCGCCGCGGCCTTCGGCAGCGTCGCCCAGTAGGTACGATCCGAACCCGGCAGGTCGGCGCCGGCGCGAGGACGACGCCGGGAGAAAGCGCGCGTCGTGGGCGCCGGGATCTACTGCACGTAGCCCATGGCGCGCAGCGCCCGTAGCGCCTCCGGATCCGACGCCTCGTCGTCGTCGGTGGCCGCCGGGGCGACCGCCGCGGTGCGCTCCATCCACGCCAGCAGAGGGGCACGCAGGCGACGCACCTGATCCGGATGGGCGTCGAGGACGTCCTGCTCCTCGAGCGGATCGGCCTTCAGGTCGTAGAGCTCGAAGTCGTCGGGGCGGCTGCGTGCGGCGTCGCGCGGCGGCGTGAAGACCAGCTTCCAAACGGCGTCCTGCACGCTGCGGAAGTGGCGCCGCCCGCCGCGACCGGCGCCAGCGAAGGCGAGAGGCGGCTCCGCCTCGACCCGCGCCGCCGCGCCGGAAACGTCCGGTGAGGACGAAGGGTCGGGGTGCAGCGGCCAGGCCCGACCCTCGCGCAGCATCGCCCCGTCCAGCTGCAGCCGCGGCACGGCTCGCTGGAGGGTGGCCGCGAGTCCGAGCAGCTCGACCGCTTCGCCGACTCTGAGGCCGGCCGGCGCCCCACCGCCGTGCACCAGCAGCGGCACCCGGGCACTCGGGTTGTAGGGCAGAGGTCCGTGTTCGAAGTAGAGATCGTGCTCACCGAGACTCTCGCCGTGGTCGGCGGTGATCACCGCGAGCGCGTCGGCCCAGAGCCCGCGGCGCTCGAGCTCAGCGACCATCGCCTCGAGAGCGCGGTCGACCTCGAGCACGTTGGCGTCGTACTGGGCGCGGTAGAAGCGCAGGTCCGTCGCGTCGCCGATCGCCTTGCCCGAAGTGCCCTCGAGGTCGACGTGTGTCGGCTCGGCCTGCTCGAACAGCTCATCGCCGAGGAAGGGGTTGTCGCGCTCCGGCGGCAGGATGTAGGGAGCGTGCGGGTCGGAGTAGTGCACCCAGAGGAAGAGACGCTCGGCGTCCCGGTGACGGTCGAGCAGCTCGAACGCCAGCCGGTTGACACGGCCGGCGTGCAGCAGCGCCCGGTACTCCACCGGATCCTCGGTCTGCGAGCCGGCCCAGGTCTCGACGTACTCGTCGAAACCGCGATCCCAGCCGAGCTCCTTCGACAGCACCGCGTTGGAGACCACCGCGACGGTGCGGAATCCGCGGCCACGGAAGCTCTCGGGGAGGGTCGGCAGCTCCTCGGGGATGCGCAGGGCGGCTTTGTGGGTCAGGCCGGTGCTCTCCGGATAGCGACCGGTGAACATCGACGCGAACGACGTCCCCGTCTTCGGCCACTGCACGATGGCGTGATCGAACACCGTCGAGGAGGTCGCAAGGCGCTGCAGGAACGGCGTCGTCGCACGGGGATAACCGTGCAGGCTGGTGTGGTCGGCGCGCAGGGTGTCGACGGTGAGCAGGATCACGTGTCGCGGCGCAGGCGACTGCGACGCCGACTCGACCTCAGCGGCGTCCCGCGGGCCGGCGCAGGCGCCGACCAGGAGGCCGACCGCCATCGCCAACGCGCTCCGCCACCTCGGCGGCGGCGCGCTACGTCCAGAGGTGGGTGCTGAAGACTTCATGGAGTTCCGATTCCCGACACCCAGCAAGGGGTGCATCGTGTCCGAGGGCAGAGCTTCGACGCATCTCGCCCCCGTTGGCCGGGCAAAGTATCACCGGCTGCAGGGGCGCGATCCTCGTGCGATCCGCGGCCGGGCGCCGCGCTCGCGACAAGCCGGAAGACCGGAACCGGGACGATCAGGACGAGCCGATCCTCCGCCGCTTGTCCCGACCCGCCGGCGATGGAAGGATCGAGCCCATGCACGAGGAGGCGCGCGCCAGCTCCCACTCGATCGCGCGCCGGGTCTACGCGGCGTTCGGTCTGTTCCTGGTGCTGACTCCGCTGGCGCTGCAGAAGCCGGGTGTCCCGGGCGGGCTGAAGGCCGACGAGTCCGCCTACGTGATGATGGCGTCGAGTCTCGCCTGGGATCTCGACCTCGTCGTCGGCGCCGATGACACACGGCGCCTGTTCGACGAGTTCCCGCTGCGCTGGACGAGCAACCTGATCGTCTTCAGCGACGACGGCTGGAGCACGGTGCACTACGGCAAGCCGTACGTCTACCCGCTCTTCGTCGCCCCGTTCGCCCGGCTCTTCGGCAGCAACGGGCTGCTCTGCGCCAACCTGCTGATGCTCTGGCTGATGGTGGGCATCGGCTGGCGGGTCATCGCCGAGCACGACCCCGGCCCGCTGGCGCTCTTCTTCTCGGCCGGCTTCTTCGGCCTCAGCGCCTGCAGCGTCTACGCCTTCTGGCTGCAGCCGGAAGTGTTCAACATGTTCTTCGTCACCCTGGCCCTCTACCTCGGCTTTCCGTGGCGGAAGGACCGGGCTCCGGGTGCTCTGGCCCTCTTCGCCAGCGGCTGCGCGCTGGCCCTGCCGGTCTACAACAAGCCGATGCTCGTCGCGCTGGCCCTGCCCGTGGTACTGCCGCCGCTGCTGCGGCGAGGGCACGAGGCGAGCGGCGGCGGCAACGGCGGCGATCGCGTCGGAGAGCGTGCGCCGAGCCTGATCGAGCGCCTCCGGCCGGCGGCGCTGACGGCAGGCGGCGGCGCCATCACCATCGCCCTGCTCGTCGCCGGATCGCTCCTGCTCACCGGTCACGCCTCCGCCTACGGCGTCGCCGGGCGTCAGGGCGTGCGCGTCTGCGAGCCCGGAGAGGTGCCGCGCCCGGCTGGGTGGACCGAGACCGTCGCCACCGCTGCCGTGTCGTCGACGCCGGCCGCGATCGCCGAGGCGAGCGCCGCCGAGGCCGAGGCCGACGCTGATGCCGCAGCGGATCCCGAGAACCGCTCCTTCTACTGGCTGCTGCGGGTGCCCGAGCTCGAGCCCGGACGCTGGCTCGAGAACCTCGGCTACTTCCTGTGGGGCCGGCACACCGGGCTCGTGCACTACTTCCCCTGGGCGGTGCTCGCCGTGCTGCTCTTCCTGCGCCGCGGCCGCGGCGCCGACGCGGCACGCTGGTGGCTGCTCGGCTCGGTGGCCATGATCGCCATCTACTTCCTGCTCTACATCGGATGGAACTGGCAGGGCGGCGGCGGCTTCGTCGGCAACCGCTACTTCGTCAACGCGGTGCCGGCGCTGATCTTCCTGGTCCGCGACCTGCGCCCGACCTGGACGCTGCTCGCCACCAGCGCCTGGACCGGCCTGGTGATCGGGCCGCTGCTGCTCACACCCTTCGGTATCACCGTGCCCGAGGCGACGCTGCAGGCACACACCCGCAACTGGCCCCTGCGCCACTTCCCGCTCGAGCTGACGCTCAAGAACGTACCCGGCTACCACAGCGAGAACCTCGGCGAGCCCGGCGAGCTGCGCTGGATCGCGCGCGCCGATCAGGTGGTGCGGCGCGGCCACGAGCTGGTGGCGGCGGCGCGCGTACCGGTGCGGGTGCTGCTCCTGGCACGCGAGCCCCTGGATCGCTACTCGGTGCAGCTGGTCGGACAGGCGCCCGACAGCACGGTCGAGATCTCGCTCGGCGGAGACCGCGAGACGCTGCAGCTCACCGAGGGCGAGGCACGCACCGTCGAGCTCGAGCCACGCCGCGCCGCGCGACGCCACCTGGTGGTGGGACCTGCGGCCTACGTCTACGAGCTCGAGGTGCGCAGCGACCGTGGCGGGATGGTGCACTGGACGCGGTACTTCCCGCCCTGGCCCTGCGATTCGTTCCGCTTCGACCGTCAGGTCTCGGAGTCGTTCTACGGCGGCGTCGCGCTGAGACTCCTCGGCCCGAGCGACGAGGTGGCGAGCGACATCTACCAGCTCTCCTGGGACCAGGTGACGGCGCCGGCCACGGTGGGCCGCGGCGAACGCTTCGTGGTGACGGCAGAGATCACGAATCGCTCCCGGGCCGCCTGGACGGCTCGCGGCGTGGCCGAGATCAACCTCTCGTCGCACTGGCTCGAGACCGACGGGACGGCGGTCGACTTCGACGGGCTGCGCGCACCGGCGCCACCGCTGGCGCCCGGCGAGTCGGGCCGCGTCGAGCTGCCGGTCAGGGCGCCGAGCCGCCCCGGGGTCTACCTGCTCGAGCTCGACCTGGTGCGCGAGTACGTCAGCTGGTTCGCCGAGCGCAACGGCGGCCAGACCCACCGCAGCGAAGTGACGGTGACGGTGGCGGCTCGCCAGACGGACGTCGCGGAGCCAGGGCAGGAACCGACGGCTCCCGGGGCGGGCGATTGAGCTTCGACGCCACCTCACGCCGGAGCGACGAGCTGCCGGTCAGGGACCGGCTCGTGGTGCTCGGCAGCGGCGGCTTCCATCCGGCATACGGCCGCCAGACCATGTGCTTCCTGCTGCACCTGGACGGTGCGCCGCTGCTGCTCGATGCCGGCACCGGGCTGTCGCGACTCGGCGAGGCAGACGTCGCCCGCCAGCTCGACGAGGTCGAGCGCCTCGATATCGTGCTCAGCCACTACCATCTCGACCACGTCGTCGGGCTCACCTACCTGTCGGGTGTCTGGCGGCGCCCCTGCCGCATCTTCGCCCCCGCACCGCCGCTGGTCGACGCGGAGCCGGCCGAAGCGTTGCGGCGCCTCATCGCCCCGCCGCTCTTCCCCGCCAGCCTCGACCAGCTACCCCAACCGGTGGAGATCGTGCCCTACGACGGCGACTTCTCGGTCGCTGGCCTGGAGGTCCGGGTCCGCCGTCAACGCCATCCCGGAGGCTCGGTCGGGATGCGTCTCGGCGACCGCATCGCCTACGTCACCGACACCGCCTGCGAGGCGGCGACCGGCGAGCTCGCGGCCGGCGCCACCTGGTTGCTGCACGAGGTCTGGTGCGACCGCGCCGAGGCCGAGGAGGAGCCCGGCCTGGTCCTGGGACACAGTGCCGCGGAGGATGTGCACGCTCTCGCCCGCGAGTGCGGCGCGGCGCATCTCGTCCCCGTCCACCACCATCCGAAGCGTGACGCCCGGGAGCTCGGGGAGTTCCTCGATCGCCTGGCGGCGACGAGCGTGCGATCGGGCGACCCCGTCGTGAAGCCGCTGCTCGACGGCCAGAGTGTCGGGCTGTGAGCGCCGGCTGCGCCCGCGATCGTCCCGCGCTCAGCCCGCGGGGAGAGATCCGACGTCGATTCCGGCGCGGCAGGACGGTAGTCTTGCACTGGAGGCTCGAGCCCGCCGGCGGCCGACGACATCGCCGGTCTCCTGCAGACGCCCCGGTTCTTCCCGAAACGCACCAGAAGTGAGCCGATGACGACGACGACGACCGAGAAACCCCGCAGCCGGAGCGCTCGCGGCTCGTGGACGGTGCAACGTAGCGAAGACCTCTACGGCACCAACCGTTGGAGCAACGGCTACTTCACCATCTCCGAGGGCGGGCAGCTGCACTGCCATCCGCGCGGCAGGAACGCCTCACCGCACTCCAGCAGTCTGGTGGAGGTCGTACGCGAGGCGGAGCTGCGCGGCTACGACCTGCCGCTGCTGGTGCGCTTCGGTGAGATCCTCGAGCACCGCATCGAGGAGATCGCCGCCGCCTTCCGCACCGCGATTGCCGAGAACTCCTATTCGGCCGGCCACCTGTCGGTCTACCCGATCAAGGTGAACCAACAGCGCCACGTCGTCGACGTGATCCGTGCCGCCGGCGGCGGCACGCTGTGCGGTCTCGAGGCCGGCTCCAAGCCCGAGCTGATGGCCACCCTGGCGCTCGCCGACAACGACACCCAGATCATCTGCAACGGCTTCAAGGACGAGGAGTACATCGAGCTGGTGACGCTGGGGCGCAAGATCGGCCGCAGCATCCTGCCGGTGGTCGAGAAGGCGAGCGAGCTCGACCTGGTGCTCGAGCTGGCGCAGCGACACGAGGTCGCGCCGCAACTCGGGGTGCGGATCAAGCTGGCCAGCCGCGGCTCGGGCCGCTGGAGCAGCTCGGCCGGGCACGGCTCGAAGTTCGGCCTCACCGCCACCGAGACCGTACAGCTGCTGCAACGGCTGCAGAACGAGGGGCATCCCGAGGCGCTGCGCCTGCTGCACTTCCACATCGGCAGTCAGATCACCGACATCCGCCAGCTCAAGGCGGCGGTCACCGAGGCGGCGCGGGTCTACGCCGAGCTGCGCAGGCTCGGCGCCACCGGTCTCGAGATCCTCGACGTCGGCGGCGGTCTCGGCATCGACTACGACGGCTCGCAGACGCGCTTCGAATCGAGCATGAACTACACCCTGCAGGAGTACGCCAACGACGTCGTGTACCACGTCGGCAACGTGTGCCACGACTCCCAGGTGCCCGAGCCGCTGATCATCACCGAGTGCGGCAGGGCGATCTCGGCCTACCACAGCGTACTGCTGTGCAACGTCGTCGGGGTCAACTCCTACGGCCAGCACAGGCCTCCCGAGCCACAGCTCACCGACGACGATCCGCAGCCGCTGCACGATCTCGTCGAGACCCTGGCCAACGTCACCGCCAAGACGGTCGTCGAGTGCTTCCACGACGCCCAGGCAGGCCTCGAGGAGGCACTGACCCTCTTCCGGCTCGGCTATCTCACCCTCGAGCAGCGCAGTCTCGCCGAGGACCTCTACTGGACGATCCTGCGCCGGGTCGACAAGGTCTACCGCGCCAGCGACCTCTCCTCGGAGGAGCTCGACGGGCTCGATCGCATGCTCACCGACATCTACTTCTGCAACATGTCGGTGTTCCAGAGCATCCCCGACAGCTGGGCGATCCAGCAGCTCTTCCCGATCCAGCCGATCGATCGCCTCGACGAGGAGCCGACACGCAACGGCGTGCTCGCCGACGTCTCCTGCGACTCGGACGGCAAGGTCGACCGCTTCATCGACCTGCGCGACGTGCGGCGCTCGCTGCCGCTGCACGAGCTCGACGAAGACTCCGAGCGGCAGTACGTGCTCGGCTTCTTCCTCGTCGGCGCCTACCAGGAGATCCTCGGTGACCTGCACAACCTCTTCGGCGACACCAACGCCGTGCACGCCTCGGTCGACTCCGAGGGGCGGCTGCTGCTCGACGAGGTGATCCCGGCCGACACCGTGCGCGAGGTGCTGGAGTACGTGCAGTACGACGTCGACGAGCTGGCGCAGCGTTTCCGCCGTGACGTCGAGCGGGCAGTGCGCTCAGGCTCGATCGACGGGCGCACCTCGGGCCAGATCATCCGCTACTTCGAGTCGTCGCTCGAAGGAACCACCTACCTCGAGAATCCCGCCCGCGAGGACTGAGCTACCCCGACTCGCGGCCGCCGTCGCCGGCTCGCTCACCGGGTCCGCTCTCGACCCTCACCGCCGCGAGCTCCTCCGGGGTGCCGATGTCGCGGCAGCTGCCGTGAGGGAAGGGCACGCAGCACACCTCCAGCCCTTCCTCGACCGCCTGCTCGATCACCCGGCCGACGTGCAGCTCGGACGTGGCGGAGCCGTCAGCGCAGGCGGCACCGACAGCGGCCCGGGCGGGATCGTCCCATCTGCGCGCGGCGGCGACGACCAGCCGGCTGAAGGCGGGCCTCCACACCGCGATCTGCCAGGTGTAGCGCAGTCCTCGATCGGGCTGCTTGATCCACAACCGCCGTAGGACTCCGTTCGATCCCATCTCGACCATGTCAGTCTTCTCGGGACTCTGGGCCGGGAAGCAGCCGAGGAGCACGTCGGCGGAGCTCGTGGCCAGGGTCTCGAGCAGCCAGGCGAAGGCGGTGCGCGGCTCGAAGAGGATGTCGGGGAAGGCGAGTGCGACATCGGCGTCACGCAGCTGCTCGTCGGCGAGGGCGAGGGCCAGGGTGTGGGTGGGACTCGGAGTCTCCGGCGTGGCGCGATAGCGCAGATCGAGCCCGTCGAGCCGCCGGCGGAGCGGCCCTGTCGCCGCCGCTGCGCGCTCGCCTCGCGCCGCCTCGAGCCGCTGGACGAGATCCCTCTTGTGCTCGCCGACCAGCAGCTCGACGCGGCCCACCCCGGCCAGGGCCAGCGCCTCGACCGCGTGCCACGCCACCGGGATGGGCGGCTCGTCCCCCCGCCGCACCTGGACCGCCTCCTTGCTGCCCTCGATCAGGCCGCGCAGCCGCCGCGCCCTGCCGGCAGCGGGAAGCAGACCGACCACGGACACGTTCGCTTTCATCCGGGAGCCCCCGACGCGGTGCATCCACGGCGCTCCAGTCGCCTCTCCTGCGTTGTTAGCATCATTTGCTCCCCCGGGGTCCCGGCCACCCTTTCTCCAGCGGACGGCTCATCGCCAGGTGCCTCCGGACACTTCCCGGCTCACGGACACCGAACCGTTGCGACCATTCTCCCGCACCAGGACGTGGCGCCGCCCAATCGGCGCCACGAACGCATCACGCCCGCCCGGGCACGCCGCCGCGCTCGTGCTCGCCGGGCTGCTCGGCGCTCCAGGCGTAGGCGCCGGCAGCTCCGCCACGGTCCTGGCGGCACAGGGCGCCGGCACTGTCGCCTCCGAGCCCGCGGCTCCGTCCGAGCTGCGCGAGCAACTCGCTCGCGCCGAGCAGGCGCTCGCCGGCGGCGATCCCCAGACGGCCCTCGAGCTCCTGGCCGAGATCGAGCACGCCGCTCCCGACGCGGTGCTGCTACCCGGAGCCAGGGCGCTGCTGCAGCTGGGAGCGTACGAGAGCGCGCTGGAGAAGCTCGCGACCGCGAGCGAGCGCTTCCCCGAGGCGGTCGAGCCGCGACTCATCCACGCCCTGGTGCTGCGCGACCTCGGCCGGATCGAAGCGGCGATCGAGGTCCTGCAACGCGCCGTCGGCGACTTCCCTGGTGACCTGCGGGTCGCCGAGCAGCTGGCGCTGATGCAGCTCTCTCGGGGCCTCGACTCGGCGGCCCTCGGCACCGCCGAGGGAGCCTTGCAGAGCTCCGGCCGAGAGACCGCGCTGCTGCGACTGGCCGCCGGCGCTGCCGCCGCGCGCTCCTCGGATCCGGCCCTGCGCGAGCGCGCAGTGACGCATCTGCGCCGCGCCATCGAGCTCGACCCTCCCGATCCGGGACGAGCCCATCTCGAGCTCGGATCCCTGCTCGCCGCGTCGGGACGCCACGAAGAGGCCCTGCCCCACCTGCAGCAGGCGGTCGAGGCTCTGCCCGACAGCGCCGATGCCAGCTTCCGCCTGGCGACATCGCTGCGCGCCGTCGATCGAGTCGAGGAAGCCAGCGAGGCGGTGGCCCGGTTCCGCGAGCTCAGCTCCTCGGCGCAGCAGCAGGAAGAGCGTGCACGAGAGGCCGGCATCGCGCTGAACGAGGCCCAGCAGCTGGCGCGGGAGAACCGACTGGAAGACGCCGCGCTGCGGGCCGAGGAGATCCTGGCCGAGTACCCCGATCATCCCCACACGCTGCTCCTCCTGGCCAAGGTGCGCGCCTCGCAGCAGCGCCTCGACGAAGCCGCCGAGTTGCTCGCCGCGGCGCGCGAGCAGCTCCCCGGAGAGGTCGAGGTGCACCTCCTCGAAGGAGTCGTGCTCCGCCGCTCGGGCCGCAACGCCGCGGCGCGGCGAGCTCTCGAGCGCGCCATCCTCCTCGATCCGGGTCTCGGCGAAGCCCACGCGGTGCTCGGCGGCATCCACCTCGAGCAGGGAGACGCCGCTGCCGCCGTCGCCTCGCTGCGCCAGGCTCTGGCTCTCGGCATCGACGGAGTGCAGCTGCGCACCGCCCTGGCGCGAGCCCTCGAAGCGGTGGGAGAGCCGGCGGCGAGCCGCGAGCAGCTGCGCCTGGCCGAAGAGCTGCGCGGCGAAGAGGGAGGCGGAGACCGCGAGCCGCCGCTGCATCGCCGGTGATCATCCCGCGGTCGCAGACGGTAGCGCGAGGCAGGACCGTCGTCGCTCTCGTGGGCGGACTGCTCGCCGCTGCTTCGATCCCGGCGAAGCCGTCACCGGGATCCGCCGAGGTCGACCCGGTGCGCTTCGTCGACCGCACCGCCGCAGCGGGCCTCGACTTCGTGCACCGGCACTTCGGCACCGGCGAGAAGTGGATGCCGGAGAACATGGGCCCCGGAGTCCTCGTCGCCGACCTCGACGGCGACGGGCGGCTGGACGTCTACGTGCCGCAGGGGGCGCCGCTGGTCGACGGTCGACCCGAGCCCTCGCCGACCGCCGAGAATCGCTTCTACCGGCAGCTCGAGGGCGGCCGCTTCGAGGACGCCACCGCGGCGGCTGGCCTCGGGGACCGCGGCTACGGCATGGGCGCCTACGCCGGCGACGTCGACCGCGACGGCGACCTCGACGTCTACGTCACCAACTACGGCCGCAACACTCTCTACCGCAACCTCGGCGGCGGCCGCTTCGAGGACGTCACCGAGCAGGCCGGTGTCGGCTCGGATCTGTGGAGCACGGGCGCCAGCTTCTTCGACGCCGACGGCGACGGCGATCTCGATCTCTACGTCGCCAACTACGTCGACTTCTCACCCGGGAACCACCGCTTCTGCGGCAATGCGCGGCGGCAGCTGCGCTCCTACTGCCATCCCGACGTCTACGGCGCGCAGCCCGATGTCTTCTACCGCAACGCGGGCGACGGCACCTTCCGCGACGAGACCCTCGCCGCCGGCTTCCGATCCTCGCCGACTTCGGTGGACCCCGACTCCAAGGGTCTGGGAGTGCTCGCGACCGATCTCGACGGCGACCGCCGTCCCGACGTGATGGTGGCCAACGACTCGACGATGAACTTCCTCTTCGTCCAGCAGCCCGACGGCCGCTTCATCGAAGGCGCGCTGCTCGCCGGGGTCGGGTTCAACGCCGACGGGCGACCCGAGGCGAGCATGGGCATCGCGCAGGGCGACGTCGACGGCGACCGGCGTCTCGACCTGCTGCTCACCCATCTGGACAACGAGACGAACACGCTCTACCGCAGCTCCGGCGACGGGCAGTTCGTCGACGCGACGCGCGTCTCGGGCCTGGGCTCGCCGAGCCTGCCCTGGGTCGGCTTCGGCACCGTGCTCTTCGACGCCGATCTCGACGGCGATCTCGACCTGGTGGTCGGCAACGGACACATCATCGACAACATCGCCCTGTTCGACCGGGAGCGCCAGCACCGTCAACCTCTGCAGCTCTTCCTCGGCGCCGGTGACGGCACGTTCCGACTCGACGAGGGAGCCTTCGGCACGCTTCCCGACCTGGTGGCGCGAGGCGTCGCCGCCGCCGACCTCGACGGCGACGGTGACGAGGACCTGATCGTCGCCCAGAACGACGGCCCTGCGCTGCTGCTCGAGAACGTCGTCCATGGTCGGTCGCTCACGGTTCGACTGGTCCCCGCCGGCGGCGTCTCGCCGATCGGCGCCCGCGCCGTGCTCGAGACCAGCCCCGCCGCGGCGACACGCGTCGCCGCGGTGGTCGGCGGCAGCAGCTACCTGTCGCAGATGCCCGACGACCTGGTCTTCGGTCTCGGCGACGCCGAGCCGGTGGCGCTGCAGGTCACCTGGCCCGACGGATCCACCTCACGGCACGCCGGTCTGCGTCCGGGGCGGCTGCACACGGTCTCCCAGGGCAAGAGCGAGATCGCGACCCTGCCGTTCGCCCCGCGCCGCCGCTGAACCAGCGCGGGATCGGGCGCAGGCGCACTCGATCGGCCTGGCGCGGGCGTGTTGGCCGTGTCCCGGCCGGGCGGGCTGCAGTCCGGTCAGTGACCGGTTCACGCGCCGACCGGCCGAGGCGCGGGCACCGACACCGTCGAGCGCTGCCCCTCGTGACTTCGCCCAGAGACGAAGAAGGCCCTCCTCCCGCAGAAGGGAAGGAGGGCCGACAGGTCTCGCGGCGGACGCGGGTACGCTCGGCGACCCGCATCCTCCGCGATCAGCTCGTCGCGCGTTCTCCGATCGGCTTTCCGATCAGTTTTCCGATCAGTTTTCCGATCAGAACGAGAAGCGCGCTCCGAACTGCCAGTTGCGCTGCACGTTGGCCAGGCCCGAGCCGATGCCGAACTCGGGGTTCGGGCTGCCGTCGCCGAGCAGCGGCTCGGACTGCGAGCCACCGACGTTGAAGGCGTGCTCGTCGAGCAGGTTGAACACCTCGGCGTAGAGATCGAACTCGTAGCGCTCCAGGAAGGTGAACTTCTTGGTCAGCCGCAGGTCGATCTTCGAGACGTCCTCGTTGCGCTCGCCGTTGCGCTCGGCGAGCTGGCCGCCGACCACCGCACGGACCGCCGGGCCGTTGAAGGCCGGGTAGTTCGAGAAGGTGTCGTTGGCGTCGAGCGCGGTGTACACCGAGCCGGAGCGGAACTCGTAGATGCCGGAGATCTGGAAGCCCAGCGGCAGCTGCACGAGACCGTGCACCAGGAACCGGTGCTCGACGTCGCGGTCCGAGAGACCGAAGTCGAAGCCCGGGTTGGCGTCGTCGGTGACGGTGACCGAGGTCGCCGACCGCTCGTTCGAGTCGCTGTCCTCGTCCTTCGACCAGGTGTAGTGCGCGTTCACCGAGTAGAGCCCGTTGAAGCGCTTGTTGCCCTTGAGGGTCAGCGCCGTGTACTCCGACTCGCCGTTCGAGAGCCGCACGAAGATCGTGTCGAGGTTCGGGTTGGGACGGGTGCTCGAGTAGACCGGGCGGCCGAACTGATCGCGCGTCGCGACCGTCCGGTTGAGGTCGGTGTTGCGCTGCAGGTTCGAGCCATCGGCGTAGACGAAGTCAGCGCCGACCAGCCAGCCCTGACCGAGCTCACGGTCGTAGCCGAGGTTGAGGCGCCAGGTCTCCGGCAGCTCGTAGCTCGGGTCGACGTACGAGGTCGACGGGATGGTGTTCATCGGCGGGTTCTCGTTCGGGATCGGATTGCCGAGCTGCACGAAACCGGGATCGCCGGGGCGGACGAAGACGCGCCCGAAGTTCGGGAACAACCCGTTCTCCTGGATCTGGCTGGCGAACAGCAGGGTCGGAGTGCGGCCGAAGAAGAGGCCGACGCCGCCGCGCAGCACGTCGATGCCGTTGGGCGACCAGGCGAAACCCACCCGCGGCGCGATGTTGTCGTCGTCGTCCGGGATGTCGCGACCCTCGGGGAAGATGTGGGTCAGGTTGTCGGGGTTGATCTCGGCCTCGTAGCGCAGGCCGTAGTTGATCGTCAGGTCGCCCCGCTTCCAGCTGTCCTGGGCGTAGATCGCGTAGCTCTCCTGCGTCTCGTCGTAGTTCGGGAAGGTGACGTCACCGAAGTAGATGCGAGCGCCGCGGGAGTTGTTGTTGAGGAAGTCGACGATCGAGCCGTAGTCGTAGCGACCGTCCTTCGAGCCGGCGAAGATCTGCGCCAGGTCCGACTGGTCGTAGTCGATGCCGAACTTGGTGTCGTGCTCCCCGAACAGGTACGAGAAGTCGTTCTTGATCTGCAGCTGCTCCTCCTCGGCGATGATCGGCAGGAAGTCGAACTTGCCGACGCTGTCGAAGTCGCCGAAGCGGAAGCGGATCTGGGCCTCGATCGGGGTGCCGACGCGCTGCGAGGCGCGGTTCAGGTCGTCAGTGATCCGGTTGATGCGGAACTCGTTGACGCCGCGGTCGCCGATGATCGACACCAGGCCGATGTTGATCGAGTCGGTCTCCTCGGTCTTCAGCGACTCCTCGTCGAGGTAGCTGGAGGTGCGCTCGAAGTCGGTGATGTTGAGACGGCCGCTGATGGTGTTGGCGTCGTTGATCTGGTGGTCGATCTTGCCGAACAGGATCAGGTTGTCGACCTCACGGTCGAAGAAGCCGATCGCCGAGCCGTCCGGCTGGCGATCGAACCCGATCAGCAGGTCGGCGAACGCCGGATTGCTCTGGGCGCGCTGCAGGATGGCGTCGTAGACCGACAGGCAGTTCAGCGATCCAGGAGCGCCGCAGCCGCTCCAGTTGGTGCGGGTTCTGATCCGCTCGGTGAACGGCTCCTGGCGGGTCGACTGGTCGAAGGTGAAGAAGTAGTGGGTGCGGTCCTGGATGATCGGGCCGCCGATCGACACGCCGTAGTTGTCGCGGTCGAACTCGGTCACCTCGCGCGAGCCGTCGATGCCGCGGAAGTCGTCGAGCGGCGAGGAGGGGATGTCCTCGGTCATCGACTCGTTCTGGAACTGGTAGAACGCCGTGCCGCGCAGATCGTTGGTGCCCGACTGGGTGATGACGTTGATCTGGGCGCCACCGGAGCGGCCGAACTCGGGTGAGAACTCGTTGGTGACGACCTGGAACTCGCGCACCGAGTCCTGGGCGATCACCAGGCCGTCGTTCTCGGTCGCCTCACCGCCGGTGCCGTAGCCGAAGAAGGTCGACTTCTGGTTGGCGCCGTCGATGTTCAGTCCGGTGTAGATGCCACGCTGGCCGCCGACGGTGACGAAGCCGCGCACCGGGTCGGTCTGCACGGTCGGGGTGAGCAGCGCGAAGTCCTTGAAGTCGCGGCCGACGATCGGCAGCGTCTCGATCGCCTGCTCGTTGACGTAGGAGGCGGCGCTCGAGCGGCTGACCTCGATCAGCGGCGCCTCGGAGGTGACGGTGATCACCTCGTCGGTCGACTCCACCTGCAGCTGCACGTCGACGTCGAGCACCGCGCCGAGCGAGAGATCGACGTCTTCCTGCCGCACCGTCTGCATGCCCTCGAGCGACGCGGTCACGGTGTAGTCGCCGGGCGGCAGCGTCCTGGCGCGGTAGACACCCTGGGCGTCGGTGACCACGGTGCGCTCGGCACCGGTGGCGGCGTTGCGCACCACGACGGTGACGCCGGGCAGCGACTCACCGTTGGCGCCGGTGATCGTGCCCTGGATGGTGCCGGACGTCTGACCGAGGGCGCTGCCCGGCAGCAGCGCGAGGATCAGACTGGCGACCAGCACCAGGCCGATGCGTGAGATGGCCGATTTCATGGCTGTGGATTACCTCCTGATGGCCGCGAGCCGGCACTCCCCGGGCGGGGGCACCGAGCGGCGGCGTTCCTGTGTTCGAACCTGATGGGTCTGACACCCTTCGCTGCAGTGCAGCGTACCAGCGCCTCCGCAGGGTCCGGATGAACCTTTGTTGACCGGAAAGTAGAGAGTTTGTGAAGAACTGGCAAGTCCCCGACCACAAGATCTTGCGGTGACCGGGACGCGCACCACTAAATGCAGAAGAATCAGTCCTTTACCGAAGCGGCTCCGGAGGAGCGTCGAGAGGGCTTCACGAGGTTGCCGGAGGCGGCGGCAGGCAGCGGCGCTGCCGCGAGGCGGCGCGAGGCCTCAGCGCGGTCCGGCTCACTCACCCCCGATGAGCTCCTCGGCGCCGATGTCGAGCTTCTCGCCGTCGAACGACTCGAGCCGGTAGATCCAGCTGCCGTGGTACTCGTTGAACCGCGCCACCTCGTCGCTGCGTTTGAGGATCGCGGACTTCTCCTCGAGCTCCTCGTCACTCTCCTCGCGGGTGATCTCGATCCGGTCGACGCCGTACGTGGCGCGCAGGCGCAGGAAGTGCTCGTCGCCCCGACGAGCGCTCTCGAACAGGTAGCCGCTCTGGTCTTCGAGCTCGAAGCGCAGCTGGCGGTCGAAGTCGAGATCGGCGACCTCGGGCGCATCGGCGACGAAGACCTCGTCGAAGCGCAGCCGGTTGACCAGCGAGGTCAGCCGGCTGACCTCGCCGCGCTGAGCTTCTCCCGCCGCCGGCTGCACCAGCTCGAGGTCGCCGCCCTCGGCGCGCTCGAGCAGGAAGTCCGCTCCTTCGATGCGCACCACGTCGGCGGCCGGATGTTCGACCAGCTCCCGATCGAGGTAGTCGGCCTCGGCGGCGTCGAGGAAGACGCGTGAGCTGGTGAGGAAGACGGCGCTCTCCTCACCCGAGGCGCGCCAGGCATAGCTCGCGTTCTCGGCGTCCGTCGCTTCGGCGAAGGAGACCCGCACCATCTCCGATCCGCTGGCGCCGAGGAAGGTCACCTCGATCGCTCCTTCGCTGGCCTGCTCGCCGGTGAGCCCGAGCTCCGCGGCGCGCTGCTCTCCCGCACCGACCCGCCGGTCGAGCTCGACCTCGAGCAGGTTGCGGATCAGCCGGTTGATGGCGTCGTTGCGGGCCCGGTAGCCACCGGCCTCGCGCACCACGAAACCCTCGCCCTGGCGCTCGAGGGTCAGGGTCTCGCCCCCCTCGCGCAGCACGATGGTGGCGATCTCGTCCGGATCCAGGCTCTGCAGCAGCTTCTGACCGCGCTCGAAGCGGTCGGCGCGCGAGATCTCGTCCCAGTAGCTGAACGCCGACAGCGCCAGCAGCACGGCGGCGGCGACGGCGAGTCTCTTGTTCCACTCTTGCATCGGGGCAGTCTCCGTCTGGTCGGGCTTCACTGTTCGCGACTCGAGCCTCAGGACGCCGCCTGACGGCGCCGGTAGGCCAGCCAGACTCCGAGCGCCAGCAGCACCAGAGGCATCCATCCCATCACCGAGAAGCGCACCAGCGACTCCTGGCGCTCGATCGCCTCGCGCCGACCCTTGCGGATCTCGCGCAGCTCGCGGTTGGCCTCGACGATGCGCTCGTTGAGCTGGTCCACCTCGTCCTGCAGGTTCTTCTGGAAGAGCGCCGCGTTGCGCGAGGTGATCTCGCTCTGCTTGGCGCGCAGCTCCTCCTGGAACTGCTCGATGTCGGCGCGGATCTGGCGCTCGCGATCGAGCGTCTCCTTCTCCGCCTCCGCCTCGATCTCGTCGAACTTCTCGAACGGGCGATCGAGCTCCTTGGCGGCACGGATCGCCATCAGGTCGCGGTCACCGAGCAGGAAGTCGATGGCGTTGAGAAAGACGCGGTGGTTGTCGTTGGCTGCCTGCACGAGCCCGAACGGGTTCGACACGAAGGCGATCTGGTCGGAGAGGAAGTCGGCGTCGGCGAAGACCATCACCGCTCCCTCGCCGCGCTCCTCTTCCGGTACCGGCGGGCGGGTGATCATCTCGGCGTCCGGCGGTGGCGGGAGCTCGATGCCCGGCGGCAGGTTCGGCGGCCGCTCGGGCTCCTCGCTCGGGTACTCGGCACCGTCCGGATAGGCGCTGGGGAAGCGCCCGCGCACCAGGGCCGCGAGCACCACCGGACGCTCGCCTGGCCGGTAGCTGTCACGCAGCTTGGCGGGATCGTTGAGGTCGGTGTACCCGAGCCCGCCGTCGCTGGCGAAGCCGGGCTCGACCTGCAGCTCGGCGCCCGCCGAAGTGGTGCGGATCAGGACCTCGCGGCGCAGACCGCCGTCGCCGGGCGACGGGCTCCGCGCAGCCTCGGTGGCCGCCGAGGCGGACTGACTCGCCGCGTCGGAACCGGCTGCCGCATCGTCAGCGAGCTCGATCGTGCCGGCGAGCAGGAAGCGCAGATCGGCGAGGCCCTGGAGGATCGGCGAGCTGGTGTCGACCGTCTCCTCCCACTGCTCGCCGCCGAGCGCCAGATCGTAGATCACCGCCTCGGCGGCGCCGCGGGCGCTGACCGGGCGCCGCACCGCGAGGTCGAGGTCGACCGCGAACCCGCCGCCGACCGCAGCCCCCCAGGCCTCGAGCAACGGATCGAGGTCTGACGACGGCTCGTACTGCATCGCCAGCCAAGGCTGCTGCGGGTCCTGCGGCGGCGGATCCTCGATCGAGTACGGGTCGACGAAGACCAGGGCGCTGCCACCTCGTACCACGTACTCGTCGATCGCCGAGAGGGTGCGCGTCGGCAGGTCCTTGGGGTGGATCACCACCAGCAGGTCGATCTCGTCGCTGGAGATGGTGTCGGCGTCGGCGTCGATCGGCTCGACCTCGTAGAGCTGTTCGAGCAGCTCGACCGCGATCCACTTCTGCGCCGGCTGGCGCCCCTGGGCCGCCATCATCTGGGCCATGAAGGGATCCTGGGCGCCGCCGAAGATCTCCAGCGAGGAGAGCACCCCGACCTTCTTCTTCTCCGGCCAGACCAGCTGATGCAGGGTCCTGGAGATCTCGTACTCCACCGTCGCCTGCTCGTTCGGCCACAGGAAGTCGATCACCTCCCGGCTGCCGGTCTCGGTCTCGAACGCCAGGCCGAAGTAGAAGAGATCGCCGTTCTGGTTGATCAGCTTGCCGTCGAGCCCGAACTCGGCCGCCTCCTCCGCCTCGTCCGAGTCCGGCACCGGGTCGACGAAGCGCACCCGGATGCGGCCGTCGGAGCGCCGCTCGTATTCGCCCAGCAGGCTGCGCAGATAGCGCTCGTAGGCGATGAAGTCCTTGACGAACTTGGGCAGCGTCTTGCCGGTGGTCTCGGAGAAGAACAGCGTCACGTCGACCGGCTTCGTACCCTCCTCGCCCATGCGCTCGAGCAGCGCCGCGCTGCCCTCGGACAGCGAGTAGAGATCGCCGTCGGTGAGGTCGACACGGACCGAGGAGAGCCAACGATCGATCAGGTGCAGCGAGAACAGGGCGATCAGCCCGAGCAGGGCCAGGGTCAGTCCACGACTCTTCCAGCTCATTCGGTCACTCCCCGCTACGAGGTCTTGGTCTGGCCCAGCACCAGGGCGCCGCCAGCCAGCCAGACCACGGTGAACACCAGGTAGAACAGCAGCGCCCGCACTTCGAGCAGGCCGCGGGTCAGGGTCTCGAAGTGATCGACCAGGCTGAGGCTCGCGACCAGTCGCTCCGCGTAGCCACCGAGCCAGAGGCCGACCGCCTCCTGCGTCTGCGGCAGGCCGACCAGCAGGAAGCTGACGCAGGCGGCGACCGCGAGGATGAAGGCGACGACCTGGTTCTTCGACAGCGCCGAGAAGAGCATCCCGACGGCGAGGAAGGCCGCCGCGGTGAGCACACAGCCGAGGTAGCCGGCGAGCACGTGACCCCAGTCGGGCGAGCCCAGGCGCGCCACCTGCAGCACCGCCGGCCAGGTCAGCGCCAGGCCGACGCCGAGGAAGCTCAAGCCGGCGAGGAACTTGCCGAGGTAGGTGCCCTCGAGGGTCACCGGCAGCGTCAGCAGCAGCTCCACGGTACCGCTCTTGCGCTCCTCGGCCCACAGCCGCATGGCGACCGCGGGCACCACCACCGAGAAGAGCCACGGGATGTAGGTGAACAGCGGATCGAGGCTGGCCTGGCGCAGCTCGAGGAAGCGGCCGAAGTCGCGAGACACCATCAGGTAGCCGCTGGCGAGGAGGAAGAGGACCAGGAAGATGTAGCCGAGCGGAGTGGCGAAGTAGCTCCGGAACTCACGCCGGAAGACGGCTCGCCAGCCGGCGAAGCGGGCGCCTCCGAAGCTGCTCTCTCCAGGTGCCGCCGGCTCGGCGCGCGGCGTCGCGGCCGAGCCGGCTCCGGTGGAAGCGATCGTCCCTCGATCCTGCGCGCTCACGCCGCCACCCCTTTCGTCACTTCGCGGAACAGATCGTCGAGTCGCCCCTCGTGCAGGCGCACGTCGCTGACGTCGTAGGAGCGCACCAGCTCGAGCACCTCGGACAGGCGGTTCTCGGAATCCCTCGGCACCACCTCCAGTGCGGCGGCCGGGCTCGATCCCGGCGCCGCGGGAAGCGCGACGGCGGCGCAGCGCTCGCACCAGGCCTCGGCTGCGATCCTCGCCGCCAGATCGGCCGGGACCTCGCCGCGGAAGGCGACCAGCACCGAGTTGTGGCCCGGCGCCCGACGCATCAGCTCGCCCGGCGTCGCGTCGACCAGGATGCGGCCCTGCGACAGGATGAGCGCCCGGTTGCAGATGCGCTCCGCCTCGTCGAGGATGTGGGTCGACAACACGATCGCCTTGTTGCCGGCGAGACTGCCCAGCAGATCCTGCACCAGCGCCTTCTGGTTCGGATCGAGACCGTCGGTGGGCTCGTCGAGGATCAGCACGTCGGGGTCGTGGATCAGGGCCTGGGCGAGGCCGACCCGACGCTTGAAGCCCTTGGAGAGGGTCTCGATCGTCTGCCCGCGCACGTCGCCCAGCGTCGTCAGCTCGACCACCCGATCGATCGCCCGGCGGGGATCCGCCAGCTGGCGAGCGTCGGCGACGAACTCGAGGAAGCCGAGCACCGTCATCTCGCCGTACGCGGGGGCGTTCTCCGGCAGGTAGCCGATCCGCCGCCGCACCTCGATCTCGCGAGGGTGCACCAGACGCCCCGCGATGTGCACGGTTCCCGCATCCGGCTCGAGGAAGCCGGTGATCATCTTCATCGCCGTCGTCTTGCCGGCGCCGTTGGGGCCGAGGAAGGCGAGCACGTCGCCGCGCCGCACCGTGAAGTCGATCGAGTCGACGGCGCGGATGCGGCCGTAGTGCTTGCTCAGCGCACGCACCTCGATCAGTGTCTCCGCCCGTTCCACCGGCGGGATCTCACCCATCGCATCTCCTCCTTCGCTGCAACGGTTCCTCCGATCGGCTCGCCGCTCCGACGGTGGACGAACTCCCCGTCGGCCTGGCGAGCTCGCGCCGGGCCCGAGGCTCCCCGGGCGTGGCGCCGCCCCGCTCCCCGCAGGAGCGCGACGCGCTTCGCGCTGCTCACGTTGTGCCGTTCGACCGCGTGTTCCGGTCGTGGGGCCTGACGCCGGGCGCGAAGGCCGCAGCTCGGCCCGCGGCCGTCGCACGAAAGAACGGAGTCCGTGCGCCGTCGCCGCGCCGCAGATCCTACATCAGCCGCGACGGCGACGCAGTGCGGGCCGTCGAGGCCACGAAACAGTACGGCGACGGCGACGGTCCAGCACCTCGGCGGTCCTCGCCCGCCAACCGGCGGCCGCTTAGACTCTGCCCTCGCCGCGACGGCGCCGGCCCACATCAAGAGGGAGACGCCCCCGTCCCTCGGCACCGTCTCCACTTCTCCCGACCCGCCTCTCCACCAAGCTCCCACGCCGCCTCACCGCCAGACCACCGTCAGCGGCACGCGGCCGCTCGCCCGACGAGCGCTCTCCGATCCGACCCAGCCAACCGGAGTCTCCATGCAGCGGACCAGGTCGCGCCGATCCACCCTTCTCGGGATCCCCCACCACACCCTGTCCTCGCGACCCGCCGGGACCGCATCGATCGCCTCGACCAGCGGGCGCCTGGCGGTCGCCGCGACGGCCGGCGCCGTCGTCGTGCTCCTGGCCCTCGTCGGCGGACCTCTCGCCGCGGCCCAGATCGCCACCCAACGCGCCATCGGAGCCGGCGAGGGCATCCGCGTCTCCGACCTGGTGCAGGACGGCGACCACGATCCGGCGGTGCCGCGGCCGGCCGACTCGCTCGGCTACGAGGTCGGCGCCTGGCACGTGCGGCCGGAACAGATGGTGCCGTATCTCGAACGCCTGGCCGCCGCCTCGCCGCGGGTCGAGCTGCGAATCCAGGGACACACGCACGAGCGCAGGCCGCAGCCGCTGCTGGTGATCACCTCGCCCGAGAACCACACACGCCTCGAGGAGATCCGGCGCCAGCACCTCGAGGTCGCCGCCGGCCGCCGGGACCCCGCCGAGAGCGACCCCGTCGTCGTGCTGCTTGGCTTCTCGATCCACGGCAACGAACCGAGCGGCGCCAACGCGGCGTTGCTGGTCGCCTACCACCTCGCCGCGCAGCGCGGCGGCGAAGTCGACAAGTGGCTCGACGAAGCCGTCATCCTGCTCGATCCGTCTTTCAATCCCGACGGCCTGGCCCGCTTCGCCGCCTGGGTCGACAGCACCCGCGGCGCCGAAGCGGTCACCGATCCGCAGACCCGTGAGCACCGCGAGCCCTGGCCCCGCGGACGGACCAACCACTACCTGTTCGATCTCAACCGCGACTGGCTGCTGGCGCAACAGCCGGAGACACGCAACCGACTGGCCACCTTCCACGACTGGCGCCCCAACCTGCTCACCGACCACCACGAGATGGGCCCGGATGCCACCTTCTTCTTCCAGCCGGGGGTCCCGGAGCGCACCAATCCGCTGATCCCGCAGAGCAACCTCGAGCTGACCGGCCAGCTGGCGCAGTACCACGCCGACGCGCTCGACGCCGCGCAGCGCCTCTACTACTCCCAGGAGGGCTTCGACGACTTCTATCCGGGCAAGGGGTCGACCTACCCCGACCTCCAAGGGTCGATCGGCATCCTCTTCGAGCAGGCCGGATCGGACGGCCACGCCCGCGACACGGACAACGGCGTGCTGCGCTTCCCCTTCACCATCAGCAACCAGTTCCACGCCGCGCTGTCGTCGCTGCGCGGCGCGGTGGCGCTGCGCCGTGAGCTGCTGCAACACCAGCACGACTTCGCCCAGTCGGCCGAGCGCGCCGCGGCGCAGGCCGACGAGCGCGGCTGGCTGGTCCACCTCGGGGGCGATCTCGGCCGCGCCTTCCACCTGCTCGACTTCTTCGAGCAGCACCGCATCGAGGCCAGGCCGCTGAGCCAGAACATCGTCGTCGGCGATGCCAGGTTCCCGGCCGGGAGCAGTTGGTTCGTGCCTCTCGAACAGCCGCAGGCGACGCTGGTGCGTTCGCTGTTCGAGCCGCTGACCGAGTTCACCGACGACATCTTCTACGACGTCTCGACCTGGAGCCTGCCCTACGCCTTCGGCGCCCGGGTCGCCGCCCTGCCGCGCAGCGCGCCGGCTCCCGACCTGGCGCCGGCCCGACCCGCCAGCGATCTCGCCGCATCGCTCACCGAGCCGAGCCGCGACCAGCCGACACTCGCCTACGCCTTCCGTTGGAACGGGTACTACGCGCCGCGCGCCCTGGCCAGCTTCCTCGCCTCGGGAGCTCGAGCCCGGGTGGCGATCGAACCGCTCGATCTGCAGACCGACCGCGGGGTGCAGTCGTTCGCACGCGGCACGGTGCTCGTCCCGGTGGCGCTGGCGGAAGGGCTCGACGCCGACGCGCTGGAGGCGCTCGCACGCACCGTGGCCAGCCGCGACGGAGTCGAGGTGTACCGTGTCACCCGCGGGCTCGCCACCTCGGGAGTCGACCTCGGCTCACCGAGCCTCAGGCCGGTGGAGCTGCCGCGGGTGGCCGTCCTCTCGGGTGAGGGAACCAGCAGCTACGCGGTGGGCGAGATCTGGCACCTGCTCGACTACAGGTTCCGGATCGCCACCACGCTGCTCGACGTGGAGGATGTCGGGCGCGCCGATCTCGACCGCTACACCCACGTCGTGCTCCCCCACGGCGGCTACGGGCTGTCGGAACGTGCCGCCGACGAGCTGCTCTCCTGGTCGCGATCGGGTGGCGTCCTGATCGGAGTGCAGGGAGGAGCGCGCTGGCTGCAGGATCGCATCGCCGACCACGACGACGACAACGGCGGCGACGAGGCGGAACCGATGCTCGACGACGAGGAGCCGAGGGCCTACGCCGACTACCAGCGCGAGCGCGCCGCCCAGTTGATCGGAGGCACCATCCTCGGCGCCCGCTTCGATCCGACCCATCCGCTGCTGTACGGGTACGACGATCCGGAGATCGCCCTCTTCCGCAGCGACGCCGCCGTCCTGCGTTCGCGCGAGAACCCCTACGAGGTCGTCGGCCGCTACCTCGACCCGCCCCGCCTCAGCGGCTACATCTCGCCCGAGAACCAGATCCGTCTCGCCGGCACGCCGGCGGTGGTCGCCGCGCGCACCGGTCGCGGCCTGGTGGTGCTGATGGCCGACAACCCGAACTTCCGCTCGATCTGGTTCGGCACCTCCAAGCTGTTCCTCAACGGCCTTTTCCTGAGCGACCTGATCGCGTCCACCAGCCCGCCGAGCAGCTGGCACCGCGAGGAGTGAGCCCGTGCCGCCGACCCGCCGCTCCCCTCTGCGCATCGACGCGCGCCGCTTCGAGCGCATCGTGCAGCAGGAGCTGACCCGCCTGCCGCCGGCCTTCGCCGAGCTGCTCGACAACGTCTTCGTGGTGGTCGAGGAGACGCCTTCGGCGGAGGACCTCGAGGTCGTCGGCATGGGCGCCGACGAGGGCGACGACCTGCTCGGGCTCTACCACGGAGTGTCGCTCGACCAGCGAGGCTCCGACTACGCCGGTGCGCTGCCCGACCGGGTGGTGCTCTACCGGAGATCGATCCTGCTCGCCTGCGACGACGAGCGCGACGTGCGCCAGGAGATCCGCGACACCCTGGTGCACGAGCTCGGCCACCACTTCGGTCTCGGCGACGACGACATGCCGTACTGAGCTCCGGGGCGGCGGCCGGCGACAACGGCCACCGGCGCGGCAATAGACTGATCGCGGCATGGCCGGGCTACTCGACACGATCTACCGCCGGTCGCCGACGTCGCTGCAGCACGTCTGGGTGAGCGCCTACGGCTGGTACTGGCACCGGCTGCGCTTCTCCGGAAGCTACCCCGCGATGGTGCGGGCCTTCCGGGAGCGGGACCGCTTCGACGCCGGCCAGCTGCGCCGGTACCAGACCGAGCAGCTGCGCCGTCTGCTGGTGCACGCCTACGATCACGTGCCGCACTACCGCGAAGCCTGGCGCACCGTCGTCGAGCGTCCGCAGCTCGAACGTTTCCAGCCCGAGGACCTGGTGTACCTGCCACCGCTCGAGAAGGAGACCGTCCGCTCGCGACCGGAGTCGCTGCTGGTCGATGGGCGGCGGCAGAAGTCGCAGATCGTCGTGCACACCTCGGGATCGAGCGGAACTCCTCTGCGCATCCACCTGCTGCGGGAGGAGGCCCGGACATCTCTGGCGGTGCGCGAGGTGCGCTCCTGCGGTCCGGCCGGCGTCGGCTTTGCTCGACCCCGAGCCACCTTCAGCGGCCGCGTCGTCGTGCCCGATCCGCAGAGCCCGGGCCCCTTCCACCGCTACAACGCGGTAGAGCGCCAGGTGTACTTCTCGGCCTTCCATCTGTCACGCCGCACGGCCCCGACCTACGTCGCGGCCTTGCGCCGTCACCGCACGGTGTGGATGACCGGCTACGCGAGCTCGATCCATGAACTCGCTCGGCTGGCTCTCGAGGCCGGTCTCGAGCCGGGACGCGAGCTACCCACGCTGGAAGCGGTGATCACCACCTCGGAAGCGTTGACCCGGCCGATGCGATCGGTGATCGCAGAGGCCTTCGGGGCTCGCGTGTTCGAAGAGTACTCGTCGGTGGAGAACGCCTTCTTCGCCAGCGAGAACGAGCACGGTCAGCTCCTGTCGAGCTCGGACTTCGGCATCCTCGAGAGCGTCGACCATCGGCTGCGGCCGCAGGCCGCCGGCGTGCCCGGCGAGGCCCTCGCCACCGGCCTGACCCGCTTCGGACAGCCTCTGATCCGCTTCCGGGTCGGCGACCTGGTGACCCTCTCGGACCGCCCGGCTCTGTGCGGCCGACCCCTGCCGGTCCTCGAATCGGTCGTCGGCCGTCTCGACGACACCGTCTACGCACCCGACGGACGTCGCCTGGTGCGCTTCAACCGCATCTTCCTCGATCTGCCCGGGGTGCGCGAGGCACAGGTGGTGCAGGAGGCCCTGGATCGCATCCGGGTGCGGGTCGTGGGCACCGAGGCCTTCGGTGAGCCGTGTGGGCGTGAGATCCAGCGGCGGGTGGCCCGGGCCCTCGGCCCGTCGGTCAGGATCGAGATCGAGCCGGTGCCCAGCATCGAGCGCACCGCCGCAGGCAAGATGCGTGCGGTGGTGAGCCGGCTCACGCCCGAGGAGATCCAGCGGGTGGTCGATACGGGAACAGCGCACCGCGACGTCGACGCGGCGCTGGCCGACGAGTGAGTCCGCGAGCCGAGGACGCGAGGCGGGCGACGCCGCCCGGCGCACCGGAGCGGGCCGCCGCTTCCCTCGCCTACTTCGGCAACCGCCTGCAGGCGCACGACCGCACGCCGACGGTGATCGACTCTCTCGCCGAGCTGCTGCGTGGTGACTTCCACGTGGTCACCGCCTCCGACCAGCACAACCAGGCGCTCCGACTGCTCGACATGGTCCGGGTGTTGTGGCGCGAGCGGCGCTGCGACTTCGTGCTCATCGACACCTACAGCACCCGCGCCTTCCACTACGCGGTGATCCTCGGCGCTCTCTGCCGGCGGCTCGGCATCCGCTACGTGCCGATCGTGCACGGCGGAGCGCTCGCTGAGCGGCTGGCTCGATCGCCGCGGCGATCCCGCCGGCTCTTCTCCGGTGCCTGGGCGATCGTCGCGCCGAGCCCCTACCTGCAGGCGGTTTTCGCGCGACACGGACATCCCGCGAAGGTGATCCCCAACCCCTTGGCCCTGGAGCGATACGACTTCGCCGAGCGCCCACGCCCGAGGGCTCGCCTGCTCTGGGTGCGGGCGCTGGACCGCCTCTACGACCCCGAGATGGCGGTCCGGGTCCTGGCACGCCTGGACCAGCGCCACCCGGATGCGACACTCTGCATGGTGGGCCCGGACAAGGACGGCAGCGCCGAACGGGTGCGGGCACTGGCGGATCGGATGGGCGTCGCGGCGCGGCTGCGGATGACGGGTCGACTCGAGCCGGAGGCGTGGCGCCGACTCTCCCGGGACTACGACGTGTTCCTCAACACCACCACCGTCGACAACGCACCGGTGAGCGTGGTCGAAGCGATGGCGCTCGGGCTGCCGGTGGTCTCCACCGCCGTCGGGGGGATCCCCTATCTGATCGAGGACGGCGTCGACGGCCTGCTGGTGCCTGCCGGTGACGACGCCGCGATGGCGGCCTCGGTGGAGCGCCTCATAGAGCGCCCCGACGTGGCGCTGAGTGTGAGCCGAGCGGCACGGCGCAAGGCCGACGACTTTGATGCCGAGAGGGTGCGCCAGGCGTGGCGCCGGCTACTGCTCGGCAGGGCTACGGAGTCAGCGCCATGACGGCCACCGGCGACACGGCGAAGTCCACCGCAACGGGCGCCGTCCCGGCCCTCTCGGTGGTGATCCCGCTGCGCGACGAGATCGACTACGTCGACCAACTGGTCGAGTCTCTCGTCGCACAGACCTACCCGGCCGAGGCGGTCGAGCTGTTGTTCATCGACGGCGCATCGCGCGACGGTACCCGCGAGCGGCTCTCGGCGTTGCGCCAGCGCTATCTCGAGCGCAAGGGTCTCGGCGCTACCGGGGAGCGCCACTTCCGGGTGCTGGACAACCCGGAGCACACCGTGCCGTGGGCGCTCAATCGTGGCATCGCCGCGGCGAAGCACGACTTCGTCGTGCGCCTGGACGCCCATTCGCGCTACGAGTCGGACTACCTGGAGAAGATCGTCGAGGCCTTCGAGCAGACCGGCGCCGACATCGTCGGCGGGCCCTACCGGGTGGCGGCGCGCAACCGCTTCCAGGACGCCGTCGGCCAGGCGATCTGCTCGCGGTTCGCGATCGGCGGCAGCCGCGTCCACCAGATCGACTACCGGGGCGAAACCGACAGCGTCGCCTTCGGTGCCTGGCGGCGCGAGATCTTCGAGCGCATCGGCGGCTTCGACGTCGAGCTGACCCGCAACCAGGACGACGAGTTCCACTACCGCGCCCGCCGCCACGGCCTGCGCATCCACCAGAGCCCGGACATCCGCCTCCACTACTACCCGCGGGACACCCCCGCAGGGCTGTTCCGACAGTACTTCCAGTACGGACTCTTCAAGCCGGCGGTGCTGCGCAAGGTGGCCTCCGGAGCCCGGCCACGCCACCTGGCGCCGGCCGGGTTCGTGCTCTACCTGGCGACCCTGCCGGCGACCCTGGCCTGGCCTCCCTGGTCCCTGCCCCTTGCCCTCTACCTGGCTCTGCTCGGGATCAGCGCCGCATCGGTCGGGCGCGACGCCGGCTGCCGCTTGCGTCTGGTCGCGATCTACCCGATCATCCACGCCGCCTACGGGCTGGGCTTCCTCGCCGGTCTGCCGCGGGCGCTGCGCCGCGCGGCGGCACAGCGATCCACCGACCGGTCCCGGGGCGCGGCCGGAGATCCACCTTGACCACCTTGACCCCCTCGAACACCTCGAACACCTCGAACACCTCGAATCCACCCGACGCCTCGAAGGCCCCAGTCCCTGCGATCCACGCGCTCGACGACCTCGGGCGCCTCACCACGCCCGCCATCCTGGTCGACCGCGACCGGCTCGAAGCGAACCTCGGCGCCATGGCGGCGCACGCCGAAGCGCAGTCCGTCGCCCTGCGACCCCACGTCAAGACGCACCGCTCGTGCTACGTCGCCGGCCGCCAGCTGGCGCACGGCGCCCGCGGCCTGACCTGCGCCAAACCAGCCGAGGCGGCCAGCTTCGTGCGCGGCCGCTTCGACGACCTGCTGATCGCCTACTCGATGGCGGACCCCGCCCAGTGGCGGCGGGTCGCCGAGCTGTCGGGAGCCTGCCGGCTGCGCGGCTGCGTCGAGAGCGTGCGTGGGGTCGAGATCGCGGACCGCGTGGCGCGTGACCATGCCGTGGCTCCGCTCGAGGTGCTGCTCGAGATCGACACCGGCTACGGCCGCGCCGGCGTGGCGTGGAACGACGGCGAGCTGGTGAGCGTCGCCGAGGCGGCTCGCGCCGCCCGCGGGCTGCGGCTGGTCGGAGTGCTGACCCACGCCGGTCACGCCTACGGCGTGGCCAGCGCCCCTGCGGCCGGCGGAGAGTCGACTGCGGAGCGGCTGCGGCGGATCGCCGAGGAGGAACGCGACCGCACCGTGGCGGCCGCCGAGACGGTGCGCGAGCTGTTCGAGACCGAGGCGCCGATCCTCAGCATCGGGTCGACTCCGACAATGTCGTGCTTCGAGAATCCGCCGCCGGCAGTGGCCGCTGCCGGGAGCAGCGGATCTTCGCTGCGGGTGAACGAGATCCGGCCCGGCAACTACGTCTACAACGATCTGACCCAGGTGGCGCTCGGCGTCGCCGACCTCGAGCAGTGTGCGGCCACGGTCCTGCTGACGGTGGTCACCTCGCGCACCCGGGGCGACGAGCACCACGTCCTGCTCGACGGAGGAAAGAAGGTCCTGACCTCGGACCTGAGCGCCGACCCGACCGGTTGGCCGGGCTACGGTCTGCTGCTCGAACCGGCGCGCGACCGGCGCGGCGACGCGAGCGCCCCACGCCGAGGCTGGCCCGGCGCCGTGGTGCACACCCTCTCCGAGGAGCACGCGTGGATCCGCATCCCGTCGTCGAGCCCGCGACCGGAGGTGGGCGAGCGCGTCGAGATCGTGCCCAACCACTCCTGTGTCGTGATGTCGACCGCCAACCGTGTCTACCTGATGCACGGCGCGGAGCTGGTGCAGGAGATCGGTGTCGAGGCGCGGCGGGCCTGAAGTCGTCGTCGACGCGCTCGGGAACATGCGCCGGCGCATTGCGCTAGTGACGCGTTCGTGACGCGTTCGTGACGCGGCCTGCTCCGTGGGTACTAGACTGATCGCGCGACGCCGAGCCCGGCGAACGACCCGGCGTGGCCGGGCCGCCCCGCGTCGGGCGCCAGCGACAGCAGCTCCGGCGCGAGCCGCGTCGCATCGAGTCTTCCGACAACGACGAAAGTACGGCCCGGTCCCTCGGCGACGCAGCGGCGCGACGCCTGGCCACGCCGTCGCCGGGGGCGAACCCCGAGAGCCCGCGAGGCCCTGCACGCATGAACACCAGACGCAGATCCGCCCACGCACCGCTGACTCCGTCGCACGGCCCGTCACACGGTTCCCGTGCCCCCTTCGGCCGTGTCGCCCTGCGGTGCGCGTCGACGCCGGCAGCGCTCACCATGCTCGCCGCGGTGGCGGCGTTGGTGCTGCTGCCTTTCCCCTCCGACGGCCGCGGCCTCGCCGCCCCGGCGGGCACCACTGCAGGTGAAGGCGAAGCCGACGACGCGGAGGACCGCTTCCTCAGCCGAACCCGCCGTCTGATCTTCGAGGGTCGCCGCTCCGGCGAGGGCTACTTCTCGCCCGACGGCAGCCAGATGGTCTTCCAGGCCGAGCGCGAGGAAGGCAACCCGTTCTACCAGATCTACCGTCTCGACCTCGAGAGCGGCGAGACGCGTCGCATCTCGCCGGGGATCGGCAAGACGACCTGCTCCTTCATCCAGCCGGGGACCGGCAACGTGCTGTACGCGTCGACCCACCACGACCCGGCTTCCGAGGAGCTCCAGCGGGCGGAGCTCGAGTTCCGCGCCTCGGGTGAGGAGCGGCGCTATTCGTGGGACTACGACCCCGAGTTCGACATCTGGGTCGCCGATCCCGAGAGCGGCGAGCAGAGGCGCCTGACCGACGCTCGCGGCTACGACGCCGAGGGCGCCTACTCACCCGACGGCGAATGGATCGTCTTCTCCTCGATGCGCGACGCCTACGGCCGCGACCTCTCGCCCGAGGAGCAGCGGCAGCTCGAGGTCGACCCCAGCTTCTTCGCCGAGCTGTACATCATGCGCGCCGACGGAAGCGATCAGCGCCGGCTCACCCACACCGACGGCTACGACGGCGGGCCCTTCTTCTTCCCCGACGGCGAACGCATCGTCTGGCGACGCTTCGACACCTCCGGCCTGATCGCCGACGTCTGGAGCATGAAACCCGATGGCAGCGACCAGAAGCAGATCACCGACTTCGGTGCGATGTCGTGGGCTCCCTACGTGCATCCGTCGGGCGAGTACATCCTCTTCGCCTCGAACAAGCACGGCTTCTCGAACTTCGAGGTCTTCATCGTCGACGTCGAGGGAGTCAAGGAGCCGGTCCGTGTGACCACCACCGACGGCTTCGACGGCCTGCCCGTGCCGACGCCCGATGGTGGTCGGCTGGTGAGGACCTCGAACCGGCACCAGGGCGAAGGCGCCCACCTCTACATCGCCGAATGGAACCACCAGGCGGCCCGCGAAGCGCTCGCCGCGGCGCCGCCGCGTCGGGCCGCCCGCTGACCGGATCATCCGCTCGTCTGCCAACGGAGACACGCACCATGCACCCGAGACCTCCCCGCCGCCACCGCTCCAGACCGCTTCCGATGCTGCTCGGGCTGGCGCTCCTCGCCACCGCCGTCACCTCGACCGCGGCGACGAACGAGTCTCCGACGGCAGGTGATCTCCTGCGTGGCCACGTCGAAGTCCTCGCCGCCGACGCCATGGAGGGCCGGCTGACCGGCACCGAAGGCGAGCGCAAGGCGGCCGAGTATCTTTCGAAGCAACTCGCCGACCTCGGAGTGAAGCCGCTGCGGCAGGACGGCTACCTGTCGCCGTTCGAGTTCACCTCGGGCAGCCGCGACACCGGCAGCGCTCTCATCGCGCGGCGCGACGGCGAAGACAGGTCCTTCGTCGGTGCCGACGTGGTGCAGGCACTCTCGTTCTCCGACAGCGGCACAGTCTCCGGCGAGCTCGTCTTCGCCGGCTACGGCATCAGGGTGCCCGACAGCGCCGACTTCGGTTACGACTCCTACGCCACCCTCGACGTCGAGGACAAGATCGTCGTCGTGTTGCGCTACTTCCCGGAGGACGCCGAGGGAGAGGCGCGCGCGACCCTGGCGCGCTACTCGGGCCCCCGCTTCAAGGCGATGACGGCGCGGCAGCTCGGGGCCAAGGCGCTGTTGATGGTCACCGGACCGCGCTCGCCCAACGCCGGCGAAGTGATGCCGATGACCTTCGACACCGCCATTGCCGGCTCCGGGATCGTCGCCGCCAGTGTCTCGGGAGCCCTCGCCCAGGAGCTGCTCGGAGCCGACCGGTCGCTGGAGGAGGTGCAGCGGGGCTTCGACGACGCCAACCCGCACGTCGCCGGTTTCGCCATCGACGGGGTCGAGATCGAGCTGACCGTCCGGCTGGAGCGCGAGAAGTCCTCGGGACACAACGTGCTCGGAGTGTTGCCGGCGAACGCCACCGGCTCGGCAGTGGGCAGCGCGGCGGAGAGCGTCGTGGTGGGTGCCCACTTCGACCATCTCGGCCGCGGCGACGGCGGCAACTCCCTGGCCCGTGCCGACGAGACCGACGCGGTGCACAACGGCGCCGACGACAACGCCTCCGGAACCGCTGCGGTGCTCGAGATCGTGCGCGCGTTGCGCGATCAGGAGCGGCGACGCGACCTGGTCGTCGCCTTCTGGTCGGGCGAGGAGCTCGGCCTGCTCGGCGCCTCCGCCTTCGTCGACCGCCTCGACGACGAGGACGCTCCGGTCGGACCGGTGACCGCCTACGTCAACTTCGACATGGTCGGTCGCGCCCGCGACAACCGCCTCAGCGTGCAGGCCGTGGGGTCCAGCGACGCCTGGCCAGGCCTGCTCGAGAAGGCGAACCTGCTGGTCGGCTGGGATCTGCAGCTGCAGGAGGATCCCTACCTGCCGACCGACTCGGCGGCGTTCCACCGGGCAGAAATCCCGACTTTGAACTTCTTCACCGGCGCCCACGAGGACTACCACCGACCCACCGACGATGCCCACCTGATCGACTACGGCGAGCTCGGTAGGGTGGTCGAGATCGGCGAACGGGTGGTGCGGGGGCTGCTCGGCGAAGAGGAGCGCATCGCCTTCACTCCGGTGGCCCCCAAGCGGCAGCAGGGCGGCGACCGCGACAGCGTACGCGCCTTCACCGGCACCATCCCCGACTACGCGACCGAGGTCTCGGGACTGCTGCTCAGCGGCGTCATCGCCGGCGGCCCGGCCGAAGAGGCCGGCCTGCGGGGCGGCGACGTCATCGTCAAGTTCGGCGCCCAGACGATCGCCAACATCTACGACTACACCTACGCCCTCGACGCGGTGAAGATCGACCAGCCGGTGGAAGTGGAATACGTGCGCGACGGCGAGCGCCGCAGCACCACCCTGACGCCGCGGGCCCGCAACTAGGGGGCCTGCTGAGGTGCCGCGGAGCCTCGCGCTGGGAACTGCGTCGTCTGGCGCGCACCGGATCGACGCAGGCGACGCGGTGTTCGTCGTCGAGGAGAGTCTGTAGATCACGCTCGACGAGCCGGGCGAGGGAGGCGCCGGGCCTGACCGCGCCCTGTCGCTCCCCGCCACTTCCCGCTCGAGCCCCCTTGGCGCGCGCCGCGGTCGGGCGAGCCCTACCCGGGGCCGCTGCCACGATCCGGCGGGCGGACGACCGATCCGTCCCGCCAGTGGGTCGCCAACGGGCTACCAGGGGCTCCCCTCCGGGGGCTGGGCCGCGCCCGTCGTCACCTCTGGTGTCGCTGGTACACTCCTGCGCGCGATCCTTCTTCAGGAGTGTTCCGATCCGTGCAGGATCTCAAACAGGCTGGCAAATACGAGATCCTCGAGCGCATCGGCGAGGGCGGCTTCGGCATCGTCTACAAGGGCCGCGATCCGTTCATCAAACGGATGGTGGCGATCAAGACCTGCACCTCGGGCAGCGAGGAGACGAGGCGCCGATTCCTCCGCGAGGCCGAGATCGCCGGCAACATAGAGCACCCCAACATCACCGTCGTCTACGACTTCGGCTTCCAGGACGACGTCCCATACCTGGTGCAGGAGTTCCTCTCCGGCGAGGACCTCGATCACATCATCGAGCGCCGTGAGCGCCTGAGTCTCGCCGCCAAGCTGAACTTCCTCCAGCAGGCCGCGAGCGGGCTCGGTTTCGCTCACGAGCAGGGCATCACCCACCGCGACATCAAGCCCAGCAACCTGCGGGTGCTCGAAGACGGCCGGATCAAGATCATGGACTTCGGCATCGCCAAGGTCGCCGGCGTCGACACCCAGCTCACCCAGACCGGCACGACGCTCGGCACCCCCGCCTATCTCTCCCCCGAGCAGCTGCGCGGCGACACGGTCGACAACCGTTCGGACATCTACTCCTTCGGCGTACTCGCCTTCGAGCTGATGACCTATCGCCGGCTCTACGATGCCGACACGATCTCGTCGCTCTTCTACCAGATCCTCCACCAGACTCCGACCCGCGTCCGCGAGCTCTGGCCTGAGGTGCCGCAGGGCGTCGACGACCTGATCGCACGCTGCGTCGAGAAGGCGGCGAGCGACCGGCCCGCCACCTTCCGACCGATCATCCAAGGGTTCGAGCGCGCCTTGGAAGCTCTCGCCGGGAAGCCAGACATCTTCCTGCCGGCGCAGCCTGCGAAGCCCCAGGCGCGCGCCGGAGCGGATCCCGAGAAGCTGCGCCAGCAGGCGATGACGAAGGCGCGCAACCACATCGAGAACCTGCTCGCCAACGGCAACCTCGATGCCGCCGCACGCGCCCTGATCGAAGCCCAGGACGACTTCGGCGATCAGGTCCCCTTTCGTACTCTGCACGCTCGCCTGATCTCGATGCAGCGTCAGGGCACCGCGGAGCACTCTGCCAGAGCCGCGCCGACCGATCGCGCCAAGCCGGTGCCGGAGCCGCCGGCGGAGCCGGAGCCCGCGGCGGAAGCACCGCTGGGCGAACCGGCGCCGGCAGTCGACGGGCCGGCGGAGCAGCGCCTCACCGACCTGGTGCGCCGGACTCGCCAGCAGGTCGAGAACCGCCAGCTCACCCAGGCCGAGAAGACACTCTCCGAGGCGCGTGAACGGTTCGGGGAGGTGCCGGCCGTCATCGCGGTCTCGCGGCAGGTCAAGCTGCGCCGGCGGCTGGTGGCGGGCAAGGCGGCGCTCGACGCCGGGGATCTCGAGGCGGCGCGCGACGAGCTCGAGAAGGCCGGCGACATCGATCCGGAGGACACCGAGCTCCTCCACCTGCGCGAGCGGCTGCGCAGCGTCGACGAGCCCCCGACGGTGGTGCCGGAGGGCCCGCCCAGGCCGGAGCCCTCGCGACCGGCAGACCCGAAACAGGGCGGCGAGGCCTCCGGCGTCTCGGCGGCGCGGACCGGCGGCCCTGCAGACGATGCCGCCGACGCCGGTGACGTCGCCGAGGACGATGGCGTCTCCGACGACTCCGCGGTCACCGATCTGCACGAGGCACCGACGGTGTTCGGCGCCCCGGCTCCCCTGGGCCCATCCGGGAAGACTGCCTCGCAGCCGCGCCAGACGGAGGGCGAGGAGTCGGCACCCCGCTCTGGCGGCGTCCGTCTCACTCCTCCTCCGGGCGAGAGCGGCGATCAGTCCGAGCAGCCGACGTTGCTGACCAGCTGGGACGAGCTGCAGAAGAAGCACGAGGCGATCGCCGCGGCACATCGCGGCGAGCGCGAAGAGGGACGGCGGAGCGCCAGCGACTCGGGCCCCTTCGAGACCGCCGAGGTGCCACCGCGGGAGCGTTCCGCGCCTCCGCGGGAGCGGTCCGCGCCACCGCCGGCCGCGAGGTCCGCTCCACCGGCCCCTCCCGCGGCCCGGGCGACGCCACCGTCGCAGCCGGCGGCGCCTGCGCCGCAGCCCTCGGAAGGGCGCGGCTTCGCCCCCGTGCGGGCACGCAGCGTGGAGATGCCGACGCCAGAGGATCTCGCCGGCCCCACCGTCAGCCGCGGCGGACACGGCTTCACGCTGCCACGCTGGGCCTGGTACGTGGCGGCGGCGGTCCTCGGCCTGCTGCTGGTTATCTGGTTGGTCAGCCTGATCGGTGGCGACGGCGACCCCGCGCCGACGGCCGCGACCAGCGCCACCGTCGTACTCGACGCGGCACCCTGGGCCGTGCTCGAGGAGCTTCGCACCGAGACGGGCGATGCGGTGCCGTGGCCCACGGCGCTGGCTGGCGAGGACGCCTCGGCCGCGGCGGGCCTCGAGGCCGACCAGCCGCCCGCGGAGGCGCAGCGCACGACGCCGCTGCGGCTGCAGCTCGCGCCGGGGCGCTACACCGCCGTCCTCACCCACGGCGGCCAGACGCGCTCGGTCGAGATCGAAGCCCTCGCCGATGGAACTTCTACCTCGCAGCGAGTGGAGTTCGTACAGCTGGCCGACGAATATCTCCAGAGCATCGGCCTGGAGGCAGGAGACGACCCGTGAGGCGAGCACCCGGAGAGGGAGCCGACCGTCGCCGCCCCGGAGTGAGATCCTCCGCAATGGCTCGGCGGCTGCTGCTGGCGGTCGGATTCGGGCTCGCCGCGGTGACACCGGCGGCCGCCGACTACGAGGAGGAGTTCAAGGCAGGAGTGCAGGCCTACAGCGAACAGCGCTGGAACGACTCCGCCACGGCGATGTTGCGCGCCCTGCGCCAGCGTCCCACCGAGAGCGCCGACCGGGTCAGCGTTTCGGCCTTCCAACGCGTCGCCTACGTGCCCCACACCTTCCTCACCATCGCCCTCGCCCGCCTCGACCGCTGTGAAGAGGCGCTCGCCGCCTTCACCCGCAGCGAGGCTCAGGGGATCGCGGCGCGCGACGCCAGACGCTACTTCGAGGAGGCGAGCACCGCCGCGAACGGCTGCCGCCGCAACCTGCTCGCCGACAGCGTCGACTCGACTCGCAGCGCTCTCGAAGAGGTACGCGAGCTCGCTGCCCAGGTCGAGCAGTCGGTGGCCGATGGAGTCGGGGCGCGGGTGCTGAGCGAGAACTCCAGCATCGCGACGCGCATCGAGCAGGCGCGTGAGCTGCTGCGGGCCGCCGGGGAACGCTTCGACGGCGGCATGCAGGCCAGCGACCTGGCCGCCATCCGCGAGGCGGCCGACCTCATCGAACGCACCCGTACCGAATGGTCCACGGTGCGGCGCGACGTCAACATCAAGATCGCCGGAGCCGCTCCTGCCTCGCCGCCGGCGCGGCCGCAACCCGACACCGGTCTGCGCGACGCCACCGCCGCGGTCGAAGCTGCCGAGGCGGCGCGCCAGCGGCTGGCCGATCGTCTGCGCGCGGCCGGCTCCCAGCGCGCCCTCAGGCGACGAGCACCGCTGCGCAACCGCTGGGAGGCGTCCGGACGGCAGCTCGAACAGCTGCGCGCCGACCTGCGCGGCGCTGACCCCGGCACCCTCGACCGCATCACCAGCGAGGCCCGCCGCCTCTCGACGGCCTTCTCGCAGCTCGAGCGCGACGTCGCGGCGGAGGAGCGCGCCGAGACCGCGGCGCAGCAGGTGCCCGCCGAGCGGCCCGAACCGCGCGCCGCCGGGGACGAGGGCGACGAGACGCCGACCGCGGCGCCCGGCCGCGACGAGGTCGCGGCGCCACCGCCCTCCGGCCCGGCCACCACCGAGGCCGGCACCGCCGAGCAACGCCTGGGGCGCGCCGCGCGCAGCTACTTCGGCGGCCGCTACGACGAGTCGACGCGGTTGCTGGAGTCGATCTCGTTCCCCTCGCGTCGCGAGCTCGAGGTGCAGCGCCGGCTCCTGCTCGCGGCGGCGACCTGGTCGCAGTCCAGGCTCGCCACGGCTGGCACGCCCGAGGCCGTCGCAACGCACCCCGAGGAGGCGGGCGAGCCGGCAGCCGCCGAGGAGTCGGCGCGGCTGCGCGACCGCGCCGCCGAGCTGCTGAGCCAGCTGTGGCGAGCGCAGCCCGAGCTCGAGATCCCCGAGCGCTTCTTCTCGCCCGCCTTCCGGGCCTTCGCGGACCTGCAGCGCTCCGCGCCCTCCCCCTGAGGGGAACGCGGCACCGGACCGCGACCGCGCCAGAGATCCACGTCGGGCGGCAGGCCCGACTCCGGCCCAGGTGCCACTGTGCGGATGTCGGGGTGACATACTGCGCCTCCGAGAACGGCCGCCGTCCCATGTCCCTCCGCCCATCCATGCTCCAGCGCCGCCCGGCCTGCCGCCTTCTCACGGCTCTGACCACCGCGGTCGGCGCAGTGGTGCTGGCGGTCGTGCTGCCGGCGGAGCCCGCCGCAGCGCAGGGGATCTCGATCACCGGTCCGGCGAACGGTGCGGTCGGGGAGCTCCTGGTCTTCGAGGCGCAGGCCTCGGGCTGCGCGGCGATCGCCGGCGGTTGGACCTGGTTCACCGACGGTGCCCAGGCGACTGGCCCGACCTCGACCGCGACGATCCAACTCTCCTGGGCGGAGCCGGGGATCAAGGGCGTCTCGGCGGTCAACCTGGGCTGCGGCGGGGCGCAGGGCTCAGCCAGCGTCGAGATCTTCGACAGCGGTCGCATCGAGCTGGTCGGCAGCGCCGCCGCCTTCGCCGAGAACGCAGGCACCGTCACGCTGGCGGCACGACGCACCGGCGGCAGCGTCGGCGCCGCCTCGGCGCGCTTCACCAGCGCCGACGAGACAGCCACGGCGGGGGCCGACTACCAGTCGAGCACGGGCCTGCTCACGTGGGCCGATGGCGAGACCGGCGATCGGCTGCTCTCGCTGACTCTCTTCGACGACCTCGCGTACGAAGGCGACGAGACCTTCCTCGTCTCGCTTTCCGATCCCCAGGGTGGCGCCCAGCTCGGAGCCGTGCGCGAGACCAGGGTGACGTTGCTCGAGGACGATCCCCCGCCCGGAGACGTCGTGCGCTTCGCGCAGTCCCGATTCACCAGCGACGAGGAGGCCGACTTCGCCTCCGTGGTGGTGACCCGCGGCTCGGCGCTGGCCGGCGAGATCAGCGTCCAGTTCACCACCGAGGAGCTCTCCGCCACGCCCGGCGCCGACTACGAGGAGACGACCCTGACCCTGACCTGGGCCGACGGGGACGTGGCGCCGCGAGAGGTGCTGGTGCCGCTGATCGGGGATTCCCTGGTCGAGGGGGAGGAGAGCGTCGACCTGGTGCTCTTCGATCCGAGCCCCGGCGCCTTCCTCGGGGAGCCCGCCTTCGCCGAGCTGGCGCTGCTCGACGACGATGCGGCGGCCGGCAGCCTGCAGTTCGTCACCACTTCACGCAGCATCAGCGAGGCGGACGGCACGGTCACCTTCGAGGTCAGCCGCACGGGAGGCGCCGCGGGCGCGGTCGGGGTCTCGGTGGTGCGGCTCGGCGGCTCGGCCGGGCCCGAGGACGCGACCCTCCTCACCGAGAGCCTGGCGTGGCAGGACGGAGACGACAGCGACCGCCAGGTCGAGATCGTGGTGCTCGACGACGAACAGCCGGAAGGCACCGAGAACCTGATCGTCGGGCTCTCGGCCGCCACCGGGGGCGCGGTGCTCGGGAGCAGTTCCCAGGCCGAGCTGGAGATCGTCGACGACGACTCCGCCAGCGTCTCGCTGCTCGCCTTCGCCGATGCCGGTCGCAGCGTCGGCGAGTCCAGCGGCTCGGTGACCGTGACGGTGGTGCGCAGCGGCTCCCTCGCGACACCTGCCTCGGCACGTGCGATCACCCAGGACCTCTCGGCCAGCGCCGGCCTCGACTACGTGGCGATCGACCGGGCGCTGGCCTGGCCGGCCGGCGACGGCACCGCGCGCAGCTTCAACGTGACTCTTCTCGACGACGACCTGGTGGAGGGAGACGAGCTCTTCGAGGTGATCCTCACCGACCTCGAAGACGCCGGACTGGGCGCACCCTCGGCCATGTCGGTGGAGATCGTCGACGATGACGTCGGGCTGTCGCAGATCCGCTTCGCCAGTGGGGCCGTCGAGGTGGGGGAGGCCGACGGCGAGCTCGATCTCGTGGTGCGGCGCACCGGCTCGCTCGAGCTCGACGCCTCGGTGCGGGTGACCGGCCAGCCGGCGACCGCCTCCGTGCCGGCCGACTTCCTGGCCCCGTCCCAGACGCTCGAGTGGGAGGCGGGCGACGGCTCCGATCGGATCTACACCGTCACCCTGGTCGATGACCAGCTGGTCGAGGGCAGCGAGAGCTTTGTGGTGCGGCTCGACCAGTTCGTCAACTCACAGCCGGGCAGCCCGGCCCAGGTCACCGTCGAGCTGCTCGACGACGACACTCCGCCGGCCGGCGCCATCGGCTTCGCCGCCAGCTCGTACACCGCCTCCGAGGCCGACGCCTCGATCGACTTCGAATTGGTGCGCAGCGGCGGCGACTCGGGCACGGCCTCGGTGCTGCTCGAGATCGTGCCGGTCGAGGCGCAGCCGGGATCCGACTACCTCACGCCGCAGTCGCTGCAACTCGACTGGGACGACGGTGAGGACGGCAGCCGCACCTTCGCCGTACCGCTGGTCGACGACGATCGGATCGAGCCGCTCGAGACGCTGCGGACGCGCATCGTCGCGACCTCGGGCGCCGCCCTCGGCGCCCGCCGGGTCGCCACCGGAACCGTGTTCGACGACGACCTCGCCTTCGGCCTGTGCCCGGACGGCCAGCCACTCGCCCTCTGCCTCAACCAGGAGCGCTTCGCGGTCGAGGTCTCGTTCCGCACCGCCGGCGGCGTCAGCGGCGAGGGGCGACCGATCGGTCTGACCACCGACAGCGGCTACTTCTGGTTCTTCGAGGCCGACAACGTCGAGATCTTCCTCAAGGTCCTCGACGGCTGCTCCATCAACCAGAACTACTGGGTCTTCGTGACCGGGCTCACCGATGTCGAGGTCGAGCTCACGGTGACCGATCGCATCAGTGGCGCCAGCAAGGACTTCTCCAGTCCCCTGGGCACGCCCTTCGAGCCGGTCCTCGACACCGCGGCCTTCCCGTTCTGCGACGAGGCCGGGGCCGCGTCGACGACTTCGAGCCGCCACCGACCCGACGATCCGTCACGCCGATCCCACCGGGCATCCGCAGTGCTCGGTGCGACCGCGGCCCTGGCGCCGACGCCGAGCTGCCCGCCCGGCGCACCGGACGATCTGCTCTGTCTCGTCGAGGGTCGCTTCGAGATCGCCGTCGACTGGAACAGCGACCTCGCCGCGGGACCGGGACGCCCCCTCGAGCTGACCCGGGACACCGGCACGTTCTGGTTCTTCGAGCCCGACAACCTCGAGCTGCTGGTCAAGGTCCTCGACGGCTGTTCCATCAACCAGCACCGTTGGGTCTTCGCCGGGGGACTGACCGACGTCGCCACCCGGATGGTCGTCACCGACACCGCCGACGGAACCGAGAGGATCTACGAGTCGCCGCTCGGACCGCCGTACGAGCCGGTGCTCGACATCGAGGCGTTCGACTGCGAGTGAGACGTCGAGGCGGGGAACACGGGCAGGCTCCAGAGGGCGTAGCCGACGACGGCCCTGGTGAGGGCGAGGTCGGGTCGATCTTCGTCATCGGGGACGTGCATGGTTGCTTCGCGACTCTCGAGGGGCTCTGGCAACAGCTGCCGTTCCGGTCCGATCGCGACCAGCTCTGGATGGCCGGCGACCTGGTCAATCGCGGACCGCGGTCGCACGACGTGCTGCGCTGGGCACGCAGCCGCGAAGAGGAGCTCGGGGAGCGATTCCAGAGCGTGCTCGGAAACCACGACCTGCACCTGCTGGCGGTGGCCCACGGTGTGGCGCCGCTGCGACCCAAGGACACGCTCGCCGACCTGCTCGTGGATTCGGCTGGCGATGCGGCGATCGACTGGCTGCGGCGGCGACCCCTGATGGTGCGGCGGCGCGGCGGCCCGGCCATGGTGCACGCCGGCCTGCTGCCCGACTGGAGCCTCGACGAGGCGGAGCGACGCGCCCGGCGCGGCGAAGCGGGCCTGGTCGGCGACGAGGCGAGCAGCCTGCTGTCGCTCTACGCCGCGGCCAACGGAGCCGCGACGCCGGTCGACCTGGCCGCGGACACAGCGACGCCCTCGGCAAGGTGTCGCGCGGCCGCCACTGGCGCCGAGCTGGCGTTCGATCTCTCGGTGCTCAGCCGGATCCGCGCCTGCGATCGGCAGGGGCGCCTGTCGGGATTCAGCGGCCCGCCCAACGAGGCTCCGCCGGGCCAGAGGCCGTGGTTCGAGCGCCACACCGGACTCGACGAGACGCTCTTCTTCGGTCACTGGGCCGCCCTCGGGCTACACCTCGGCGCCAGAGCCGTCTGCGTCGACAGTGGCTGCGTCTGGGGACGCCGCCTCAGCGCCGTCCGCTGGCCGGATCTGCGCGTCTTCCAGCAGCCGAGGGTCGATTGAGGTCGGCGTCGGGGTCGAGATCCGGGTCGAGATCCGGAGCGAGGCCCGGGTCGGAAAGGTGGCCGGCGAGGACTGCCGAGTGAAACGGAATCGGCCCTTCGCGCGTTGTCCTGGGTGAGGAGTCGCAGGGGGCCGCAACAGACCGGGCGACGCCCGGCGGCTCCAGCAGTCCAGCGCACGGCCATGCCCCGTAACCAGAGATGATGTCCTCGAACCCGGCGCCGCGGAGCGTGATCCACGACCAGCCAGCCTACCGCTGCGCCCGGATGGTGGTCGCCGAGCTCGGCGGGGCGCCCCGCCCGGCGGGTATGAAGCTGCGTCGGGCCGCCCTCGAGGTGCCACGCCAGCTGGTGAACGCGGCGCTCGAGGAAGGCGCCGGAGTCACGACCTCGTTGGACGACGTCGTCGGCCGCCTGCGCAGCGAGATCGAGCAGGCGACCGCAGGTGGCGAGCTCGACGCCGAGTGCGGCGCTCGGCTGATGGCCCTGGTCGACGAGTTGGTGGCCGGCAGCGACGCCTGAGGGCTCAGGTTCGCGAACGGCGGCTCAGCCGTCGGTGCTTTGTGCCAGGAGCCGGGCTACGCCGCGACGATCCACCTTGCCGAGCCCGATGCGCGGCAGAGCGTCGACGACGACCCAGACGCGCGGCGTCTTGAAGCCCGCCAGGCGTCCGGCGAGGCTGGCGCGCACCCGATCCACCGGGATCCCCGACTCGAGCACCACCGCACAGCCCACCCGCTGACCCCACTCGGGATCGTCGAGGCCGGCGACGCACGCCTCGAGCACACCGTCGACCGCCAGCAGGGCGGCCTCGACCTCGCTGGGGTAGACGTTCTCGCCTCCGGTGACCACGAGATCGCTGCGCCGGTCCACCAGGGCCAGCTCGCCGCTGCTGTCGAAGCGGGCGAAGTCGCCGGTGTCGAACCAACCGCCGGGTGCGAAGGTCTGGTCGACGGGTACTCCGAGATAGCCCGAAAAGAGGCTGGCGCCGCGCACCTCGACGGCTCCGACCTCGCCAGGCCCGACGACCCCGTCGCCACCGCCCTCTCCGTCGACCGGCCGCAGACGGACCTCGAGACCGGCGAGCGGTCGGCCGACGGTGTCGCTGCGCAGCAGGCCCGGGGCGAGGTCTCGAAACGACTGGGTGGCCAGCTGCGCGCAGGTCTCGGTCATGCCGTAGGTGAGCAGGACCGGCCACCCGGCGCGGCGCGCCCGATCCACCAGCTGTGGCGCAGCGCGAGCGCCGCCCAGCAGCACCGCGCGCAGGCACGACGGCGGACGGCGAGCCCCCGTCTCGTCGGAATCCGTCCCCCCGGCAGCGAGGGTGCGCTGCAGCATGGTCGGCACCAGGGACGCCAGCGTCACCCGGTGGCGCTCGATCCCGCGCAGCAGGTCCGCGGCCTCGAAGCCGGAGCCCTCGTCCACCACCACGGTGCGGCGGGCCGCCAGGCACCGGGTCAGCACCGACAGCCCGCCGACGTGGGCCAGCGGCAGGTTGAGCAGCCAGCGATCCTCCGGCCGCCAGCCCAGGTTCCGTTCGCTGGCCGCTGCCGCGGCGAGGAGCGCAGAGCGCGAGAGCACCGCGGCGCGGGGAGCTCCGGTGGTGCCGGAGGTGAACAGGACGCAGGCACAGTCGTCGAGAGCAGGGCCCCTCGAGGGATCGCCATCGGCGACAGCGCCGGTGCCCCGCCCGGCGGCCGACCGGAGCGTCGCGATCTCCTCGCCATCGATCGACCAGCCACAGCCCGCAGCCGCCACCGCTGCCTGCAACTCGAGGTCGGTCCAGCGCGGATGCAGCAGGACGAAGGGCAGCCGGCGCTCGAGCAGCGCGAGGATCCACAGCGCCGTCGCCACGTCGCGGCGCCCCACCAGCGCCACCGCGACCGCTCCCCCTGATCCGCTCCGCTTCGCAGCCCGGTCGATCGCCGGTTCGGCCAGCAGCCGCGCCACCCGTTCAGCGACCTCACGCCAGGTCAGCGCGGACGTGCCGGAGATCAACGCCGGGTGCTCGGGCGCCGCGGCTGCCGCGGCGCTCACCGACAGACCGTCGCGACCGCCCGCAGGAGCGCCGCCGACGCCCCTCTCCGCCGATCCCTCCGAAGTCGCTCGGCTCATCGCTGTGCCGGCGAGACGCCACCGAGGACCAGGCCCAGAGCCAGGAGTAGGCTGAACGCCAGCACCAGACGCGCGGTGCCGCCGAGCAGCGGATTGAGCGCCCGACCTTCGAGCCGCGAGAGGGCGCGCACGTTGCGCCACGCGATCGGCACCGTGAGTAGCGGCGCCGCGAGCCACAGTGAGCCGCTTCGGTAGGCGAGCCCTGCACAGACCAGATAGGCCGCCAGATGCAGGAGCGCATACTCGGCGCGCGCGAAGGGAGCGCCGAAGCGCACCGCCAGCGTGCGCTTGCCCACGGCGGCGTCGCCAGCGCGGTCGCGCAGGTTGTTGACCACCAGGATGGCGGTGTTCAGGCAGCCGACCGCCAGCCCCGCCCACCAGGCGGCCGCCGGGATCGCGGCGCACTGCACGGCGACAGTGCCGACCACCGCCGCGAAACCGAAGAAGGCGAGCACGAAGAGGTCGGCGACGCCGATGTAGGCGAGCGGGCGCGGGCCGGCCGTGTAGAGCACTCCGGCGGCGATCGCCGCCACTCCGAGCCAGACGACCCACCAGCCCGCCACCCAGGTCAGGTAGAGGCCCGCCGCGGTCGCCGCAGCGAAGGCCACCACGACGGCGCGACGCATCGCCGGGGCGGAGATCCAGCCCATCGCCACCGCTCGCGCCGGCCCGAGGCGGTTCGGACCGTCGGCGCCCCGCAGGTGGTCGTGCAGGTCGTTCGCGAAGTTGGTGCCGATCTGGATCCAGATCGCGCCCCACGTCGCCGCCAGGAGCGGCGCGAGACGGAGGCACTCCTGGGCCTGGGCCAGGGCGGCGCCGACGGCGACCGGCCCGATGGCGGCCCACAGGGTCGCCGGACGAGCCGCCCTCACCCACACCGCTACGGCCGTGGCTTCACTCATCCGGCAACTCCGACGCCTCGGGCAGCCCGCGCCGCGCCCGCCACGGCTTCGACCACCGCCTGCGGCCGCTCGAGCAGGACGTTGTGACCGGCTCCCTCGACCACCTCGAGCGAGACGCGCGCGCCGGAGTCGGCGTCCGCGGCATTCACGACCGATCGTGCCAGGGCCAGGAACTTCTCGTCGAAGCCGCCGACCAGGAGCGTCACCGGCACCGGCGGCCGGCGCAAGGTCGCCGCCGACTCCGGCATCTCGGCCAGCCCCAGTGCGCGCAGCGAGTGCGCCAGGCCCGCGGCGTGGTGGCTCTCGCGCACGGCCTGTTGAGCTGCCCGTTCCTTCGCACCGAGTCGCTCCTGGCCGGCGAAGATCGGCTGCCGCGTCCAGGCGGCGAGGAACGCCTCGAGACCGTCGTCCTCGAGGAGCTCGATCCAGCGACGGTCGGCGGCGCGGCGAGCCCGACGCTCTGCGTCGCTGACCAGGCCGGGATGCACCCCGATCAGCACGGCCGCCGAGACCGTGTGGGGATGTCGGCGCAGCAGCTGGAGCGCGGTGCGCGCGCCGAGCGAGTAGCCGACCAGGACCGGCCGCGGCGCCGCGACGCTCTGCGGGCTCGGCGCCAGCAGAGTGCTGCCGGCCCTCAGCCGGTCGACCTCCTCGTCGAAGTCGCGCGGGCGAGCCGCGGCGGCGGCGCCGTGGCCGGCGAGCTCGAGGCACTCGATGCGCCAGTCCGGTGGCGCCGCGCGCCGGAAGCCGTCCCAGGAGGCCGCTCCGCCGGTGAAGCCGTGCAGGCAGACCACTCCGGTGCGGCCGCCGTCTCGCCGAGAGCTCAAGGACCCTCCCCTCCTCCTTCGACTCCCTCCCCGGCGGACTGCTCGGCGACACGCTCGATCGCGGCGCGAAGACCGTTCGCCGCCCGTGCCGCGCCGTCGTCCGGCAGGCGCACCTGCAGCAGGGTCGCGACTCCCGGTCGCGCCAGTCCCTCGCGGACGCCACGCGCCGTCGCTGCGGCGTCCTCGGCGGCGACGAAGCGGAGCCCATACTGCTCGGCCACCGGTGCGAAACTGGGCGGCGAAGGCGTCGACCAGTGGCTCCAGGTGGAGTCGTCGAGCCCGGCGCGAGCCAACGGCAGCTGCTCGAAGATGCGCCCGCCACCGTTGTGCAGCACCACCAGGACCATCGCCAGGCGTTCCCGCTCGGCGACCCTGGAGACCAGCTCGAGCCCTCCGATGTCGTGACGCAGGGCGACGTCGCCGAGCAGCGCCACGGCGCCCTGAGCCGCCAGCGCGCCGCCTTGCGAACGGCTGGCGACTCCCGCCCACGAAGAGACGTTGCCGTCGATCCCGTTGACCCCGCGCTGACAGACCAGGGCGACCGGGCCCCGGCCTCCGTCGGTCGCGACAGGCGCGAAAGGTGCGTAGAGGTTCGCCATCCGGATCGGCAGGCTGTTGCCCAACCAGACGACGGCCTGTTCCGCCGCCTCGAGCGTCGCCCGCACCGCCGCGCCGTCGTGCCAGCCGTCCGCCACGGAGGCCTCGATGCACCGGCGGATCTCCCGGTCGAGGAGGGTCAGCCGCCGCGACCACGCGGAGTCTCTCACCTCCGAGCCGAGGACGCTTGCCTGGGGGCGGGCCAGCTCGGACAGCACGGCCTCGACCTCAGCCTGCAGCCAGAGTGCGGCGGTGCTCACCGGATCGTGCCGCCGGGGAGCCACGACGACGTGGCACGCTCCACGACGCGCCCACTCCTCGATCGCCGCCTCCCAGGAGGTCGCCACCGGCGGGCGACCGAGCTGCAGCACCAGGTCGGGTCGAAGCGACGCCACCAGGCGACGGCAGTCGAGGCCCGCCAGCAGTGCGTCGCGCCAGGGTCCCGGCGCGGCGTCGCGCGGCAGGGCGCCCCGATCGAGCCGCAGTTGACTGGCATAGTCGACCGCCAGGGGCAGCGCGGCGCTCTCGGCGAGCCGTGCGAGCGTCGGGCCCAGGCCGCTCGCCGTCGGCGCCGCCGGGCCGGCGACGACCAGCGGCCTCCGGCTGGAGCGCAGCATCTCCCGCAGACGCTCCACTCCACCGGCCCCAGGACCGGGCCGCGCGGCGACGAAGGCGGGCGCCGCGACGGCGGGCTCCTCCTCGCCCGCGGCGTCATCGGCGGTCGGCAGAGCGGCTGGCTGCAGCGGCCTGCGCAGCCGCACGTCGAGATGCACCGGCCCCGCCTCGGCGCGGGCGCGCGACACGATCTCCCCGGCGCGCCGCAACACCCAGCGCAGACTGCGGTCGTCGAGACCGGGACCCAGCTCGCCGAGATCGCAGCAGACCAGCGGCGCCGCGCCGAGGATGCCGATCTGGTCGACGGTCTGCGGCGCGCCACTGGCCTGGCGGTCGAGCGGCCGGTCGGCCGAGACGACGACGAGCGGCACCCCGTCGTGTCGCGCCTCGAGCACCGCCGGGAGGTAGTGCGCCACGGCCGTGCCGGAGGTGCAGAGCAGCGCCGCCGTCCCGCCGGCGCGGCCGACTCCGAGCCCGTAGAACGCCGCACTGCGCTCGTCGACCACGGAGCGCACCGTCAGGCCCGATCGCAGCGCGCCGAGCAGCAGCGGCGTCGAGCGGGCGCCGGGGCTCGAGACCACCTCGTCGACCCCGCTGCGAGCCAGCACCCGCCACAGCGCCGCCGCCTGTCGCAGCGTCACCAGCCCGGCGTCCTGCCGCGAGGCGTTTGCCGACATCGGGAGCCGTTCTCCTCTGTGCCTCCGACCGTGCGAGCGCAAGCGCTCAGGCCGTGGCGTCGACCGCCCGGCCGTTGCCCTGCTCGGACGGCGCGTTGGGCTCGAGCGCCGCCTCCGCGGAGGCGGCCGCACCTGGAGCGTCTCCGGCACCGGCGCCGTCCGTGGCGCCGGGAGCGCCCAGCTGGGCGACGATCGCATGGATGCCCTGCAACTTGTCTTCGGTCTCCGCGAACTCCAGCTCGGCGACCGACTCGTCGACGATGCCGGCCCCGGCGTAGAGGTAGCCACGGCCCTCGCTGAGCAGCAGGCTGCGCAGGGCGACGTGGAACTCGCCGTCGCCGTTGGCGTCGAACCATCCCACCGGCGCGGCGTACCAGCCTCGGTCGAACTGCTCGTGCGCGTCGATCCAGGCGACGGCTGCGGCACGGGGCCGTCCGCCGACGGCCGGGGTCGGATGCAGTGCCTCGACGAGGCGCAACACGTGCACCGGCTCCTTCAGCTCGGCATGGATCGCGGTCTCGAGATGGAGCAGGTAGCGCAGGGCCCTGACGCCGGGCTCGGCAGGCACCTCGACCGAGCTGCACAAGGGCTGCAGCCAGCTGCGCAGGGCGCTGACCACGAGGTCGTGCTCGTGGCGGTCCTTCGAGCTCGCCATGAGTTGCCCGCCGAGCTCGGCGAGGGATGCCTCGGGGCGACGGTGCACGGTTCCGGCAAGGGCCACCGTCTCGACGTCGAGACCGCGGCGCCGGACCAGACGCTCCGGCGTGGCGCCGACGAACAGCGCGCCGCTCCGGCGCACCACGAACCGCCTGCTTTCCGGCGCCTGCTGCTGCAATAGTGCCAGCACCGCGGCGACGGACGGCTCGCGCCGCCCGAGGGCGACGACTTCGCGACGAGCCAGCACCACCTTCTCCAGGGAGCCCTGCTCGATCGCGGCGACTGCCGAGCGCACCCCGCGCAGCCACTGCTCGTCGGCCACGTTGCGCACCGCCGGTGTGGTGCGTGGGCCCGTGCCGGGCGGTCGGCCGACGACGGCGAGCCGCTGAGCCCGCAGGCGCAGGCGCTCGAGCTCGGCCAGGGCGCTCCTTCGGATCTCGTCGCCTGCCTCGGCGTCGGCCTCCGGAGCGGCCGGGGCCTGCGAGCCTCCGGAGCTCGGCACGGCCAGCATCCACGTGCTCTCATCCTCGTCGCAGCGCACCAGCACGCGGGGCAGCACGAAGCTGGCTGCGCCGAAGCGGCGCCACAGGCTCTCGTAGATCGTCGGCCGGAAGGACAGCCCGCCGAAGAGTCGAGGCCGCGGCGCATCGTCCTGGGCGACCTCGAGTCGAGAGAACAGGTCCGCCGCACCCTGCACGAGCTGCGCGAAGCGCCCCGGCCCCTCGCCACGCAGCTCGGCGGCGACACCGAGACCGACCCATTCGGCGCCGGACTCCTCCCAGTAGACACCGTCGTCCTCGGGCCACAGGTCGAGCAGTCGCGCCGCGTCGACCCGTGGTCCCCGCTGGGCGACGCAGAACAGACGAAGGTCGTCGTGGTGGGCGGCGGATCCGGCCCCTGGCCGATCGAGCCGACCGAGCCGATCGCCCGCTTCGGCCAGCCGAGGCCCGGCGCCGGAGCGCTGCACCCGCGTCAGGGTCATCTCGACTCCTCGGCAGCGGGCGGTGCCGCCACTCTCTTCGTGTCCCGCGGGCGCGCCACGAAGAGAGTGGCGGCACCGAAGGTCAGCGAGACGCGGTCGATCACCTCGAGGCCACAGCAATTCATCGTCGCGGCGAACTCCTCGGCCGACGGGAATCTGGCGATCGAAGTCTGCAGGTAGCGGTATTCACGGTCGCCGGAGAGCAGAGCGCCGAGGCGAGGCACCACGTGGTGCACCCAGAAGCGCGCCGGCACGCCGAGGATCCCCGACCGGGGCTCGGCGAGCTCGAGGACGACGACTCGTCCCCCCGGACGGGTGACACGAGCCATCTCGCGCAGCGCCGCCTCACGATCGGGCACGTTGCGGATCCCGAAGGCGATGGTCACCGCGTCGAAGCTGGCGTCCGGTGCGACGAGAGCCTGTGCGTCGCCCTCCACCAGCTCGATGCGCTCCTCGCCCGCACACTTGCGTCGGCCGATCTCCAGCATCCGCGGCGACGGATCCACGCCGAGCACCCGAGCGCGCGGGAACGCCTCGCTCAGCTCGAGGGCGAGGTCGGCGGTGCCGGTGGCGAGGTCGAGCACCTCGGCCTCGGAATCGGCCCGCAGCCCAGTCGCCTGCACCGCACGGCGACGCCACGAGCGATCGATCCCCAGCGACAGCACACGGTTCAACAGGTCGTAGCGTCGGGCGATGCGATCGAACATCGCACCGGAGCCGTCGGCTGCGGACGTGGCCCGCACTCCGGTCTCCCGGGCGTCTTCGACTGGCGCGGTGGTGGGATTCACGGTGTTGGTCGTCGGTCGTGTGTCGTGGAGGGCGGTGGCGCGCACCGCGGCGGGCCCGAGCCCGGCCAGCCGGTTTCAGTGGCTGCGGTGGATGATCGAGTGGGCGACGACGGCCAGGGCGGCGGTGGCATCGCTCTTCGGCAGCTGGCGAAGGGCAAGGGACGCCTTCTCCACCCGCTCGCGGGCAAAGGCCCGCGACGCCTCGAGGGCATCGGTCTCCTCGACCACTGCCAGCACGTCGGCGCAGCGCTGAGCCGGAAGCTGCATCTCGTGGTCGACGCTGGCCAGCTCCTGGAGCAACGGCCGCAGAGCCGGCTGGCGCTGCAGCGCGACGAGCAGCGGGTGGGTGAGCTTGCCCTCTCTCAGGTCGGTGAAGAGGGCCTTGCCGGTGGTCGCCTCGTCACCCGAGAGGTCGAGGACGTCGTCGACTGCCTGGAACGCCATGCCGAGATGACCGCCGTACTCCTCGAGCGCGTGGCACTGCGACTCCGAAAGCCCGGCCGCCGCACCGCCAGCCGCCATCGCCCAGCGGAAGAGCGACGCCGACTTGCCCTCGGCGATGCTCAGGTAGAGGTCGAGATCGGTCTCGAACCGGCCACGGTTCTCGAGCTGGAGAGACTCCGCCCAGATCATCTTGTCGATGGTCTCGAGCAGGGAGCTCAGGGTGCCTGGCACAGCCGCGCGCTGCACCCGACGCAGCGACTCGATGAGCAGCCAGTCGCCGGCGAAGATCGACGCGGCATTGCCGAAGACGGTGCGCGCGCTGGCGCGCCCGCGCCGGGTGGTGGCCAGGTCGATGACGTCGTCGTGCAGCAACGTGGCGTTGTGCACGAGCTCGACCGCCACCGCCAGATCGGCGGCGCGGCGGTCGAAGCCGTCGCCGACGCGGGCTGCGAGTGCGACGCACATGGGGCGAATGCGCTTGCCGCCGGCGCCCAGCAGATACGAGCCGGCCCGATGCATGACCCGATCCGCGCGCTGCACGGCGGTGAGCTCCTCCTCGATCACCTGCAGATCTCCGGCGACCAGTCCGGCCAGGCCGCTGAGGCTCCTGGCGAGGCCGTCGAGGCCGCGCTCCGCGCACAGGCGCTGCAGAGTGTCGAGCACCTCGGAGCTGCTGCTGCTCGCGGCAGGCAGGAGGCTTTCGAGACCGAAGGCCGTGGCGGTCGCGGTCGCCGGGTGGCGGCCGGTCGCCGCCGCACCGCCGTCCGCCAGCGACGCGCGACTGGCTCGAGTCAGGGTCACGACCTATCTCCTCTCTCCGCGGTCTCAGCGGTCTCAGCGGTCTCAGCGGTCTCAGCGGTCAGCCGCGACTCCCCAGATCTCTCCTCGGGCCAGCGCACCGTCTCGGCGGCTTGCGGCCGCTTGCGAGCCCGGCCGACCAGCAGCTTGAGCCCGAGGTTGGTCACCGTGCCGCCGCGCAGGATACGGTCGACGAGGCCGTCCGCCAGCTCGACCAGCGCCTCGATCGCACGCAGGCGCTGAGCGAAGACCGCCGCCTCCGGACTCGGGTCGCTCTCGAGGGCAGGAACCCATTCGCCGAGGTGCTCGAGGATCGGATCCCACTCGCGACGCTTGCGGATCTGCACCACGTGTCGCACGACTCGCTCGAGATCGGTCTCGGGCGCGTAGACGGTGCGGCGACCCTGCTTCTCGGGGGTGACCAGCCCCCACTCACGCAGCTCCTTGCAGGCCATGCTCACCGAGCCCCGGCTGAGCTCGAGCCCCGCCATGATCTCCTCGGCATCCGCCGGCTCGGGCCGCGAGAGCAGCCAGCCGAAGATCCGCGCAGTCGTCGGCGAGACCCCCCAGAAGCTGCCCAGGGAGCCCCAGAGCTGCACGAAGGACTCGCGGATCGCCTCGGTGTCGCCGCTCGGTGAGCGCGGCACGGAAGCGTCGTCGGCCCGTGGCCGCGTTGCCACTCCCGCCCGCGGCGAGTCGGAGGCTGTCTCCGATCGTGTCCCACCGGAGACTGGTCTGCTGTCGATCTCACTCATCGCAGGGGCAAACTAGCGCTGCGGCGAGGAAATTTCAAGTTTTTTTGAAAGTTCTGGCGAAGTTCCCCGGGGCGCCCTTCCCTCCGGGGCGGAGCGAGCACCGGGTGAGCCTCGGGGCTTCGCCGCACCCGGAACCGGCAGAGGGTCGGCCAGGGGTCCTGGCCGCTCCGTGCGGAGCGAGAATAGGCACGCCGCACCGATCCGTTTGCGATGATCGGCCGGCCGATCCCAGGCGAGGCCGGCCAGACTCCGCCGACGCCACCAGCGAGGCTGCATGCAGACCCCATCCATCCTCAACGAGACGAGGCGGCCCTCCGCCGTCGAGACCAGCCTCGCCCACCGACCGATAGGCTGGGCCACGATGCGGAGCGGAGAACCAAGGCGGCGGCGTGACGGCGCGGGTGCCGGCGCCGCCTGCCTCATGCTGGCCGTGCATCTTCTGTTGCTGGCGAGCGCCGGCGCCACCCCTGCGGTAGCGGCGTCCGATGCACCACCGTGGAGCCGCCTCGAGCTGGTGGCGAAGAAGCTCGTGCTCAAGGCGCAGGTGCAGGTCGAGGCGGAGATGCTCTCGCCGCAGGCGGTCCAGGAGCGACTGCAGGAGTACGCCGAGCACCGCGGCGCCGATCCGCACGGTGAGACCATGGCGATCACCACCGTCACCACCTTCCTGGGCCGCTCCTCCCGCATCGAGACCCTGCTGCGTCCCGATCTCGAAGGACTGCAACGGTGCCTGGTCGAGAGCGGCGAGCGGGCACGCTTCAAGACCTACCGGTTCGGACCCGAGGAGGTGGTGGCCCACCGTGGCGAGCCCGCCGGTGCGCCGGAGCGCTCGCTCCCCGCCGACCAGTGGAGCCGGACTTCCGAGACCCGTATCCCGGTGGAGGCGCGCCGAGCCGACGAAGTGCTCACCGACGCCATCGCCCTGCTCGTGGCGCCGGCCCGGCTGAGCCGTGAACGGCTGCGCAGCGGCGTCTCCTTCCGGGTCTTCTCGGGCAGCGACGAACAGCGCGTCTCACTACGGGAGACCGGCGTCGAGCAGCACACCGTCGACTACACCCTCGGTGACGGAAGCCGGATCCACGGGCCGCGGCCACTGCGCATCTTCGAGATCACCCCGCAACCGACACGCGACGGCGCCGACGCCTTCGAGCTGCTCGGCATGGAGGGGCCTCTCGTCGTGCGGGTCGACTACGAGCACCTGGTGCCGGTCGAGATCGAGGGCCGCATGCCGGTGCTCGGCACCATCGTGATCCGACTCGAGCAGGCGGTGCTCGGCGGGTCCGGCTGACTCGAGGAGCACCTCGAGTCGAAAGGCGGATCGAGCAGCGTCCTACCCAGGGGGCGCGCGGCCCTCGAGCGCGGCCGTCGCCGGCAAGCCTCAGGGGCGGTCCGGCGATGCCGGCGGCACGTCGTCGTCGACGAACAGCACCCCCGTCGCGGTGGCGCCGGCCGCTGACGGGACCAGCACCGCGGGCATCTGCCACCAGGCCACGACGCAGGCGCGGCAGACGTCGTCGGCACGGTAGATACCGTCGAAGCCGATCCGCGTCACGACCCCGTCGCAGAGCCAGTGGAAGACCTCTTCGCCGCGCTGCCAGGCCGCGGTCTCGCCGATGGTCAGATTCTGCGCCAGGCTGGCCTCGATCGGGTCGAGGCGCACCGGACACTGATCGCGTACCTGCGAGATGCGCATGCCGCTGCGCGCCAGCCGCCGGCCGAAGGCGTCGTAGACCGCCGCGTAGTACTCGGCCGGCTCGTACTCGAGCTCTTCCAGCCAGGCCTCGAGGGCCCGGTCGTCGAGCGCCTGCATCCAGTCGCGAGCCTCGTCGTCTCCGATGCTCGCGCGCTCCTCGATGATGCTCTGATTCAGGTCGTCGTTGGGGTTGCGGTCGGACTGGGCGATCTTCTCCCGCCACCACAGGGCCCACAGCTCCCGCACGCTCTCCTGGACGTCGTCGAGCTCGCGCCGCTCGAGCACCTCGTCGCGAGGCTTCGGCAGCACTCCCCAGTAGTCGCCGCTGCCGGACGGCCGCATGGACACGTAGTAGAAGTCCTCGACCTCTTCGTGCAGACGTCGGAAGTAGAGGCGCACCTCGCTGGCCGGCACGTCGCCGGAGACGCTGGCGCGAACCACCGTGTTCTCCTCGACCAGCAGACAGGCGATCTGCTCGACCTCGACACTGGGCCGCTGAGCTCGGGCAGAGGACGCGCCGAGCGCGACCGTGAAGGTGAGGGCACCGACGAGAGCGACGGCGTGGGCGAAGGGAACGAAACGGATTCTCATCAGATCACGACCTCGAACAGACCCGCCGTCCGGAGAGTGGTCGGCCTCGGGGTTCGACACGAGTGAATGCCAGTAGGGCTGGCGCACCTGAACGGAACAGATCGCGTCGCGATCAGCCCCCGCCCGGCGGCGCCGTTCGGTAGGAGCAGAATACATGCCACGAAGCGATGAATCCACTGGCAGTCCAGCCTGGGCGGCCATGCGCTCTGTGGCGCAACTGCCGTGGCACCAGGCCTTTCGCCGTAGGCGGGGCGCCGCCGGACGCTACATCCGCCGATAGCTCGTCTTTCTCGGCGTCACAGCGCCTCTGTCGCGCCTCGCCGCGACGCAGCCGATCCGCGGCGGCCCGACCGAGTGACCGGCGAGCGAGGCGCTCGCGCCACGCGCCGTCGCGCGGCACCGTTCCAAAGAGGAACTCGGCTAGAGCGAGAACAACGGGGTCGCCACGCCGTCGACGTCGACCTGCCAGGGAGTCCACAGCAGGGCGACGCGGTCGATCGTCAGATCTCCTTTGAGAGGGCGCACGATCCGCTCGCTGAGCTCGATCTCGCCCGGCTGCGGCAGGCTCGCCTGCAACGCCTCGATCTCGCGCTCCGCCTCGCCTTCGAGCTCCTTCAGCTCCTCGACGAGGTCCTCGTGACGCTCTTCGGCACGACCGACGTCGTCGCTCTCGCGACGCGAGCGGCCGAGGTCACGTATCGCCCGCGCCGCCCCGGAGGTGCGGCTGCTCAGCTTGCGTCCGAAGACGGCGCCGAGCAGGGAGGTGCCGATGGTGACGGCGGTCTGCAGCTTGCGGTCCCGCAGCTGCGACTGTTCCCGCTCGAGCCGCTCCTCCGCCGTGGCGATCCGCCGGCGGAGCGCATCGGTGCGATCGGCGAACCGCGAACGGAGCTTCTCCACCTCGAGGTCGCGGCTCTCGGCCAGCGCCAGCGCCACGCGACGCCGGAACTCGCCCTCGGACTCTCCGAGCTCCGACTTCAGCTTCAGCGGCGGGTACGAGTAGAAGACCAGGCTGCGGTTCTGGTAGAGGTGCGTCGCGAGTCGCTTGTGCGCTGCCTGGTAGGCCTTCGCGCGAGTCGCCACGGACGGAAGGGTGGCCCGTCCGAAGCCCTCCGGAGGCCGCTTCTGCACCTGCAGATCCGCCTCGCAGACGTCCCCCTCGTCCCACTCGAGGCGGCTCGCGGCCGCCGCGATTGGAGCCACCACCGCCAGCTCGCGCCAGGTGTCGACGGCGGCCGGTGCGCTCTTGTAATGCAGCTGCGCCTCGCCGTAGAGCACCGGTCTGAGGATGCGCCGCGCCCCCGGCGCGCCCGCCGAGGTGGGGAGCAGAAAGACCTCCTCGATGCCGTTCTCGAGCAGCGCAGGCGCGCTCACCCGCGCCTGATCAGTCGTGGCGCCAGCGTCCTGTGCCGCCACACGTTGCGCCACGGCCAGAGCCGGCGGATCCGTGACTGCGGAGGCTGTCGCCAGTGCATCCTCCTTGCGACTGCGCATCAGCGTCTCGATCTCGCTGCGAACGAGGGGGCCGCGAAGGTACGACAGCGCCCAGCGGGTCTGGAACACCTCGGGCCCGTCGTCGTGCACGTTGTTCATCAGGAAGACGCGCTTGCCGAGCGAGCCGATCAGGTCGCCGAAGTCGACGCGGTCCAGGGATGCACCGGCCGAGGCGCTGGCGGCCTCGAGACCGTCGAGCACGCGCGCCTTGTCGCGCTCGGTCTGCAGTCGGCCGATGAACCAGGTGCCGCAGTTCGACAGACCCTTGTAGTCGAGGTCGACCGGGTTCTGCGTCGCCAGCACCACGCCGAGCCCGAAGGCCCTGGCCTGCTTCAGCAAGGTCAACATCGGCGTCTTCGACGGCGGTGCCGCGCTGGGTGGGAAGAAGCCGAAGATCTCGTCCATGTACAGCAGCGCTCTGAGGCTCGAGGTGCCGCTCTGGGCGCGCATCCACCCCACCACCTCGCTGAGCAGCAGGGTGACGACGAACATGCGCTCCCGGTCGTCCAGGTGGGCGAGCGAGACGATCGAGATGCGCGGCCTTCCGTCCTCGGTGTAGAGCAGACGCCCGGCGTCCATCGGCTCACCCTCGAGCCAGGAGGCGAAGCCCGGCGAGGCGAGCAGGTTGTTGAGCTTGAGAGCCAGCTGCATGCGCTCGCCGGCCGGGTAGAAGACCTCGAGGTCGATGACGCCCAGCTTGTCGAACGGCGGCTTCTGGATCTCGCCGATCAGCGACGCGAGCTCGAGGGAGCGGCCCGACCGCCACGCGACGTCCAGCACGTTGCTGAGCAGCACGTGCTCGCGGCTGGTCACCAGATCGGCTTCGATTCCGAGCAGCGCCAGCAGGCCCGACACGGCGACCTGAATGCGCTCACCGAGGGCGTCGCGATCGGCCAGCGTCGAGGCGGGCGGTGCCGCGAAAGAGCGCAGAACGCTGAGCGGAAGCCCGGCCGACGATCCCGGGGTGTAGATCGCGATGTCTACTGACTCGCGGAAACGGGCGATACGGTCCGGCGACTGCCCCCACTCGCCGAGGCCTTTGCGCCACAGCGCGGCCGTGTCGGCAGCGTGCTCGGCCACAGTCTTGCCGGCGCGGGCGGCGGCGCCGGCGTCGACCCAGGGCTCGAAGTCGGCCGGGTCGAGCTCGGGAAACGTGAGCATGAGGTTGCCCATATCTCCCTTGGGGTCGATCACCAACGCCGGCACGCCGTCGATCGCTGCCTCTTCGAGCATGCCGACGCACAGCCCGGTCTTGCCGCTGCCGGTCATGCCCACCACCAGTGCGTGGGTGGTCAGGTCCTTGGCGTCGTAGAGCAGCGGCGAGTCGGTCAGGCCGGATTCCCTGTCCCAGCCTCGGCCGAGGTAGAAGGAACCGAGCTTCTCGTAGCGCGCTGCATCCATGACCGCTGGCCTCCGTTCTCTGGCGCGATCCGGGCGAAGGCAAAGGCACGGCGCCCTCCGCTGTTCCCACGCGAGACGCGGAGGCGCAGGACCTCGCCGTCGGGCCGGCAGTCTACCTTCTCGCCTGCGGCAGACTGCCGCCACGATCACTGCTGGCGGAGATCGAACAGCACCGCCCGCTCTCCCAGCTCGGCGATGCGGCCTCGCAGTAGCTCCTCGAGCGCCTGCCAGCGCGCCCGCAGACTCTTGATCTCGCCGCCGGTCAGGGTATCGGCGAGGCGTTCCTCCAGGGCGTCGAGGTCGGCGGCGACGAAGCGGCGCCAGATCTCGTGGTCGCACTGGGTGACCTCCTCCGGCGTGCGCAGCTCCGACTCCTCGAGGAACGACCGGGTGTGGTCGATGAACCAGACGCGGAAGGTGTCCTCGTCGATCAGGATGTTGCCGAGGTTGCGATCGAAATTGGCGATCAGGTTGTCGAAGAAGCGGCGCATGATGTTCTGCTGCGCGAAGGCCACGGGGTCGGGCGGATCGATCCCCGCCTCACGCCGATCCTCCTCGTCGATGACGCCATGCAGCCAGATCTGCAACGAGCCGAGTCGATTCCCGAGACGGCGCTGCACAGCTGGCGGTACACGCCGCAGTCCGATCGCGCGATCGACCTCGTAGGCGGCCACCTCGAAGCGGAAGCTGTCCTTGAAGCGGGGGAAGAAGTTGCCCTTGCGGTCGCGATGGCGTTCCTTGACGATGTCTACGTCGCGGAAGATCCCCCACGCGGTGATGTTCCCGTGGCGCAGCTCGACCTTGAGCGGCTTGTTGATGCCCTTGGCGGTCTCCCCGAGCGGCACGATCTCCGCCGTCTCCAGGAAGGCCACGATCTGATCGTCGTCCTGGAACGGCAGCAGCTCGCCGCTCGCCGAGTGGAAGAGGCGACCCACCCCTTGCATGGGGGGGATCTCGGCCAGGGCGACGAGCTCCTGCCGGCCGTCGAGGTAGTGCGCCTGCACCGCCTCGGCGCCGATCTCCAGCGCGCTGGGCGCACCCGAGTACACCGCTTCGAGCATGCCGGTGTCGATCAGGAACACGCGACCGCCGAAGCGCGTCTCGATACGTCCGCTGCGCTGCGGTGTGTGGCCGACGACGAAGGCCCGGGCGGCATGGCGCCGCAGCCCCTGACGGACCAGCTCCGCGGCCTCTTCCTCGTCGCCGCGCGCGTAGCCGCGGAACCACACCGGGCTGTCCTCGCGGACCAGGAACCAGTCCTCGTAGTCGACACAGTGTTCCAGCACGCCGCGCGTGTACTCCAGCTTCTCGCGCTCTTCGTCCGCCAACCTCTTCTCGAGGCGCTTACTGACCCGCTCGAGTTGTGCCAGTCCCTCTCGGACCATGTCGCTGGGGTCGGAGAGCGGGTGCACCACCTCCGAGGCGAGCAACTCCTGCCGGCAGCCGTCGAGACGCTCGATCTCGTTCCACGCCGCCTGGTTCAGGGACTCGATCGGCGTGTTCACGTAGTTCGGCGCCAGGCCACCGTGGAGGAAGACGAAGCCATCCACCTTGGCCACCATCGGCCGCTGTCGCAGCCACTGACCGAGCGAGCTGCTCGGCGACAGCGCCTCGATGTACTCGTAGGTTCCTGGAGGGTTCTGCTCCATCCACGCCTCGTCGAACTCGCGACCGAAGCTCGGACGCCGCTCGTTGGCCACCCTGGCGCGCTGGACCAGCCAGCGACGGTACTCGTCGAGCCGCTCGTCCTGCAGCGCCTCGGTCGCCGCGCCCTTCGAGAACTGGGCGTAGAGCTCGGGATTCACGTCACGGCGGAAGCCGAGCAGGTTCATCGCCTCGTGGTTCCCCATCAGGACGACCACTTCGCCACCGGCCGCGGCCGCCTCGGTCTCGAGTCGGCGCAGCAGCTCGAACGTCTGCAAGACACCGACACCACGATCGAAGACGTCGCCGGTCTGCACCAGCACCGCGTTGCCGCCGATCCAACCGAGGTCGTCGTCGATCAACGCGGCGCGCTGCAGGATGTCGACGAAACTCTCGTAGGCGCCGTGGATGTCGCCCACGGCCACGATCCGGCGCTGTTCGGCCGCCACCGGCAGCGCCAAGGCGAGACCCGCGAGGAGGACGGCGAGAGCCCTCCACCGCACCGCGGATCCTGCTGCCGGCGCCCTCACCGGGACTCCTTGTTGTCGAGCACCTGACGGAACAGTGCCTTGACGATCTCGATGTTGTTGGCCAGCAGGTCGAAGAAGTCCTCCGCCGCGATCGCCAGCACCGTGACGTCACGCAGGGCCCTCGCCGTGCGCTGTCGTCGCCGCCCGCTGAGGATGTCGAGCACGCCGAACGACGACCCCGGCCCGCGCAGCTCGGCGGCCGCCTCGGGGCCCGACAGCTCGACCTCCCCCGTCACCAGGCAGTAGAGGGAGCGCGGCGGATCGTCGCGGCGGTAGAGCGTCTCTCCCGCGGCCAGCTCGGCGGGTGAGGCGATACCGGCCAGGCGGACGATCTCCTCGGCGGCGCAGTAGCGGAAGAGGCTGACGTTCTGCAGGTGCAGCACGATCTCAATGCGCGCCATCTCGACGCCGCGGACGGCCTGGGGAGCTTCGAGGGTGCGATCGGTCGTTTGCATCGGCAAAGGGGGCACGACGCGCGGCACGGACGGCGTCGGGCCTACTCAGAACGACGCCGACCCGGCGGATCTTCCGCCGCGGCACGCCCGGTGCGCGTTCTCTCCAGGAGGGTCGACATCAAGTTATCACGCGCTCGTCCCAGACCTGCCCGTCGGCTAGCCGGCAGAATGCACCCCGTGGAACCGGGCACCGGGATCCGCGGCCCCTGGGCAGCCGCGGCCGGAGGAGACATGGCGGGCCTCGTCGGGCGCCAGCAGCCGAGGACCCGCGAAGCCCTTCCGCCGGGGGCGTCGAGCGGTGTCGACACAGTGGCTCGGCGCAGCCGGCACCTCGGACTCAGCCGGCGAGGGTCTCGCGGGCTCCGAGCCACAACGCCGTCTCACCGAAGAGATCGCGAGGCCCGCGGCGCTCGAGCTGCCTGCCGACGCGACGCACGCTCTCGAGCCCGACCCGGAAGCCGTCCGCCAGCGCCGCGGAGCCCACCACCGCGAAGTCCGGCTGGCGCAGCCCGCGCTGGATCAGCAGATGCAGGGTGCCCTCGAAGTCGAGGGTACGGACGTCGAACTGGCGCTCGAGCAGGGCCAACCTCTCGTCGAGCTGCAGATCGTCGATCAACGGCATCACCAGCCGCCGCTCGGGCTCACCCAGCACGTTGTCGAGGAACTCGAGCGCCCTGCTGCGCTGCCGACGGTCCGAGTCCAGCGCCCTCTCGAGAGCCTGCTCCAGCCCCAGCTCACCGCCACGGTCGCGGCACAGGGTGACCAGCCGACGGAGGTTGCGCAGATGATCCAGGCGACGCTCGTCGACCAGGCGCTGCAGGAAGGTGGGAGGATCGAGCTGCTGCCACTGCCAGAACGAGCCGAGCAACTCGTACTGCCCGGGCCGCGACAGGCCGAGCAGCACCACCAGCGAGTCCGCGCAGCGCTCGCACTCGACGCGGATCTGGCGCGCCAGGCGATCGCCGTCCTGGCGCAGGTGGCGGAGATCGAGCAGCGCCTCGACGAGCTTGCGCCGCAGGAAGCGATCCTGGTTGTGCTCGAGTCCGTCGTAGAGCACGTCCACGGCCTCCGGAGAGTCGAGCAGAGCGACCGTCTTGGGGATCGCACGACGCACCCAGATCTGCTCGCCCTCGTCGTTCATGAAGTGGCGCAGCGCCGGCAGCACCCGCACCCCGTAGGCCGCCAGCGTCTCCCGCGCATCGTGCTTGAGCCGGCGGTTGCGCAGCAGCGCGATGAGGATCGGCGCGTACAGCGGGTTGACCCCGGCGCCGCCCGCGCTGGCCCGCCGCAGGCGCTGGCGGATGGCTTCGATCGCCGCGCGGACGGCCCCTGGGTCCTGGTCGTAGAGCAGCCGGATCAGGCGCTCCTGGAGGACCGGCTCGTCGAGCTGAGCCAGCGCCCGGGCCGCCTCGGCCCGCGACGACGGCATCTCGTCGCCCATCAAGGCGTCGAGGCTGGCGAGGGCTTCCTCGACCACCTCGGGGTCTTCGTGATCGGCGAGACAGCCGATCGCCGCAGAGCGCACGCGCGGATCGGCGCTGGCGAGCCGCGGACGCATCAGGTCGACGCGCTCGCGCATGGTCAGCCGCGCCATGGCGCGCACGGCGGCGACGCGCACATCGCCGTCTGCATCGGTGAGACGTTGCTCGATCAGCGGCAGGGCATCTCGCCGTCGCGCCTCGACCAGCGCTTCGAGAGTGCGACGACGCACCGAAGCGTCCTCGTGGTGCAGCAGCACCGGCGGCACCAGGCGGGCGCGGCCGTGCGCCTTGAGCAGGTCCATGCTGTTGACCACCAGGGCTGGATCGGCGCTGCCCAACGACTCGACGAGGACCTCGAGGGTGTTGACGTCGTTGGGATCGAGCCAGGTGGCGTCGTTGTCGCGCAGGCCCTCGCGGCGCAGGCCGAGACCCGAGCGCAGTGCCTGGATGTAGTGGCGCTTGGCCCAGAAGGTCAGCACCAGCCAGGCCAGCGCCAAGGCCAGCACGAACCATGCAGTCTCCAGCACCTCGACGAGCCCGAAGGTGACGCTCAGCAGCAGCACCGCGCCGGCGCCGCGGGCGAACCGGTGCACGAAGACCTCCACCCTCGCCTTCGCGGCGGCGCGATGACGCACCGGAACCGGCACGAAGAGCAGCTCCCGCGTGGCGTGGTCGAGCGAGTAGCGCAGTCCGTTGTCGCCGACCTTCAGCAGGCCGACGACGAGCAACGGCGCCAGCGGCCCGACCAGGGTGCCCAGAGCCACCACGGCGCTCATCACCAGCACGAAGGTGGGCAACACGCGCATCGCGAAACCGACGCCGAGCACCCGGTGGATGCGCGAGGTGAACACCAGCTGGAAGGCGAAGGCCGCCAGGCCCATGAAGCTGAAGACGTTGCCGAAGGCCGCCGCCCGCTCGCCGAGCGTCTCCGTCGACTGCTGCACCACCCAGTTGAACTGCAGATCGACGATCTCGGCGACGACCACGGTGAGGAAGAGGATGAGGGCGATCAGGCGCACGTGTCGCGCCGACGACTCCGGCAGGCGCGCCTCCTCGCCGTCCTCCGGCAACGCCGACGCGATGCGTCCGGACAGCGTCAGGCTGCGGCCGGCGCGACGCTCGGCCATGCGCACCAGCTGCACGCAGCCCAGCAGGGTGGCGGCGCCGGCGAGCAGGGAGTGGCGCACTTCGAGCCCCTGCACCGAACCGAAGAAGCGGGCGATCTGGCCTCCGGCGGCGCCGCCGAGCAGGCTGCCGGCGCCGATGAAACCGAACAGGCGCCGCGCCTGACGGGCGTCGAAGAGGTGGTTCGCGTAGCTCCACAGCTGGGTCAGGGTCAGCGCCGTCGCCAACGCGATCCAGAGGTAGAAACCGGCCGACACGGCGGGGCCCGGGGTCGCCATCAGGAACCAGAAGGCCACCAGGCCAGCCGCCGCGAGCGTCAGCGTGCCGATCACCAGATGATCGCGATTCCAGCGGTCCGCCGCGCGTTCGTAGACGCGCAGCACCGGATACGCCACCACCGCCACCAGCAGGTAGACGAAGGGGAGCTGTTCGGCACCGAGCTGGTCGACGTAGCTCGCCTGCCGTACCGCCTTGCCGGAGAACTGGAAAACCCCCAGCAGCAGCGAGTAGATGAAGAGCAGCCAGACCTGCGGGCTCTCCTCGGGCCGCACCTCGACACCGAGCCGGCGCAGCGAGGCGAGCAGCAGGGTCCGCCGGCCCCGCCGGGGCCGCTCGAAGCCATCCATCCCCTTCTCCCCGCTCACTCTGGCAGTCTACGGGAGACGAGACCTCGGAAGCCCGCGCTGCGGCCGGTGCGGACGGCGTGGCGGGACCCGGACCCGACGGCGGGTCAGAACGACTCAGGACCAGGACACCGACGATGAGCTCCTTCGCCTACCACCCCCGCGCCGACTGGATCGAGCGCGCCAACGTGCAGAGATTGCTGGCGCGCTTCGAACAGGCCGGACCCGACGAGCTGCGCGCCTTCGCGGCGGCCCACCAGGAGCGCTTCTGGGGCGAGCTCCCCGAGGCGATGGGGGTGCGCTGGAGTCGCCCCTTCCACACCGTGCGCGACGCCAGTGAGGGAAAGCCCTGGACCCGCTGGTACCTCGGCGGACGCCTCAACCTGGTCGACAACGTGCTCGACCGTCACCTCGACAGCGAGCTCGCCGACCGGGTCTGCCTGGTCGGCCGCACCGAGCGCGGCGACCGCCGGGAGCTGTCGTTCCGTGAGCTGCACGAGCTGGTCGAACGCTGCGCCGCCGCGCTGCTCGACGCCGGTGTGGGTGCCGGCGATCGGGTGGCGTCGTACATGCCGATGACCGTCGAGGTGGTGGTGCAGATGCTGGCCACGATGCGCATCGGAGCGATCTTCATCCCGGTCTTCTCCGGCTATGCGCCGGCAGCCCTCGCCGAGCGGCTGCAGAGCTCGACCGCCAAGGTGCTGTTCGCCGCCGACGCGACCACCCGCCGCGGCAAGCGGGTGGAGATCCTGCCCGCCGCCCGCCAGGCGCTTGCCGAGTGCGACAGCGTCGAGCGCCTCGTGGTGGTCAGAGAGTTGCAGGGCGACGAAGACGCTGCAGCCACCGGCGACGGTGGTTCGGCGCACACGGCGCTCGAGGTCGGCTGGGCCGAGTTCCTCGGTGGCGCACCCGACGGTCCGGTGCCACCGAGGTCGGTGGCGGCGATGGATCCGGCCCTGATCCTGTTCACCTCGGGCACCACCGGGCGACCCAAGGGAACGGTGCACTCGCACGCCGGTTCCCTGGTGCAGATCGCCAAGGAGGTCGGCTACTGCTTCGACATGAAGCCCGAGGACCGCTTCTTCTGGCTCACCGACATCGGCTGGATGATGGGGCCGTGGACGATCCTCGGCGGGCTGTTCTGGGGCGCCACCGTGGTGCTCTACGACGGCGCCCTCGATCATCCGCGCCGGGACGCCCTCTGGCGCCTGGTGGACGAGGAGCGGATCACCGTCTTCGGCATCTCGCCGACCGCGGTGCGCATGCAGATGAAGGTCGGTCGCGAGGACGTCGCACGGCGCGACTTCTCGGCCCTGCGCATCCTGGGTTCGACCGGCGAGCCGTGGGACGAGGAGTCGTGGCGGTGGACCTTCGAGAACGTCGGCGGCGGCCGCTGCCCGATCATCAACATCTCCGGCGGCACCGACATCATCGGCTGTTTCCTGGCGCCGCTGCCGCTCGATCCGCTCAAACCGTGCTCCCTCGGCGGCCCCGGCCTCGGCATGGCGGTCGACGTCTGGTCGGAGGAGGGCGAACCGGTGCGTGGCGAGGTCGGCTACCTGGTGTGCACCGAGCCGGCACCTTCGATGACCCGAGGTCTCTGGCGCGACCCCGAGCGCTACATCGCGAGCTACTGGTCGAAGTGGCCGGAGGTCTGGAACCACGGCGACTGGGCGCGGATCGACGAGGACGGCCAGTGGTTCATCCAGGGCCGCTCGGACGACACCCTGAAGGTCGCCGGCCGACGCATCGGGCCGTCGGAGCTCGAGGGCGCGCTGACCGCGACCGGCAAGGTCACCGAGGCCGCCGCGGTCGGCGTTCCGCACGACGTCAAGGGCACCGGCATCGTCTGCTTCGTCGTGCTCAAGCCGGGCTTCGAGCCCAGCGACGATCTCGCCAGCGAGTTGTCAGAGGCTGTGGTCGACCGACTCGGCAAGGTCGATCGGCCGGAGCGCATCGTCTTCGTCGGCGATCTGCCGAAGACCCGCTCGGCCAAGATCCTGCGCCGCATGGTGCGGGCGCGCTACCTCGGCGAGCCGGTCGGCGACCTGTCGTCCGTGCAGAACCCCGAAGCGCTGGAGACGATCCCGGCGCTCGACGCAGCGGACGCCTGAGCCGACCACTCGATCGACCGTCTCGCACGCTCCGGCCGCCTTCAGCGCAGACCTGAAGGAGCGACGCGACAACAGCCCGCCTCAGGCCCGTGGTGGTGAGCGCGCCGAGTCCCTGGGGATGCCGCGCCCCGGCGGCCGAAATGGACGTTGCCCTTCATCGTCGCCGATGGCGACCTGTCGGTGGGTCGAGGGAGTGCGCAGGCGGTCGTCCGCGAGGCCCGCTCGCGCCGTCACGGCGCCAGCAGCTCGAGCACCGCCAGGGTCATCGCCATGGTGGCCGAGCGGATCGAGGGCTCCGGCGCCACCTTGAAGAACGGCGAATGATGCGAGGGGACCGGGGGGCCGCCGCGCTTCTCGGCGTCGATCTCCTCCTGCGGCGTGCCGCCGACCGAGAAGTAGACGCCCGGCACGTCGTGCTCGGTGCTGACGAAGTAGGCGAAGTCCTCGGCCCCCATGCCGGAGGGCTCGTCGACGTAGAGGATCTCCTCCCCCATGCCGGCGACGATGGCGCGCTCGACGCGCCTCGCGAGCTCCGGGTCGTTGCGGGTCGGCGGCGTCGACTCGCTGGTCAGCTCCACCCTAGGCAGGCGATCCTCCGGCAGTCCCGCAGCGAGCGCCGTGCCGCGGGCGATCCGCTCGATGGCGCTGAGCAGCTGCTCGCGGGTCTGCTCGGCGTTCGAGCGCACCGTGAGCTGCAGCTCGACGCGGTCCGGGATGATGTTGTGCTTGAAACCGCCGTGGAAGGCGCCGACGGTGACCACGCCGGGCTCGAGTGGATTCAGCTCGCGCGAGACGATGCTCTGCAGCGCCACCACGATCTGCGAGGCGACGTAGATCGGGTCCTTGCCGCGGTGGGGCGAGGCGCCGTGCGCGCCGACGCCGAACACGGTGATGTCGACGCTGTCCGACGACGACGCGACGAGATCGTGTGGCACGTGGATCCTGCCGGCGGGAGCGCCGGCGCTGACGTGGAAGGCGAGGGCATGGTCGGGCACCGGGAAGCGCTCGTAGAGGCCGTCCTCGAGCATCGCCCGGGCGCCGCTGATGCGCTCCTCCGCCGGCTGTCCGACGAACAGCACAGTGCCCCGCCAGCGGTCGCGGTGCGCGGCCAGCCGCCTCGCGGTGCCGACCATCGCGGTGATGTGCACGTCGTGGCCGCAGGCGTGCATCACCGGTACCTCCTCGCCGGTGATGTCGACCTGCCGCGCGGTCGAGGCGTACTCGAGGCCCGAGTCCTCCTCCACCGGCAGGCCGTCCATGTCGGCACGCACCAGCACCGTCGGCCCCTCGCCGTTGCGCAGCACCCCGACGATGCCGGTGCCGCCGACGCCTTCGGTCACCTCGACTCCCGAGGCGCGCAGCTCGGCGGCGAGTCGCTTGGCGGTCTCGAACTCACGGAACGAGAGCTCGGGGTTGCGATGGAAGTGCACGAAGAGCGCCTCGAGCTCGCCCTCGTAGTCTGCGGCGATCTCCTCTGCGAGCCCGGCAGGGAGCTCGCTGGTCGCAGCGGCGGGCCGCGCCGAGGCCGACCACGTGACGACAGACGCGGCGCAGGCCAGCAGGCCGCAGGCCCGGAGGACGCGGGGGGCGGGGGATTCGATCTTGGACACTACGACTCCTCACTCCGCTGAGACGACGACGGAGTCGTTGTTCAGGGCTCGACGTGGAACGGGTTTCGTTGGCTGGCCCGACGGCGGTACGAACTCGGAGTCTAAGCCCCCCGGCGCCCCTCGACGTCGGCCCACGACCAGCCGACTGGATCGATCCTGACCAGGCCGCGCACCGAGTTGATCAGCAGTACGTCGCGCGCCGCGAGCAGATCGCGACGGGAGATCACTCGCTCGACGATGCGCCCGCGCCCCAGCAGGCGTCGGCGTAGCACGCCGTCCAGCAGGCCGCAGCCGACCTCCGGCGTCGACCATCGACCGTGCTCGTCGAGCACCACTACGTTCGCCCTCGTCGTCTCGGTCAGCTCCCCCTGCTGGTTGAACAGCAGCACGTCGTCGGCTTCCGGATGGCGCCGCCGCGCCTCGCCCAGCGCCGAGCGGTAGACACCGCGGCGGGTGGTCTTGTGGCGCAGGAAGCGATCGCGGGAGTGCACCGGTAGCCCGCCCAGGGCCACTCGCCAGCGACCAGCGCCGCCGAGCGGCTCGTGTGTCACCTCGACCGAGCCTCGCCGATCGACCAACAGCCGCACCTTGGCGTCGGCGCCGGCGACGCTCAGCTCGGCCGCCGTCGCGTCCAGGCGCCGGCGCACGGCGCTCTCTCGCCACCTGAAGCCGAAGTAGAGAGCCGACGCCGCCATGCGCTCGAGATGCGCCTCGCGGTACCAGTAGCCGCGCGCCGGGCTCCAGCGCAGGCTCTCCAGCAGACGGAAACGCGGCAGCACGTGCCTGAGGTTCGCGGCCTTCGCGGCGCACTCTCTCCATTCGGAAGCCGGATCCGAATCGGCGACGACACCGCTCCCTGTGCCGTAAACGAGCCTCCGATCTGCCATCTCGGGTCCTCGATCGAGCACCGCGGTGCGGATGGCCACGGCGAAACGCGCCCTGCGGCCGGGCAGAATCGCTCCCACCGCTCCCGTGTAGATGCCCCGCGGACTGGGCTCGAAGGCGGCGATGGCGCGCATGCTGCTCGACTTGGGAGCGCCGGTGATCGAAGCCGCCGGGAAGAGGGCGCGGAAGATCTCGACCATCGGTGCGCGGGTGCGGGCACTCACCGTCGACACCATCTGGTGCACCGTGGGATAGGTCTCGACGACGAACAGGTCGCGCGCTTCGACGCTCCCCGGCAGCGCGATCCGGCCGAGGTCGTTGCGCACCATGTCGACGATCATCAGGTTCTCCGCCCGCTCCTTGGAGCTGGTCCTGAGGCGGGCGATCCTCACCCCGTCCTCGGCGAGGTCGAGCCCTCGCCGGGCGGTGCCCTTCATCGGCCGTGACTCGATCCTCTCGCCGTCGAGGGCGAAGAACAGCTCCGGCGACGCCGAGCAGGCGGCGATCGTGCCGTCGTCGACGTAGGCGGCGAAGGCGCCACGCTGCGCCCGCTGCAGATTCGCGAACAGGGGCCAGGGATCGAAGCCAGGGGATGCGGAGCTGTCCTCCAGTGCATCGGCGACAGTCGCGAGCACCCTGAAAGTGTGGTTCACCTGGTAGAAGTCGCCCGCCGCGATCCCGGCGAGGATCTGCTCGAGGGCAGCCCGGTGTGCCGCCGCGTCGATCTCCGGCCGCCACTCGATCGCGAGCCGTCGGCCGCGCAACCCGAGGCCGCGCTCCGCTCGCCTCTGCCACCGCCTGGAGACCAGGAAGACCGCGTAGGGTGGCGAGCCGACGCCGGCGGTCAGGGCCGGATCGAAAGCCGGGGCGGCCTCGTAGGAGACCCAACCGATGGCGACCTCACCGCGCTCGCTGCGGCGCTCTACATCGACGAGCAGGGCGGGCACCTGCGCCGGTGAGGCGGCCTCGAGGCGGACGATCGGCGGCAGCAGCTCCAGCCAGCGGCCGTCCGGCTCCAGGACCAGAGCTCGTGGGGACGGCACCTCGGCCGGCGCGTGAGGCCGCCGCCTCACTCGCCGAACAACCGCCGGACGTTGTCCCGGGTCGCCTCGGCCACCGCGGCGATCGACTCGTCCTTGAGGGCGGCGATCGCGTGCAGCGGGTAGCTCACGTTGCAGGGCTGGTTGCGCTCCGCAGGAGACGGGCCGAGCACCGGGCTGTCGGTCTCGAGCAGCAGGCGCTCGAGCGGCAGCGCCCGCACCAGCTTCTGCTTCTGTGGCGAACGCACCACCGAAGGCGGCACCGAGAAGTAATACCCCGCCTCGAGCGCCGGTCGGGCCTTCGCCGCGCGTCCGTCGAAGGCGTGCAACTGCACGCGCCGGGCACCCAGGTCGACAAGCAGCTCGATCGCCTGCCGCCCGGCCGAGCGTGAGTGCACATTGAGCGGCAGATCGAGCTCGTCGGCCAGGCGCACGAAGCGGGTGAAGATCCGGCGCTGGACCTCCTGGTCGTCGGGGTCTTGCACCTTCCACAGGTCGAGCCCGACCTCGCCGATCGCGATCAGCTCGTCGCGCCGCCCTCGCGCCAGCTCTTCCAGCGCCGCTGCCTCTTCCTCGTCGAGACGGGTCGGATAGAGCCCGGCGCACGGTCGCAGGAAGCCGCCGGACGCCGACGCCAGCTCGAGGTTCCGTCGTGCGTCGGCGAGGGTCTCACCGACCACCACGACGCGCTCGACGCCGTTCCGGCGCGCCCGCGCGATCACCTCGTCGCGGTCGGCGTCGAACACCGGATCGCCGAGGTGGGCGTGACAGTCGGTGAGGCCCCTGATCCCCTCGGGCGTGCGCGCCCACGCAGCGTCGTCGAACCCGTCCAGCGTATCGCCCACGCCGCGAGGCTGTCATCGTCGGCAGGGCCGGGCAAGAGTGGCGGGAGTTGGAGGGAGCGGTGGGAGGTGCGAGATCCCTTCTCGGGGCTGGCACCTGGCTGAGCGCAAGCGACTCGGCTGCCCTGGAATGCGGGAGCGCTCGTCGAGGAGGCGCTGCCGCCGCTCAGCGGCGACACGTGTGGTCCGCACCATCCTCACCCCCTCCCCTGATCCTCCCCCTTGAAAGCGAGCCGGATGACTGGGACACCCCCACCTCGATCCTCCCCCTGAAGGGGGAGGAAGTCGGATGGTCGCGATCTCGGTGCGCCGTCTCAGGAGGCGGCCGCGACCGCTCGTCATCCCGGGCGAAGACCCGCGGTCCAAGTCCAGCCGCCGACGTCTGGCGAGTTTTCAGGGCCGCGGAGGAACTCCACACCCCCTCGCCTCGCAGACTCCCCGCCGCGCGTGAGCCGAAGGCGACACGCAAGCCGCCGACGTCTGGCGACGTTCAGGGCCGCGGAGGAACTCCACACCCCCTCGCCTCGCAGACTCGACGCCGCGCGTGAGCCGAAGGCGACACGCAAGCCGCCGACGTCTGGCGACGTTTAGGGCGTGGAGGAACTCCACGCCGCAACGTCGCCAGACTCGAAGTCGTCGCTGAAGATCGAGGTCGTCACCGGCAGGTCGGCGCCCTGCACGATGCCGAGCGGGCCCTCGACTCCGTAGACGCCGGCTTAGCCAGGGAACACCGTGTCGATCGCCGAGTTGCCGAAGCGGCGTACCAGGATCTCGGACATCACCCTGCGGTAGTCGGTGGTCACCATCAGGTCGTCACCCTCGAACAGCTGGTGCGACGCCAACCCGGGCCAGGTGCCGTAGAGCTGACCGCCGTTGACCTCCTTGCCGAGCACCATCATCAGGTTGCCGTAACCGTGGTCGGTGCCGTCGTCGTCGTTCTCGAACAGGCGGCGGCCGAACTCGCTCTGCACCACGATGGTCAGGCGCGATGCGTCGTTGGGGTTGCCGGGACCGTCGAGGTCCGTGTAGAGGGCGGTCATCGCGTCGCTGAGGCTGCCGACCAGACTCGAGAACTGGCCGCCCGAGCCGTTGCCCTGACCGTTGTGGGTGTCCCAGCCACCGAAGTCGATCGTCGCCACCCGTAGGCCGAGATCCAGCTTGACCAGCTGCGCCACCGACTTCATCGCGTCACCGAGGGAGTTGTTTGGGTACTGCGCACCGTTCGCCGGCGTGTAGCCGCCGCTGACGCTGAGCTCGATGATGTCCGCCGAGTCGAGAGCGTCGAGTGCCCGCACATGGGTCTGGGTCGAGCCGTTGCCGAGCAGCCTGCGCAGCGAGGTGCGGTGGGCAGAGCGCCAGTCCCAGGGACCCTGGTCGAGGTTGAAGTCGTCGATGTCGCCGATGTTGGCTGTGATGCTGCTGCCCTGGAGGGAGGTCGGTTCCAGGCTGCCGATCGCCACCGAGGGCAGCACGACCTGCGGCGGCAGGCCGGGCGTCGTGTTGAGGTGGCGGGTGAGCCAGCCGGTGCTGATCGACTGCGCCCCCGGAGTCCCCAGCTCGATGTACTCCATGGCGTCGAAGTGGCTTCGTGTCTGCACCGTCTGCAGACCGCAGGCGTGCACCAGCGCCAGACGTCCGTCCTGGAAGAGACCGTGCAGTCCGTCGGCCGAGGGATGCAGACCGAATCCGCCGGGCAGCGCGAGCGCTTCGCCCACCGGCACCTGCAGCGAGCTGCGCGCCGCCTCGTAGAAGCCGCGATCGCCGTTGGTGGTGGGCATCATGAAGTTGAGACCGTCCATCCCTCCGCGCAGGAAGACGTTGACCAGGATGGGATGGTCGCCCGGATTCGGCTGTCCGAACACCAGACTGTTGAAACGCGCGCCGGCGAGCGCGGCGATGGCGGCGGAGCAGCCGCAGACGAAGTCACGACGGTTGACGGGCATGGGGTCCTTTCTCTGCTCAGTGATTCGCGGCGTTCTTCTGGCGCAGGCGGCGGTCGCTCACCGCATCAGGTTCTCCGGCATGTTGAGGATCAGTCCGACCATCATGCGCAGACGGTCGTGGTTGTCCTCGTCGCTGAGATCCAGGGAGAGATCGGGATTGAACCCCGCGGCCATGAAGTCGATGACCTCCTGGCGGTCCTCGGCCGGCACCGGGCGGTCGAGGATGCGATCGAGCCAGTAGTCGGCGAGCTCCGTCGGCGTGTCGATCCCGGGCGGTGTCTGGGCGGCGGCGTTGAGTCGCTTGAGACCCGAGACGTCGTCTGTCGTGTCGGTGAGCCAGAGCATCAAGCGCCACGTCATGATGCGCGGCGAGGTGCTCTCCCACTTGATGCGTGCGTCGGGATAGCCGTTGGGAGCCCGCCAGTTGAACATCCCGTGGCTGGTCTGATCGAGACGCGAGAGCAGGGAGCTGAGGTCTTCGGCGTCGACCGCCCAGTCCTGCTGGTAGCTGGTGGCGCGCACGGCGCCGGCGAGCAACTGGTACGGACGCTTGACCTTCTCGCCCCAGGTGGTCTTGAACTCGTTGGAGAGCACGATGAGACGCACGACGCGCTCGATCTGGTCGTTCGAGGCGATGTGGGCGTTCCACTCCGCCGCAGCGGCGTCGACCAGCGACTGCGGCGGATCGTCGGAGACCAGGCGGGTGCACAGCTTGCGTGCCAGGTGGCGACCGGTTCCCGGGTGGTTCGCGAGCAGATCGAAGAGATCGTTCGCGTCCGCCTCGGGCGCGTTGGCGCCGTTGTTGAGGATGTCGCCGAGCACCAGTTTGGTACCGATGTCGTGCCAGTCGTCACGGTAGTAGAAGAGGCCCGTGTCGCCTCCTTCGTCGATGCTGTCGCTGAAGGTGAAGCCGGCGAGGCAGCGCGCCCCTTCGTAGACGTCGTTGTCGACGTAGCCGATCGGGTTGCCGAAGCCGTCGTCGGGCACCGACAGCGGATCGAGAACGCCGAGGTAGTTCTCGGAGCCCATCGTGTGCAGCTCGAAGAGCTCGCGGGCGTAGTTCTCGTTCGGGAAGGGCGCCGACGAGGTGTACTGGTCGAGGTAGTAGAGCATCGCCGTGTGGCGCGCCACTTCACCGAGGAAGTCGCGGAAATTGCCGAAGCAGTGGGTGCGCATCAGTCGCACCCAGTCGGGGAACATCGACTCGGTGTTGCTCTCCCAACCGTAGACACTGAAGTGGTCGAGCCAGAACTCGGTCATCACGTGCAGCAGCTGTTTGCGGCTGTAGGCGGCTCGCACGATGGCCTCGACCTCGCACTCCCAGATCGGCAGCCGGCGCACCTGCCAGTCGGCGTGGCGGCGGTACTGCTGCCAGAGCTGCTGACGGGTCTTGGTCAGCGTCTCGTAGCCGGCCGCCGAGACGACGGCGTCGTACTCCGGGTCCGCGATCGAGCCGTGTGCGAGCTGCTGGTTCAGCCAGGCCTGCAGCCGCGCGTCGTCGTTGGGGCCGAGCGCCTGCCACTCGGCGCGCAACCCCGGCCGCGGGCCGTAGCCGAGGCGGTTGACGACGATCGTGTAGAGGTCGGGGAGCGGAGGCGTGCCCCTCGGAGGCGGGTTGGTGCCACCGTGCAGGAAGGGAACCGGACCGCTGGGACGCGGACCTGGACGCACGTTGTCGGGACCTGGATCGATCGCTCGCTTGGGCGTCGCGGTGACAGACATCGTCATCTCTCCAACAGTTGCAGTGACACTTCCGGCTATTGCTATTTCTCTATCACAGCCCAGCTTCCGGGGCAACGACGTCGTCCTCGTAGCGGAGGCGAGTCCTCGCGAAGCCTGGGCGCAGGGCGCCTGACGCGGTGGCGGGAGGAGCGGCCCTGGCGTGCGGGCACGGAGTGCGCCGACGGACCGGAACAGTGAGGATCGTCGATCCTCGATCCTCACTGCACGGACCGTGCCCTTCACCGGCGGCGGCTCAGCCCGGACCGCCCTCGTGCCGCTCTTCGAGCTCCTGGAGAGTGCGCGGCCAGTCGCCGCGCAGCAGACGCGACAGGGCACGGTCGGCGAGGACCTTGCCGTCCGTCTGGCATGCGGCGCAGTAGTTGCACTCGTTCTCGGCGTAGACGATGCGCTGCACCGGGGCGGCGCAGCGCGGGCACGGCTGCTTGAACTTGCCGTGCACCGCCATCTCCGGCCGGAAGGCGGTCACCTTCTTGGGAAATCCGTCGCCGACCTCGGAGCGCAGAGTCGCCGTGGCCTCCTCCAGCACCTCTCGTGTCGCCTCCCAGAGCCGTCGCCGCTGAGCGGCATCGAGTCGACTGGTCCAACGGAGCGGGGAGAGTCGGGCGCGATGCAGGATCTCGTCGGAGTAGGCGTTGCCGATGCCGCTGAACAGACGTGGATCGGTCAGCGTGCGCTTGAGGGTGTGGTTCTCGCGCGCCAGGACCTCCTCGAACTCGCCGAGCTCACAACCGATCACCTCGAGGCCGCCGCGATCGAGCGCGGCGAGCGACTCGCGGCCGCGCAGCAGGTGGATCGAGGCGCGACGCTTCTTCCCCGCCTCGGTGAGCAGCAGGGTGCTGGTGACTTCCTCGTCGCCCTCGCCGTCCGCCGGAGACGCGCAGAAGTCGAAGGCCGCGAGCCGGTTCTTGGCCCGCAGCGCCACCTCCGCACCGCCGCGCTGGTACCAGCCGAACCTGCCGGCGACCATCAGGTGGACGACGACGAAGAGGTCTTCCGCGCAATGGAAGACGATCCTCTTGCCTAGCCGCGAGACCGCGACGATGCGCCTGCCCGCGAGCTCGGCCGGACGAGGCTCCACGGTGCGCAGCACGAAGGGACTGCCGAGCCGTAGCCCCAGCAGGCGTGCTCCCATCGTGCGAGCGCGCAGCGCCTCGCAGTAGACCTCGATGTCGGGCAGCTCTGGCATCTCAACGCCTCTCGCAGGCGCGGGCCACGACCCCTGCCGCCGGAGCGCAGCCACGGCCGCGGCACGTCATCACGCCGTCGATATGCCGCCGTCACGCCGACGCTGCACCGCAAGGCGCAGCGTCCGAGCCTCCTCGAGGACCCTCGACGCAGCGGCGGTGGCGACGCCGAGATCCACACCCGGCCGCCCCGCCGCCCCGGCGCCCCTGCCCGCCGCGGCCCGCCGGCGGGCATCGGCGCGAGCCGCCTCGTCGGGATCTCCGAGCCCGGAGTCGGAGTGCAGGGCGAGACGAGCCCGCAGGCGGCGCCGCAGCGCCTCGGCGTCGCGCAGGCCGCGGAACTTGCCGACGTGGAGGTTCTCGGCCGTCGGGTTGCCCTCGCTGCCCATGCCGCTGCCCGAGCCACCGGCAGTCTGCACCTCGAGGTCGTAGATTCCGAAAAGCCGCTGCAGCGGACCCTGACGGATGCTCATGTTCTGGATGTTCGCCATCGTCATGGTCTGCTCCTTGAGCCGCACCAGCCCCTCTCGGATCCGGATCGTGGTGTCGCTGACCATGTACCAGCGCAGCTCCCACGCCAGCTTGAGGAAGAAGCCCGAGACCACCAGCTGGATCAGGAAGGCGCCGATGGCGAAGATCTCGATGACGCCGAGCAGGTCGCCCATCGTGGTGTCGACGCTGACGAAGCCGAGCACACCGATGCTGATGTCCTCTTCGGCGAGCTCTCTCATCGGCTCGATCGCACCGAAGGGCCCCCACTGGAAACCGGTGAGGAAGGCCAGCGACACGACCAGCGAGATCACCGCGCCGAGTTGCTTCAGTCCCCACTTGAGCACGGTGTAGGCGAGGAATCTCCGCGACGCCCGGAAGCAGTCCACCGAGCCCTCGGGGCCGGGCGGGAGGCTCGGCCGCTCGGGTACTTTGAGCAGCGCCAGGAGGAGTCGCTTCATCGCTCCGACCCGCCCATCGCCGGGCCGGCGGCCTCGCTCTCGAGCAACCTACGCACCTCGGCCAGCTCGCGGGCGACGTTCTCGAGCGCCACCGCCAGGCGCTCGGCGTCGCCGCCGTCGCCGACGTCGACGCCGGAGTCCGAAGCCTGCGGAGCAGACCCGGCGGGTGTGCCCGGAGCCTCGTCGAGGTCGGCCAGGCCCTTGGCGCCGCGCATGCGCGAGTAGAGGAAGTCGCGCACCAGCTCGAACTCCTGCAAACCCTCGATGGTCATCTCCGCCGCCGCCGAGCCGCTGGCGGTCTGGATCTGCACCCTCGCCAGGCCGAGCCAGCGCTCGATCAGGTGGTTGGAGAGGTGGATGTCCTGGATGCGCGCGTAGTTGAGCGAGATCTCGCGGCGGAAGAAGACCCCCCAGCGCATCGACACGCCTTCCTCGTCGAACACGTAGCGCAGCGTCGAGTAGCGGAAGAGGTAGGGGATCAGCGCGAAGGGGAAGAACGGGCCGAGCAGCAACGACTGCAGCACGTAGAGCTTGAGCAGGTTCGGGTGCGGCCGGCTGAGGGCGAGGACCCGGGCCGTGCTCTCGGCATCGATCATGATCGCGTTTCCTTCGAGCGACGTTTCTCACCGGTGCGAGCGCTGTCGACGCGGCGTCGTGGCGTCCGCTGCAAGGTTGGCCGCGGCGCCTTCGCATCCTACGCCAGGCTCCGGCGCCGCATTCCGGCAGGCGCTGCCGCGCCGCCTCCGCGCCCCACGCCTCCCCTCCCCGAGATGCCCGGCGGCGGGCAGCCACCGCACCGCTACACTGACCACCGAGAGCTGCAGAGCCCCGAACATGGCCCCACAGACCACCGACGCGGCATCCCTCAGCGAGCTGGTCGACCGCCTCTCCGGTGGCGGCGAGCTCGCCGCACAGATCGCGCACCGCGCCTACCTGCCGGCGCGGCCGCAGCGCCTCGCCGAGCCGACGCCTCCCCTCCCCGAACCGCTGCTCGCGGCGCTGGCCGGCCGCGGCATCGACGCCCTGTGGAGTCACCAGGTCGAGGGGCTGGCGGCGGCGAGGGCGGGCCGCGACGTGCTCCTGTCGACGCCGACAGCGTCAGGCAAGTCGCTGGTCTTCCAGCTCCCGGTGCTCGAAGCAGCGCTCCGCCGCGAGCCCGGCAAGGCGCTCTTCCTGTTCCCGCTCAAAGCCCTCGGGCGCGACCAGCAGGGCAAGTTCGACGAGCTGCGCGAGCTGGCCGGGATCGCGACCGACGACGCTCGTTGCGCGATCTACGACGGCGACACGCCGCGCAAGCAACGCGAGGGGATTCGCGCCGATCCGCCGCGGGTGCTGATCTCGAACCCCGACATGCTGCACTTCGGCATCCTCGGGCACGCGGCGAGCTGGCAACCGCTGCTCGCCGACCTGCGCTGGATCGTGCTCGACGAGCTGCACACCTACCGCGGCGTCTTCGGCAGCCACTTCCACCACGTGCTGCAGCGACTGCTGCGCCTCTGCCGCCGTGCCGGCGCCGAGCCCTCGCTGATCGCGTCGTCGGCCACCGCCAGCAACGCAGCGTCCTTCGCGCGCCAGCTCACCGGTCGCGATCTGCTGCTGGTGGAGGACTCCGGGGCGCCTCGCGAGGGCCGCCACTTCCTGCTCCTCCAGCCGAGCACCAGCCCCTACACCACCAGTCTGCAGCTCCTGGTGGCGCTGGTGCGCGCCGGCCTCAAGACGATCGTCTTCACCAAGGCGCGCCGCATGACCGAGCTGCTGCACTCGTGGCTGCAGGCCAAGGAGCCCGAGCTCGCCGCGCGCGTGGCCAACTACCGCGCCGGCTTCCTGGCCTCCGAGAGGCGCGAGATCGAACGCCGGCTGCACGATGGCGAGCTCGACGCGGTGATCTCGACCTCGGCGCTGGAGATGGGGATCGACGTCGGCGGCCTCGACGCCTGCGTACTGGTGGGCTACCCGGGGTCGATGATGGCCACCTGGCAGCGCTCGGGACGGGTGGGGCGTCAGGGGCGCGAGTCGATCACCGCTCTGGTGGCGTTGCCCGACGCTCTCGACCAGTACCTGCTGCGGCAGCCGGACGAGTTCCTCGGACGTGAATGCGAGCCGCTGGTGACCTCACCGCGCAACTCGGCGATCGCGTCGCGCCACCTGGCCTGCGCCGCCACCGAGCTGGCGCTCGACACCGCGCGCGACCGCGCCTACCTCGAGGACCATGCCGCCACCGTCGGCGACATGCTCGCCGCCCATCGCCTGGCCCGGTCCCACGACGGCAGCCTGATCCACTCGCTCGACGGCGCGCCCCACCGCGGCATCTCGCTGCGCGGCGGCGGAGCGGTCTACACCATCGTCAGCGACGCCAGCGGCAGGGCGATCGGCACCGTCGACGGAGTGCGGGCACTGCGCGAGTGCCATCCGGGAGCGATCTACCTGCACGCCGGGCGGCAGTTCGCCATCTCGGAGCTCGACCAGCAGAAGCGGAGGGCGGTGGCGACTCCGGTGCACGTCGACTACTTCACCACGCCGCTCACCGAGAAGCACACCGAGATCCTCGAGCTCTACGACCACGCCCACTCGGGGCCGCTGAGCGCCTGGCTGGGGCGGGTCCGGGTGACCGAGCGCGTCGTCGGCTACGAGCGCAAGAAGATCTCGTCGCAGGAGCGCCTCAGCCGGGAGGCGCTGGAGCTCGACCCGGTCGAGTTCGACAGCGTCGCCCTCTGGTTCGCCGCGCCGGGCGCGATCGAAGAATCGCTCCGCGAGCTGGGACTCGACTTCATGGGCGCCCTGCACGCCTGCGAGCACGCTGCGATCTCGCTCTTTCCGGTGCTTGCGCTGTGCGACCGCGGCGACCTCGGCGGCATCTCGATCCCCTTCCACCCGCAGGTCGGCTCCGGCGCGGTGTTCCTCTACGAAGGCCACGAAGGCGGCGTCGGCATCACCGAGGCCGGCTTCGAGCGGCTCAGCGAGCTGCTCGACCGGGTCGAGGAGCTGCTCGCGCGCTGTCAGTGCGCCGACGGCTGCCCGGGCTGCGTGCAGTCGCCGAAGTGCGGCAACGGCAACCGGCCACTCGACAAGCCCGGCGCCGTCGAGCTGGTGCGCCTGCTGCGCGGGCGCAGCGCACCGCGCAGGGGGCCGATCGAGCCGCCGCCACTCGACCTCTCGCGGCCGGTCCAGCCGCCGCCGCCGCGGGTCGACCGCGAGCCACGTGGACCCGAGCACCGCTTCCATCCGCCACCGCCACAGGGGCCGGAAGCCCGGATGCCCGACGCCGCCGGAGCGAGCGTCGACAGCGACTCCATCGGCGGTCCCAGCCGCAACCTCTTCGACCTCGGACGGATCGGCTGGTCGCCACGCTCGCCGAGCGCCGCCTCCGACACAGCGACGCCGGGCAGCGCTCCGGCCGAGCTCGTCGCTCGGCCACCACGGCGGCCCCTGCCGCGGGTGGTCGAGCGCACCCTGCTCTTCGACGTCGAGACCAAGCGCAGCGCCGAGGAGGTCGGCGGCTGGCTGCACGTGCACCGTCTCGGCGTCGCCCTGGCCGTCGCCTGCTTCATGGAGGAGAACCGCTTCCGCGTCTACCGCGAGGACGACGTGGGTGCCCTGGTCGACGACCTGCGCGGCGCCGACCTGGTGGTCGGATTCAACAGCGTTCGCTTCGACTACCGGGTGCTCTCCGGATACACCGGCGAGGACTTCAGCCGCTCGCTGCCCACCCTCGACCTGCTCGAGGAGATCGAGGCGTCGATCGGCGGGCGGGTCGGGTTGTCGGCACTGTGCGAGGCGACACTCGGCGCCGCCAAGAGCTCCGACGGGATGCAGAGCCTGGCCTGGTACCGCGAGGGACGCTTCGACGAGATCGAGCAGTACTGTCGGCGCGCCGTCGAGCTGCTGCGCGACCTCTACCTCTTCGGCCGGCGCGAGGGGTTCGTCTGCTACCGCGACGGCGAAGACCGCGTCCTCCAGATCCCGGTGCGCTGGCCGTGAGACCGAGCCCGGCGCCCGGCTACGCGCCCCTCCAGCTGCCGGATCTGGAGGCCCTCGAGCGCGCCGCCGAGATCGTCTACGACGTCTGCCTGCGCACCCCCCTCGTACGCGCCCGGGACGCCAGCGGCGACGCGACGCGGGCAGAGATCTGGCTCAAGCCGGAGACGCTGCAACCGATCGGCTCGTTCAAGCTGCGCGGCATCTACCACGCGGTCTCCCGCCTCGGGGCCTCACGCCGCGACGTCGGCCTGCTCACCGTCTCGGCGGGCAACACCGCGCAGGCGCTGGCCTGGTGCGGACGGCGTTTCGGCGTCGCCGCCACCAGCCTGATGCCGGAGGGCGCGCCGGCCACCAAGGTCGCTGCCGTCGAGGCGCTCGGCGGCACGGTGCGCCAGGTGCCGCGCGATGCGCTGTTCGAGTTCCTCCGCGAGGGCGGCTGGCGGAGCGAGAGCGCCGCCTTCGTGCATCCGTGGATCGAGCCCGACGTCATTGCCGGACACGCCAGCCTCGGGCTCGAGCTCGTCCGGGAGCTGGAGCACCGCGACCCGTCGCGGCACGAGGGATCGCATGGAAGACCGCCCGCAAGACGGGATGGGAAACCGGTGGAGATCTACGTCTCGGTCGGCGGCGGCGGTCTGATCGCCGGGATCGGCTCGGCCCTGCACGCGGCGGGGTGGGGCGAACGCACCCGACTGGTCGCCGTCGAGCCGTCCGGATGCCCCGCCCTGCACGCCTCGCTCGCCGCCGGGGAGCCGGTGAGCGTCGACTGCCGCACCTTCTGCGACGGCGTCGCGGTGCCCTACATCACCCGCGAGATGTTCCCGCTGCTGCGGCGCGTCGTCGATCGCGTCGACCTGGTCGAAGAGTCGACGACGCGCCGGGCCCTCGCCGCACTGGCGAGGGGCAACCGGCTGATCGTCGAGGGCTCGGCGGCGCTCACCTACGCCGCGGCGCTGGCCAGCGACGGCGACGCCATCAAGATCTGTGTGCTGTCCGGAGGCAGTCTCGACGAGCAGGTCCTGCTGTCGATCCTCGCCGACACGGCGGCCGGCCGCTGAAGGCGGGTCGCCGCTCGGGCGCCCTCACTCCCACTCGAGGTTGCCGCAGACCGAGATCTCCTGGCCCGAGACGTGCCTCGCCGCGGGCGAGGCCAGGTAGGCGACCATCTCGGCGACCTCCTCGGGCTCGATCCAGGTGCGCATCGACACCCGCGACAGCAGCTCCGCCTCGGCCTCGTCGCGGCTGATGCGGCTCTGGCGGGCGCGCAGGTCGACCAGCTGGCGCGCCGCCGGTCCGTCGATCATTCCCGGCAGGATCGCGTTGCAGCGCACGTTGTCGGGCCCCAGCTCGCGTGCCATCGCCAGCGTCAACCCGAGCAGGCCGGCCTTGGCGGCGACGTAGCCGGCGCGCCGCGGCATCCCCGAGCGCGCCGCGGTGCAGGCGATGTTGACGATCGCGCCGGAGCGCTGCGCCCGCAACACGGGCGCCACCTCGCGGATGCAGTAGAAGGCGCCGCTGAGGTTGACGCCGAGCGCCCGATCCCACTCCTCGTCGTCGATCTCCTCGACCCGGCAGCGCGGCCCGAACTCGCCGGCGCAGTTCACCAGCACGTCGATGCCGCCCATCCATTCGACCGCTTCGCGCACGAACTCGCGCACCTCGGCCGAGATCGAGACGTCGGCCGTCGTGCCGTGCATGCCGGGGTGATCTCCGAGGGTGCGCAGCAGATCCTCGGGAGCCACGTCGCAGATGTGCACCCTGGCGCCGTCGCGGTGGAAGCGCTGGGCGATCTGCAACCCGAGGCCCCCCGCTCCACCGGTGACGCAGACGCGGAGAGGCTTCTCCTCGGGCTCGATCAGCATGGCGGCGCATCGTATCAGCGCCGTCGGGGCCGCCTCGCCGGTGGAGAAGGCGTCGCCGCCTCAGGTTGTGCAAGGCTCACCAGCGGCGCCGAGTCGAGTTCGGCAGTCCTCGATCCCCGCGTCGCGCAGCGCCCGTTCTCGACCTCGCTCGCCGCGCTCCCGGCCTCGCCCGCAGCCACCAGATCGCGCCCGAGCGCAACCGCAGGAGCCCACATGTCGCCGCTTCTCTCGCCTCTCGCCTCGGTCCTCGGACTCACCGTCGCGCGGCCGCTGCGCCCCCGACACATGTCCTCCGTGCGGCTGCTGGCTCTCGACTTCGACGGCGTCTTCACCGACAACCGTGTCTTCGTCTCCGAGCTCGGCCACGAGACAGTCGCCTGCAACCGCAGCGACGGCCTCGGCCTCGAGATGGCGCGCGACGCGGGTCTCGAACTGGTGGTGCTGTCGAAAGAGCGCAACCCGGTGGTGCGGGTGCGCTGCGAGAAGCTGCGCATCCCGGTGACTCAGCAGCTCGACGACAAGCTCACGTTGCTGCGGGCCATGGCCGAGGAGCGCGGGCTCGCCGCCGACGAGGTCGCCTACGTCGGCAACGACGTCAACGACGTCGAGTGCCTGCAGTGGGCCGGCGTCGCCATCGTCGTCGCCGACGCCCATCCCGACGCGGTGGCGGCGGCCGGCCTGCAGACCCGCGCCGGCGGTGGTCACGGGGCCGTGCGCGAGGTCTGCGACGCCTGGCTGGCGAGCCGGGACGCTGCGTCCTCCTCTGCGCAGTGAGCGAAGCCTCCTCGGCCTCCTCACCGGCGAGGCACGGGGAGCGAACCCCTTTCGGCTGACTCAACCGCTCGACAGCGACAGCGCCTCGCGGAAGTAGCCCAGCCGCTGCTCGAGCTCGGCGGGGCTGCCGAGGTCGAGGATGCGCCCGTGGTCCAGCACCAGCACCCGCTCGCAGCTGCGGATGGTCGACAGGCGATGCGCGATGACGATCCTGGTGCAGCGGCCGGCGAGGCGGTCGAGACACTGCTGCACGACCTGCTCGGAGTGCACGTCGAGGGCGCTGGTCGGCTCGTCGAGCACCAGGATCCTCGGCGCGCCGACCAGGGCGCGGGCGATGCACAGACGCTGTCGCTGCCCCCCCGACAGGCGAGCCCCATGCTGGCCGACACGGGTGAGCAGCCCCTCCGGCAGCGCGCGCACGAACTCCTCGAGACCCACCTCGGCGAGGGCCCTCCAGACGACCGCCTCGTCGATCCTCTGGCGGTAGAAGCGCACGTTCTCGAGCACGCTGGCGTCGAGCAGCAGATTCTCCTGAGTGACGACGGCGGTCGCCGAGCGCCACCAGGCCGGGTCGAGCTCGGGCTCGGCTATCCCCCCGACGAGGAACCTGCCGGCGGTCGGCCGGCGCAGGCCGAGGACGATCTGCGCCAGCGTCGACTTGCCGCTGCCGGAGGGCCCGACCACGGCGAACGAGGTCCCAGCGGGAATCGTGAGCTCGACCCCCTCCAGCGCCGCCACGGCGCTGCCCGGATACTGGAAGCCGACCCCCTCGAGGACCAGGTCGGTGTCCTCGGGAGTCCTTCCCGATGCGACTTCGCGCTCGCGACCGAGCCCCGCGAGCCGACGCTCGAAGCGGCGCAGATCCTCGTAGGTCGGGAGCAGGCCGCGGATCTTGGTGCTGCCGGTGTGCAGACTGCGGGTGTAGCCGAGGCTGCGCAGCAGCAGCAGGCCGACCGCTCCGAGCTCGGCGAATCGAGCCGGCTCGAGCAGCAGCACGACGGCGAGGGCGCCCCAGCACGCGAGCATGACCAGGGTGAAGTAGAGCTGGCCGGAGAAGGCGGAGAAGAAGAGGGCCTGGCGACGCGCCTGATCCTGGCGCACCACCTCGTCGAGCATCGCCCTGCGGGCCGAGTCGCGGGAGCCGAACACGCGCAGCTCGCGCACCAGCTCGAGGCACGAACGCACCAGCTCGGCGCTGCGCAGCATCGACTCCAGGGCGCGCTCGGCGCTGCGAGAGATCCAGGCGTTGAGCGGTCGCACCATGACCACCAGGACCACCGAGACCACCGCCGCGGCGACCGCGCCGACGGCGTTCACCGCCAGCGCTCCGCCGAGGATGACCAGCACCGTGATCGCCGACTGCAGCCAGGTCAGCACCGTCGCCATCAGGCTCGACACCTGGGTCGAGCTCTGGAAGAGGCGCTCCTGCACCGCCGCCGAGCGTTCCTCGGCCTGCAGCCGCCACTCGGCGTGGAGGAAGGCGGTGAGCAGGCGCGACCGCAGCTCGATCGTCCAGCGCGTCACCGCGTGCTGGATCAGCCAGTCGTTCCACACCGCGAGCAGCCAGCGCACCAGCACCGCGGCGACGCCGAGCTGCACCGCGACCCAGGGCGACGGCAACGAGAAGCCGAGGAGCGACGAAGGGTCTCCGGCTGCGATCTCGGCCATCACCACCGAGCTCAGCGTGGCCACGGCGAGGGTGATGGCGGCGGTCTCGAGCACGCCACACACGAACGAGAGGCCGACGATCAGCGCCACCAGTCCGCTCGAGCCGCGGAACTCGGCGAGCAGGTGGCGCATCGCGTCGCCTCCGGCCTCACCGACCACCTCGGCTCCACCGGCCTCCGTCGACGAGGCCGCGCCCCCGTCGAGCCGGACGCCGTCGTCGGCGCCACCGGTCGAGGGTTTGCCGTGTTCGCGCTCCTCCTCCTGGCTCGTCAGGGGCGATCGGGCGTCGGAGCGGCTTCGTGGTTCTCGAGGGTCAGGCACGCGGAGATCACCTCTAGCCCGGATTATTCACGAGCCACCTCCTGCGCCCGCAGATGCATCCCGTTCGACGGGCGCCTCCACGGGCTCACTACGGTGTTCATGGACAATCCGGGCGAAGAGACGAGGGCTTCAGAGCGAGCGATGGGCTGCGGCGTACCAGACTCAGGCGATCGCCAGCGCCTGTCGGGATTCCGCCTACTCCAGGCCCGGGCGCGATCGTTGCGTAGGATTCTCCCCGTGCCGCACCGGCGCACATCGGATCGGCGCAGCCCCGACGAAGGGCGACTGCCGCCGCCGCAGCCACCCATCCCATGAGCGATCCACAGCCGCACACTTCCGACCCGCCACGCCCTCCGGGCGAGCCCTGGCGTCGCGGCCTGGCCGCCTGGTTCCAGCACCCCGACCGTCCGGTGCTGCTGGTCGCCGAGGTGGCACAGGCGCACGACGGCAGCCTCGGCACGGCACACGCCTTCGTCGACCTGGTGGCCGACAGCGGGGTCGACGCGATCAAGTTCCAGACCCACATCGCCGACGCCGAGAGCACTCCCGACGAGCCCTGGCGGGTGCGCTTCTCGCCGCAGGACGAGCGACGGATCGACTACTGGCGGCGGATGGAGTTCCGCCCCGACCAGTGGGCCGAGCTCAAGCGCCACGCCGAGGAGCGAGGGCTGATCTTCCTCAGCTCGCCCTTCTCGCTCGCCGCCTTCGAGCTGCTCGAGGGCCTCGGGATCGAAGGTTGGAAGGTCGCCTCGGGCGAGCTCAACAACCTGCCGCTGCTCGACGCCATCCGCAGCACCGGCAAGCCGATCCTGCTGTCGACCGGAATGAGCGACTGGGCGGAGATCGACGCCGTCGTCGCCCGGCTGCGCGGCGACGCGCCACCACCCCTGGCCATCTTCCAGTGCACCTCGCAGTACCCCTGTCCGCCGGAGAAGGTGGGGCTCAACCTGGTCGACGAGCTCGCAGCACGCTACCGCTGCCCGGCCGGTCTCTCCGACCACTCCGGCACGATCTACCCCATCCTCGCCGGCGTGGCGCGCGGCCTGGCGCTGGCCGAGTTCCACGTCACCCTGAGCCGCCACGCCTTCGGGCCCGACGTACCGGCTTCGCTGACGCCGGAGCAGGTCGCGCAGCTGGTCGAAGGGGTGCGCACCATCGAACGCATGCTGGCGCATCCCGTCGACAAGAGCGCCGCAGCCGCCGCTCTCGCACCGATGCGCGCCCTCTTCCAGCGCAGCCTCGTCGCCGCCCGCGACATGCCCGCCGGGCATCGTCTGCGGTCGGGCGACCTGGTGGCCAAGAAGCCCGGCACCGGCGTCAGCCCCGAGCGCGAGGCGCAGCTTCTCGGTCGCCGTCTGGCTCACGCGGTCGAAGCCGACCGGCTGCTGCGCCTCGACGACCTCGAGGCCGAATCGGGGGACCCCGAGCCGTGAGCCGCCGCATCTGCGTGGTGATCACCGCCCGCCCGAGCTACTCACGCATCAAGACCGCCCTCGAGGCGATCGAGCTCCACGAGGACCTCGAGCTGCAGCTGGTCGTCGCCGGCTCGGCGCTGCTCGACCGCTACGGCACCGCGGCCCGGTTCATCGAGGAGGACGGCTTCCATCCCGCGGCGCGAGTGTTCATGGTGCTCGAGGGCGAGACCCCGCACTCGATGGCGAAGACCACCGGCCTCGGCGTGCTCGAGCTGGCGACCACCTTCGACAACCTGCAGCCGGACATGGTGGTCACCATCGCCGACCGCTTCGAGACCATGGCGACGGCGATCGCCGCGTCGTACATGAACCTGCCGCTGGTGCACGTGCAGGGCGGCGAGATCACCGGCTCGATCGACGAGAAGGTGCGCCACGCGGTGACCAAGCTCGCCGACCTACACCTGGTCTCGACCGAGCTCGCGGGCAAGCGCGTGGTGCGCATGGGAGAGGACCCGGCGCGGGTGCACGTCACCGGCTGCCCGTCGATCGATCTGGCGGCGCGGGTCGCGGCCCGACCGGGCCTCGACTTCGATCCGTTCGAGCGCTACGGCGGCGTCGGTGAGGTCTTCGACCTGCGCCCCCCGGAGCACCCGGGCGGCTACCTGGTGGTCATGCAGCATCCGGTGACCACCGAGTTCGAGGCCAGTCGCGAACAGACCCTGGCCACCCTGCGCGCGGTCGAGGCCACCGGGCGCCCGGCGTTCTGGTTCTGGCCCAACGTCGACGCCGGATCCGGCGGTGTCGCCAACGCCATCCGCTCCTTCCGCGAGCACGGCGGCGGCCGCCGCATGCACTTCTTCAAGAACATGGCGCCGACCGACTTCCTGCGCCTGCTCTGCGGCACCGCCTGCCTGGTCGGCAACTCGAGCGTCGGCATCCGCGAGTGCAGCTATCTCGGCGTGCCGACGGTCAACATCGGCAGCCGCCAGGCGGGCCGCGAGCGCGGCGCCAACGTCGTCGACGTCGACCACGACGAGGGCGCGATCCGAGCCGCGATCGCCGCGGCGGCAGCGGCCTCCGACCGTCGGGGAGAACCGCTCTACGGCGACGGTCGCGCCGGCGAGCGCATCGCCGCCTGCCTCGCCGAGGCTCCGCTGACGATCACCAAACGCCTCACCTACTGAGCCCGAGCCGCTCCGTTCGATGTCCGCCAACGAAGAGAGCCGTGCCCTGTGGGGTGTCGATCCGGTGCCGCCGGCCCTCGCCGACGACACCCTCGTCCTGGTGCCCGCCCGCGGCGGTTCCAAGGGCATCCCGCGCAAGAACGTGCGGCCGCTCGACGGCCGACCGTTGATCGCCCACACCCTCGAGCACGCGCGGGCCGCCGGCCTGAGCCGCGTCGTCCTGTCGACCGAGGACGACGAGATCGCGACGCTCGGCGAGCAGCTCGGATTCGAGCTGCCGTTCCGCCGCCCGACCGAGCTCGCCGCCGACGAGACGCCGACCCTCGACGTGCTGCTGCACGCGCTGGCGGCGTTGCGCGAGCTTGGCGATCCGCGCGGCCAGGCGGGTTTCGTGCTGCTGTTGCAGCCGACCGCCCCGCTGCGCGATCCGCGCTGGATCCGGCGCGCCTTCGAGCTGCTGGCCGACCCCGACGCCGATGCGGCGATGACCGTGCTGCCGGTCCCCTGCGAGCACCACCCGGAGTGGGTCTACCTCCGCGCCGAGGACGGGGCGCTGCGCCTGTTCAGCGGCGCCGAGCAGCCGCCACCGCGGCGTCAGGACCTGGCGCCAGCGTTCCACCGTGAGGGCTCGGTCTACCTGGTGCGGCGCCGGGTGCTCGAGGAGAGCCGCTCGCTCTACGGCCGCCGCACCCTCGGCATCGAAGTGCCGCGCGAACGCTCGATCAACCTCGACGACGAGGACGACTGGCGGCGCGCCGAGCGCTGGTTCCAGACTCGCGAAGTGCAGGGAGCGCCCTGATGTGCGGCTTCGCCGGACTCGCCGGCGCGGTCACCCGGGCCCCGACCACTGGTCGCGCCCTGGCGGCGATGAGCGCGGCCCTCGTGCACCGCGGCCCCGACGATCAGGGCTCCGTGTCCCTGCCGGACTTCGCGGCCACCCACCGGCGTCTCAGCATCCTCGACCTCTCCGCCAGCGGCCACCAGCCGATGGCGCGCGGCCCCCTGCGCCTGGTCTACAACGGCGAGATCTACAACCACGAGGAGCTGCGCCGCGAGCTGCGCAGCCACGGGCAGCGCTTCGCAGGCAGCTGCGACACCGAGGTGCTGCTCGCCGCCTGGCAGGTGTGGGGCGAGAACTGCCTCGACCGGCTGCACGGCATGTTCGCCTTCGCGGTCTGGGACGAGCGCGATCGCTCGCTGGTCCTGGTGCGCGATCGCTTCGGCGTCAAGCCGCTCTACTGGGCCAACTGTGGCGCCAGCGAGAGAGCGGAAACGGCAGGAGCGGTACTTCTGCCGACCGGCTCCTCCGCCGATGGCGTCGCCTTCGCCAGCGAGATCGCCGCCCTCCAGGCGATCGGGCTGGGCGTCGAGCCGGAGCCCATGGTCTGGGCACGCTTCCTGGCCGACGGCGCAGCGGAGCGCGGCCGAGAGACCTTCTGGCGCGGCATCGAGCGCCTCGGCGCCGGCGAGATGCTGCGCTTGCAGGGCGGGCACTGGCAGCGCCGGCGCTGGTACGACGTCGCCGAGCGGGCGCTCGCAGCGCCTCCCCTGCCGCGCGAGGAGTGCGCGGCGCGCCTACTCGAGCTGCTCGACGAATCGGTGCGACTGCGCTTCCGCAGCGACGTGCCGGTGGCGGTCAACCTCAGCGGCGGGCTGGACTCGTCGCTGCTCTTCGCCCTGGTGCAGCGCGCCGGCGTCGATCCCTCCCGGGTCCCGGCGCTGACCTTCACCACAGGCGACGAGCGCTACGACGAGCTGCCCTGGGTCGAGGCGATGCTGCACGGCAGCTCCCATCCGCACCTCGTGGTGCGGATGGAGCCGCAGGAGGTGCCCGACCTGGCGCGGCGCATCTCGAGGGTGCAGAGCGAGCCCGCCGGCGGACTGCCGACCCTCGCCTACGCGAAGCTCTTCCAGCACGCCTCCAGCCACGGCATCAAGGTGACCCTCGACGGGCAGGGCATGGACGAGGCCTGGGCCGGCTACGACTACTACCGCGGCGGCTCTGCCTCACCGGCAGCGCCCGCCCTGCAGGGCAGTCGCGAGCGCTCGACGCGGCCCGAGGTCGTCGATCCGCAGCTCGCCCGCGCCGCCGCGGCCTTCAGTAGTGCCCCGGCGGGGGAAGCGGGCGGCGAGGAGCGGCCAGGCGCGCGGCCGTGCTCCCTCCTGCAGCGCCGTCAGCTCGAGGACCTGGTCGAGCGCAAGCTGCCCCGCGCGCTGCGCTACAACGACCGGGTGTCGATGGCCGCCTCGGTCGAGCTGCGAGAGCCCTTCCTCGATCACCGGCTGGTCGAGCTCGGCCTCGCCCAACCGGACGAGCACAAGGTCGGCGCCGGAGGCGGCAAGCTGCTGGTCCGCGAGCTCACCGCCCGACTGCTCCCCGAGAGGGTGCGCGAGGCGCCCAAGCGTCCGCTGCAGACGCCGCAGCGCGAATGGCTGCGTGGACCTCTGCGCGCATGGGCCGAGGCAGGGATCGAGGAAGCCGCGCGCTGCGCCTGGCTCGACGGCGCCGCGGTGCGCCGCGAGTGGCGCCGGTTCGCCGACGGCGTGGGAGACAACTCCTTCTTCATCTGGCAGTGGATCGACCTCTCGCTGCTGGTCGGCGACCGTCGGACCACCGCCGCGCAGGTGGCGGAGTGGCGGTGAGCGGCAGCGGCGCGGACAGGCCGCTGCACCTGGCGCTGCTGATCCCGGACGGCCCGGGGGTGCGCAACCTGCAACTCACCCGCTTCCCGCGGCTGTGCGCAGAACGCGGACTCCGCGTGACCGCCTTCACCGTCGCCGCCGGCGGCGAGCGGGGCGGTGACGACGACGAGAGCCTGCACGCATCCGCGAGCGGCCCCGGGGTGTGGCGAGATCGGCCGCTGGTGCCACATCCGGAGGGGCCGGCGATCCAGCTGCTGCGCTACGCGCTCTACTACGGCCACCTGGCCTGGGGCGACACCCGCGCCATGCAGCTGGTCTACCGCCAGCCGATCACCGGCTCGGCGCGACATCGCCTGCTGCGGGGCTGCGCCAAGGCGCTCGGCAGACTGTGCGCCGGACGGCGCCGGCTCGACTGCCTCGAGCGGCCCTACCGGTCGCTGGTCGCGCGCGCACCGGCGACCCTCGCCTACGAGCAGGTCTTCGGCCACGACCCACCCGACTTCGTGCTCGCTTCACACCAGCGGCCACCCTCGACCGCGCCGCCGGTGATCGCGGCCCGGCGACTGGGAATCCCCACCGGCAGCCAGATCTTCAGCTGGGACAACCTGACCAGCAAGGGACGCATCGCATCGCCCTTCGAGTCCTACATGGTGTGGAGCGAGCTGATGGAGAGCGAGCTGCGCCGCTTCTATCCCCGCATCGGCCCGGACGACGTGCACCTCGTCGGCGCGGCCCAGTTCGACCCCTATGCCGACGACGAGCTGCTGCAGCGGCGAGACGAGTTTCTTGCCGGCCTCGGGCTCGACCCGGCGCGCCCGGTGATCTGCTTCTCTGGTGGCGACCGGATGACCTGTCCGGAAGACCCGGAGCACCTCGAGCTGCTGCTCGAGCTGATCGCCGACGGCCGTGTGCCCGGCCGCCCGCAGGTGATCGCGCGTCCCTCACCGGTGGACGACGGTGCTCGCTACGAGAGGGTGCGCGGGCGTTTCCCGGAGCTGGTCTTCTCGCCACCGCTGTGGAGCACCGGCAACGGCTGGCACGAGTTCATCCCCACCGCCGAGGACGTGCGCCTGCTCGCCAACCTCACCCAGCACTGCGATCTCAACGTCAACACCGCATCGACGATGAGCCTCGACTTCGCGATCCACGACCGGCCCGTGGTCAACCTGGCGATCGACATGCACGACCCGCCGGTCTACGGCGGACCCCTACGCGAGGTGTACTACCGCTTCGAGCACTACCAGCGGGTGGTCGAGTCCGGCGCCGTGCGGGTCGCCACCAGCGCCGACGAGCTGGCGGCACAGGTCGCCGCCTACCTCGCCGATCCCACCCTCGATCGGGCCGAGCGTGCCGCTCTGGTGCGGCTGCAGGTGGGGCGGCCGATCGGCACCGCCTGCTCGGCGCTGCTCGACGCCTGCGTCTCGATCGCATCGCGCCACCGCGCCGGCAGAGCCGGAGGCGCGGTCGGGTGACGAGGGAAACCGATCGTCCGCTGCACGTCGTCTATCTCTGCGGTGAGTATCCGCCGGCACCCCACGGCGGCATCGGCACCTTCACCCGGATGCTGGCGCGGCGGCTCGTCGCCGCCGGCCAACGCGTCACGGTGCTCGGCATCGAGGCGGGGCGCGAGCACGACGCCCGCGAGGACGACGAGGGGGTCGTGGTGAGGCGACTCGCCGCGGCGCGGACACGGCCACGCATCCCCCAGCACGCCCTCCGCCTGCGCCGGGCTCTGCGTGAGATCGACGCCGAGCGGCCGATCGATCTGATCGAGGGGGCGGAGAACGGGCACGCGCTGGCGCTGCCCGGCTCCTCGACCAGGTCCGGCCCTGGCGGCGACGAGCCGTGGAGCCGGGTGGTGCGAATGCACGGCGGCCATCGCTTCTTCGCCGAAGCCGAAGAGCGCGATCCGGCGCTGCTGCGCTCCTGGCTCGAGCGTCGCTCGCTGCGCCGCGCCGACCGGCTGTGCGCCGTGAGCCACTACGTGGCGGAGCGCACCCGCGCCCTCCTCGACCTTGGTGGACGCCCGATCGAGGTGATCCCCAACCCGGTCGATGTCGAGCGCTTCCGTCCGTCCGAACGGCCGCCGGTGGCGGGTCGGGTGGCGTTCGCCGGAGCGCTGGTCGAGAAGAAGGGCATCCGTCAGCTGATCCAGGCAGCGCCGCGGGTGGCGCGAGAGATCCCCGACTTCCACCTGGTGATCTGCGGCCGTGACACTCGAGACCGTCGCGGTTCTTTCCGCGCCCTGCTCGAGGCCGAGACCCCCGAGCCGCTTCGGGAGCGAGTGGAGTTCCGCGGCGCCGTGCCGCACGACGAGATCGCGACGGTGCTGGCCAGCGCCGAGGTGCTCGCCTACCCCTCGCACATGGAGGCGATGCCGCTCGCCTGGCTGGAGGGCATGGCGCTGGCCAAGCCGGTGCTCGCCAGCTCGACCGGGCCCGGCCCCGAGGTCATCGAGCACGAGGTCTCCGGCCTGCTCTGCGATCCGAGGGACCCGACGGCGATCGCCGACGGGCTGATCCGGCTGCTGCGCGACGCACCCCTCCGGCAGCGGCTCGGCGAGGCGGCGCGGCGCCGTGCCGTCGAGCACTTCTCGATCGAGGTGCTGGCCGAGCGCAATCTCGCCTACTACCGGGAGATCGCCAGAGCGGGCCACTGAGGAGTGGCTCGTCGGCGTGGGAGGTCGTCGGCACCCGACCTCCACCGAGGCGAAGGAGTCAGGGAGCCGAGAGCCACTCGAGAGCTTCCTCGCGCCGGGCGAAGAAGCGCAGCGTGCTGCTCCCCCGGCTCTCGTGGATCCAGCTCCACAGACTGCGGGAGGCGATCGGCCGGCCCGCCACCTCCCTGCCCTCCACGTCGACCCCGAAGATGGCGATCGGCACGTGGTAGACGCCGGTCTGGTGCGTGACCTCGCCGGCGAGGCGAGTCGACAGGTCGAAGAACGCAGGCGGCAGTCGGGCGGCGTCGAGGAGCAGGCCGGAGCGCCCGGCCTCGATGCACTCGCGGACCGCGGCCCTGGCGTCGATCTCCTCGCCAGCCGGCTCGTGCGGACCGCGGCCGTCTGCGAGCGCACCCGATTGCGGCGTGCCGGCGTTCATGCCGCGCCCCTCACCCGGACCGGCGCCGGAAATCGTGCAGGTACTCGGCGAGGCGCTCCACCCCGGCGAGCGGCATGGCGTTGTAGATCGACGCTCGCACCCCTCCCACCGAACGGTGCCCGGCGAGCTGGTGCATGCCGAGCTCCTCGGCACCCCTCAGGAAGGCGCGGTCGGTGTCCTCGTCCGGGGTGCGGAAGGTGACGTTCATCGACGAGCGGAACTCGGGCCGCGCGTGGCCGCGGTAGTAGTCGGCGTGCTCGTCGAGCGCGGCGTAGAGCAGCTCGGCCTTGCGCCGGTTGTGCTCCCCCAGGCGCTCGAGTCCGCCGAATCGATCCTCGAGCCACTCCAGCACCAGCCGGAAGAGGTAGACGGCGAACACCGGCGGCGTGTTGTAGCGCGAGCCCGCCTCGGCGTGCCTGCGGTAGTCCAGCATGCTGTGCAGGCCCTGCTTGCCGCGCTCGAGCAGCGCGTCGGACACCACGACGATGCTCAGCCCCGCCGGCCCGGCGTTCTTCTGGGCGCAGGCGTAGAGCAGGCCGTAGTGGCTGACGTCGATCGGCCGCGACAGGAAGTCCGACGAGCCGTCGCAGACCAGCGGCACGGCGCCGAGGTCGACGCCTGCCAGGGGGTCGCCGGGGAACTGCACCCCCTGGATCGTCTCGTTCGAGGTCACGTGCACGTAGGCCGCCTCGGGGTCGAGCTCGAGCTCCTCCGGGGCGACCGGCATGCGATCGAAACGGTGCCCCTCTCCGCTCCAGGCGACGTGCACCGTGCCCTCGCGCCGCGCCTCGGCGATCGCCTTGCGTCCCCAGTAGCCGGTGAGCAGGTAGTCGGCGCTGGCGTCGCGGCGCAGGTAGTTGATCGGCACCATCGAGAACTGCAGGCTGCCGCCACCCTGCAGGAAGAGGACCCGGTAGTCGTCGGGCACCGACAGGACCCGCCGCAGGCGCGCCTCGGTCTCGGCGAAGATCTCGTCCGCCCAGCGCGAGCGGTGCGAGATCTCCATCACCGACATGCCGACACCGGGCAGGGCGGGAAGCTCCTCGGCGGCGCGGCGCAGCACCTCGAGCGGCATCACCGCCGGACCGCTCGAGAAGTTGAACACCCGCTCTCCGGCGATCATCTCCTCCGCTCGCATCGTCTCGTCGTCGCTCAAGTCGTTCCTCTCCTCGCACTGGAATCGCCTTCGCCCGCCGCGTCCGAAGCGCCGACGGCGCGGTGCCGTCGCCAGTCGCCGCCGCCGATGCGCGGCCGCCGGCAGAGCCCCTCGTCGATCAGCAGGTAGCTGGCGGCGCGCGAACGGTCGGCGAGCTGCACCTCGGTGCGCCAGTAGGTGTTGGGATGGTCCTCGAGCTCGTCGACCGCGGCGAGCACTTCCCGACTGACCTCGAAGAGCTCTCCCTGCACGCAGCCGCGCCCGCGCCTGACCATGCCGGGGAAGTCGCCGAGATCGAGCAGCTCGAAGCCGCCTCCGGTGGCCACCTCGCGCAGGAAACGGCTGTTCTGCAGATAGTGGTGGTTGCTCTCGCCGCGCATCAGCGTGCCGTAGACGAAGAGGCGCAGCGCGTCCTCCCGGTCCGGCCCGACCGGGCTCCGGCGCCGAACCGGACCTCGATCCGCTGCTCGTCGACTGCTCACGCTCCCGTACTCCCGACCGTCCGCGACCGCCACCGCAGCAGCCGCGCCGCGAGCCTACGCCAAGCTCCCGAGTCCAAGCTCGCGAGCCCCCAGGTTCCCGAGAGTCCGAGCTGCCGGGATCGGGAGCTCCCGACAGTCGGAGCGCGGTGGCGGCTCCGGCGCTGCTTCCTGCACGGGTGGAGGTCGCTTAGGCTCTGGGCGACCTCAGACGCGGCGCGCCGAGCCGCGCCGCCGCACCCACGACCGTTCGGCAGCACGTCAGGAGCGCCTCCATGGCCGAGCCCCTCGCCCGAACCGCCGGCACGCCGGTCGCCCGCACCACGGCGTGCACCCTCGACTGTCCCGACAGCTGCTCGCTCTCGGTGCACCGCGATGCAAACGGCCGCCTGGTGGTCGAGGCGGCCGCTCACGACGGCCTGACCGACGGCTTCATCTGCTCCAAGGTGCGGCGCATCGAACGCCATCTCTCCTCACCCGAGCGGCTGAGCAGGCCGCTGCGCCGGGTCGGGCCGAAGGGCAGCGACGACCCCGCGGGCTTCGAGGAGATCGGCTGGGACGAGGCGCTCGATCTGATCGCCGAGCGGATGCGCTCCGCCAGCGAGCGCTCGGGGGGCGAAGCGATCCTGCCGCTCTCCTACGGCGGCTCGAACGGGCTGCTGACCCAGGACACCACCGACGCGCTGCTCTTCTCGCGGCTCGGCGCGTCGCGTCTGCAACGCACCGTCTGCGCCGCGCCCAGCACCGCCGCGACCAGCGGCCTCTACGGCAAGATGGCCGGGGTGGCGCTCGAGGACTACGTGCACAGCGAGCTGATCGTCGTCTGGGGCGCCAATCCCTCGGCGACCGGCATCCACCTGGTGCCGAAGATCCGCCGCGCCCAGGAGAACGGCGCCCGTCTGGTGGTGGTGGATCCACGTCGCATCCCGCTCGCCAAGCAGGCCGACCTGGTGCTCCAGCCGCTGCCCGGCACCGACCTGGCTCTCGCCCTCTGCGTGATCCGTGAGCTGTGGCGACGCGGCCACGCCGACGAGAGCTTCCTCGAGCGCTACACCTCCGGCGCCGAGGAGCTGCGCCAGAGGGCCGACGAATGGACGCTCGATCGCGCCGCGGCGACCTGCGGGGTCGCAGCGAACTCGATCGACCGCCTGGTCGAGCTCTACGCCGCGTCGTCGCCTGCCGTTATCCGCTGCGGCTGGGGACCGGAGCGCAACCGCAACGGCGCCTCGGCGATCGCCGCCATCGTCGCCCTGCCGGCAGTGGCGGGCAAGTTCGGGGTGCGCGGCGGCGGCTACACGATGAGCAACACCGGGGTCTGGCGCGACGCAGGCCTGCGCGACTTCACCGCCGGCTGGAACGCCCGCCAGATCAACCAGAACCACGTCGGCCGCGCCCTGCTCGAGCTCGACGATCCGCCGATCGAGGTGTTGTTCGTATACAACCACAATCCTCTGATGACGCTGCCAGAACAGGAGCGGGTGCGGCGTGGGCTGCTGCGCGAGGACCTCTTCACCGTCGTCTTCGATCCGGTGATGACCGACACAGCGCGCTACGCGGACCTGGTGCTGCCGGCGACCACCTTCCTCGAGCACGAGGACGTGGCGCGGGGCTACGGGCAGATGGTGATCCACCGCACCCGGCCTGTGATCCCGGTGCACGGCGAGTCGCGTAGCAACGTCGACCTCTTCGCCGAGCTGGTGCGGCGCCTCGGCCTCGAGCGGCCCGGCGATCCGCTGGACGAGACCAGCGCCCGGCGCGCTCTGCTCGGCGAGACGGATCGCAGCGAAGGTCCGGAGGGGCTGGCGCAGCGGTTCGAACGGCGCGACCGCATCGAGCCGTCGGTCGGGACCACTCCGATCCAGTTCGTCGACGCCTTCCCGCTGACTTCGAGCGGCCGGGTCGAGCTCTGCGCCGAAGCCCTCGACCGGGCGCACCCTCGCGGTCTCTACCGCTTCCTCGAGAATCCGGCCGCCACCGAGGAGCATCCACTGACGCTGATCTCTCCAGCCTCGCGTCACCGCATCAGCTCCACCTTCGGTCAGCTGGACCGGTCGTTGGCACGCATCGGCCTGCACCCCGACGACGCCGCCGCAAGAGGGCTCGACGGCCGCCCCGACGAGAGGGTGCGTGTGTTCAACCGCCTCGGAGAGGTGATCTGCGGCGTCCGCATCGACGCCGACCTGAGGCCCGGCGTGGCCGAGCTCCAGAAGGGCCTCTGGTCGCACCACACCGCCAACGGCCGCACCAGCAATGCGCTGGTGCCGGACCACCTGTCCGATGTCGCCGGCGGCGCCTGCTTCAACGACGCCCGGGTCGAGGTCGAGGCCGTCTGAGAGACCACCAGCTCGCCCCGCGCCGTGCAGGTCGTCCCCCGGCCCGGGACCCGCGCGACCGCGCACCGGGAGGAGGCCAGGCAGCGGAACCGGCGACCGACCAGAGGGCGCCAGACAGAGGGCTATACTGGCCTGGACCTGCGGCCTGAAGACCGAACCCGCCCACCCCTGAGCGCCCATGTTGTTGGATCGTGCGCCATCGAAGTCGGGCCTCGCCTCGACCATCCTGCGCGGACAGAAGCGGATCCTCGAGATCCTCGTCGAGCGGGACGGGATCGAGGACGTGCTTTCCGACGTCTGCCGTGTGATCGACGAGTACGTCGAGGGCGCGAGCTGCGCCATCCTCTCGCACGAGCGGCTGACCGACGATCTCCGCTTCGGCGCCGGGCCCAGGATCCCGGCGGCGCTGCGCGAAGCGATGGACCGGGTCCCGGTGGGACCGGTCGGCACCTCGAGCTCGGCCGCGGTGCACTACGGCAAGACCGTGGTGGTCGAGGACATCGCGGACAACTCGATCTGGCTCGACCTCCGCGATGTCGCCATCGCCGCGGGCTACCGCTCCTGCTGGTCGGTGCCGCTGCGGCGCGCCCGTGCGGACTCGCGCGGCGAACGTCGCGTCGTCGGCACCCTCGATTTCTTCTTCCCCGAGGTCACGCCCTTCAGCGAAGAGCGACTCGAGACGCTCGAGGCGGCCAGCGAGCTCGCCGCCTTCGTGGTGCACAACACCCACACCCGCGTCTCGCTCTACCAGCGCCAGCACTACGATGCGCTCACCGACCTGCCCAACCGATCGCTGTTCTCCAACCGGCTCAAGAACCTGATCGCGGACGCACGGGCCTCGCGCCAGGAGCGTCGTTTCGCGGTGATGGTGCTCGACCTCGACAACTTCAAGGAGGTCAACGACACCCTCGGCTTCCTGGTCGGCGACCTGCTGCTGCAGGCGGTCGGCAGCCGGCTGAGCAGCTGCCTCGAGGACCACGACACCATCGCGCGTTCGGGCGGCGACGACTTCCTGCTGCTGCTGCAGAGCGTCGACGAGGAGATCAGCGAGACCTGCAGTCGCATCCTCAGGCGGATCAACGAGCCCTACGACTTCAACGGCCATCCGCTGTTCACCACCGCCTCGCTGGGGGTCAGCGTCTTCCCCTGGGACGGTGAGGACGCGCAGACCCTGCTCGGCAACGCCGAGACCGCACTCGCCGCCGCCAAGGAGCGGGGCGGCAGCTCGTACGAGCTCTTCCGGCCGACGATGAGCAAGAACAAGCCGACCGTCGAGCGCTGGTTCCAGCAGACGCGCCTCAGCAGTCAGCTGCGCGGCGTGCTGCTGCGCGACGAGCTCGAGATGCACTACCAGCTCAAGGTCGGCAGGGATCGCAAGAGCTACGCCGGCGCCGAAGCGCTGGTGCGCTGGCGCCATCCCGAGCTCGGTCTGCTGGCGCCCAACCAGTTCATCCCGCTCGCCGAGCGCATGGGGTTGACGGTGCCGTTCGGCGATTGGTCGTTGCGCGAGGCCTGCCGCCAGATCCGCGTCTGGCAGTCAGCCGGGCTGCTCGAGATCCCGCTCTCGATCAACGTCTCGCCGCTGCAGTTCCGCCACGGCCGCTTCGTCGAGACCCTCGAGGAGGTGCTGCGCACGACGTGCGTGAATCCCGAGTTGATCGAGCTCGAGATCGTCGAACGGCTGGCGATGGAGGACACCGCCTCGAACCAGAACCGCCTCAAGCGGCTGCACGACCTCGGCATCCGACTGTCGATCGACGACTTCGGTACCGGCTTCTCCTCGCTCAGCTACCTGGCCCGCTTCCCCTTCGACACGATCAAGATCGACCGGTCGTTCGTCAAGGAGATCGGCAGCGGCACCGAGCGCGACAGCGACAACCGCAACATCATCGCCGCCATCGTGTCGCTGGCCCACGCGCTGTCGATCGAGGTAGTCGCCGAAGGCGTCGAGACCGAGGAGCAGGCCGACTTCCTGTGGGAGAGCGGTTGCGACGTGATCCAGGGCTTCTACTACGCGCGGCCGGTGCCGCCGGGCGAGATCGCCACCCTCCTGGCGGCTCGATCGGCCTGATCCCCCTTAAGCCGCGCTGGTCTCGGCGCCGCTCAGAACAGCAGGGTGACGCCGAACGAGATCGTCTCGAAGTCTCCGGCGATGCTCTCCCACTCGCCGAACAGCTCGAACGGCCCGAGGAAGTCGACCCGCACGCCCAGCCCGTAGATCAGGTCCTCCTCGCTCACCTCGGTGATCGCGCCGCCACCGGCCGAGTCGGCCGCGCGGATGTCGGTCTGCCAAGCGATGAGACCACCCTTGGCGAAGACCGACAGCCAGTTCCCCAGCGGCAGCTCGGGCACGAAGGAGAGCGAATAGCCGGTGGTCTCGGCGACGGTGGGGATGGTCAATCCGGTGCTCAGCCCGCACGCCGGGCAGGCGCCGCTGCCGGCCACCTCGCCGAAGTCGTGGTAACCCGCCTGCACGCCCCAGAAGCGCCCGAAGCGGAAACCGGCCTCGATCGCCGTGGTCTCGTCGTCGCCGTCGAGGATCTGGTCGAGGTTGTCGCCGAGGCTGGCGTCGACGTCGGTGGTACCGGCCTTGAGCGAGGCGTAGAAGCCGAAGTCCGAAGCTGCGGCCGGAGTCGCCGCGACCAGAGCGCAGGCGATGACGAGGAGCACGGCGCCGGTGAGCCGGGCGTGGAGGAGTCGGAACGGGTCGAGAGCTCGGCGCATGGGGGCCTCCAGCAATGTCGCGTGGTCGCGGTCCGGTGGGCAACGACGGTCGGTTCCGTCGTAGCTCTGTACGGGGACACGGAGCGCGAGTTACGCCTCCGCACCCGGCATCCTGACGCAATTGTAACTACCGACGGCTGAGTGACTTGACTGGTTCACGGACGCATCTCGCCGACTTCCTCCAGCAGCGCCTCCGGCACCGGGACCCGGATCGCCCGCAACTCCTCGCCGACCATTTTCGCCTGCGGATCGGGGCGCAGCGACGCCGCGACGCCGTCGCCGAGCAGTCCGTGCAGCACGAAGTTGATCGCCAGCAGGTTGGGCAGCGGGTGGCGATCGATGCGCAGCGCCGCGGCCTCGGGATACAGCTCGGCCAGCCGCTCCGCGGTGAGGAAACGCTCCATCCAGCGGTAGGCGAGAGCCGAACGGGCCCAGAAGCCGACGTTGGCGTTGCCCCCCTTGTCGCCCGACCGCGCGCCGAGCACGGCACCCAGCGGCGCCTCGCGGGTCGGTCCGTCGAGCGCCCGCTCGCCCACTGCGTCGAGCGGCGGAGGTCCGGGGCTCTCGATCCCACGGCGCAGCGGCCGACCACGCTCGCCGCGCGACGGCGACGGCGGCACCACGAAGCGCTCGCCGGACTCGAGCACCACCGCCTCCTCCACCGCCTCGGCGGAGACCAGGGTCGGCCAGTAGACCGCGACGGCGGTGGCCTCGCGGCTCGACTGCACGGTCTGGAAGCCCGGGTAGTTGGCCAGGGCGATCTCGATCGCCGCGTTCCAGAAGCCGCGGCCGACCTTGCGCTCGTCGGGATCGCGCGCCGCGACGGTGAGCAGCGCGAAACGCTCGTGCCCCGGATCGCCGCCATGGCGCAGGGTGGTGCGGGTCTCGGCGAACCGGTCGCGACCACCGAGCGCGTGCCAGAAGGCGTCCTCGAGCACCGCCGCCTTCGCCTCGGCGTCGAGGCCCGGCAGCAGGAAGGTCATCGTGTTGCGGTGGCCGCCGAGGTAGTTCAGGCAGACCTTGAGCCGCTCCGGGGCCGGCTCGCCGCGCACGCCGCTGACCCGCACCCGGTCGGCGCCCTCCCGGGCCACCCGTATGGTGTCGAAGCGCACCACCACGTCGGGGTTCGCGTAGCGGTGGGACTGGATCTCGTAGAGGAGCTGGGCGGTCACCGTGCCGACGTCGACCGCGCCGTCGGTGCCCGGGTGCTTGCTGACCACGAAGGAGCCGTCGGCTTCGATCTCGACCAGCGGGAAACCGGGCCGTCGCAGACTCGGGATCTCGGAGAAGAACGAGTAGTTGCCGCCGGTGGCCTGGGCCCCGCACTCGATGACGTGACCGGCGACCACCGCTCCGGCGAGCTGATCCCAGTCGTCGCGTCCCCAGCCGAAGCGCCAGGCCGCGGGCCCGACGACCACCGCCGCGTCGGTGACCCGCGGCGCGATCACCAGGTCGGCGCCGCGGGCGAGCGCCTCGCGGATGCCCCAGCCCCCCAGGTAGACGTTGCCCGTCAGCACCGGTTCGGTGAGCTCGGCGAGCGGCACGCCCCGATCGAGGTGGCGCAGCTCCTCGCCGGCATCCTGCAGCGTCCCGAGCCGGTCGAGCAGATCGTCGCCCTCGATGTGCGCCACCGCGGCCTCGACCCCCAACGACTCGTAGACCCGGCGGGCGGCCGCGGCGAGCCCCGAGGGATTGAGCCCGCCGGCGTTGACGACGATCTTGATCCCACGCTCGGCGCAGCGCGACGCGACGTCGTGCAGTTGGCGCAGGAAGGTGCGCGCGTAGCCGAGCTCGGGATCTCGGGCGCGGTCCTTGTGCAGGATGAGCATCGTCAGCTCGGCGAGGTAGTCGCCGGTCAGCACGTCGATCGGCCCACCCTCGACCATCTCACGGGCGGCGGCGAGGCGGTCGCCGTAGAAGCCGCTGCAGTTGGCCACCCGCAGGCGATCACCTTCAGACATCGTCGGGCTCCGCCCCGGTCCCCACCGGCCCGCTCGCCTCGCCCGAGTCGACGGAAGCGGTCGAATCGGTCGCTTCGCCCTGCGTCGCCCGCTGCACCCAGCTCGGTGCACGCTTCTCGCGGAAGGCGGCGATCCCCTCCTGCGCCTCGGCGGTGGCGAAGAGCTCGGCACTCCAGGTCTGGGTCCTCGCCAGGCCCTCGTCGATCGTCCACTCGCTGACCCGCCGCACCAGCCGCTTGCACTCGGCGACGGCGTGCGGACCGCCGAGACGGATCGCCCCCACCTCCCTCTCGACGGCGCCCTCGAGCTCTTGGCGCGGCACCGCCTCGTGCACCAGCCCGTAGCGCACCGCGGCCTCGGCGTCGAAACGCTCGGCGGTGAGGAAGAGGCGCATGCAGCGGCTCGCTCCGAGCTTGGGCAGGCAGACCACCGAGATGATCGCGGGGATGACGCCGATGCGCACCTCGCTGAAGCTGAACGTGGCGTCGTCGGCGGCGATCACCAGGTCGGCGGCGCCGACCAGGCCGAGGCCGCCGGCGAAGGCAGCGCCGTTGACCGCCGCGATGACCGGTTTCGGCCCGTCGAGCATGGCGCTGAGCAGGTCGGGGTACGGCACCGACGGCCTGCCGTCCTGTCCCCGTCCCGGCGGATTCTTGAGATCGGCGCCGGCGCAGAATCCCTTGCCCGCTCCGGTGATCACCACCGCGCGCACGCCGGGCTCGGCGTAGGCCGCGCGCAGGTGGTCGAACACCTCCTGCACCAGAGTCGCCGACAGGGCGTTGCGCACCTCGGGACGATCGAGGGTGATCCAGGCAGCGTCGCCACGCTGCTCGTAGCGCGTCTCCTGCTGCCCTTTCACCTGCCGCCACCCTCCTCCGCTGCGCCCTCTGTGGAAGCCTCGATGTGTGCCAGCTGGGCGCCCGCCGCCACCTGGTCGCCTGCCGCAACGGCCAGCTCGGTGACCTCACCGGTGTGCGGCGCGACGACCCGATGCTCCATCTTCATCGCCTCGAGCAGCATCAGCAGCTGGCCTTCCTCCACCCGGTCGCCGGCCTGCACGTGCACCGCCAGCACCTTGCCGGGCATCGGCGCGTGCAGGTCGCCGCGGCGCTCGGCCCGCTGCGCTTCCGGGAAGCGGGGCAGCGCACGCAGCTCGAGATCGAGGCCGGCCGTCGAGACCCAGATCGGACCCCACTCGAGCCCGTGCGGATGACGTGGTGTGGCGCCGTGCAACACGCCACGGACCCGCCGCCCGTCGACCAGCAGGGAGAGGGTCTCCGCGCCGCCGGTCGTCGCGGCCCCCGGCAGCAGCTCGACCCGTTGGGCCTCACCGGCCGGCTGCAGCTCCCACAGGCCCGGCGATTCGCCGGATCGCTCGTCGCCGGCGCCGGCGCGACCCTCCTCGACCCAGGCCACGAAACCGCCGTCGCGCCGCGCGCGGTACGCGACCGCGACCTCGACGCGGTCGGCCCCGCCGCCGGTCGCGATGGCGAAACGCACCTCCTCGGGAGGCATCACCGTATTGCGCCAACCCGACGGGATCGAGCGCTGCACCCGGGCCGCGGCGCGGCGATGCAGAACGGCCGCGAAGGTGGCGAGCAGCGCGGCGTCGGCGCGCTCGCGCGGGGCGACCTCGCGGCGGCGCGGCGGCGCGACGCGCTCGATGAAGTCGATCGTGGTGTCTCCGGCGAGGAACGCCTCGCTGCGCAGCATCGCGACGAGGAAGTCGCGATTCGTGACAACGCCCTGTACGACGGCGTTCTCCAACGCACGGGCGAGGGCCAGCGCCGCCTCTTCGCGGGTCGGCGCGTGCGCGACCACCTTGGCCAGCATCGGATCGAACTCGATGCCGACCACGCTGCCAGACTCGACGCCGCTGTCGACCCGGATGCGCGCCGCGCCCGGCGCGCCAGGGTCTGCGCCGGCGTCGGGACCGGCCTCGATCTCGAACCGTTCGAGCACGCCGGTGGTCGGCAGGAAGGACGCCGCGGGATCTTCGGCGTAGAGACGCACCTCGACGGCGTGACCACGGCACTGCAGGTCCTCCTGGCGCAGGCCGAGCGGCTCGCCCCTGGCGACGCGCAGCTGCTCACGCACCAGGTCGAGGCCGGTGATCGCCTCGCTGACCGGGTGCTCGACCTGCAGCCGGGTGTTCATCTCGAGGAACCAGAACGCAGGTTCCCCGTCACTCGCGTTCTTCGCGTCACCCGCGTCACTGCCGTCCTCGAGCAGGAACTCGACGGTGCCGGTCGAGCTGTAGCCGATCACCCGACCGACCGCGATCGCCGCCTCACCCATGCGCCGGCGCAGGGCCTCGTCGACTGCCGGGGACGGCGCCTCCTCGACGATCTTCTGGTGCCGGCGCTGGATCGAGCACTCGCGCTCGAAGCAGTGCACCAGCTCACCGTGGCGGTCGCCGAGCAACTGGATCTCGACGTGCCGCGCCCGCTCGATGAAGCGTTCGAGGAAGACCCGCGGCGAGCCGAACGCGGCCTGTGCCTCGCGCTGCGCCGCCGCCACAGCGTCCGCCAGCTCGTCACGGCGGCGCACCACCCGCATGCCCTTGCCGCCGCCGCCGGCCGAGGCCTTGACCAGGAGCGGCAGACCGATCTCGTCCGCCGCGGCGGCGAGCTCGGCCGGCCCGCACCGCTCCTCGAGCACCACCGAGGGAAGCAGCGGCACCCCGGTGCCGGCGAGGCGTCGCTTGGCCTCCACCTTGTCGCCCATCGCCGCGATCGCCTCGGGCTCGGGCCCGACCCAGAGCAGTCCGGCCGCCTGCACCGCGCGAGCGAACTCGGCGTTCTCCGACAGGAAGCCGTAGCCGGGGTGCACCGCATCGGCGCCGCTGCGCCGCGCGATCGCGAGCAGCTTGTCGGCGTCGAGATAGGTCTCGGCGGCGGTGCGCCCGTCCAGAGAGAAGGCCTCGTCGAGCTCGCGCACGAACGGCGCCTCACGGTCGCCGTCGGCGAACACGGCGACGGTGCGGATCCCCATCCGGTGAGCGGTGCGGGCGATACGACGTGCGATCTCGCCGCGGTTGGCGATCAGCAGCTTGCGCAGCGAGCGCCGGACACCTTCACCCCCGCGGCGTGCGCTGGCTGCCGGCGCTCCCATTCACATCCTCCAGACCGCGTAGCCGGGAGCGCCGCGCACCTCGCGACTGGCGCAGGCCGAGAGGGCGATGCCGACGACGGTGCGGGTGTCGCGCGGATCGATCATGCCGTCGTCGGAGACCCGCGACGTCGCGTAGAGACCGAGCGAGCGCTTCTCCATCCAGTGCTCGACCTCGGCGGCGCGAGCGGCGTCGGCCTCCTCGTCGAAGGGCTGCCCGCGCCGCGCCGCCGCGTTGCGCCCGACGATCGACATCACGCCGGCCATCTGCTTGGGGCCCATCACCGCGATCTTGGCGGTCGGCCAGAGGAAGGTGAAGCGGGTGCCATAGGCGCGCCCGCTCATGCCGTAGTTTCCAGCTCCGTAGGAAGCGCCGAGGATCACCGTGACGTGCGGCACGGTCGAGTTCGACACCGCGTTGATCATCTTCGAGCCGTTCTTGGTGATGCCGCCCTGCTCGTACTCGGTGCCGACGATGTAGCCGGTGATGTTGTGCAGGAAGAGCAGCGGCGTGTCGATCTGGTTGCACAGCTGGATGAACTGCGCCGCCTTCTCCGCCGACTCCGAGAAGAGCGCCCCGTTGTTGCCCAGCACCCCGACCCGGTAGCCGTGCACGCTGGCCCAGCCACAGACCAGCGTCGGCCCGTAGAGCGGCTTGAACTCCTCGAAGCGTGAGCCGTCGACGATGCGGCCGATGACCTCGCGCACGTCGAACGGCGAGCGCAGGTCGCGCGAGACGAGGCCGAGCAGCTCCTCCGGATCGAGCACCGGCTCCTCGACCGGGAAGCTCGGCTCGGGACCCTGCTTGCGCCAGCCGAGATGGGCGACGACGTCGCGCAGCTGGCGGATCGCGTCGTGCTCGTCGCGCGCCAGGTAGTCGCCGAGGCCGGACACCCGACAGTGCATCTCGGCGCCGCCCAGGCTCTCGTCGTCGGCGTCTTCGCCGGTCGCCATCTTGACCAGCGGCGGGCCGCCGAGGAAGACCTTCGACTGGTTCTCGATGAAGATGTTGTAGTCGCTCATCCCCGGCTGGTAGGCGCCGCCGGCGGTCGACGAGCCGAAGACCACCGACACCGTCGGGATGCGCAGCTTCGACAGCTCCGAGATCTCGTAGAAGAGCCGCCCCGATTCGGCGAAGTGGTCGACGTCGCGGCGCATCGCCGCCTCGGGGTCTCCCACCACGCCGCGCAGGTCGGCGCCGGCCGACTCGACGAACTGCACGTAGGGCAGGCGGTTGGTGCGGGCGATCTCGAGACCGCGCATCAGCTTCTTCGAGTTGAAGGCGTTGAAGGCACCGGCGCGCACCGAAGGGTCGTGGCCGAGGATCAGGCACTCGACGCCCGAGATGATCCCGATGCCGACCACGAAGCCGGAGCCGACGGTGAACTCCGAGCACCAGGCTGCCAGCGGCGAGATCTCGAGGAAGGCCGTGTCGGGATCGAGAGCGAGCGCGACGCGGCGGCGGATCGGCAGCTTGCCGCGCGCGGCGAGGCGCTGCATCGCCTCCGGCCCACCGCCTCGCGCCACCTCCTGCTGCAGCTCGTCGATCTGCTGCAGCTGTTCGAGCAGGTCCTCGCGGTTCTTGCGGAACGCCTCCGAGCGCACGTCGATCCGCGAGCTGATGCGGGTGCTCGGCAGCGGGCTGGGGGCAGGGCCGGCGCCGTGGAGCGGGAAGGGGCGGGAGTCCGTCGGCATGTTCTGAGGTGCCTGCAAAGAGCCCTGCCGTCGCGACGCAGAGCCTCAGCGGGGAGGTCTCCGGCGAAGGCCAGGTGCCTGGGGCTGCGTGGTACCCTACGGCGGCCTTCACGTTCAGGTCAAAGTCGACATCACCGAGCTGTGGCCGCCTCGAACGACGAGGTGTCGCCCAGCGCCGCGGGACGAACTCTCGACCGCCGAAACGGACCATCGAGTCACACAGAATCGCTGCACGCTCCCAGGTGCAGCGCTGCGGCTCGCAGCGTGAGCCGATCCGACCGACGCGCGCCGAGTACCACCGTGGTGTCCGAACCGATCTCCCCCGGCGCGATCTTCGAGTGGGACGTGGTCAACTGGTCGCGGGCGCTACCGCTCTGGCGCGCCGCGCTGCCCGACGATCCCGGTGGCCTGCGGGCGCTCGAGCTGGGGGCGCGGCGCGGCGGCCTGTCGCTGTGGCTCGCCTCGCTCGGCATGCACGTCGACTGCACCGACGTCGGCGACCCACGCGACGCCGCGGCGCCGCTGCACGCACGCCACGCGCTCTCGGGGCGCATCGAGTACCGCGCGCTCGACGCCACCGCGCTGCCGGCGCAGCCGCACTACGACGTCGTCGCGTTCAAGTCGATCCTCGGAGCCATCGCCGATCCTGGCGACCCGGCGCCGCGTCGTGAGGCGCTGCGCCGCATGCACGCGGCGCTGCGCCCCGGGGGTGTGCTGCTGTTCGCCGAGAACCTCGCCGGTTCGAGCCTGCACCGCGCCCTGCGCCGCCGCTTCGTGCCCTGGGCGCGTACCTGGTGCTACCTCGAGATCGACGAGCTGGAGACCGAGCTCGGCCACTTCGCCGACGCGCGCTGGCGCACCCACGGCTTCCTCGGCGCCTTCGGACGCAGCGAGTCGCAGCGCCGGCTGCTCGGCCAGCTCGACACCCTGCTGGCGCCGCTGCTGCCGCCGTCGCAGCGCTACCTGGTCTACGGTGTGGCGCGACGCTGAAGCGGCGTCAGCGTATGTTCGCCGTCGGCCGGTGAGCTTCACTCGCCGTCGCGGGGCACGAAGCGCAGCGCCACGCCGTTGTTGCAGTAGCGCTTGCCGGTCGGCCGCGGGCCGTCGCCGAACACGTGACCCTGGTGACCGCCGCAGCGGGCGCAGTGGTACTCGGTGCGCGGCACGAAGAGCTTGAAGTCGCGGCGGGTGTCGAGGTGTCCGTCGATGCAGTCGTAGAACGACGGCCATCCGGTGCCCGAGTCGTACTTCATCTGCGAGGTGAACAGCGGCAGGCCGCACCCGGCGCAGAGGTAGAGCCCGGCGCGCTTCTCGTCGTTCAACTCGTGGGTGAAGGCGCGCTCGGTGCCCTCCTCGCGCAGCACGTCGAAGGCCGCCTCGTCGAGGCGGGCCCGCCATTCGCCCTCGTCGAGCTCGAGCGGCGCCAGATCGTCGTCGATCCCGAGCTCGTCGCCCTCGGCACCCGCGGGCAGGAAGCTGCGCCATCCTTCGCTGCGATCCTCGTCGTGGCTCATCCTGGTCCTCTTTCCTGCTTCGGCGTCGGCGGTGTCGCCGGTGTCGCCGGTGTCGCCGGTGTCGGCGGTGTCGGCGGTGTCGGCGAGTTGCCCCTCCCGGTCGTCCCAGCACCGTCGCGCACATCGCGGTCACGCTCGGTCTCCGGCGGCGCATCGCGCAGCCGGGCCGCGGGCGCCAGCGCCAGCGCCCCCGCCGGCACGTCGCCGATCACCAGCGCCGCGGCACCGATCACGGCGCGATCGCCGACCTCGATGCCGCCGAGCACGACGGCTCCGGCGCCGACGGTGACGTCGTGGCCGAGGCGCGGGTTCTCGCTGATCCGGCCAACGGTGGGCGCTCCGAGCGTCACCTGGTGGTGCAGCAGGCAGTTCTCGCCCACCGTGACGTCGGCGCCGACCACCAGGCCGACCCCGTGGCTGATCACCAGGCCGCGGCCGAAGCGCGCCCGGGGGTTGACGTCGACCCCGGTGCAGAAGATGGTCCAGCGCCAGACGATCGCCGGCAGCAGCGGCAGCCCGAGGCGCTTCAGGGCGCTGGCGACCCGGTAGCCGAAGACCGCCTGGAAGCCGTTGTCGAACAGCACCGTCTGCAGCGCGAAGGCGAGTCCTTCCCGCCCCCGCAGGGCGGCGAGGCGCCTAAAGTCGGCCTGGAGCAGCTGGAACATCTCCCGCAGGCTAACCGCATCCGCCGGCGGGCCGATAGCCCGGAGCCGCAGCGACCCACCGGCCCTCCGCCTGCACGGGAGCCCTCTCCCGACTCGGCGCGACCGCTACACTGCTCCCTCTCAGGAGGTGCACCATGACGCCGACTCCCTTCCGCCGCATCACCCGACCGACCCGCCACGCGGTGCGGCCGCTCTCGCTCCTGCTGGTGCTGCTCGCTCTCCTCGCCTCGGCGCTGCCGGCCCAGCACACCGCCCACTGCGACGACGGGACCGCCAGCCCGAAGCCGTCGGCAGAAGCGACGGACGCGACCGAGGTGCCCGGCGCCCGCAGCGCCAACCTGCTCGGGCGTGTCGAGTTCCCCAACTCGGGTGCCACCGAGGCCCAGGCCGACTTCGTGCAGGGCGTGCTCTATCTGCACAACTTCGAGTACGAGGACGCCGCCGCGGCCTTCCGGCGCGCCCAGGAGATCGACCCCGGCTTCGCCCTCGCCTACTGGGGCGAGGCGATGACCCACAACCACCCGATCTGGATGGCGCAGGACCGCGACGCTGCCAACGCGGTGCTGGCGCGCTACGCGCCGAGCGCCGAGGAGCGACTCGCCAAGACGGCGACGCCGCGCGAGCGCTCCTACCTCGAGACCCTCGAGCTGCTCTACGGCAACCTGCCGGCAACCGCCGAGCTCGACAAGGAGCAGCGCGACGACGTCTACCGCGACGCGCTCGCCCGCCTCGCCGAGCAGTACCCCGAGGATCACGAGGCGCGCTCGTTCTGGGCCCTGGCGATCCTCGGCTCGGCCCACGAGGGTCGCGACTTCGCCACCTACATGCGCGCCGCGGCCACCGCGATGCCGGTGTGGGAGCGCAACCCCGAACATCCCGGCGCAGCCCATTACCTGATCCACTCGTTCGACGATCCGGTGCACGCGCCGCTGGGCCTGCCGATGGCCGAGGCGTACGCCGAGATCGCGCCCGACGCCGCGCACGCCCAGCACATGACGTCGCACATCTTCGTCGCCCTCGGCATGTGGCCGGAGGTGATCGAGGCCAACATCAACGCGATGCGCGAGCAGAACGAGGCGATGGCGCGGCGCGGCGAGCGCGACGTGGTGTGCGGCCACTATCCCTACTGGCTGCACTACGGCTACCTGCAGCGCGGCCAGCTCAGCCGCGCCGACGAGCTGCTCACCGCCTGCCAGGCGCGCATCCGCAACGAGCCCGGCGGCGGCGAGCGCTGGCACTTCGCAGCGATGCGCGCGCGCGACGTGCTCGACCGTGACGATCCCGAGCGGGTCGCGACCTGGACGAGCAGCGTCGACGACGAAACGCCCGGGGCACGCCGCATGCTCTTCACCGACGCCTGGGCAGCGCTCGAGCGCGGCGAGGTCGACCGTGCCGGAGAGATCTTCTACCTCATGCCGGACGCCGCCCTCGACCGTTTCGACACCCAGCAGCACGCCGACATCCAGGTCGGCCAGATCGAGGGATTGCTGACGATCGCCCGCGGCAGACGCGACGAAGGGCTCGCCAAGCTGCGCGCCATGGCCGAGCTGGAGAGCAGCCTGCCCTTCGCCTTCGGACCGCCCGAGATCGACAAGCCGAGCTGGGAGCTGCTCGGCGAGGAGCTGCTCGAGGCGAAGCGCCACGCGGACGCCGCCGCGGCCTTCGAGCGCCAGCTCGAGCGCACACCGCGACGCACCGCTTCGCTCGCCGGTCTCGTTTTGGCCTCTCTCGCCGAAGGGGGGGCTCTCGCCGAGGAGCGCGCCCGTGGCGCCTTGCAGGAGCTGCTCGAGATCTGGCGAGACGCCGAAGAGGGCACGCCGGGGCTCGAAGCGGCGAGGGACGCCGCGCAGCAGCTCCGGATCGAGGCCCCCGGCGGCGTGCGCGGCGGCGGGGATCCAGAGTCGCAGACGACGGACGGGGTGTCGTCGGGTCCCAGACCCTGACGTCTCGGTGGGTCATCCGGGCTCTCGGCCAGAGCCCCGGTCGGCTTCGCCCTCTCCGTGGTCGGAGCGCCACTGGTCACGACGGATCCCGGTATAGAGCGTCGTGCGGCCGTCCTTCTCGACGCTCGGACGATCGCGCAGGCCGAGACGACGCATCACGGCGAGCGAGGCGTTGTTCGGCGGATCGGTGGCTGCGATCACCTCCTCGAAGGCGAGCTGCGAGAAGGCGTGATCGATGATCGCCCGCGAGGACTCGGTGGCGTAGCCGCGACCCCAGACGTCGGGGTGCAGGCCGTAGAGCAGCTGCAGCTCGGGCGGCTCGAAGAACTCGCGGAAGCCGACGAAGCCGACGATCCGCTCCCTTCCCTTCTCACGCATCACGAACAGACCGACTCCGTGATCCGAGAAGGCGCGGTCGGAGTCGTCGATCACCTGGTCGACGAACTCGCGCGGCATCTCCTCGTCGTCGAGCAGGTAGCGGCGCACCTGGGGATCGAGGAAGAGTCGATGCAGCTCGTCACCGTCGGCAGGGCGCACGGCCTGCAGGTCGAGACGCCCGGTGCCGAGCTCGCGCAGCCCGCGCTCGGCTCGCCTCGGCGCTCCCGGGCCGACGGTGTTCTCCACTCCAGACATGTCAGAGCGTCAGCAACGGCCGCACGCCGAAGGCGAATGCGAGCAGCAGCACGACGGCCGCGATCGCCAGCGAGACATAGCGCGCCGCGGCGGCGCGACCTGTGGTCACCCGCCACACGCCGCGCAGGACGAGCGGCAGCAGCAGGGCCCAGGCGATCGCCAGGACCAGCCCCAACATCTGGCTCTGGCTCGGCTGACGCAGGTAGGCGAGCGCGACGATGATGCCGAGCAGCACGACGCGTAGCGCGATCCTGCCGGTACCGCGGCGTCGCGGCGCAGCGCGACTGCCGGCGTCGAGCTCGAAACGACCACCATCTCCACGCATGGCTGCAAACTCCGGACGCCTCCTCCTGCGCGCCGAGCGGTCACCGAAACGGGTGCGCTGGCGCCGCACGCCTCACCTTAGACCATCCGAGCACAGCCGTGGTCGCGAGCCGCGCCGGCGACCATCGGCGACTCGCGGCGAGGCTCACGGTGTGCTCGATCGAGGCCGAGATCGAGCTCGCCGAGACCGTCGACGGCGAGTGGAAGGTGCGGCCGTTCGCCGAGCCCACCGCTGAGCAGCGGCGGGCCCTTGCCGCCTGGCTCGGGGAGGAGCCGGCCGAGGCTGCCTCCTCCGAGTGATCTCGCACACCGCCGGACGGAGGCACTCGGCCGGAGCACGTCGCGTCAGCGCCTTCGATCCTCGCCGATCGGGCCGCTGACGCCGGTCGCCGGCAGCGTCGCTGGCGACCCCGTGTCGAGGGCGCAGAGGGTGAAGATCGAGTGCTGCCGTCGCCTGGCTCGCTGCCTGTCCGTCGACAGCTCGGCGATCAGCTCCTCCGAGGGGCTGTCGAGCCTCTCGATGCGGGCGTCGTAGCGCTCCAGACGCTGCCGGACTTCCGGCAGTTCGAGCACGGTGCAGAACCGCCGCAGCCGCAGCCGCACGCCCGGCCACAGCGCGCTGACCATACGAGGCGTGTTGTAGCCCTCGTCGAACAGCGGATTGACCACGTCGCGGATGTCGAGCACGCCGACCAGCCGCCAGCTTCCGGGGCCTCCCGACAGGTCGAGCGCATCGCCTCCCCCGAGGTCCTCACACAGCGACCTGGCGAGCTGGAGCCCGCGGTAGTTCGACTCGAGATCGGCGTAGGAGAAGATGCCGTCGATCCTCCCGCCCACCCAGCCGGCCTCCTGCTTCATGCCTCGGGCGACCGCCTCGGCCACCGCCTCCTCCGCCGAGAGGCCCCGCTCCCGTGCCCGCAGGTATCGGGAGTAGTAGCGACGACCGAAGCCGAACACGTGAGTGATCTTGTCCTTGCCGAGATAGACGCCGTCGACGTTGATCGTCTCGGCGAGGGAAGAGAAGTAGAGCTGCGGCACGTAGCGATAGGGCGAGCGCCAGACCTCCGAGAAGTGCCCCCCTTCGGCCTTGTACCTGGGCGGCAGGCGACCGATGAAGCGAAACACCGGCTTGCGCCCGAACACGGAGGAGAACACCCGCCGCATCAGGAGACGTGACACGTCGGGACAGGTCGCGAAGCGCCCCGGTCGCTGGTTGGCGAGCTCGATCGACTCGGCGAAGGACTCGGCCAGAAAGGCGTTGAGCAGGTCGGCGGAATCCTCGATCTCCTGCTGCCAGGCGTGGTACGGGTCGACCTCCAGCGCCCCGAGCGACCCGGCGTGCCCGAGCGCCGCGAATGCGGCCACCACCAACGCCAGCCCGCGAGCCCGGCGAGCCTTCATCCCACCTCCTCGGCACGGCTCCAGCTCGCGGCGACGAATCCGGCGATGCGCTCGAACAGGGCTTCGGCGTCGGGATTGCGCCGCGCATCGGGCACGACGATCTGATGCGGCACGAGGCGATCTCGATCGATGACCTCGAGATGCTCCACATTGGCGAACACCTCGCCGACGTAACGCCGCGCGGCGCGCCAGTCGATCGTGCGGTCGGCGGCTGTGACGGCGAGGAAGACCGGAAGCTGGGGACGATGTGCCAGTCGCCGCCGGAGTCTCCGCAGACGGCGGTCCAGCGCCAGAAGGTCGAGGCCGCCGCGCAGCGAGAAGGCCTGGTCGTAGATCAGCGGATCTTGCAGCACGATCTCCAGGTCCCGGTAACGCCGGCCACTCCACCTGTAGACGCGTTCGAGACGCACGCGCTCCAGCCGCATCGCGTGGCGCAGCAGACCGAGCAGAGCCTGCGGCGCCGACACGCCGAGGCGGGAGAGCTGCCAACGGGCGCCGCGCACGTAGGGCGAGAGCAGCGTCAACGAGGCGATCCGGGAGTCCGTGGAGGCGACCTGGCCCTCGCTCGAGCCCAGCAGGTGCTCGATCGCCAGTCCGCCGCCGAGCGAATAGCCGACCACAGCGATCTCGTCGGAACACTTCTCGGCCGCGGCGAGCGCATCGCGGACCGCGAAGCGCCAGTGCTCCAGGCGCACGCCCCTCATCGCCTGCGGAGGTCCTCCGAAGCCGGGGATCGCCGGCACGTAGACGGTGTTTCCCGTCCGCTCGTGCAGCAACTCGGCGAGCGGCCGCATCTCGGGCGGAGAGGCGAGGAAGCCGTGCAGGAGAAGGATCACGCGGCGATCTCCGGTGAGGACGAACGGCGCCGTCGAGCGTCCGTCCTCGCTGCGGCGCAGACCACCGCCGCCACCACCGGTGATGTCGTACTCGGCATCCAGGGCCTTCGACTGCCGCTGCACGCTGGCCTCCAGCCCCTCGTCGCACGAGTCGACGGCGACCGGAGGCCACGCACCTGCGACCGTTTTCGACATCAGCAACGAGAGCACCCACGCGATCCGGCGCATCGAGCGGATGGCGCGGTTCGTGCGGATCGGGCGCTTCGGCGGCAACGACGCGCGGAAGTCGAAGGTGGTCGCGGAGGAGGGTGCGATCTACAGCACCTCGAGCAGCGCCAGCCCGACGAGGACGAACAGCGGCAGGGTCGAGAGCACGAACACGGCGAATCGAGCCTCGATCCGGTTGCCGAGGGTCTGCACCAGGCTGTGCACCATGCGCAGGCCGACGTAGGCCCAGCAGCAGGCGAGGGCCACGCTGCGACTCGTCTCCTGCGGACCGATCATGGCGAAAGCGAGAGTCAGGGCGTAGAACAGCGTCGGTTGTTCGAGCAGGTGGTCGTAGTTGTCCGCCTTCCAGCGCACCCGCGCAGGCAGCTGCGCCATCTGGCTGCCGCGAGGCGCCTCGGGATCCAGCGCCATGCCGGTGCGCAGGATCGCCGGAATCCGCGTCGCGTACATCCAGATCCAGACCACCAGGGTCCACCCGACCAGGGTGACGAGCGGCAGCAGGAAGATGGTGTCGAGCATCGGAAAGCGACCTTCGGATCGGCGACTCCCTCGAACCGACGACAGGGAGCGGAGTGGTCCCCCGCTGGCGACGGCGCGTGAGCCCTACGGTGGCGGTGTGCGGGGCGTTCCCCGATTCTGCATCAGTCCCGTGTTTCGCGTGCCGCTCTCCTGGACCTGCCTGGGGGTCGAGCGTCCGTACACCGTGACATGCTCGCTCCATGATCGAACGCGAGCTCGACGTCCGCACCTCGGAAGGCGAGATGAAGACCTTCCTCTACCACCCCGAGCACGGCGGGGCACATCCGGTCGTCCTCTATCTGATGGACGCGCCCAGCATCCGGCCGGCGCTGCGCCAGATGGCGTCGCGCCTCGCCACTGCCGGCTACTACGTGATGCTGCCCTACCTCTACTACCGCGGCGGTCCGTTCCGCGAGTTCGGACAGAGCGACGAGGACATGCACGCGCGCAAGGAGTTGATGGACACCGTGACGCCGGCCAACATCGTCGGCGACGCCCACGCCCTGCTGCGGATCGCCGACGAGGATCCGGCCGCGCGCAGTGGATCGATCGGCGCCGTCGGCTTCTGCATGAGCGGCGGCCTGGTGGTCTCGCTCGCCCGTGCGATGCCCGAGCGGGTCGCCGCGGCGGCTTCGATCCACGGCGCCTGGCTGGTGCGCGAAGGCGCCGACTCGCCGCATCGAGACCTCGAGACGGTGAAGGCCGAGCTCTACTTCGGATGGTGCGCCGACGACCCGACCGCGCCCGAGAGCGACCTGCAGGTGATGCGCGGCGCCCTCGACACCGCCGAGGTCCGTTACACCGTCGACTGGATCGACTGGGCCCTGCACGGATACGCCCCGCCCGGTGGTCCGCGCCACGACTGGCGGGCCTCCGAGCTGCACTGGGAACGGGTGCACTCGCTGCTGCGCCGCAACGTCGGCTGAGGGAAGGGACGGGACGAGGGAAAAGGGAAGAGGGAAGAGGGAAGAGGGGCGGAGAGGGGTTGGGGGTTGGGGGTCAGGGGTTGGGGGTTGGGGGTCAGGGGTCAGGGGTCAGGGGTCAAGGGTGCCGGTGCCTCTGACGACTCTGCGGCTCAGTCCGACTCAGAAGGCGCGCGCACCTTCCCATCCTCTGCCCAAGGCCCACTCCCATTCACCGAGCGCGTAGGCATTCGAGCGTCGTCGCTCCGAGGAGGGGACCGGAGGCCATCTGGAGGGCGCGTCGCTCAGCAACTCAACGGACGACGACCGCATGCACAGCGCCCGGAAGGAGGCGCGGCAACGCCTCGGACTGCGAAGGAGCCGCGCCGTGCCGCAGGTCCCCTAACCCGGTGCGACGACGCGAGCGCCGGGCCGCTCGCGAACACCCTTCTAGAACCGAACCCGCAGGCGGTTGGTGAGCTGCAGGTCGCGCTCCTCGATGCCGAGCGGCGGATCGTTGTCGTGCTTGACCACGAGCACGAAGCCGAGAGACAGCCGCGCGCCCAGTGCGACCGCGATCTCCGACTCACCGAGCAGCCGGAAGTCCTCCGGCTCGTCGACCACCGGCTGGAAGTAGAGCGTCGCCAGATACGAGACCCGCCCGTCGCTCGGTGCGCGACGGAAGGCGACGTAGCTGGTCGAACGCACGGCGTCGACGTCGGTCGCCTCCTCGCCGCCGGCCAGCGGTTCCAGGCGCTCGAACTCCGCCATCAGGCCGGTGCCGAGAAAGAGCTGCTGCGAGGCCGTCTCGATCAGCGGCCAGCGCGCACCGCCACCGAGCAGCGCCCGGCGATCGAGCCTGCGGAACTCGTCGAACTCGACCTGGCCGAAGAACTCGGTTCCCCAGCGACGCGTCCACATGCGGGTCCAGCGCAGGTGCGTGAAGCCCTCGTTCACCGCCTCCTCGCCATCCTGCTCCTCGAACGCTCCGCTCACGGTGAGGAAGAGCAGGCGCCGCGGCGAGCGGAAACCGAGCGTCTCGTCGTCTCCTGGCGCCTCCACGTCGCCCCCCGCGTCGACCGCGGCATCGATCCCGGCACCAGAGTCCTCGGACCGTTCGCCGGAGTCGTCCTCCGGGAGCTCGACGAACGGCACCGCGTGCTGCAGCCGCAACCCGCCGCCCAGATTCACCGTCTCGTTGTTGCCCTCGCGCAGTCCGAGCGAGAGCTGGAACGAGCCGTGCCAGCCACGTTGATCGAACTCCGGTCGCATCGCCTCGGTGTTGACCTGGGTGGCCGCGGGACCAGCCGCGGCGGCGAGCGCCAGCAGCGACAGCCATCCGCGCAGCCCGACGCCTCGCCGTCCTCGCTGCGGCTGGGACCCCGCCGCGTGACGACGGCACCTGGCGTCGCGCGTCGCCCTCGGTGAACTCCGCTCCAGCCCCCGGTTCTTCATCGCAGCGGATGCTACCCGGTGCCTACGGCGGTCCCTCTTCGGCGGCGCCAGCGTTCACGACCGCGGGGCGGGCGGTGGCGAAGCCCTGCCGTGTGCTGCTCCGGCCCTGTCGCGCCCCACCTGGAACCACGTGCCGGTCCTTCGCCCCGGCAGTGGGTCGGCAGGACGCGCCGGGCCATGCTCGGGCGCGGCGCCGGGCGCAATCGATCGCCGCAACCTCCGAAGCGCACCCGATGGCGGTCCTCGCGGCGTGCTTGATACCGTCTTCACACTGCCGGCCGCCCTCCTCTCACGCCGGTCGTGCACCGTCGCCCAGTCGGCATCCCCGACCGGGCCGCGGCGGACGGGCCGCCGAGGAACTCGCCGACCGAGCACCCCCCGAAAGGAGCCCGTGGTGGCCGACAGCAAGGAGGTTCCACCCAACGACCCGTTCGATGCGTGGCGTCAGTGGATCGACCGCAGCGAAAGGCAGCTCAACACGATGCTCAACGAGGTCACCTCGAGTGAGCAGTTCGGCCAGGTGAGCTCGCGCATGATGGAAACGCTGCTCGTCTTCCAGCGCACCATGAACGAGTCGACCCAGCGCTACTTCAGCGCCCTCAACGTGCCGACGCGCACCGACATCCTCAGCCTCGGAGAACGACTCGGCGCCATCGAGGAGCGGCTCGAGTCGCTCGAGGCCGCGATCCGCGATCCGCAGGGGAGCTCCCGATCGCGCACCGCGAAGCCGGCGCGCACCAGACGCCCACCCGACGCCGTCGTCGAGTCGCCGCGAGCCGGAGCCACAGAGCCGGAGGCAGAGCCGGGCGAGCCTGCCGAGACCACGACCCGCGCCGCCAAGCGGCGCAAGACGACCCGCAAGGCGGGCACAGCGGGCACGAAGGCAGGCGGCGAGAAGAGCGGCAAGAAGTCCCGGGCCGCAACTGGACGCAAGAAGGCGACCGGCCGCAAGACCGAGCAGGTGGACGGAGACGAACCGAGCGGTCGCTGATGGCGAACGAGCGTTCTACCGCCGCCACGACGGCCGCGATCGACACCTCCGCCCTCGCCGAAGCGGTGCGGCGCGAGGTGCGGCGCACCATGGCGCGCAGCATCAAGGGCCTCGACTACCTGTCGACCGGCGACCCGGGGGTCGGTCTGACGGCGAAGGACACCATCCACCGCCGCGGCACCCTGCGCCTGTACCACTACCGGCCGCGCACCGACGAGGTCTACCGGGTTCCGGTGCTGCTGATCATGTCGCTGGTCAGCAAGCCGTACATCCTCGACCTCGCTCCCGGGCAGAGCATGGTCGAGTTCCTGCTCGACCGCGGCTTCGACGTCTACATGATCGACTGGGGCACGCCGACCCCCGAGGACAAGGTGCTGCGGCTCGAGGACTACGTGCTCGACCGCATCCCCGACTGCATCGAGAGGGTGCTGGAGCACTCCGGGGAGCGCGAGCTGTCGCTGGTCGGCTACTGCATGGGAGGGCTGCTGTCGGTGCTGTACCAGGCGCTCGAGGCCGGCAGCCCGCTGCGCAACCTCGCCTGCTTCGCCACCCCGATCGACTTCGACGGCATGGAGCTGTTCAAGCGCTGGACCGACCCCAGGCACTTCGACGTCGACAAGATCGTCGACACCCTGGGCAACGTCCCGCCCCAGCTCATGTACGCCTCCTTCAACCTGCTGCGGCCGGTGTCGCAGGCGGTGGGAAGGGTGCGGCTGTGGGACAACATGTGGAACGACGAGTTCGTCACCTCGTACCGCCGCTTCGACCGTTGGGCGGCCGACCAGATCCCGTTCCCCGGCGAGTGCTTCCGTCAGGTCACCAAGGAGCTGCAGCAGCGCAACAAGCTGCTCGAGGGCACCTTCGAGCTCGCCGGCCGGCGGGTCGACCTCGCCTCGATCACGGTTCCCACCCTGCACGTTCTCGCCGAGCACGATCACATCGTGCCGCGCGCCGCCGCGAGCGCACTGATCCCGGCGATCTCGAGCCAGGACAAACAGGAGATCGTGCTCAAGGGCGGCCACGTCAGCCTGGTCGCCGGCGCCAACGCCGTCCGCCGCCTGTGGCCCAAGCTGGAGCACTGGCTCGCCCACCGTTCCATCTGATCCGACCCGCCGCCGGCTGGCGAGGAAACCACCCGACCATGAGCGACAAGCGCACCTATCCCCGATCCCTGAGGCTGCAGGACCGCACCATCGACCTCGAGCCGATGACGCGCGCCGACCGCGACGACCTCCTCGATCTGGCCCAGGACCTGCCGCCACACGACCTGCTCTTCATGCGCCGTCAGATCACCAGGAGCGAGGACCTCGACACCTGGCTGTCGGAGATCGACGCCGGGCACGTCGTCACGCTGCTGGCGCGCGACGGTGAAGCCCTGGTCGGCTACGCCACCGTCGACCGGTCGCGGCTGCCCTGGTCGCGCCACGTCGCCGAGCTCCGCGTCGTGGTGCGCGCCGACAGGCGGGGCCAGGGCCTCGGCCGCGCCCTCACCCAGGAGGCGTTCGCCCTGGCGCTCTCCGAGGGCATCGAGAAGATGATGGCGCGCATGACGCTCGACCAGAAGGGCGCCATCGCCGTGTTCGAGGGGTTGGGCTTCCGACCCGAGGCGCTGTTGCGAGACCACGTCAAGGACAGCCAGGGGGTCAAGCACGACCTGGTGGTGATGAGCCACGACGTGCAGGAGTTCGGCACCACGCTCGCCTCCTACGGAGTGGCCGACGCCCTCGGCTGACCGGACCGCGATCCCGGGGGCTGAGCCGTTCGCCGCCGGCCCACGGCTGAAACAGCCGCACCGTCGTACTCCGTCGACTCTCCGTGAGACATCGCTCTCCGCCGCGCCAGATCCGCTGAACGCCCGCTCACGATCCCCACTCCGGAGACTCCGCATGGTCCCTCACCCCCAGGCAGACCGCCCCGCGACGCAGCCGCCGCCCGCAGGCTCGCCGGCGCGACTCCGGCGGCGCCTCGCTCGTCCCGCCCTCCCTCACTGCGTGGCTCCGGTACTCGGCCTCGTGATCCTCGGCCTCGTGGCAGCCTGCGCCCGACCGGAGCCGGAGCCCCAGACGGAGGCCCCGGCGCCCCCACCCGAGGGCACCCCACGACTCGTCCTGCTGGTGACCGTCGACCAGTTCTACGGCGGCTACGTCGAGCGCTTCCGCCCCCTCTTCAGGAGCGGCCTGTCGCGACTGCTCGACGAGGGCGTGTGGTTCGCCGAGGCGCACCACGAGCACGCCACCACGAGCACCGCTCCCGGCCACGCCACCCTCGCCACCGGCGCCCATCCGGGCACCCACGGGGTCGTCGGCAACAGTTGGTACGAGCGCTCCGAGTCCGCCGAGGTCTACTGCTGCGACGACAGCGAGTTCGGCAGAGCGCCGCGGCGACTGCTCAGTCCCACCCTCGGCGACCTGCTCAAGGAGCGCTGGCCGCAGGCGAAGGTGTTCGCCGTCGCTGGCAAAGACCGCGCCTCCATCCTGACCGCCGGCCACCACGCCGATGGCGCCTTCTGGTACGACTCGAACACCGGCGGGTTCACCACGTCCGACTACTACCCGGCCCCCGGCGCCAAGCGCCCTTGGCTCGAGGAGTTCCACCGCCGCGATCTCGTCGGTGGCCTCTTCGGCACTGCCTGGACGCCGTCGATCCCGCTCGAAGAGATGGCAGCCTACGGCGTCGAGCCGCTCGACTTCGGCCTCTTCCCGCGCCAGTTCCCGCGTGCCTTCGGCGGGCTCTCGATGCGGCCCGATCGCAGCTTCTACGCCTCCGTCTACGGCACGCCGATGGCCGACTGGGCAGTGGTGCAGATGGCCAAGGCGATGGTGGCCGGAGAGGCGCTCGGCACCGACGCCTACCCCGACCTGCTCTCGGTCGGTCTCTCGGCACTCGACGCCGCCGGCCACGGCTACGGGCCCGACAGCCCGGAGATGCTCGACACGCTGCTGCGCGTCGACCGGGTGCTGGGCGAGCTGCTCGACTTCCTCGACCAGCAGGTCGGCCGCGAGCACGTCGTGGTCTCGCTGAGCTCCGATCACGGAGTCGGCACGGTGCCGGAGCTGCTGCTCGCAGCCGGCGAGGACGCGGGTCGCTTCGGCGCCGAGCAGGTGCTCTGCGTACAGCAGCTCGGCCTCGAGCTGGGGCGGACCTTCGGCATCGCGGAGATCGACTGGATGCCAGAGATGGGTTACCTCGATCGCGAGGCGCTCGAGGCGCGGCAGGTCGACTACGCAGGCCTGCGGGACGCCGTCGCCGAGGGCCTCACCGCCTGCGACCGGATCGACGCGGTCTACACCCGCGAAGAGATCGAGGCCGCCACCACACCGCGACTGCGCCTGTATCGCAACAGCTTCCACCCCGAGCGCAGCCCCGACCTGATCGTCGACCTGACGCCCAACACCCTGACCTCCTCGACCGTCGCCAGCCACGGCTCGCCGAATCGCTACGACACCTGGGTGCCGTGGCTGCTCGCCGCTCCTTCGCTGCCTGCTCAGCGGGTCGACCTTCCGGTGGCCACCGTCGATGTCGCGCCGACCCTCTCCGGGTTGCTCGGCCTGCCGATGCGCGCCGACGGCATCGATCGCGGCGAGCTGCTGGCGAGCGGGGCGGCGAGCAGCGCGCCGGCGGCTGCCTCGGCGACGCCCGATCCCTGAGTCTCTCCGGCATCCGGTCCCGCGCCCGCTCGGCGGGCGCGACGTCAGGGGGCGATCTCGACGATCATGTCGATCTCGACCGCCGCGCCGAGAGGCAGCGAGGCCATGCCCACCGCCGCGCGGGCGTGCCGGGCCCTCTCCCCGAAGACCTCTACGAGGAAGTCGGAGCAGCCGTTGATCACCTTCGACTGGTCGACGAAAGCGGGATCCGAGTTGACCATGCCGGTGACCCGCACGATGCGCCGTACACGGTCGAGATCGCCGATCTCGGCCTGCAGCGACGCGAGCATCGCGATCGCCGACAGCTTGGCGGCCTCGTAGCCCTGCTCCCAGTCCAGGTCGCGCCCTAGCTTCCCGGTCACCACCTCGCCGTCAGCAGTGCGCGGGATGTGGCCGGCGAGGAAGACCAGGTTGCCGGTGGTGACTGCCCGCACGTAGTTGGCCACCGGCGGCGCCACCTCGGGCAGCTCGATCCCCATCGCCTGCAGCCGCTGCACTGGGGTGCTCGCTTCGCCCGGCGCCTGGGCCGGCGACGCTGCCGCAGCGAGAGCGAGGACGAGCGTGAGCAGTACAGTCGGGCAGGCCTCGTGAAAGCCGCCGGAACAGGAGCTTCTGGAGGGGCGGGAGAGTCTGGACATCGTCGATTCCTCTCTAGCGCGGGCGAAAGGTCTCCATCGGAGGGGCTCGGTCGGAGGGGCTCGATGAGAAGGTGTCGGGAGACGACTTGCGTGCCCGGGCCCCTCGCATCGTCGGGTTCCGCGCCGGGTTCGGGTCTTCTCGGGCCGCGGCGATGATACGGAACCAGCAGCCGGACCGGCGGCTGGAACAAGCGGCGGGGCCACCTCGCCCGGCGCGGCTATGCTGTACGCGGTCGGCGGCGCAGGCTCCCGACCGACCGATCGCCGGTCCACCGACGCGGCTGTCGACCTTGCACTGACTGTCGACGCCGACGCCCTGGGCCCACTCTCCCGGACGCATGCCCAGCGGCCGACACGGAACCTCTCCTGCCATGCGACGCATCACCCTGATCACCACCGGCGGTACGATCGAAAAGACCTACGACGAGCAGAGCGGCGAGCTCAGCAACCGTCACAGCCTCGTGCGCCGCATGCTCGGCGAGCTGCGACTGCAGGAGACCGAGGTCAACGTGCACGAGCTGATGAGCAAGGACAGCCTGCACATGGACGAAGGCGACCGTGATCGCGTCGTCGCCGCGGTGCGCGTCGCCGGCGCCGTCGAGCAGACTCCCGACTCCGGCACCGGTGTGGTGATCCTGCACGGCACCGACACGCTCGAGCAGACCGGCGAACGTCTGCAGCGCGATCTCGGCGAACAGCTGGCGATGCCCGTGGTGCTGACCGGCGCCTGGCGGCCGTTCGAGATGAAGCGGTCCGACGCCCTGCAGAACCTCACCGAGGCGCTGTTCGCCACCGGCGTGCTGCCGCCCGGCGTCTACAGCGTCGCCCACGGCCGCGCACTGCGCTTTCCCGGCGTGATCAAGGACCGCGATCTCAAGACTTTCGTCCGCGCGCCGATCCATCCGCGGCGTTGACCGCCGAACCGCTACCATCGCAGCGACACCTCGGCGGGCCGCGGGGTTCGCCCTGGCTCGTCGACCACCGAAAACAAAGTGCCGGGGGGCCGCCCCGCTCCGGCCATGACACGGAACGAGAATCATGAAAACTGCGACGATCGAGACCAACCGCGGCACCATCCGCCTGCAACTGCACGACGACAAGGCCCCGAAGACCGTGGGCAACTTCGAGAAGCTGGCCGGAGAGGGCTTTTACGACGGGCTCAAGTTCCACCGCGTGATCTCCGACTTCATGGTGCAGACCGGCTGCCCCAACGGCACCGGCACCGGCGGCCCGGGCTACAAGTTCTCGGACGAGTTCCATCCCGAGCTCAAGCACGACGGGCCCGGTGTGCTGTCGATGGCCAACTCCGGGCCGAACACCAACGGCAGCCAGTTCTTCATCACCCACGTGCCGACCCCGTGGCTCGACGGCAAGCACAGCGTCTTCGGCAAGGTGATCGACGGCCAGGACACCGTCGACGCGATCCGCCAGGGCGACACCATGGAGAAGGTCACCGTCGAGGACGAGTGACCCGGGTGGGCGGCTGACCGCGGTCGGTCTCAGGGTCGCGGCGCCGCGGCCCGCTGCGCCGCCGCGGCCGAGCCCGACGTGGCCGCGGCCTCGGCCGGCGCCACGGCGCTGCGTCGCGCCATCAGCTCGCGCCAGGTGGTGAGCACGATCCCCTGCTCCGCGACCGCCGCGGCGACCCTCGGATCGAGCAGCGCCAGGAGGTCGCCGCGGCGGGTCGGCCCGGACCCCGAGATGGCCAGGAAGTGCTCGCCCGCTGCCGAGGCATGGTTGATCATCATGGTGATCCCCGGCCGCAGCTCGCTCATCGCCGCGACGTAGCGCTCCACCTTGTACTCGCGCAGCTCGGCGTCCGAGAGCCCTTCGCCACCGTCGCCGGGGATCCAGCCGTAAGTCGTGTTGTGCAGGTCGTCGATGACCGGCAACCCCGAGCTCCAGAGATGATCGCCGAGCTGCCGCCCGAGCTGCTCGAGCTGCGCGGCACGTTCGACGGCCGCGGCACCGCCCTCCGCTCTCAACTGCTGCAGCAGCAGCGTGGCGTGCCCTCCGGGCAGCATGACCGGGATGCCCGTGTCGATACCCACCTCGACGTAGCGCTCGAGCAGCTGCGGGGTGGCGAACAGGGTGCCCATGTGCGAGTCGAGATGGGTCGGCTCGATGCCGAGCTGGCGGGCATACGCGATCTGCGCCCGGATCTCGGCCTCGATCTCGTCGGCCGTCGCCGACCCCACGACCTCGGCCACGGTCGCCGGCAGCACTCCCTGGTCATCGAGCAGGCCCGGGGCCGTACCCGCCAGCAACGGGCGCCAGCGGTAGAGGTCCCACTCGGAAGTCAGCGTGAGGTGCAGGCCCGCGTCGATCTCCGGATGTCTGCGCAGCATCTCGGCGAACTCGAACACCCACGGACACGGCATCATGACGCTCACCGAGTTGGCGATCCCTTCGGTGATCGACTGCAGCGCACCGAGGTTGGACTCGTGCGACATCCCGGCGTCGTCGACGTGCACTATCAGCGCCCGGGTGCCGGGCGGCCAGCCGAGACGCTCGGCGTACGTGGGACCGGCGGCATCGATGGAAGACGGCTGACCGGTGGCAGCCGAAAGGGAGGCCAGCATCGAGGCGGCAAGACCGAGCAGGATTCCGCGGACGAGTCGATGAGCCTGGAGCACGGGAGATCCCCCTTCTTGACCTCTGAGGTCGTCGTACCGGGCGTTCGAGCTCTCGCTCGCCGCTCCGGATGGTGTGATCGATGGCACGGTTGACCGGGGACGATCTTGTCAGCCCCGAGTGCGATGGAGCGCTGGCGAGCGCGCCGCCGAGAACTTCGCCTCGAGATCGGTGTCGAGCTGCTGGCGGCCGGAGATCCCTGCACTTCGGGGTCTGGGAAGCGGCCGCGCCAGAACCAGAAGGCGATCCCCTCCGTACCGACATCAGGGTGCCCGAGCCCCATCGGGGTTCACGAAGGTCGTCGCGCCACTGGGACGTGCAGAGGGAGATCGATATGCACCACGCCATCTCACGTCGCGGTCTGGCCAGCGCGCTCGGCGCCGGCTTCGTCCTGGGTCTGCCGCGCGGCGCGAGCTCTCGCGTCGTCGACGCCCTACCCGGTTCGTTCTTTCCAGCCCAGGACCCGGAGCGGGTACGACTGGCGGTGCTGCACGCCCACTCGGACATCGAGGCGCTCGGCGAGCAGCTGGCCGCAAGCCCGGCGCTCGCCAACGCCGCCATCGACTGGGGCTTCGGCGACTGGGAGAGCGCGATCGGCGCCGCCGGGCACATGGGCCGCGCCGACATCGCGCGCCTCTTGCTCGATCACGGCGCTCGCCCCGACCTGTACACCCACGCGATGCTGGGGCACCTCGACGTGGTACGGGCGACCGTGGAGAGGGTTCCCGGCGTGCAGGGCACTCTCGGCCCGCACGGCATCACCCTGATGGCTCACGCGCGCGCCGGCGGCGAGGCGGCCCGGGACGTGGTGCGCTACCTCCAGCAGCTCGGCGGAGCCGACCCGGCACCGGCGCGAGCCGAGCTCGCGGCGCCACCGGAGGCGTTCGTCGGCACCTACGCGTGGGGCGACGAAGAGGGTCAGCGCTTCTCGATCGACTGGCGCCGCGGCGACTTCTACTTCGACATGGCGGGTGACTTTCCCCGTCTGCTGATCGCCGCCGGCACCATGGAGCTGGCACCGCGGGCCGCTCCGGCGGTCCGGCTCAGCTTCACGCTCGAGAACGGACGCGCCGTGGCGACCGAGGTGCGCGACCACGATCTGCGGCTGCGCGCTCGACGGACGCCCTGATCGATCCGCCTGCCGTCACGCTCGGGCGCTCTGCCCGACATCCTTCGCGGCGAGCAGTCGCAGCCCGTTCAGCGACACCAGTACGGTGCTGCCCTCGTGCCCGACCACGGCGAGCGGCAGGCTGAGCCCCACCCACAGGATCGCGACCACCATCACGGCCATCGCCAGCAGCGAGATCGTGAAATTGGCGATCAGCACCCGCCGCGTGCGACGGCTCAGCTCGAGCAGGTAGCGGATCTTGTCCAGCTCGTCGGACATCAGCACCACGTCCGCGGTCTCGAGGGCGACGTCGGTGCCGGCGCCGCCCATCGCCACGCCGAGCGTCGCAGCGGCCAGGGCCGGAGCGTCGTTGACACCGTCACCGACCATCGCGATCGGGCCGTGCAGGCGCTCCAGCTCGCGCAGCCGCTCGACCTTGTCCTCCGGCAGCAACCCGCTGTACACCGCGTCGATCCCGGCCTCGTCGCCGATCGTGCGCGCCACCGCTTCGTTGTCGCCGGTGAGGATGCAGAGTTGGCGGACGCCGGCTGCACGCAGCGCCTCGATCGTGCGCCGTGCGCCAGCCCGCAGCTGATCGGCGAAGCCGAGCACTCCGAGAATCTCGACCGGGGCATCGCCCCGCCCACGCCCGACGAGCACCACGGTCTGCGCCGCCTCGGTCAACTGCCGGACGATCGCGAGAGCTTCCTCGGCGCGGGCGATCGCACCCCGGCTCCCGGCGAGCTCCTCGAAGTAGCGCGGGTTGCCGACGAAGACCCGCAGACCCGAGTCCTCGAGCCGGGCATGCACGCCGCGACCGACGACCGCCTCGAAGTCGCTCGACGACGAGAGCCGCGGCGGACCCGGCAGCTCCGCCGCCGCGTCGAGCGTCGCCCGCGCCAGGTGGTGCTCGCTGTGGCTCTGCACCGCGGCCGCCTGCAGCAGCAGGGACTCCCGGTCCGCGCCCGCCCCCGGCAGCGGCACCACCGAGACCAGACGTGTGCGGCCCGCGGTGAGGGTGCCCGTCTTGTCGAAGGCGACGGTGCGGATGCTCGCGGCGGTCTCGACGTGCACTCCTCCCTTGAACAGGACTCCGCTGCGCGCCGCCGCGGCGACCGCGCTGAGCACCGCCGCCGGCGTCGAGATCACCAGGGCGCAGGGGCTCGCCGCCACCATCAGCGTCATGGCGCGGTAGAACGAATCGGCGAACGGCTCGCTGGAGAACCAGCGCGGCAGCAGGATGGCAGCCAGGGTGAGGCCGATGACGCCGAGCGCGTAGGGCTGCTCCAGACGGTCGATCAGGCGCTGCGCCTCGGCCTTCTCCTCCTGGGCGCTCTCGACCATCGCGATCATGCGGGCCAGGGCACTGTCGCCGACCGCGCGCAGCACCTCGACCTCGAGCGACCCCGAGCCGTTGATCGTGCCGGCCAGGACCTCGTCGCCCGGGCCCTTGCCGACCGGCGCCGACTCTCCGGTGAGCGACGACTGGTCGACTGAACCGTGCCCTTCGAGCACCCGGCCGTCGAGGGGGATGCGATCTCCCGGATGCAACGCGAAGCGCTCGCCGACGCGCACTTCGTCGAGCGCGACCAGCACCCACTGGTCACCCCGCTGCACCCGCGCCACTTCGGGCCGCAGCTCGAGCAGGGCCGCGATCGCCGAGCGGGAGCGGCCGACCGCGAACTGCTGCAGCACGTTCGAGAGCGAGAACAGGAACAGCAGCATGGCGCCCTCGAACGGCGCCTGCACGACCAGCGCGCCCAGCGCCGCGACGACCATCAGCAGGTCGATGTCGATGCGCAGCTCGCGCAGAGATTCGAACCCCGCCCTTGCCCCGTACCAGCCGCCGAAGACGTAGGAGATCAGGTACAGCCCCCACGACAGCGCCTCGGCGCCGCGCAGCTCGGCCAGCAGCCCCGCCAGCAGACTGGCCAGACCGATGGCCACGAACAGGGCCTCGACGCGCAGCGGTCCCGAGAAGAGCTCGCCAAGGGCACCGCCGCGCGGCGAGCGGCGCACGGGGTCGTCGAGCCCGCCCGGCGGCTCTGGGAGAGATCGGTCGGCGGCCTCGGTCCCGACCTGCGAAGCGAGCTGGGTGTCGGCCAATGCGTGGAGCTCCCGCAGCCACGGCGTCCGGGTGCTCGGACGCCGGGCCGAGTCTGCCATGGCCGCACCGTCGCACCGCCGCGCTGCCGCGCTGCCGGAAGGCAGCTCGCCGCCGTTCGGAGTCCTCTTCAGCCAGTCGCCCGGGCACGACCACCTGCCCCGGTCTCGCTGGCCGCGGAAACCTGAGCCGGCCGTGGAACGTCTTCCCTGGGGAACCCACGAGCGATCCCGGCGATCGCCTCGCGGCGCGTGGGAGCACCGTCCAACGGCCCGGGCGAGGGGCCGGACGCGAGGAGCCACCATGCTTCAGGACATCCGGTTCGCCTTGCGGACGCTGCTGAAACAACGCTGGATCACCGGTCTGGTGATCGCCTGCCTGGCGCTGGTCGTCGCCGGCAACACCGCGGTCTTCGCGATCCTGCAGAGCTACATCCTCAGACCACTGCCGTTCCCCGATCCGGACGAGCTGGTGATGATCTGGGAGCGCGACACCCGCACCGGAGCCGCCGGCAACGTCTCGGTGGCCAACTACCTCGACTACCGCAGTCGTGCTTCGAGCCTCGGCTCGCTGGCCGCGGTGGCGAGTGGCTCCTTCAACCTGACCGGAGACGGGCCACCGGAGCTGCTCGAGGCCTACGTCGTGTCCCCCGAGCTGCTGCCGATGCTCGGTGGCACCGTGGAGCGCGGTCGCGCCTTCGTCGACGCGGACTCGACGCCCGGTGCAGCGCCGGTGGCGATCCTCACCCACGACCTCTGGCAGAGCCGATTCGGCGGCCGAGAGGACATCGTCGGCAGCACGATCCTGATCGACCGCGCTCCGACCGAGGTGGTCGGGGTGCTGCCGCAGTCGTTCGAGTTCCTCAGCTGGACCACCGACATCTGGCTGCCGCTCGAGCTCGACGCGGCCAGCGCCGAGCGCGCCGAGCGCAGCCTCGACTACCTGCTGGGCAGACTCGCCCCGGGGCACAACGAAGTCACCGCCGGAGAGGATCTGGCGAGCATCGCCAGCGAGCTCGAGCGACTGTTCCCGGAGCCGAACCGCGACCGCACCGCCGTGGTGCGCCTGCTCAATGACCAGGTGCCGGGCCCCGAGGACGAGATGCTGTTCAGCCTGATCCAAGGCGCCGGCCTCTTCGTGCTGCTGATCGCCTGCGCCAACATCGGCAACCTACTGCTCGCACGCGGCCAGGCGCGCCGACGCGAGCTCGCCATGCGCAGCGCGCTGGGAGCCGGCAAGACCCGCATCCTGCGCCAGCTGCTCACCGAGAGCGTCGTGCTCGCGATGCTCGGCGGCCTGCTCGGCACCGGCCTCGGCTTCCTGCTCATCCGCTTCCTGCATTCGGCTCTGGCCGCCGGGCTGCCGCAGGCGATCCTGCCGGTGATGGACGCCGGCGTGCTGACCTTCTCGCTGGGGATCTCGGCAGCCGCAGGGCTCGTCTTCGGGATGATCCCGGCCGCCCAGGCGGTGCGCGGCCGCCTCGTCGGCGAGTTGCGCCAGGGCTCGGGTCACGGCAGCTCCGGGGGGCGCAACCGCCTGTCCCAGGCCTTCGTGGTCGCCGAGGTGGCGCTGGCCGTGGCCCTGCTCAGCGGCGCCGGCGTGCTGCTGTGGGCCTTCTGGGACGTGCAGTACGGCGCTCAGGGCTTCGACAGCGACGGGGTGATGACCTTCTCGCTCACCCTGCCGCCGAACGACTACCCGGACGAGGAGTCGCGACTCCGCCTGCAGGAGACGCTGCGGCGCGAGCTCGGCTCGCTGCCCGGTGTCGTCGCGGTGAGCTCCGCCACCACCACGCCGCGCCAGCGCAACGTCCCGATGACCACGGTCGAGGTGGTCGGCGAGGAGACGGTCGACGGCGGCACTCCGCGCACGACCTGGCTGGCGATCGATCCCGGCTATCTCGACGCCCTCGGACTCGTGCTGCTGCAGGGACGCGACTTCGAGCCGGCCGACCGCAGCGGCGCCGCGCCGGTGGCCCTGGTCGACGAACAGTTCGCCGCCCGGTTCTTCCCCGACAGCTCACCGCTCGGAGAGCGGGTGCGACTGCTGGAGCGGGAGGTGGAGATCGTCGGCGTGGTGCAGGCTGTGCGCCACCGTCGGGTCGGCGTCATCGACGGCCCCTCGGAGGTGGTCTACCTGCCGTATCAGCAGCACCCCACGGCCCGCTTCGCCTGGCTGCTCCGGGTCGAAGGAGCGCGGCCGGAGCAGATCGCCGATCCGCTGCGCGCCGCCGTGTGGAGCGCCGATCCGGCGCTGCCGGTCGGCGGATTGATGACGCTCGACGAGTCGATCGCCAGATCGCTCACCGGCATCGACATCTTCCTCTACATCGTCGGCGCCTTCGCGCTCTTCGCGCTGGTGCTCGCGGCGATGGGGCTGTACGGCGTGCTCGCCTACTCGGTGAGTCAGCGGCGCCAGGAGATCGGCGTGCGCATGGCGATGGGCGCCGGACGCGGCAGCGTGCTGCGACTGATCGTGCGCCAGGGCCTGCGCCTGACCGTCATCGGTCTGCTGATCGGCGCACCGATGGCCTTCGCCATCCGTCGGCTGATCGTCGGATCGCTGGGCGAGCTCGCCTCGACCCCGGTCGTGCTGCTGCCCCTGATCGTCGCCACCCTGGTGCTGGTGGCGCTCGCCGCCACCTGGATCCCGGCGCGCCGCGCCTCGGGCCTGGCCCCGACGCTGGCTTTGCGAGAGTAGGGCCCCTGCGGTTGGATCTGGCGCTCGCTTCGGCGCGCGCCTGCACGCGGACAGGGGAGTGGGAGCGGCACGGAGCTCACCACCTTCGTCTCCCGCGTCCTCCAGGAAGCCAGAGCAGACCGCGGCTCCACGAAGACGAGCGCACACGAAGAGATCGTCGTCAGCTCGCCGAGGCGGGGGCCGCCGCGCGCTGCCTCCGCTCGATGACTGCCCGGCTCGGGGAGTGCTGTCGAGGTGGAGAAGAGGCCGGCTACTCCAGAGCCGCGCTCTGCTCGCCGATCCCGGAGAGGCGGGAAGGGCTCGACCTCCGTCCACTGCCCTCTCCCGCATCCTCTGGTCCCGCCTGCCGTTTCTTTCCTCCCTCTCCCCTCTGCCTCTTATCCCTCTGCCGCTCTGCCTCTCCGCCCTCTGCCTCTCTGCCTGCCTGCCTCTCCGCCTCAGCCCCAACCCCCAAACCCCCAACCCCTGACCCCTCTCCCTCTCCCTCTCCGTTGTTCCTTTTCCCTTGTCCCTTGTCCCTTGTCCCTTATCCCTTTTCCCTCTTCCCTTTTCCCTCTTCCCTTTTCCCTCTTCCCCCCAACCCCCAACCCCTGCCCCCTAACCCCCGTCCCCTCCCCTCCCCTCCCCTCCCGGTGCACTACACTCGCCGCGATCCCCACCGTCCGGCCGACGCCACCGCCCCGATGTATCCAGGCGCCTTCAGCGACAAACATCCCGATCGACCTGCGGTGGTGCTCACCGGCAGCAGCGCCAGGGCGACGTACGGCGAGCTCGAGGCGGCGTCGTGCCGGCTGGCCCAGCACTGGCACGGGCTCGGACTGAGGCCGGGCGACCACGTCGCCGCCTACCTGGACAACAGGATCGAGTACTTCGAGGTCTTCTGGGCGGCGATCCGTTCGGGTCTCTATCTGACGCCGGTCAACCGCTATCTGGCAGCCGACGAAGCCGCCTACATCGTCGAGGACTGTGGCGCCAAGGCCCTGGTCGCATCGGCCGCCCTGCCGGTCGCCGCCGAGCTGGGTGAGCGACTGGACGACCTGGGGCGCTGCCCTGAGCGCCTGGCCGTCGGAGGCGCGATCGAGGGCTACGACGACTACGGCGACGCTCTCGCGGCGGCGCCGGCCAGGCGGCTGGACCAGGAGCCACGCGGGCGCACGATGTTCTACAGCTCCGGTACGACGGGGCGCCCGAAGGGCATCAAACGGCCGTTGACCGGGGAGACCGTCGACGCACCGGATCCCAAACAGAGCGCCATCCGGCAGGGCCTGTTCGCAATCCGTGAGTGCTGCGTCTACCTCTCCCCGGCGCCGCTCTACCACGCCGCGCCGCTGGCCTTCACCACCGGCACCCAGGCCGAGGGCGGCACCGTGGTGGTGATGGAGAAGTTCGACGCCGAGGCGGCCCTGGCGGCGATCGAGCTGCATCGGGCCACCACCTCCCAGTGGGTGCCGACGATGTTCAGCCGCATGCTCAAGCTGCCGCGCGAGATCCGTGAACGCTACGACGTCTCGAGCCTCGAGGTCGCGGTGCACGCCGCCGCGCCCTGCCCGGTCGAGGTGAAGCGCCAGATGATCGAGTGGTGGGGACCGATCCTGCGCGAGTACTACGCCGGGAGTGAGGGCAACGGCACCTGCTTCATCGACTCCACCACCTGGCTCTCCAAGCCGGGCTCCGTGGGCCGGCCGGTGAACGCCACGGTGCACGTCTGCGACGAAGAAGGCGCCGAGCTGCCCGCGGGGAGCCCGGGCACGATCTACTTCGAGCAAGAGGAGGACGTCGAGCTCTTCGAGTACCACAACGACCCGGGAAAGACCTCCGAGTCGCGCCATCCACACCGACCGCGCTGGACGACGCTCGGAGACGTCGGCTATCTCGACGAGGACGGCTTCCTCTTCCTCACCGATCGCAAGGCCTTCATGATCATCTCGGGTGGCGTGAACATCTATCCGCAGGAGATCGAGAACGTCCTGGTGCTGCATCCCAAGGTGCTCGACGTCGCGGTGATCGGAGTGCCTCACGAAGACATGGGCGAGGAGGTCAAGGCGGTCGTCGAACCGGCGCCGGGGGTCGAGCCAGACGACCGGCTGGCCGAGGAGCTGGAGGACTTCGCGCGGCAGCGGCTGGCGTCGTTCAAGGTGCCGCGCTCGTTCGACTTCGTCGATCGCCTGCCGAGGCTGCCCACCGGGAAGCTGTACAAGCAGCAGCTGCGGGCGCGCTACTGGCCGGCCGGCTGACGCACCCATCCCCCACGACTCCGACTGGCCCCGAAACTCCCGGCATGAGCCTGCTCAATCTCGTCTCGCTGGGCGGCTGGTGCGTCCTCTGCCTCCTCGCCTGGTCGATCGGTGGCTGCCGCAGGGAGGTCTCGTGGCGCACGGTGCTCGGTTCGACCGCGCTGACCTTCGGGCTCGCCGGCGCCATCTTCCTGCTGCCGCCCGTGCGTTCGGCCCTGCTGCTGGTCAACCGGGCGGTGCTGGTGCTGATCGGAGCCAGCCGGGCCGGCGCCGAGTTCCTGTTCGGTCCGCTCGCCCTGGGACCGGGCGAGAGCACCGCGGCCGGCGAATCTTCGATCGGCGTGGTGCTGGCGGCGCAGGTGCTGCCGGCGGTCATCTTCTTCGCCTCGCTGATGGCGCTGATGCACCACCTCGGGCTGGTGGCTCCGGTGGTGCGCATCTTCGCCCGCCTGTTCCATCGCAGCCTTCGACTCTCGGGTGCCGAAGGCCTCGCGGGAGCGCTGCACATCTTCTTCGGCGTCGAGACCGCGGCCGCGATCGAGCCCTACCTGAAGCGCATGACCCGCTCCGAGCTGCTCACGGTGCTGTCGACCAACCTGGCGACGACGGCTTCGACGACGCTCGCGATCTACGTCGTGCTGCTGCAGGACTCCTTCCCTCGCATCGCCGGCCACCTCCTGTCAGCCTCGCTCCTTTCGATCCCCTGCACCGTGCTGGTCACCAAGCTGATGCTCCCCGAACGCGACGCGCCGGAGACCTTCGGCGCCGTGCCACGGCTCGACTCGATGCCGACCGAGGACAACCCGGTCGCGGCGCTCGCGTCCGGGGCGATGGCCGGCCTGCGCATCGCTGCGGGAATCGCCGCCATCCTCATCGCCGTGCTCGGGGTCGTGGCGCTGGTCGACGCACTGCTCGCCCTGCTGCCGGCCGCCCTCGGCGGCGGCGAGGCGCCGCCGACCCTCGCCGGAGTCCTCGGGGTCCTGTTCACGCCCTTCGCCTGGCTGCTCGGCATCGAGCCGGCCGATCTCTCCGAGGCGGCCCGCCTGCTCGGGCAGCGACTGGTTCTCACCGAGGTGGTGAGCTATCAGGATCTGGGCCAGATGGCCGACAGCGGCGAGCTGTCGCCGCGTTCGATCCTGGTGCTGTCCTACGCGCTGTGCGGCTTCGCCCACGTCGCCGGTGTCGGCGTCGCGCTCGGCGGCTTCGGCGCACTGGCCAGCGAGCGCCTCGGCGACCTCGGCCAGCTGGCGCTGCGCGCCCTGGTCGCCGCGACCATCGCGACGCTGCTCACCGGCTGCGTCGCCGGCTTCTTCTACTACGGGCAGCAGGGCGTGCTGGGGCTCTGAGAGCCGGCGTGCCGCGGCACCGGCACCGGACCGGCCCACGGCGTCGGTTCAGTCCTCCTCGAGAAGCTCCACCCAGTTGCCCTCGGGATCCTCGACCATGCTGATGCGGATCCCGGGTCGGATCTCGGTGATCGGCATCGCGATCTTCGCCCCTTTCTTCTCGGCCCGGCGCATCGCTTCTTCGAGGTTGGAGATGGTGATCGTGAAGTAGCGATAACCGCTGCCTCCGGACAAGCCTCCGGGTGGTGCGGCGGCAGCCGGCGTGCGCTGGAAGGCGACCAGCTTGATCACCGAGGATCCGGCCAGCAGGCGATGCATCTTCATTCCGCCGGGGAGATCGAGGTCGGCCTGGTGGGGCAGACCCAGGGTGTCACGGTAGAAGGCGAGCATCGGTTCGGCATCGCGCACTACGATGCCGAGATCGATGGAGTCCTTGCTGATCTCGAGAGCCATTCTCAGCCTCCTGAGGTGCATCGTGGAGCACATCGCGCCACGGAGGAGCCACGGGAGCGGACGACATCGTCGCGCCTCGCAACCGGCTACCATGGTAGCGCGTCGCGGGAACGTCCCCGCCGAAGCTCGGCCCCGCCGGTGATCTCTCGAGCGCACGCCCGTCGGGGTCACGCTGATGTCGTCGCCTCCGCGGCCGTGGCCGCAAGCGATGCGGCCAACCGGTCGGAGTTGCGGCGCCGGCCTCAGCCCGAAGCGCCTCTTCAGGCCCAGCGGCGGTCGGCACCACGCAGTGTCTCTCCTGGCACCGCGCTTGCTGTTCACAGTTGGAGAAAGGGCGATCGACGCTCTCAGCGACAGCGAAGAGTCGAGCGCCGCCTTCGGCGTCGAGGGTGGCGCGATCGATGTCGAGCCGAGCCTGGAGCCGGGACGCGCCATCGAGAAGCACGGAAGAGAGGTACCCATGAGTCAGACCCAGAGCAACGACCGCAACTCCGGCTCCGCCACCAGCGGATCTCCCAGTCGATCGGTGAGCTCGCCCCGCCAGGTCCCGTCACGTCTGCTGCGCCGCGACGACCTGGCCGAGCTCGCAGCCCACCGCGGGACCTGCATCTCGATCTACCTGCCGACCCACCGCAAGGGCCCCGAGATCGAGCAGGACCCGATCCGGCTCAAGAACCTGCTCACCCGCGCCGAGCGCGAGCTCGCCGCGCGGGAGCTGGAGGAAGACCGTATCCGTGCGCTGATGAAGCCGGCGAGGCGACTGCTCGACGACGACGACTTCTGGCGCCATCAGAGCGACGGCCTCGCGGTGCTGCTCAACGGCGACACCGAGCGGGTCTTCCGGCTGCCCATCTCCTTCAGCGAACGGGCCCACGTCGCCGACCACTTCTACCTCAAGCCCCTGCTCCCGCTGCTCACCCAGGGCAGCCGCTTCTACGTCCTCGCACTGTCGCGCGGCGAGGTGCGACTGCTCGCCGCCTCGCCCCACCGCTGCGCCGAGATCGAGCTCGACGAAGCGGTGCCACGGAGCCTCGCCGACGCCCTCGGCTACGACTGGGAACAGCGATCGCTGCAGTTCCATGGCCAGCGGCGCGGCGGTTCGCGCCGCGAGACGATCTTCCACGGCCACGGCGCCGGCACCGACGACCGCGAGAGCGAGCTGCGCCGCTTCCTCGAGGTGCTCGATCGGGGCCTGCGCCAGACCCTTTCGGAGACCGGCATCCCGATGGTGCTGGCCGGCGTCGACGAGGTCACCTCACTCTTCCGCCAGCTCAGCAGCTATCCGCAGCTGCTCGAGGAGAGCGTCGTCGGCAACCCCGACGACCTGAGCAACGAGCAGCTGCACGAGCGGGCGCTCGAGGTGGTGCGCCCGGTCTTCGACAGCGAGCGCCAGGCCGCGGCCGGCCGCTTCGCGGAACGACTCGGAACCGGCAAGGCTTCCGATCGCCTGGCCGAGGTCCTCGACGCGGCGCACGAAGGCCGCATCGAGGCGCTCTTCGTGCCGCGCGGCCGCGAGGTGTGGGGTCGCTACGACCCCCGACGCCGCGAGCTGATGCGTCTCGAAGCGCCGCAGGACGACGCCGAGGAGCTGCTCGACCACGCCGCGATGCAGTGTCTGGCCACCGGCGCGACGGTCTACGCGGTGGAGCCGGACGCCATGCCGGGCGGCGGCGAGATCGCCGCGGTCTACCGCTACTGAGGATCAGAGCGCGGCTCCCGGCGCCGATCCGGTCACCAGACCGGGCTCGGAGCGAGGCTCCTCACACCGGCGGCGTCACTCCGGTGAGCTCGCAGGAGACCCGCCACAGCCTGGCCGCCGTCTCTTCGTCGCGGCTGCGGCGATTGGAACGCACCAGCACCGGAGGTCCCGCCCACTCGGAGAACCCACCCGGGCCGTAGTACTCGCCGCCGCGCGCCTCGGGGTCGGTGGCGGCGCGCAGGGTCGGCAGCGCCCCACGGGCCGCCGACTGCGCCACCCGGGCGAAGAGCGCCGTTGCGACACCGCGGCCCAGCGGCAGCTGGCGCCCGATCTCGGTGCCGGTGAGGCCGGGATGGCAGGCCAGGGCGACGGTCGGTGCGCCGGCCGCCTCGAGGCGACGCTGCAGCTCGTAGGTGAACAGGAGGTTGGCGAGCTTGCTGTCACCGTAGCGCCCGAACCGCGAGTACCTGCGCTCGGCCTGCAGGTCGTCGAAGTCGACCTCGCCCCACTCGTGGGCCTTCGAACTCACCGTCACCACGCGCGATCCCTGGCGTTCGAGCAGCAGCGGCAGCAGGCGCCCGGTGAGGGCGAAGTGGCCCAGGTGGTTGACGCCCAGCTGCGACTCGAAGCCGTCCTCGGTCTCCTGCCGCGGCGGCGCCATGATCCCGGCGTTGTTGACCAGCAGGTCGAGCCGGCCGTGTCCGACGACCGTGTCGGCGGCCGCCGCGATCGAATCGAGCGAGGCCAGGTCCAGCGGCAGCAGCTCGATCGACGCATCCGCGACGCGGGCCCGGATGCGGCCGATCGCCGCCTCACCGCGCTCGCGACTGCGACAGCCGAGCAGCACGTCGGCGCCGGCCGCCGCCAGGCCGCGCGCCGCCTCGAAACCGATCCCGGAGTTGGCGCCGGTCACCAGCGCCACCCGCCCGCTCTGATCCGGGATGTCCGCTTCACTCCAGGCCATGGCCGCTCACCTCCCCGTCACCGCGCCGCCGCGACCTGCGCGGGCCGGTCATCCCGGTGCTCCAGCTCGTGCCTCTTGCGCAGCCGCGGAGATGCGGTCGAGCACCGGCAGCACCTCGTCGCGCCTTCCCGGCGGCAGGAAGGTGATCACCCGGTCGACGCCGAGGGCCTGCATCTTCACGAACACCTCGGCCTTCGGCGGCACGCCGTAGATGCTCACCTCGAGCCCTTCGCGGCCTGCCTCTCCCGCCATCTCGCGGAAGCGGCCGATCTGTTCCTCGAGGCCGCTGTCGCGTCCGCCGATCGGGATCCAACCGTCGCCGTAGGCGATCGCACGCCGCGCCGCACCGGGGAAACCGCCGCCGACGTGGATCGGTGGGTGCGGCTGCTGCACCGGCTTCGGCCACATCCTCAGCGGTCCGAAGTCGACCAGCTCGCCGTGGTACTCGGCCTCTTCGTGGCCCCAGATCTCCTTCATCGCCTCGATGCGCTCCCGCATCAGCTTGAAGCGCCTCGCCGGGTCGGTGCCGTGGTTCTCCATCTCGTCGACGTTCCAGCCGCCGCCCACGCCGAAGAGGAAGCGGCCGTGGGAGACCCGATCGAGCGACGCCACCTCCTTGGCGGTGTGGATCGGGTCGCGCTGCACGACCAGGCAGATGCCGGTTCCCAGCTTGATCCGCTCGGTGACCGCCGCGGCCGCGGCCAGCGCCACGAACGGATCGTAGGTCTCGTAGTACATCCGCGGCAGCTCGCCGCCGCCGGGAAACGGCGTCTTGCGGCTCGACGGGATGTGCGAATGCTCGGCGACCCACAGCGACTCGATGCCGCGGGTCTCTGCCTCGCGGGCCAGCTCCGGCATCTCGATCGCCTCGGCGGTCGGAAAGATGGTCACTCCCACGTGCATCTGCCGCTTCCTCCCCACCCGGTTCATGCTGCAGCGAAGACCGCCGACAGGCTAGCAGCCGAGAACGGTCGCTCCCGCCAACTCCGTTCGGCGGCAGCCGACGCTGGGCGCCGGTCCGATCGCCTGCCAGCAGAGCTCAGTGGCGCCGCCGACGACGCGCCCTGCACCGAGTGGGACCTGACGACCAACGGCCAGCGCCCCAGCCCTGCGATCACCAGCAGCGTCCACTGCAGCTCTGCCCAGTGCCCGGCAAACCCTTCGACGTTCCCGCAGCTCTG
>QQVD01000056.1 GCA_003388555.1 Acidobacteriota bacterium | reverse complement strand
CAGGGAGCCGCCTCCTCCGGAGCGCCGTCCGCCCGGTCCGCCGCGCGATCCGCCCGGCGAGCCCGGCCCCGAGCCGCCGCGGCGGCGCGAGCCACCGACCCGCGACCCCGACCGTGAAGAGCCGGACCGAGGCGATCCCGATCCGCGCCGCCCGCCGGTCGAGGAGCCGCCCGACGAGCCACCGCCGGTGGGAGATCCCGAGCCCGACGTGCCGATCCGCGCCGCGGCCCGGCGCCTGGGGGGCTCGACGGCGAGGCGCCGGCATTGAATCTCGGGGTCGTCGGCGGAGGCCCCGGCGGCCTCTACCTGGCGCTGCTGGTCAAGAAGCGCTGGCCGCGCTGGCGGGTCCGGGTCTTCGAGCGCAACCAGCCGGGTGACACCTTCGGCTTCGGCGTCGTCTTCAGCGACGAGACGCTCGGCTTCCTGCGTGACCACGACCAGGCCTCGTACGAGGCCATCCGGCGCAACTTCGCCTACTGGGACGACGTCGAGATCGTCTTCCGCGGCAGCGCCTTCCGCGTCGCCGGCAACGGCTTCGCCGGCTGCTCGCGCGCCTCGTTGCTGCGGCTGCTCGAGGAGCGCTGCACGGAGCTCGGGGTCGAGATCGAGCACGGCGTCGAGATCGAGCCCGATCCCGGAGTCTCGCCGCTGGCCGGGTGCGATCTGGTGGTCGCCGCCGACGGCATCAACAGCCGCTTCCGCACCGCCTTCGCGCACGACTTCGGGGTCGAGGTCGACGAGCGGCGCAACCCCTTCTGCTGGCTCGGATCGACGCGCGAGTTCGACGCCTTCGAGTACTTCTTCCGGCGCACCGCGCACGGCCCGATCGTGGCCCACTGCTACCAGTACGAGCCCGGCCGCAGCACCTGGGTGATCGAGGCGACACCCGAGGCGTGGCACGGCCTCGGCTTCGACCACCTCGACGACCAGAAGGGCGAGCACATCCCGGTGATCGAGGAGATCTTCGGCGAGGAGCTCGCGGGGCACCGCCTGATCGACAACCGCTCGATCTGGCGGCGCTTTCCGACCATCCGCTGCGAGCGCTGGGTGCGCGGCAACCTGTGCCTGCTCGGCGACGCCAAGGCGACGGCGCACTACTCGATCGGCTCCGGCACCAAGCTGGCGATGGAGGACGCGATCGCGCTCTTCGAGGCCCTGATCGAGCAGCAGCCGCATCTCGACGGCGACGGCGCAGCGGATCGGCGTGCTGGAGTCGCCGCGGCGCTCGCCCGTTACCAGGAGCTGCGCGAAGAAGAGGTCGGCAAGACGCAGCACGCCGCCGACGTCTCGCTGCGCTGGTTCGAGGCGATGGAGCGCCACTGGGATCTCGACCCCGAGCAGTTCGCCTTCGGCGTCATGTCGCGCTCGAAGCAGATCACCTACGAGAACCTGCAGCTGCGTGACGAGCGCTTCACCGACGCGGTGGACGAGTGGTTCCGCTCTCAGGTGCGCCGCGAGGGGCACGCCGTGGCGTCCGGCACGCCGCCGATGTTCACGCCGCTGCGCCTGCGCGATCTGGTGATCCCCAACCGGGTGGTCGTCTCGCCGATGGCGCAGTACTCGGCCCGCGATGGAGTGCCCGACGACTGGCACTTCCAGCACCTCGCGTCGCGCGCCCTCGGCGGCGCCGGCCTGGTGGTCGCCGAGATGACCTGTCCGTCGCCCGAGGCCCGCATCACCCCGGGCTGCACCGGTCTGTGGAACGACGAACAGACCGAGGCCTGGAGCCGCATCGCCGAGTTCATCCACCGCGAGAGTCACGGCAAGCTGTGCATGCAGCTCGGCCACGCCGGGCGCAAGGGTTCCACCCAGCTCGGCTGGGAGGAGATGGACCAGCCGCTCGTGGAGGGCAACTGGCCTCTGGTGTCGGCCTCGCCGCTGCCCTACCACGAAGGCGTCAGCCAGATGCCGGCCGAGCTCGACCGCGCCGGGATGCGGGAGGTCACGGAGCAGTTCGTCCGGGCCGCGGAGCGCGCCGACGCGGCAGGCTTCGACCTGCTCGAGCTGCACATGGCGCACGGCTACCTGCTCGCCAGCTTCATCTCGCCGCTGCTCAACCGACGCACCGACGAGTACGGCGGCGACATCGACGGCCGCATGCGCTTTCCGCTCGAGGTGTTCGCTGCCGTGCGCGCCGTCTGGCCGGCAGGGAAGCCGATGTCGGTGCGCATCTCGGCCAGCGACTGGGCAGAGGGTGGTCTCACCGAAGAGGACGTGGCGAGCGTCGGGCGCCTGCTGGCGGCAGCCGGCTGCGACCTGGTCGACGTCTCCACCGGCCAGACGGTGCCGTGGCAGAAGCCGGTCTACGGCCGCATGTACCAGACCCCGTTCGCCGACCTGGTGCGCCACGAGGCCGAGATCGCCACCATGGCGGTGGGCAACATCACCACCGCCGACCAGGTGAACACCATCCTCTTGCAGGGACGCGCCGATCTGGTGGCGATCGCCCGCCACCACCTGAGCAATCCGTCGTTCACCAACCAGGCCGCCGCCTGGTACGCCTTCCGCGGTCACCCGTGGCCGAAGCAGTACTGGCCGGGCCGCGACCAGGCCTTCCATCTGGCGGCGCGCGACCGCGAGCAGTGGCGCGAGGACCGTCGGGCGCTGAAACCGTCGTCGCACCGGCCGGACGAGCGGACGGAGGATGCTCCGGAGCACGGCGTCGAGCGAGGCGCGGCGTCGGCCACCGGCGCGCAGGACGCGGCGACCTGTTCGGAGGGCACGCTGGTCGCGGCGGGGGAGTCGTCCGGCTCGTGAGCGACGGCCACGAATCGGCCAGCCCGCCGGCCGCGGCCACGGCGACGATCGACTGGAAGGCCGGCTTCAGCCGCTTCCGCGACGCCGATCCCGACCAGCTGCACTTCGCCGCCCACAGCCATCACTACTGGCCCGACGTCACCTTCGAGGCTCAGCAGCGCGTCTGGCTCGATGCGGCGCGCCACGTCGACCGCAAGTGGGACGCGGCCGTGTTCGGCGACGTGCTGCCGCGGCTGCAGCAGTCGATCGCCCGCGCCCTGAGCCTGAGCGATCCGCGCAGTCTCTGCTTCGCCCCCAACACCCACGAGCTGCTGGTGCGCCTGGTCTCGGCGTTCGAGCGCCCGGCCGGTGAGCCGCTGCGCATCCTGTCGAGCGACGGCGAGTTCCACAGCTTCGAACGGCAGACGCGGCGCTGGGAGGAGGCCGGCCAGGTCACCGTCGAGCGGGTGCCGCTCGAGCCGTTCGCCACCTTCCCAAAGCGCTTCCTCGAGCGCGCCCGCGCCTTCGGCGGCGAGCTCTGCTACCTGAGCCACGTCTTCTTCGGTTCCGGCTACGTCTTCCCGGCCCTGAGTGAGCTGGCCGAGGCGCTGCCCGCCGAGACGATGATGGTCGTCGACGGCTACCACAGCTGGATGGCGTTACCGGTCGACTGGAGCGGCCTCGAGCAGCGCGCCTTCTACCTCTCCGGCGGCTACAAGTACGCCATGGCCGGCGAGGGATGCTGCTTCGCCCACTGTCCGCCCGGCTACGCCGAGCGGCCGGTCAACACCGGCTGGTACGCCGCCTTCGGCGATCTCGCCAAGCCGCGCGGCGGCGGGCACGAGGTCCCTTACGCGCGCGACGGCATGCGCCTGTTCGGCGCCACCTTCGATCCCTCCGGTCTCTACCGCCAGCTCGCGGTGCTCGACTGGCTGCACGATCTCGGCGCCACGGTGGAGGACGTCCACCGCCACGTCGTGGTGCTGCAGCAGCAGCTCCTCGACGCCGTGGAGCAGGAGCGCGCCGGCTCGCTGCGCCTCGATCAGCTCGTCCCCGATCGTTCGCTGAGCGAACGCGGCCACTTCCTCACCTTCCAGCGCGCCGACGCCGCGGCGCTGCACCGGGGGCTGGCCGAGCGAGGCGTCGTCACCGACGTGCGTGGCGAGCGCATCCGTTTCGGCTTCGGCGTCTACCAGGACGGCGGTGACGTCGAGGCGCTGGTGGAGAGGCTGGGAGGGCTGTAGGCGACGGAAGCCAGCGGTGTCCACTGCTTCGACGCGAGAGCACGGGACGGTAGAATCGGAGATCGTGACGAGGACCGAGGACAGCGACTCTTCGACGGTCGCGCAGGCCTGTCCGCGCTCCTGGACACCCGCACAGAAGCTGCGTGCCGCGCTCGAGCTCGCCGAGTTCGCCGAGCGGGCGATGCAGCAGGTGCTGCGGCGTCGGCACCCCGACGCCACGGAGGAGGAGATCGCCGAGCGACTGCAGCAGTGGCGCCTCGAACAGGACGGCCACGAGAACGAGACGGAGTTCTTCCGCCCGCGCAAGGCGCTGCGGACTCCGTGACCGGTCTCGAAGCGGCTCTCGGCAGGTTGTCGCGAGACCTCGAGTCTGCAGGCACGCGCTACGCGTTGGTCGGTGGGCTGGCGATCTCGGCCCGGGTCGAGCCGCGCACCACACGCGACCTCGACGTCGCAGTGTCGGTGTCGTCCGACGACGAGGCCGAGGCACTCGTCGGGAAGCTGCGCGGTCTCGGTTATTCGATCGGTGAGTTCCTCGAGGAGACCTCGACGGGGAGGCTCGGTACCGTTCGCGTCGTCAGTCCAGTAGCCGGGGAGGAACACGGGGTGGTCGTCGACCTGATCTTCTTCTCGTCGGGCGTCGAAGCGGGGCTGGTCTCGCGCGCCGAGCGGCTGGCGATCACCGACGCGGTCCAGGTCCCGGTGGCTCGCATCGGCGATCTGCTGGCACTCAAAGTGCTGGCGGGCCGACCGCAGGACCAGATCGATGCCGTCGGGCTGGTGCAGGTGGCGCCGCCCGAGGAGCTCGACCTCGCTCGTGCCGATCTCGAGGTCATCGCGCGGCAGGGTCTGCACCGCGGCAAGGATCTCGAGGCCGAGCTCGACCGGATCGTCGAACAGGCGCGCAGCGACAGCTCGAACGGGTGATTCGCGCTGTCTAGGGGCAGGGGCCCTCTTGGGATCGAGCTCGGCGGTCTCGCCTCAGCCGCCGAGCACACTCTGCAGGTACGTCCTCAGCCGCTTCCACGCGTCGATCGCGGCGGGTGTGTTCTTCTCCGGGTCGCGGTCGACGTGCAGCCAGAAGCCGTGGGCGACCTCGTCGTAGATGTGCACGTCGTTGGCGATGCCGGCGGCGCGCAGGGTCTCGACGAACCTCTCGACGTCCTCGACCGGGATGCCGCGGTCGTTCTCGACGAAGGTGCCGTAGACGGGGTGGTCGATGGTCTTCATCTGCTCGGGATCGGCGAGCAGACGGCCGTAGAAGATCGCGGTGCCGTCGTGGTGCTCGCCGCCGAGGGCGAAGGAGAGGGCCACGCCGCCGCCGTAGCACCAGCCGATGGTGGCGACTTTGTCGGTGGTGTCGTCGCGACCGCGCAGGTAGGCGACCGCGGCGTCGAGGTTGGCGATGAGCTTCGCCTCGTCGGCCAGGGTCTCGCGCACCAGGGCCATGTTCTCCTGGGGATTGGTGCCGGTGCGGCCGCTGTAGAGATCGACCGCCAGCGCGACGTAGCCCTCGGCGGCGAACGCGTCGGCGGTCTGCTGCACCCGCTCGACCAGGCCGTTCCACTCGTGGATCAGGATCACCGAGGGGAAGGGGCCGTCGCCCGCCGGCACCGAGAGGTAGCCGCTCGCCTCTGCGTCGCCCTCGAAGTAGGCCAGCCGCGTGCCCATCAGCTCGCCGGCCTCGCCGACGATCGCCGGCGGCAGGGCGTCGCCGGTGGTGGGAGCGTGGGGCACCGGGGTCTGGGCGGTGACCGGGAGGCAGAGAAGGAGGGCGAGCAGGAGAGCGAGGAGTGGAAGCGGCGGGACGGAGCGGTGGCGGGTCATGGGGTCTCCGGGTGGTGGGATCTCGGGGTTGTGTGGATCGAGACTAGCGGTGTTGCCCTGTGGCTGCCTGGGACGCGGGCGTGCTCGAGAGCCGCAAGGGCTTCGCCGCTCAGGTCCGAGCTCGTCCCTGGTGCATCCTCACCATTGGCCCTCTAGTCCCCTCGTCGGACTCGCGGTCGCTGATCGGGGCGCGAGGGTGTTCGCGAACAGGAAGACTCCCGCCGCTCAGATTCGACCTCTATACCAGGGACATCCTCACCCCCACCCTGTCCCTCTCCCTCGTAGGGGGAGGGAACCGGGCGGCGCGGTGTTGACGAAGCGGCTTCTGGGGCTTGGCGCTGGCGAGCGGTGTCGTCGGATGGTGCTGCGCGTCAGCCACCAGAGCGATCGTCGAGCGCGAGCATCTGGCTTCCTCCCCCTACAAGGCGAGAGGACACGAGGGTAGATGCGGACTCTTCGCAGGCTCGACTCCGCATCTTTCGGCTCAGCTCGCTGTCGCTCGCTTCGGCGTGGGGGTGAGGATGTCCTTGGAACGAGCTCGATCCAGAGCCGCGACGAGCTTCGTTCCTGCGACCACACCTGCGTCTCATGCTGCGACACGTCGCACCTCGCCACACCCACCCACCAGGCAGTGGGCCGAGCGCCCGCCACACGGCGCCGCGCCCCGCGCGGGCGCTCCCTCACTCTCCCCGCGCCAACCTCCGCAGCGCCCCGCGGTCGACCTTGCCCAGATGGGTCCTCGGGAAGTCGTCGAGAACGCGCACCTCGCGCGGCGCCTTGTAGGGCTCGAGGCAGGCGAGGGCGTGCTGGCGCAGCTGCTCGGCGACCGATCGGCTCGTCGCAGCGCTGTCATCGGACTCTGCGTTTTCGGCGGCCTCCTGCAGCAGCACGAACGCCCACGGCTTCACCAGACCCGCCGCGTCCTCGACGCCGAGCACCGCGGCCTCGCGCACCGCGGGGTGGCCGAGCAGGCAGTTCTCGACCTCCTTGGGCGACAGCCACTTGCCGCTGACCTTGACCATGTCGTCGCCGCGGCCGCAGTAGGTGAAGACGCCGCTCGCGTCGCGGCGCACCATGTCGCCGGTGACCACCCACTCGCCGCGGAAGGACTGCCGGCTGCGCTCGCGCCGCTGCCAGTAGCCGTGGGCGCGCGAGTCGCCGCGCACCCAGAGCCAGCCGACCTGGCCGTCGGCGAGCGGCAGGCCGTCGTCGCCGCGCACCTCGACGTCGAAGCCCTCGACGGCGCGGCCGAGGGTTCCCGGGTGCACGTCGCCGGGGTGGTTGGTGAGGAAGACGTGCCACATCTCGGCGGTGCCGAGGCCGTCGAGGATCGGGGCGCCGAAGGTCTCGCGCCAGCGGCGGTCGAGCTCCTCGGGCAGCGCCTCGCCGGCGCTGGTCACCAGGCGCAGGCAGGACAGGTCGCGCTGCTCAACGCCCTCCCCGGAGAGCATCTTGCCGATCATCGTCGGCACGTTGATGAGGATCGTGGGGCGGTGGCGCTCGATCAGCTCGAAGAGGCGCTGCGCGGTGCAGCGCTCGGGGAAGAGCACGGCGCTGGCGCCGACCGAGAGCGGGAAGAGCAGGTTCGAGCCGGTGGCGTAGCCGAAGTGCAGCTTGGGCACCGAGAGGGTCACGTCGCCCTCGTTCAGCCCGAGCACGCCGTGGGCGTAGCGCCGCGTCGTGTGCACGAACGACTGGTGACTCTGCACGACGGCCTTGGGCCTGCCGGTGGTGCCGCCGGAGAAGAGCCAGATCGCCGCGTCGTCGGGATGGCTCGCGAAGGGCTCGGGCCGTGGCTCGGCCCTCTCGAAAGCCGCCTGCGTCGCCGGGTCGTCCCAGTAGAGGACGTCGAGCAGGAAACGCCGCTCGCAGGCCTCGAGGCGCTGGCGCAGCGCCGTCGTGGTGAGCACCAGGCGCGCCCGCGACTCGTCGAGCAGGTGCTGCAGCAGATCCTGGTCGAGCTCGGGGTTGATCATCACCGCGACGGCGCCCGCGTGCACGACGCCGAGGATGCTCTGCGCCATCTCCACCCCGTCGGGGATCGCCAGCAGCACCCGCTCCTCGCAGCGCAGGCCGCGAGTCTCGAGCATCGACGCCACGCGGCGCACCCGATCGGCGAGCTGGTCGTAGGTGACGACCGACGACGTGCCCGTGCCCTGCGCCCCCTCGACGTCGACGCGCAGCGCGACGCGGTCGCCGTCGCCGAGCTCGCAGCGCCGGTGCACGAACCAGTGGGCGAGGTTGGCGTGCCCCTGGCGCGGATCGAACCTGCAGTCGGTGGCCTCGTCGGCGGTGACGTAGGGGAAGGGGCCGCTGCTGTCGTCGTCCGTCATCTCCGCCCTCTCCGGTCCTAGCCTCGACTCCGCCTGCGCCCGTCGGTCGCTCAGCGGTCGTCGCTACCGCGATCGCCCTCGGCGTCTCCGACGCCGCGTCGACGGCCGTCGCGATCGCGGTCGAAGGTGAAGCCGTAGGAGTCGGGATCGGCGAGCTCGGGCAGGGCGTCCTTGCGGATCAGCAACGTGCGGGTCGCCCAGAGCTCCTTGAAGATGCGGTAGCGCAGCGCCGTCTGGTCGAGGTACTCGACGCCGGCCGAGCCGCCGGTGCCGGTGCGCCTACCGATCAGCCGCTCGACCATGCGGGCGTGGCGCTGGCGGAAGACCAGGAACGCCTGCTCCAGAGCCACCGTCTGGTCGACCACGGCCCGCGGCCACGACAGCAGCGGGTGCTCGCGGTAGCTCTCGATGAACAGGATCGCCACCCGTGTGCGCAGGTGACGCCAGCGCTGCTCTGGGTCCTCGAACTCCTCGGCGAGCAGGTGGGCGCGCGCTCCGGAGACCTCCTTCTCGTAGCGCTGGCGCAGCCGGTCGCGGTCCTTCTCGGTGAGCGCGAAGCGCACCGCCCGCTCGCTGAGCGAGGCGAGCTCGCCGCGCATCGCCTCGAGGTAGCGCTCGGCAAAGCCCTCGACCGTCTCGCGGTCGCCCGGATCGTCGGGAGTCGAGCCGTCGATCGGGGTGCGGTAGAGCCAGGCGCTGAGCGCCTTGACCAGGCTCGGCGCGTCGTCGAGCCGCGCCTCGACCCGGCGCAGCGCCGCCGAGGCCGAGCCGTCCGGTTGCTCGAGCGCCTTCTTGTAGCTCTCGTGTCCGAGCGAGATCCGCTCGTCGGGCTCGAGGCCCATCAGGATCTCGATCTCGCGCAGCTGCGCCGACTGGAAGCCGCTCGCCGGGTAGAGCTTGTCGCGGAAGCCCATGTAGTCGCGCGTCGTCATGGTCTCCATCAGCTCGAAGTGGCTGGCGGCGTGATGGAGGATCTTGGCCATGCGGTCGAGGCCGCGTACCGCCGCGGCGAGCGCCGTGTCGGGCACGTAGCGCTGGGCGAAGAGGTCGCGGGTCGCCACCAGATCGCGCAGCAGCAGCTTGAACCACAGCTCGTCGATCTGGTGTATGACGATGAACAGCACCTCGTCGTTGCTCAGCTCGGACTCGTCGCTCGACAGGCCGCCCTGCAGGGCGAGCAGCTCCTCGACCTTGATGTACTCCCAGTAGGTGGTGGGGCGTGCGGGATCGTGGGTCATCGCTGGTCTGGTCGGCTGGCGGACGAGGGAGGCGGGCAAGGACGTCGCGCGGTGCTGCTGCGGCGTCGCTCGCTGCCCAGAATAGCCAAAGCGCCGACGGCGTTGTTCGCCGGGCTTGGGACGAGGTCGACCGCAGGTCGCGCAGGAGCTCCGCCGTCCAGCCGCCGCGAGAGGGTCGACAACCGCGCGCCGCCGGCCGCCGAACTCCTCTTCACCCGAGCCGCCGAGGCCGACGCCAGAGGCCCTGCGGGAAGAGGCGCACTGCGTGGCTCGTAGGATGGGCGGGTCGCCGTCGGCTGGAGCCCCGGCCGCAAGACTGCGAGCTACCTGCGCCGGCGGCGAGCACTGCCCCCGAGGAGACCAGAAGATGCACCGCAACCGTCGGGAGCGCCAGACTCCCCTCCACTCGATCCTGCAATCGCTCTCCGCGAGTTCCGGAGCGCCAAGCAACAGCGTGCTGCTGCTGGCGACGCTGGCGCTGGCGGCAGGTGCCGCGTTCGCGGCGCCCGCGGCGGCGTCGTCGAGCGACGGAGCCTCCGCTCTGCAGATGGAGAGCTTCGAGAAGGCCTGGTCGCTCATCGATCAGCGCTACTGGGACCCCGACTTCGGCGGTCTCGACTGGCAGGCGGTGCGCGAGGAGCTGCGTCCGCGTGCCGCCGAGGCGCGCACCAACGCCGAGCTGCGTGACGTTCTCGAGGAGATGATCTCTCGCCTGGGGCAGTCGCACTTCGGGGTGATTCCGTCCGCCGACTCGCGTGACGAGAGCGTCAGCGACGACGGACCCGAGTGCTCACGCGAGCTGTCGCAGCGGGTGCAGGAGCTGATCGCCGCCGACGGCCTCGAGCTGCAGAGCGCTGGCCCGGGCTTCGACTTCCGCTTCGTCGAAGGCGAGGCCCTGGTCGTCCAGGTGGATGACGGCGGCCCGGCGGCGCAGTCCGGAGTGGCGCCCGGCTGGGGCCTGCATGAGGTCGACGGTCAGTCGGTGGAGCAGATCGCGGGCTGCCTCGGCGCTTCGCTCGAGCCTCGGGCCCTCGAAGCGTTGGTCTACAAGGTGGTCAGCCGACTGCTTCTCGGCGACGAGGACACCACCCTCCGGTTGCGCCTGGTCGAGCCCGGTGAAGGTGGCGCCACGGTCGACCACGATCTGGCGCTGCGGCGCACCATCCCCGCCGACACCAAGACGGTGTCCTTCGGCAACCTGCCGCCGATGGACTTCCGTTTCGCCGACGCCCTGGCGCCGCTGCCGGGGTGGAGCGATGCCGACGGCAGAGCTCTCGTGCTGCGCTTCAACGTCTGGATGATGCCGGTGGCCGAGGCGTTCGAGAACGCGCTGCTGGCGGCGCTGGGCGGCGAGGAGCAGGTCGCCGGCGTGGTGCTCGATCTGCGCGGCAACCCGGGAGGCGTCGCCGGCCTCTCGCCAGGCCTGGCAGGCTACTTCGTGCCCACCGCCGAATCGCTCGGCACCCTCAGGTACCGGCAGGACACCCTGCACCTGCGGATCAACCCGCGCCTGGTGTCGCGCAGCGGCGAGCGCATCGAGCCCTACAGCGGACCCCTGGCGATCCTGATCGATCAGTTCAGCGCCAGCACCTCGGAGATCTTCGCCGCCGGCCTGCAGGACCTCGGTCGGGCACACGTCGTCGGTGAGCGATCGATGGGAGCGGCGCTGCCGGCGGTGATCCAGGAACTGCCCAACGGCGACTTCCTGATGCACGCCATGGCCGACCTCGAGCGCCCCGGCGGCGGCCGGGTCGAGGGCGAAGGCGTCGAGCCCGATCTCGAGGTGCCGCACACCCGCGAGGGGCTGCGCCAGGGCCGTGACGAGCCGATGGAGGCGGCCCTGCGCTGGATCGCCGAGCAGGCCGCGGCCGACGGCGTGGAATCGGAGTCGGATTCGGCACTGGGAGGAGATCCGGAGGAAGAGCGCGGCTGATGCCCGAGGGCGACACGATCCATCGGCTGGCCGCGGTACTGGCGCCGCACCTGGTGGGGGAGCCGCTCGAGCACGTCGAGCTCTGGGGACGACCCGAGCCCAGCCTGCGGCGCCGCGTCGAGTCGGTGCGGGCGCTCGGCAAGCACCTGCTGATCGGGCTCGAAGGTGGCGAGACGATCCGCAACCACCTCGGCATGCACGGCAACTGGCGCCGCTTCGCATCGCAGGGCGAGCTGGCCTCGCTCAGCCGTGGCGTCGGCGCCGAGGCGACGGGACGCCGCCGTGGCTTCGAGGCGCCGCGCAGGCGCTCCCTGGTGCTGGTCAACCGCCACGGTGCCTTCGTCTGCTTCGATGCCGAGCTCGCCGACTGCGTGCCGAGTGGCCGAAGGCTGGCGACGCCGGGGCTGGCGCGCATCGGCCCCGATCTGCTCGCCGAAATCGCCCCGGCCGACGACATCGTGGTGGCGCGGGCACGCCGCTTCGTGGCCTCCGAACGCCCGGTCTGCGATCTGCTGCTCGATCAGCGGGTCGCCTCGGGGATCGGCAACGTCTACAAGAGCGAGCTGCTCTTCCTGCACCGCATCGAGCCGGCGACTCCCGCCGGCATCCTAGACGACGCAGAGGTCGTCGCTCTGTACCGCGACGCCCGCCGGTTGCTGCTGCAGAACCTCGGGCCGTGGCTGCGTACCACGACCTGGGATCCGCGCGAAGGCAGGTCGTCGAAGCCGGGGCTGCCGCGCCTGCACGTCTACGGCAGGGTGGGGGAGGCCTGCCTCGATTGCGCGGCGCCGATCGTCGAGCGGCGCATGGGACGGGGCAACCGCCGCACCTTCTGGTGCCCTGGGTGTCAGCCTTCGCGGACTGAGGCCGGACTGCGTTCGACCGGCTCCTGACAGCGGAGATCGCGCGGCGGCGACCAGGACTCGTCCCGAGTCGTCGGGCCGGATCGCCGAACGGCCGGCGGTTCGCTTCCGCGGCGCCAGGCTGGCAGACTCGCGACGTGCCTTCCGTCGTCGCACCCGCTCCCGAGCCCTTCTCCTCGCCGCGAGCCGGTGGCAGGAAACCACCTGCGATCAGGCCGAGCCGGCTGCTCGCCCCGCTCTTTCTGCTGCTGGCGATGCCAGCGCACGGCGAGCTGCTCGTCGTCGAGCCCTGGTACGAGCTCCTCGAGCCTGGGGAACGGGTGCACGCCTGGCGTGCGGCGCCCGAAGAGGGATCCACGCAGGGCACAGCTGCCGAGCTGACGATTCCGCTCGACCTCGAGTGGGTGCTGGCCGCTCATCTGCGCCCTGAGCTGCTGGTCGAGGACGCGGCAGGGAACCGCGACTGGCGCCGGGTGCCGGCGGCGGCGACGCTGAGACCGAGCGTGGTGGCCGCCGCCGACCACGCCGCCTGGAGCGAGGTCACCGCGAGGTCCGCGTCCGACGCTGGCGAAGCGATCGAGGTGGCAGAGACCGCTGCCGCGCTGTGGGACCAGGCCCTGACGCTGGCGGCCTCGGAGCCGGCCAGGGCGGCCTGGTGGGGCCTCGAGGCGCTGCGCCGGGAGCCGACGGCCGAGCGGCTGGAGGCGTGGGGCGGCGTCCTGGTCGGATCGGAGTGGAGGACCGAGGACGCCGCGGCGGGCCCAGGATCGGCTCCCGACCCGGACCCGCCCGCGTCCTCTGCGGAGGAACCGCGGACCTCGGCGATGGGAGACTGGAGCCTCTCCGCCGCGCACCGCTCGGTCCTGCTGCGCGGCGTCGCCTGGGTCGCCCTCGAGCTGAAGCAGTGGCAACGGGCGCTCGAGGTGACGCTGCTGGCGCAACAGATCGAACAGGCCCAGCACGGTGGCCTCGCCCTCCTCGAGGCCCGGAACCTGCTGCTGCTCGGACGCGCCCGCGCGGGGCTCAACCAGCTCGAGGAGGCGAGGGCGGACCTCGAGCAGGCGGTGGACCTGGCGCGGCGGGCCGCGAGCGAGCCCACCGTTCTCCTGGCGCAGAGCCTGATGGGCGCGAGCAACGTGCTGTTCGAGCTCGGCGACTACGTCGCGGCGATACGGCGGGCGAGCGAGGCGGTCGAGATCTGCGAACGGCTGGCGCCAGGTTCCCTCGACCACCTCTCCGCACTCTCTTCGCTGGCCAGGGCCCAGTGGGGGCACGGCGAGCTGGCGGCGGCGCAGCGCACCAACGAGCAGGCGCTGCGCCTGCTCGAGGCGATGGAGCCCGCGCCCGAGGGTTACCTCGGCATGTATCTGAACAACCTCGGACTCATCGCCTCCAACCGGGGCGACTACCAGAGCGCCGAGCTCTACCACCGCCGCAGCCTGGGCAGCCTGGCGCAGCGCCGCCTCGAGGGCGAGCGACGAGACATGGCCGACGTGATCAACAACCTGGCGATCGTGCACAACGAGCGCGGTGAGTACGAGGAGGCCGACGCGCTCTACGCCGAGGCCCTCGAGATCTACCGCCAGGAGGTGCCGGGAAGCATCGCCCTGGCGCGGTGCCTCAACAACCGCGCCAACAACGCCCGGCGGATGGAGCGCTACACCGAGGTGGCCCGGTACCTCGACGAGTCGCAGGCGATCACCGCCCAGGTGGCTCCCGACTCGCGGACCCACGCCCTGGGCAGGATCATCCGCGCCTCGACCCTCGACGACGAGGGGCGCAGCGAGGAGGCTCTGGCGATCTTCGAGCTGGCTCTGCAGTCGACCCGTAGCTCGGCGCCCGGCAGCCTGCGCGTGGCCCACGCGCTCGAGTACACCGCGCGCATGCGGCGCAAGCTCGGCCGCCCCGAGGCGGCGCTGGCGGAGTTCGAGGAGGCGCTCGAGATCGTCGAGCGCACGGCGCCGGACAGCTCGCTGCACGCCCAGCTCCTGCACAACGCCGGTCGCTCGCTCGAGGACCTCGGGCGCGCCGAAGAGGCGCGCCGCTCGTACTGCGCCGCGGTCGACGCGCTGGAGTCGCAGAAGCTGCGGCTCGGCGGCAACCGCCAGACCGGCAGCGCCTTCGACCGCTTCTACCTCGACTACTACGGACGCTGCGCGTCGGCTCTGGTCGACGCCGGAGAGCCCGCTGCCGCCTTCGCCAGGGTCGAGGCCGCGCGCGTACGGGGTCTGCTGGGCCTGATCGCGGCGCGCGACCTCGAGCTCGCCGCCGAGCTGCCGCCCGAGCTGCGGGCCGAGCAGCGCGAGCTGGCGGAGCGCTTCGCCGAGGCCTACGCCGAACTGGGAGACGATGCTCGGGCCGATCGCCGACAGGAGGTCGAGCAGCGCCTCGCCGAGCTGGCCTCCCAGCGGACCTCGCTCGAACGCGCGCTACGTCAGGCGGACCCACGCTACGCCGAGCTCACCGCGGTGGAGCCGCTCGACGCCGCCGGAGCGCTGGCGGTGCTGCCCCCCTCGACGCTCCTGATCAGCTACCTGGTCGGCGAGCAGCGCAGCCTCGTCTTCGCTCTCGGCAGAGCGCACGGCAATGCACCGGCGTTCGTCGACGCCGCAGCGATCGAGCTCGGGCGCGACGAGCTGGTGGCGGCAGTCGACGAGCTGCGCGAGGCTGTGCAGCAGCGCGACGAGGGCTTCTCCGAGCAGGCGAGAGAGCTCTGGCGCCGCCTGCTCGGTCCGGTCGCCGAGCGCATCGACGGTTTCGAGAACCTGTTGATCAGCCCCGACGGCCCGCTGCACACCCTGCCGTTCCAGGTGCTGATCGACGACGGAGGCCGCTACCTGGTCGAGCGGGCGGCGGTCGCGACGGTGCAGTCGGCGACCCTCCTGCGCACGCTGCGCCAGCTGCCCGCTGCGAACGGGGACGCTCCTATCGTGGTGCTGGCCGACCCCCACCTTCCCGACGCCGGAAGCCCGGCCGCGGAGCGGCTCGGCGGCGAGCTCGCGGCTCTCGGCCCACTGCCCGCCGCCGCACGCGAGGCGCGGGCGCTGAGTGACCGGTTCCCGGGACGGGTCGTCGTGCTCGGCGGACGTGAGGCGCGCGAGGACCGCTTCCGCTCGCTCGCTCCCGCGGCGCGTTGGATCCACATCGCCAGCCACGGCTTCGTCGACGAGCGCGTTCCGCTGGACTCGGGACTCGTGCTGGCGCCGGCACCCGAGGTCGCCGCGGGTGTGGTCGATCGTCGCGCCGACGGTCTGCTCCAGGCCTGGGAGATCTTCGAATCGCTCGATCTGCGTGCCGATCTGGTCACGCTCTCCGCCTGCGAGACCGGCCTCGGCGCCGAGCGCTTCAGCGAGGGTCTGGTGGGGCTCACCCGAGCCTTCCAGTACGCCGGCGCGCGTTCGATCGTCGCTTCCCTCTGGCAGGTGTCGGACGAATCCACCGCCGAGCTGATGGACCGCTTCTACGAGGCGCTGTCCGCTGGTCGCCCGAAGTCGGAGGCGCTGCGCGCCGCCCAGCTGGCGCTGCTGAAGGGCTCCGCGCCGACGGACTCCGAGCGTACCCGCGCCGTGGGCGGCGTGGCGCCTGCGCGCGGCGCCGCGGCCGAGCACGCCCATCCCTACCACTGGGCCGCGTTCCAGCTCATCGGCGACCTCGACTGAGCCGCAGGGCGTCTTGCTACGGGCCGGTCACTCCATACGGTCCATGGGCGACAGCTCGAAGGGCAGTGGCTCGATCGCGCTCAGGCAGGAGGTGTCGACGCCGATCGGGTCGGGATCGCGGTAGAAGCTCGCGAGCACCTCCCAGTAGCAGGCGCCGGCGTCGTAGGGCACGTGGCCCAGGTTGGGCGCGACGACGTGACGCGATCGCGGCAGGCGGGACGCCACACGGTCGCCCCACTCCGGCGGCGTCTCGTGGTCGAAGGCGCCGGAGACCAGGAGGACCGGCACGTCGACCTCGACCGGCTCCTTCCAGCCCTGCGGCAAGGCCACGCGCGGCCAGATCTCGCAGGCAGCGAGCTGACGCTCGATCCGGTACGCCCCCAGGGCGGTGCCCGCAGTCTCCAAGACGTGGCCCTCGGCGTCGAGGGTGTGTGGACACTGCGCCGAGAGATACAGACCGAGCGCGAAGTCGGAGGAGCGGCTCTGCTCGGCGATCGAGCGCAGCTCGGCGAGATCGCCCCGGGCGACGGCATCGAGGCGGCGTGGTAGATGGCGTTGCTCTGCGTAGAAGCCGAGCGTCGAGCGCAGCAGCTCGACCAGCACTCCGCGAGGCAGTTCTCCCGCAGCCCGGTCGACGACGGGCAAGCCTTCGAGGGCGTGGCGCCAGCGTCGCCCCAGATCGGGGAACGCGGCCGAGCAGGCGTCGTCCGTGCTGCACTCCGCGACGACGAGATCGAAGACCCGGTCGGCGTTGCGGGCGTGCTCGAGCGGCACCCGGTTGTCGAGCGGCAGGATTCCCTGCAGCACCGCGCTGCGCACGCGCTCCGGATACTGGCGCAGGTAGGCGAGAGCGAGGTGCGAACCGTACGAGCCGCCGCGCAGGTGGAGCTGTTCGTCGCCGAGCGCAGATCGAACCGCCTCCAGGTCGTGCACCGCCTGCGGTGCGCCGTACTGGGTCAGATCGGCGTGTCTCTGGAGGCGGTCCCGGCAGGCGGCCACGGCATCGAGCGGAAAGAGCGTGTCGAGGCTGCCGAAGCTGGGCAGCTCCGGGCAGTGCAGTGGATTCGAGCTCCCGGTGCCGCGGTGGTCGACGAGCACGATCCGCCGCCCCTCCCGCAGCCGCGTCGCACCTTGCATCGCTGGCCAGGGAAGCGACCCGGTGTACACGAGGATCGGGAATCCGCTGCTCGAGCCCGGGCCGCCGGAGAGATGGTAGAGCGGCGCGTCCGTTTCCGTTCCGCGCGCCGGCAGCACGGTGACTGCCAGGCGGATCGATCGCCCCTCCGGATCCGACCAGTCCTCGGGCACCTCTAGCTCGCCGCAGAGCGCCTCTTCTTGCGAGCCCTCGGGGCGACAGGCGGTCAGGGTGGGCGCGGATCGAGGCTCGCTCGCAGCTTCCCCTGTCGAGGCTGGCGTCGTCTCGACGGGCTGCTGGGTGGCGTCTCCCGGCTGGGTGACGACAACACCGGCCCCCAGCAGGAGGGCGGGGAGGAGCGGCGATGGTCGACGCTTCGCGCGAGCTCGCGCCTCCTCCGCTCGTCGCGACTCCGAAGCCGCTCCACTCGCTCGCATGTCCGGGAGCTCCATCGATGACCTCGCGGTTACTGGCGCGGCGCCTCGCCGCGCAGAGTCACGATCCGCGCCTCGCTCGCCGTTTCGACCGACTCGAGCGCGAGCTCCTGCAGCGCCAGCAGCGTCTGGGGCCGTGCGCCGCTGACCGAGGTCTCGAGCCCGCCGACGCCTCGCACCCTGTCGCCCGGCGCCGGGAGCGACTGGCCGCTCTCGCTGCCGGCGACCCGCATGCGACCGAGCGCGCGCTCCAGCTCCGGCAACGGCCCCCGACTGGTGACCAGGAGGAAGCTCTCCGGCCCGCCGCGGCTGGTCACGACCCAGTCCTGCTCGCGACCGTCGATGGCGCCGGGCAGGCGGAGCTCGCCCGGCGGCAAGGGGTTGCGCAGGCTCGAGCCGGGCAGCGGGAAGAGGGTGAAGGCGCTGCCGTTGGAGTCTTCGTTGACCAGGTAGAGCCACAGCGGCTCGTCGCCGCGATGGTCGACGCGCAGGTGCAGGGCGTCGCCGACCCGCACCCGGTCGCCGTCGCCGAGAGCCTCGCGGTCTCCGGTGCGCCAGAGCTCGACGCTCCAGGCTGGCGCGGCCGCGCCGGCGGTCTCTTCGTGGCCAGGGCTCGGGGCCGTGGTGTCGAAGAGCGCCGCGGACGGAGCACTCTCCTCACCGTCCGGCCCGACGTCGACGCTGTCGGGGCCGCGTCGGCTCGGCGCCGACAGCAACCAGATCACGGTCGAGAGCACGGCGCCGGCGACCAGGACGGTGACGACTCCCCGCGCCGCGAGGCCCCGCGAAGCTGGCGCGGCTCCGCCCTCCGCGAGGCCCTCGAGGGCGCGGTGCAGCGACTCGGCGTCGGCCCAGCGCCGGCTCGGGTCCTCCTGCAGGGCGCGCTGCACCAGGTCGGCGACGGCGCTCGATGCCTCGGGGCGCAGGCGTCGCAGCGCCGGCGCTCCGGCGCGCTGCCGTTCCCGGATCTGCTCGAGGCTGTCACCCGCGAACGGGTACACACCGGTGAGCAGTCGGTAGAGCAGCACGCCGAGCGAGAAGAGGTCGGAGCGCGCATCGGGCTGGGCGCCCTCGAGCACCTCGGGAGCGGCGGTCAGGGGAGTGGCGGAGGTCTGGCGATCGGCCGCCCGCAGCTCGAGCGACGACCCGAAGTCGCCGAGCAGCAGCGCGCCGCTCTCCCGGCGCAGCACGTTCGCCGCCTTGACGTCGCCGTGCACCAGCCCGGACGAGTGCACCGCCATCAGCGCGGCGCTGAGCTGCAGGCCGACGTCGATCGTCTCGCGCTCGGTGAACAGCCCGTCCTGCTCCAGCCGCTGCTCCAGGGTGCGGCCGCCGGCCAGGTCCATCCAGACGCCGGCACGGTCGTCGTGCACCGCGGCGCCGTGCACGCGCACCACGCCGGGATGGTCGAGCTGGGCGAGCAGGCGCCCTTCCTGCAGGAAGCGGCGGCGCTGGGCAGCGCTCTCGCCACGTGCCAGCTTGAGCGCTACCTCGCGGTCGAGCACCGGGTCGAGCGCCCGGTAGACCTCGGCGAAGCTGCCCTCGCCGATCCGCTCGATCAGCTCGAACGGTCCCCAGGCAGTCGTCGTGCGAGCGCTGTCGCCGCGCCCGGCTGAGGCTGCCGACACGGAGGACGGATCGTCCCCCGCGATCTCGTCGCCAGCGCCGCGGAAGGCGCTGTCGATCTCCTGCACCCGTCGTAGCGCGCGCAGTCGCGATCGCAGCTCGGGGTGCTCGGCCTCGAGCCGGTCCCAGTCGACTGCGAGACCTTCGCCGACCCGCGCCGCGGTCTCCTCGTAGATCCGTTCGTTCCTCTCGTCTGGGGCCGCCGCGTCGGGGTCACTCATCGAGCGCCTCGGCGAGCTTGGCGAGGGCCCGGGTGACGGTCATGCGCGCCGCATTGGCCGACGGGCGCTCGAGCGCCCGTGCGATCTCGTCGAACTGCATGCCGAACTCGACCCGCAGGATCACCGCCTCGCGGTGCTCTTCGGGCAGCGCCGCCAGCGCCGCCTCGTAGCGCTCGAGCTTCTGCTTGCCGAGGATGCGCTCGACCGCCGAGGGAGCATCGTCGCCGAGGCTCGGCGCCACCTCCACGAAGTCGGGCGAGCGGCCGTAGCGCCGGATCTCGTCGCGCACGGTGTTGAGGAAGATGCGTCGCAGATAGGCCAGGAAGGCGCCTTCGTGCCGGACCTCGAACGAGCCGAGCTGGTTGATGGCGCGCTGCAGCGTCACCTGCACCAGGTCGTCGGTCTCGGCGGTGTTGCGAGCGTAGGGCGGCAGACGACCGTGCGCCCAGCGTCTCAGCAGAGGGAGCGATCGCTGGAAGAGCTCCTCGCGCGCCTCGAGATCGCCCGCCTGGATCCTCGACACCAGGACGGCGGTGGACGCGAGCTCGCTCATCGCCCGCTGCCGGTTTCATCGCCGCGCATGCCCGGCGAGGATACAACCGAGGAAGGCTTCGGCCTCGGCGAGGAAACCCTGCATCTCGTCCGGCTTCTGCCAGCTGTGGTTGCGGGTCATGAAGAGCACGCCGTCGTGGGTCGCGATCTCCCACAGGCGGTGGCGAGCCAGCTGATCGCGCAATCCGCCGTCGACCCAGCCCTCGAGCTCGCCGCTGCCGGCGCGCGAGTACACGAAGTAGTGCTCGGGCAGCAGGGTCTGGCCGTCGATCGGCACCGCGCCGCGCACCTGGCTCTTCAGCAGCACCTGTTCCTCGATCAGGAAGTCGGGTGGGTGCGGCGGCGGCAGCTGGCAGCGCACCACGGTGCGGTTGAGCTGGTGGGTGCGGTGCTCGCGATGCGGGCCGGCCTCGGGGCGCTGCCGATCGACCGAGATGTCGGCGACCACGATCGCCTGCCCGGCCAGCTCTCCGCGCCACGCGGCGCGCACGTGGCGGCGCAGGTCGCCCCAGCGGCTGCTGGAGCCTTCCTCGCCGGCGAAGCGGTGGGGGTGGAAGAGGAGGTCCGGGAGCAGCTCGGCCGCCGTCGGCTCGGCGAGGCTCGAGTAGCCGAGCAGAGGCATCTGCTGCTCCATCTCCTCGGCGCGGCGACGCCAGTGGCGGATCGAGTAGACGAAGAGGAAGGCGACCAGACAGACGAAGCCGATGGCGGCGAGCGGTCCTGCTCCGAGGGGTAGGTTCATCGGCATCTCCTGGATCGTTGGGTGGCGACGACGAGAGGCGCGGCGAGCCCTCGACTGGCCGGACTCGGCGGCGAGGCACGATGGAGCGGCAGGTCGCGGAGATCGTGGCGATGAATCTCGGCACGGGCTGCGAGAACTCCGTGGCGCAGCTCTCGTACCCAGAGCAACGATCGGAAGAGGCGTAGCGCACGCATCGGCGGAGATCTCCGATGTCAGAGGGCGAACCCCCTCGACCCGCGGCCGCCTGCAGCATCTCGTCGCTGCTCGACCCGAGTCGCTATGCTGTTAGCCCATCGGGACGTTGGGAGGGCCCGCCTTGCGTCAGGGATCGCTGATCGAACCGCAGGAGCTGATCGACCGCCTCGGCGTCGAAGGTCTGTGCCGCACCGCGGACGAGTACTTCCACGGCTTCGGTGCCGACGAGCAGAGCAACTTCAAGCCCTTCGGCACGCTCGACGACGCGCCGCGCTGCCTGCTGCACCTGGGGCAGGTGCTGGGAGCGCTGCAGCTGGGGGTCGGGATGACGGTCGTCGACTCCGGCGCCGGCACCGCCTGGCTGACCCGGGCGCTGGCGCAGATCGGGGTCGAAGCGATCGCGGTCGACCCGTCGGCGCGTGCCCTCGAGCTGGGCGAGAAGCTCGCTGCCGAGGACGTGCGCCGGCCGCTGTGGGTGGCGCCGCGCTTCGTCGTCTTCGACGGCCACCGGATCGCGCTCGACGACCAGTCCGTCGACCGTGTGGTCAGCTTCGACGCCTTCCACCACGTGCCGAATCCGGGCGAGGTGCTCGCCGAGATGTACCGGGTGCTGCGCCCGGGAGGTCTGGTGGCGCTCAGCGAACCGGGCGCTCTGCACGCCTACACGGCGGCGTCGCAGTCCGAGATGCGACGCTACGACGTGCTCGAGAACAACATCGATCCCGACGAGCTCGCCCGGCTCGCGCACCGGGCCGGCTTCACCGCGGTGTGGAGCATGCCGCTGCTCGACCAGCCGCCGATGCTGAATCCCCGGCGACGCCGAGGCCTGGTCGGCGGACTGCCGTCGCTCGAGGTGCTGGTGCGTCTCTTCCGGCAGCTGCGCGCTTCGATGCGCAACCGTTCGATCACGCTGCTCTGCAAGGGTGAGCCGGCGATCGACAGCCGCAGACCCGAGGGCCTCGAGTACCGGGTGCGGCGGCGCGAGCTGGCCGGGCAGGCAGTCGTCGGAGAGGACGCCGCCTTCGTGCTCGAGATCGAGAACTCGGGCGAGGCGATCTGGAGGGCCTCGGGACCTCGCGACCTCGGCGTCGTGCGGCTCGGCGGGCGGCTGGTGTCGGGGCCCGAGGACGGCGTCGAAGGCGCCTGGGGTGTCGACCTGCCGCGGGTCGGTCTCGAGCGCGACCTGCGACCGGGAGAGGTCTGCGAGCTGCTGCTCCCCCTGCGCTTCCGGCGTACTGGCACCTACGAGCTCGAGCTCGACTTGGTCTCCGAGCAGGTCACCTGGTTCCGCCACCGCAGCTCCGAGCCGGTGCCGGTGCGGATCGAAGTCGTCGGCCGCTGAGCCGTCAGGGCGTCGCCGATCAGCCTTACGGCATGAGGTCCGCGGGCGGCGATGCTTCGATCTCGATCGCCTCGCCGCCGGAAGGGTGCACGAGGCTCAGTCGCCAGGCGTGCAGCGCCAGGGTCTCGCGCCCGAGTCTGGCGAAGTCGGACGCGTTCAGCGGCTCCTCCAACGAGCGCAGGAACATCTCGTCGCCGCCGAGATAGAGCACGTCGCCGAGGATCGGGTGGCCGAGCTCGGCGAGGTGCACCCGCAACTGGTGCTGGCGCCCGGTCTCCGGTCGCAGCTCGAGCAGCGCGTGCTCGCGTGCGCGACGCAGCACCCGCCAGGCGGTGCGGGCCGGCTTGCCGCCCTCGTCCGTGCGCACTCCCTGCTTGAGCTGCACCGCGGAGGCGGGGTGCGGGCCCAGGGGCGCGTCGATGACTCCATCGTCCGAAATCGGGGTGCCGCGCACCAGAGCGAGATAGGTCTTGCCTACGGTGCGCCGCTCGAACTGCTCGCCGACGAAGGCACGCGCGGCGAGCGAGCGGGCGAAGACGACGACTCCGGTGGTGTCGCGGTCGAGCCGGTGACAGGGCGAGGGGGGCGGTCCGGGGTCGCTGCGGCGGGCGTGGCGTGCGTGCACCAGCTCGATCAGCGAGCGTCCGGCGTGGCGCCGGCTGGGGTAGAGGCTGGTGGCGGCGGGCTTGGCGACGGCGAGCAGAGCGGCGTCGTCGTGCAGTACCTCGACCCCGATCTCGGGCACCTCGTCGTCGGCGGCCGTGCCGCTGCGAAGCGCTTCGAGCCCCTGCTCCTCGACGCCGACGGCGGACGGGCGCAGACGCACCGAGACGCGCTGACCGGTGCGCAGGCGGAAGCTCGGCCGCAGGCGAGGCAGCAGAGCGCCCTTCTGGTCCTTGGCCGGTTGCACGGAGACGTCGCCGTCCTGGATGCACTGCCGGATCTGGTCGCGGCTACGCCACGACAGCCTGGAGGTCAGGTAGGCGTCGAGGCGACGGCCGTCATCGTCCTCGCCGACGTCGAGCTCGTAGAGATGCTGGTCGGCCGAGAGGTCGCGCTGGAAACGGCGTTCCCGGGCCTTGGGATCGTGGCGGGGCATGCGTGGACGTGGCAGAGCAGAGCCGATCCGTGATCGTCGAGTCCCAGCGTAAGGCAGTCGCGCGCGAGGTGCCCAGAGCAGGTACTTCCGGCCCGAGCGGGAAGCTTCCGGCGCCTTCTCGGGTTGCCGTGGCACATCCACCAGAGATCGTCCCTTTGCATGCCGAGCGACTCGGCGCATCGACGCAGGAGGTTCATCGTGGGATCGAACGGCACGACCGGATCAGGGGTCGAACGCAATCGGAGGCCGGCGTCGGCCCTCTCGTGCTTCGCGTCGCGCGCTTCGGTCGCGGCAGCGTTGGCGATGCTCGTCGCCATCGCGGATCTCGGTGCGACGACGCGCCAGGGCGAAGCGGAAGCCGACGGGCCCCGGGACCTGGTGCTCGACCGGGTCGAGGTGCAGCGGGTCGTGGTCGATCTGGTGGCCGAGCAGGGCGGTCGCCCGGTGCTCGATCTCGAAGCGGGTGAGCTGCGTGTCTACGTCGACGGCACCGAGGTCGAGATCCTCGGCTTCTCGCCGCCTCCGGCCTCCGGGCGCGAAGGATCGTCGCCCGCTCGGGCGAGCGCTCCGACCGCGGCCGGGGACGATGGCGAGACGTTGACGGATGACGCAGCCGTCGCAGGGCCGCAGACCCTGGTGCTGTTCCTCGACGAGCTGCACATGAAGCCGGTGCACCGCAAGCGGGTGCTCAAGCAGGCACGCGGGATCGCCGACGAGTTGATCGATGCCGGCGGGCGGGTCACCGTCGTCGCCTTCGACGGCAAGCTGAAGTTGCTGCTGCCGCCGTCGAGCGACAAGAAGGCGCTACGCGACGTGCTCGACGAGGCGATGGACTCGACCAGCATCCCGATGATGGCCTCGCTCGCCGATCCGGCGCGCGCGATCGCGGTCGTGCACCAGCGGATGGAGGACGAGACCCAGGAGAAGAGCGGCGGCTCGCCCCTCGGAGCCCGGCCCAGCGGCACCGATCCGTGTGTCGACATCGGCGGTCTGGCGCGCACCAGCGCCCAGCAGGCCGCCGCCGCCACGGACCAGTCGATCGGCGGCCTGAGGCTGCTGGTGGGAACGCTGGGCCGCTACCCGGGGCGCAAGTCGCTGCTCTACGTCAGCGACGGCGTTCCCCTGGTGCCCGGCATGGAGGTCTACACCTACGCCATCGAGATGTGCGACGGCACCGCCGCTCGCCAGGGGCTGCCCAATGCGGTCGACACCCAGGAGTTCGGAGGCGGTCGCTTCAGCCGCTGGGATCCACGCGCCGCGCGCACCGAGATGCTCGACTTCGACACCACGCGGCAGTGGCGCGAGATCGCCGCCTACGCCAACGCCCAGCAGGTCTCGATCTACCCGATCCAGGCCACCGGGCTGCAGACCCTCGACGCGGCCGGGGTCTCCAACGTGCGCACCACCCAGAGCTTCGCCCAGGCCGCGCTCGGCAACCCGCGCGACTCTCTCTTCCTGATCGCCGACGAGACCGGCGGTGAGGCCTTCTTCGACACCAACCGCTTCGGCGACGCGCTGGTCGAGGCGGCGAGCGACGCCGAGGTCGGCTACCAGATCACCTTCGAGCCGCTCTCCGGCATCGAGCCGGGCGCGCACGAGATCCGGGTCGAGGTCGATCGCCCGGGGGTGCAGCTGCGCCACCGCAAGAGCTTCACCTCGCGCACCGCGGCGTCGCGCCTCGTCGACCTGGCGGTCTCGGCGCTGGTCTTCGGTCGCGGCGACAATCCCCTGGGAGTCCGGCTGGACGTCGGCGAGCCTGTGGCGACCGGAGGTGGCGGCTCGAAGGTCGACATCACCGTGCGGGTGCCGCTCTCCAGCCTGGCGCTGGTGCCGGTGGGCGAGGATCGCCTCGGGCGCTTCACCGTCGCGGTCGGCGGTCGCCAGAGCAACGGCCGCTACCTGCCGGTGGGCTTCAAGCAGATCGACGTGCGCGCCAGCGAGGTGGACCAGGCGACGCAGAGCTTCGAGTACGAGATCGAGCTGCCGTACCGCAGCGATGCGATCGAGGTCAGCGTGGCGGTGCGCGACGACGTCGGTGGCGTCGAGGCGCTGTCGCTCGCCAGCATCGGCGGCTCGTGAACCCTCGAGGCCCCTCGAGGCCCCTCGAGGCTGACGCAGGCGCGGCGACGCGCGGTGCCGTCGACGGCTCATCCAGGCGTTCCCGTTCGCCCTGGTGACGCATTCTCACGGCGACCCGAGCGACGTCGCTTTCTGGGGTTGACCCACGCAGTCAGTGGTGTAGGGTGTCGACATCGCGGAGCCGTTCAGAATACCGACATGCTGTTCGCATATGTGAACGCAACAAGGGAGTCCTCTTCATGTCCCGACTCGATGAGCAGATCGCCTCGATCCAGGAGTGGTTCGAGGAGGAGCGATTCGCCGAGATCACCCGTCTGTTCACCGCCCGCCAGGTCGCCGAGCAGCGCGGCTCGATCGCCAAGGACTACACCGTCGCGCGCGAGGCGGCGGAGGGCTTCTACACCCGGCTGCGCGAGCTGTTCGCCGAGAAGAGGGGGATCACCACCTTCGGGCCCTACTCGCCCGGCCAGGCGGTCTCCGCCAAGCGCATCGGCATCGAGGGGATCTACCTCGGCGGCTGGGCGACCTCGGCCAAGGGCTCGAAGCACGAGGATCCGGGCGCCGACCTGGCCAGCTACCCGCTCAGCCAGGTCCCGGACGAAGCGGCGCCGATCGTCCGGGCGCTGCTCGCCGCCGACGCCAACCAGCACTTCGCGCGCTCGCGCATGACCGACAAGCAGCGCGCCGCGACCCCCGAGTACGACTACCGTCCCTTCATCATCGCCGACGCCGACACCGGCCACGGCGGCGACGCGCACGTGCGCAACCTGATCCGCCGCTTCGTCGAGGTCGGGGTGCCGGGCTACCACATCGAGGACCAGAAGCCCGGGGTCAAGAAGTGCGGCCACCAGGGCGGCAAGGTGCTGGTCGGGGTCGACGAGCAGATCAAGCGCCTCAACGCCGCCCGCTTCCAGCTCGACGTGATGGGAGTGCCGGGGATCATCGTCGCCCGCACCGACGCCGAGTCGGCGACCTTCCTCGAGGGTCGCGGTGACGAGCGCGATCAGCCGTTCATCCTCGGCGCCACCAACGTCGACCTGCCGAGCTACAAGGCGGCGTTCGCGGCGGTTCTCCACTACCTGGCGGACGCCGGGGTCGACGAGATCCGTGGTCATCTGCTGTGGCAGATCTCGCGCGCCGAGCTCGACAAGGCGATGGCCTGGATGCAGCGCGCCGGCGTCGCCGCGAAGGCCGACGAGGGTATCCAGCAGTACCGCAGCGGTGAGCTCACCGACAGCGCGCTGCTCGACCTGGTCTCGAGCGCCAACATCGAGAGCTGGCAGGCCGAGGCAGGCCTCAAGACCTACAGCGAGGCGATCGCCGACGCGATGCAGTTCCGCATCGAGGACGGCGAGACCTTCGAGATGGACGTGGCCCAGTGGGTCGAGTTCGCCAAGCGGGCGTCGTTCTACGAGGCGCGTGAGCAGGCCAAGTCGATGGGCGCCCACGTGGTGTGGGACTGCGAGCTGCCGAAGACGCCGGACGGCTACTACCAGATCCGCGGCGGCATCGAGTACGCGATCGCCAAGTCGCTGGCGGTGGCACCGTTCTGCGACATCCTGTGGATGGAGACCAAGACCGCCGACCTCGCCGACGCGCGAGAGTTCGCCGAGGCGATCCACGCCGAGTTCCCCGACAAGATGCTGGCCTACAACCTCTCACCGTCGTTCAACTGGGACACCACCGGGATGAGCGACGAGGAGATGACCCGCTTCCCCGAGGAGATCGGCAAGCTGGGCTTCGTCTTCAACTTCATCACCTACGGCGGCCACCAGGTCGACGGGCTGGCGGGCGAGGACTTCGCGCGCGCCCTGCGCGAGGACGGCATGCTGGCGCTGGCCCGCCTGCAGCGTCGCCTGCGCCTCGTCGAGTCGCCGTACAAGACGCCGCAGACGCTGGTCGGCGGGCCGCGCCTCGATGCGGCGCTGATGGCGTCGTCGGGACGCACAGCGGCGACCAAGGCGATGGGCAAGGGCTCGACCCAGTTCCAGCACCTCATCCAGACCGAGGTGCCGCCGAAGCTGCTCGAGGAGCTGCTGGCGCACTGGACGGCGCACTACGACCTGCCGTCGCCGCTCAAGGTCAAGCTGCGACCGCACATCGCCGGCTCCGAGCTGCTCGAGCTGCAGGTCTTCGGCCCCGACGGAGAGGTCGTCGCCAACGTCGTCTTCAGCCCGATGGAGGACCGCAACGGCCGCGCCATCCTCTCGGTGCGCGACCAGAACACCTTCGAGGTGTCGCTGCGGCAGAAGCGCCTGATGACCCTGGTGCACCTCTTCCTGATCCACCGCTACAAGGCGACCTCGGTGCACTACGTCAGCCCGACCGAGGACAACCGCTACCAGACCCAGAAGATGCGCTCGCACGGCCTCTTCTCCGAGGTCAACGAGGAGGTCGGCCAGATCATCGTCGCCAAGGTCGACGAGGCCCGCGTCGCCGAGCTGCTCGAGGCCGATCACGAGGCGCTCGGTGCCCTGATCCGCAAGGAGCAGCCGAGCGCTGCGTGACGGAAGGGGTCAGGGGTTGGGGGTCAGGGATTAGGGGCTAGGGGTCTGGGGTTGGGGATCAGGGATCAGGGATTAGGGGTTAGGGAAAAGGGAAAAGGGAAAAGGGAAAAGGGAACAGGGAACAGGGAACAGGAGAGGGAAGAGGCTCGGATCCGTAGCCGCACCCACGATCTCGAGTGCGCCGACGACCCATTCTCCCCATCTGGGATCGTCGCTCTTCCCTCCGCACCGCGTTCTCCACTCCGCTGCGGTCTGGTCTCTCCCTCAGCCACAGTTCCCTTGCGACCTCAGCCTGCTGGCCCCCAACCCCCAACCCCCAACCCCTTCCTCTTCCGCGTCCTCTCCGGCGGCCGGCTAGACTCCTCCTGCCCGGAGCCACACCGTGACGACCCTGACCCTCGACACCGACCCCGAGATCGAGCGCCGCCAGATCGAGGGCTACCGGCGCATGACCAGCATCGAGAAGATGCAGCGCGTCATCGACCTGAACCGTACCGTCGAGACCATGGCCAGGGCGCGGATCGTTGCGACCTACCAGCCGTCGAGCGAGCGTGAGATCGAGCTGCGCCTGGCCTCCCTGCACATCGATCGCGAGACCATGATCGCGGCGTTCGGGTGGGATCCCGCCGCGCAGGGGCTCTGAGGGTTCGCGCTTGCCCATGGACTCGGCCCTCGACGTCACGCTGGCGCTCGCCGCGACGTTCGAGCGACTCGATGTGCCCTACCTCGTCGGAGGGTCGCTCGCCAGCTCCCTGTACGGCGAGCCGAGATCGACGCAGGACGTCGACTTCGTGGCGTTCCTGGAGCCCGATCACGTGGCGCCCCTCGTCGCATCGATCGAGAAGGACTTCTACGTCGACCTCGACCGGGTGCGCAGGGCCGTGGCCCGGAAGGCCTCCTTCAACGCGCTCCATCTGAAGACGATGTTCAAGGCGGACGTCTTCGTGCCCGAGCGGACGCCTTCGTCGTTGCGAGAGATGTCACGGCGGCGGCGGGTCGAGCTGGCTCCGGACAAGGCCATCTGGGTAGCCAGCGCCGAAGACGTCGTGCTGCAGAAGCTGGTCTGGTATCGCAAGGGCAACGAGGTGTCCGATCGCCAGTGGCGGGACGTGCTTTCGGTGCTCGAGGTCGGCGGCGCGAAGCTCGACGACGAATACCTAGACGAGAGCGCCAGCGAGCTCGGGGTCGCGGATCTACTCGAGCGCGCCAGGAGGCGCACGGACTGAGCTCGCGCGACCGACCGGCCACCGTGCCCCGGTGCGGAGCCGCCGTCGCGGTCGCTGAACCCTCGATTCCGGGGAGGTGGCCCTACTCGTACCTCAGCGCTTCGATCGGATCGAGCGCCGCCGCCTTGCCGGCGGGGTAGATGCCGAAGACGACGCCGACCAGGGTGCAGAAGCCGAACGCCACGGCGACGGCCCACCACGGCACGTACGCCGCCGGCCAGTCGCCGGGCAGCAGGAACGCCGCGAGGGCGCCGATGCCCCAGCCGAGCAGGGTGCCGATGATGCCGCCAACCAGCGACAGCACCACCGCCTCGATGAGGAACTGCAGCAGCACGTCGCGCTTGGTGGCGCCGACCGACTTGCGCAGGCCGATCTCGCGGGTGCGCTCGGTGACCGAGACGAGCATGATGTTCATGATCCCGATACCGCCGACGATCAGCGCCACGCCGACCACCGCGGCGACCACCGCGGTCACCGAGCCGATCACCGAGGTGATCGTCTCGAGCAGCTGGTCCTGCACCTGGATGGTGAAGTCGTTCTCTTCGTCCTCGCCCAGGCCGTGGCGCTCGCGCAGCACCCGCTCGATACCGTCGCGCACCTCGGGCACCGCCTCGGCGCTCTCCGCCTTCATCTGCAGGAAGATGCGGTCGGCTGCCAGCCGGCCGAAGATCTGCTCGGCGGTGTCGTAGGGCAGGAAGACGAGGTCGTCGGAGTCCTGGCCGAGCGCGGTGCCGCGCTCCTCCATGACGCCGATCACCGTCACCGGCACGTTGCCGACGTAGATCTCGGCGCCGATCGCCTCGCTGCCCAGCTCGAGCTGCTCGACCACCGTGCGGCCGAGCACCGCGACCTTGCGGCGCAGCTCGAGGTCGACGCGCAGCAGGAAGCGTCCACGCTCGACGACGTGGTTGTTGATCTCGGGATAGTCCTCGATGACACCGAAGATCTGCGCCGGGCGGTGCTGGTTCTCACGGTACTTGGCGGTGGCCTGGCCGACGAGCAGCGGGGTGATGCCTTCGATGCCGCGCACCCGCTCGCGGATCGCCTGGCCGTCCTCCCAGGTGAGCTTGAGCTGACGCGCCACCAGCGACGGGCCCTGCTGGACGAAGGGCACGACGGTGATGGTGTTCGAGCCGCCGCTCTGGAACTGCTGGGTGATGACGTTCTGCAGGCCCTGCACGATCGAGACGACGGCGATGACCGCCGCGACGCCGATGATCACGCCGAGCATGGTCAGCAGCGAGCGCATCAGGTTGGCGCGCAGGGCGCTCAACGCGATGATCAGGTTCTCGAGCAGGATCACCGCGAGTCTCCTTGCGCGGGCTCGACCGCGGCGACCTCTTCCGCCTCGTCGGCTCCGGAGCCCACCACCGACTCCGCGTCAGCCGCCTCGTCGTCCGGGTCCGGCTCCGCGTTCGCCTCGATGGCTCCGCCGTCGGTCGGCCGTGCCGCACGCGAGCCCGGCTGCTGGCGGTCGCTGATCACTTTTCCGTCGCGCATCACGATCACCCGCCTGGCGTGCTCGGCGATGTCGTCCTCGTGGGTGACCAGGATCACCGTCTTGCCGGCCGCGGCGAGGCGGTCGAAGAGCTCCATGATCTCGTCGGACGTCGTGCTGTCGAGGTTTCCGGTGGGCTCGTCGGCGAGCAGGATCGACGGCTGGTTGACCAGAGCTCGGGCGATGGCGACGCGCTGGCGCTGTCCGCCGGAGAGCTCGTTGGGGGTGTGGTGCGAGCGCTCGCTCAGACCCACCTCGGCGATCGCTTTGCGGGCCAGCTCGTGACGCTCGCCACGCGGCATGCGGGCGTAGACCAGCGGCAGCTCGACGTTGGCCAGCGCGGTGGTGCGCGGCAGCAGGTGGAAGGTCTGGAAGACGAAGCCGATCTGACGGTTGCGCACCCGCGCCAGCTCCTCGTCGCGCAGCCGCTCCACCGCCAGTCCGTCGAGTCGGTAGCTGCCTCGGGTCGGGGTGTCGAGGCAGCCGATGAGGTTCATCAGCGTCGACTTGCCGCTGCCGGAGGCGCCCATGATGGCGACGTACTCGCCGCGGCGGATGTCGAGGTCTACGCCGTCGAGCGCCCGCACCTCCTGCGAGCCGACGGTGTACAGCTTGTGCACGCCGCGCACCTCGATCAGAGCCGGCGAGGGGGCAGCGGTCGCGCCGCGCTCGGCACGCGGCTCGGCGACGGCCACCGCTCAGTCTCCTTCGCTGGTCGAAGCCTGGTCCTCGGGCTCCTTGCGCCGCAGCGACTCGCCGTCCTCGAGGTCGCGCAGGGTGCGGTAGGGCCCGGTGACCACCAGCTCGCCGGCGCTCAGGCCGTCGGTGATCTCGATGTGGGTGGCGTCGGAGATGCCGGTTTCGACGACCCGGCGCTCGGCGGTGGCGTCCTCGCCGTCGGTGTCCGCGGTCGCGGCGACGTAGACCACCTTCTCCTCACGGCTCTCGGCCGCGTCCTCGGCCTCGCGGTAGACCACCGCCTGGATCGGCAGCCGCAGCGCCGAGGTCTTGCGTTCGACCTCGATCTCGGCGCGGGCCGACATGCCCGGCCGCAGCCGGCCGTCCGGTTCGTCGAGGAGGACCTTGACCTTGAAGAAGGTGACGTCCTGCTGCCCCGGCCGCTCGAAGCCCGAGCTGCCGATCTCGACCACGTGACCGGCGTAGGCGTGGTCGGGGATGGCGTCGACGAAGACCCGTGTCGGCTGGTCCCTCTCGACCAGCACGATCTCGTTCTCGTCGACGTCGATCTCGACCAGGATCTCGGAGAGGTCCGCCACCGTGCCGATCACCGACGCCGGGTTGTTCATCGTCCCGGAGACGACGACCTCGCCCTGCTCCGCGTTGAGCGCGATGACCCGGCCGTCGAGCGGCGAGTAGATCGTCGTCTTGGTGAGGTCGTCCTCGGCCTTCTCGAGATCGGCGGTCGCCTGACGCACCGCCTCCCGCGCCTGCTCGAGCGCGAGCTGGGCCGACTTGTGGTTGAGCTCGACCTGATCGGCCGACTCCTCGGAGAGCACGCTCTCCTCGCGCAGCCGCCGGGCGCGACGCAGGCGGATCTCGCTGTCGGCGAGATTGATCTCGGCCTGGCGCACCTGTGAGCGGGCGATCTCGAGCTGCGCGGCGGCCCGGTCGCGCACCGCCAGGAACGCCTCCTGCTCGAGCAGCAGGAACGGCTGTCCGGCGCGCACCTCGTCGCCCTCCTCGACGTAGAGGCGCTCGATCTTGCCGATCACGTGGGCCGAGATGTCGACCTTGACCCGCGGGTCGACCTTGCCGCTCGCCTTGATGACCCTGGCGAGCTCGCCGACCTCCGCCGCCTCCAGGTAGACCTCGACCCCACTGTCGGATCGGCCGTCCGAGAGCAGGCTGGCGACGACGATCCCGCCGACGGCGAGCACCATCGCCGCGGTGATCACGATCCGCCTCATCGCGCGACTCCGGTTCTGACGTGGCGCTGGCGCTGGCGCTGCGCTGCCGCCGCCGTCCTCAAGCGCCACCCCCGAACAGGGTCCCCAGCCAGGTCATGCCGACCCGCAGGACCACCGTCGCCAGCCACACCGCGGTCACGCTCGTCCACACCGTCGCCGCGCGCAGCCGTGTCGCGATGCCGTAGCCGATGCCGAGCAGCACGAAGCTCCATAGGCCGAAGAAGTCGACCGTGGCGAGCGCCGCGAGCGTGGTCGGTGAGGCGTCGTCGGGAGCGAAGTGGGAGAGGTTCGACGCCAGCAGTCCGTACTGCAGCGTTTCCGCGTCCACCTCCTCGCGCGCCAGGACCATGCCGATGCTGATCAGCGAGACGACGACCAGGGGCATCACCGCATGCAGGACGACCGCCCAGCTCGTCTTGAACCCCAGCTCGCTGCCGCAGAGCTTGAAGATCCCCCAGAAGAGCAGTGCCCCGAGCACCAGCATGAGCGGCTGCAGGATCAACGCCCCGAGCACGCCGAAGACCCAGCCGAAGCGCTGCATGACCTGCACCGCCTGTTCGACCTGCGCCTCGTCGAGGCCCTGGTCGCTGCTCTCGAGCTGGTCGCGCAGCGTCTGCTCGAAGTCGATCTTCGGCGCCGCCGCGAACTGGAAGGCGAGACTGCTGATCAGCAGCACCACCAGGGCGGCGACCCACGGCCGGTGGCGGGCGACGTCGCCGAACGCCTTGGCCGGATCGAAGAGCACCGCGGTCAGACGGGAAGGTGCCGAGAGGGGCGTGGCGTCCTCGGTGGAGGCGGAATCGTCTGGGGGAGTCAGGTCGTGGCTCATGGGTGGGCCTCTGGTGCGATGGTTCTCGCGGCTGTCGGGTCGTCGTGCGTCGAGCGTCGCACACCCTACGGTCGTCTCTGCCGTGGCATTCCCCGGTGAGCGGCCCCGTCCCACCTTCCTCCTCGCCGGTCGACCAGGTCTGCGGTCACGGAGCCTCGTCCTCACTGCCGGCGAGGTGTCCGAGGGGTCAGCAGGGGGACGGGGAGCGGCTTCCTCCCGTTTCGCCCGATACCATCCCCGGTTGCACATCGGTGCGGACGGACGCGTCCCGAGCCACCGCGGCGAGAATGGTAGTGCCCGCGCCATCCCTCCGGCGTCGCTGGCGCTCGCAGCGGCCTCAGTGTCCTCCATCAGGTGACCAGGCCGGAGGGTGATTCGTACTTGGAGGGAGCTGCGATGGAACCCGTCTGGATCGGTGCCGAGGACGTCCGGCGTCTCTTGCCGATGGATCGATGTATCGACGCCATGGCGCTGGCCATGACCGGCCTGCGGGCGGGCCGCATCGTGCTGCCGCAGCGCAGCTTCTCGCCACTCGCCGACGGCAGCGGCACGCTCGGCCTGATGCCCGGCTCCTCGCTCGAGCCGGAGGTCTACGGCGCCAAGGTGATCTCCCTGCATCCCGAGAATCCGCGCCACGCCCGACCGGTGATCCAGGGATTCGTGGCGCTCTTCGAGCACGAGACCGGGCGCCCCCTGGCCTTCGTCGAGGGGGCCTCGTTGACGGCGATCCGCACCGCCGCGGCGAGCGGCCTGGCGACCAGAGAGCTGGCCCGCTCGGATGCGCGCACGCTGGGTGTCTTCGGTGCCGGCGTGCAGGCAGGGACCCACCTCGATGCGGTGCTCGCCGTGCGCGCGATCGAGGAGGTGCGGGTGTGGGCGCGGGACGAGGCGCGGGCGGCAGCCTTCTGCAGGTTGCAGAGCGAGCGCCACCAGGTCGAGCTGCGGCCGGCGTCGCCGGAGGACGCCGCGGCCTGCGACGTCGTCTGCACCGTCACCGGGTCGCCTGAGCCCATCCTGAGGGGCGAGTGGGTACGGACCGGCGCCCACGTCAACCTGGTCGGTGCCCACACCCTCTCGACCCGCGAGGCCGACGCCGCCCTGATGCGCAGGGCCGAGATCTACGTCGACACCTGGGAGTCGGCCAAGGCCGAATCGGGCGACGTCGACCTCGCCGTGCGTGAGGGCGCGATCGCCTGGGACGACGTGCGCGGCGAGATCGCCGAGGTACTGGGCGGCGAGGCTGACGGGCGCACCGGTGACGAGCAGATCACCGTCTACGTCTCCCTCGGCGTCGCGGCGCAGGACCTGGTGGCGGCCGAGCTGGTGTACCGGCGTTTCGTGGAGGAGGGGTCGAGCTGATCCCTTCGGTCGAGCCGGCGACCGCGATCTCGCGAGTCGCTGCGGCTACTTCGCGCCGTTCAGGTACCAGCGGCCCTCGAGCCGGGTCAGGCGCACGCGGCTGCCGTCGAGCGTCGCCTCGGCCTCGTCGCCGTCGATCTCAACGTCCTCGAGGGCTGCTGGGGTGTCGATCCACCCCTTGTTGTCGTAGGGACCGCTGTGCTCGGCGAGGATGGATCCCGCCCCCTCGGCCAGTGCGATCACGTCGACGTCGGCCAGGGCTCGTCGGGCATACCGTCGGAGGCCTTCCGGTCCCCCCTCTCCCTTCCCTTCGAGCGCTGCGATCTCGTCGACCAGGCCCGCGACGCCGTGCCTGGCGAGCAGGTCGTTCAGCGACTTCTCGGCCGCCGCGGATCTGTCGGACGTTGCAGCGGCGAAGGAGGCACGGACGACCTGTTCGATCGTCGCCACGACGCGATAGTCGGGATGCAGGGCCAGCATCCATGCCCGTGTGTCGTAGTTCTGGCGGGCGGTCTGGAGTCGCTGCGCCAGCTCCTCGATCGAGTCGGCACCACCCTCGGCCGGCAGAGCGGCCGGAGTGCCGCAGGTGACCAGGAGGAGCAGGGCGCACAGGGCACGAAGGTGCCGCCGCAGGTCGCCGCGGTGCGGTCGGATGGCCCCGCGCTGCGCGCGCGCGGCGTACCTGGAGGGGTTGAGCCTGGAGTCGTCGAGCGGAAGGTGCGGTGTCTGGTTTCTCACGGTTGTCGTCCTCTCTGGTCGGGACTCTCCGCCGCCGCGGAGCTGCGGCCGGGGGGATCGTCAGCGGTTCGAAGAGACAACGCCGGATCGGCATCGAACGCACGGCGTCTGCTGGCATGCGGCCGGAGGCTCGCGTTCGACGAGCAGGCGGGTGGCTGAAGCGAGGCGTGTTGAGGCGGATCGCTCCACGAAGCGCGACCGCCCCGTCGAGACCGCCAACTCGACGCGGCCAAGCAGCGAGCTCATTTCAGGAGCATCCTCACCCCAAGGCCGAGGCGAGCGACAGCGAGCTGAGCCCAAAGACGCGGAGTCGAGCCTGCGAAGAGTCCGCATCTACCCTCGTGTCCTCTCACCTCGTAGGGGGAGGAAGCCAAGCCCGCGTTGTTCGGACAGTCTGGTGGCTCTGCTCGGCGCCGGTGCGACGTGTCGCTTCACGAGACGCGGGCGAGTTCGTGAAAGCGAGAGCTCGCCGCGGCTCAGCAGCGAGCTCGTTCCAGGGACATCCTCACCCCCTCCTCGTGTGCTCCCCCTTGTAGGGGGAGGAGGCCAGATGCTCGCGTTGTTCAGTCTGGTGGCTCAAGAGGCAGGGTCGGGGCGGCTGTTCCGCGATGCGCGGTCGGCGCTGGGGGACTTCATCTCGAGCTGGGAAAGGCAAGGGCTGTTGTGGTGTCGCATCGCTCATTGACACGTGCGCCGATCTCTCTAGACTGACCTCGTGTCCTCCTCCGTCGAGCCTCCGTCTTCTTCGGCCGGGTCTGGCGAAGTGGCATCGGGCGATCGCGACGACGCCTCGGAGCGTTTCGCCGCGGCCACAGACGAGGACGAGTTCCTGCGTGCGGTCTACGACGAGCTGCGGCGCATGGCGCGCCACTTCCTGCGCGGCGAGCGGGATCAGCGCACGTTGCAGACGACCGCGCTGGTGCACGAGGCCTACCTCAAGCTGCAGGACGTCGAGCAGGTCTCCGAGCACGGCAAGGCGTACTTCTTCGGCGCCGCGGCACGCGCGATGCGGCAGATCCTGGTCGATGCGGCGCGCCATCGGGCGCGGGCGAAGCGTGGCGGCGAACGCCCTGCCTCCCTCGACGGACTCGTCGGGCTCGACCCCACCGACGCGCGCAACGACGAACAGGTGATCTGGGTGCACCAGGCGCTCGAGGCGCTCGCCGAGCAGTACCCTCGTCCGGCGCGGGTGGTCGAGTGCCGCTTCTTCGGCGGCCTGTCGGGGGAGGAGACGGCGCAGGTGCTCGGAGTCTCCGAGCGCACGGTGAAACGAGACTGGTCGTTCGCCCAGGCCTGGCTCTATCGTCAATGGAGCGGGTGAGGCGAGGTCCGCTTCGCAGTCGAGAAGGAGGACATCGGAGGTGGCGCAGCGTTCCGGAGGCAGGGGAGCGAACGACGGCCCCGACGCCGCGATCTCCGGCCCAGACCTGGTCGAGCTCTTCGGCCGGGCCAGCGAGCTGCACGGGGAGCAGCGCGCCGCCTTCCTCGCCGAGCTGGCCAGCACGCACCCCGAGGCGTACCGCGAGCTGGAAGGCCTGTTGGCTGCACGGGCCGACGGCGGCGACTTCCTCGGCGTTCCCGCGGCCGAAGTGCTCGGAATGGAGCGCGAGCCCGATCCCTTCGCCGCTGCCGCCGGCCGCCGCATCGGCCCCTACGAGATCGTCGAGACGCTGGGAGCGGGGGGCATGGGCACCGTCTTCCGGGCCCGACGCGTCGAGGGTGGTTTCGAGCAGGAGGTGGCGCTCAAACTGATCCACCACCGCTTCTCGGTGCTCGGGGCGGCACCCGGATCCGCGGCGCTGCGACAGCGCTTCGAGCTCGAACGCCAGATCCTGGCGCGGCTCGAGCATCCGAACATCGCGCGCCTGCTCGACGGCGGCGTCACCGACGACGGACAACCCTACTTCGCCATGGAGCTCGTCGACGGCGTGCCGTTGACCCGTCGGTGCGACGAGGCTGCCATCGGTGTCCGCGGCCGCGTCGAGCTGTTCGAGCAGGCGTGTCGTGCGGTGCAGGCGGCCCACTCCCGCCTCGTCGTACACCGCGATCTCAAACCGTCGAACATGCTGGTCGACGCGCACGGCACCCTGAAGCTGCTCGACTTCGGTATCGCCAAGGCGGTCGACCCGGAGACGATGCAGGGCGGCGCGGGTGGCGGCGCGGAAGGGTCTCTGACACGCACCGGCATGACTCCGCACACGCCTGGCTACGCCGCTCCGGAGCTGCTGGTCGGAGAGCCCGCCACCGTCGCCAGCGACGTCTACTCGCTGGGTGTCGTGCTCTACGAGCTGCTGACCGGCAGGCGTCCGAAGCGCGACGGACCTCGCGGCTCGCTGTCGAGGGCCGAACGCCCGTCGGCGGTGGTGCGCGACGGATCCTCGGCCGGCACCGTCGGCTCGGACGAGGGGAGACAGGAGCTCACTTCGCAGGCCGAGCAGATCGCCGAGCGACGCGGTACGACCCCCAGGCAACTGAGTCGTCTGCTGCGCGGTGACCTCGAGGCGATCGTCGAGCAGTGCCTCGAGGTCGATCCGCAGCTGCGCTACCCGACGGTCGACGCCCTCGCCGACGACCTGCGTCGCCATCTACGGGGCCTGCCGGTGCAGGCGCGCACCGCGACGCTGCGCTACCGTGCCGGCAAGTTGCTGCGCCGCCACTGGGCGGTGAGTTCCGCGATCGCGGCGGCGGTGCTGGCGCTCGTCGCCGGCCTGACGGCGAGCCTGTGGCAGGCACGGGTGGCGCAGCAGGAGCGTGACCGGGCGCGGCTCGAGGCGGCCAAGGCACGTGACGTGCAGGAGCTCCTGGTCGAGGTCTTCTCGCAGGCCGATCCCGACGCCACGGCGGGCGAGCCGGTCACTGCCGTCGAGCTCCTCGATCGCGGGCTCGAGAAGGTGAGCTCTGAGCTCGACGAGCAGCCGGAGGTACGGGCCGCCCTGCTGCTCGCCATCGCCCGTGTCTACGCAGCTCTCGGCGAGGCGACGAAGATGAACGAGGTGGCGACGCTTGCCGTCGCCGAGGCCCGCCGGATAGCGCCGAGGGACTCGGAGACGTTGGCCGACGCGCTGCGCGAGCTCGGCAAATCGCATCATCTGCTGGGCGCGTACGAGCCCGCCGAGACGGCCTTGGACGAGGCGATCGCCATTCGACGCAGCGAGCTGCCGGCGGAGAGCTCGGCGCTCTCTGCGACCCTCAACGATCTGGCGCTGCTGCTCGACGATGCGTCGCGCTTCGAGGAGGCGAGGGAGGTCTACGAAGAGTCGCTGCGGCTGGCGACCGCCGAGCGGGGAGCGGACGATCCCTGGGTGGTGACGATCCGCGGCAACCTCGGTCTGCTGCTCTCGGGGCTTGGCGAGCTCGAAGAGGCGGATCGATACCTGCAGCAGGTCCTGCAGAGTGACCGCCGGCTGCACGGGGATCGAAGCTCGGCGGTGGCGACCGCGCTGACCAACCTGGCCTCGAATCGGCAGACGATGGGAGACCTCGAAGGGTCCGAGGCGATGCTCCGCGAAGCGATCGCGATCCAGGAGGAGATCCTGCCGGCCAATCATCCGCACCTCGCCGCGGCCCTGAACAACCGTGGGTTCAACCTCAACGAGCTCGGAGAGTACGAGGAGCTCGCTGCCGTACAGGCGCGTATCGAAGGGATGCTGCGCGAGAGCCTCGGTCCGTCGAGCGTTCAGCTCTGCAACACCTGGAGCTCGCGCGGCGCCACCCTGGCTCTGCTGGGGAGGGTCGTGGAGGCGCGGGAGGCGGTCGACGGGGCGCTCGAGATGTGCGTCGAGGAGGCGGGTGCCGAGCACTACGTGACCGCGATGGCCCGTCTGCGGCGGGCCGAGGTGCTGCGTGCGAGCGGCCGACTGGAGGAGGCGTCGAGCGAGGCCGACGCAGCCCTGAACGGGTTGCGTGCGGCGTTGGGAGAGCATCGTCTGGTGGCGGGCGCGATGAACACCAAGGGCCTGGTGCTCGCCGACCTCGGCGACTCGGATGGGGCCGTCGCGCTCCATCGGGACGCGGCGGCGATGCTGCAACGCGTCGGGGCGCCCGACCATCCGACCGTCGGCTGGAGCCTGGTGCTGGTCGGCCTCGGCCAGCTCGAGTCAGACCGGCCCGCGGCGGCGTTGCCGCACCTCGAGCAGGGACTCGAGATCCTCGAAGGCAGTCGCCCCGAGAACCACTGGCAGCGCGGCTTCGCCCTGGCCGCGCTGGGACGCTGCCTGCATCTGCAGGGAGAGGATCCGGAGCGGTCGGTCGGCCTGCTGCGCCGCGGGCACGAGATCCTCGAGCGGCGGCGGGGAGGCGACAACGAGTACACGCGGCAGGTGGTGCGGTGGCTCGAGGACTCGTAGGGGTTGCAGATTCTTGGGTTGGACGACCGCGCTGATGGGTCCAGTGCGGCGGTTGGCCGAGATCGTTGTATGGGTGAGCCCCGGGTGCCGAGGCGAGCGGCAGCGAGCTGAACTCAGGAGCGGCAGGTGAGCCGTGAAGGCTGACGCTCATTCCTCGGTCGTACCCCCCTGAAGGGGGAGAAAGGGGAGGTGTCGCGCAGACCCACCTTCCTCCCGACTCGCGGAACGCGCCGGCGCCGACGGCGCCGGAGGACTTCATCCAGAGTGCGGAACGGCTACGGTGTGGTCGCCGACCACGCCGAGACGTTCCCGGATTCGAAACCGTCGCGGAACAGAGCCAGGTCGAAGAACACCACGGCGCCCTGGTCGTTGACGCCGTTGGCGTTCCAGTTCGGCGAGCCGACGAGCACGCCGCCGTTGGAGGTCAGTGAGAGCGCCTCTCCCATGCGGTCGAGAGCGGTCCTCGAGGTGTCGATCAGGCGCCAGACCGGCCTCCAGCTCGTGCCGTCGTAGCTCCACACGTAGGCGGCGCCGGTATTGATCCAGGTGACGTCCTCGCGCGGTGCGCCGACGACGAGCAGCGCCCGGCCGCTGTCACCGACCTCCAGATCGAGGCTGTCGCCGTAGTAGTCGAACGGCTGCGACTCCGGCGGTCGCACCGTCGCCTCCAGGGCAAAGCCGAGGCCGTCGGGTCTGTACAGGTAGACGGTTCCCTGGTCGGTGGCGCTGGCTCCGATCAGCGGGCGGTCCCAGCGTGGCGAGCCGATCGCCACCAGGTCCCCGTCGGCAGCGACCGCGGCTCCGAAGTTCGCGTTGCCACTCTGGCTGACCGCCGGCGACGTCAGCACCAGGTAGGGCACCCAGCTGCCGTCGTTCAGCCGTACCCAGGTCTGCACCTCGCCGTTGGGAGCAGCGCCCGGCGCTCCGACGAAGAGGAAGCCGTGATCACGCAGAGCGAGGGACGCACCGAGGTCCTGGTCGGCGGTGCCTTCGATGGTGTGGACCGCCAGCCAGCCGAACTGCTGGTTGTCCTCGTAGATCGTCACCCGGCCACCGACCCCGTAGTCGGGCTGGCCGACGACCAGGGTGGGTCCGCTCTTGGCCAGAGTGTCGACCTCGCCGCCGTCGATGCCTCCGATCAGCTCGTCGCCGGAGGGCATTGCGTAGACGCTGTAGGTGCCGTCGGAGCGGAGCAGCGCGCGCACCATGCCCGCGGTGTCGCCGTCGCGTGCGCAGGCGTAGGGCTGCGAGCCCACCGGACTCGTGAAGCGCGCGTCGACGAACCACTGCTGGCCGTCGAAGGCGAGCTCGGCCCGGCCCGGCCCGTTCGGCGCCCCGGCGTGAGCGTACTCGGTACCGCGAGCCGCACAGACGGTGCGTCCGAAGTAGGAGTCGGCCGGCAGCACGTCCGGCCAGACGACACGGTGGTCGGTGCCCCGCACGGGCGTCTGCGCCGGAGCTCGGGAGGCCAGGGTGAGAGTGGCGCAGGAGAGCGCGAGACCAACGAGAGCGAAGCGCGTGGGCCCGCGCCGTCGCGACTTGGAGATTCGAGTGCACATGGGGTCTTGGTCCCTCCTTCCCCTCTTCGTGCGTCGGCCGGATCGGCTGGGGGACATCGGATACGCCGAAGCTCATGCGGGCCCTGACCGGTCCGGGGCTCGAAGCGAGGGCCACGGCGGTTGTGAGTCAGCAGGGTCCTGTCGCGTGTGCCGTCTTCGTCAATCCAACAGAGGGGCTTCGGGCTCAGGAGTCACCTCAGGGGTACACTCGGAAGTCGAACCGATCACCCGTGCGGCCCAGCAGGAGTCAGCAGCCATGTCCGGATCTCCTCGGTGTGATGCTCCGCGCCATCTCGCGGCGGGTCGCGTCGCACTCGTCGCCCGCTCGCCGCTCGTGGCGCTCACCGGCCTCGTCCTGCTGACGGCCGCGGCCGGAGCCTCCGCCTTCGCGTTCTCGAGCTCCGTCGGTGCCGCCGCCGACGAGACGCCGGCGGCCGCCTCGGCCGACGCCGAGCACGCGGCGCTCTTCCTCGAGGATCGCTTCCCCTCAGCGGTGACCTGCGCCACCTGCCATCCGTCGCACTACCGCGAGTGGTCGGTCTCGCCGCACGCCTACGCGCAGATGAGTCCGGTGTTCAACGCCATGCACGGGACGATCCTCAAGCGCACCAACGGCACCAACGGCGACTTCTGCATCCGCTGCCACACCCCGGTGGGGATGAACCTCGGCGAGCCCGAGTTCATGTCGAACATGGACCGCCACCCGACTTCGCGCGAAGGCGTCACCTGCATCGTCTGCCACCGGGTCAACAACGCCTACGGCAAGCTCAGCGGTCGCCTCGCCCTGGTCGAGGGCGACATCTTCGAGACCGTCTACGGGCCGAAGGGGAACGACGAGCTGCAGCGGGTGATCGACAGCGGTGAGTACTTCGTCAACACCGATCCGGAGCGCGGCGGCCGCGACATCCACCTCGAGGCCGAGAAGTTCTTCCAGCTCTCGACCTCGGGCTTCTGCGGCACCTGCCACGACGTCAACCTGATGAACGGCTTCCGGCTCGAAGAGGCGTTCTCCGAGTTCAAGACGTCGCCGGCGGCGAAGGACGGGGTCAGCTGCCAGGACTGCCACATGGGCAGGGAGCCCGGAGTCGTCTCCGGCTACCGCGAGGAGCCGGCGGCGGTCGTCGGCGACAGGCCGACGCTGCCGCGCAAGCGCACCGATCACATGTTCATCGGTCCCGACTACTCAGTGGTGCATCCCGGGATCTTCCCGCACAACACCGCCGCCTCGGAGCTGGCGACGATCCGCGAGTGGCTGCAGTTCGACCACGAGGCCGGCTGGGGCACCGACGAGTTCGAGCTCAGCCGCCCCGACGACTACGAGTTCCCGGAGCGCTGGCGCTCGGCCGACGACCGCTACGACGCCCGCGACATCCTCGACGACAACCAGCAGCTGCTGGACGAGGCGCACCGGGCGCGGCGGGAGCTCCTGCGCGCGGGATACCAGCTCGGCGACATCGAGGTCGCGGAGGGTGGCCGCAAGGACCTGCGTTTCCGGGTGCAGGTGCGCAACGCCACGCCGGGCCACGGCGTGCCGACCGGCTTCGACGCCGAGCGCCTGGTCTGGCTGGCGGTCGACGTCTTCGACCGCGATGGCGAGATCGTCTTCCGCTCCGGCGACCTGGATCCCAACGGCGACGTGCGCGACACCCACTCGCTCTACGTGCACAACGGCGAGCTGCCGCTCGACCGGCATCTCTTCTCGCTGCAGTCGCGCTTCCTCACCCGTATGGTGCGCGGCGGCGAGCGCGAGCAGGTGCTGGCGGTGAACTACTCGCCCGACCCGCTGCCGTTCCTGCGCCCTTCGACCACCTCGACCATCCTCACCGGTCGGCCCCTCGGCGCCCGCAAGCACAAGCAGAACATCGAGCCTCTCGGCCACCGCTGGGCCGAGTACCGGGTGCCCGCCAGGAACCTCACCGGCAACGGCCCCTACCGCGCCGAGGTGCGGCTCAAGGCGGCGATGGTGCCGGTCAACCTGGTCGACGAGATCAAGGAGGTCGGCTTCGACTACTTCATGAGCGCTCGCGAGATCGCCGAGCGAGTCGTCGCCGGGCACCAGGTGCTTTGGGAGCGAGAGGTCGATCTCGGCGATGTCCGGTGACCGCAGCGCAGCCCTGATCGGTGCCGCCGTCCTGCTCGTCGCGTCGGCCGGCGCCGCGGCCGGTCAGCCGCAGGCGACGCGATCCGAGGGGCGGGCCGAGGAGGAGGGCCGTGCCGCCTCTGGGCACGAGGCGGGTGACGAGAAGGACGATGAAGACGACGGCGACGCGAAGGCCGACGCGGAGCACGGCGAGAAGCACTCGAGCCGGCTGAGCGCCGAGCGCATCCCACTGCAGATCGAGGACTTCCCGCAGCGTCCCGAGCCGCTGCTCGAGCTCGGCGAGCCGTTCCTCGGCACCGGCACCCTGTCGGAGGGCATCGAGCTGCCCACCGGTGCGGTGTGGCAGCCCGCGTTCCTCGTCTTCGGCTCGCTGCGCGTCGCCGCCCAGGTCTTCGACGACAACGACGTGCAGACCATCGAGGCTCCGGCGCGGCTCGATCTGTTCGGAAACCTGCAGCTGTCGGGCACCGAGCGCCTGGTGATCGGCTTGCGCAGTCTCGACGAGGCGGGCCGCTTCACCAGCTACGTCGTCGAGTCGGACGGCGCGGCGCTCGACGAGGGCTTCCAGGACGAGCTCAACACCCGTCTCGGCACCCTGTTCTTCGAGGGCGACTTCGGCGAGATCTTCCCCAATCTCAGCCGCAGCGACTTCAAGGCCACCGACTGGGGCTTCTCGGTCGGACGTCAGCCGCTCGTCTTCCAGGACGGCTTCCTCATCAACGACGTCGTCGACGGCATCGGGATCACCCGCAACACCCTGCTGCCGCGCGGCACCTCCAACTTCCGGGCCACCCTGTTCTACGCCTGGAACAACCTGCACCGCGCCGACCGCAGCGCCGGGAGGGCCAACCTCGAGGACGACGACGCCCGCCTGCTGGCGCTGCTGACCTCGACCGACGTGCGGCGCTCGACGATCGACGTCGACCTCGCCTGGCTCGACGCCTCGCGCGACGGCGCCTCGCAGCTCAACCTCGGGCTCAGCGGCGTGCAGCGCATCGGCAAGCTCGCCACTTCGCTCTTCCTCGCCCATTCCAGCGCCACCGACGGAGAGGGCGCCGTGGCCACCGACGGTTCGCTGGTCTTCGGCGAGGTCTCCTGGATCCCGCACGGCACCAAGGACCACCCCTACATCGCCGCCTTCGCCGCCTTCGACGACTATGCGCCGGTGGTGCGCGACCCGGCGCTGGGGGGGCCTCTCGGCCGGGTCGGCATCAGCTTCGCCGCGGTCGGCCTCGGCAACTACGGTGCGCCGCTCAGCAGCCAGGCGCGCGACGTCGCCGGTGGCGCGGTCGGCTACCAGTGGTTCGCCAAGGACAAGCGCAGCCAGTGGATCGCGGAGCTCGGACTGCGCGTCGGCACCGCCAGCGATGTCGCCGACGCGGCCGCCGCGACGTTCCGCTACCAGCGCGCCTTCGGACGCCGCTTCGTGATCGTCGCCGACAGCTTCGTCGGCGTTCGCGAGTCGCTGATCCCCGGTGAGGAGGACGCCTCGTCGTTCGGCGGGCGACTGGAGCTGCTGACCAAGTTCTGACGCCCGTGGCTCAGGGGGCGGACGGGCATCGATCCGGAGCCGAATCATCACCCGACGCACCAGCCCCGTTCGGACCCTGAGACGCCCGCTCACCCGGGCTCACGAGTGGTACCTTTGCAGCTCCACCCACCTGACTTGGAGAGGCCGGTCCCGGCGTTGAGAGCCGCCATCGCAGCGCTTCGCACATCGTCTGGAGGAGGGTCCGTGCCGCGAGGCGCCCCGAGGCTCTCGCGCTCCGGCCGCCGTGCACTCGTCCTGGCTCTGGGCGCCGCCGCTGCCGCCGGCTCGAGCGTCGGGGCGAGAGCGGCGCCGCCGGTCGCGGAGTCGCCACCGGAGGCCCTCGCCGCGTACAGCCGCCTCGACCTCTCGAAGGTGCGCGGAGCCGAGGCCTGCGGCGAGTGCCACGTCGCCGAGCACGCCGTCTGGCAGCAGACCGCGCACGAGACCGGCTTCAAGACCCTGCACCGCCAGGAGGCGGCCGAGGAGATCGCCGAGCGACTCGGCTTCCCCCTGATCAAGCGCGACAGCGTCTGCCTACGCTGTCACTACACGCCCGAGCTCGAGGAGGCACGCGACGGCGGCGTCGAGCTGCGGGCGCGCTCCGGAGTCTCCTGCGAGTCGTGCCACGGCGAGGCGGCCGACTGGATCGAGGTGCACAACGACTACGGCGCCGGCGCCGACTTCGCCAGCGAGAGCGCCGATCACCGGCAGATGCGCATCGAGCGCAGCCGCGCCGCCGGGATGCATCGGGTCGACGACGTGCTGGCGCTCGGCGCCGCCTGCTTCGGGTGTCACTTCGTCACCGACGAGACGCTGGTGGACACGGGCGGCCACAGCACCGGTGCGGCGTCCTTCGACCTCTGGGAGCAGACCCAGGGCACCATCCGCCACAACTTCCTCGCCGCACAGCGTGGCGGCTCCAGCGACAACGCCGAGCGCGGCATCGAGCGTCGGCGCGAGCTCGAGCTGGCCGGCGCCGCGCTGTCGGTGGAGTACTCGCTGCGCGGCGCCTCCCGCGCCACCAGCGACGGTCTCTACCTGAAGGCGATGCAGCGCCGACTGCGCAGCGCCCTCGCCGAGCTGCGCGAGGTGCACCGCAGGCTGCCTGCCGACGAGCTCTGGCAGGCGATCCTCGCCGCCCATCTCGCGCCGGTGGAGGAGGGACGCAGCGGCGAGCTGCTCGCTGCCGCCGAAGTCGTGCGGACGCAGACAGCGGGGCTGCTGGCCAGACTCGAGCCGGCGCAGCTCGAGGTTCTGGACGCCTACCTGCTCGGCCGACCGGAGCCGGATCTGCCGGAACTTCGCGAGCTGCCGCGCCGGCCTCGCGACCTTCCCCCTGAGGACGAGCGTGTGACCGACGTCGGCGCGGCGCCCGAGGCGGCCGCTCCGGATGCGACGACGCCGGGCCCGCCGGGCGGGGCGGTCGTCGCCGATCTCGGCGAGCCCGAGCCCGAAGCGCCGGTCGAGGTGGTCGGCGAGAAGAAGCGCCGCCTGTGGCCGGCGTCGTCCCACGCCACCCTCGGCGGCGCCTGCAGCAGCTGCCACGCGCCACAGAACGAGTGGTGGTTCGGCGACGCCCACTACGCGGCCGCCGATCGTCTCTTCGACGAGACGCCGCGGGCGCTGGAGATCGCGTCCAACTACGGCCTCGGTCGCACCGAGCTGTTGCGCGGCGATCGAATCTGCACCAGCTGTCATGCCACGGTGGTGACCGGCAAGGAGAGCCGGGAGGTGCAGGACGGGGTCGGTTGCGAGAGCTGTCACGGTCCGGGTGGCGACTACCTCGAGCCCCACCAGCAGGGAGAGAAGGAGCTCGGTGACGCGCGACCGGGCTACCAGGCGGCGCTGCGCCTCGGCATGACGCGCCTGGCCGATCTACCGGCGCGGCTCGAGACGTGCAGCCGCTGCCACTACGTCACCGACGAGCGCCTCATCTCCTCGGGCCATCCGTCGGGCGCCGACTTCGACTATGCGAGCGCGATGACCACGATCCGCCACTGGGAGGCACCGATCCATGCGGCCGGCGTGGTGCGGGACGCGGCACGCGCGGCGCTGGCGGCCCGTGGGCCGGTGCCGGACGTGCCGATCCGGCGCGCCCCGCCGTCGCGCCGCGTTCGCGCTCCGTTGCCGACCACCGCCGCTGCCGACGGGGGCGCCAACTCCGGCGGGTCGGCGCCGGGCGCCGCGCCGGAGGATTCGGGCTCGCCGGTCGGCTCGCCCGCCGACGCCTCGCGGTCCCGGGCTCCGCGCGCCACCGCCGCCGAAGCCGAGGCCGAGCCGCTGCAGCCGCTCGAGGTCGACCCCGAGGCACCGCTCGACGAGCTGCTGGAGACGCTGAAGAAGCGTCTCGACGACCTCCAGCGCCGCACGCCTGCCGAGCCGCCTGCCGACCCTCCGGGCAGCCGGCGCCAGGGGAACCGTCGATGAGCTCTCCGGGCAGAGGCACGATGCCCGATCCCGGCAAGACGGGTCGTCGAAGGGCGCTCCAGTTCCGCGATCGTTGGAGCTCGTTCGACCGCACCAGTGGCCTGCTCGAGCTCTCTGAACGCCTCAGCCCCGAGCAGCTGCGCGGCTACGAGCTCTTCGCCAGCTACGACGACAAGTTCCTCGAGCGCATCTCGTCCGACGTCAGCGTGGCTCTGTGGCGGCGGGGCGCTGTGCTGTTCGAGGAGGGCGCCTACATAGACCTGGCCTTCTTCGTCGTCGAGGGCTCGGTCATCGTCTCGACCGAGACGCTCGCCGGGCATGCGCCGATCTTCGACGCCGACCGCACCGCGGTGGGCGAGTCGATGGTGGTCCCGCCTGCTCTCGGCTCCAGACCGAGTGCCGCGCGGCCACCGCGGGCGCAGCGGCCCGACGCCGTGTCGGCCAGCATCACCATGCTGGCCAGCATGGACTTCGACCTCGACAAGGGGCGGCTGGCCGAGCTCGGACCGGGCGAGGTGTTCGGCGAGATCGGAGCGATGAGCGGATGGCCCCAGTCGGTCACCGCTCGCTGCGCCGAGGACACGCTGCTGGTGCAGATCCGCCTGCCCGCGCTGCGGGCGATGAAACGCAAGTCGTCGGCCCTCAAGGACCGGCTGGATGCGGTCTACCGCGAGCGCACCCTGAGCACCCAGCTGCGACAGACACCGCTGCTGAACGAATGCCCGCCGCTGTTCGTCGAGGCGCTCGCCGAGGCCGTCGAGCTGGTGTCGCTGGAGCCGGGTGAGGTCCTGGTGCAGCAGGGCGACCAGGTCGAGGCGCTCTACCTCTTGCGCTCCGGTTTCCTGCGCCTGTCGGAGCGCTACGGTAGCGGCGAGATCGTCTCGACCTACCTCTCCAAGGGCATGACCCTCGGCGAGCTCGAGCTGCTGCTCAGGCCCGGCGCTGGATGGACCTCGTCGGCGACATCGGTCGAGTACTCCGAGGTGGTCGTGGTCCCACTCGTCGCGCTCGAGCGGGTGGTGGCGTCCTACCCGGCAGTGGAGGAGCAGCTCTGGCAGAGCGCCGCCGAGCGGCACAAGGAGGCGGCGGTCAGCCGCGCCGACCTCGCCCACGCCGAGTTCGTCGAGATCGCTCTCGACAGCGGCCTGGTGCAGGGCAACAGCATCCTGGCGATCGATCTCGGCCGCTGCACGCGTTGCGACGACTGCGTGCGCGCCTGCGCCGCCACCCACGGTGGCAGGGCCCGATTCGTGCGCGAGGGAGACAAGGTCGACAACGTGCTGATCGCGCGCTCGTGCCTGCACTGTCAGGACCCGGTCTGCCTGGTCGGCTGCCCGACTGGCGCCATCCACCGCGCCGGCGTCGGCGACGTGGTGGCGATCGCCGAGGAGATCTGCATCGGCTGCGGCACCTGCGCCCGCAACTGTCCCTACGATGCGATCGTGATGCACGACACCGGAGAGACCTGGCCGCTCGACATGGTGCCGGAGTCGTTGCGCAGCCAGCGTCGCGAGGTCGCCAGCAAGTGCGACCTCTGCTTCGACCGCGGGCACGATCCCGCGTGTGTCAGCAACTGTCCGCAGGGCTGCGCGTTCCGGGTCGAGAGCCTGGAGGAGTTCGAGGCGCTGCTGAGGAATCGTCCCGCCGATCGCGAGGACGGATCGTGAGCGCCTCGCCGCGCCAGGCGGTGCTGCGCCGTTCGCGCGATGCCAGCGCCGCGCGCGGCGTCTTCATGCCGCAGCTCAGTACCTGGGTGCGTCAGAGCGTCGCCGGGATCCTGGCCCTCGGCCTGGTCCTGACTCTGAATGTCTGGCTCGGCGAGCTCGAGCCGGGCAACTCCTGGAGTCTCTGGTACGGCGGCGTCGCCGTCTTCCTGCTGCTCGCCGCTCTGGCGCTCGCCGGGAGGCGCCGGGCACAGGCGACGGCGACCAGGCTGCGCCTCGGATCGGCGCGCGCCTGGCTCGACCTGCACCTCGCGGGCGGGGTCGTGTTCCTCGTTCTGGTGCTGATGCACGGCGGCTTCCGGTGGCCGACCGGAGCCCTCGGCCGCCTGCTCCTCGTGCTCTCGATCTGGACCGTCGCCAGCGGACTGCTCGGATTGTTGGCGCAGCGGATCCTGCCGCGCATCTTGGCGTCGAGTCTCTCGGTGGAGGTGCTGTACCAGCGCGCCGACGAGCTGGTGGACGAGCTGCGGCAGCGGGCGCGGCGGGTTGCGTCGGAGGCCGGACCGCCGATCTCCAGCTTCTACGAGTCGTCGCTCGAGCGACGCTTCGCGCGACTGCAGCCGCGCTGGAGCTACCTGCTCGACGTCTCCGGCGGGCGTCAGCAGTGGCGGCGAGGATTCGATCACCTCGCCGAGCGGGTCGACGACTCGGCGGGGCGTGCGCTGAGTGAGCTCGAGCGCATGTTGCAGACCAAGATCGAGATCGACGCCAGCTACTCGGTGCAGCGGGCGCTACGGTGGTGGCTCTGGCTGCACGTGCCGACCTCGATCCTGCTGGTCTTCGCGGTCGCCCTGCACGTCGGGGCGAACCTCTACTACTGATCGCCGGCCTGCAACCAGGACGAGCCAGGTGACGCCTCCCGACAGACCTCCGACGCTCAACCGCAAGGGGACCTTCGCCCACGGCCTGTTGCCGGTCGCGGCGGCGTATGTTCCGCTGGCCCGGCGGCGGATCATGCTCTGGGTGGGTCTCGGTCTCGGCCTCGTCTTCGCCGCCTACGCGGCGTTCGACGCCGGGCGCGCCGATCCGGTGCTGCTGTCGAGCGGCGATCTGTCGTCGGCACACGCCGGACTCGGCGCGCAGTGCGCGGCGTGCCACGAGCCGGGCCGCGGCGCCACCGACGCTCGCTGCATCGAATGCCACGATCCAGAGTTGGCGCCCGAGCCCGTCCTGGCGTCGTCGGCGACGGGCGCGGACGAGCTCGGAGCTGCAGCCACGGCGCCGCCGTTCTCCAGCTGGTCGGTGGACGCACACGCCGCCCGTTACGGCAACCCTCACCGCGCGGTGGTCGCTGAAGCCACCTGCAGCGAGTGCCACCACGAGCACCGTGGGCGCGGACACGATCTCGCGGCGACGGCCGACACCGGCTGCCGGTCCTGCCACGATCTCGACCGCTTCGCCGAGCACCCGCAGTTCGCCGCCCTCGACCAGGCGGAGTCTCCGGCGCCGGCGACAGCACAGCCGCCGGCAGCCGCCCTGGCCTTCACCCACGTCTTCCATAGCGAGGAGCTGGTGCGCAGCGACCGCGCTGGCGACGCCGCGGCGACCTGTGGGCTCTGCCACGTGCCCCAGCCCGGCGCTCGCGGCTTCGCGCCGCTCGACTTCGAGGCGCACTGCTCGTCGTGCCACCTCGGCGCCGCCAAGAGCACCGAGTGGCTGGGGCTCGCCAGCGCGCTGCAGGCCCAGGACGACGCGGGCGCCGAGGGAGATTTCGGCGTGCGCTCGTTCGCCGAGTTGCGGCGGGCGCTGGGACCTCGCTGGGCCGAGGAGCTGCACGGCGGCGACTTCGACGAGCGCCGCGGGCGGGTGCGCAAGAGAGGTCTCGAGCATCCCGACCCGTGGGTGGTGCAGAACCTCGCCTTCCTGCGTTCGCAGGTCTACGCGACCACGCCCCTCGCCGATCTGGTGCCCGTCGCCGGAGACGAGGACGAAACCGATCCACGTCGGCTCTACCGTCAGGCGATCGCCGAGCTCGAAGAGCGTGCGCGGCGCTTAGAGCGCAGCGCCGCCGACGCGGCGACCCGCGACGAGGCGCGACAGGTCGAGGCGCTGCTGGCGGCGGCGCGGCGCCGGCTGGAGGAGTCGAGCCAGCAGCTCGACCCCGAGGCCTTCGCGGTGCGCGATCGGATGCCGCTCAGCGACGCGGGTCGCGCCCGCCTCGACGAGACGGTGCAGGCGCTCGCCGGCGAGTGCCTGGTATGCCACCGGCTGGAGCGGCTCGCGCTGGTGCGGGTCGAGCCGGATCTGGCGCGTTTCGAGCGCGCCGCGTTCGATCACGAGGCGCACCGGCTGCAGGCCGACTGCGCCAGCTGTCACGACCGCATCCCCGAGCTCGTGGACCTGCTGGCCGGCGAGAGCGTCGACGCCGAGGCCGCGGCTGCGGGCTCGGATCGCGCCGAGACGATCAACCTGCCGGGCGTCGCCAGGTGCCAGGAGTGTCATCGCGCCGACGAGGCGAGTGACTCCTGTACCACCTGCCACGGCTACCACCCGCTCTCGCTCGGCTCGGTGACTCCCCGCGTGGCGGGTCGCGCCAGTCGATCGGGGGGCGCGAGCTGGTCTTCCGGAGGGGCGCCGTGAGCCAGCCGACGCCGGCGCGCCTGTTCGGGAAGTACGGCCCCTTCAAGGGTCTCGAGGTCTCGGTCGGCGACCTGATCACGATCGGTCGTGGCCACGGCAACGACGTCGTGCTCGCCGATCCCGCGGTGTCGCAGCGCCACGCCCGCATCCAGTGGGACCCCGAGGCGGTCCGCTTCGTGCTGCACGACGAGGGCAGCAGCAACGGCACCAGGGTCGACGGCATGCCGGTCCGCGGTCCGACGCCGCTCGGCGACGTCGCCATCATCGGCTTCGCCGGCGTCGGAGAGTTGATCTTCTCGGGTCCGGCTGCTGGCGGCGCTGTAGCCCCCCTCTTCGCCGGCGAGCACGACACCACCGACGTGCCCGATCGCACCACGATCAGCGAGGGGCCGGAGTTCCTCGCCGACGTGCTGTCGCGGATCCCCGAGGCGCAGGAGGCTTCGCCGGACCGCACCGTCGTCGGGATGGAGGCGCCGGTGCTGCCCGGAGCGCTCGGCGGAGGGCGCCCCGAGGACGACGCTTCGGCCGGCCAGCGGGCCGGTTCCCCGCCCGTTGCGGAGTCTGCGGAGTCGCGCCAGCCTGGGCAGCCCGTCGCCGAGACACCTGCGGCCGAGGCCGCCCCTGGCCCGGTTGGTCAGCGCGCTGCGCGCCCGCCTGCCGTGCGGCCGAGCGGCGGTCGCTGGGTCCTGGTGGTCCGTGTCGAGGAGCCGAGAGCGCAGCAGTACCGATTCCCGCTCGCCCGCGGCTCACACGTGCTCGGCCGTGGCACCAAGGCCGAGCTGCGCATCGACCATCCGCACCTCTCGCGCAGCCACGCCCGCTTCGACGTCGGCGACACCGTCGCTGTGGAAGACTTGGGCAGCAGCAACCGCACCTTCGTCGAGGGGCGCGAGATCGACCATCGGACCGAGCTCGACGAAGGGGCCCACCTGGCCTTCGGTGACGTGCGGGCCGAGCTCGAGTACGAGCCGCCATGACGGACGGCGCTCCGGCTCCCTGCCGGGAGCGTGGCATGACGACGCGCTGGTCTGGCGGCTCGAGAGATCGCCGGTCCGGGCCGCGGGGGAGACGGATCGGATGAGTACCACGGACCCGCCACCGACCGGCCTGCCGGTGGCCGCGGACGGGCCGGTCGACCTGCTCGTGGTCGGCGGCGGCCCCGCCGGCACCGCGGCGGCCTTCCGGGCGCGCGAGCTCGGCCTGTCGGTGCTGGTCGTCGACTTCGACGACCTGATGAAGCGCATCCGCGACTACTCGAAGGACAAGCTCATCCTGCCGTCGTTCGGCGGCGGCGATCGGGTGGCCTTCCCCAAGGGGGGCGACGCCATCGCGGCGCTGCGCTTCGATCCGATCGACAAGGACGACATGTGCCGTCGGTGGAAGGCGCTGTATGCCGACCACGGCGTGTCCTACGCGGTCGGCGTCGAGCTGCTCGGCATCGACGGCGAGGCAACAGACGCCCGCAACGAGGCAGGCTTCTCGGTGCGCCTCTTCGATCACCGCGAGCACGCCGAGACCGGCGTCCAGGCGCGTGCGGTGGCGCTGGCGCTCGGGCGCGGCGTGCCGCGTCGCTTCGACATTCCGGGCAACACCGAGGGCATCGCCCTGCGCCTCGAGAACGCCGGCGAGTACGTCGGCCGCCCCGCCTGCGTCGTCGGCGGCGGCACCTCGGCGGCGGAGGCGGTGATCGCGATCTCCAATGCCAAGGCGGCGGCCGACGACCCCACCGCCGTCTACTGGTCGTACCGTGGAGACCGCATGCCGCGCGTCTCCCAGGCGCTCGCCGACGTCTTCTTCGCCGCCTACGTCGGCAACGGCAACATCCGCTACTTCCCGCGCTCCGAGCCGGCGGCCGTGGTCACCGGCGACGATCACCAGGAGTACCTCTCGTTGCGTGTCGATCGGCGCGAGCTCGTCGGCCGCCCCAACGAGACGACCCACCTCGAGTTCCCCAAGCAGTGCTGCATCGCCTGCATCGGCGAGGACCTGCCGGAGGCGCTGCTCGGATCGCTCGGCATCTCGAGGGTCGAGGGTGGACCGAAGGGACGTCGGCGCATGGTCGCCAGCCCGATCCTCGAGAGCTGCCGGCGCAACGTCTTCGTGCTCGGCGACCTGTTGAGCCAGGCCTACTTCGAGTGCGACGACTTCGCCGCCGACCCGGCAGGCTTCCGCGAGGTCCGCCATCGCGGCAACATCAAGACCGCCCTGCGCGACGGCGTGCTCGTCGCGGAGGCGGTGGCGCAGCGGCTGCAGGGCGTCGACCAGCCGCGGGTCACCGTCGAGGACGCCGAGCAGATCGCCGCGGAGGACGGTCTCGCGGTGGCCACCGCCGAGACGATCCACGGCGCCGAAGAAGAACCGGCAGCCACGGCAGGCGCTACGTCGGACCGGGGCGAGGGCCAGGGTGCGACGGGCGCCACCGTGCTGCGGGTGACGCCTGGCGGCGAGACCGAGGAGCTGCGGACCTTCAGGCCAGGCACCACCGTGCGCATCGGCAGCGACTCTTCCGCCGACCTCGGCTTCGACGACGGCCTGGTCGCCGAGCACCACGCCGACCTCGAGATCGAGCCCGACGGCACGGTGGTGTTGCGCGACGCCGGCAGTGCCTCCGGCACCTACCTGCGCCTGCGCCCGGGCTTGCGCACAGTACTCGAAGAGGGCGACCTGCTGCAGGTCGGCCGCCAGTTCCTGCAACTCGGCGCGCAGCAGCAACTGGTGCACTACGACGCCCGCGGCCAGGTCGTCGGCCGGTATCCGATCGACGACCACTGGAGCGTGCTCGGACGCGACGCCCCGGACGTCGTGCTCGACGCCGGAGACCGCTCGCTGTCGCGGCGGCACCTGGCGCTCGCGGTGGTCGAGGGCGAGGTCGAGGTCAAGGACCTGCGCAGCGCCAACGGCACCTTCCTGCGCCTGCGCCGCGGCGCCAGGCTGGAGCACGGCTCCCGCTTCCGCATCGGCCAGCAGCAGCTGGCGCTGCAGATCGGGGAAGCCCTGGTCGACCTCGACCTGCACCAGCCGGCGCGGCCGGGCACGCTGTCGGGGGTGCGTCCCGCCGCCGCGGCGCCGCGCGCCGCCGCGACCGCGCCCGCGTCGAGCCTGTCGACGCCACAGCCAACCGCACCGGAAGCGAGCCCCGCAGCCGGCGACGGTCCCAGCGTCACCTTCCGCCCCGACGGCCGCACCCTGCCCATCGCCGAGGGGCAGTCGATCTGCGACCTCGCCGAGCAGCACGGCATCCGCCTCAAGGCCGAGTGCCACGCCGGCATCTGCGGCAGCGACCCCATCCGCATCCTCGAGGGCGCCGAGCACCTGGTGGCACTCGGCGACCAGGAGGCCGAGACCCTCGAGGACGTCTGCGAGCTCGAGCCCGGCCCCTGCCGCCTCGCCTGCATGGCGCGGGTGACCGGTCCGGTGGTGGTGGAGGTGGTGGAGTAGGGGAGGCGATCGGCCTTGCCGCGACCAGCCGGATGGCTGGGAAACCCCCACCCAGCCTCCCCCTGCAGGGGGAGGAGTCAAGCGTCAGGGGTTGGGGGGTTGGGAATCAGAGAGAAGCAACGACCTCGTCGCGACCAGCCGGATGGCAGGAAACCTCCCTCCCAGCCTTTGCCCCTACAGGGGGAAGAGTCCGGCGTCAGGGGTTTGGGGGCTGGGAATCATTGAGAAGCAAGGGCTTCGTCGCGACCAGCCGGACGGCCGGGGTCGGGGACTTGCTCGGTCTTCTCTGGTTCGCCTGCGAGCACCCTCGTCGACCGCGAGCCTTCCGACCTCCTCCCCCTTCAGGGGGAGGAAAGAGGTGGGGGTTTCCCCAACCATCCGGCTCGTTCCGAGGCGACAGCCCAGAGTCTTCGCGGGTCGACTGCCGCTGTCGCCGCTCAGCTCGCCGCCGCCCGTTTCTGCTCCCGTCCGTGAGGCGATCCCACGCATCGCTCGGTTTCCCATCCACCAGCAGGATCCGCGCTCCGCGACCACCGCAGACGGAACGCATCCCGCTCTGAGCCCGTATGATCCAGCAGCATCGAAACCGACCCGTCGACCGGCCGCAAGCCGCTCCCCCGGCGCTTCCCTCGAACCGATGACACTCACCTCCGACGAACCGGCTCTGCGCCCGCTCGAGGGCAAGTACGAGATCCTCGAGAAGCTCGGTGAGGGCGGCATGGGCGCCATCTACCGCGTGCGCCACAAGCTGCTCGGCGAGCTGAGGGTGGTGAAGCTGATCCGGCCGCAGGTCGAGCTCACCGACACCGCCCGTGAGCGCTTCCTGCGCGAGGCGAAGGCGGCCTCGCGTCTGCGCCACGCCCGCGTCGCCCAGCTCTACGACTTCTCGATCGAGGAGGACGGCAGCTCCTACATCATCATGGAGCACATCGCCGGCAAAGACCTCTCGCGGGTGCTCGAGGACCACGGTCCTCCCTCGCTCGAGCTCGGGGTCGAGATCCTCTGCCAGGGCCTGGAGGCGATCCAGCTGCTCCATTCGCAGGGCTTCGTGCACCGCGACATCGCGCCCGACAACCTGATGCTCTCGCGCGACCTCCAGGGTGGACCGGACGTCAAGCTGATCGACCTCGGCATCATCAAGGCGACCGCCAAGGGCGACTCGCTGGGCGGCAACACAGCCATCGGTTCGTTCGTCGGCAAGGCGCGTTACACCGCTCCGGAGCAGTTCAAGGAGGGCGGTTCGCAGAACCTGAGTCCGGTCAGCGACCTCTACGGCTTCGGCGTGCTCGCCTTCGAGCTGCTCACCGGCACCTGCCCGATCGCCGGCAAGAGCTTCGCCGACGTGCTCTCCAACCAGCTGTTCAAGCCGCCAATGGAGTTCGACGAGGCCGATCCGGCGGCGCGGGTTCCCGGCGGTCTGCGCCAGGTCATCGTGCGACTGCTCGCCAAGGCGCCCGAGGAGCGTCCCGAGACGGCGGGCGAAGTACTCGCCGTGTTCGCCCGCCTGCGGCCACCGGCGCAGGAGCGCGACGCGCTGGCGCGCGAGGTCGGTCGCCTGCTCGGCGATCCCGAGGAGGACACCGCCGACGAAGCCGCCACGGTGCTGATCTCACGCGACGAGGTGCGCAAGCTGGAGGAGCAGTGGGCCAGGGAGGGGCCGCCCCCGGGCGTCGCCGGGTCCGCCTCGCCTGCCGCTCCACGCCCTGCGCGCGGCGCGACTCGCTCCAGGCAGGACCCCACCGAGGCCAAGACCGAGCCGGGGCGGCTTCTGCCCCCGCAGCCCCAGGCACCGGCCGCGGCCGCCGATTCCCGTCCCGCTCCGGCGGCAGCGGCCGGCAGCTCGGCCGAGCCGGCGCCCCGCAGCACGGCTTCTCCTCCGTCGCCGCCGGTCGCCCCAACGCCGACCCAGCGTCCCTCCGCAGGCTCGACCCCGCGGCGCCCGCCGCGGCCGCCCTCGGAGATGGAGACGACCCTGCACGTCCGCCGCCCCGCGAAGCGGAGCTGGTGGCAGCGCCTCCTCTCCTGGCTGCCCGGTCGGTAGCCAACGCCTCGCCCGAAGACCGCGAGCCTCCGACCCCTCCCCCTTCAGGGGGAGGCTGGGTGGGGGTGTCTCATGAAGCGACCCCCTTCAGGGGAGGATGGGGAACGAGCGTCAGTCTTCGCAGGCCCGACTGCCAATACGTGCGGCTCAGCTCGCTGCCTCTGGGCTCCAGCGACGAGGACTCCGACGCAGACTCACCCTGCCGCCATCGCCGGAGACGGCCGCGCGCTAGAGTCCGGACGAACCTCCGCTCACCAACCTCTGCGCCCACCAACGCCGCGCCTCGCGACATGGCTCGCGCTTCGCGACGTGGCGGCGGAATCGACGCGCCGGACCAAGAACCCCTGCGCCACTCCCCTGCGGGACTCCCATGCGTGACGCCCTCGCCTCGCCATCGCCTCGCCCCGCCTGCCGTCGCTCCGTGCCGCTGGCGACGGACGGACCGACGCTGCAGGTTCCCGGGCGGATCGCGCCGATCATCCACAGCAGCGCGCTCGTCGCCCCGTCGGTTCTCTTCATCCTGATCGCCCTGATCGGCTTCGTGCCCGGCCTCGCCGCCCAGACAGCGACCGAGACGACGCCCGCTTCCGGAACCGCGGAGCATCCCGCCGCCAGCGGAGCGGACCTGCCCGACGTCGAGTGGCCCCACTACGCCGCCGACCGCGCCTCGAGCAAGTACTCGCCGGCGGCCGAGATCACCGCCGACAACGTCGACCTGCTCGAGCTCGCCTGGCGCTGGCAGACGCGCGATCACGAGCTCGGTGTGCGCGCTCCCTACGGCCAGCTCAAGGGCACCCCGGTGATGCGCGGCGGCGTGCTCTACGCGATCTCGTCGCTCAACGTGGTCACCGCTCTCGATCCGGCGAGCGGTGCGGAGCTGTGGAGCTACGATCCCAAGGCCTACGAGCGCGGGGTGCCGACCCACGGCGGCTTCACTCAGCGCGGCCTGGAGTGGTGGCGCGACGAGGAGACCGGCGCCGAGCGCATCCTGCTGGCGACCGGCGTGCACCAGCTGGTGTCGCTCGATGCGAAGACCGGGCAGCTCGACCTGCGCTTCGGCGAGGCCGGCATGGTCGACATGCGCGGCGACGTCGGCGCCCCCTCGGAGATCCGCCAGACCGGCCTCAACTCGCCGGCGATCGTCTGCGCCGACACCGTGGTCGTCGGCATGACGATGAACGACTTCGCGCTGACCCAGCAGATGCCGTCAGGCGCGGTGCGCGGCTACGACGTGCGCAGCGGCGCCCTGCGCTGGACCTTCCACACCGTGCCGCGCGAGGGGCAGCCGGGGGTCGAGACCTGGCTCGACGACTCGTGGCGCAAGGCCGGCAACACCAACGTCTGGTCGATGATGAGCTGCGACGAGCAGACCGGCTGGGTCTACCTCCCGGTGGCGACGCCGACCAGCGACTACTACGGCGGTCACCGGCCGGGCGACAACCTCTACGCCGAGAGCCTGGTCGCTCTCGACGCCCGCACCGGCGAGCGGCAGTGGCACTTCCAGGCGGTGCACCATGGGCTCTGGGACTACGACTTCCCTTGCGCCCCGAACCTGATCGACCTCGAGATCGACGGCCAGACGGTGCCCGCCGTCGCCCAGGTGAGCAAGCAGGGCTTCACCTACGTCTTCGACCGCCGCACCGGCGAGCCCCTGTGGCCGATCACGGAGCGCCCGGTGCCGCCGTCGCTGGTCGCCAGCGAGTGGACCTCGCCGACCCAGCCGTTCCCCACCCGGCCGCCGCCGTTCGAGCGCCAGGGCGTGATGCCGCACGACCTGCTCGACTTCACCCCCGAGCTCGCCGCCGAGGTGCGCGCCGTCTACGACGAGCTGCTCGGCGGCCCGCTGTTCACGCCGCCGATCGTGCAGGGCCAGGTGATCGGAGGCAAGGCTCTGCGCGCGATGATCCAGCTGCCCGGCCAGGCCGGCGGCGCCAACTGGGGCGGCGCGGCGGTCGATCCCCGCAGCGGCCTGCTCTTCGTGCCGTCGCAGACCGAGATCGGCACCATGGCGCTGATCCCGCCGAGCGGCCGGCAGCGCTCCGACCGCGACTACCTGCCGCAGTTCGTGCTCGCCGTCGGTCCTCACGGACTGCCGCTGGTCAAGCCGCCGTGGACCCGGCTCACCGCGATCGACCTGCGACGCGGCGAGATCGCCTGGCAGGTGCCGCTCGGCCCGCCGCCCGAGCATCCCGTCCTCGAGGGCATCGAGGGGCTCGACGCGTCGACGCTCGGCGCCTACCCGGTGGCCGGTCTGGCCCCCCGCTGGCCGATGGCGACCGGCGCCCTGCTCTTCGTCGCTCTCGGCGTCACCGAGATCGGTGACTGGGACGCCTGGACCCTTGGCGACCCCTCCCAGGCCACCGACGTCGGCTACCTGCTCGCCTTCGACAAGCAGAGCGGCGAGCAGCGGGCCGAGCTGCGCCTGCCCAAGGTCGTCGGCGGCGCCCCGATGACCTACGTGCACCGCGGGCGGCAGTACATCGTGCTGCCGATCGGAGACCGCGGCGAGGTGCAGGAGCTGGTGGCGTATCGAGTGAGCGAGTCTACGAGCCGTTGAAGAGGCTGCGGCGAGAGTTCACCGACCCGCCACGATCTCCGCGAACTGCTTCGCATCCACGTTGCCGCCGCTGAGCACGACGCCGACGGTGCGCCCCTCGAGCGGCAGCCGCCGCTGGAGAACGGCGGCGAGCGCCACGGCGCCGCCGGGCTCGAGCACCAGCTTGAGCTCGGAGAAGGCGTAGCGCATCGCGGCGCGCACCTCGTCGTCGTCGACCACCAGGCCGCCGGCGACGAGCTGGCGGTTGATGGCGAAGGTCATGTCGCCGGGCCGAGGGGCCTGCAGGGCGTCGCAGATCGAGCGCGCCGCGGGGTCGACGGAGCGGATCTCGCCGGCTTCGAAGGAGCGCGCGTGGTCGTCGAAGCCTGCGGGCTCGACGGTGTGGATCGCGACCCGAGGGCGCAGGCCCTTCACCGCGGTGGCGACCCCGGCGGTGAGGCCGCCGCCGCCGCAGCACACCAGCACCGCGTCGAGCTCGAGGCCGAGAGCCTCGGCCTGCTCGGCGAGCTCGAGACCGGCGGTGCCCTGGCCGGCGATGATGTCGGCGTCGTCGTACGACGGCACCAGCACCGCGCCGCGCTCGGCCGCGAGAGCGCGGGCGATCTCCTCGCGGCTCTCGCTGTAGCGGTCGTACTCGATGATCTCGGCGCCGTAGCCCGCGGTCTTGTCGCGCTTGACCGCGGGGGCGTCCGACGGCATCACGATGGCGCACCGCACCCCGAGCAGCTGCCCCGCCGCCGCGATGCCCTGGGCGTGGTTACCCGACGACCAGGCGACGACCCCGGCGCGCCGGCCCGCCTCGTCGAGCCGCGCCAGCCGGTTGTAGGCGCCGCGGAACTTGAACGAGCCGGTGCGCTGAAGGCACTCGGGCTTCAGCAGGATCGTCGCCCCGGTGTGCCGATCGAGCACGACGCTGCGCAGCAGCGGCGTCTCGAAGGCGAGGCCGCGCAGGCGCTCAGCGGCGGCGCGCACGTCCTCCAGGGTGACGGTGGGGGCAGTGGACGCCGCTGGTGGAGGGGGTGCGGGCTCGGTCATGGGTTTGCTCGGGAGTCGAACCGGGACGGTGGCCGCAGACGCGGCCGTAGCTCGACCGGCAGGGGAACCGTATCCGCATCAGGTCGCAGGAGGGAGAGCGATCTGCCAGCGCAGGCTCGCGCCGTGGATGGTCGCCCGGTGGTCCCGATGGCGGTTTTTCTGGTGCTTTCCGTTGGGGGCAGTGAGGGCTACGCACTTGGCGAAGCCGAAAGCCTCGCAAACGACCCTTGGATGGAGCGCACATGGTCCTGGAGCGGTTGATCACAGAGCACCGACCGAGTCTTCGAAATCGTCACGAGAGAGCCTGGGTGCACGGCCTGGCCGCCGGTCTCCTGCTGGCATCGGTCGCTTCGGCGGAGGTCTTCGTCGTCGACACCACGATCGACGAGCTCGACGGCAGTTGTCTCGACGACTGCTCGCTGCGTGACGCGCTGGCCCTGGCCAACGCCGGTCCCGGTTTCGACGAGATCGTGCTCGCGGCCGAGACCTACCAGCTGACCCTGGCGGGCGGAGGCGACGACGCCGGCGATCTCGACGTGCTGCACCCGGTGCTCATCCGCGGCGTCGACTCGGATCAAACCGTCGTCGAGCAGACGGTGGCGGGGGAACGAGTCTTCGAGCTGGTGACGTCGTCTCCCTCGCAGCCGTCCATCGAGCTGCGAGATCTGATGGTCACGGGCGGCGATCTGGGATTCGGCGGCGAAGGAGGCGGAGTCCTGGTCGGTGCCGACGCGCTGCTCCGCGGTCTCTTCGTCGCCGGCAATCAGGTGACCAGCGGCGGCGTCGGCTCCGGATTCGGCGGCGGGGTCTCGATCCAGGCCGGCGTCGAGGCTCTGCTCGAGGACTGCATCTTCGAAGACAACACGTCGCAGTTCGGCTATAGCGTGCACTCTGGTGGAACCGCGGTGGCGATCACGATCCGACGCACCTCGCTGCGCAGCGGCGACGGATCGGCCACCATGGTGCTCACGGCGCAGCGAGTCGTGATCGAGGGCACCACGCTGCAGGGAGGGATCTTCGACGGGCTGCTGGCGAGCCTTCCGTCCGGTGGTGAGCTCACCGTCCGCAACTCCACCGTCGGGGCGCCGCTGACCCTCTTCGCGGGTGGCGGTGCGACGATGGCGCGAATCGCCCACTCGACGCTGATCAGCCCCGCCGGGGTCCTCTCTTCGTCCTCGGTGCCCGTCGAGCTCTCCTACTCGGTGCTCGACGGTGGCTGTGACGGCGGCACGATCGCGTCGGTCACCAGCCTGGGTCACAACGTCGACACCGGCGCCGACTGCTTCGTGCCGACGCTGACGGACCAGGTCCTGGTCGACCCCGCGGATCTCTTCCTCGGACCGCTGCAGGACAACGGCGGCCCCACCGAGACCTTCGCCATCACCAGTGACGCCAGCCTGCTCTCGGGCCCCGACCTGATCGGTTGTCCGGTCGCCTTCGACCAGCGCGGCATGCCGCGCAACTCGTGCGACATCGGCGCCTTCGAGCGCGAGGCGGCGTGCTTCGAGCCCGGCTCGCCGCTGGCGATCCCCGACGACGATCCGGTGGGCGTCAGCTTCCCGCTCTCCGCGGCGCTGCAGGCGGGCTCGGACGTCGACGTGCTGGTCGACGTCGAGCATCCTGCGGTGGGCGACCTGGTGATCACCCTGACGGGCCCCGGCGGAGTGCCGGTGACGCTGGTCGACCGCCCGGATGGCGGCGCCTGCTCCGGCGAGGACGTGCTCACGCTGTTCGACGACGAGGCGCCGCTCGACGCCGCCTCCGACTGCAGATCGGCCTTCGGCCTCGAGGCCTATCCCGATCCTGCCTACCGTCCGCTGGGCGACCTGTCTTCGCTCGACGGCGCGTCCGGCGCCTGGGACGTCACCGTCTCCGACCGTGCACCGGGAGATGTCGGCACGGTACGACGGGTCTGCCTGGTCACCGCGGTGTCGCTGATCTTCACCGACGGTTTCGAGTCGGGAGACCTGGCTTCGTGGAGCGCGAGCTCCCCGTAGTTCGTCGCGTCCTCTCGTCCGATCGGGGCCTCGCCGCTGCGAGCGGGCGGTTCGGCACCGTCCGGAGTCAGCGCACCGCGATCAGCTGTTCGCCGGCACGCAGCAGCAGGGTGCCGGCGGCCGCCGCGACGCCGGTGAGCGTGCTGGGCAGCTCGAGGCGGTTGGTGGCCAGCACTTCGGGCGCCTCGGCCGAGTCGCGTAGCACCTCGACGGTGCCGTTCTCGCCGAAGAGGTAGATCCGGCCGTCCGCCACGATCGGGGTCGCCCACTGGGGCTCGGCGCCGCGGTGGGTCCAGCGTTCTTCGCCGCTGGAGGGGTCGACGCACTGCACGACGCCGGCCTTGTTCGACCACACGATGCAGTGCGCTGTGACGACCGGGGAAGCGAAGTGGGACGTCGACGGTGAGCGCCATGCGATCGCTTCGTCACCGAGGGTCCCGCGCAGGCCGAGACGCAAGGCGAAGTTGGCGCCGCGCTCGCCGCCGGCGACGAGGACCAGATCGCCGGCGAAGGTCGGCGACTGGGTGGTGTTGGAGGTGATCTCCGGCACCTGCCAGAGACGCTTGCCGGTGACAGGGTCGAAGCCGTCGACGCTGCCGTTGGCGCTGACCACGATCTCCCGGCCGTCCGGCGACAGCATCGGCGTGCTCCACGACACCCCCGCGGCCCGGTCGGTCTTCCACCGCGTCGCGCCGGTCTCCCGGTCGACCGCCAGCAGGTAGGAGTAGGTCTTGCGCGCCAGCAGCACGACGGCGAGATCGTCGTTGAGCAGCACCGAGTTGCCGACCCCGTGGTTGCCGGTGAAGGTGCCGTACTCGGCGACCAGATCGCGGTGCCAGAGGCGCTCGCCGTCGTGGTCGACGGCGAAGAGGTCGCCGCTGCCGAAAAACAGCACGAGGCCATCCTCCGAGACCGCGGGCGTCGGCGCGGCGCGGGCCATCATCTCGCTGGATTCCATCTCCTCGGACGCGGACCAGCTGCGCCGCCACTGCTCCTCACCGGTCGCCAGGTCGAGGGCGGTGAGCCACAGCGTTTCGAGGTTCGCGCCGGTCACCGAGGTGACATAGACGGTGCCGTCCCAGGCCACCGGGCTCGAATGCCCGAAGCCCGGCAGTGCCGCCTGCCAGGTGAGCGACGCGTTGTCCCACTGGATGGGCAGAGATCCGTCCGCGCGGTCGCTGCCGCCATTGCGGAAGCTGGTCCAGCGGCGCCCGGAGTCGTTGGACGCCGGGGGCGCCGCGGAGGCGACGTCGACGTCGCTCGGCGCTGACGAGGGGCTCGGCTTCGCTGCCGAAGTCTCCGGCGCCTTAGCGAGGTTCGGCAGGCGGTGCGCCTCCACCGAGTCGAAGTGGCCGCCGCGGCCGGCGCCGCCGAGTGCGTAGAGGTTCGCGCCGTCGCTGGCGAGGCGGTGGAAGAAGCGCCGGTGCTCGAGCGAGGCGACCTCGCGCCAGCTCTCTTCGCCGGCAGCCGAGCGCTCGAGCACGTACACGACTCCGTCGTTCTGGCTCACCAGCAGGTGTCCGCCGACCACCACGGCGGCCGAGCCGAAGCCGCGCAGGCGTCCGGCGTCGGGCAGGTCGGGGCCGCGTCGCCAGGCGTCGCGCGCCGCGTCGTAGACGTCGACCCGGCTGGTGGTCTCGCCCTCGGCGTCGAGGCCGCCGAGGATCCAGAGCTCGTCGCCGACAGCGGCGACCGCGTTGGCGCGCACCGCCACGGGCGCCTCGGTGAGCACTGTCCACCCAGGCACCGCGCGGTCGGCGTCGCTGACGTCGGCCGTCTCCAGCCCGGCGAGATCCAGCGCCAGCACCTCGCGGGTCCACCGAGACTCCTCACCGGCGCCGTGCATCTGCCAGCCGCCGGCGACGACCAGGCGTTCGTCGAGCACGGCGATGCCGTGCGAGGAGCGCCCCGCCGGCAGCTCGGGCAGCGCCTGCCAGCCTCCGACGGCGGGATCGAAGCGTGCCGCCGAGGCGACCGAGTGGAGGTCTTCGAGAGTGCCCTGGGGATTGATGGCTCGCAGCCCGCCGACCCGGTAGAGCTTGCCCTGGTGTGCCACCAGGTCGGTGCCCTGGAGCGCCGGCCCAGGCGGCAGCGCCTGCCAGCCACGCTCCGGCGCGTCGGTGTCGAGGCGTAGGAAGAGCTGGCTCAGGTTGTCGAACGAGTGCTGATGCGCCCGGCCGGTGTGGCCACCGAAGACGTAGAGCGCTCCCTCGGACCAGGCGGCGCCGAAGCTGGAGATGGCGACCGGCAGCCGGGGCAGCTCGACAGACGACGCTGGGGGCGCCTCGTTGGCGGCAGCGCTGCCGGCCGACAGCGTGCAGCAGAGCAGGGCGATGGCGCAGGAGGTCGCGGCTGTGGAGCGTCGGCGGTGGGGAAGGCGGGTCTCGGGCAGGCGGAAGCGGATGGCAGCGGGCATCGAGGGACTCCAGTGGTCGTCCGTGGTCGGAGGAGTTTCGGACCATCCCGGTGCTGATTCATTGACCTGGGTCAAGAACCCGGAATCCGAGCGCGATCCCCCTCGACCATCGAAGGCGTCCGGCACCGCCGCGTCGACTCGCACCGAGGACGCGGTAGTCTCCGGGGCTCCCGATGCCCTTCCGTCTCCTCAACGTCGCCGGTCGCGCCGCGCTGCGGCGCGGCGGTGTCTACTGGGACCTCGAATCCGTTTCGGGCGGCCGGCTGCCCGCCGATCCGATGTCGGCGATCGGTCGCTGGCGGGAGCTGGCCGCGGTCGATCTCGACTCGGCGGCGCCGGAGGCCACCGTCGACGAGGCGATCGGGGCGGGACGGCTGGGCCCGCCGGTGCCGCGGCCCGGCAAGGCGTTCGGCATCGGCCTCAACTACCGCGACCACGCGGCCGAGTCGGGCATGGAGCTGCCCGAGGTGCCGGTGGTGTTCGCCAAGTACCCGAGCTGCATCGCCGGTCCCTACGACGACGTGCCGCTGCGCGGCGACGCCGTCGACTACGAGGTCGAGCTGGTGGTCGTGATCGGCGACGAGTGCAAGGACCTGAGCGAGGAGTCGGCCTGGGGCGTCGTCGCGGGTGTGACCTGCGGCCAGGACGTCTCGGACCGGCGCCTGCAGTTCGCCGCCAAGCCGCCACAGTTCGGGCTGGCCAAGTCGTTCGACGGCTACGGGCCGATCGGTCCGGTCCTGGTCTCGGTCGACGGGCTGGCAGACCCCGATGCGCTCGCTCTGCGCTGCGCCATCAACGGCGAGGAGCGGCAGGGCTCGACCACCGCCGAGCTGATCCGTCCGGTGCCCGAGCTCATCGCCTACCTGTCGCGTGTCACCCGCCTCTTGCCGGGCGATCTGATCTTCACCGGCACTCCCAGCGGTGTCGGCTCGGCGAGCAAGCGCTATCTGAAGCCGGGCGACGTGATCGAGTCGGAGATCGACGGGGTCGGGCTGATGCGTAACCGGTGTGTCGACGGCGCCTGAGGCCGGAGGGATCGCATGCGGATCGGTGGCCAAGACGTGAACTGGCGGTCGTGCAGCAGGCTGGCCGTGGCGTGTCTGATCACGGTGCTCGCCGCACCGGCTGCGGCGGCGGGCAGTGAGACCGGCTGGCGTCAGACCCAGGCCGACGACTTCACCCGCTACGAGCTCCTCGCACCCGACACCCGGAGCTTCCGCATCCTCTACGACGTCACCGCGACGACGCCGGGAGCCGAGCTGTTCTTCAACCCGATCCGCCCCGGCAGTGAGCCCGAGGTGCACGGCGTCACCGATCTGGCCACCGGCCGCGCGTTGCGCTGGAGTCTCGTCGACGGCGAGCGCGCGGCGCAGGACGGCTGGAGCGGTGCCGATCCTGCGATGCGGTACATCCGGGTCGAGCTGCCGCGTGCGGTGCCGAAGCTGGAGCTCGGCGACGGGTCGATCAGCCCGCTCGCCGGCGAGGTGCGGCTGCGCATCGACAAGACCTACCGCGACCCCGAGAGCTACCGGCTGGAGGAGCAGCCGGAGCCGACGGCGGCCAACATCGTCTTCGCGCGCAGTCTGGGCATCCGCCGCAACGCGGTGGTGCTGCCGCATGGCTGGGAGCTGGTGCGCTGCAACGTGCCGGCACAGATCGACACCGAGCAGGATGGCCGCCTGCGGCTGTCGTTCCACAGCGCCTGGCCGGGAGCGACGCAGCTCGAGCTCGAGGCCAGACCCGTGGCGGAGCTCGCCGGTGAGGCGGCTGACCCGAGCGACCCGAGCGCCAACTCCCCGGCCACCACGACCACTCGGAGCACGGCTGCGGTGGCCGGCGGCGCCGAGAGCGCCACCGCTCGCCGCCGCGACGACGCCACCGTGCGTGGCGTCGGGGTGCCCGGCCAGAACCTGCCGACTCCCGGCACGATCCGCCCCGGCGGATCGCAGCAGAGCACAGTCGCGAGCGGCGCCCGGATCGACTACGCGCTCGAGCCGCGCGCGGCGCAGGATCGCGAGATCGTCTACGAGCTCCAGGCGCCGGAGACGCACTCCTTCCGCCTCTACCACGACTACACCGAGCGCCGCGTCGGCGTCGACCGCTATCTCAACATCGTGCGCCCCGGTAGCCGCGCCTCCGACCCGGAGGCCTGGGACCTCGATACGGGCTCGCGACTGAAGGTGGAGCAGCTGCGAGGCATCGAGATCTCCCGTCGCGGCATCGACCTCGGCTTCAGGCCCGAGCCCGGCACCGAGGTGGTGGTGATCTGGTTCGGCGCCGTCGCGGAAGGCGCGACGAAGCGCCTGCGCATCGAGGAGACCTACACCGACGCCTCGCGCTACGGCCTGATGCCGGGCGATCGCGACACCCTGCTCTGGGACCGCTCTTTCGGCAGGCCGCGCAACGCCGTCGTGCTGCCACACGGCTGGCGCCTGGTGACCAGCTCGATCCCCGGCGTCGTGTCGACGCCCGACGAGGGCCGCACCCGCCTCGACTTCGTCAACGACCGCGACGACGAGATCGAAGTGCTGCTTCGGGCGACGCGGAGGCCGACCGAGGGGTGACCCGATTCGTCTCTGGGACGAGACTCGGCTGGGGAGTCGGGATGGGCTCGCGACCCTCGGCTCGAGGTGTCGCGAGCTCCCGGCACCGGGCTCAGCCCAGCGCGTCCTCGAAGACCTCTTCGCTGAAGCCGACGAGCACCGTCTTGCCGGCGCGCAGGGTCGGCGCCCGCAGGTTGCCCGTGGGGCCGAGCATCGCGTCGACCGCCTCGGGGGTGGCCGTCTCCTTGCCCTTCCACTCGGAGATCTTCTTGCCCTTGGCGACGACCAGCCGGCTCGCCGCCTCGGCGAGCTGCTGGGCTTCGTCACGTCCCAGCTTGCGGCTCGCGGGAATCGTCTCACGAGCTTCGATGCCGCGTGCGTCCAGGAACTTGGACGCTCTGGTGCAGCTGGTTCAGCCGTTGCGGTGGTAGTACCAGTCGATCTTCTTGGCCATGGGCCACTCTCCTCTCACAGGGTGTTCGAGAACGTGTCGCAAGAGCGCCGGGGCGCCGCTCCCGGCGTTCGGCGGTGACGAGTTACAGTCTACCCGTCGTCTACCCACTGAGCCCGAGCGAGCGGAGTCCGAAGGCTCCCCGGGTAACGAGGAGTTCGCTCTCTGTCCGTGCTCCGGATGCGAGGACTTCCGTGATGCCAGGAGTTCGCGCCCAGGTGCTGTCCCAGCTTCAGTCGCAGCCGACCGTCGAGCGGATCGGAGCCGCTCGCTGCACTCCGAGCGCGCCACCGATGCGCCATCCCCTCCTCGCGGCATCCGCGGACTGCTCGCGGGTTGCCCGTGCCTGGCTGTGCGTCCGTTCCGGCGCCGAAGGCGTGCGGTTTCGTCGTGTGCGTAGGAGTTGGCGATGCGCCTGAAGATCCCTCCCGCCATCCTCGGTCTCGTCTTCCTGCTCGCCATGGTGGCGCTGGCGCAGCTCCTCCCGGGATGGAGGATGGGCCTGGGGCCGGTCCTGCGTGGAGCGGTGGCGGTGGTCCTGGCCACTGCGAGCACCTGGGTGGCCGTCGCCGCGATCCTGCAGTTCCAGCGCGAACGCACCACGGTGGATCCGCTGCACCCCGACCGGGCCTCGATGCTGGTCACCTGGGGCATCTTCGCCTGGAGCCGCAACCCGATGTACCTCGGCTTCGTCGGCACCCTCCTGGCGGTCGCCGTCTGGCTCGACCAGCTGCTGGCGGTGCTGCTGGCGGTGGTCTTCGCGCTGGTGCTGCAGAAGCTCCAGATCGAGCCGGAGGAGAGGCTGCTGGAAGAGCGTTTCGGTGAGACCTACCGCGAATACCGGCGCCGGGTCAGGCGCTGGCTGTAGGTCGCGAGCTGGGCCGGTGTTCGTGAGCAGGCGGCGTTGTGAGGTCGACGTCGGCACGCCGTGGCGCCCGTCGTGGACTGGAGGGACTGCCGCGCCCTTCCGGGCGCCGCGATGGTGCTGGTTCGTCGGGCGGTCACTGAGCGACCCGCCCTCCGAAGGCTTCGGCCGACCTCACCTTTGCCGCACACCTGGCCCGAGTACCTGCAGGATCTCTGACGAAACGACTGGAACCCAGCCTTCGCTGGGATGACGGAGGAGAGAAAGACCGTGTGCGTAGACGGGCCAGCGGCTTCCGGAGCGGTCCGAGGGGGCCTTCACTCGCGGCCGACACGCGTCTCCATCTCGTCCAGCAGCTTCTGAGTCCCGAGCAGTCGGGGGTGGTCGGGGCGCAGGCGCTGGCGCAGGATCTCCACCGCGCTGCGCAGCGCCGCGACGGCTTCGCCGCCCCGCCCCTGCTTCTCGAGCGCGCCCGCCAGGGCCTGCCAGCTCCAGGCGGTGGTCGGGTGCACGGGGCCGAAAGACTGTGTGCGGATGGCGAGGGCTCGGCGGTGAAAGTCCTCGGCCTCCGCGTAGCGTCCGCGGTCGGTGGCGAGCTGGCCCTGGTTGTTCAGGCTGATGGCGAGGTCTGGGTGGTCCTCGGGCAGGATCGCCTGGCGGATCTCGAACGACTCGGCGAACAGCGGTGCGGCCTCGTCGAGGCGGCCCTGGGAAGCGATCGCCGCGGCGAGGCTGTCGACGATGCGCGCGGTGCGGGTGTGCTCGCTGCCGAGGACCCGACGAGCCATTTCGGCGGCGCGACGCTGGTGCTGCTCGGCCTCCTGCCAACGCTCCTGCTGGAAGAAGATGGTGCCCAGATTGCTGATCCTGCCCAGGGTCTGGTCCAGAGGAATGGCGGGGTCCGACTCACAGAGTCGGATGGCCTCGCGTGCCAGGCGCTCGGCTTCGTCGTACCGGGCCTGCCGCATCTTGGCGGTGGCGCGGCGATCGAGGATCTGCGCAGTGAGCAGGGTGCGCTCGGTCTTCGTGACGTCCGACCCGGCCAGCAGCTCCTCGGCCCGGTAGAGATGGTCCAGCGCCTCGTCGTTGCGCGATTCCGAGTCGGCGAGCTGGGAGAGCTCGATGTGGACCCTGGCGAGGCGCTGCTTCACCGCCGGGCTCGGGGGTTCGGCCTCGAGCGCGGCCTGCGAGTCGAGCAGCAGCTCGCGTGCTGCGTCGCGGACATCGAGGTTGCGGTAGGAGGCGGCCAGCGTGCGGCGTAGATCGGCGGCCTGCAGCGGCCGGTCGCCGAGCTCCTGCTCGATCCTCGCGGCACCCTGGTCGAGGAGGTCGCGCGCCGTGACCTCCTCCGGGTTGCGCCGCACCCCCTGCTGGTTGACCGCCGACGACTGGAAGATGCGTGACAGGAATCCGAGCGCGGTCTCCGCGTCACGTCGCGCCTCGGCCTCCTCGCGCGCCGCGCTGCGGGCCTGCTGCAGCGCCAACGTCGAGGCGACGACCGCTGCCACCAGCGACAGCACCGCCACCGCCGCGGCGGCCACCGGCAGACGGTGGCGACGCACGAACTTGCCCGTGCGGTAGCGCAAGCTCGGAGGTCCGGCGGCGATCGGCTCGTCGGCCAGGTGGCGCTCCAGATCGTCGGCGAGTGCCGCCACCGAGCCGTAGCGAGCCTCCCGCTCGGAGGAGATCGCCCGCTCGAGGATCCAGGAGAGCTCACCGGAGAAGGCCCGGTGGACCTCTGCAGGCTGCAGGCCCAGGGTGCTGGCGCGGTCCGTGCGGCGGATCTCGTCGAGATCCTTCCAGCGACGCTGCAGGGTCGGAGCGTCCTCCGAGGCGATGCGTTGGATCAGGCTGAGCGCGTCGGTCTGGGTGTCGCCGTCGAAGGGGCGCACGCCGAGCAGCAACTCGTAGAGCACCACGCCGAGCGAGTAGACGTCGGTCCGCGTGTCGAGATCGCGGGGGCCTTCGCTCGGTCGGATCGCCTCCGGGCTCATGTAGGCGGGAGTGCCCAGCAGCTCGGTGCCGGTGAGCGCGGTGGCGCCCTCGGCGGCCTCGAGCGTGCGGGCGATACCGAAGTCGATGATCTTCGGCGTCGCGGCACCGTCGCGTTCGGTGATCAGCAGGTTCGACGGCTTGAGGTCGCGGTGCAGGAGCTGCCTGCGGTGGGCGTGCTCGACGCCGCGGCAGATGGCGACGAACAGCTCGATGCGCTGGCGCACTCCGAGCCCCCGCTCGTCGCACCAGCGCGTGATCGGCACGCCGTCGACGAACTCCATGGCCACAAAGGGCCTGCCGTCGGTGGTGGTACCGGAGGCATAGAGCTGGGCGATCGCCGGGTGGTTCAGCCGCGCCAGCGCCTGCTGCTCGACGGTGAAGCGTCGCTCGAGATCGCGCGAGAGCAGCGTGCCGCGGATGATCTTGAGCGCCACGGCCCGGCCGCCGGCGCTCTTCTGCCGGGCCAGAAAAACGCGGCCCATACCGCCTTCGCCGAGCAGCCTCTCGACGGTGTAGTCGGGGAATTCGAGCAGCTCGTGGTCGTCGGTCGACGACGCCCGGTAGCCCTCCTGCGTCGCGGCCGCATCCCGGGCGAGTGCCCCGACGGCCGGCGCACCGAGGAACGACAGCTGCTCGCTGGCGAGCAGCCGCGCCGCCTCCGCGGCGAGCTCGGGATCGGTCTCGATCCGCTGGAGCTCACGTTCGCGGTCCTCCTCCGGCACGTCGAGCAGGGCCGCGAGCAGCTCCTGCAGGCGCCGGTCGCGCTCACCGCTCACCGGGCATCGCCCTCAGCCATCGGCGCCGCTCTCCGCCGCCGTGGACGAGTCGATGAACGAGCGCAGCAGCAGGCGCGCCAGCCGCCATTCGCGGGTCACCGTGGCGCGTGAGACGCCCAGCACCTCGGCGACCTCCGACTCCTCGAGACCGGCGAAGTAGCGCAGCTCGACCACCCGCGCGGCGCGCTCGTTGGTGGCCCCCAGTCGTCCCATCGCCTGGTCGACCGCCAGCACCTCGATGGGCTCGAGGGGCTCTCGGAGGCGCGGCTGCTGGCCGCTGTCGAGATCCTCGAGCGGCTTCGCATCGTGCGGAGACGGGCGGCGCGCGGCGGCGTGGTAACGGGCGTGCTCCACCAGGATGCGGCGCATCGCTCGCGCCGCGATCGACAGGAACTGGCGACGGTTCTCGGCCACCAGGCGTGCCGAGCCTTCGCGCTCCATGCGCAGGAACGCCTCGTTCACGAGGGCCGTCGGTGGCAGCGTGTGCCCGGCGCGTTCGTTGCGCATGGCGGCGCCGGCCAGGCGCCTCAGGTCGCCGTAGACCGCCTCGAACACCTCCTCCTGCGCGGCCTCGTCACCGGTGCGCCAGCGCTGCAGCAGCCGCGTCACCTCCGCTGCATCGGGGGTGTCCGCGGCTTTCGCTCGGGAGGACGAGAGCGCCTGGTCCTGATCGTCTTCGCGACTCACCGGCTGGAGTCTAGCTGCGGAGAGGAACGGTCTCGGCGGCGAGGCCCCCGAGGGTTTTTTTGCCTCCGATGACGCACGGATCGCGCATCCTGCGCCCTATGAGCAACACCGGGACTTCCGCCGGCCGTCACCACCATCCCGAGTTTCGCCGAGCACGTCGCGCGCGGGGGCGGGGAGGGCTGAGAGCTGGCGGCCGAGAGCTCGACAGCAGAACGCCAATCGACCCCTCTCGATTCTCTTCCTGGTCCCACTCTCGTCCCACTCTCTTGGCCCCATCTCTTGGCCCACTCGGAGGATCCGACATGAGAACCGAAGAAGCAGCACGCACCTCGTGCCCATCGCACACCACAACGGGAGCGGCGCCGAGGCGCAGAGCCCGAGCAACAGCCGTCGTCGGCGCGACGGTGGTCGTGATGGTCTCACTGGGGGCCGGATCGCTCACCGCCTCCCAGGTGCCGTTCGCTCCGCTCGAAGAGATCGACGACACGTGGCAGAACCCGCGCGACATGACGTTCGCGGACATCGACGGCGACGGCGACCTCGATCTGGCGGCCACGTCGTCGAATGGAGATCTCGTGTCGTGGTGGGAGAACACCGCGGGTGACGCGAGCGCCTGGATCCGCCACGACATCGACCTCTCGTTCGACGACGCCCGCGGCATCGAGGCCGCCGACCTCGATGGCGACGGAGACGTGGACCTGGTGGCTGCGGCGTTCAACCAGGACGAGGTGCGCTGGTACGAGAACGATCCGACGCTGGCGGTCTGCGGCACTCCCTTCTGCCCGTCGCTGGTGGGAACCGGGGACGGAACGAACAAGGTGGACATAGGAGACATCGACGGTGACGGTGATCTCGACATCGTCGCGACGGTGCGAGCCGACGACGACGTGGTCTGGTTGCATAGCACGTTGGGCGATGCATCGGCCTGGACTCGACACGTCGTGGAGGGCTTCATCGACGGGGCCGCAGTCGTCCGGCTGGGAGACCTGGACGGTGACGGTGACCTCGACGTCTTGGTCGAGGGGCAGGAGAACGGCGGGTCCTTCGCTTGGATCGAGAACAACGTCGATGGCGCCGGGCCGTGCCTGACCGCTTGGTGCACGACGCCGCTCGACACAGGCGTCGGCGAGGGGCTGGCGATCGCCGATCTCGACCACGACGGCGACCTCGACCTGCTGCGCAGCGAGAGCAGCGGCCTCGCCTGGTGGGAGAACACGGCCGGCGACGCGTCGGCCTTCGTCGAGCAGCCGATCACCGCCTCCCGGACCCGCAAGCTGACGGTGGCCGATCTCGACGCGGACGGCGACCTCGACGTCCTCGCCGGCGGTCCGTCGACGCTGTGGCTGGAGAACACCGCCGGCGACGCCTCGGCCTGGACGCAGCGCAGCCTGCCCGGCTTCGGCGACCGCGCCGTGCTGGTGGCCGGAGACCTCGACGGCGACGGTGACGACGACATCGCCGGCGTCTCCTTCTCGGTCGATCACCTCGCCTGGGTCGAGAACCAGACGCTGCACCGCAGTGCCGCGGTCGGTGCCGGCCTCGACGTCGGCGGGGCGGTCGATGGCAACACCTTCCTCGTCTCTGTCGATCTGGACCGCGACGGCGACCTCGACCACGTGCGCCTCGGCGAGAACGCCGACACCGTGGTCTGGACCGAGAACGACGGCACTGGCTTCGGCTGGACCGACCACGTGATCGGCGGGGGCGATCTGCCGATCGGTCTCGACGCGGGCGATATCGACGGCGACGGAGACGACGACATCCTGGTCGGCTTCGAGAACGACGAGGAGATCGTCTGGCTCGAGAATGCTGGCGCGTCGCGAGGCACCTGGACGGAATGGACCATCGCCACGATGACCGGCGGCGGGGGTTGGAAGCGCTTCGCGGACATCGACGGCGACGGCGATCTCGACGTCGCCTCGACCAACACGGTCACCGGAACGGTCAGCTGGTTCGAGAACGACGGCGACCCCTACACCGGCACCTGGACGGAGCACACGGTCGATTCTGGCTTCGCGTTGCTCGCTGCGGTCGCTCCTGGCGACATCGATGGCGACGGTGACGTCGACCTCGTGATCGGCGGGGCAGACGGCGACGTCGTGGTCTACGGCAACGACGGCTCGCCGGTGGACGGCGGCTGGACCGAGGTGGTGGTGGTGGAAGGGCTCTTCGTCGCCTTCGAGTCGCGCCTGTGCGACCTCGACGTCGACGGCGATCTCGATATCCTGACCTCTCAGCTGCTCGGCGAGCGGTTGAGCTGGTTGGAGAACCCGGGCGGGGCGCTCGTGACCGGCTGGGCGGCCCGCGATATCCAGATCGACTACCTGCGCCCGTACAGCCCCGATTGCGCCGACCTCGACGCGGACGGAGACGTCGACGTCGCCGGCGTGGCCTTCGACGACTACTCTGTCGACCTGTGGCTGAGCGACGGCACTCCGCACGACGGTGGCTGGGTGCGCCAGCAGCTCAGTGCCGAGTTCCCCGAGCCCGTCGGCGCCCGCTTCGTCGACGTCGACCGCGACGGCCGTCTCGACGTGATGGCGTCGTCGTTCGCTTCGGGCACGACGCGCTGGTGGCGGAACGTCGGCGGCCAGTTCGCGCTGCCGACCAGCGACGCGGTGGTCGAGGCAGGAGTCGAAGAGGGCGAGGGCGACGTCGTGCTGCTACGGATCGACGGCACGCACCGCGGCCGAGCCGGCGACGGCGATGCCGAGCTGGCGACCCTCGAGCTGCTGCTCGAAGAGGAGAGCGGCGATCCGCTGAGCGACGCGGAGCTCGACGGGCTGGTCGCCGCGTTGCGCCTGTGGCTCGACGACGGCGACGAGACCTTCGACACCCTGCTCGACAGCGAGTTCTTCGCCTTGGCGCCGCCGTACACCGTCACCGACGGTGTGCTCACCCTGACCATGGTCGACGGGGATCCGAACGTGCAGCTCGCGCTCGGCGGCGATGTCACCTGGTGGCTGAGCGCAGACCTGGCCACCGGGTCGACGGTCGCCGCGCTCGACACGTTGCAGGTCACGCACGTCACCTCCGCTTCATCGACCGGCGAGATGACATCGACCGACATCCCGCTCGTCTTGGAGGGACAGGACGACGTCAGCTCGACCTTGCTCGAGATCAGCCTCTCACCGTTCGTGGCGACGGCTATCGGTGACCAGATCGCGCTCGAGGGAGTACCGTTCGTGTTCGACATCGCGCCCGCCTTCGACGATCCCAACGGAGAGGTTCTGGAGTTCACCGCCAGCGGCCTGCCGGAGAGCTTCTCGATCTCCTCCGGCGGGGAGATCTCCGGCATCGCCACGGCGCTCGACTATGCCGGCTCGCCCTACATCGTCACCGTCACGGCGACCGACCCGGGCGCACTCGACGTCGACGACATCTTCGAGCTCTCGATCAACGGTGTTCCCGACCTGGTGGCGCCGATCGCGGATCAGGTGTTCGACCAGGACTCACCGGTGAGCCTCGATGTGTCGGGCAACTTCCAGGATCCGGACGGCGATCCGGTGAGCTTCCTGGCCAGCGGTCTGCCGGACTCGCTCAGCATGTCGTCTGCCGGCGTGCTCACGGGAACTCCTCTGGCGAGCGAAGCCGGCGCATCGCCTTACGTGATCACGGTGGAGGCGACCGACGGCTTCGGCCTGACGGCGATCGACGTCTTCTCGTTGACGGTCAACGGATTCCCGGTCGTGGTCTCGCCCCTCGACGATCGTTCCTTGGCGGAGGGCGCTCCGACCTCCATCGATCTCTCCGGTTCCTTCAGCGATCCCAACGGTGACGTGCTGACCTTCACCGCGACCGGACTGCCTCCGTCCCTGCGCCTCGAGGAGGACGGTACGTTGGTGGGAGTGCCGGCCACAGTCGACCTCGCCGGCTCGCCGTACACCGTGACCGTCACCGCCACCGAGAGCGGCGGGGCGTCGGCCTCCGACTCCTTCGAGCTGACGTTGCAGGACGATCCCGACGCCCTGTTCGTCGACGGCTTCGAGACGGGCTCGTCGTCGGCGTGGTCCTCGACCACTCCCTGACGCTACCGGCGGAAGGCGAGGTCGGGTCCGCGACGGCGGGCTGGGCCTCGCCCTTCACTTCGGTCACTGCGGCTTCGGTCACCGGCGAACCTGACCACGGATCCCAGCTGACCTCGTCTCGCGCCTCGAGCCGTGGACCTTGGAGGAGTGGGGCAGACGGAGCCGAGGCAGGGGGAGAGGGACGGCAGCCCTGGCGCGGGCAGTGGAACAGAGCCCAACGCGCATCCGTCTGACAGATGGTGTGCTCTTCGACGTACCCCGCGGGTACCAGTTCCTCCGATACGCTTGGAGGGCGAAAACCCGTCGGGCGCTCCCGCCCCAGAGGCAGGGATGCCTCAGGTGAGCTGCCCGTGGCGTCTCCTGGCGCCTGCTGAGCAACCGACGCGCCCGTAGCCAGAGACTGCCAGCGACCTCGCAACCGCAGAGGAGGAACACAGCGATGACCCTGCGAACCGCCCACCGAGTTTCCCGCCGAGAGCTCCACCTCTGGCGCGCGCCGCTTCTCGCCGTGCTCGTCGCCCTCCTCCTGCTACCGCTCATGGTGGCACCGGCCGCCGCGTCCGGTGACGACATCCCGCGCCGCGCCGACGGCAAGCCCGACCTGTCCGGCACCTACGACATCGCCACCCTCACGCCGCTGGTCCGGCCGCGCAAGTACGGCGACAAGCTCACCCTCACCGAGGAGGAGGCGAGGGAGATCGAGGACTACTGGCGGAGCACTCTGGCCAAGGACTACGAGCCGAGCGATCCGAACCGCAAGGCGCCTCCGAAGGGCGGGGTCGAGATCTACGCCAAGGAGTTCAGCGGCGCCGCCGGCGGCGTCGGCGGTTACAACGCCGGCTTCGTGGATCTGGGCGAGAACACCTTCAAGATCGACGGCAAGTACCGTACGTCGATCCTGGTCGATCCGCCGGACGGTCGCTTCCCGCCGCTCAGCGAGGCCGGCATGGAGCGCATGAAGGAGGACGCGGGATCGCGCCACGAGAACACCGGCGAGGCCTGGTGGATCGACATGGAGCAGGGGCCCTACGACGACCCCGAGCTGCGCCCGCTCGGGGAGCGCTGTCTCCTCGGCTTCGGCTCCACGGCGGGGCCGCCGGTGCTGCCGGTGATGTACAACAACCTCAAGCGCATCGTGCAGACCGACGACCGCCTGATGATCCTCAACGAGATGAACCACGACGTGCGCGAGATCCGCATCGGCGGCTCGCCCGCCTCCGACGACGTGCGCCACTGGCTCGGCGACTCGGTGGGCCACTGGGAGGGCGACACCCTGGTGGTGAAGACGAAGAACTTCCGCGACGAGACCGGCTTCTCGATGGGCAGCCGCGACATGGTCGTCACCGAGCGCTTCTCGCGCCTCGACGACGACACCCTGCTCTACCGGTTCACCGTCGACGATCCCACCTGGACGAAGCCCTGGACCGGTGAGTACCCGTGGCCGCAGACCGAGGACAAGGTCTTCGAGTACGCCTGCCACGAAGGCAACTACGCCCTCGGCGGCATCCTGCGCGGCGCCCGCATCCTCGAGCAGGACGCGATGGCGGCAAAGGAGACGGCCTCGGACGACTGAGGCTGCTGGCGCAGACCGGTCGGCACCGTTCCAGCCAAGCGCATGGATCCCGGCCCCGGATCGAGTCCGGGGCAGCGCTCTTCGCTGGGATGAGTATGGCGGTGGAGTGCGGCCTCGAGCGGGCACCGACACCGCGACCATCTGCCTCCTCCCCCTTCAGGGGGAGGATAGAGGAACGAGCGTCGGGGTTCGCAGGCTCACCCTGCCGCTACGTGCGGCTCAGCTCGCTGTCGCTCGCTTCGGCGTGAGGGTGTCTCGTCAAGCGAAACCCTTCAGGGGGACGATAGAGGAGGGGGTTTCTGAGTCATCCGGCTCGTCTCTCGTCTCGACGCTCCCCTGACGCGCTCCGCAGCGGTGGGACGTCCTGGCCACCGGGACACCCCCACCCAGCCTTGCCCCTGAAGGGGAGGGGTCGGAATGACGGTCGCCTCGCGCCGAATCCGCGACAGCGCCGATCCGGGCAACGCGACGCCCCGCGGCAGTGACGTTCCGGTTGCGGCTCGCCCGACCTAACCCTCCGGGTAGCCCTCGCTCTCCTGCACCTCGATCAGCTGACGGGTGTGGCGGACGGTGTGCAGGGGGATGTACAGCACCCACTCGTAGGCGCTGAGCTCGCCGAAGATCGGGAAGGGGTGCGGCGCGAGGTGGGCCCGCACCGGGGCCGAGAGCTGCTCGACGAACTCACGCACCTCCTTGCGCTGGGCGGCGAAGCGCTCGAGTGTCTCGTCGCGCGAGAGCTCGCCGGAGGGGGCGATCTCCTGCGGCGCGGTGGCTCCACCGCCGCCGGGCCGCCGGTTGGGCATCACCTGACGCAGCATCTGCTCCTTGCCGGCGGTGCGCTCGGCCCAGTCCTCCACCGCCGGCGAGGCGAGCGCCTGACGCGCGGTGTCGAGCAGCGCCGCCTCGGAGAGCAGGATGTGCTCGGCGCACTCGCCGACCGACCAGCGGTCGGGGGCGCTCTTCCAGGTCCACTGCTCCTCACTGAGGCCCTCGGTGAGCTCGCGCAGTCGCGCCTCGGTCTCGTCGAGCATGGTGAGGATCTCGGCGCGCTCCTCGTCGCTGAGGGAGGGCTGCTGCGCCTCGGCGCCGTCGTCGGAAGTCGCCTTGCCCGCCGCGGAGAGAGGCGATGCGAGGGCGACTGCCAGGGCGAAGGCGCAGACGGCGAAGAGCGGCCGGCGGAGGCACGGTCGCAACGTGACGTTCATGGCGGACTCCTGGTTGCTGTCGACGATGCGATCGCGAGTGTCGCGCGGTGACGTCGGCTTCAGGGAGCCGTGGTCATGACGCGCTGACTGCCGACCGCGGTGCTCAGGTAGTTGAGCAGGATCTCGTTGGTCAGCTCCGGTGCCTCCTGCTGCACCCAGTGACCGATGCCGGGCAGCAGGTGCAGGCCGCGCAGGTCGGCGACTCCGTGCGCCAGCAGCGCCGCGAGCTGGTCGATGTTGGCGCCGCGGATCACCGCGTCCTCGGCGCCGCTGACGAAGAGCGCCGGCTGCGGCACCCGGGCACCCTCGAGGTGCGGCGTCTGCTCCCAGTTGCGGTGGAAGTTGCGGTAGTAGTTGATGCCGCCGCGGAAGCCAGCGCGCGCGAACTCCTGACTGTAGTAGTCGAGGTCGGCGTCGGTGAGCCAGTCGGGGCGCTCCAGCGGCCTGCCGAGGCGCGGGATCATGCCGCCCGCGGCCCGCGCCGGATCGCTCAGCTCCGGCTCGGCGCACGGCGTGTCGGGCGACACCAGCAGTCGCGACAGCAGCTCACGCGGCGCGGCGTCGAACTCCTGCTCGGCGACGCCGCGGCCCTCGTCGTCGAGCTCCTGGAAGTAGAGGATGTAGTAGAAGTCGTCGCCGTGCTTGGTGCGCCAGGTCTCCAGCGGCGAGACGCGAGCCCTGCCGCCGTACGGCACGCTGAGCCCGGCGACGGCGTTGACCTTCTCGGGGTGCAGCAGGGCGAAGTGCCAGCCGACGATGGCGCCCCAGTCGTGGCCGACGATCGCGGCGTGCTCGGCGCCAGCGCTCTGGATCAGCGCCGCGAGGTCGTCGCAGAGGTGGAAGATGTCGTACTGCCCGACCTCCTCGGGGGCCTCGCTGCCGCCGTAGCCGCGCATGTCGGGAGCCAGCACGCGGTAGCCGGCCTCGGCGAGGGCGGGGATCTGGTGCCGCCACGAGTACCAGGACTCCGGCCAACCGTGCACCAGCACGACGAGGGGGTCCGAAGGGTCACCCGCCTCGGCCACCCGCAGCCGGACCGACGGAAGCTGGTGATCGCGGAGCTGGGGTTGGTCGGGCATGGTGGTATCAGATCGGATCCTGAGTGCTGGCGCTCTCGGAGGGCCTCCCGTCAGATCGGTGGCTCCGACTCACCCGATTCAGCCGCATCGCCCGACGCCGCGTCATCGGAGTCCCCGGCGTCGCGGTCGGCATCGCTGGCTTCGCTGCCGGGCTTGATCTTCGGTCCCACCTTGGCGATCGGCGTGAACTGCTCGCGGGTGCCGTCGAGGGCGATGCTCTCGACGTAGTAGAAGTAGACCTGGTGCGGATCGATGGTGTCGTCGACGTAGCTGTAGTGGCGCGGGGAGTCGGTGGTGCCGCCGCCTTCGATCGGGTCGTCGTTGATCTTGGCGAACGGCCCGTCCTCGGCCTCGCCGCGGAAGACGTCGAAACCGAAGTTGTCGACCTCGCTGGCGGTCGCCCAGCGAATGGTGTTCTTGTACTCCTCGGTCTCGCCGGATTCGCTGCTCGCCCCGGTCGCCTGCTCCTGCGATCCATCCTGGCCGAGGACGGTCGCGTAAGGAGCGGCGAGCAGCCACGAGCCGCACACCAGGGCGATCGCCGCCATGCGGTGGGCCGCACCGGACGCTCTTCGAGCGACGGAATCCGCCGTGCTCTGGCGGAGGGCGAGGAGCGTTCGTGGTCGGGACATGAGGAGTGGAGGAGGCCTCGGACGTCGGGCCTCGACAACGATCGAGAGGAGCGTAGCAGCACCGGACGCCGCGGTGTGAGCTGGGCCCGCGGCCGGATCGGCGCCCGGCACCCGGCGCTCGGATTCGATGGTGTCAGGCGGCCACGCGCCAGGGCGCGCCGGGCAGTCGCTCGCGGTCGTGCGGCCGATCGAGATCGAGCTGCGGACCGACCGGGACGATGCGGGTCGGGTTCACCATCGGGTGGGAGCGGTAGTAGTGCGGCTTGATGTGATCGAAGCGCACCGTGTCGGCGACGCCCGGGATCTGGTAGAGCTCGCGCAGGTAGTTCGACAGGTTCGGGTAGTCGACGATGCGCCGCAGGTTGCACTTGAAGTGGCCGTGGTAGACGGCGTCGAAGCGCACCAGGGTGGTGAACAGGCGCCAGTCCGCCTCGGTGAGCCGATCGCCGACCAGATAGCGCCGGTCCGCCAGCCGCTCCTCCAGCCAGTCGAGGGTCGCGAAGAGCTCACCGAAAGCCTTCTCGTAGGGCGCCTGCTCGGTGGCGAAACCGCACTTGTACACGCCGTTGTTGACGCTGTGGTAGACGCGCTCGTTGACCGCGTCGATCTCGCCGAGCAGCTCCTCGGGAGCGAAGTCGACCGAGGCGTCGCCGAAGCGGTCGAAGGCGCTGTTCAGCATGCGGATGATCTCCGACGACTCGTTGCTGACGATCGTCTGCGCTTCGCGGTCCCAGAGCACCGGCACGGTGACGCGGCCGGTGAAGTCGGGCTTGGCCTCGGCGTACACCTGGTGCAGGAAGTCCTTGCCGAGCAGATCGTCGTCGGTGGCGCCGTCCGCCGCCTCGTCGCCGCGGGCGCTGGCGAACTCCCAGCCGTTGCTGCCCATGTACGGATCGACCACCGAGAGGCCTATCGCCTCGTCGAGTCGCTTGAGCTTGCGGAAGATCAGCGTGCGATGGGCCCAGGGGCAGGCGTAGCTGACGTAGAGGTGGTAGCGCCCCGGCTCGGCCGGGTGCTCCGCCTCGGGATCGGCCTCCACCCACGAGCGGACGCTCGCCTCGTCGCGCTCGAAGGCGCCGTCCGTCTCGTCGGTGTCGTACCACTCGTCCTTCCACTCGCCCTTCACCAGCAGTCCCATCCGGATCTCCTTCCGTCGTATCGGTCTTCGTTTCAGCGTCGTCGGACTCGTCCAGAGGCCCGGTCGGTCGAGCCCCGGCGGTCGAGCGTCTTCCCGGTCCCGCCGCCGGTCCGGGGCGACCGCTCGGCAGGTGCGCCGCGAGCTCTGCTGCGAAACAGCGGCGAAACAGCGGCGAACAGCGGCGAACAGCTGGGACGCCACACTACGCCCAGCGACCAGCCATCCTGAGAGGTCCTTCCGTTTACTTCGGCGCTCCGGCCCGCATCGGATGCCCGGGTGGGGCCTCCGGGAACCAGTGCCGGGCCGGCGCCTGCTGCAGCCTGGCCGCCGCGTGCCGCGAGAGCTCGGGAAGCCCTCCCGGTCGACTCCTGTTGACAGAGGAGCAGCGGCCAGAGCCTGCAAGCCCTGGCGACGGGCGCAGCCGGGTGACCGGCCGGTGTCCGGCTGCATGCGGTGCACGGTGCATGCCGACCGCAGGCCGCTCACCGATCGCCCCACCGTCGACGCTAGGATTGCGGATCGCAGTCGAAGGCGCTACCGCGGCGACCCGAGCCGATGACCTGGATTCTCGAGGAGAGCTGACCTTGAACCACTGGACCCGCACCACGACCCTTCTCGCCGGCGCGGCCGCGATCGCGGCCCTGGCGCTGACGACGAGCACCTCGCAGCCTGCCTCGGCGGCGCAGCAGGTGAGCTTCGCCCGCGACGTCTGGCCCATCGTCGAGTCGCGCTGCGTCTCCTGTCATGGACCGGTCGACCAGTTCAACGACCTGCGCATGGACACCGCCCAGGCGATCCTCGCCGGCGGCCGCGGCGGCAAGATCCTGGTGCCCGGCCAGCCCGAGCAGTCGACCTTCTACACCCGCGTCAACCTGCCCGCCGACGACCTCGACCTGATGCCTGCCGAGGGCGATCCGCTCTCTCCCCAGGAGATCGAGACGATCCGCGCCTGGATCGCCCAGGGCGCCGACTTCGGCGGTTGGACCGGAGGGTAGGAGGGGATGGTTCTTCTGTGAGTCTGGAGCGGCAGGAGAACGACAGGTCGGCTCTCAGATCCAAGGTGCCGGTCGGCCGAGAGACCGCAGCTCCGACTCCTGCCCCGTCAGGGGGAGGATAAAGGTGGGGGGTGTCACGAGGAGCGACCGCCTCGCGACGCGCGACCGCCCCGCAGAGCGCTCAGGTGTCAGGCCCCGGTCGGCCGAGAGACCGCAGCTCCGACTCCTGCCCCTTCAGGGGGAGGATAGAGGTGGGGGTGTCACGAGGAGCGACCGCCTCGCGACGCGCGACCGCCCCGCAGAGCGCTCAGGTGTCAGGCCCCGGTTGGCCGGGAGACCACAGCTCTGACTCCTCCCCCTTCAGGGGGAGGATAGAGGTGGGGGTGTCACGAGGAGCGACCGCCCCGCGACGCGCGACCGCCCCGCAGAGCGCTCAGGTGTCAGGCCCCGCTTGGCCGGGAGTCCCCACCCCAACCCTCCCCCTGAAGGGGGAGGGAGCATGGTGCTCGCCGTAGCGTAAACATCCTGACCCCTGACCCCTGACCCCTGACCCCTGACCCCTGACCCCTGACCCCTGACCCCGGCCACCCAGCCGCCCTGCCACTCACTCCGCCTCGTACACCACCTCACCGCCGACCACCGTGTAGCGCACCGCGGCCTCGGCCAGGCTGGCACCGTCGTCGGCGAAGAGGTCGCGATCGAGCACCACGAGATCGGCCAGCTTGCCGACTTCGATCGTGCCCTTGAGTCGTTCCTCGAACGAGGAGTACGCCGCGTCGCGGGTGTAGGCGCGCAGCGCGGGCTCCAGCCCGATGCGCTGCTCGGGATACCAGCCGTCGGGGTTGGCGCCGTCGAGGGTGCGCCGGTTGACCGCCGCGTCGAGACCGAGCAGCGGGATCGGCGGTGCCACGAACCAGTCGCTGCCGAAGGCCAGCCGCGCCCCCCGCTCGAGCAGTGAGCCGAAGGGGTAGGTCGTCGCCGAGCGCTCGGCGCCGATGACGCGCTCCGCCCAGCGCCCGTCGTCGATGGCGTGGTAGGGCTGCATGCTCGGAATCACTTCCAGCTCGGCGAAGCGGTCGAGGTCGTCTGGGTGCACGTGCTGTGCGTGCTCCATGCGGAAACGACGATCGCGCGGCCCGTTGGCCGCGGCGGCCTCCTCGAACAGGTCGAGCAGGGTGCGCACGGCGTGGTCGCCGATCGCGTGCACGGTGACGTGCAGGCCCTCGGCGTCGGCGCCGCCGATGCGCTGGCGCAGGTCCTCCTCGGAGGTGACGAAGAGGCCGCGCTCGCCGGGCTCGTCGCTGTAGTCGGCGAGGAAGGCGGCGGTGTGCGAGCCCAGCGACCCGTCGACGAAGCCCTTGAGCAGGCCGGTGCGCAGCCACTCGTCGCCGCGGCCCTCGCGCTGCACGGTCTCGGCGAGCCGCTCCCAGGTCGCCAGTGGCACCGCCGCGTAGATGCGGGTCTGCAGGCGACCGGCGGCGTGGGCGCGGCGGAAGACCTCGAGCTGCTCCCAGGTGCCCATGTTGTGCACCGAGGTGACCCCGTGCGAGGCGACGTAGCGCATCGCCGCGTCGAGCGCAGTGTCCTCCTGTGCGTCGCTGGGCTCGGGCACCACCCGGTCCACCAGCGGCATGGCGTTGTCGCGCAGGATGCCGGTGATGCGGCCCGTCTCGTCACGTTCGATCTCGCCGCCCTCCGGCACCGCGGTCGCCGCGTCGACGCCGGCGCGTTCGAGGGCCAGGGAGCTGGCCAGCGCCATGTGGCCGTCGAGGCGGTTGACCCACACCGGATGCTCGGGAACCAAGTCGTCGATCCAGTCGCGGTGCGGCAGCTCGCCGCCCCAGTTCTCGTGGTCCCAGTCGCCGCCGAGGATCCAGGTCCCTGTCGGCACGGTGGCGGCGAACTCGGCGATGCGCTGCGCGAACTCCTCGGGCGTGGCGGCGTCGCGCAGCTGCACCGACGACAGCCGGAAGCCGCCGTCGAGGAAGTGCACGTGGGTGTCGATGAAGCCTGGCGCGACGGTGGCGCCGGCGGCGTCGATCACCCGCCCGGCGCGATCCGCCAGAGGCGCCAGCTCGTCGTCGCTGCCGACCGCGACGATGCGATCGCCGGCGACGGCGACCGCCTCAGCCCAAGGGTCGTTCTCGTCGCCGGTCCAGATCCGCGCCCCGCGCACCAGCAGGTCGACCGACTCGGTTGTCTGCTCGGGGCTCACGCCGGGTTCCTCCTCTTCTCTTCCCTGACAGGCGACCACCAGCGCCACCAGGGCCATCGGCACCAGGATGGCCGGCGTTGCGGCTCGCCGCGGCCGATCCACGGCCGCTGTTTCGTTGCGGTGGGTGCTCACTGCTGGAACAACATCCCCTCGAGCGCCACCACCTCGTCGAGCTCGGGCACCGCGACCCGCCAGTCGAGGTCACGCTCGATGCGCTGCGCCAGCTGGAACGCCGCGTCGGGCTCGCCGTGGGTGAGGTAGACCTGACGCGGGGCCTGGTCGTGGCTGCGCAGCCAGCGCATCAACTCACCGCGGTCGCCGTGGGCCGAGAGGCCGCGCACCGACTGACACTCCGCCCTCACCGCGACGTCCTGCCCGAACATGCGCACCGTCGGCGCGCCCTCGAGCAGATCGCGTCCGCGGGTGCCGGGTGCCTGGTAGCCGGCGAGGAAGATCAGGTTCTTGCGATCGCCGACCAGGCGACGCAGATGATGCACGACGCGGCCGGCGGTCAGCATGCCGGAGGCCGAGATGATGATGCGCGGCCCGGGCAGGTCGTTGAGCGCCTTCGACTGCGAGACGCTGCGGCACAGCTCGACGTTGTCGGGGAAGAGGACCCCGCGCCCGTCGGCGAAGACGTCGGCGTCGACGTGGTGCTCGTCGAGATGCCGGGAGTAGATCTCGGTCGCGTCGACCGCCATCGGACTGTCGATGTGGATCGGCACCTGCGGCAGCTGGCCGCCGGTCATCAGCCGGCGCAGTACCAGGGTGAGCTGCTGCGAGCGCCCGACCGCGAACGCCGGGATGAGCACTGTGCCGCCGCGCTCGATGCAGCGGGCGATCGGCTGCCGCAGCTGCTCCTCGACCGGCAGCTCGTGGTCGTGGTCACGGTCGCCGTAGGTCGACTCGCAGACGATCACCTGCGCCGCAGGCCTCGGCGCCGGATCGAGGTGCAGCGGCATGCCGTAGCGGCCGATGTCGCCGCTCATCAGCAGGGTGCCGGTGCGGCCGGCGCTCCTCGGGTCCTCGATCTCGAGCTCGATGCTGGCCGCGCCGAGGATGTGGCCGGCGCCGTGCCAGCGTGCCTGCACCCCGCCACCGACGTCGAGCCACTGGCCGAAGTCGACCTTCTCGAGCTGCTTGATGGCGCGCTTGGCGTCCTCGACGGTGTACAGCGGCTTGGCCGGCTTGTGCTTGCTGTAGCCCTTCTTGTTGGCGTAGCGGGCGTCCTCTTCGTGGATCTCCGCCGAGTCGAGCAGCAGCAGGCGGGCCAGCTCGAGGGTCGAGCGGGTGCAGTGGATCGGGCCGCGGAAGCCGTTGCGCACCAGCCGCGGCACCATGCCGATGTGGTCGATGTGGGCGTGGGTCAGCAGCACCCGATCGACCTCGTGGGCGGGGAAGGGCGGCTCGCGCCAGTTGAGCTCGCGCAGCTGCTTGAGGCCCTGGAAGAGGCCACAGTCGATCACCGTGCGGCGGCCGCCGGCGATGAGCTGGTAGCGCGAGCCGGTGACGGTGCGGGCTGCGCCGTGGAAGCCGAGGGTGATCGGTGCGTCCTTGCGACTCATCGTGGTGCCTCCGGACGATGCGCCCGATGCGCCCGATGCGCCCGATGCGCCCGATGCGCCCGATGCGCCGCGGGGATTTCAGGTGGGGCGGTCCGCGGCACGGTCAAGGCGCCGCCCAGCCCTTGCTGCGCTCGACCGCGCGATCCCAGCCCGCCAGCAGCTTCTCGCGCGCCGGCTTGCGCAGAGTCGACTTCCACTCCGCGTCCTGCGCCCAGTTCTCGGTGACGTCACGGTCGTCCTTCCAGAAGCCGACCGCGAGGCCGGCGAGGTAGGCGGCGCCGAGCGCGGTGGTCTCGTTGACCACCGGGCGCTTGACCTTGGCGCCGAGCAGATCGGCCTGGAACTGCATCAGCGCGTCGTTGAGCGCCGCGCCGCCGTCGACCCGCAGCTCGCGCAGCGGCAGGCCCGAGTCGGCCTGCATGGCGCGCACCACGTCGGCGGTCTGGTAGGCCATCGAGTCGACCGTGGCGCGGGCGACGTGCCCGGCGGTGGTGCCCCGCTCGATGCCGATCAGCAGGCCGCGGGCGTAGGGGTCCCAGTGCGGCGTGCCGAGACCGACGAACGCCGGCACCATGTAGACGCCACCCGAGTCGTCCACCTTGGCGGCCAGCTTCTCGACGTCGGTGGAGCGCTTGATCAGGCCGAGGCCGTCGCGCAGCCACTGCACCGCGGCGCCGCCGACGAACACCGAGCCCTCCAGGCAGTAGGTGGTCTTGCCGTCGATGCGCCAGCCGACCGTGGTCAGCAGACCGTTGTCGGAGCGCACCGCCTCGTTGCCGGTGTTCATCAGCAGGAAGCAGCCGGTGCCGTAGGTGTTCTTGACCATGCCGGGCTTGAAGCAGCCCTGGCCGAAGGTGGCCGCCTGCTGGTCGCCGGCGATGCCCGCGATCGGCAGCGAGGCGCCGAGCAGCTTCTTGTCGCTGTGGCCGAACAGGCCGCTCGAGTCGCGCACCTCGGGCAGCATCGCGCGCGGCACGCCGAGTGGCCCGAGCAGCTCCTCGTCCCAGTCGCCGCTGTGGATGTTGTAGAGCAGGGTGCGGCTGGCGTTGCTGGGATCGGTGGCGTGCACCTCGCCTCCGGTGAGCCGCCAGAGCAGGAAGGTGTCGATGGTGCCGGCGAGGATCTCGCCCTTCTCGGCCCGCGCGCGCAGCTTGTGCTTGTGCAGCAGGTACTTGATCTTGGTGCCGGAGAAGTAGGGGTCGAGCACCAGGCCGGTTCTCGAGCGGTAGAGATCCTCGAGGCCCTTGCGCTTCATCTGCTCGCAGATCGGGGCGGTGATGCGGCTCTGCCAGACGATCGCGTTGTCGACCGGCTTGCCAGTGTTCTTGTCCCACAGCACCACCGTCTCACGCTGGTTGGTGATGCCGATCGCGGCGATGTCGGTGGTCTTCGCCTTGCCCTGCCGGATCACCGCCCGCGCCGTCTGCAGCTGCGTCTTCCAGATCGCCTCCGGGTCGTGCTCGACGTGACCCGGCGACGGGTAGATCTGCGGATACTCCTTCTGCGAGCTCGCAGCGACCCGGCCGCTGCGCCGGAAGAGGATCGAGCGGCTCGAAGTGGTGCCCTGATCGAGGGCGAGGACGAATCGGGCCATGGGGGGATGCTCCCTGCGGTGGCGACGTGGAAGATGGATCTGCGGATCTGCGCCGGAACCGCGTCGGTTCGGTGGACTTCGCGGATTCGGTGGGTGAGGCGACTCTATCGGCAGGTGTCGTCCCAGTGGCTTTGGCCGACCATCGTCGTCGGCCAGCCTTCAGATCGGTTTCGGCGACGCGAACACCAGACTCCTTTCACCTTCAGGGTTAGGGTGACGCGAACACCAGACTCCCTCCCCCTTCAGGGGGAGGGTTGGGGTGGGGTCGTCCCAGCCATCCGCCACCGGCCAACTGAACCGAACGCGAGCTCGCATCCTCATCGCGATGCTCCATCCCACTCACCAGCCTAAGCCCCCTGACCTTCTGCGCTACGATCACCGCGCTCTCGACAGACAACAGACAGACGCCGCGTCGACACGACTGCACCAGCTGTCGCCAGGATGCTGCGGGCCGCGGCATCGCGGGGGCTCGTAGCGCCGCCTGCCTTCCTGGCGCCCAGCACGAGCACCCACCCACCTTCGGAGGGAGAAGAAGGCCATGGAGATCTTCGTCGCCGAGACCGTCGGAACCACGATCCTGATCCTGCTCGGCTGCGGTGTGGTCGCCAACGACCTGCTCGGTCGCACCAAGGGCCACGGCACCGGCTGGCTGATGATCAACGCCGGGTGGGGCTTCGCGGTGGCGTTGGCGGTCTACACGGTGGGACGCATCAGCGGCGCCCACATCAATCCCGCGGTGACCATCGGCCTCTTCTCGATCGGTCAGGTCGAGACCAACCAGCTCCCGTACTACCTCGGCGGCCAGATGCTCGGCGCCATCCTGGGCGCGGTGCTGGTCTGGCTCGCCTACCTCTCCCACTGGTCCGAGACCCGCGACCACGCCGCCAAGCTGGGTGTCTTCGCCACCGGCCCGGCGATCCGCTCGCCCGGCGCCAACCTGGTGTGCGAGATCATCGGCACGGCGATGCTCGTCTTCGGCGTGCTCGGAATCGGCGAGAACGCCGGCGAGATGGTCAGCGGCGACTTCGACCTCACCGCGGTGTTCAGCACCGCGATCAACCCGATGCTGGTCGGCATCCTCGTCTTCGCCATCGGCATGAGCCTCGGCGGCCCCACCGGTTACGCGATCAACCCGGCGCGCGATCTCGGTCCGCGCATCGCCCACGCGCTGCTGCCGATCCCCGGCAAGGGCAAGTCGGACTGGGGCTACGCCTGGATCCCGATCGTCGGTCCGCTCATCGGCGGCGTGCTCGGCGCGGTGCTCTTCGACCAGATCTTCGGCTGACCCGGCGCGGAGACGGAGTCGTGGCGAACGCTGAGGAGGCGCAGAGACCGGAAGCGATCCGGCGCTGGCACCGGGTGGTCGACGCCATGCGGCAGGGCGGCGACGACTCGTTGCTGTTCGATCTGCTGGACGAGGACGCGGTGTTCCTGTCGCCGGTGGTGCATACCCCGCAACAGGGGCGGCAGCTCACCTTCGCCTACCTGTCCGCGGCGACGAAGGTGTTCGCCCGCAGCCAGTTCCGCTACGCCGGCGAGTGGTACGCCGAGCGCTCCGCGGTGCTCGAGTTCGAGGCCGAGATCGACGGCATCCAGATCAACGGCGTCGACATGATCTGGTGGAACGACGAGCAGCGCATCACGCGCTTCAAGGTGATGGTGCGGCCGCTCAAGGCGGTCAATCTGCTGCACCAGATGATGGCCGGCCAGCTGCAGAACGCCGCGGGGTAGGGTCTTCCCGGCGTGCGGCCACCGCCCGTCGATCGGCGCTGGACGGAGCTCGACCGGCTGGCCGGCGGCACCGAGCGCCAGCGTCGCGCCCTGCCGATCCTGCAGCGCGACCTGCTGCCGCCGCTAAGGCGCTTCGCGCCGCTCTTCGTCGGCTCGCTGCCGATCGGGGTGGAGGTCGCGAGCAGCGACATCGATCTCGCCTGCTGCGCGCCGCGCCTCGACGACTTCGCCGCCGTCGCGCGGCGGGCCTTCGGCGAGAACCGGCGCTGCGTGGGGTTCGAGCAGTGGCGTGGCTGGATGCACCGCTCGCCGACCCACGTCGTGCGCTTCTCGATCGACGGCTTCCCGGTCGAGCTCTTCGCCCAACCGGCTCCGGCGCACCGGCAGATCGCCTTCCGCCACCTGGTGGTCGAGCAGCGGCTGCTCGAGCTGGCCGGGCCGGCCCTGCACCGCGAAGTGGTGCGGCGCAAGGCGCGGGGCGCTTCCACCGAGGCGGCGTTCGCCGACGCCCTCGGCCTGGGCGGCGATCCGTTCGCCGCCATTCTGGCGCTCGAGCACCACTCCGACGCCGCCCTGCTGCCGCTGATCCGCCGGGCGCGGCTCGAGCGCTCTGATGACGCGGGTCTCTGTGCGCGACCCTCCGATCAGAAACCGCTCTGTCCGAGATCCCTCTATCCGAGGCCCGCTTCGCGGTAGCGCTCGAGACCCTGGCGGGCGTGCATCCGCAGCTTCGGGTCGTCGCCGGGATCGGTGCGCGAGGCCTTGCGCCGCAGCAGCGACAGCGCGCGCTCGTCGATCAGCTGGTGCGCGAGCATCACGGTCGCCATCTTGCGCACCCGCGGATGCTCGTCGCGCTCGGCGCGCTCGATCAGCAGCGGCACGATGTCGCACGGCGCCTCGACCCCGGGCTTGCAGTGATCGCACGCCAGAGAGTGCACCGCCCACAGCCGCACCTTGTAGTGCGGATCGTCGAGCAGGTCGATCAGGTCTGCCAGCGCGTCGGCGTCGGCGAGCTGATCGAGGGCGATCGCGCACCAGTGGCGCACGTGCCAGTCGTCGTCGCGCAGACCGCGGCGCAGCGCCGGCAACGCCGTGTCGGGGGACAGCTCTCCGAGCGCCACCAGCGCGTCGTAGCGCGACGCGCCGGCCGCGGCGAAGCGGCGCACGAGCGTGGTCGCGTCCTCGGGGGGCCGTGCGTGCGATCCGCTGACGGTCGATTCGGTGTTCATGGGCTAGTGCCTCCTTCTCGCCGGCCCGTCTCCGCCGCGCGCCTACCGCGTCGGCAGGCGGAAGGCCGCGGCCTCCTGGCTGTTGCGCACCAGCAGCAGATCGCCGGCGATGGCGTGCGGGTTCCACGTCTGGCCGCTGACCGCCTCGAAGCGCGCCAGCTCGTTGGGGCCGTCTTGCGGCGTCGCCTCGACGTAGACGATCTCGCCGTCCTCGGTCGAGACCACCAGCACGCCGCCCACCAGCAGCACGTGGCCGTGGCCGTAGCGGCCGCCCTTCCACACCCGCTCGCCGGTGGCGAGCTCGATGCATTCGAGCACCCCCTCGGAGAGGCCGTAGACGTGCTCGCCGTCGACCGCGACGTTGGTGAACTTGGTGCGCATCACCCGCTGCGACTGCCACAACGGGGTCGCGGTGTAGGGCAGGCCCTCGGGTGACGGGCGCGCCTCGATGAGCCACAGCGCCGAGCCGATGCCGTAACCCTTCGACACGAAGACGCGGTCGGGCGGCACCGCGACCGCGTTGGAGACGTTGGCGTTCGAGCTCGTCTTGCCTGGCAGCTCGAGCTGCCAGAGCAGGCGGCCGTCGCTCAGATCGTGACCGGTGGCGAAGTCCTCGTTGACCACCAGCACCTGGTCGAGGCCGGCGAGGGTGGCGACCTGCGGCGTCGCCATGCTGATCTGATGGCTGCCGGCCTCCCACAGCGTCGCGCCGGTCGCCTTGTCGAGTGCGGCGATCGACGAGAGGCTGCGCCCGGGAAGGCCGCCGGGAGCCACCAGCAGCACGTCGCCCACCACCACCGGCGAGTTCGAGCGGCCGTAGGGGTAGGTCGTCGCCAGCTCCTCCTCGCCGACCGGGTAGTCGCTGAGCAGGTCGCGGCTCCACAGCACGCTGCCGTCGGAGCCGTCGAGCGCGAAGATCTTGCCCTGCACGCTGTGCGCGAAGACGCGGCCGTCGTCGATCAGCGGCGTGGTGCGTGGGCCCGAGCCGATGACGCCGCCTCCGAACAGCGGGCCGCGATCGAGCACCGTCGCCCACAGCAGCGCCCCGGTGCGCGCGTCGTAGAGCGTCGCCAGCTCCTCTTCGCCGCGGTGCTCGAGGGTGGCGGCGTAGCCGCCGACCACCGCGAAGCCGGCCAGGCCCGCGCCGATGCCCTGGCGCCACAGGAGCTGCGGCGGGTTCGCCTCGAGGTCCGTCTCCAGCGCGACGCCGACCACCCGGTTGTCGCGGCTGGCGCCGAGGAAGCCGGGGAAGTCGGTCGCCGCGGCCCGCGGCAGGCGGACGGCGCCCGAAGCCTCGGCGATCGGCACCGCCGGATCGGTGTCGGGGCCCCCGAAGCGCGGCTCGAAGCGCAGGCCCAGGTCGCCGCCGAGCCCGATCCGGAAGAGCGCCAGCATCACGCCGAGCGCCACCGCTACGCACACCAGGCCGGCGAGCTTGCGGCGCACCGAGAAGCGCTTGCTGAGCAGGAACCAGGCAAAGGTGCCGAGCAGCGCGCTGAGCACCACGAAGAGGCTGATGATGTTGCTGACGCCCGGATCGCCGGCGACGTCGACCCGCCGCAGAACCAGGAACGCGGCGGCCACGATCGCCCAGCCGATCAGCAGCCAGCGAGGGACGGTGGGGCGGTCGGTTGCGGACGTGGACAAGGCGGACCTCCTGTCTCAGGGGGTGCGTCTGGCGATACGAAGAGACTCGGGTCGAACTATCGCATGCGGGCCATGAGTCGGGTGCCTGGCGCGCCGCCGTCCCCACACCCCTTCCTCGTCCAGACTCCCCGTCCTCTCTCCCCCCGTCATCCCGGGCGTCCTTTCCTCTCCCCCTCCGTCATCCCGGGCTCGACCCTCGGATCCACACCTTTTCGTGAAGCCGACCGGCCGCGCCGTGCGACGAGCTCGCAACCCCACACCCGCACCCCGCGGACCCGAACCCCCGGTGCCACAACGACCGCCTTCGCGCGCTGCCCCTTCGTCATCCCCAGGGGGCTCGACCCGTCGGACACGCCTTTCGACAAGCCGAACGGCGACGCTGTTCACGAGCTCGCTACGCACAACCCACACCCGTGACCCACACCCGAGCCCTCTCAGAACCCTGTGGCGCAAGCCGAGAGCCAGCGATCCGCGCCGCAGGGACGCCGGCGGCCCGCACCACCGTCGCACCCGCCGCGGCGAATGCCCTTACACTCTGCTCACGGCCCCTCAGCGCCGTCGACATCGGCCGCGCGGAGCACCGTCGACACTCTCGCGAGGCCCACCCCGCCAGCCGCCGCGCCTGGCACGACCGAAGACCGAACCCAGGAGAACCCGCATTGGCCAATCGCCCCCAGGAGCTACGCATCGACAGCTGGCATGCCCTGATCGAGATGTGGAAGTCGGAGATCGACACCCTCGGCGACTGGGCGGTCTATGCCTGCCTGGCGACGCCGGTCGATGTCGACGGCCTGATCGGGCGGGCGGCGAGCGGGCGCACGACGTCGTGCCGGGTGCAGGAGGACGTGCCGGTGACCCGGGTCGAGGCGCCGGTCGACGAGATCCGCCTGGTGGCCACCGGCATGCTGGCCGACAACCCGGTCGGCGCGGCGCCGCTCACCTTCCGCGAGCTGGTCGCCGACATCGAGCAGATCCTCGAGATGCATCCCGAGTACGACCTGGTGCTCTCGGACACCGTCACCCTGGAAGACGAGAGCGAAGCGACGCTGTGCCTGCCGATCGGCGGCATCGGCATGGCGGGCAGCTCCGAGGACGAGTACCTGCAGCTCGAGATCGTGCCGCGCGAAGAGACCGGCCTGGTGAACTGAGGCCACTGCCGCCCAGCCCGCGGCCCGGCTGAGCGCGCGACAGCGAACAGCGCCCCAGGGGCCCAACGACCCGAAGACTCCATCGTTCGTGCTCGAGAAGACGCAGCTGCGCCTGGCCCTGCGCCGGTCGGTCGGCGACGCGGCGCTCTTCGGCGCCATGGTCGGCTGTGGCGAGTCGTACTTCCTCGCCGCCGCGGTCGCGCTGCGCGCCAGCGCCCTCGAGGTGGCGCTGGTGGTCAGCCTGCCGCTCTTCCTCGGCTCGCTCGGGCCGATGCTTGCGCTCGGTGCCCTCGGCCGCTTCACCACCCGCCGGCCGCTGGTGGTCGGGGCCGCGGTGCTGCAGGGCCTCAACCTCGTCGCACTGGCCGTCCTGGCACTGAGCGGCGACGCCGAACCGGCATGGCTGATCGCCTCGGCCTGCCTGCACCAGGTGTTCGGCATGTTCGCCAACACCGCCTGGAGCTCGTGGTACGGCGACCTGGTGCCGATGCGGTTGCGCGGCCGCTACTTCGCGCAGCGCAACCGCGCCACCCAGACGGCGCTCTTCCTCGGCCTGGCGCTGTCGGGGGTGTGGCTCGACTGGATCAGCGGCGGCCAGGGGGTCGACGCGGCGAATCCGGCGGTGCAGCTCGGTTTCGCGGCGATCTTCTGCGCTGCGGGCCTGTTCCGGCTCGGCTCCGCGGGTCTGCTCGCGGCGTCCCCCGAGCCGCGCTTCGTCGGCCTGGCGACGGTGCGCCAGGGCACCCGCTACTTCCGTGGCGGTCGTGGCCGGCGGGCGCGCCGCGTGCTGGCGCTCGGCGGCCTGATGCAGCTGACCACCTACGTCGCCTCGCCGTTCTTCATCCCCTTCATGCTCGACGACCTGAGCTTCGACTACATCGAGTTCACCATCGCCACCGCCGCCGTCGTCGCCGCCAAGCTCTGGTTCCTGCCCGCCTGGGGCAAGCAGATCGACCGCTTCGGCGCCGCCGCCGTCTACCGCGCCGCGGTGCTGATGGTCGCCCTCGTGCCGCTGCCCTGGCTGGTGATCAACGACCTGTGGCAGGTGGCGCTGGCGCAGGCCATGTCCGGCGCCGCCTGGGCCTGCTACGAGCTCGCCTTCTTCACCGTGCTCGTCGACGCCACCTACCGCCGCACCCGGCCCTACGTCTTCGCCGCCCAGAACATCTTCAACGGCACCGGCCAGATCCTCGGCGCCCTGATCGGCGCCGCCCTCACCGGCCCGCTCGGCCTCTCTCTGCGCGTCATCTTCGGCGTCAGCACCGCGCTGCGCCTCGCCGCCGCCGCCGGCATGCTGCCGCTGCTCCCCAAAGAGCCCCACCGCCACCACCCCGACGCCCGAGCCCACCGCATCGTCCTACGCGCCATCGGCTTCCGCGCCAACGGCGGCATCGCCCTGCGCCCCGTGCGCTGGATGACCAGCGAGGCCCGTGGGTCGCGCAGGGAGGAGTCGGAGGCGGAGTAGGGGTTAGGGGAGGCAGAAGGGGTTAGGGGAGGCAGAAGGGGTCAAGGGTTGGGGAGCGGAAGGGTTCAGGGGCTCAGGAGTGCAGGGGGATTCGCGACCCGTCGACGATGTGATGGGGCGCGGTGAACCTCCGACCTCCTCCCCCTGCAGGGGGAGGAAAGAGGTGGGGGTTTCCCAGCAACCAGTTCCGTTCCGCAGGGGGAGGACTGAAGGTAGACCGCCAGTCCACGCGTGCTCTAACGTGCTCGCGGTGCTATCGGGCGCGGGCGCCTCGACCGATTTCGCCGTCCGCACCTGAGGCTCGCCGCGGCCTCGAGGTCCTCTCAGGAACGAGCGCTTCTCTTGGGCCGTGAACTGAGAGGAGAGCCTGTCGTTCGCGATGCCCGATTCTCGGGCTCGCCGACGGACGCGTGTCGGAGCGTGTTCGCGAACTGCGACACCCCCACCTCGATCCTCCCCCTTCAGGGGGAGGAGGCCGGAAGTGCTGCTGCCATCGACACAGCAGCCGGAGCGCTTCCACTCACTCGGGGGCCTTTCCGTACGTCATCCCAGCGAAGAGCCAGTGCCCCGGACTTGGATCCGGGGCTGGGATCCATGCGTTGCGTGAGGCCGATCGACCGCAGTCCCGCCGTCGCTGCCGCTTCCATGCCGTCTCATCTGCCTCTTTGGCTGTCATTCCCGCGCAGGCTGCGAATCCACGCCTGACGGGAGGCCGATCAGCCCCTGGCTGACGCCATCCGTCGAGTGCCTGCCGTTCGCCGCCTTGCCGTTATCCGCGGCACCGGAGCCGGAACGACCGCGTCGCGCCTCAGTACCAGAACCGCAACCCCGCCACCACCCGCGTCGCCTCCACCTCGGCTCCCGCGTCCCGCGCCAGGTCGGCGGTGCCGGAGAGCAGGCGGCTCCATTCGACGCCGACGTACGGCGCGAGCTCGCGGCGGATCTCGTGGCGCAGCCGCAGGCCCAGCTCGACGGCCGAAGTGCGGCCTCAGGTCGCCGTTCTCGCTGAGGAGAAGCGAAGAGGATGGTGATCGAGCCAGCGTCCTTGGATCAGGAGATGCTCAGGCCGACGGGACGGCAGCGGTGGGAGCGGTGAAGGTTCGACGGCCTACCGCGACGACCAGTGGATGTGGAAGATCCGCCATCCCGCGGGAGTCTGCCGCAAGAGGATCGTCTCGGTGCCTTTCGCGTCGATCTCACGATCGCCGTACTGGCCCCGCGTACGACTGGTGGCGAGCACCCAGGCGATCTCTCCGTGCACCGCTCCGCGCCGGTCGACGATCTCGCGCGTGGTGGCCGCGGAGAACTTCATGTCGGCGCCGAGGTGGTGAGAGGCGTACTCCTCACGCGAGCTCTCGACACCTCCCGACTCGAAGATCCTCACGTCTTCGGTGAGCAGGTCGAGAACCGCGTCGGAGTCCTGCGCCGCCAGGGCAGCGTGGAACGCTTCGACGACCTCGAGCGCGGGACCCGCGTCCCCGGCCGTCGACGCATGGTGTTCGTGATGCCCGTGCTCGGGCCCCTGGCGCCCCGCGTGACGACCCTCCTGTGCGGTGGCTCCGGCCGCGGCGCCGAGCACCGCGACCACGATCAGGCTGACCAATGCCGGCCCCGGGCGGCGCTGTGCCTGGGTCCTGGAAGGGAGGACGGAACGGAGAGCGGATGGTCTACGAGATGTCGGGTGCACGATGAGCCTCCTGTCGAGGAAACGTTGGTGGTTGCGAGGGGCTTCGAACTGTCGTTTCGAGGTCGAGCCCCACGGATGGCGCCCGCGCCACGAGCTGCGGCGTTGGTAAGGGACGGTGGGTGGATCGGGCTTCACAGGCGGTTCTAAAGGGTTTGGGCGTCTCGGAGGGTGAAGGTTTCCACCGTGGCCGTAACCTCCGATCCGGAGCTCGGAAGCTCTGGAGAAGCCGTCGGACGGGGATCGCAGGGAAGGTGGCTCCGTGCGCTCCGGCAGTGTCGGTTTCATCTGCCGATCGGGGTGACGACGATCTCCTCGATGGTGAGCTCTCCGCGCCCGTCGAATACGAGGCCGACCCGTCCGGGAGAGCCGGCTTCCTCGTGTCCGTGCACCAAGGTTCGGCCGGAGAGCATTCCCTTGAGGTGCGAACCGCTCGCCGAAAGCGCGATCCTCACGGGCGCGCCGTCGGCGCCGATCTCGAGCGGCGACTCGTCGAGGACTTCGATCTCGCCGCCGCGCTGCCGCGACAGGCGCAACTGCCAGCCGTCGGCTGAGCTCCCGACCAGCTCGAGTAGGCGCATGTCGGCCTCCTGCTGGAAGTGGTGCAGGAGGGCAACGGTGCCTCGGAAGTCGGCGACGCGCAGAGTGGCGTCGATCTGGACGTCGTCGAATTCGGTCTCGAACAGGCCGACGGCTCGTCCCTCCACCGCCAGTCGAACACCGCGCCCAGGCGGCGTCGGTCCCTCGGTCGCCGGGACCACGGACAGGGCTCCGAGAGTCGCACCGGTCGGCGCCTGGAGAACCGAACCGAGCACCGCGTCCGCGGCGGAACTCGCGCCAGGCGTGGCCACGGGACGCCAGGTCAACACCCCGCCGGCGTCGACCTCCAGACGCGTTGCGGCGACTTCGCCGGGAGCCCCGTCCTCCCCAGGGTGGGCTGCGTCGTGCCTCCCGGGTTCCGCGCCTTCCCCATCCGCCCCGGCCTGGCCGGAGGACGAGATCGCGACACCGAGTCCGTGACGGTAGACGAGACCGCCGCCCAGGTCGGCGGCGTAGACGAGGAGCCCGAAGGCGACGAGCCCCACGGTGGTGGCCCCGGCGTTGATCAGGCGGCTGGGCTCGCGCCGGTGTGCCAGGTACTCGACCAGCAGACGCAGGACCGCTGTGGTCAGGATGGCCCATGTCGCGTAGTGCGCCCAGTCGCTGTGGTCGCCGATGTGCGGCTGCACGGCGGGCGCTACGTCGACGAGTGAGTCCGCCGCGCGTTCGCCGGCCTTCTTGGCGATATAGGCACTGGTGGCGGCGAGCACGTAGAGAGTCACTGCGCCGCGTTGCAGCCACTGCTGTCTGGTCCAGACGAGACCGGCGAAGTCGAACAGCAGCGCGACCGGCAGGATCGCGATCGGGAAATGCACCACCGCCGGGTGGAGATTCGGCAGTTGGGTCCAGGAGAGAAGGACTTCGAACATGATGGTTGTTGTCTCCAGTCGGTCAGTACCAGAACCGCAATCCCGCCACGAGCCGCGTCGCCTCCACCTCGGCCCCCGCGTCGCGCGCCAGGTCGGCGGTGCCGGAGAGCAGGCGGCTCCATTCGACGCCGACGTACGGCGCGAGCTCACGTCGGATCTCGTAGCGCAGCCGCAGGCCCAGCTCGACCGCCGTCGGTCCCGAGGCGAGCGCCAGCTCCGGGACGTCGCTGGCCTCGAGGTCGAGCTCGGCGCTCATCTGGGCGATCAGTCGCTGAGTGAACAGCACCTCGTACTCGGCCTCGAGCCGTGACGACAGGTCCCCGTCCTCGCTGAGGAAGAGCGACGCGTCGACCTCGAACCAGTACGGCGCCAGGCCCTGCACCCCGAGCACCGCGTGGCTGCGGCCGCTGCCGGGCTCGAAGTCGTGACGCAGTCCGGCGCGCAGATCGAAGTAGGGCGAGATCGGCTTCCCGAACAGCACCTGGAGCTCGGCTTCCTCGACCTCGTCGTGATCGAAGGAGTACTCACCGTCCGACTCGATCCACAGCCGCCGCTCGTCGGTGCCGTACCAGCCCTGCAACTCCCAGGTGGCCGCCTCCTCGCCGTCGCCACGCGACAGCTCGAGCCGGTCTCCGAGGATCAGGAAGTCGGCCTGGCCGCCGTGGTGGTGCTTCAGCTCATGACGCGCGGCGCGCATCTCGGGAGTGTCCGGGGGTAGGACGACTCCGGTGGACGTCGAAGGGCTGGCGAGACCGGCGTGATCCGAGTGGTCCGAGTGATCCGAGTGATCCTGCGTCGGCTCCTGGCCGGCGGAGTGGTCGGAGTGCCCTGAGTGGCCCGAGTGCTCCGAGTGCTCTGAGTGCTCCGAGTGCTCCGAGTGCTCTGAGTGCTCTGAGTGCTCTGAGTGCCCTGAGTGGTCCGAGTGCTCGGCGTGGCCCGAGTGTCCGCTGTGCTCGGAGTGGTCCGATGGTCTCTCGGGCTGCTGGCCGGAGTGCCCGGAGTGGGCGCCCTGGTCCTCCTGCTCGTCACCGGAGTGCCCGGAGTGCCCGGAGTGCTCGGAGTGTTCGGAGTGCTCCGAATGGTCGGAGTGGTCGGCGTGCTCTGAGTGCCCTGAGTGGCTGGAGTGCTCTGAGTGCTCCGAGTGGTGTGACTGCGCATGGTGCTCGCAGTGGTCGGAGTGCGGGCAGGAAGCATCTCCGTCATGTGCCGCGTGGTCTGAGTGGTCTGAGTGATCCGACTGCGCAGGGTGCTCGCAATGGTGGGCGTGCGGGCAGGAGGCGTGTTCGCGGTGCTCCGCGTGCTCCGCATGGTTGGAGTGCTCCGAGTGTTCGGAAGGCTCGGGATCCTGCGCGTGCTGCGAGGGATCGCCGTGGCCTTCGTGAGACGCGTGACCTTCATGCCCGTCGTGGCCCTCGTGCCCCACATGTCCCTCGTGTGCGGCGCCGTCCTGGGCCGGCTGCGCCGGGGCAGGCTGCTCGGGTGACGCGGTTTCGCGGGTCGGCTCGTTGGCGTGGTGCTCGTGATGGTGTGGCTCGCCCGACTGCGGCGACGACTCCTGCGCCGACGCCGCGGCGCCGAGCCAGGTGACCAGAGCGATCGTCGAGGCGTAGCCCCAGAAGGTGCGCGATGCGGTGCACAAGAGGGTGCGCGAAGAGGTGCGCGAGTTCATCGACCGTTCCTCGGTTCGGAGGTCTCGGCGCGGTGGCTCTTCGCCGTCGCGTCGTGGCCCGGGTGTTCCTGATCACGTTGCTGGCCGCCGTGGTGCTCGTGCTCGCCGTGGTGCTCGTGCTCCCCGTGTCCTCCAGAGTCCGGCGCGTGCAGGTGCTCGCTCTCCGTCTCCATCCGGTCGCCGGCGCCCCGCGGCAGCACCGACACCACTCGGAACATGCCGGCGTGCATGTGGTACAGCAGGTGGCAGTGGAAGGCCCAGTCGCCCACCGCATCGGCGGTGATGTCGACCGAGAGCCTCTCCGCCGGCTTGATCAGGATCGTGTGCTTGCGCGGCTTGTTGGCCCCCTGGCCGTTGACCAGGTCGAAGAACATGCCGTGCAGGTGGATCGGGTGCGGCATCATGGTGTCGTTCACCATGGTCAGGCGCAGACGCTCTCCCTCGTGGAAGACGATCGGGCCGTCCACCTCGGAGAACTTCACGCCGTCGAACGACCACATGTAGCGCTCCATGTTGCTGGTCAGGTGCAGCTCGATCTCGCGCTCCGGTGGACGCAGATCGGGGTTCGGGGTCAGCGAGCGCAGGTCGGTGTAGACCAGCACCCGGTGGGGCACGTCTTCGAGGCCGATGCCGCGTTCGCCGAGGCGGTCGCTCGGCATCTCGGCGACGCCGGCGACACCGGGACCCCTGGCGTGGTCATGGACGACGGCGGCGTCGCCCGTCGAGTGCTCCGCGCCATGGCCCATGCCGTGCTCCTGGCCCGAGGACGCGCGTTCCGACGGCGCGCCATGGCCCATCGCGGCGTGGTCCACCGCACCGTGGCTCTTGGCACCCGTCGAACCAGGGTTCGAGGGTGCATGACCCATCGCCGCGTGATCCTCTGTCCCGTGGTCGTCGGAGCCGTGCCCCATGGACCCGTGATCCATCGCGCTGTGATCCATCGACTCGTGGTCCATCGACTCGTGGTCCATCGACTCGTGATCCATCGAGCCGTGATCCATCGAACCGTGACCCATCGAGCCATGGTCCATTCCCATGTCCTTCATCGTCAGCATCGGGCGCTCGCGCAGCGGCGGGATCTCGGCACGCATCCCGGGCCGCGGCGCCAGGAAGCAGGCTCCGAGTCCGCTGCGGTCGATCGACTCGGCGACGAAGGTGAAGGCACGCTCAGTGTGCTCAGTGTGCTCAGTGTGCTCGAGAGGCATCTGCACCACCACGTCGTAGGTCTCGGCGGTGCCGATCTGCAGCTCGTCGGTCTCCACCGGCTGCACGTCGAGGCCGTCCGCCTGCACCACGGTCATCGGCAGCCCCGGGATGCGCACGTTGAAGATCGACATCGCCGAGGCGTTGATGATCCGCAGGCGCACCCGCTCGCCGGGCTCGTAGAGCGCCGTCCAGGCGTCGTCCGGCCCCAGGCCGTTGATCAGGAAGGTGTAGGTGGCGCCGCTGACGTCGGCGATGTCGGTCGGCATCATCCGCATCCGGCCCCACATCGCCCGATCCGAGATCGCCTCGCCGAGGCCGTCGCGCCGGGCGCGGCGGAAGAAGTCGCCCACCGTACGCTGGCCGAAGTTGTAGGTGTCGCTGTGCTTCTTGAGCTTCGACAGGATGCGCTGCGGGCTCTCGAACGACCAGTCCGAGAGCACCAGCACGTGCTCGCGGTCGTAGCCCACCGGATCGGGTCCGCGCGGATCGATCACCAGCGGGCCGTAGTGCCCGAGCTGCTCCTGCAGGCCGGAGTGGCTGTGGTACCAGTACGTGCCCGCCTGCAGCACCGGGAAGCGGTAGGTGAAGATCTCGCCAGGGCGGATGCCCGGGAAGCTGACCCCCGGCACGCCGTCCATCGTCGGCGGCAGCAGGATGCCGTGCCAGTGGATCGAGGTGTCCTCGTCCAGCCGGTTGTGCACCCGCAGGGTCACCTCGTCACCCTCGCGCCAGCGCAGCAGCGGCCCCGGCACCGTGCCGTTGATCGTCACCGCCTCGCCGCGACGGCCGTGCACCGAGAAAGGAGTGCGGTCGATCACCAGGTCGAACGTGTTGCCTTCGAGTGGCACCAGGTCGCCCAGTCCCGTGCCCGCCCGCGCCCAGCTCGGCAGCAGGGCGTCGAGCGCGCCGAGCGCTCCGAGCGCACCGGCGGAGGCGAGCAGGCGGCGGCGATCGAAGCCCGGCGTGGGGCGCCCGGCGTCGCGGTCGCGGGGACGCCGAGTTTCGCCGTCCGTCGCGGCCCCGACCTCCCAGATCGACTCGGATGGCTTGGCGGGTGCGGCGGTCCCTGCCGCCGCGGCGACTCTAGAGCTCGCCGAGGCGTTCGGGGCAGCGACTGACCGTTCGATGGGCCGCTGATCGCCTGGAGACCCGTGGTCTTCGGGACGCGGCGCGGCGGGGAAGCGAGACGGTGTCTGATCGTTCATGGGTTGTTGGCCTCGGGCTCGTCGAGCGAGCTGAAGTAGTGAAGGCTGAGAAGACGGTCTGGTGCTGGGCAGAGCCTCAGCGGCTCAGCGCGACACCACGCTGCCGCAGGTAGGCATCTGCTGGCCGCCGTACGGATTACCGATCGGCCCCTTCGGCTGCACCCAGGAGCGCTTCTTCATCGGGCAGTAGGCGACCTCCAGGGCCGACTCCTCTCCGGTGTGGTGCAACCAGCGCACCAGCGGCTGGGACAGGGCGTAGAAGGCGTCGCGCGCCGCCTCGAGCGAGTCGGCCGCCGCCAGCGAGCTCGCCGCGGTGCGCATCTCGGGCAGCAGCGTGCGCACGGCGTCCGCGTGATCGGCCGGCACCCCGAGGGCGTCGGCATCGGCGGAGCCGGACTCGATGCCCTCGAGCACCGCGAGCAGACGCTTCGCCGCCGGGGCGACCGGCGCCAGCTCGTCGCCGAGCAGCGCCAGGCGCACGCTCTCGTACGGCTTCAGCAGCCCCTCGAGACTCGCCGCGTCGTCAGGCGAAGCCGCCAACGGCCCGGCGATGGCGGTCAGAGCCCCCAGCACGCAGAGGAAGATGAGGGTGACGCGGGGGAAGGCCCCGCTCCGTCGCCGGTTGCGGTCGGAGGAGGTGGCAGAGGTGGAAGAGCTACGGATGTGGTGGTTCATTGTGGTCGTCTCCTTGGTTTCGGATCGTTGTCGTCGTGAGTCGTGAGTCGTGAGTCGTGAGTCGTGAGTCGTGAGTCGTGAGTCGTGGGTCGTCTTGGCGTCGTGGGGCGTGAGTCGGGAGTCGTGGGGCCGCGGGGGCCGTGGTGTCGTGGGGCAGTGGAGAGGTGGCGTCGTGAGTCGTGGGTCGTGGGTCGTGGGGCCGCGGGGGCCGTGGAGAGGTGGCGTCGTGAGTTGTGGAGTCGTGGGGCCGTGGAGCGTGGAGCCGTGGAGCGTGGAGCCGTGGAGAGGTGGCGTCGTGCGACTGGTCTTTCGCTCGGGGGTTCTCGTGAGGACTTCGGTTGTCTCGAAGGGGACTCGGTGAGAGCGAATGAGTAGTGGCGCGCGAACCGGAGGCTCCTCGGGCCAGCGACGAGTCCCGCTGCAGGCAACGCGTGGATCCCCGCCTTCGCGGGGATGACAGAGGGGGAGTGGCCGCGAGTCCCTCACCTGCCGGCATCCGTGTGCTCCTCTTTCGAGTCCGCTGCCGCTCCTTCCGCTCCGCTCGTTCTGTTTCTCTGTCATCCCAGCGAAGGCAGTGGATCCACGCGTCTCGTGAGGTCGATCCGCCTCCCCTTCGCGCTCACCGCCGCCTCCGCTCCGCCGCGTTGCCTCCGCTTCTTCTTCTGTCATCCCCGCGAAGGCGGGGATCCACGCGTTTCCTCGAGAAGAGCCGTCTCGATGCGGTCTTGGATGCCGCCACATCTGTCTCTTCCTCCGTCATCCCAGCGAAGAGCCTCCCGACGGACTCGATCCGGAACTGGGATCCATGCGTCCTGTCGAGCGGTTCTTTCGTGTCACGTTCAACGCCTTCCAGGCCTTGGGGTCCCATCCCTTCTTCTTCCTGCCTCCCTCTTTCCTCCGTCATCCCAGCGAAGGCAGTGGATCCATGCGTCTCGTGAGGCCGATCCGCCTCCCCTTCGCGATCACCGCCGCCTCCGCCCCGCCGCGCTGCCTCCCTCTCTTCCTCCGTCATCCCAGCGAAGGCAGTGGATCCATGCGTCTCGTGAGGCTGATCCGCCTCCCCTTCGCGATCACCGCCGCCTCCGCCCCGCCGCGCTGCTTCCCTCCCTTCCTCTGTCATCCCAGCGAAGGCTGGGATCCATGCGTCTCGTGAGACCGATCCGCCTCCACTTCGCGATCACCGCCACCGCCTCCGCCCCCGCCACCGAGACCCCTCCGCATCTGCCCCGCCCGCCACACGAAGTACAGCGCCGGGAACACCACCAGCTCGGCCAGGAACGAGGTGACGACGCCGCCCACCATCGGCGCGGCGATCCGGCGCATCACGTCCGATCCCGTGCCGGTGGCCCAGAGGATCGGCGCCAGCGACACGAAGGTGGCGCTCACCGTCATCATCTTGGGCCTGATGCGCTGCACCGCGCCCTCCTCGATCGACGCCGCCAGGTCGCCGAGTCCGCGCAGCCGCCCGGCGGCGCTCCAGCGCTCGTAGGCGAGGTCGAGGTAGAGCAGCATCACCACGCCGGTCTCGGCGGCGAGGCCGGCCAGCGCGATCATCCCGACCATCACCGCGACCGACCAGTTGTAGTCGAGCGCGTGCAGCAGCCACACCGAGCCGATCAGCGAGATCGGCACCGCGGTGAGCACGATCGCGGTCTTGATCAGCGAGCGCAGGTGGGTGTAGAGGATCAGCACGATGAGCAACAGCGTCACCGGCACGATCACCTGCAGCCGGGCGCGCGCCCGCTGCATCGCCTCGAACTGGCCCGACCACAGCACGGTGACGCCGGCCGGGATCTGCACCTGCTCGGCGACCGCCCGCTGCGCCTGCTCGACCCAGTTGCCGAGGTCGACGCCGCGGATGTCGACGTAGATCCAGGCGTTGGGGCGCGCGTCCTCCGACTTGATCATCGGCGGTCCCTCGCGCAGCTCGATGCGCGCCAGCTGACCGAGCGGCACCTGCGCCCCACCGGGAGTGGCGACGAGGATCTCGCGCAGCGCCGCCGGCGAGTCGCGCAGCTCGCGCGGGTAGCGCACGTTGATCGGGTAGCGCTCGAGCCCCTCGACGGTGGTCGACACGTTCATGCCGCCGACCGCCGAGCGGATCACGTCCTGCACCGCGCCGACGTTGAGGCCGAATCGCGCCGCCGCCTGCCGGTCGACCTCGATGTCGAGGTAGGTGCCGCCCATCACCCGCTCGGCGTACGCCGACACGGTGCCGGGGAGCGGCCGCACCACCGCCTCGATCTCGCGCGCCAGCCCCTCGAGCTGCTGCAGATCGGGCCCGCCCAGCTTGATCCCCACCGGCGTCTTGATGCCGGTCGACAGCATGTCGAGGCGGGTGCGGATCGGCATCGTCCAGGCGTTGGTCAGGCCCGGGATGCGCACCGCCCGGTCGAGCTCGGAGATCAGCTCGTCGCGGGTCAGCCCCTGGCGCCACTCGCTCGGCGGCTTGAGGGTGATGTTGGTCTCGATCATCGACAGCGGCGCCGGATCGGTCGCCGTCTCGGCGCGGCCCACCTTGCCGAAGACGCTCTTGACCTCGGGGAAGGTGCGGATGATCTTGTTGGTCTGCTGCAGGATCTCGCGCGCCTTGGCGATCGACAGGCCGGGCAGCGTCGTCGGCATGTAGAGCAGGTCGCCCTCCCACAGCGGCGGCATGAACTCCGAGCCGATCTGCTGCAGCGGGATCACGGTGAGCACCAGCGCCACCACGGTGAGCACGATGAGCAGCCAGCGCCGGCGCAGCGAGGCCCGCAGCGCCGGCCGGTAGACGAAGCGCAGCGCGCGCGACACGGGATGACGCTCTTCGCTGCGCACCCGGCCGCGCACGAACCAGAACATCAGCACCGGCACCACGGTGATCGCCAGCAGCGAGGCTGCCGCCATCGAGTAGGTCTTGGTGAACGCCAGCGGCGCGAACAGCCGCCCCTCCTGGGCGCGCAGCGCGAACACCGGCAGGAACGACACCGTGATCACCAGCAGGGTGAAGAACAGCGTCGGCCCCACCTCGTGCGCCGAGCGGCGCATCACCTCGAGGTGCGTCGGGCGCTCGTCGGCAGGGAGGTGCTCGGCCTCCTCGAGGTGCTTGTGGGCGTTCTCGACCATGATGATCGCCGCGTCCACCAGCACACCGATCGAGATCGCGATGCCGCCCAGCGACATGATGTTGGCGCCGAGGCCCTGCATGCGCATCACGATGAAGGCGGCGAGGATCGACAGCGGGATCGAGACGATCGCCACCAGCGCCGAGCGGGCGTGGAAGAGGAACACCAGACAGACCAGCGCCACCACCACCATCTCCTCGAAGAGGGTGGTGCGCAGGGTGGCGATCGAGCGGTCGATCAGCCCGCTGCGGTCGTAGGCGACGTCGATCTCGACGTCCTCCGGCAGACCCTGGCGCAGCGTCTCGAGGCGCTGCTTCACCCGCTCGATGGTGCTGCGCACGTCGGCGCCCGAGCGCACCACCACCACGCCGCCCACCGTCTCGCCTTCGCCGTTCCAGTCGGCCAGGCCGCGCCGCAGCTCGGGGCCGACGCCGACGTGCGCCACCTCGCGCAGCAGCACCGGGGTGCCGCCGGCGCCGGTCGCCAGCACCACGTTCTCGAGGTCCTCGACGCCGCGCACGTAGCCGCGGCCGCGCACCATGTACTCGCGCTCCGAGAGCTCCACCAGGCGTCCGCCGACGTCGACGTTGGAGGCCTGGATGGCGCTCTTCACCCGCTCCAGCGACACCCCGTAGGCGCGCAGACGCAGCGGGTCGACCTCCACCTGGTACTGGCGCACGAAGCCGCCGATCGACGCCACCTCGGAGACCCCGTCGACCGCCTCGAGCCCGTACTTGAGGTAGAAGTCCTGCAGCGAGCGCAGGTCGGCCAGCGAGCGGCTCGGCGAGTTGAGCACGTACTGGAACGCCCAGCCGACGCCGGTGGCGTCGGGGCCGAGCTGCGGCGCCACGTCGGGCGGCAGCGACGAGCCGAGGCCGGCCAGCGTCTCGAGCACCCGGGAGCGCGCCCAGTAGAGATCGGTGCCGTCCTCGAAGATCACGTAGACGAACGAGACGCCGAAGAACGAGTAGCCGCGCACCGTCTTGGCGCGGGGCACGGCGAGCATCTTCGAGGTCAGCGGATAGGTGACCTGGTCCTCCACCACCTGCGGCGCCTGGCCGTCGTAGCGGGTGGAGACGATGACCTGCACGTCGGAGAGGTCGGGGATGGCGTCGACCCGCGCGGTGCGCACCGAGTCCACTCCAACCAGCACCAACAGCACGGTCGCCACCAGCACCAGGAACTGGTTGCGCAGCGAGGCGTCGATGATCCGTTCGAGCATCGGCCCTCTCCTCAGTGCCGGTGCCCGGCGTGCGGGTCGTCGGCGTCGGTGTCGCCCGAGGAGCCGGCCCCGCCGGATCCGTCGGACGATGCGCCGGACGATGCTTCGGAGGCGGCGGCGCGCTCGTCGAGCATTCGCTGCACCGCCGAGCGCAGGCGCGATTCGGAGTCGATGAGGAACTGGGCCGAGGTGACCACCCGCTCGCCCTCGGCGAGCCCGCGCAGCACCTGCACGTAGCCGCCCGCCTCGATGCCGAGGTCGACCTCGTGCGGCACGAAACGCCCGTTGCCCAGGGCCACCACCGCCACCTCGCGGCGGCCGGTGCGGATCACCGCGCCGGTGGGCACCGCCAGCGCGCCCTCCACCACCACCGGCGCGAAGTGCACCGTGGCGTACATGCCCTTGCGCAGGCGGCCGCCGCGGTTCTCCACCTCGATGCGCGCGCTCACCGTGCGCGTCTCCTCGGAGAGCGCCGGCTCGAGGAAGCGCACCGTGCCGGTGAAGGTCTCACCGGGGAAGTAGGCGAGCTCGATGCGCGCCGGGGTGCCGGGGCGCACGTAGGCGATCTGCTCCTCGAACAGCTCCACCGAGAGCCACAGGCTGGAGAGGTTGGCGATGTGGTACAGCTCCATGCCCGGAGTCACCGCCATGCCCTCGAGGCCGGGGCGGCGCATCATCACCAGGCCGCTGGCGGGCGAGCCGATCTCGAGGGTGCGGAACACCACGCCGCTGCGCTCGAGCTCTGCGATGCGCTCGGGCGAGACGTCCCAGTAGGCGAGCCGCTGGCGCGCCGACTCGACCAGCGACTCGGCCCTCGAGCGCGCGTCCTCGGGGGCGCCCTCGAGCTGGCGCGCGAAGTCGATCGCCGAGAGCAGCTCCTGCTCGGTCTGCACCAGCTCGGGCGAGTAGATCTCGAACAGCGGCTGACCGCGCCGCACCTGCTCGCCGACGTAGTTGACGTTGACCTTCTCGATCCAGCCGCGGTACTTGGTGGTCACGGTGACCATGCGCTGCTGGTCGTAGTCGAGATAGCCGACGGTGCGGATCGGCCGGGTGAGGTCGCGGCGCTGCACCGCCACCGTCTGCACGTTCATGTTCTGGGTGACCGAAGGGTCGATCTCGACCACCGCGCCTTGGCCCGGGGCGCCCGACGCCGCACCGCCGGCGCTCACCGGCACCAGGTCCATGCCGCAGATCGGGCAGGGGCCGGCGTGGTCCTGCAGCACCTCGGGGTGCATCGAGCAGGTCCACAGCTCGGCCTGCGTGGAGGAGGTGGCGCCCGGCATCTCGGCGATCTCGAGTGGCGCGGTGCCCTCGACCGGCACCAGATCCATGCCGCAGATCGGGCACTGTCCGGCCTGCTCCTCGAGCACCTCGGGGTGCATCGAGCAGGTCCAGAGCTCCTGCGCGGCGCCGTCTTCGCCCATCGCGCCGTGGTCGTGGCCTGCGCCGCCGGGGCCGACGGCGGTCCCCATCGAAGACTGCGTCCGCTCGGCGATCGGAAGCACCCGGGCCAGGAAGACGCCGGCGAAGAGCGCCGCGACGGCGATCGCCACCACCGCGGGCAGGCCGATGCGGCGGGAGGGTGAATCCACACCGCCGAAGTCGCGTCCTTCGTTGACGCCCTGAGGGGACTCTGGTTCGTGGGTCATCGCGAAGCCTCCTCGGCGGCCGAGCCCTCGGCCTCCGGGTGTGTGTCGGCGCCTTGCGCGCCGCGGGAAGAATCGAGCGCAGCGCCGACCGCGCGCTCGAGCCGCGCCAGCGCCACCGCGTGATCGGTGCGGGTGCGCGCCGCGGCGATGCGCACCTCGAAGAGCACCACCTCGGCGTCGAGCAGGTCGACCGCGCCGATGCCGCCGGTGCGGTAAGCCGTCTCGGCCGAGCGCAGCGACTCGCGGGCCTGGGTGAGCAGCACCCCCTCGAGCAGGTCGTGGTGCTCGCGCAGCAGCGGCAGGCGGGTGGTCAGCTCGCCGATTTGGTTCTCGATCGAGCGCTCCAGCACACGGCGCTGCTCCTCGAGCCCCGAGGTCTCGTGGCGCGCCTCCTCGATGCCCGCCTCGAGGGCGCGGCTCCAGATCGGCAGTCGGATCGAGCCGGTGAGCGTCAGCACGTCGTCGCCGTTGCCCTGCGGCGGGTTGGTGCGCCCGGCGAGGTCTTCGCGCGCCTCCACCGCGGTGTACTGCAGGCCGAGCATCAGGTCGGGCTTGCGGCGGCGCAGCGCCAGCTCCTCACCGATGCGGTGGGCGGCGATCCGGGCGTCCAGGGCCGCCAGCTCGGGCCGGCGGTCGAGCGCCCGGGCGATCAGCTCGGCGCCCTCGGCAGGGACGGCTTCGAGCGCCGGCAGGGCGAGCGGCGGCGCCGGCTCGGCGGACGGCCGGTCGCGCAGCCCATTCAGCTGCGCCAGCAGCACCGCGCGGCGCTCGGCGATGTCGAGCAGCCGCGCCTCGATGCGGGTGATCTGCGCCTGGATGCGCACCGCCTCCTGCAGCATGCCGGTGCCCGCCGAGTAGCGCGCCTGCGCCGCGGCGTCGTAGCGCTCGAGGGTGGCGCGCTCGCCGCGCACGATCTCCTCCTGCCGATCGAGGAAGGCGAGCTCGTAGGCGGTGGTGCGCACCGCGGTGGCGACGTCGAGCCGCAGGGCCTCGAGCTCGGCCCAGGCCGCCTCGGCGAGGGCGAGCGCGCGCCGTTCGCGCAGATCCAGCTTGCCCCACAGCGGCAGCTCTTGGCGCACCCCGGCGGCCACCCGCTGCGGCCCGACGCGGGTCTCCGGCGGCAGCGCGAAGAGCGTCACGCTCACCTCGGGATCCGGCCGCACCGCGGCCTGCGGAGCGCGCGCTTCGGCCGCCAGCGCCTGGCGGCGAGCGCGCTCGAGCGACGGGTTGCGCTGCAATGCTTCGTCGATCAGAACGCCGATCGCGTCGGCCGCGAGCCCGGCGCGACCGGGTGCGGCGGCGGAGGAATCGGTGCCGTTCGTGCCGATTGCTTGGGACGGTGCCGCGGTCGCCGGCGCGAAGGCCAGCCCCAGCAGGGCGAGCGCCGCGGCGACCGCCGCCAGGCGCGGCGCCGTCGAAGCAGGGCTTCGGTCGAGTTGGGGTTGGGAGGCGCGTGGCCTCCGTCGCAGAGCGTGCATGGAGAGATCTCCCGGATTCGGGAGACGGCAGGAGTGCCGCCTCGGATCTCCCGAGCCGTGGGCGCCGGCAGGCGCGGCGATGGCTCAGGGAGGGCGCGACGCGGATGGCGTCGCGATGCGCTCCGTGCGGAAGGGTGGCTGCGCGGTCTCTGAGGTCCCCGGATCACCCACCTCGAGTCCGGCGAGCGGCTCGGGCCGCTGGGGCTCTACCGACTCATCGGGGCGTCGGGTTTCGAGGGATCCGAGGATGCGCAGCGTCTCCTTGCGGAGCGCCGGGAGATCTCAGATCAGCAGCGCGCCGTGCAGCGTGAACAGCGCCGGTACAGCTCCAGGCGGAGCCGCAGAGCGGGCGTCGAGCGTGGGGAGACGGTGCGAGAGCGTCGGCAGGACCGCCGCTTCGGGTGCGGCCGCCGTGGGCTCAGGCGCGTCGATCGATGCGGTGTGCCACGAAGGGGTCAGCGCGCGCAGATCGAGGTTCCAGGCCGGTGCGCGCTCACAGGCGGTGCTCGACAGCACCAGCGAAGCGATCGCGGCGTCGGCCGGATCGGTCGTGGAATCTGCCGCAGCGGCCTGGGCGTCGGCCGCGGCGCCGCAGTGTGCGGTCGCGGCGTCGCCGGAGTGGTCGGCGGCATCGGCGGGAGCGGCGGCGTCGGCCGGCTCGGCGGAGCTCGACGGATCGATGAGACCCGCGAGAGCCTCACATCCCCGTGCGTAACAACACGCCGCCGCCAGGGCCGGAGAGACCAGCACCCAGAGGGCGAGTAGCGCGGTGAGGATGGGGAGTCGTCGAGCAGACATCGTGAGCACCTTAGCGGAGGGTTCGTCAGCCGGACAAGCAGACGGTCGGCCGCCGAAACCCTTACGGATGTCGTGGGGTCGGTGGATTCGGGGGCGTTCGCGTCGTTTCGTGGGTGCAGACGCTGGGCGGGTCCACGGTTTCGGAAGTGAGCCTAAGATCTCGAGATCATCCCAACCCATGACTCGATGAAGGAGTCCGCCGCCAACGAGAACACGCGCGACCAGCAGAACGCCAGGCAGGAGGAAGCCGGGCAGGAGGAAGAGCTGAAGAAGGTCGAGCCGAGGAACGACCGACCGAGGCAGGGGCCCAGCGATCGCCTGAGCGAGGAGGAACGTGCCCGGTTGCTCAGGGCGATCGCCGAGATCCGCCGTACGCCCGTGACCAGCGATGGCGACGGGATGGCGGAGATCGAGGAGATTCGGGCTGTTCGGCGCGAAGACGCGAACTTCGTAGCCAGGGAACGCAGGAGCAGCAAACACCCTCGCAGCAAACACCCTCGACGGCCGCGGCTTCCCGGAAGCACGAATCAAGAGACCATGAAACCCCGACTCTCCGTTATCACCCTCGGCGTCGACGACCTCGAAGCCTCACTGCGCTTCTACCGCGACGGCCTCGGCTTCGCCACCGACGGCATCCTCGGCGAGAACTTCGAGTACGGCGCCGTCGTCGTCTTCGATCTGCAGCCCGGCCTGCGCCTCGCCCTGTGGCCGCGCACCAGCATCGCGCACGACACCGGGCTCGGCGGTGTTGACCCGCGCGGCGACGCAGGTGACAGAGCCGACAGAGGCGACAGAGGAGGAGCGGGTCGTGCTGCCGGCGCGCTGGAGCTCACCCTGGGCCACAACGTGCGCTCCCGCGAGGAGGTCGACGCAGCGATGGACCGCGCCGCCCGCGCCGGAGCCCGCATCGTCAAGCCAGCGCACGACGCGTTCTGGGGTGGCTATTCGGGCTACTTCCAGGATCCAGATGGGCATCTCTGGGAGGTGGTGTGGAATCCGGAGTGGATGCCGGAGGAGTGAAGCGGAAGCGTCGTTTGGGGTAGTGCGAGGCCGCGCCGGATGTCCAGAGGAGTTCCAGTGGACCTCCTGGAGAGCCGACGGGAGGCTGCGAAGCGAACGAAACCGAGCGAGAGAGTCGAGAGGTCAGGGAGCGTCTGAGCCCGGAGCGTCGGCGGCTCCTTCGAGCGCCTCGCGGAGCACCGCCGCGATCGCCTCGGTGGTGCCAGCGGCGGCGGGGTGCGCGCTCGTCTCCACCAGCTCGAGCGCCGTCGAACCGCCGTACATGCCGGCGCTGGCCGCAGGGTCGGCGCCGCGCTCGAGCAGGATCGAAGCGATCTCGGCTCCGTTGCTCGGCGCCGTCTGCCGCCAAGTCTCCACCCCGTTGGCGCCCACGTAGTGCAGCAGGGTCGCGCCGTGGCCGAACGGTGAGTGCTCCGTCGCCAGCTCCGGCCGCTGCGTCAGCAGCGCTCGCAGCATGTCCGCCTCCCCGGTCACCACGCAGTCGACTGCCTTCTCGAAAAGAGGGTCGAAACGTTTGCCGGCCGATTCGTTACCCACCTCCATCCAGTCGCGGTAGCCGTGCTCCCGCGCAGTGGAGGCTCGGGCTTCGGAGACGGAGAGGGGAAGAGCGAGTTGGTCGGAGGCAGAGAGGGAGATGCGCTCGGGGCACCAGGAGGAGAGGTGCGCCACCACGGCGTCGTTCCCGGCCTGGTGGGCGGAGTGCAGGCGGTCGGCGAAGGCGGTGAGGTGCTCGAGGAGGGTGGTCGCGAGGCGGGTGGCGAGGAGGGCGGAGAAGAGAAGTTGGGAGGAGCGGATTTGGGGGTGGATGTAGGTGGTGTGCATGGGGGGAGGGGCGGTGGCCCCAAGGAAGACAACTTGGTGCGCGCCTAACGGCGGCGCTGGCGAGTGAAGAATTATTATGACCAAAAAGAAGAGCGAGTGCCTGGTCATCTGTCCAATCGGTGACAAGAACGCCCAGCTTGGAACGCCGGAACGAGAGGTCTGGGAGCGGAGCATAGAGACCTGGGAAAGGCTCATAGAGCCAGCTTGTCAGGAAGCGGGGATCGAGGCTTTGCGCGCTGACCACATCGACGAGACGGGAGAGATTCCGGAGCAAGTGTGTCGTCTTCTTCGAACGGCGGAACTGGTGATCGCGGATCTGACGAGCGGGAATGCGAACGTCATGTACGAACTAGGACTCCGCCATACGACCGGTTTGCCGACCGTTCAGATCGGGGAACGAGGGCGGCTGCCGTTCGATGTCAGTGCAATTCGCACGAATATGTTCATTCGTACAGAGTACGGCTACATCGCTGCAAGAAAGGAACTAGTCTCGACCCTCAAGTCAGCTCTGGCAGGCAGAGGTCTGCCGGTTACCGCGACGCGTGTATGGTTGTCTTTCGCCGATGACAGCGAGCCTAGGCAAAAGCAAGCGACTTCCTTGCCGCTCGAAGAGGCCGAAGGGCTCGTAGATCTCGATGAACCCGGATACCTTGAGAAAATGGTCAGCTCACAGCAAGGTTTGGAATCATTGGCTTCAAAAGTCGAACCGATGACCAGGGCCGTTGAGGAAATAAACCAAGTGTGGGAGACGGCCACTGAGGAAATTCGAAGGTCGGACGCGACTGGTGGCGGGGCGGGTGGCCGCCTTGCGGCTGCAGAGCGGGCCGCTCGACGCCTTGAGAGAATTGAGCCTGCGCTGCGAGACGGCGTAGAGGACTTCTCTTCCACGATCCATAGCGTCGCGCCTGGGCTGGATTTTATCCTTGATCAGATTGGGGAGGGGTTTGGCGGGGAGAAGGTTCCAGGGGTCTTCGTAGGTGGTCTTCGGACCCTAGGGCAGACTGTAGAAAAGAGTAACGAGAGGATCGCAACGTTCATTGCAACGCTGAACGAGATCGGATCAGCCTCACGGGGCCTGAGGCGAGTCAACTCTAGGCTTGGCGGACACCTGCAGCGTTTTCTCGAGGTCAGTGAGGTGATAATTGAGTGGAGGCGCCGGCTTGATCGAGCCTTGAGCTGACCATACCCTGGTAGTTCTTCCCGCGAGACTTCGGAGTTGCTGCCCAAGAAGCGCCTGCCCTCGGTGGAGGAGGAAGCGTCCATGGCTCGTGCCAATACTACGAGAGCTCTCCCCAAGCCGGACTTCGAGAATGGACTAGAGATTCAGGAGCGGCGGCACATGGCCACGAGCTCAGGATTCGCACACTGGTCCGGCGGTCCTGCGGTTCCGAGGGATCGAGAAGACGTTGCGGCAAGTCAACCGGCGATCAATGGGTGAGCGGCCTGCGCGGTTAACTCGGAGAGTGCCGATGTTTGTCGGTGCTGTCGGATTTCTCGCCTCACTCGTCGGAATCTACTCCTTCTTGACCGGACACTACTCTCTCTTTCAGATCTTCGAGAGGGCTGAATGGGGAAGCCGTTTTGCAGCTTCTGAAGTTGTGGGGGGATCTTGGGGGCGGACTTTCGTGAGCTGGCCTGGCGTCGGAGAGGTCGGAGTATCGGTTCAGCCTCTGCCCGGTGGTCTTCCGTCGAGGCACGCTGAGTATGACTGGTTGACATTTCGTGATGATCATTGGCTGTGGTCCGAGGACTTTCGATTCATGGGTTTTCGACGCTGTACTGGCTTCGATGCCACGGGCGATCCTGCTCTGTGTCTCGTCTATCTGGCGGATCGGGCGGACGGATTCCTGGCTAGGCCGTTGGTTGAGGAGGGCAGTTCGGTGTCCTTCGGGACCAACTATTGGCCTGTTGGATTCTATGAATATAGATTGTTTACGGCGACCTATGGACGGCTTCTCGCCGCGACTCCGGGTGACAGATACGCCAAAATGGTCTTGGCTGATGCTTGGGCAGTCTCGCTGCGGGCGAGTGATGGGCAGATCGCCTTCCTTTCAAGTTTTCGAACCGGCGAACCAAATCTTTGGATGGCCGATGTCAGCGGAACCTCCAGGCGGCAGCTTTCCCGTCTTCGGGACTGTGAGCCCGGTCATCAGACCAAGTGGGTTAGAAGGGGAACCGAGGTGCTGTTTGAGATGGAATGCGATGGACCGCTGAGTATCGCTACGTGGAGCTATTCCATCGTCGAAGATGTTCTTGTCAAGGTTCGGGGCGGCCAGATTGCGGATGCCGGTAGGTGACACTTAAGCGCACGTTCGAAACTCAAGGGGAACTTAAGGGGTCAGAGAGCTGGCAGAGAAGGTCTTGGGGACCGTTGACCGGCGGCTCCGCGTTTCAGCTGAGGGGGGTAGTCGGTTAGCTCCTCCTGCCACAAGATGGGAACGTAAGGGGTCAGGGACCTGGCAGAAAGTGGCTCGGACTGATGGCCGGGGGCTCCGGGTTTCAGCTGAAACGCCTGGTGGGCTGGCTTGGGGCTGACCGCCAGTTACAGCGATGCCGACACGATCCGGTTGGCATCGTGCGCTGTGTTGGCCGCCCTCTGTGCTCGGTGGACGACGGACCTTGGCCGGCCTGTGAAGGCCGACGCCGGTGTCAGCTCGGCGCCTCGAGGGCTTTGCGGACCTCGGCGTTGAGCCTCGGCAGGTGGCAGCCGGCGGGGAACTCCTTGAGGGCTTCGCGGACGCCGGAGCGTAGGCGCTCGGAGGCCTGGATGTAGGAGCTGACCCAGGCGTGGTACTGCTCCCAGCACTCGAATCTGGCTTGGCGGCTGGCTGCGTGGCAGAGAGGACGGCGGCTGCGCTTGGTCTTCTCGGGTCTGGGGTGTGGATCCCGGCGGAGGATCCTCTTCTTCCAGTCCTCGGGTACCTGGGCGATGAGGTGGGCGTACTGCTCCTGGATTGACTCGAGCAGGGCCTCGATCGACCTCCGGAACTGCTCGCGGGTGAAGCCCTGCCAGCAGGGGATAGGGCTGAGCACGATGTCGAGGGAGTGGGTGTAGTCGATCCTTTGCGGCTCTTGGTGGCGCACTCGACGGTTCTTCGACCGTTGGTTGGCCTCCCAGGCGCGGCGGGCGCGATACAGCCCGGAACGGTCGATCCACTTGCCGCCGCGGATCCGCATCTTCGCCTTCATCAGTTCCTTGACGCCGCTGACGCCGGGCCAGTCCTGCGGTCGGGGCACGAGCCCTTCCTTGACGCCGTGGGCCAGCAGGTAGGTGAGCCGCTCGACCTGGGCCTTCTCCTCGTCGGTGACCGGCACGGAGCTGTAGCGGCCGCGGAAGATGCCGCCCTCCCAGGAGATCTCGGCCCCGATCTCTTTGGAGAGGTTGCTGCCGACGAAGCGCTGGAAGGCCTCGAGTTGTTCGTGGTCCCGCGGGCACAGGTAGAGGTGCACATGGTTGCTCATCACGACGACGTCATGGATCGTCATGCCGTAGAGCAACTGCGCCCTGGCGATGACGCCCTTGATCAGGGCGTTGACGCGGTCGCTGGGCCTCAGCAGGAAACGCGACTGGAAGCAGCGCATGGTGATGACCATGGGCTTTCCTGGCGGGACGAAGCGGGGCAGGCGGGGCAAGACGGACCTCCGGCGGTGCAGGTCCGCGTGTATGTGTGGGCTGTGCTGCGCGGACTCTCTGCCCATCAGAACGATGCCGCGCGAGCTCGGCTGACACCGTCTCCGCCGTGGCCGTCCTAGCGCCGGTCGGCGAGCAGTCGGTAGTCGACGCCGACGAGCTCGTAGACCGACACGGCTCGGCAGTCGGCGGTGACGAGTAGGGCCCCCGCGTGCTTCGCGGTCAACGCCACGAGGCCGTTGTAGATCGCGCCACCGATCCGGGCCTCCTCGGCCTCAGCCGATGGAACTTAAGGGGTCAGGGACCTGGCAGAAAGTGGCTCGTGCTGTTGGCCGGAGAGTCCGCGTTTCAGCTGAAACGTCGGCCGGTCTGATCCGGCTCTGACAGCCAGATACAGCGATGCCGACACGATCCGGTTGGCATCGTGCGCTGTGTTGGTCGCCCTCTGTGCTCGGTGGACGACGGACCTTGGCCGGCCTCGAGAGCCGGCGCCGGCTTCAGCTCGGCGCCTCGAGGGCTTTGCGTACCTCGGCGTTGAGCCTCGGCAGGTGGCAGCCGGCGGGGAACTCGTCGATCGCTTCGCGGATGCCGGAGCGCAGGCGCTCGGACGCTTGCATGTAGGAGCTGATCCAGGCGTGGTACTGCTCCCAGAACCCGAATCTGGCTTGGCGGCTGGCTGCGTGGCAGAGAGGACGGCGGCTGCGCTTGGTCTTCTCGGGTCTGGGGTGGGGATCGCGGCGGAGGATCCTCTTCTTCCAGTCCTCGGGGACCTGGGCGATGAGGTGGGCGTACTTCTCCTGGATGGACTCGAGGAGGGCCTCGATCGACTTCCGGAACTGCTCCCGGGTGAAGCCCTGCCAGCAGGGGATGGGGCTGAGCACGATGTCGAGGGAGTGGGTGTAGTCGATCTTGCGCGGCTCTTTGTGGCGCACTCGACGTCTCTTCGACCGCTGGTTGGCCTCCCAGGTGCGGCGAGCTCGATAGAGCCCGGAACGGTCGATCCACTTGCCGCCACGGATCCGCATGTTCCCGTTCATCAGCTGCTTGACGCCGCTGACGCCGGGCCAGTCCTGCGGTCGGGGCACGAGCCCTTCTTTGACCCCGTGGGCCAGCAGGTAGGTGAGCCGCTCGACCTGGGCCTTCTCCTCGTCGGTCACCGGCACGGAGCTGTAGCGGCCGCGGAAGATGCCGCCCTCCCAGGAGATCTCGGCCCCGACCTCCTTGGAGAGGTTGCTGCCGACGAAGCGCTGGAAGGCCTCGAGTTGTTCGTGGTCCCGCGGGCAGAGGTAGAGGTGCACGTGGTTGCTCATCACGACGACGTCATAGATCGTCATGCCGTAGAGCCGCTGCGCCCTGGCGATCACGCCCTTGATCAGGGCGTTGACGCGGTCGCTCGGCCGCAGCAGGAAACGCGACTGGAAGCAACGCATGGTGATGACCATGGGCTTGCCTGGGGGGACGAAGCGGGGCAGGCGGGGCAAGACGGACCTCCGGCGGTGCGGTGTGGTTGACGCGGCGGTGCGGGGGCTCTCCCTAGAGAACGAGGCAGTGCGAGCCCGGCTGACGCCAGAGCCCACATCGCCACCGCATGGCCGACTCGCTCCCCTTCCGGAGCGGCCGCAGCGACGGTCCGTCGTACCCGTGGCATACGCCTTGCTGCCCGGAAAGGCTGGGGACTGCGTGCCATCGCGGCGAGGCCAGTTCCCCGAACAGGTGATCGGAGGGTCGACGCCATGGAATCGCTCTGGTTGCAGGACACCCGCAGTCCCGGTTACACGTCCGAGATCCGGGAGGCGGACGTCGTGGTGGTCGGGGCTGGTCTCACGGGAATGCTCACCGCCTGGCGGATACTGGCCGAAGGTCACCGCGTCCTCGTGCTGGAGGCGGCGGGTCGGCACCGGCACTTCTGGGCACACCACCGGCAAGATCACCAGCCAGCACGGGCTCTGCTACCGCCGGCTGATCGAGCGTCTCGGCGTCGACGGGGCGCGCGTCTACGCCGACTCGAATCAGTGGGCCGTGGGCGCCTACCGCGAGCTGGTCGCGGAGCTCGATCTCCGTTGCCGCCTGGAGACGCGGTCCGCCTACGTCTACACGGACGACGATCCGGAATCGCTGGAGGCCGAGCTCGATGCTGCCCTCGATCTGGGGCTGCCCGCCGTCCTCGAGCCGGTCCCGACGAGTTCCCACCTGGCGCTCGCGTTCCGCGACCAGGCCCAGTTCCACCCGCGCGAGTTTCTGCTGGGCCTGGCCGGGAAGTTCGTGGAGGCAGGAGGGCTGCTGGTCGAGAATGCCCGAGTCACCGAGATCGAGCAGGACGGCGGCCGGAGCCGGGTGGAGACGAGCCTCGGCTCGTTCCACGCGGAGAACGTGGTGCTCGCGACGCTCTTCCCGCTCTTCGATCGCTCCCTCTTCTCTCTGCGCCTCAAACCCGTGCAGCACTTCGGCATGGCCTTCCAAGGTCCCCGGGGCCAGTTCGAGGGCATGTTCATCGGCACGAACGGTCCCTCGTTCCGCTCCCACGGCGACCTCCTCGTGGTCGTCGGGGAGAGCGAGGAGATGGGCCATGCCGACAATGCCTACGAGAAGCTCGAGCGTCAGGCGCGTGAGCGGCTCGTGCTCGGCGACGAGGTCGCGCGCTGGTCGGCTCACGACCTGGTGACCCCCGACGGCGTGCCCTTCATCGGTACCTTTCGGCCCGGATCCAGCCACCGATTCACCGCCACGGGGTTCGGCGGCTGGGGGATCACGTCGGCAATGGTGGCCTCCTGCATCCTTCCCGACCTGATCGCCGATCGCGAGCACCCCTGGGCCGAGCTCTATTCGCCCTGGCGGTCGGGGGGCGTCGTGCGCCAGGCCGCGGAGCAGGCGGCCACCGCAGTCCAACACCTCGTGCGCGGCAAGCCCCGCTGCAGCCACATGGGCTGCGCCCTCTCTTTCAACCGCGACGACGCCACGTGGGACTGCCCCTGCCACGGCTCTCGCTTCGATGTCGAGGGCCGGGTGCTGTGGGGCCCGGCCGTCGAACCGGTCGAAGTCGAGGGGCCAGAGGGTGAACTCGAGGGGGCAGAAACTCGAGGAACTCCGTAGGGGTCAGGGACCTGGAATACCAAGTGCCCACACCGAACGCGATTCGCGAAGGCGGGGACCTGAACGCGGAGGATCGCCCGCTCGACCGGCGCGACGACGGCGTGGGGCACTGCACGCCTGCCTGTCCATCAGGCGACAGTGGCTGTCCAGGTCGAGACAGTGGCGTCAACCCCGCGCGGCTTCGAGGCTCCAGGCACCGAGCGTGCGCGATCCGGGTGCGCAGGCCGTCCATCGCGCGACAGGTCGACGCGCACGAGTGTCGGAAGGCGCATCGTCGGGTTGCTGAGAGAAGTGCCGCCACGCGGGCGACTCCGGCAGATCCAGGAGGCGAGCCGCGGGTTGGAACGGTGGTTGCTCTCGAGAGCGGGCACACGCCGCTGATCGGTGGTCCCACGTGGCACCGCTGGCCCCTTCTTTTCGCTTCTCGATCCTTCGGAGTGTCTTCCATGTCTCAGTCGCTCTCGCTCTCCCGACCTTTCGCTCCGGCTCGTTCGAACCGGCCCCTGCTCTGTGCTCTCCTGGTGGCCTCGGTGGTCCTGATCCCACGGCCCGGCCGGTCGCAGCCAACTCAGGGCAACCTGGTGGTGAATGGCACCTTCCGCAGCGATCTCAACGGCTGGCTCGAAGAAGACGACGAACATCTGACCTCCAACTGGTATCGGTCCGATGCCAACGGCAGCCCGCTCTCGGGTTCGGCTTGGGGCGGCGCCAAGGAGCAGCCCTTCGGTGTCGACACCAACGGCTGGGTGATCGGTCAGTGTTTCGCGGTGACTCCCGGCGTCCACTATTTCTCGGTGCACGGCAAGTTCCATCCCGACAATGAACTCGGGGACGCAGAGCGGCGCGCACACCTGCAGGCAGTCGACTGGACGGGCCAAAGCTGTTCCCTGGCAGTGCCCTCGACCAACCTCGGCTCACCGAATGCACTCGCCTCCGGCAGCCTGCGCCACGACGACTGGACGCAGGTCACGCGCACGTTCACCGTGCAACCGGGCACCAACCAGCTCTTCGTGGGTATGCACATGTTCGTGGAGGAGTTCGGCAGCGGCTTCGAAGACCAGCACGTGCTCGCCGACCGCATCGTGGTCAGCCGCTATGCGCCGGATCTCCGGTTGACGGAGTTCACCATTCCCGACTCCGCGGTCGCCCAGCTCCAGGAATTCGACATCGAGGTCGGCACGAACTCGCTGTACAACGGGGAACAACCGACCATCCGGATCGACCACGGTGGCCGTCTCGCGTTGGTGAGCGCGAGCTGCCCGGCGGGTGGCACGGTCTCCGACGTGTCTTCGGGTGGAGAGCACTACTTCCTGTGGAGCGGGTATACGGGCTCCTACTCACCGTACGGTGCGTCCTGCACGATCACCGCGCGCGCGTTGGTGGGTTCGTCGGGGTCGGCGCCGCTGCGAGCGACGGTCGACTGTGCGGAATGTGCCGCCGACCACGACCCCTCGAACAACGAGGAGGAAGTGACGCTGACGGTCACCACCGACCCGGACCTGGCTACCGAGATCGTGCTCGACGACCTGCCCAACCAGCACGAGACCTTCGCCGGTACCGTGCACTTCACGAACCACGGCAACCAGCTCACCGTGGGCCGGCTCGAACTCCGCAGCAAGTTTCAGGACCTGCAGCTCGAAGCGACCGATTGTTTCGGACTCGGCGCCAGCGACGGCCCGACGGATGCCCAGAATCGCCGACTCTTCGCGGAGGGCGACTTTCTGCTCAATCCGGGCCAGACGGTGTCCTGCGAGCTGGAGCTGAGCGTCGCTGGCGGCGGAACGTTCGAAGCGTGGGCCATCGCCGCCAGCTCCTCGAACGGCGACTATCGCCCCTCCAACGACGAGAATCGCTATCGAACCGTCTCTGTGCTGCTCCGACCCACCGCACCCAGCGTCGACACGGTGGATGCGAATCCTGGTGACGGTCTATGCCGAGACTCTTCGAACCGTTGCACGCTGCGCGCCGCGGTCATGGAAGCAATGGCTCTCGACGGTAATCGCAAGGTACTGGTGCCGCGCTCGGTGCAGAACTACCTCCTGGACGCCACCACCGGCTCCTCCCCGTCGGAGTACGGCTCCCTGCTGATCGATCGTCGGGTGGTGATCGAGGCCGAGCCGGGTGCACGCGGAACGAGTGATCCGCCACCGCGCATCGTCGCCGCCTTCCCGGCGGGTGCCGAAGACCGCATCTTCCACATCGAGGACGGTTCCTTCGTACGCATCGAAGGAGTCGAACTGGTGGGCCAGGGAGTAGCGCCACCCACCGGCGACGCTACCGGCGGGCACGGTGGTCTCGTCCACCATGGCAGCGGCGAGCTGGTTCTCCGCGACGTCGTGATGCGCAACGGCGCGACCGACGGTCACGGTGGCGCTCTCTACAGCGACGCCGGCATCCTCGGCGACCTGACCCTGGAGCGGGTACAGGTGTTCGACTCATCGGCCGATTCGGGCGCCGGCGGCGGCATCGGCTTCGACCCGGGAGGGTTCGCGACGCTCACCATGATCGACTCCGAGATCGCCGGCAACTCCGCGGCCAACGGCGGCGGCCTGTGGGTGAACGGCAACCTGGCGCTGTTGACGATACGCAGCTCCTCCTTTCATACCAACGTCGCGCAGCTCTACGGAGGCGGTATGTACCTCTCGGAGGCGCCCGGCTCGTCGATCGAAAACAGCACCATCTCCACCAACGACGCAACGCTCATCGGTGGCGGCGGCATCATGGTCGCGGCGGTGCAGGGCGGAACCAGCGAACTGTTGATCTCCAACTCGACGATCGCCTACAACCGTGCGGTGCCAGACGACCCGGACGAAGGCGTCGGCGGCGGCATCTACCAGGGTCCCAACAGCACCGTGGAGCTGTACAACAGCATCCTCGCTTACAACGTAGGCGGACGACGCGGTTCTCCACCCGTCTTCTTCCCCGACGGTGGCAACTGCTTCGGCACCATCGACTCGGAGGGCTACAACAGCGTGACCGCGGTGACCACGGATAACCAGTGCGGGTTCGTCGCCAATACCGGCGATCACCTCGACACGTTCGTCTCGCTGGCGCCGCTCGCCTACGACGGTTCGACACCTCTGCACGCACTCACCGCCGACGGCAACGAGGTCGACGCAGGCGATCCAGTCTGTCTGGACCACCCAGGTGGAGATCCGCTGCTCGTCGACCAGCGTGGTTTCCCCCGACCGTCGGACGGCGACGGCGACGGTACGGCCGCCTGCGACAAGGGCGCCTGGGAGAAGCCCGCTGGTCCGGATCCGAATCTCATCTTCCTCGACGGGTTCGAATCGGGCGACTTCTCCGCCTGGACTTCGTTCACTCCGTAGGCGGACCGCTTGGTCGGAGAGGACCACCGCGGCACCTCGCCGCGGTGGTTTCCCGTCGACGAGACGGTCGCGCGTGGCGACACGACGACGAAGGCGCGGTGCCTGCAACCTGCGGTTACTTCAACGGCAGGGCGTGCACCGGCACGACTCCCACGCCTCGCAGCGAGTCCCCGTCCGGGAGGCCCGGGCTCCGGGGTCTCGAGGAACCTCGTCACCTTGGTCCAGATCACACTCGGCAACCCCGACACGATGCAACGTACACCTTCTCGACCACCGACTTCTCGACCATCAGCGAGCTCTCCCGTGCTTCGGCATCTCCCGTGCGCCTCAGGAGCGGGAGGCGTTCGTAGGGAGGATAGGCTCCTGGTGCATGGATCTCCTCTCGACCGCGATTCCGATCGCCCGCGGCGCCAGCGGCGAGGTGTACCAGGTCTACGACCCCAGACTGCAGCGCAAGGTGGCGCTCAAGCTTCTGCGTCATGGTGATCCGGAGTCGATCCGGCGCATGTTGCGGGAGGCGCGCGCCCAGGCTCGGGTCGATCACCCCAACGTCTGCAAAGTGTACGAAGTCGGCGAACGCGACGGCCGGCCGTACATCGTCATGCAGCTGGTCGAGGGCCAGACGCTCGACGAGGCGGTGGACGGCCTCCCCCTCGATCGCAAGGTCGAGTTGATGGCGACGGTCGCCGAGGCGATCCAAGCGGCGCACGCCGTGGGCCTGGTGCACCGTGATCTCAAGCCCGCCAACATTTTGGTCGAGGAGCGAGACGGGGCGCTGCGGCCGATCGTCGTCGACTTCGGCATCGCGCGTGAGATGAATTCCGAGAGCATGACGATGACCGGCGAACTGCTCGGTACGCCCGCTTACATGTCGCCAGAGCAGGTGCGAGGAGACCTCGAGGCGCTCGATCGACGCAGCGACGTGTTCAGCCTCGCGGTCCTGCTCTACGAAATCGTCGCGGGGGTCCACCCCTTCGCTGCCAAGAGCACCGTCGAGACGATGGTGGGGATCACCCGGCGCGATCCGCCGCTGCTGCGTCGCATTGCTCCGAGGCTCCCCCAGGATCTCGTTGCGGTGATCGAGAAAGCTCTCGAGAAGAGTCCGGAACGCAGGTACCAATCGGCGGCTCTCCTCGCGTTAGACCTGCGCAACTATCTGGCCGGGCGGCCGGTCACCGCGCGCCCGAGCACTCTGTTCAATCGTACGGAGCGTCGGATACGGCGGAATCCGCTGCTCGCCGCGGTGTTCGCCGCCACCCTCGTCCTCATCGCGATCGCGGCGATCGTGGTGCTGCGCGTGCAGGCAGAAGCGGCCCAGCGGGCGCGCCTCGCCCAGCGTTTCGGCATCACCGTCGAGCGCGCCGAGAACCTGTTGCGCATGGCGCACCTCTCGCCGGAACACGACATCACCGAGGAGCGTCGACTGGTGGAGCAGGAACTGGCGCGCATCGAAGACGCCATGCGAGACATCGGCAAGGTGGCGGTGGGCCCCGGCTCGTATGCGCTGGGTCGCGGGGCTCTCGTGCTGAGCAGACCGGAGAGCGCGGTGCGCCATCTCCAGCGTGCTCTCGATGCCGGCTTCTCCGGACCCGCCGTGCAGCTGGCGTTCGCGGCCGCTCAGCTGGACACCCTCGACGCGGCGATTCGCGACGCCGAACGCATCCTCGATGTCGAGAGTCGCCAGGAGACGCGTCGGGCGGCCGTCGCGCGGCATGGCGCCTTGGCTCGCGCGGCGATGGAGCGAGCACGCAGCGCGGACTTCGACACGAGCCAAGACGTTTCCCCGCGGGCCAGCGCCGAGGAGACGTTGCTCGCGGCGCGACTGGCGCTGGCGGAAGGAAATTGGGCCGAAGCCCGCAGCGCAGGGGTGCGCTCCGCCGCGCGACTCCCGTGGTTCTACGATGGCCTGCTGGTTGCTGCCGAGGCCGATCTACGCACCGCCGGCGAAGCGCTGGAGGCTGGCGACGAGAAGGCGGCCGAGGAGCCGATTCGGCGTGCACTCGACCTGCTCGACAGCGCTGGCCAGAGAGCGCCGAGCGATCCGGCGGTGTTCCTCGCGCAGTGCCGTGCGTGGCGATCCGAGATGGGGCGGCGCTGGGGCAACGAGCAGGCGGAGGACGCCCATGAGCGCGCCCTCGAGAAGTGTGACGTGGCGCTGCGAATCCTGCCCGACGATCCAGCGACGCTGTCGGCACGCACGCTCACAGCCTGGCGCTTCGGGCGCTGGCTCTTGGGTCGTGGGCGCGACCCCGAGCCGGCGCTGCAGACCGCGATCTCGAGCATCGAGGCATTGGCCAGCCGCCTACCGGCCGAGGCCGAGGTGCATCTGGGAAACATCGCACTCACGCGCGCCGAGTGGGCACGGGATCAGGGCGAAATGGAGGATGCTCGAGCGCTGCTCCGCGATGCGATCGCCCGTTTCGAGAGTGCCGCAACCCAGGAGCCCACGAACCCTTACCTCTACGTCAACCTCGGTCGGGCTTGGATGCGGCTCGCGGACTACGACTGGTCGGGAGACTGGGATGCGGCGCTCGCCAACGCCATCCAGGTCGCCCGCACCGGGATCGCTACGGCCTCCGGCTCGATCGCCGACCTGCACCACATCTCGTGCCAGACCCATGCTGAGTGGGCCTACCACGCGCGCCATCTCGGACGCGACCCTGGAGACCATGCCGTGCAGGCCGTGCACCAGTGCGAACGAGCGCTGGCGCTCAGACCCTCCAGCGCAGCCATCCGGAATTCTCTGGCGATGGCGCTGTGGACCGACGCCGACCTCGCGATGGCGCGCGGGGAAGACGCTCGAGGCGCCCTCGAAGCGGCCTCAGACGCCTTCGACGCCACGCTCCAAGCGGGTCCCGAATACTTCGCCGCCGACGTCAACCGCGCCTCCGTACTGCTCGATCTCGCAACGCAGCGCCTGCAGTTCGGTGGTGACATCGACGAGTTGATCCGTCAGGCCGAGGAGCACGCCGCGAACATTCGTGAGGTCTACCCTCTCGACTTCGCCTACCACCAAACGCGCATTGCCTTCGTTCGCGCACGCGCCGCCGCCCGCTCCGGCAACTCTGCTGAAGCAGCGCGTTGGTTCGATACCGCGCAGGAACAGGGGAGCCTGTTGGTGGGGCGTTGGCCGTCGCCGCCCACCAACGCCGTCCTCGCAGCCCGGGTGGAGCGAACGGCGGCACAGTGGTGGCTCGATCGGAACGAGCCCGACGTCGCTCGTCGCCACGCCCTCGCGGCCATCGAACTGCTCGACCAGGTCCTCGAGCAATCGCAGGATCTGGCAGCAGCCTGGGCCGAAGTGGCGCTGACCGCCGACATCCTGCGCCGTGCGGACACGCCCCGCTCAGACGGCTGGCGGAGCCGAGCGATCGATGCCGCCCGCCGACGCTTGGAAATCGACCCTTGGACGGCACCGGAGATTTCGCGCCTCGCTTCGCTGGACGGTGTCTCCAGAGCCGCGAGTGGCCAGCCGTAATGGCTCGAATTGCTCCGACCCCTTGGGCTCGGCGAACGCCCAACTGTGAACGAAAGACGACGTACGAATGCCACGCCAACTGAGGATCGTCGAACTCGACCAGAGTCGGCTCTTTGCCCTGAACGACGGCGAGTATCTGATCGGCTCCGGGCCCGACGCCGATATCCGTCTGCCCCACCCGACGGTATCGCGCCGGCATGCGCTGCTGCGTGTGCAAGGCGGTTCCGTGACGCTCGAGGACCTGCGTTCGACCAATGGCACCCGCGTCGACGGGACGCGCGTGGTGGGAACACATCCGGTGGACGGCCGTTCTCGCATCGCTATTGGCTCGCTCGATGCGTCGCTAGAGGAAGTGGCCGCGGCAGACTTGGAGGCCGCTGTGCGGTTCGAGGCGTCGTCCTCGCCGCCAAACGAACTCGCGCTGTTGAGCGACACGGCGACCGCATCGGTCGGGTCGCTCAAGGTCTTCACTCTGCAGAAACTGCCGCCTCTGGTGGCTCTGCTCTCGCAGAGTCCGGAGGCGATCGAGATCGCGCAAGCCGGTGGCGAGGCGGTGCTCACCAGCCTGCCGTGCACGGCCGTCGAGATATCGCGGCGCTCGCGCGATGGCGACGACGGTCTGCTCTTCGCCGCCAGGGGACTCGCGCCAGCGCAGGACGAGGGGAGCAACGGCGAGCACGACTCGAACAGCGTCGATGTCGAACTCGAGCAGGACGACTACCGGATCCGTGCCACCTTTCGCCACCCGGTGCAGGCACGCAGCTTCGAAGTCCTGATTCGGATGGTGCTCGAGCTCGTCGCATTGGCCGATCGGCGTCGACTTGGCCGCTCGACGCCTCGCCGAGCGGCCAGCGAGCCGCCACCGATGCCGCAACCTCCCACCCTCACGCCGGCCGTGGAGGCCATCTACCGCGACGCCGCTCGCATCGGCCGCGGCAAGGTCAGTGTCCTGATCACCGGCGAGTCGGGCACCGGTAAGGAGATCCTGGCGCGATTCATCCATCGCGCCTCGCCTCGTGGGCACGAAGACTTCATCGCGCTCAACTGCGCCGCGTTGCCGAGAGATCTGCTCGAGGCGGAGCTCTTCGGCGTCGACGAGGGCGTAGCCACCGGGGTCCATGCGCGTCCGGGTAAGTTCGAGCAGGCGCACGGCGCGACCCTCTTCCTCGACGAGATCGGCGACATGGAGGCCGCAACCCAGGCGAAGATCCTCCGGGTGCTGCAGGAAGGCGAGGTGTACCGACTCGGCGCGCGCAAACCGCGCCCGGCCGAAGTGCGCGTGGTGGCCGCCACCAACCAGGACGTCGAAGCGCAGCTCGCGAGCGGCGAATTTCGCGCCGACCTCTACCACCGGATCGCTGATTGGCGCGTCGAGCTGCCTCCGCTGCGCGAACGCACCCCCGACATCGCCAATCTCGCTGCCTGGTTCCTGCAGCGCGAAGCCGAACGCCTCGGCACGCACGTCAGCGGCATCTCCCGCGGCGCTCTCGACGCACTGCTCGCCTTCCACTGGCCGGGCAACATCCGTCAGCTCGAGCGCGAGATGGCCCGCGCCGCGCTTTTCCTAGAGGACGGCGAGATGCTGCAGTCCAGGCACCTTCAGAGCACGATTCGAGCCGCCGTCGACGATCCAGCCCTCGGGGCCGCGACCACCCTCCCGGCGAAGATCGAAGCCCTCGAACGGCGCGAGATCTGCGCCGCACTGGAGGTGCATGGCGGCAATCTGTCCGCGGTCGCACGCGACCTCGGAATTGCCCGCTCGACGCTCTATCGGCGGATCGAAGAGCTGGATCTCGGCGAGTTGGCCGAGCGCTAGGAACTCGTGGTGGTCGTGCTCCTGCTGATTCCGCTATGCCGTACACCCTCGTTGGTCTGCTCGTCGGTGCCCTGCTCTCGCTGCTGGGTCTGTGGCTCACCAGGTGGGAGACCACCGAAGGTGTACTCTTCCTCACGCCGAATCGTTGGCTGATCCTCCTGCTGACCGTGCTGGTGGCCGACTCCGCGCTCGCTGGCTCGCTCGCCGCCGCGGGCGTGTTGCTCGGCTACTCCATCGGCTACTGGTTCGGAGTGCGGCGTCGCCTCGCCGCGCTCGCCGGATGACGTCGCGACGCCCCCGTAGCTTGCCGAGGCTCTGTCCGCTGGCCTCGGCTCGTGGCAGCCGAGGCCGCTCTGGTTCGGCGACCGTCGCTACCCAGTGGCCATCGAGCAGGACGGCCGAGGCCGGCACGACGGGCCCGCCCGCCGCCGCCACCATGGCCACCTGATCAATAGCTCGTTGTCGACTGAGCCGGCCTAGGAGCCCTGAGGTGAAACCCTCGTGGAGCTGAGCGCAGGGACCGCAAACCCTGCGCCGCAGGCGGTGGGGCGATGTCGATCTCTCAGGCTTGGATCGACTCCACCGCTGTCGCCACTTCGTGGCTCGGCGCGGGCGGCGCCCCGCCGTCTGACGCGTGGAGGGGCCACCGCCAGAACTGTCGCTGGCTCCTCGTCGTCGCCCTAGGCCTGCGCCTCGGCCTCAGGATGCTCTCGCTCCACGATGGCACCGCATCGCAGTCGCTCGAGACGCCACGTCATCCGACGTGACGAGGGGTCAGGGGCCTGGAAGGACTCTGATGGCCGCTGCTGTCAGCCTTCCGGTGGCTGTGGAAGTCCCGCCCGGGAACCAGAGGGCCCAGAACTCGAGGGGCCAGTGACCTGGTTCAGCGCCCCTTCGATCACCGATCAGTTCGGTGCCGACTGCTCGAGGAACTCGTCGAGCACCCCGGTGTCTCGCAGTCGCTCGAGCAGCGGATCGATGCGCGGCCAGTGGTCGACGTAGTGCTTGGGATCCATGAGTGCGAGGACCTGGCGGGCCTGGTCGGTTTCGCCACGGCTGGCGTGGTAGCGCAGACGGGCATAGAGAACGCCCGGCGACGCCGCCAGGTCTCCGCATTCCTGGAGAGTGCGTTGATACTCGTCCTGTCCCTGGGTCGCGGAGGGGGCCAGGCGTGCGCTGTCGATCGCCAGCTCGCACCAGCCCGCCGGGTCGCGCTGCCGCCAGGCCTCGTTCTGCATCGCTGCCACGAGCCGCTGGCGCGCCAGGGTCTGGCGTCCGGTGCGTTCGCGAACGAAGGCCAGGTTGCGCTCGCCGCGGAAGGGACCGACGCGGAGCGTCTGCTGCTCGTACTCGTAGGGCAGGACCGCTTCGAGCAGCACTTCGGCTTCGCGATACCTCCCGGAGCGCAGGTGCACCTCGGCCAGGAGCTGTGTGGTGGCCGCCCAGTCCGGCGAACGCCCGTCGTAGACCTCCTCGTACTCCTCCCGCGCCCGCTGCATCTGCTGCGCGGCGGTGTCGTAGTCGCCCCGCTTGGCCGCGATCATCGCGATGTTGGCGAGCTGGCCGGCTAGGCGCTGTGGGTCGGCGCCGAGGCGTTCAGCGTTGACCCGGGCGGCCTCGGTGAACCCGCGATAAGCGCCCTCGAGATCGCCGCGGCGGTAGGCGAGCGCGCCGAGGTCGTTGTGGATCACCGAGACGTAGTGCCAGAAGCCCCTGCGCTCGCTGATCCCGAGCAGTCTCTCGAGCTCGACCTGGCGTTCCTCCTGACGACCTAGGTCGCGCAGGACGCCGGCGCGCAGGAGGTACTTGGAGACGGTGTCCCGGTCCTCGGGCCCCTTGCTCTCGACCATCAGGTCCACCGCCCGATCGAGGAGCTCCAGAGCTCTCTCCGGTTCGCCGCGCGCTCTGAGGATGAGCGCCTGCTCGCCGAGGATGTCGGCTGACTCGACCTCGCTGCCGTCCTCTTCGCGCAGCAGGTCGGCTGCCGTCTGCTGTAGCTCGCTGGCGCGCTCCAGGTCGCCGCGCATCCGGGCGAGGATGCCGAGCATGTAGTTGGCGGTGGCGAGCTCTCGGGTCTCGACGCCGTCGCGACGCAGGATCTCCGCCGCCTCCTCGAACATCTCCTCGGCGGTCGCGAACTGCTCGAGATCCATCTGGAAGAACTCGCCGATGCGATTGAGGATAGTGCCGTAGACCCGCGGGTCGGAAGGCGGATCCTCTTCGAGTCGCTGCCGCGCCCGCTCGAAGAGCTGCGGCGTGGTGAGCAGGTTGCCCTGGCCGGCCTCACGCGCACCCTCGGCGAGGATGCCGCGCATGAAGTCGAGCACCTGCCGCGCCACCTCGCTCTCCCGCTGCGCTGCGGCCTCGGCACGCTGCGCGCGCACCAGGCCGAAACTCAGGCCGACGACGGCGGCGATCAGGGTCGACGCGGCGGCGAGCGCGAGCCCGGTGGCGAGGCGATGGCGGCGCAGGAACTTGCTGGCTCGATAGCGCCAGGACGGTGGGCCGGCGAGCACCGGCTCGTCGGAGAGGAACCGGCGCAGCTCGGAGGCGAGCTCGGTCGGGGTCTCGTAGCGCTCGTCGCGGTTCTTGGCCAGGGCCTTGAGCACCACCCAGTCGAGGTCGCGCCGAAGCAGGCGCGACAACGAGTCGGAGGTGGTGTGTTGCTGCCTGGCGAACTCACCGTCCTGACTGGCTACCCGCTCGCTCGGGCGCGGCGTCTCGAAGTCGCGCACCTGCGACTGCATGGCGAGCAGTCCCTTGCCGCGCACGGCCTCACCGCTGAGGGGTGGCTCACCGACCAGCAGCTCGAACAGCAGCACGCCGAGGGAGTAGACGTCGGAGCGGGTGTCGATCTCTTCGCCCGCGAACTGTTCCGGACTCATGTACTCCGGCGTGCCCAACAGCTGACCGTGGCGGGTCCACTGGGTCGCGAGGTCGCTGCCTTCCTGGATCGCCTTGGCGATGCCGAAGTCGATGACCTTGACCACCGGCTCACCGCCACTCTCGGACTCCTCGACGAGTACGTTGGACGGCTTGAGGTCGCGGTGCACGATGCCGCGGCGATGCGCGTGCTGCACGGCGTCGCAGACGGAGAGGAACAGTCGGATGCGTTCGTTCACCGCCAGACCGGTGCGGCGACAGAATGCGTCGATCGGCTGGCCGTCGATCAGATCCATCGCGAAGTACGGACGGCCGTCGTCCGCCGTGCCGACGTCGAGCACCCGCGCGACGTTTGGGTGCTGCATACGGGCCAGCGCCTGACGCTCGTTCTCGAAGCGCCCCAGCACGGCCTTGCTGTCGAGGCCTCGCTTGACGATCTTGAGCGCGACCAGGCGCTTCACGGGCTCGAGTTGTTCGGCCTCGAAGACGACCCCCATGCCACCCTCGCCGAGGAGGCGGGTGAGCCGATAGGGGCCGATCCGGTCCCCCGGCCGCAGCTCGTCCGAGGCCCTCACCTCGAGCCTCGCGGTGTCGAAGTCGATGGAGGGTTCCGAGGTCGCCAGCGTCAGCATGCGCTCGAGCCGGTCCGCGAGCTCGGGATGGTCCTCTCGGATCTGGGCCACGCGAGCGGCTCTATCCTCCGGCGAGGCTCGCTCGAGCTCGAAGTAGAGATCCTCGAGGCGGTGGAATTGATCGGAGTCCACGGTCTGGCTGTTCGTGTCTGTTCGTGTCTAGCTGAGCGGCAGGCGCCTCGGGCGAGGTGCGTCGGCGCAGGTGTCGTAGGAAATAGACGCACTCCGTCGGCTCGGCCCGTCAAAGACTCTCGGAGAATCCCAGAAGGTCGAGCGGATCACTGAGGCAAAGCTCAGGTGGGAGCTCAGGAGGCAGGGGCCTTGGCGGAACCCGGTGGCGCTCGGCTCGGGTGGCTGACCCGGAGCAGCACGGGGGCAGAAGTCAGCGAGAATCCGAGACCCAGGGTCAGGGAAGCGAAGGGTCAGGGACGTAGGTCAGGGAGGTCGATCGACCGCTCTAGCGTCGGCCGGAGAGCAGTCGGAAGTCGACGCCCACCAGCTCGTAGACCGGGACGGCGCGGCGGTCGGCGGTGACGAGCAGGGCTCCCGCACGCTTGGCGGTCAAACCCACGAGGCCGTCGTAGACGGCACCGCCGATCCGGCCGTCTCGGCCAAGCCGATGAACGAGCATTCGTTGCGCTTCGCCGTCCGGCGGATGGATGATCCGCGGCAACCGATCGTCGAGCCAGCTCCGGACGATGTCGGCGGGAGCCCGGTGCGGTGGAGGGAAGCCGGTCAGCACCGACCAGGTCTCGAGCAGGGCGTGGGCGGGAATGGCGGCACCGTCCTCGAGGACCGAAGCGGCCTCCTCGTGCAGCCGGTGCCATTCGCTGAATGCTGCGATGGCCACCGAGCTGCCGACGGCGTTTACAGGCGCTGAGACTCGAGGACTGCGCGCACATCGTCGGCGTCGAGTCGAGGCAGGGGCTCGTCGGTGGTGGCGACCAGCCTCCTGCCCCGCCGCACCAGTTTCATCGGCGTCGACACGGGCTCGATCTCGATTCTCCCGTCGCGTAGGCGAATCTCGAGACGAGTGCCGCCCTCGAGGCCGAGCTCTTTGCGCATCGGCTTGGGAACGACGATCCGGCCAGCCTTGTCGACGGTCGTTCGCATGCCATTATTCTGCCATGGCAGAGACTGGACCATGGCAGAGACGTACCATGGCAGAGGGCGGCAGGGCTCTACTCGCACGCGAGGGGTCAGGCACCTGGAGAACCCCTGGAGAACCGGGACCCGGAAAGCCTCTGAGGAAAGCTCGGCCGGGTGCTCTGGGGAACCTCGGCTGCTCAGGGAGGGGGAAACGTCGGGGCCGTTGGCTCGATGCAGGTGCCGCCGTCCGCTGAAATGCCGCCACCCACCTGAATGGTGGCGCCCGAGTTGTCGCCTGCGACGCTCGCGAAGTTTTCCATCGTGAACGTGCCGGCCGTCTCGACGAGGGCGAAAACCCCGCTGTTGTGGCCCCGCAGGTCCAGACACAGGCTGGTGCCCGCGTCCTCGGTCTCCGCCTGCAACTCGTCGTCGCCGCTCGACGAGAGGGCGTTGCTGACCACCGTGGCTTCCATCGTGGCGCCGTCCTCGACATCGAGGTTCACGCTGGCGTCCGGCGAGTCGACCGTGTTGTTCGAGACGTTGGCGCGCACCATCGCGCTGTCTCTGGCACGGATCTCGATGCCGTGGTCGCCGTTACCGAGCGTGGCGGCGCCGTCCTGGTTGATTCGGTTGTTGGTCACAGTGACGTGAAGGTTGGTCACCCCGTCACGCGCCTCGATGTCGATCATCTCGAGCGTCGTATCGACAACGTCGTCGATGTCGTTGTCGTCGATCAGCACGTAGGCGGTCGGGTCACCGGGACCGGCGCCGTCGACCAGCAGCAGGATTGGCTGCGCACTCGCCGCTGGCGGGAACGGGCCATCGCCGTCGATGTCGTTTCCGGTCACCCGGCCATTGAGCGTGCCAGCGAAGTTCGCCGCCAGCCGCACGCCGTGGCCGCGGTTGCGCTGCAGGTCGTTGTCGGAGATGTCGAAGTTGAGTGTTCCGTCGCCGGTCGCCAGGTTGAAGCCGTCGGTGTTGTTGAAGTTGGAAATCGAGCCGCCGTTCTGCGCCGTGTTGCCGGTCGCCACAAGGTCCATGGTGCCGTCGAGCGCCTGGGCGAAAACGCAAGCGGCTCCTTCCAGGACGTCGCAGAGTATGCCGGTGATGGTGACGTCCATCGTCGCCCCGGCGCCGTTGGTCTCCAGCAGGATGCCCGCTTCTGCGTTGTTGGTCCGCTGGTTCGAGAACCTACCGCCGGTGATGGTCAGGGTCAGGCTGCCAGTCTCGTTGTAGACGTACATCCCGAACTCCTGCATACCGTCGAACACCGTGTTCGAGACCGAGACCGTGCCGACCAGATTCTGGTCTGCCCCCGCTGTCTGGTCGCCGAAGTCGAAGGCCGACTCGTCGAACCCGGCGTCGAGACCGACGTTGAAGATCTCGCTGTCGGAGAGCGTCAGGTTGGTGACCCCGGTTCCCTTGATGCCGTCGCCTGAGGTGTCGGCGATGCGCAGGTTGGTGAATACGAGGTTCGACGAATCGGTGATGTCGATTGCGTCACCTGCGATGGCTATGTTGCTGTCGGGGGCGTCGCCCTGGGCTGTCGTCGACTCGCCGAGCCGCATGTTCCTAAGGGTGAGACTGTCGACCTGGTCGAGCACCACCGCGTCACCCGTGGTGTTGTCGATGACTCCTCCGGACTCGTCGGTGGTGGCGACGCCGGTCACAGTGAAGCCGCCTGTCGTCCCGGTATTCGCCAGCAAGATCCCGCTCGGCGCCCCGTTCGCCGACACGCTGCGGAAGGTCACGCCGTCGCCCCCGATGGTGGTGCCGCCGACGATGTTCACCGCGATGCCGGTGGCCAGAGAGGTGTTCACATCGTTCGTTCCAGTGACGTGGAGCGTGCCACCGCCGGTGGCCTCGAAGCCCTCCTCGGTACCGGAACCGGCGGCGGTGTCGACGTCCATGCCGCCATCGAACCTGAGCACCGCGCCGACGTTGTTCGCCAGGCGGATGCCGAGGCCGTTGTCGTCGATCGAGCCGTTGAAGTCCACCGTGCCTCCGGTGTGGGTTGTCACCTCCACGGAGCGACCGGTGCTGGTCGTGCTGATCGAGGCGTCCACGACGACGTCGCCGGACCCACTGGAGACGTCGACGCCTCGGTTGGTCTGATTCGAGATCGATCCGGCGTCGCTGATGAAGTTCCCGCTCCCCACATTGGTCAAGATGATGCCGTTCGCGCCGCCGGTCTTGCTCGTGGAGTCGAAGAAGACGCCGTTCGCGGTGATGGTCGTGTTGACGATGTTGACCAGGGTACCGGTGGTGGTGTCGGCGGTCGTCGAGACGCTGCCAGAGAGCACCTCCACGTTGCCGCCGTTGATCGCCGTGAACGCCGTGTTGGCCCCGGTGTCGAGGTCCAGGCCGCCGGTGAAGCTGGCCGTTGCGGGCATCGCGCCCTGGTCGTTGTTGTCCAGGTAGATGCCCTCACCGGAGTCGGTGATGAGGCCGGCGAAGAGGATCTGGCCGGCAGGCCCGCCGTGGTCGCGGATATCGACGGAGTTGCCCGAGGTGTTGACGATGTCGCCGTAGTAGCGGATGTCGTCGGTGTGTCCGACGGAGCTGAAGGCATCGCCCGTGGTTCCCGTGATGAGGCTGTTCGCCGTTCCCGGCAGCCCGGCCGGCGCCATGTCCTGGACGACGAAGTCCGCGCTCATGTTGGTGAGCGAGACGCCTCGGCCGCCCGTGTTCGAGATCACGAACTCGCCCAGGAAGGTCACCTGGGCGCTCGAATCGGTCACCACCACGCCGTCCGTTCCGGTGGAGTCGATCGTCGTCGTCCCGGAGACGGCGAATGAGCTCGAGACGTCGGTCAGCCCGATCCCCACCGTGTCGCTGTTCATCGATACGACGGTGGTCACGGAGCTCGGGGGCAGGTACTCGAGCCTCGCCGTGTCGATGAGGACTGCTGGCCCGTCGATCGAGTCGAGAGTGCCCGAGTCCTGCACGAATTGGAAGCCGTTTCCGGCCCCGGCGTTGAACACGCCGTTGCCGGCGATCTGCAGCGCCACCTCGTCGAGGCCACCCGCTGTGCCGACGAAGGAGCTGAACGGCCCCAGGTCGAGGTCGCCGGTGACGTTCAGGAGCACGAGCCCCGAGCCACCGATGCGGTTTCCGGAGCTGCCGATCAGGGTGGCGGCGGTGCAGGCCACCGTGTCGCCGACGAAGTCGGCGTCGCCGCTCGGCAGGGGAGCGGCGTCGAAGACCACCGTGTCGGCGAAGATGCCCGCCCCCGCCGTCGCGCCGTGTACCGAGTTGCCACAGAGCGAGGTCACGTTCAGTGTGCCGCCCGCGCTGCCGTCGAGGTGAATGGCGTCACCGCTCGACGACGTGATGTCGACGTTGTCGTCGATCGCGACCTGCACCGTGTCGGCGTTCGCCGTGGTGGTGACGTCGATCGCGTTACCGGTCGGCGAGCTGGTCGAGAAGCTGTTGTTCTGGATCGTCGCCTCGAAGTGGGCGCCGCCGCCCGGGTTCAGGTCGAGCGCCTCGCTGCCCGAGTCCTGGAAGAGGTTGTCGGCGATCGTGATCTCGACCGCGTTGGCGCCGGTCTGGGTGACGTCGACGGCGTTGCTCGTGCCGGAGATCTGGAAGCCACGGATCACGACGCCGGTCTGCGGACCCGCCGTCGCATCGACCGTGACGCCGTCGCCGGCGGTGTGCTCGATCACCGCCGGGTCGTTGCTCGGCGAGTCGAAGATCAGCGTCGGCGCCGGGTTCCCGTTGAACGCCAGGTCGACCTCGAGATCGACGCCCTCGCCGAGGAAGGTCTGCATCGACTGGAGCGCGATGCCCTGATCCTGGCCGAGGCTCGTGCCGTCGCCGGTGCGCACGTAGATCACATCGCCCGGTGCCGAGGCGGCCTCGGCGCCAGACAGCATGTCGAAGGGCGTAGTCGAGGTTCCGTCACCGCCTGAGGCCGCGGTGTTGTCGACGAACCAGACGACGCCGGCGACGTTGATCGTCACCGTCGCCGTCACCGTATCCATGCCGTCGCTGAGCAGGTACTGGAACGTGTCCGTCGCGCCGCCGAAGCCGGGTGAGGTGACGTAGGTGAAGCGGCCGTTCGACTGCATGTCGAGCACGCCGCCGCTGGTGCTGGCGCAGCCCTCGAACGGCGCCGTGGTGTCGGCGCAGCCGACGATCCCGGCCACCGAGAGCATGTCCATCTCCACCGGATCGCTGTCGTTGTCGAGCACGCCGAAGGTCGACGTCGTCGTCGCCAGTACCCGCGGCTGGTTCATCGCCGGGGTGAGATCGACGAACAACTCCGTGTTGCCCAGGGTGTCGAACGAGTCGGCGACCGCCACGGGCGGATCGTTCACCGAGTCGATGTTGATCTGGAACATCACCGGAGCCGATGTGTCGACGCCGCCGCTGGCGGTCCCCCCGTCGTCCATCGCCTGCGCGGTGATCGTCGCGGTGCCGAAGGCGTTCGGCGCTGCGGTGTAGGTCAACGTGCCGCTGGTGTTGAGCTGCGGCTGGCTGCTGAACAGCGCCATGTTGTCGTTGCCGGTGATGCTCGGCGTCACCGTCTGTCCCGATTCGTCCGGGCCACCACCCGCAGAGAGTGTGGCGAAGCCCACCACGGTCTGCGCGCCCGCGTCCTCATCGGAGGTGTGTGAGGCGGGAGTCGAGATCGTCGGCGCGTCGTTGACCGGGTCGACGGTGATCTGGAAGGTCTGCGGCGGCGAGGTGTCGTCGCCGCCGTTCGCGGTTCCGCCGTCGTCCATCAGCTCGAGCGTGACCGTCGCCGTACCGTTGGCATCGGGCGCCGGCGTGTACGTCAACGTGCCGTCGGATGCCACCGCAGGCTGGGCGCTGAACAGCGTCGCGTTGGTGTTGTTGGTGACGTTGAAAGTCAGCATCTGACCGGACTCGTCGGCCGGACCCGCCGAGATCCCGGTCGCCCAGTTCGCCACCGTTTGCGCCCCCGCGTCTTCGTCGATCGTCTGGTCGGCACCCGCCATGAACGACGGTTCGTCGTTCACCGCCGTGATCGTGATGTCGAAGGACTGGGGCGGCGAGGTGTCGACGCCCCCGTTCGCGGTACCACCGTCGTCCATCGCCACCAGCGTGATCGTTGCGGTGCCACTGGCTTCGGCCGCCGGGGTGTAGGTGAGGTTGCCCGCGCCGTCGACTGCGGGCGCGACGGCGAATAGGCCCGGATCGGTGTTGCCGGTGACGTTGAACGACACCGTCTGACCCGCTTCGTCCGGCGGGCCTGGCGAGATCGCGGTGGCCCACGAGGGAACCGCATGGGCGCCGGAATCCTCCAGCACCGTCTGGTCGGGGCCCGCCGTGAACTGAGGCGCGTCATTCACCGGCGTGACCATGACCGAGAAGGTGTCCGTTGCGCTGTCGATTCCGTCCGAGACCTGGAGCGTGATCGTCACCGGACCGCCGCTGAGGTTCGCGGCCGGTGTCACCGTGATCGTTCGAGCGTTACCGGAGCCGCCGAGCACCAGGTTCGCGCCGGGGATGAGCGTCTGATCGTCCGACGTGGCGGTCAACACCAGTGTGTTCGGGTTCGTGCCGAGGTCGGGGTCGTCCACCGTCACCGCGATTGCACCCGTGGTGCCGTCCTCGGGAATCGTCTGGTCGGCCGGCGCCTCCACCGTCGGCGGGTTGTTGCCCGTCGCACACAACGGGCGGGTGCACAGCGTCGCGGCGATCCGCGCGTCGAGCACCGTGATCACGCCGTCGGCGTCGAGGTCGCGCGGATCCGACGGACCCGAGGCCGGCGTGTTGCGCGCCGCCAGGATGATCTGCAGGTCGTCGACGTCGACGTCGGTGTCGCCGTCCTGGTCGCCCGGCATCGCCCACAGGACCGTCGCAACGAGCAGCAGCACGAGGAAGAGGAGAAGCGACGATTTCGAGGTGCGCATCAGACCGCCCTCCGCAGCACCAGCACTCCGCCAGCGAGGAGCAGCAGTGTCATCAACGCGAGCCCGACGCTGCCCGACGTCGGGATGTCGATCACCGAGCCACCCGAGACCGTCACCGGTACCACGCCGGCGAGCGCGATCTCCGAACCGTTCTCGTCGCCCAGGGGACCGTTGGCCACCAGGTCGAAGACTCCGTCGCCGAAGCCGATCGCGGTGAAGGTCGCGGTGAACAGCTCGAACGACCCCGCCTGCAGCGCCGTCAGCTGCATCGGCGTCAGCAGCGAGAGCGCCACCACCTCGACGTCGCCCGCGCCTGCCGAGACCGTATAGAGAGCCTCCGCCAGGTCCCCGTCACCGAGGAAGTCCGTCGGCTCGAGAGAGCCCATCTCGTACGCGAACACCGCCGGATCGAAGACGAGCGACAGGTCGTACGTGCCGAGCGACGGCGGAGCTGCGTCGCCGAGCCCGGTGATCGAGACAGTGATCTCGACCGTCTCGCCCGGATTCACCAAGGCCTCGGAGGCGCTGACCTCGAGCGTCGCACCGCCACCGCGAAGATCGGGGGGATCCGTCGTGGTGGCGGCTGGCGCGGCGAGGGCGGCGAGGCCGAGAAGGAAGAGAGCAGTCGAAGCCGACCGCCGCTTGGTGGTGTCAGTGGCGAGGCAAAGGAGACGACACATCGGCAGGGTTCCCCCGCGAAGTTCCCCTGAGGGCATGGGTGAGTGCAGTGGACCGCTTGGCGGCCCCGGCAGCCGGCCGGCCGGTCGAAGAGAAGAGGGTCTGGCCGATCCTACCCGGCCGAAGCTCGAGGCGCTCGAGGGAGCTCGAAGCTCGAGGGGTCAGACACCTGGAAGAGCCTGGAAGAGCGCCGTCCCGCAAAACGATCGATCACCGCGGCCGAAACTCCGGGGCGGACAGCGGACCTCGTTTGCGGCTCGAAGATGCGTTGTTGGTGGACTGTACCTCTTGAATGCTCAGTGGTCGTCATGCGGCGATCCTCTTAGGGGGATCGTTGTGCTTCCACTTCACGGGCTTCGGGTTCTTGTTGTATTGATCGATGAAGCGCTTGATCTTTGCCGCCAGGTCGGCAACCGACGTGAAGACGCCTCGATGCAGGAGGTCGCGCGTGATCTTGGAGAACCAGAGTTCGACCTGATTCGCCACGAGCTGTAGGTTGGAGGTGAAGTGGAAGTGAACGTTGGGATTCTCTTCGAGGAACTGCTCGACAGTCATGGACTTGTGAGCGGAGAGGTTGTCGAGGACGACGTGGATCTCCTGGCCTTTCGGCTGGTGGGCGACCAGGTCTGCGAGGAACGCGATGAGCTCGGCGCTGGTGTGACTCCCCGTGGTCTTGCCGAAGACCTCGCCACTGTTGGTGTCGAATGCGGCGTAGTAGCGAGAGGGTGCCGTGACGCCCGTACTCGAAGCCATGCCGCTCGGCCCTTCCAGGAGACAACGGCAAGCAGGGACCCTTCCGATCCAACGCCTGAATCGCTGTCTTCTCATCAACGCAGAAGACGGCGACATCCTGCGGGAGGCCGGACTGCAGGACGAGGCGCTGGCGGAGTACAGGGCGGCTCTCGAGCGCTCGCCGAATCGCTTTAACAGCCTGTTCGGAGCCGGCCAGGCAGCGGAAGGGTCCGGCGACGTGGAGGCGGCGCGAGGCTTCTACACGACGCTGCTGGAGATCTACCCGGATCCCACCGAGGAGCATCCGGAGCTGGAGCACGCCCGCGCTTTCGTCGAGGGGAGCGCGGCCTCCGGCTGAGGCCTGAGGCTCTCTTCTACCTAAGGAGTGGGAGAGCTCTCAGCGAGAGCCTCGACCCGGAGCAGGGCGCGCTGGGCCCTGGGATCCTCTTCACCACGCTGCGCCAGGATCCGCGGTAGGGAGTTGCGGAGCAGGCGCGAGCCCTCCTCGAATCGACCGCTCTCCACCAGGCAGTGACCGAGGTCGCTCTCGCTGAGCGCGATGCGCCAGTCGTCCGGCGCCGCGAAGCGCTGGCGGATCGCGAGCGCCTCCCGGAGGAGGTGCTCGCCTCGGTCGCTGCGGCCGCTCTCGCAGAGCAGGGCGCCGAGCCCGTTGAGGGTGAGACCGGTTTCGATGTGGCCGTCCGGATAGAGAGTTCGGCGCAGTGCGAGCGCTCTGTCGTAGAGGTCGCGCGCACGATCGTGCGCGCCGGATTCGTGCTCGAGCCGTGCCTGATTGGTCCACAGGAAGCCGAGGGCCGGATGTTTCTCGCCGAATGCGGCGCGCACGATACGTTCGGCGCGTAGGAAGTGGGGGCGTGCAGCGTCGTGATGACCGCGATCGAGCTCCAGCAGGCCGAGGTTGTTGAGTACCGGTACGAGGGCGGGTCCATCGGCTCCCGCGCCGGCCGTGTTCAGAGCGAGGCTCTCCTCGTAGAGTCGCTGCGCCCGGTCGAGCTCGCCCCGGTTGTGCAGCATCCAGCCGAGATTGACCAGCTCGGCGGCGCGTCGCGGACTATCGAGGCCGGCGGCGCGGGTGGCGATGTCGAGCGCTCGACGGTGCAGCGCCTCGGCGCGATCGAAGTCGCCGACGTCGACGAGCGCAGCGCCCAGCTCGGTCAGCGGGAGGCGCAGGCTGTCGGGGCCGAGGATTGCCTCGAACTGCCCGATCGCCTGTTCGAAGAGTGGTACGGCCTCGGCGGCACGGCCTTGGTGCAGGAGTACGATGGCCAGGTCCTCGAGCAGCTTCGTGCGCACCAGCTCCGAGACGCCTGGATGGCTCCGTGCCAGGTCCAGCGCACGGCGGATCACAGGCTCGGCACGCTGCGCCTCTCCGCTTTCGCTCAGGGCCGCGGCGAGACGCGCTAGTGCCTCCAGTTGCACGGTCGGCACGCCGCGTCGGTCTTCGCCGTCGCGTTCTTTGAGCTCATCGAGCGTCCGCTCGATCTGCCGGAGGGCCCCCTTCGCGTCGCCGAGCTTCACGCGAACGGTCGCCCTACGAAGTTGCGCGAGAGTCCGGATCTGCTGGGCGCCAGCGTCCTGGGAGAGAGGGACCAGTCGCAGGGCCTCGTCGTAGAGGCGTGCCGCGCGGCGATGCTCACTGCGTCGTTCCAGGATGCTCGCTCTCGCGAGCAGCGCCTCGGCGCGGGTGCGAGGTGACGCCTGCGCGGCGAGCGGCTCGAGAACGTCGGTCCAGGTTCGATCAGCGTCGTCGATTTGATCGAAATTCACCTGTGCACGGAGCACGATCGCCGCCAGCCTCGAGCGCAGGTCCGCCTCCAGGCCACTCGTTGCCAGCTCCCGTGCGCCACGCTCGAGCAGGTCCCCGGCTTTCGGTTCAGGACCTACACGTAGCGCTGGATCGGCCGCTTCGAAGAGGTCGATGAGGAACTGGCTGACCTGCTCCGCGGCGAGCCTCTCGCCCCGTTCCCGCTCGGCCGCGGCGTCGAGCCGTAGCGCCATGACGAAGACCAACGTCGTGAAACCGATGGCGAGGAGTGCGGCGGCCAGTGCAGCGGTCACGCCGAGGGGATGGCGGGTCACGAAGCGCCGTACGCGGTATCCGGGCGAGTCTGGGCGCGCCAGCACTGGGAGGCCTCGGCGGTAGCGTCGGAGGTCGTCGGCGAGCTCGTCGACCGAGCCGTAGCGACGGTCTGGCTCCTTGGCGAGACAGCGCAGCACGATGGCGTCGAGATCCCCGCGCAAGCGTCGAGCCGGCCGCAGCGCAGCCGTTTCGATCGCCGCCTTGGAGCCCGTGTCGGCACGACCTTCGGCGTCCCGGGAAGCGTCGCCTGCGAGAGCTTCGCTCGGTCGCGGCGGGTCGGTCTCCAGAATGGAGCGCATCAGGGCCATCGAGCTGCTGGTGCTCTCGCCGTAGGGCGAGCGTCCGGTCAGAAGCTCGTAGAGCAGGACGCCTAGCGAGTAGACGTCGCTCGCGGTGGTGATCGGATCGCCGCGCAACTGCTCGGGACTGGCGTAGCGCGGCGTCAGCATCCGGTTCTGGGTCCGGGTCACACCGCCCGGCGTGTCCTCTTCCTCGAGGAGCTTGGCGATCCCGAAGTCGAGCAGTTTGGCCGATGGCCCGCCCGGGCCCGATTCGGCGACCAGGATGTTGGTCGGCTTGAGATCGCGGTGCACGATCAGGCGGCGGTGTGCGTAGGCGACGCCGCTACACACCTGCAGCATCAGGTCGAGCCGCTCGTCGATCGAGGCAGCGGTGCGAGAGCACCAGCGATCGATCGGTTCTCCTTCCACGAGCTCGAGGGCGACGTACGGAACGCCCTCTAGGGTACTGCCCGCGTCCACGATGCGTGCGATGTGGGGATGGTCGAGGCGAGCCAGGATCGAGCGTTCGCGGGCGAAGCGTTGGAGCAGAGGCCCGTCCAGAGCGTCAGGGCGCAAGATCTTCAGCGCCACCTCCTGATCTAGCTCGCCGTCGGTGCGATGGGCTCGATACACACTTCCCACGCCACCTTCGCCCAGCTTGCCGACGACCTGCCATCGGCCGACCTGTTCGCCGACGCGTGCTGCTTCGAGCAGCGCCGAGAAGGCCTCGGCCCCCAGGTCCAGGAGTTCGCCGGCTCGACCAGTGGTGTCCCACTCCTCTCCCCGGGGCTCGCTCTCGAGCAACGAGGCGAGCTCGGCGGCGAGCTCTGGGTTCTCGCGAGCCAGCTCCTCGAGCCTGGTCTGGCGCTCGACGGCGGACGACAGTCGCAGCTCGTGGAAGGCCGCCCACATTCGATCCCAGTCGCCGCCTGTCTCGCGCGGAGGTGAGGTCGGTGCGCTGTCGCCGGATCGCTCGTCAGGCACTCAGGTCTCCTCCCCTGGCCTCGTGCGCCGCGCAGCGGCGAGCTCGCGTCGCAACCACGCTCTCGCGCCGGTCCAGCGCCGCTCGACCGTCCTCCGGGAGACACCCAGCAGCTCCGCGACCTCGGCGACCTCGAGCCCGCCGAAGAAGCGCAGCTCGACGGTGCGGGCCATGCCCTCATCCAGGTCGGCGAGGCGTCGGAGGGCCGCGTCCAGGTCGAGCAACTCCACCGCCCGATGGTCGACGGCGATCGATCCTCCCGGCTGGATCAACAGTTCAGCGTCGACATCGGTCCTCTGCAGACCGCCACCGTGGCGCAGCCGCCGCACCCGTCGCGCGCGCTCGACCAGGAGGCGGCGCATGGCGCGGGCCGCGGCACCGAAGAAGTGGCCTCGGTTCGACCATCCTGGATCCTGCCGGCCGACGAGCCGCAGGTACGCCTCGTGCACCAGGGCGGTCGGTTGCAGGGTGTGTCCGGCAGGCTCGCGCCCCATGCTGGAGCGCGCCAGCACGCGCAGCTCGGCGTACACGAGTGGCAGGAGCGAGTCCGCGGCCTCGCGATCTCCGTCCTCGATGCGCGCCAGCAGCTGGGTGACCTCGCGGCTGCGCAAGGCGCCCGTCGTGTCGGTCATCGGGCTCGAACCTAGCAGCGTCTTCCAGTACCCAGGCAATCGGGTGCTCCTGTGAGTCTCCGCGACGATGGAGTGGCCTCGCTTCGAGGGTGGCGGTGTTCCAGCTGAGACGTCGCCCGACTCGTGGAGCACTTCGGCGGCCGACGCCGCCGAGGGACCCCTGGTGAGCGGGCGCCGACTCAAGGCGTGGAGATGGTCCACGCTGAGACGTCGCCCGACTCGTGGAGCACTTCGGCGGCCGACGCCGCCGAGGGACCCCTGGTGAGCGGGCGACGACTCAAGGCGTGGAGATGGTCCACGCTGAGACGTCGCCCGACTCGAATCCGTCGGCGAAGAGGAAGTCGAGCGCGTAGATCAGGAAATCGTCGATCTGGACGTAGTAGCCGTCGTTCGCGGGGTTGCCGGTCGGGTCCCAGTAGCGTAGGCGCAGGTACACCTCCGCGTCGCCGAGGAACGCTCCGAGATCGACGTCCACTACACCCTCGCCGATCGCTTCGAACGGCCCGATGCTCGAATCGATCTCTGAGATCGTCTCCCAGGTGGCGCCGCCGTTGCGGGATGCCTGGACCGTAAGCAGCTCCTGGTGGCGGCGTTGGAAGTTCACCCGGAAGCGTAGGCGGGCGCCTGACAGACCGGTGAGGTCGACCGCGTTACCGGAGGTCAGGGTCGTATCGAAGCCGCCGATGAAGCCCTCGGTCGCGGCACAGATCGCGATCGCATGACCACCGGTGTAGTTGGGGTGGCCACACGAGTTGCCCGAGCCACCGTCCGTGTTCTGCCAGATCCGATTGCCGAGGCCTGTCTCGGTGGCGGTCCAGTGAAAGGCGCTTCCGGCCAGCGAGGTGTTGAGCCCGTTGTCGAACACCGCACCGAAGAGCGGGCAGGAGAGGCGCCAGTCGGGCTCGTCTTGGATCCTGATGCCGCGCGCCCGGATGCGGGCGAGGCGGACCGCGTCCTGATTGGCCGCGACCAGATCTGGTTGGTCGCCGTGGATCGCGACTGCGCTGCGCAATCCACCGGAGAAGGCGGCGAACGGGGGCCGGTAGACGTGTCGCTCCAGGTTGCCTGGTGGGTCGAACTCGACGAGAGCCTCGCGCATCGAAAACCGAAACGGAGCCTCGCAGCCCTGGATTCGCCAGATCAGCTCGGCGTCGTTGTCGTCGTGGACCGCGATCTCGGTGAACTCCATGTGGGATGGCCGCCCGATCGACAGGAACTCATGCTCGTCGTAAGGGGTGTCGTAGCCGGTGTCAAGGCCCCAGAGGACGTCTCCAGGCAGCGGCTGCACACAACCGAGGTGATCGCATCCCGACGGCACGCTGTAGCGGGTGTCGACGACTCCGACCCCGAACGGGTCGGCGTAGAAGAACTTGCCGTCGATACCGAAAACACCGATCTTGGTCTGGAAGTGAAAGACCGGGCACCAGGGCTGATCACCGTCGAGCGCGCACTCGATCACCTCGCCGACGGCCTGATTGACACCGTGCAGCACCTCGCCGGTCGTGGTCACCGGAGTCGGCGGGTGCTGGTCCGGCTGGACACTCGTGAAGTCGATGACGAAGTCGGGCAGCTCGAGCGGACCCCGAGGCCTCGGTGCCGCGTCTGCGACGAGTGGTGCGACGAGCAGCGAAAGGACCGCGAGCGTGGCTACCGTGGCGGCAGTCGTCAGACGCTGGGCGGTGGTCGGCGAGGCCGCGTGTGCGCTGTCACGCGCTGGAAGACCGCGGGTCGGCATCGGAGAGACTCCTTGGGCATGTGGACTGTGGTTGTGGCCCGAGATCGGGCCCGTCGTCCACAGTGCGACGCCGGCGAGGCTCGTCCGCCACCGATCCGATGCACGTCGCTGCGACGCCGGCTCCGGACGACGCAACCGGCCGGTGCGGCGACGCCACCACTGGCGTTGCGCGCCTCCTACCAGGGCAGCGGTTCGCCGCTCTGGTGCACGAACGTCCCCGTCGTCTCCATCGACAGCTCGTCGAGGCGGGCGATCAGGCCGGCTGCCGACTCGTCGACGTCGATGAGGCCCGAGCCGCCGGTCATGTCGGTGCGCACCCAACCCGGGTGCAGCAGCACAACGGCGATCTCGCGGTCGGCGAGGTCGTGCGCCAGCGAGCGGCCGGCCATGTTGAGCGCCGCCTTCGACATGCGATAGCCGTAGCTGCCGCCGGAGTCGTTGTCGGCGATCGAACCCATGCGACTGGTCACCAGGCCGATCTTGCCGCCGCCGCGCACGCAGCGGCGCAGGGCGCTCACCGCCAGCAGCGGCCCCAGCGCGTTGATCTCGAACTGACGCCGGATCGCGTCGACGTCGAGGCGGTCCAGGGTCACGCGCTCGAGCACCCCCGCCACGACGACGAGCAGATCGAGAGCCTCCGCTCCGAGATCCGCGGCCAGGCCCTCGAGAGCGGCGCGGTCGGTGACGTCGACGCCGCTGCGCACGGCGACTCCCGAGATCGCCTCGAGTCGCTCGGAGGAGCTCCGGCAGACGGCGGTGACCGAGTCACCCCTCGCAGCGAGCTGGCGCACCAGCTCCAGCCCGATTCCGCGGTTCGATCCCAGCACCAGTACGTCGGCCATGCTTCACCTCGAAGGAGTCCAGTCCGTGTCGCCCGCAGCCTACCGTCTCGCTGGCCGAGCCTGCGGTGAGTCGATAAGTCGAGGCTGTCGAGGCTCGGAGTGCGACGTTGCCGTACGATCGAACGCCGGTCGAGCAGGCTAGGGCTTTTGGGAAAACGGCACGAAGAGGAGTGAGGGCGAGATGGGAGATCATCGGGAAGTCGCCATCGACTCGAGCGTGCTGGAGGGCGACAGCCGCGCTGGCGCGATCCTCGCCACCGCGCTGGCCTGCCTGCTGTCGTTCGCGACGTTCCTCGGGGCCGTGCCGCTGCGAACGCATCCGCTGATCGAGGAGCTCCAGGGCGATTGGAAGGGCACCGGTCCGCCAGGCGAGATCGTTCTCGGCTTCTACAGTCACACGCTGCGTTTCTACGTCCGCGAGGACTTCTGGTACGAGGCGACGTTCACCCTGTCGAGCGAGGGCGACCCCGCCGTGCTCCACGCCACCATCACCGACAGCGCGCCTCCCCGGCAGGACCTCGGTGACGTGGTGCCGGCGATCGTGAAGATCGAGGACGGAACGCTGAGCCTGGCCGTCGACGACGGTTCCGACGAGCCGCCCGAGAGCTTCGCCGCCGCGATGAGCCGCTACGACTTTCGCCGGACCGAGTCGGGAGATCCGAAGCGGTAGCGGCTGCGATTCGAGCGGCGGAGAACTCAGGGAAACGCTCGACCCGCAGGCCCGTGCTCGCAGCGGGTCGGCTTCCCGGATGCGCTCGAACACTGTCAGGACGAATCGGGAAGGCGCGCCACCAGCTCCGCCGAGCGACGGGTGCGGGGATGCTCGGGCCCGTACTGCTCCAGCCTCCAGCGGTACCCGTCCTCGATCAGCGGCCGGGCCTCGTCGGCGCGGCCGGTCGTCAGCAGCGCCTGGCCGCGCCAGATCCGTGCGTTGACGACGTTGGGATCGTCCGCGCCGAACGCGGCGGCTAGAGGTTCCTCGAGGCCCTCGAGGAGCTCCAGCGCCTGCCGGGGCTCGCCGGCGTTGACCAGTGCTCCTGCCCTGGTGGCGCGGGCGAAGAGGGTGATGGGATGCTCGGCTCCGATCGAGCCGGAGAGTCCCTCGTGCGCGATCCGTCCGGGCTCCAACGCGTCCATCGGGCGCCCCGCGAAGATCCGCAGCTCGGCCAGATTGGCGTAGCTCATCAGGGTCGTCGGGTGGTTGTCTCCGTTCAGATCCCGGCTCGCGTCGATCGCTGCGAGCAGCTCCGGCTCCGCCTCGGCGAAGAGTCCGGCCTCCTGCAGCGAGTTGGCCAGGTTCATGCGTGGGATGAGACGGTCCATGGGCGACAGCGTCTCGTTCTTCTCGGCCGTCTCAGCGAGCTGTCGAAAGAGCTCGGCCGACTCCTCGTAGCGGTGCTGCTGCTGGATGGAGTTGGCGCGGCTCATGCGGATCGCGAACACGAAGCGGTCGTCCTCGCCCAGCCAGTCGAGCGCCACCGCCTCGCCTTCGGCCGCCACCCCCTCGGCTTCGCGGTAGTGCCCGGCGAGCGACAGGGCGTTGGCGAGAGCATGGAAGCCATCGAGGGTATGACTGTGGCGCTCGCCCAGGGCCGCGCGGCTGTCGGCCAGGAAGGCTCGCGCCACATCGATCGCTTGCGCGTAGTGGCCCTGGTCGAACAGCCACTGCAGGTGCAGGGCCTCGAAGCGCAGCTTCTCTTCGGTGCTGTTCCACTGCACCGTCGCGGCGAGGTCTTCGGCTTCCTCCCACAGTTCGAGCGCCAGGTCCGGGTCGTGATCGCGGGCCGCGTACCAGCCCATGCCGGCGAGGCTCGCGTGCAGCGAATCGTCGGTTGCGAGGCGCCGTGCCAGTTGCCTTGCCTCAAGCAGCACCTCGAGCGCCTCTTCGAACCTCCTCGCGTCGGTCAGCGACGCCGCCAGGCCGAGTCGGTAGTGGACCGGAGCTCGCGACGAGGTGGCGCGGCCGAGGATGTCGAGGTCGGAGATCGCCTTCTCCCAGAGCGGGATGGAACGCTCGAGGTCGTCGAGTTGATCCAGTGTCCGCGCCAGCGTCTCGTAGAGCCGCGCCCTGGCGAACGACGGCTCGGGCATGCGCCGCTCGAGCTCGTCGCTGGCCACCGCGAGCACGTCGACGACCTTCGCTTGGCGACCCCTGGCGACGGCCTGGGGAGAGCGCAGGATCTCGGTCAGGACGTCGTTCTGAGCGGTGACGGTGCGCGCGTGCTCGGCCGTCCTGCGGGCCTGCCACAGCACGACACTGACCGCCCCCACGACCACCAGCGCGACGGCGGCCGCGGCGGCCACCCAGTTCCGGTGACGGCCGACGAACTTGCGCAGTCGGTAGCGCTGGCTGTCCGGGGTGGCGGCGACTGGGTGCCCGGCGAGCCAGCGCTCGAGATCGGTGGCGAGCTCGCGCGCCGTGCCGTAGCGATCGCGGGGCTCCTCGCGCAGCGCCTTGGCGACGATGTTCTGCAGGTCGGCGTCGAAGCGTTGCGCCTGCATGGCCCGAGATCGCTCTCCGCCGGCACCGCGCACCGGATCGCCGGTCAACACCGCGTGCAGCACGGCGCCCAGGCCGTAGACATCGGTCGCGGTGCTGATCTGGCCGCCGGAGAACTGCTCGGGCGCGGCGTACCCCGGTGTCAGCACCCGCGTCGCTGCATCTCCCTGCTCGTCGGAGAGCAGCTTGGCGATGCCGAAATCGAGCAGCCGGGCTCGGCCCGAGTGGTCGACCATCAGGTTGCCGGGCTTGAGATCGCGATGCACGATCAGGCGCTGGTGCGCGTAGGCCACGGCGTCGAGAATCGGCAGCAGCAGGCGCACCTTCTGGCGCGAGTCGAGCTCCTGGCACGCCTCGTCCAGCGGCACTCCCTCGACGAGTTCCATCGCCAGCCATGGTGTGCCGTCCTCGGACACGCCGCCGTCGAGGAATCGGGCGATGTTCGGATGCTCGAGGCCTGCCAACACCTGCTGTTCGCGCAGGAAGCGCACGTGGCCGGCCGTGCCGCGCGGCAGCAGCTTGATCGCGGCCGTCTGCGTGAAGCCCGCCTCCTGGCGGGTCGCCCGGTAGACCACCGCCATGCCGCCGCGGCCGATCTCCTCGAGCAGGGTCCAGCGCCCCAGGTCCTGACCGGCGAGGTCGCCCGCGTCGACGCCTGGCGCCAGCGCAGGAAGTGGACTGTCGAGGATCGACTTCGACGCGGCGCTGGCGCTCAGCAGCTGTTCGACGCAGTCACGGACTCGGGGCGCCAGCTCGAGACGCGCCAGCGCGGCGGCACGCTCTTCCGAATCGAGCTCGAGGAGCTCGTCCAGCACCTCGTCGGCCCGGCGCCAGTGGGAGATCTCTTCGGCGGACAGCGCCATGCACGGCACTGTACCGTCAGTCAGTCAGTCCGCCAGAGGCCCCCGGCGCCGGCAGCCTCTGGACTTCGGCCCGGCTCAGTCCTCCACCGAGGTGACCGGATCCATGAATTCCACCTTGCCGGTCCTGACGTCGTGCATGGCACCGACGATCATCAGCTTGCCCTCGGCGACGAGCCGCCGCATCACCGGGCTGCGGTCGAGGATGTTCTGCACCGTCATGTCGACGTTCTGGTGTGCGACCTTCTCGACGAACGGCTTGTTCTTGGAGGTCCTCTCGCCGGGCACGTCGGTGACGGCGTAGACGGCCGGCGCCAGGTTGGCGAGGGTGCTCGTCAGGTTGCCGAGCTCGACGTTGTCGCAGGCGCCCTTGATCGCGCCGCACTCGCTGTGGCCGAGCACCACGACGACCTTCGAGCCGGCGACCGCGGTGGCGAACTCGAGGCTGCCGAGGATGTCGGCGTTGACGAAGTTGCCGGCGATGCGAGCCGAGAAGATGTCGCCGACGCCCTTGTCGAAGACGATCTCGTGCGGCACGCGGCTGTCGATGCAGCCGAGGATCGAGGCCATCGGGTACTGCCCCTCGGACGTCATGCGCACCTGCGAGAGGAAGTCGCGCTCGAGCGCCTGGCCATTGAGGAATCTCTCGTTGCCGTCCTTCAGCAGCTGGAGGACTTCGGCAGGCGTCAGCGCCGCCTGGGTCTCGGCGGTGAGCGGAGCGGTCAGGTCGCGTTCCGACGCGATGGCGGTCGGCACGCCCACCAGGAAGAGGACCAGAGCAGAAACGAGTGAAGAGTGAACGAGGAAACGGAGACGGCGCATCGGCGGAGCTCCTTCAGCGGTAGGTGTTTGCGGAAGCGAAGCCGGCTCTGGCGAGTAGGCTTCAGCGAACGGACCCCGATCGTCCGGCCGACGAGTCGGTTCTCGGGGAGATTCTTCGACAGCAGTGTCAGGTGTGGATGCACACGGGTCCGAGTCGAGGCGTCGGCCCTGTTTCCTGAGAGACTTGCGGGGACTTCGGCCTTTGAGGGGAGCGCCCGATGCACGCCCTCTATTCGGTCTCGCTGCTGATCTCGTTCGCCTGCGGCGGCGTGGCGATCGTCCTGGCCGCGCTGGCCTGGCCTCGGACCGGTGCGGCGCCGGGCCTGGCTCGCCTGGCCTTCAGCTCGGCTCTGCTCGGCGCAGCGGCGCTGGCTCTCTCCGTCGTCGTGCACTGGAACGCCGGCCACGGCGCTGGCAGCTCGGAGCCGATGCAGGCTGCCGAGCTCTCCCGCGCCCACCCGGCCTTCCTCGTCGCCCTGCTGATCCACGCAGCCGCAGCTGGCGCGGCTTTCCTCGCCGGCCGGCGAAGACCAGGTGGAGAGGTCCGCCACTCCTGAGATCGGGGCTCCAGCGCTCGCGCGGACGCCCGTCGCGGACGCCGCACGGGACGGCGTCCACGAATCGAGCCGCGGAGACCGATGGCTCGGCTGGCTAGTCGAGCGAGGTCTGCGACGTGCCGCTGCCGGCCGCCACCGGCGACCAGTGGGCGGCGCGGATGACCCACTTGCCGTCTTCCTTGACGTAGACCTGGGTGACGCGAGTCATGTAGTGGCCCACCGGGGAGCTGCCCTTGGGGTGCATGCTGCCCTCGGAGTAGTACATGGCCACCGCGGCCTCGCCGCCGGGCAGCTCGACCACCTGGATGTGCTTCGGGGTGATCGCGAACGCCTCGTACTGCGACGGCGGTTCGTCGGCGGCCGTTTTCTGCAGCAGACCGCCACTCGACCAGAACTCGAGGCTGCCGTCCTTCGACACACCGCCCTCGCGATCCATCAGGTTCTCCCGCGTGTAGGCGTTGTCCTCCATGATGAGGGCCTTGATCTCGGCGGCGACGCTGCCTTCCGCGTGGCTCTCGGCCGCCATCGGAGCGGCGACCAGCAGCATCGCGGCGAGCGCGGTCAGAGCGAGCCCGAGCTGGTTCGGAGCAGGCCGGTGGATTCGAAGCATGGTGACTCCTCCCTCGTCCGTTCGGACGAGAACGCAAGTGCCGCGGCTGAGCCTCGGGCGGAATGCCCTGAGCCTCCGAGCTGCCGACGACGCGGCTTCTGATGCAAGGGACGCGGCCTAGAGTACAACGAGAAGGCGAGTCGACCCTGAGGGCCTCACGGCCTGCGTGGCCACAGAGCCTCCGTGAGATGTTCGCGGAGGAAGAGGCGCGCAGAGCGAGCAGCAGCTCACCCGGCAGCTCGGAACTCCGGCCGACGAACGGCGTAGTCGGAGGGGACGCTTCGCGTCTCAGCGGCCCGTCGCTCGCCGTCGGGCGGGCGCGGAGCGGAACGCGACCCACGATCTCGGAGAGCGGAACGACATGCATGGAGCAGTGGCGCTGTCGATCGTCGTGGCCTGCGGGCTACCGCCGACTCTCGAGGAGGATGCGATGCCGGCCCACTTCCAGCGCTTCCTGCGCGCCATCGAGACGCACGACGTCGAGGCGGCGTTGGCGCTGCTGTCCGAGGACTTCCAACTCGTGTTCGTCGAGCACGGCGTCACGCTCGACAAGAGCGCGATGGTCGACGTGCTGGGCTGGGACAGGGCGGTGAACGGCTCGTTGGCGTTCGCGGATCTCCAGGTGTCGGACCGATCCGTCGCAGGGCTCTTCACCGAGCGCAACGACTTCCTCGAGCTCATCGGCATACCCCACCTGCAGGCGCGCGTCGTCTACGAGCTCGGCGACGGCGGGCTGATCGAGAGGCAGACTTACGAGCCGCTGCCGCGACAGCCGTCGATCCAAGCCCACCTCGAGCCGGCGATCGAGTGGGCGAGGGCGAATCGGCCGGCCGCCCTGGAGGAGGTCTATCCCGGAGAGCAGATGTCGTTCGACGAGGCGTCGGGGCGGAAGTGGATCTCACTGCTCGAGGCGTGGCGGGAGGCGGGCGATGATTGACGTCATGGATCGCGAACGGCGCGGCCGGGATGGGACGGTCGTGCGCCGGGTGGAGCGCTGGCCGAGATGAGGGTCGTCGCGTCGGCGCCGCACTTCCTGGTCCGCGATCTCGAGAGATCGGTGCGCTTCTACGTCGACGTGCTCGGCTTCGACGAGCCCGAGCGGTGGGGCGAACCGCCGAGCTTCGCGATGCCGTCGCGGGATGGTTTCATCGTCATGCTGAATCAGGCGAAGCCCGAGTGGGTGCGGCCCAACGGAGAGCTCGACTGCTGGGACGCGTACTTCTGGAGCGACGACATCGACGGCTTCTGGGAGACGATTCGCGACCGGGTCGACGTCGTGCATGGCCCCGAGGATCGCGAGCTGTACGGCATGCGGGAGATCGCGATCCGGGACCCCGACGGATACCTTCTGGTCTTCGCCCACGATCTCGAGGGAGAGGAAGGATGAAGTGCGCCGGTGCGGCCGCGTCTCGTGGCCTCGGCGGGCGGGTCCTGGGGTAGATCGCAGAGGCAGGGGCCGGAGCGACTTCGATCCGGAGTGCCTCGCTGAGAGCCTCGAGCTCTCCGCTGACGAGGAGAATGCGGTCACTCGGGCACAGGGCGTCGTCTGGGCTCCTCTGTGTCAGAGCCCCGAGCTGAGGGAGGCGGTTGTGAACGAGTTCGAGCGCATCGGCTACCTGCTGCCGATCGAGCTCGCGAATGCCGAGTGAAGGAGTGCAGGGGCAAGGGGCGCCGAGGTCTGCCCTAGTCGCCCTCTCCTGGCTGTTCTCGTTCCTGCGCTCCGAAGCGGTGCGCGGTCCTGGAGAACGCCTGCGCCTCCTCGACGGTCCGGAACTTGTAGACGCCGCGCGGATAGACGGCCTTCGAGAGTCGACGCATGCGCGCGCAGTGGCGCACGAAGCGCTGGTAGTTCTCCTCGTCGCTGCGCTCCTGGTGGGCAGCGCGCGCCGGAGAAGCGTTCATCTCCTCGCCGCTGCGGAAGCGCTCGATCGGCATCAGGGCTCCTCGTCCAGGTCGAAGCGTTCTCGCAGCATCGCCGCGTCGCTACGGTCGAGCGCACGGACCGTGTCGCGCTTCAGTCGGTACAGCGCGAGAGGTGTCGCGACGCGGACCTCGATGCCGTCGACTTCCTTCGCTTCACCTTCGACGGTGTCGAAACTCGCCGCCTCGCCGAGTCGGGTCATGATGTCGAGATAGAGGTCACCGGTGGGCGGGTAGTAGCGCACGGCCGGATAGTCGCCGAGGAGGTCCTCGGTCTCGATCTTCTCGATCTCGGGATCGTCGTACACCGAGCGCAGCGCGCGCCTGAGGCGTTCGACGTTCTCGGCATCGGCACGGATGAAGAGGTCGACGTCCTCCGTGGCTCTGACGACGCCGTGGAAGGCCATCGCGGTGGCGCCGATCAGAACGTAGTGCAGGCCTTCCTGCTGGAAGGCCCGACAGAGGCGGAGGATCTCGTCCTGCTGCACCCGGAGAGCGTAGCAGCGGCGCTGAGAATCCCCTGTTGGTTTCGGGACGCGGCTGACCTCGGCTAGGGTCGACGCACCAACACCGGAGACGAACATGCATCCCGAAGTCCACTTGTCGCCGCACCGCACCAGGACACCTCGGTTCGGTGGCCCCGCGCTGGGAAGCACTCCGCTCCTGGTTGTCCTGCGCACCGCTCTCCTCTGCGGCATCTTCGCGGCCAGCACGGCGGTCTCCTCGCTGGCATCCTCCGGTGCGACCGCCTCCGACGCTTCGGAGGTGAGCTGGCCGGCCTTCCGCGGCGCCGACGCGGTGCCGGTGTCGGACAACCCGAACCTGCCGCTGCGCTGGTCGAAGACCGAGAACGTCGAGTGGAAGGCGGAGGTGCCGGGCATGGGCTGGTCGTCGCCGATCGTGGTGGGCGGCAAGGTCTACCTGACGTCGGCCACCAGCGAGACGGCGATGAAGCCGCCGCAGATCGGCACCGAGTACAGCAACGAGTACATCGCCGAGCTGATGGGGCAGGGCCTGAGCCAGGAAGAGGCGGTGGCCAAGCTCGAAGAGCGCGACATGGAGTTCCCGGACGAGATCGAGCTCCGGTACTGGCTGTTCGCCTACGACCTCGAGACCGGCAGGGAGGTGTTCCGCCGCTCCTTCTACGAGGGCCGGCCGCCGGGCGGGCGCCATCGCAAGAACTCCTACACCTCGGAGACGCCGGTCAGCGACGGCAGCTCGATCTACGTCTATGTCGGCAATCTGGGTCTGTGGGCGTTCACCCTCGACGGTGAGCCGCGCTGGCACACCGAGCTCGAGTCCTACCCGATCTACCTCGACTTCGGCACCGGAGGCTCGCCGGCGCTGGTCGACGACAAGGTGATCGTGCTGAACGACAACCAGGAGAATCAGTTCATCGCCGCGTTCTCGAAACAGGACGGCAAGGAGCTGTGGCGCACCAAGCGCGACCTGACACCGCCGGATCAGCCGACGCGACGCAGCGGCTGGACGACGCCGTTCGTCTGGAAGACGGAGCAGCGCACCGAGATCGTCGCCCAGGGCCCCTACGTCGTCATCTCGTACGACACGCAGGGCAGGGAGCTGTGGCGGATGTCGAAGCACTCGCTGCTGCCGGCGCCCAGCCCCTTCGCCTACGACGGGCGCCTCTACGTCGTCTCCGGGGTGCACGGCGACTCGCACCGCCCGATCGCCGCGATCCTGCCCGGCGCGAAGGGCGACCTGACGCTCGACGACGGCGAGACGAAGAGCGACAGCGTGCAGTGGCTCGATCCGCGCGCCGGCACCTACATCCCGACCCCGGTCGCCTACCAGGGCTCTCTCTGGGTGGTCTACGACAAGGGGATCTTCGCCCGCTACGACGCGAAGACCGGCGAGATGCTCTACCGCTCGCGCATCGACGGCTCTGCCGGCGCGTTCACCGCCTCGCCCTGGGCCTACCGCGACCGCATCTTCGCCATCGACGAGGACGGCACCACCTTCGTCTTCGGCACCGGCGACGAGTTCGAGCAGCTGGCATCGAACCCGCTCGAGGAGATGGTGCTGGCGACGCCGGCGATGGCGGGGGACCGGCTGCTGATCCGCACCCGCGGACACCTCTACTCGATCCGTCAGCAGTGATCCGCCGGCGTTGAGGAGTCCTGGCAGGCGCTCGACGCCGACCGGCTCCTGCTGCAGGTGACCTACGACCAGCGGAAGAGGCTGCCGGAGGGCATGCGGGGGATCAACGTGATGCTCGAGGCGGAACAGAAGCGCTGACAGGATCGTAGGGAGCTCTACGCAGTACCTGAGTGGAGGTGCTCCTCGAAGACAGGAGCGGCTGTGTTCGAGGTCGCGGAGACGGGACGGGAGGCGGGGGAGGGGAGCCAGGTTTGTCGTGAGCGAGCTCGTCGGATGGGCACTCGTCGTGATCTACGAAGGCCTGGTGAAACCGCACCGGCTATGCCATTTGTGCGCTGCTCGATGAGGACGTCGATCGCGAAGGAGTTGCAGTCGCGGTGGTGGGGCTCGCATTCTGGGCATTGGTGGTGCTGCTGAACTACTTGGCCTACGCTCTCCCCACCTCGTGAGGGTTGGCGTCGTGAGGGTTGCCGACCGTGAGCTCTGATCTCGATCAACTGCGCCTGCTCTCGGTCTTCCACTACGTCGTGGCTGGCCTGACGGCGATCTTCTCGCTGTTCGCCGCTCCCCACCTCGTGCTCGGCGTACTGCTGGCGACGGGGAGACTCGAGGGCCAGGAAGAGGGCGTCGAGTTCTTCGGATGGTTCTTCGCGCTCCTCGCCGGAGTCTTCATCCTCTGGGGCTGGACCTTCGCTGCCTGCCTGGTTGCCAGCGGCCGGTTCCTCCAGGCCCGGCGCCGCTATCTCTTCTGTCTCGTGACTGCCGCGGTGTCGTGCACGTTCGTGCCGCTCGGCACCATACTCGGAGTGTTCACCATCGTCGTGCTGATGCGCGATTCGGTGAAGCAGCTGTTCGGCCATGAGCAGCTCGAGTGAGCTGCCGCGTCACCGAGCACCATCTGCCGCAGGATCCTCGGAGTCCGATGAGCTCGAAAGTCGACCTCTCTGAAATCGTCGATGCCTTCGAGAATCAGGGCGACAGCATGCGTTCGTTCGTCGAGCGCAAGACGGGCGAAGTGCTGATGATCTCCGAGGAGGCGCTGAGCTGGGCTGAACGCCAGGACGAAGAAGGCGAGCGGAGAGAAGACGAAGGCGACTGGTGGTCGGAGGAGGTGGAACGAGCACGGCGGGTCCTCTCGTCGGACGATCACCTCGAGCTACCGTCGCAGTGGGACCTCCACGAGTACGAAATCCTGCGCACGTTCGTCCTGGGGCGAGCCAGCGAGCACGAGCGAGATCAGCTCGGCAGGGCCATCCAGGGCCGCGGGGCCTTCCGCCGTTTCAAGGACGTCGCCGCCGCGCTCGAAGTACTCGACGAGTGGTTCGCCTATCGGCGGCGGGAGTTTCGCGAGACCGCGCGCGCATGGTGCGAGGAGAACGAGCTCGCCTTCGACGACGGCGAGGAAGAAAACTGATCTTGGCATGCATGGATTGTCTGTGGTCGCGTCCTGACCCGGGGCGACGGCGTGAGCCGTACCGGCGGCTTCACGTAGCCCTCTCCCGACCCAGCTGACCTCGTTCCCTCGGCGTCGTAGGCGCCGGCACGGCCAGGCTTGACGCGTGGACTCCGGGTCTACGCCCGGAGTGACGGCGGGTGGGATGCGTTTCTCGCTGGAGTGGGCAGAATCTCCGCGAGGTCCTGTGAGCAGCGTCCACCCGATCGAAGCCGACGTCTCGTTCTGAGAACGGCGGCGAGGAGTCCGAGATGCGTACCTTTCGTTCCGCCGGGGTGATCGACCTGCTGGCCCGCCTCGCCTCGTTCGTGTACTACGTGCTGCTGGGTCTGGCGCTCGCGGTGCTGCTCGGCCTGCCGCTGCTCAAGCTCCTCGCCGGCGACGACCCGGCCTGGTCGATCGGGCTCGACGTGCCGGTCTTCGGGCTGCAGTCCGACGCGACGGTGCTCACCCGCTGGAGCGACGCGCCGCTCCTGGTGGAGGACCTGCGCGGCTCGCTGCGCCTGCCCCTGGCCGCGATGCCGTGGTGGCTGTTCGGGTTGCTCTACGTCTACATCTCGGGTTCGACGTCGCTGATGCTGCTGTTCGCGCACCACCTGCGCCGGTTCTTCCAGCGGGTGCAGGTCGCTCGGCCCCTCGAGGCGACGAACGCGCGCCGTCTGCGCTGGATGGGTTTGCTGCTGCTGGCGCTGACGCTGCTGCGGGGCGTTGCGGAAACGATCGCGGCCTTGACGCTGCGGGGCGACCTGATCAGCGACCAGCTGCAGGTGCCGCTGGTCTTCTCGCTGAACGGGTCGCTGCTCTTCTTCGGCCTCGTCCTGATCGCGCTCGCCGAGGTCTTCCGCCGCGGCGCCGAGCTCGAGCAGGAACGCTCACTCGGTAGCGTCCAGGGGCTCTGACTCGCGGGCCGGCCTGCGGGACCGGCTCGGGCTCGTCGCCGAGCAGATCGAACTGGCCGGAAGACCAGGTCGATGCGCCCGGTCTTGAAGACTCGCACCGAGGCGCGCACACAGGGCGACGGCTTCTCACGGTACTTGCGCACGATGCCGAGTTCCTCGCCGGCACCACGGGTGGCTTCGAGCGCCCGCTGGCGCAGCCTCGTCGGGTCCTCCTCGGCCTGCTCGGGCGGGGCCGCCACCCGTACCCGCACGGAGTCGCGCGTCGGCGATCGCTGTCGCCGTGGTCGACACGGGTTTCGCGGGTGCTCGGGGTTTCGCTCGCCGAGGCGCGGAGACGGAGTGCGGGCTATCCTGAGACCGCCCTCTCATCCAACGAGACGCCATGTCCCTATTCGCATCGGATCGCGAGCGACGCCTGTGGCTGTGGACTCTCGCGGTCACCGCGGCGATCTACGCCACTCTCGGTCTGGCCTCGCGGCTCGCGGGTGTGCTCGATCAGAACGTGGCCGCGGCCGGCTTCCTCGGCGCCATGTTCCTGCTCGGAGTCGCGGTCCTCACCCAGGGGCTTCGGGTGCGACCGGGCGGCCGGGAGATCGGCGCCGGGCTGGGCATCGCGGTGGTCTACTTCTTCCTCTTCTTCCGCATGACGATCCCGGAGCGCAGCCACCTGATCGAGTACAGCGTGGTGGCGGTGCTGATCTACGAGGCGCTGGCGGAGCGCGCCGCTCAGGGTCGGACCGTGCCGTTGCCGGGGGTTTTGGCGATCGTCGCGACGTCGCTGATCGGAACGATCGACGAGGGGATCCAGTGGTTCCTCCCCGGTCGCGTGTTCGACCCGGTCGACATCCTGTTCAACTCGCTGGCCGCCGTCATGGCGGTGATGGCGATGACGCTGCTCCGTTCAGTGCGGCTGCGGGTGGCGCGGCGAGCCTCAGAATCGGGGCCTGGCCGGTCAGCCTGTCGAAGGACCGCTCGACGGGACCAGTGCCGGGAGTCCCCGAGGTCCGGACGGCCGGCGGGATCGTGACCGCTGCGAAGCGACGAGGTGAACGGATGAGTCGTTGGAGGGGCTGGATGACGGCCGTGTCGTCGATCGTCGTCGGTCTGTGGATGTTCTTCGACGGGTGTCGCCCCCTGCTGATCGGCGATTACCTCACCCCGGCCTCTGGCCAACATGCCGGCCGACTAGGCCTCTGGGCGGATGCGCTGAGGTGGCTGGGTCTCGATCCCCGGTCGGCCGCTGTGATGCTCCTGCATGTGGTCTGCGGAGCGGCGCTGCTCGCCGCTTGGGTAGCGCTGCTGCGTCGCGCGGCGAAAGGTAGCCGCTACCTGCTGGCGGCCTCGCTGCTCACGGCGTGGTATCTGCCGTTCAGTACGCTGGTCGCCGTGTGGGTCGCCGTGCCGCTTCTGGCCGCGCCGGTCGGCGACGGAGGCGGGCGATGACTCCCGCGGTGCGGGCCCTGACGAAGGCCGGCCTCCGCCACGCCGTGCTGGAGGTCGGGAGCTACCAGGGCCCCGAGCGACAACTTCGGTTGGCTGATGAGCTCGGCGTCGACGTCGGTGCGGTGTTCAAGACGCTGGTCGCCAAGCTCGACGAGACCCACCTGGTGACGGTGCTGGTGCCGATCGCGCTCGAGCTCGACCTCAAGGTGCTGGCGGCGCTCGCGGGCGCCAAGCGGGCCGTCATGGCTGCCCCGCCGGAGGCAGAGCGCGCCACCGGCTACGTGGTGGGGGGAATCAGCCCCTTCGGCCAGCGGCGCTCCCTCCGAACCTACGGCGACCGAAGCCTGCTCGATCACCCTCGCGTCTACGTCAGCGGCGGGCGGCGCGGCCTCGAGATCCGTCTCGATCCACGGGACCTGGTGGCGTTGCTCGACGCGTCGTTGGGGGAGCTGGCCCGCTGAGGGGAGCGCTGGGCTGCTCCACCGCGCGCGGGGACGACACCGAGCCGGTGGTCCTCAACGCCGAGCGCTGGTGCTCGAGGTCTACCGAACGCTGATCGGCACGCTGCAGAGTGCCGCCTGGCTGCTGCTCGAACTCTTCGTCGCGACGCTCGTCGCCCAAGTGATCGTGCGCGGTATCGAGCTCCGCCATGGCGGCGGTGCGAGCGCCGACTGACCGCCTTCAGCCCCCTGCACGCGACCGCGCTGACGAGACCCGGAGCGACCACGCCCGTAGCGACAGCCCGAGCAGCACGAGTAGCACCGGGCCGCCGTAGACGATGGCGACGTAGAGCCAGTCGATCGGACGGGTCTGCAGGGCGAAGAGGCCGGCGCCGAAGTAGCCGGCGCTCGAGACCACGAGCACCACCCCGGCGATCGCCAGGGCCAGCGGATTCGACCTGGTCATCTTGAACGGTGCGTCCATGCCGGCCCGGCGAGCACGGATGTAGGCGATGGCGAGGAAGACGTAGGGGACGACCAGGGAGAGCGAGCTGAGATCGTTGACCAGCGAGATGAACGCCTCGGAGCCGGCCATGCCGGCGAGGATGCTGAGCAGCGGCACCAGGATAAGCGCGACGACGACGCCGGCCTGCACCCAGAGCGCGAAGTGCAGGGTGCCCTTGTCGTCGGCGCGCAGGAAGCGCGACGGAAAGGTGCCGGCGGGCACGTCGGCGAACATGGCGCGGATCGGCGACTCGAGCCAGACGATGTAGGCGGCTGCGCTGCCCAGGGTGATGACGGCCGCTGCCAGGCCCGCGACGCTGGCCGCCGGCAGTCCGAGCTGCTCGGCCCACGGGATCCACACGTCGTAGATGCCGGTCGCCTTGCGGATCGTCTCGACCGGCATGAGCAGTACGACGGCGAGGCTGGCGAGGGTGTAGGCGGCGGCGATCAGCACGGTGGAGAAGAGGATGGCGCGTGGGAAGTTGCGGCGGGGGTTCTCGGTGTCGCGCACGTAGGGCGCGGCCACCTCGGCTCCGGCGACCGCGAACAGCAGCCAGGAGAAGGTCGAGAAGTAGTCGAGGTCGAAGCGCGGCACCAGGCCCGAGAGAGTGATCGGCGTCGCCGAGGGTCGGCCGAAAAGGAAGAAGAGGAGCGGCGTCGTCACCAGGGCCGCGACCAGGACCAGGGTCGCCTTGCCGAGCCAGTCGGCGCCGACCGAGAACAGTCGCACGCCGCGGGTTGCCACCCAGGTCAGCGCCAGGCAGATCGCGACGGCGATCGGCGGCAGCAGCCAGGTCCTGGTCTCGAAGACGTCCTCGCCGCGCAGCGCCAGCGAGGCGCGGATCGGCAGCTTGCTGAACGCGGACTGCAGGTAGACGAGGTTGGCGACGAAGTAGGACCAGGTGCCGACGAACGCCCAGGTGGGGCTGAGCCCACGCGCCATGAAGCTGTAGAGGCCGCCCTTCGCGTGTCTCTCGTCGGAGGAGAACTCCGCCAGGATCAGCGCCAGCGGCACGAAGTAGAGGACGCCGACCGCGAACCACGAGGGGATCGCGGCGAGGCCCATCTCTGCCAGGTTGTCGAAGACGTTGGCGAAGCCGAACGTGGTGACGACGATGAGCATGCTCACGCGGAGCATGGACATCTTCTGGCGGCGTTCCGTCGTCGTCACGGCGGTCGGGCTTGCCTCTGTCGTCGCGGGTGGCGGTCTTCGGACCGCTGCGCCGGGATGGGGCCACGGGAGTCTCGACGCCGTCGACGTTCGAGCTCGGCGCGATCCTACCCGGCGGGATTCGCGGTGTCGGTCGCGGGCTCCTCGGGCCCGACGCCGAGCAGGTCGTTGCGCCCTTTGTGGGGGGATGGGCGGGAGACGGATCGTGCCGTGGCAACCTCGACCTCACCGGCGCCGTAGCATCAGCGGCGTTCCACCAGAGCCCAGAACCCGAATGCGTTGGTGCGAGCCAGCCTTTGGGTCCAGACCGATGCAAGACGACGACCTGCCACTCCTCTTCGAGCTCTTCGAGAGCACGCCGCGCCAGGGCCCGGGCAGCGTCGCCAGCACTCACAGGGCGCTGACGCTCCTTCCCGACGGCATGCGCATCGAACGGGTGCTCGACCTCGGTTGCGGCACCGGCGCCTCGACCCTGGTGCTGGCCGAGGACACCGGCGCCCAGATCACGGCGGTCGACATCCACCCACCGTTCCTGGAGACGCTACGTGGTCGCGCGGCGGAGCGAGGTGTCGCCGGTCGCATCACCACGCTCGTCGCCGACATGAGCGACACCGACGTCCTCGGCGACGGCTACGACCTCGTGTGGGCCGAGGGCAGCGCCTACAACATCGGTTTCACCAACGCGCTGCGGCTCTGGCGCCCGCTGCTGCGCCCCGGTGGCTGCCTGGTGGTCAGCGAGCTGGTGTGGTTCACCGCCGAGCCGGCCGCCCGCGCCGTCGAGTTCTTCACCGAGCACTACCCCGAGATGGGTGACGAGGCGCAGCGCCTCGGCGACGCCCGCGAGGCTGGGTACGAGGTGCTCGGCTCCTTCCGCCTGCCGCCGGGCGACTGGCACGCCTACTACGATGGCGTCGACGAAGCCCTGCAGGACGCCGTCCGGCGCCACGGCGAGCGCGAGATCTACGCCGCGACGCGGCTGGAGAAGGAGATCTACGCAGCCTGCGGCGACGACTACGGCTACGTCTGCCTGGCGCTGAGGGTCCCCGAGTAGTCGTCGACCGACCGCCGAGGCTCAGCGGCGCAGCCGCAGTGCGACGCACCCGACGCCAGCGAGAGCGGCCACGAGCAGCAGCAGGCCGGCGCCGCCGAGGGTGGGCACCTCGAGGACCGGCAGCGGGCCGCGCACGTCGGTGATGCCGAGAAGGATCTCGAACTCGGTGAAGCTGACCTCGCGGCTCGCTCCGGTCGCCAGATCGACGGCGTGCACCTCGGTGTAGAAGAAGGGCGGGTTGCCCAGCACGATGAGGTCGTAGTGCACGAGGTAGAGAGTCCCCTCGGAGATCGCGGCGCCGTCGGCGCCGCACTGCGGTAGGTCGGCGAGCGCCGGAAGCAGGATCGCCTGGACCAGGTCGACGGTGTAGAGGTCGCAGGTCCCCGCATTGTCGTCCTCCGCGACCAGGTACAGCGTGGTGGCGTCGGCGGCCAGCGCGGTGGCGATCAGCCCGTCGGGCACGTCGAGCACCGTCTGCCGCGTCGCGCCACTCATCGAGAGCTCGAACAGCAGATCGCCGTCGGTGCCGTAGAGCAGGGCATCGGGGCCCACCTCGAGGCTCCACTGTCCGCTGCCCGGCAGCAGGCCGAGCTCGAAGACCTGACCGGTGTCGGCGTCGATGCGCACCAGCAGGTCGTCTCCGGTGCTCGGTGGCAGCTCGACGAAGGCGGCGAAGTAGTCGCTGCCAGGGGCGCGTGCCAGGTCGTAGGGAGAGCCCTGGATCGTCGTCGCCAGCAGGAGCTGGCGCGAGAGGTCCTGGAGGTCGACGGTATAGAGGCCATCCTGCTCGAGGGTGGTGGCGAACGGGGCGGCACCGCCGGCCGTCGCCGTCGTCAGGACGATGGCGGGGAAGAGAAGACGACTGAGGCGACGGAGTGAGCTGCGCATGGCGGGGAACTCCCGAGGGCTCGATCTGGCGTTGGCGGTCGGCCGGTGACGAGGTGGTTGGCTCGGAGGATGTTATGTCACATTAGCATAGAAGCTCGTTTCGACAGAGGCTCGAAGGGGATGCGGTGCGGGGCCTGGCATCGAGATCCGCGACGCTCGTTGGATAGCATCCCTTCGGGGTCGCGGGTCCGCGGAAGGCGGACCGACTTGGCCGTCAGTGCGTCCGGAGCGGTGCCGATGAATGGCCAGGGTTGAAGGTGTGATCAGGTGATGCTCGCGCGTCTGCTCGCCGACCTGGTGCTCACGGTGCACTTCGGCTTCATCCTCTTCGCGCTGTTCGGCGCTCTCCTCTGTCTGCGCTGGCCGCTGGCGGCCTTCGCGCACCTGCCCGCTCTTGCCTGGGCGGCCTACATCTCCTTCACCGCGGGCGTCTGCCCGCTGACTCCGCTCGAGAACTCGCTGCGTCGAGCCGGCGGCGAGGCCGACTACTCAGGGACGTTCGTCGAGCAGTACCTGGGGCGCATCGTCTATCCGCAGGGGCTCGACGCCGACCTGCAGGGTTGGATGGCGGTCGGTCTCCTGGTCCTCAACGCCTGGATCTACGCGATGGTGGCGGTGCGGCGGGTGGTTCGTAGGAAGGACGAAGCAAGGCCGAAGCCCCGCTGACGAGTGGGCAGGCTCAGCTGCGTGGCAGGATCCGAGCCACCTTCGCGATCGCCCGAGACAAACGAGAGGAGAGCCATGGCTGGTGTAGAGCGCAGGCGGTACTCGACGACGATCGCCGCTCCGGTCGGCGTCGTCTGGGACACGATGCTGGGAGAGCAGACCTATCGACTTTGGACCCGGGCCTTCGACGAGGGATCGCGCTACGAAGGCTCGTGGAGCGAGGGCAGCCGCATCCACTTCCTCTCTTCCACCGGCGACGGCATGGTCGCCGAGATCGCCGAGAGCCGGCCCAACGCCTTCGTCTCGATCCGCCACCTCGGGATGATCTCCGGCGGCGTCGAGGACACCGAGAGCGAGGCGGTGCGCAGGTGGGCACCGGCCTACGAGAACTACAGCTTCACGCCGGTGGACGGCGGCACCCGCCTCGACGTCGAACTGGACGTGGCGCCCGAGTACGAGGAGCTCATGGATCAGGCGTGGCCCAGGGCGCTGGCGCGGTTGAAGGAGCTCTGCGAGGGCGGAGCCTGACCGGGTCGTTGCGCCGCACTCGAAAGGCCCCTGAGGATGCTCCTGCTCTACCTCGCCGCCACGCTCGCCGTGGCCATCGGCGTCGCCCATTCGTTCCTCGGCGAGCGCTACGTGATCCAGCGTCTCGGGCGGCTCGAGAACCTGCCGCGGCTCACCCTCGGTGGCCGCGAGTCGATGCTGCCGGTGCTGCGCTTCGCCTGGCACATCACCACCATGGCCTGGATCGGCTTCGCCGCGATCCTCTGGCTGATGGCGCACCGCCGCCTGTCGCACGAGAGTGCGGGCGCGGCGATCTCGGCCACGTTCCTGGTCAGCGCCGCGGTCTCCGGGATCTCGTCGCGCGGCCGCCACTACTCGTGGATCGTCTTCCTGGCGATCGGAGTCATCGCGCTGTGGCAGGTCGTCGGATGAGTCGGGGCACGCTCTCAGGTCGGCGCGCGACGCCACACCGGGCCGCGGCTCGATGGCGGAGGTGATGTCTCGGATCCAGCTCTACGAGCTCGGGCCGACCCGCTCGGCGCGGGTGCGCTGGACGCTGCTCGAGGCGGGTCTCGCCTACGAGTCGCTCGGCAACGACATCGAGGTGTTCCGGAGCGCAGAACTTCGCCGGGTGCACCCGCTCGGCAAGCTGCCGGCCGCGGTCATCGACGGCCGGCCGCTGTTCGAGTCGGCGGCGATCGTCACCGCCATCGCCGACCTGGTGCCCGAGAAGGAGCTCGTCGCGCGGCCCGGCACCTGGGAGCGCAACCTGCATTACCAGTGGACCAGCTTCGTTCTCACCGAGATGGAGCCGTACGTGCACAGCAGCGAGATCAACACGATCGACTTCGTGCTGCCGGCGGAGGAGCGTGTGCCCGAGATCGTCGAGCAGAACTCGCGGATGTACCGCCGCGCCGCCGCCGTGCTCGACGCGGTGCTGGCGGCGTCCGACTCCGGCTACCTGGTGGGGGAACGCTTCTCGGTGACCGACGTCATCGCCGGCTACACGGTGAGCTGGGGCCAGGAGCAGGGCATGCTGGATGCGTGCCCGGCGCTGGTGGCGTACCTGCGCCGGCTGATGCAGCGGGAGCACTGCCCGTTGGTCTGGCACTGAATCCGGGACGGGCGGACCCAACCCCCGGAGCTGGGTCGTCGCGCGCGAAACCGGAACCGACCCTACTGCTCGCGTGTCTGTCTCCCTGCGAGGAGACGACGAGTCATGTCCAGATGTCACCCGCCCGGCAATCTCCAGAGACGACCACGTGACACTGCGCACGGGATCGCGCTGCGAGCCTCAGTCGTGGTCGTCTTGGCACTGAGCGCGGCCTGCACCGACGAGGAGCGACCTCGCTTGCAGACCGTGGATCTCAAGGGAGATGCTGCCGTCATCGCCGATCTGCGCGGCAGCTGGTACGACTGGGGCGAGGACCTCGGGGCGCGGATCGAGAGCTCGCCGGCGCGGCTAACCCTGCTGGTGCCACCAGGGTTCTCGATCTCGGACGCGCGCACCGTGGGTGGCGAGATCCGCTTCTCGTTCGAGGGCGAGGGCTATTCGAGCGAGCTGTCGCTGCGTCAGCTCGAACCGGGTGTGTTGTTGCTCGCGCGTCCAGGCGAGCCGCCGTCGGGCTGCGGCACCTGCACGCCGGTGCTGGTGCGGCTGCGGATGCGAGACCTGGTCCGCCAGCGGCTCGAGTCGCTGCCCGAAGTGGCAGCCGGAGCGTGGCAGTCCGGCATCGACTGGCTCGCCGAGCGGGTCTAGGGTCCCCTCGCACTCCGAAGGGGCGCTCCTCCGCCTCCGGGTCCAAGGCCCAGGCCCGCAGGCGCTACCATGACGGGCGGGAGACTCGGAAGCAGCCTCTGCCGCATCGCGGAGGAGGCTCTGCACATCGCCTCCCACCAAATGGTCAGCGCGGAAACGCGCCGGGTTCGATTCCCGTACCAATCCACCCCTCGGCGGCCCAGCGTTCGCGCGACCGGCAGTCCGGCCCTGCGGGCCCCGCGCCCCCGCCGTGACGTCGGGGACCGACGGGGGGTGGAGCTCTCCTGGAGAATGGACGATGGACGCCATGCTCGCCGCGCTCGGAGCCACGGTGCTCGCCTTCGGCCTGCTCTGGGGGGTGCAGTACTTCTGGCCGCGGCCGCGGATCGTCCGAGAGCACGAGCGCGGACTGCGCTACCGCAAGGGTCGGTTGCTGGGTGAGGTCGGACCGGGTCGCTACTGGCTGCGCCCTCGGATCGACGAGCTGCAGGTGGTCGACACCCGCCGTCGCCAGGTGGTCGTCGCGGGTCAGGAGGTGCTCACCTCCGATCGCGTGCCGATCAAGGTCAGCCTGATCTGCGAGTACACGATCGCCGACGTGCGGAAGGCCCTGGCCGAGACCGAGGACTTCCAGGCCGCCCTCTACGGCCGCATCCAGCTCGCCCTGCGCGAGGTGATCGCCGAGCGCGGGCTGGACGACACGCTGGCCGAGCGCGGCGCGATCGGAGCCGCGGTGCGCGAAGCCGTGTCCGAGTCCGCGGCCCGCTACGGCGTCGAGCTGCACGAGGTGCAGGTGCGCGACTTCATGATGGCGGCGGGCCTGCGCAGCGCCTACTCCGATGTCGTTCTGGCCAGGCAGCAGGGTCTGGCGGCGCTGGAGAAGGCGCGCGGGGAGTCTGCCGCGGTGCGCAACCTCGCCAACACCGCGGCCCTGATGGAGCGGAACCCGGGCATCCTCCAGCTGCGACTGCTGCAGGCGGTCGAGACCAGCAGCGGCAATCGGTTCGTGATCAGCCTCGACCCGGAACGCTCCCGGCCGACCGGAGATCGCGGCGACGCCGACGACTAGCCGACGACCAGCGCCGACGCCGCCACGGCAACGAGTGCGCTGCCGAAGCGGCTCGGCAGCCCAGCCGGCGCTCGGCCGCATTCGCCTCGCACCCGTTCGCGCCAGCGGCTGTCAGTTGACGTAGCCCAGCGCCCGCAGTCGCTCCAGCTCCTCGGGGTCCATCTCGTCCTCCAGGCCCTCGTCGCTGACCTTGGCTTCCTCGGCGCGGGTACGCCAGCCCTCGATCAGCTTCTTGAGCTCGGCGACCCGCTCGGGGTGCTGATCGGCGAGGTTTTCCAGGTCCAGCGGATCGGCGCGGTGGTCGAAGAGCTCGAGCTCGGGGCGCTCGTCGCGCACGACGACGTTCCAGATCAGCTTCCAGCCGTCGTGGATGACGGCGTAGGCGTCGGGCAGGCCGTCGACGCTCTCGGACTCCGAGTCGGCCCGCTCGGTGAACACCGGGGGATCGTTCCAGCCGTGCTCCTGCGGGGACTCGCCCGCCGCCGCCGCGACGAGCAGAGGCAGCAGGCTGCGCCCCTGCGCCTGCTCGGGCACCGGAACCCGGGCGAGCTCGAGCAGGGTGGGCATCAGGTCGATCGACTGGGTGCTGCTGGCGACGCGGTGGCTCGGCACCACGCCCGGCCAGCGGATGAACATCGGCACGTCGACCATCTCGCCGTAGACCGACTGCCCGTGCCACGAGCGGCCGTGCTCGAGGAACTCCTCGCCGTGGTCGGCGACGAAACCGATCAGCACGTCGTCGACGATGCCGAGCGCTTCGAGCCCCTCCATCATCTTGCCGATCTCGGCGTCCATGGCGCGGATCGAGCCGTCGTACCAGGCCAGCGCGCCGCGCACGTACTCCTCTTCGTCGATCTTCGCGTCCTCGAGGTGCTTGCGGTCGGGCAGACCGTGAAAGTCGGTCGATTCGCGCAGCGATTCGAAGTGGTCGGCGAGGTCGGCGGCACCCTCGGCGTCGATCCAGCGGCGGTCGAAGGGCGGCCGCGGGCGGAACGGGCTGTGGGGATCGAAGACGTGCACGAAGGCGAAGAAGGGTGCGTCGTGGTGGGTCTCGAGCCAGGCCAGGAACTCGTCGACGTAGGGGCGCGCCGTCTTGCTTCCGTAGTCACCGAGGTCGAGCGAGCCGCGCTCGTGCAGCACCTCGACGCCCTGCTGCAGGTTGCTGTTCTTGCCCGAGAAGGGCACCGACGAGGTGTGGAAGGTGGCGTAGCCGGCGTCGCGGAACGCCTCGGCGAGCGTGGTCACCGAGGCCGGCAGCCGGTGCGGTACATCGGTGATGCCGTGGGTGGTGGCGTAGAGCGAGGTCAGCACCGCCGGCACCGCGATCTTGGTCCAGGTGCCCTGGGACAGGTTGTCCTCGAACAGAGTGCCTTCGCTGGCCAGGCGCGTCAGCTCGGGGGCGGTCTCGCGCTCGTAGCCCCAGGCGTCGAGGTGGTCGCGGCGCAGGGTGTCGGCGAGGAAGAGCACCACGCCGCGCGGCGCCCCCCGGTCGCTCAGGGCGAGACGGTGCTCGCTCGGCTCGCTGACGGCAGCACGGGCGTCGCGGTGGCGCACGGTGGGCCCGCCCCAGAAGCCGAGTCGCCCAGGCTCCTCGGACTCCAGCTCCAGAGAGACCCGCAGTGGGCCGTCGTGGCCCGCGAGATCGAGGTCGAGCTCGAACCAGCGATCCGGCTCGGTCACCGTGCGCTGGCGCTCGACGACCTCGCCGCCAGACGTCTCGGCGACGGCGCGGAAGGTCACTGGATGGTCGCCGGGCGTACCGACGACGAGATCGAGCCAGGAGGCGTCGCCCGCTTCGACGTCGAAGGTCACCGTCTCCGGCGAACGGGAGACGACCGTCTCCCGGTAGATCTCGGCGAGGCCGTGCCACCCGAAGCCCGAGGGCAGCTTCGACAGCTCCTCGACCCGGCCGGTGGCGCGCAGGGACTCGACGGTGAAGCGGGTGCCCTCGGGCACTTCGGTCGGGCGGATCAGCAGGTGGCGGATCTGGCTCAGCGAGCCGCGGATGCCGAAGGTCGCCTGCGCCTCGCCCAGCACGTACGTCTGCACCTCGTCTCCCGGCCGCAGCTCGAGGTTGAAGTCGCCGAGCTCGCTGTCGGCCAGGCGGTCGAGGATCTCCTCCTTCTCGAGCTCGCGCATCACGTCGACGTTCAGCTCCTCACCGGCGGGGAGGCCGAGCTTCAGAGTGAAGCTGCTCGGCCGATCGTCGGGCAGGGTGTCCTCGGCGATCGAGAGGGCGAGGATCGGCAGCGGACCGCTCACCGTGCCGGTGAGCACGCCGTCGCGGATCTCGAGGCCGGAGATGTCGTGGAACGCCTGCCAGACGTCGAGCGGCGGGACCGGGTTGCCCTCGTCGTCTTCTCCGGGCAGTGGCGAGTCGTCGCCGAAGCGCCACTCGAGCTCTGGGAAGTCGAGCTCGACGTCGGGCGTGCCCTGCACCGTGGCGTCCGGGAAGGCGATGGCCAGCGACTGGATCGCCGGCGGAGTCGAGGGACCGCAGGCGAGGATGGCGAGAGCGACACCGACCAGGAGGGCGGCGGAGGAGGCTGGTCCGAGGCCTGCGGCCTGTCGGCGCTGCTCGCGGGTGGACCGGGGGGTAGAGAAACGGTGGGCGGGCCGCGTGCGGCGACCGGTGGCGATCGGCATCGGTGCGAGGACTCCTCCGCGCCCGGCGGGAGGACCGCGCGAGCTCGGCATTCGGTAGGGCGTCTATGTGAAGAACGCCCGCAATCTAGCCGATCGCACCGACGGGAGGTCGGCGAGGAGGTGGCAGAAGGCGCCGTCGCTGCGGGGTCGGGCCCGCTGGGACCTTGGGAATCGAAGACTCGGAGCCGCCGCGTGGAGCGCCAGCGGAGTGTCCGTCGTCGCTCCACGCCTATCGATGTGCCGAGGGGAGCGGACGAGGCCCGCTCCCCCGGCTCGGCGCAGCGGGCTCAGTCCACCTGGAAGCGGCGCACCGTGCCGGTGAAGTTCTCGGTCACGAACAGGCCGCCGTCGGCGTGGCTGTAGGTGATGCCGGTCGGCCCGATGAGGACCGGACCGACGACCTGCGGCGGCTGCGACGGATCGTCGAAGCGCAGCAACGAGCCCGGCGCGCCGGCGAGCAGGTCGTTGGAGACCTGCACCACGTAGGTGGCGCCGCCGTGGGTGAAGACGTCGGTCACCGACCGCAGCCCCTCGATGTACGGCGCCCTGGCGCCGGTGACGAGGTCGAGCGTCCAGACCTTGGCGACACCGCCGACGAACGGGAAGCCGGTGAGCTGCCCCACCAGCGCCGTATCGCCGACCACGTGCACCGAGGTCGGCACCGCCTCGGCGACCGGACCGCCGAGAGTTGGGAAGAGCGGGTTCGGAACGGGCGGCATGCGCCAGATCATGCGGATGCGGCCGCCGGTCGCGGGAACCCGGGAGATCGTGTTCATGCCGGCATCGGCGACGATCAGCGAGGTGCGCTCGCGCAGCCGCTGTCCCACCGGGCTGGCGGGATCGAAGCGGGCGTAGAACTCCGCAGCCGAGAGACCGAGGTCCTCGAGCCCGAGCTCGACGAGGTCCTGCTCGGTGAGCCCGCCGGCGATGTCGATGTCGAAGGGGTTGGCCTGGCGGATGCCGAACTGCGCATCGGGCTCGAGATCGCGGAAGTCCGCCACCAGCCACGCGCGCACGGACTCACCGTCGTCGTTGGTCTTCTCGACGATCTCGCCGTCGGCGAGGCGCCGGTGGTCGTCTTCGGTGAGCACGAAGCCGGTGCGGATCTCGTCGGGCACCGGGTAGAACTCGAAGGCGAGGATCGAGCGGAAGATCGCGGAGGAGAGACCGTCCGGATTCGGCACCGCGACACCGGGAGGCGCGTCGCCGCGCACGTCCCCTTCGCCGATGAGCACGTAGAGGGTGCGGTGGGCGTCGGCTACGCCGGCGGGCCCGTTGAGACCCTCGACCATCAGCACCGAGGGCAGGCCGCCGACGAGCAGGAAGCGCTGGCCGAACGTGGTGGCCAGCTGCACGGTGCCGTCGTGCTGGCCGCTGCCGGTCTCGACGATCAGCAGGTTGCCGCCTGGCGTACTGTCGATCTTCACCGGGCCGAGCAGGCCCCCAGTGACGATCTCCTGGGCCATGGCCGGAGCCAGGAGGCACGAGAGCGCCAGAGCGGCCATCAGGATCTTGCTCGAGGAGTGTCGCTGCGAAGGGCGTCGGCTCCCGAGATGGGCGTGCATTGACATGTTGCGTCCTTTCTCCGCGGCGCTGTGGTGAGTCGCCTGCGGGAATCTCTCTCACCCGGAGTGGGATGGGAGTTGCCTGCCAACGCGTGGCAGGTGGCTGATCCCCATCGGAAACAGGACCCGGACGCTCGATACCCGCCACAGCGGATCGGTCGTTCTGAGCCCGTTTCCAGTCCAGCGGCGGACTCTACGGAGATCGGCCTCTCGGGGGAACAACCGTGAAGGACCCAGGGAGAGGACAGATCCGTCGTCATTTCTCGGACCGCTGGCTCCGCCAAGGGCCGTGGGGGAGCGGGATCGGCGGACGCGGTCTTCTCGGTCGCAGCCCCTGAAGGGAGCTCGCTTGACGGGACACCCCCGGTGTCGAAGCGAGCGGCAGCGAGCTGAGCCGCACGAGCGGCTGGGTGAGCCTGCGAACCACGACGCTCGTTCCTCAGTCCTCCCCTGAAGGGGGAGGAAGCGGAGGGGCGACGATGCCGGCGCGAGCTCGAGGCCGCGCTGCACAGCCACCGTCATCCCGGACTTGATCCGGGATCCACGCATACCCTTTGCGGCAACGTCGCGCGATGCGACGGGATCTCTGACTGGGACACCCCGGTGCCGAAGCGCAGCGGCAGCGAGCAGTGCCGCGCTTTCCTCGATCCTCCCCCTGAAGGGGGAGGAGGCGGAGGGGCGACGATGCCGGCGCGAGCTCGAGGCCGCGTTGCACAGCCACCGTCATCCCGGACTTGATCCGGGATCCACGCATGCCCGTTGCCGCAACGTCGCGCGATGCGACGGGATCTCTGACTGAGACACCCCCGGTGCCGAACCTAGCGGTAGCGAGCGGTGCCGCGCCTTTCTCGGTCGTACCCCCTGAAGGGTGTTCGCTTCACGGTACACCCCCTCCCGACCTACCCCTGAAGGGAGAGGGGCCAGAGCGGTTCGCCGCGGCGGGCGCGCTCGTCAGCTGAGGAAACCGAGCGGGGGCTCGCCCGTGGCGGCGTCGTAGAAGCGGTCGATGTTGGGCAGCACGCCGTCGAGGGAGCCGGGGTCGACGCCGAACCAGAGCGCCATCTCAGCGAAGTACTCGTCGACCGAGGTGGTGGGGATGAGCCTGCCGCGGCCGGTGTCGAGCGCGTTGCCAGCGAACAGCGACGGGAACTCGCCGTAGATCTTCGAGCCCGCGACGGCCCCGCCCATCACCATCTGGTTGCCGCCCCAGCCGTGGTCGGAGCCGCGGCCGTTCGAGGTCAGGGTTCGGCCGAAGTCGGAGATGGTGAAGGTGGTCACCTCGGCGGCCACCCCGAGCTCTTCGGTGGCGGCGAAGAACTCGCCGAGGGCGGTGCTCACCTGAGGCAGCATGTTCGCCTGGTTGACCAGCACCTCGTCGTGGTGGTCCCAGCCGCCGAAGAGCACGAAGAAGGTCTGGCGGCGGTGGCCGAGCACGTCGCGTGCGGCGATGGTGCGTGCGACCATCTGCAGGCTCTGCGAGATGCCGGTGGGCGAGAAGATGGTGGTCAGCGGCGGCGTCGCCTCGAGCGCGGCCGAGAACACCTCGGCGCTGTCGAGCGCGCCGCGGATGCGGCCGGCGTACTCACGCTCGAAGAGGTGCACGTAGCGGTCGTTGATCAGGCTGTTGATCGCCGCGGTGCGCAGCTGGTCGTAGAAGCCGTCGCCGTCGTAGCCGTTCAGCCCGAGGCTCTCGCCCGACGGCGAGACCGCGAACTCGACCGTCGACAGGCCGTTCTGGAACAGGTTCGACCCGGCGACCGAGACGTTCATCGACACCTGGTTCGAGGTGTTGAGCGCGGAGAGCGCGTCGGCCAGGCGTCCGCCGAAGCCGGTGCCGCCGCGCAGGTCCGGAGTCGAGGTCTGCCACTGCTGGATCTGGTCCGAGTGCGAATAGAGACCGAGCGGCAGCTTGGCGGTGCCGGCGTCGATCTGGGCCAGGGTGGTCGGCTCGACGAGAGTGCCGACGTTGGCGACGAAGGCCAGGTTGCCCTGGTCGTAGAGCTGGCGCACCTCGGGCATCTGCGGGTGCACGCCGAAGGTGCGCCCGGCGATGCCGGAGTCGGCGAGCGGCAGCAGCTCGCCTTGCGCCAGCGCCAGGTCCTGGCGGATGGCGGCGTACTCGGCGTACTCGGGCGCCGAGGTCGGCACCAGCATGTTGAACGAGTCGTTGCCTCCGGCCTGGAGGATGCAGACCAGGGCGCGGTAGTCGTCGGGCCCCGGGGTGGCGAGCGCCGAGGCGGCGCCGAGATGCGACAGCGACGAGTAGACCGTCGTCGTGCCGAGGGTGGCGCAGCCGAGGTCGACGAAGAACTGGCGCCGCGAGCGGCGGGTGTTCACGGTGCGCAGGAGGTTCTGTCCGTGGTCGCTCATGAGGGATCTCCAGTCCGATCCCCTCCCCTTTCGAGGGGAGGGTGGGGTAAAGGTCTTTCCATTGGCAGCACGTCCGCCAGCGCGGTGATGTGAGCGGCTCGCCCGGCCGCTCTCCGAACGCCCGTCACCGCGCCACCGCCGCTTCCGGCGACATCGCGATGAGGTAGACCGCGGTGCGCGCCTGGATCTCCGGCCCCGGCAGCGCGACGAGCGTCTCGTAGATCACTTCGCGAGTCTCGGCGCTCAAGGCTCCGCCCGCGAGCAGCAGGCCGAGCTCCTCGATCAGGGCGTCGAGCTGGCCCGCCTCGGCCAGCGCCACGTGAGGCGCGAGGTCGAAGACGACCTGGTGCTCTTGCGCCAGCGCCAGAGCTTCGGGCCGGATCTGCGCGAAGACGTCGCGGGTGCAGCTCTGGTCGGTGCAGGCCGCCGCCTCGATGCACAGGTCGAGATGGTCGAGGCAGAGCATGGGCAGCAGCGGCAGCTGGATCGGTTCGATCCCGATGCTCACCTGGTCGATGAAGTTGGTCGCCGAGAGCACCGTCGAGCTGTTGGTGATCTGGAACTCCGGCGCCGTCAGGCCCGCCGCCGCCACCGGGCCGTTGGGGCGGAAGTCGGGGGAGAAGAAGTTGAAGACGCTGGGCGCGCCCAGCGGGTGTTGCGCGAGAGCGGCGCGCGCCTGGTCGCCGAGGTTCAGGTACAGCCCGCTGGGGCTCTCGGCTCCGAGGGCTCGCAGCAGACCGACATAGCGCAGCCAGGGCTCCTGCAGCTTGCCGGCGTGGTCGGCGATCAGCGGGTCGAGGTCGCCGCCGCGCGCTTCCGGATCGAGCAGGATGGCGCGCACCACGGCGGAGAGATCGCCGCGCTCGCCGCTGCCGTCGTCCTCGAAGACCGCCGCGACGCGGTCGATGTAGGCGGGCGTCGGGTTGGATGTCACCAGGCGCTGGATCAGGCGGCGGACGATGAAGGGCGCCACGTTGGGGTGGTGGAAGAGGTTGTCGACCGCCGCCTCCACGTCCTGCATGCCGGTCTGGCCGGCAGGGATGACGAAGCCGTTGAGCAGGTGCTTCTCGCCGGGCTCGTGGAACGGCTCGTACATCCGCATCGGCAGGGTGCCGGCGGTGCGTCCGCCGAAGCGGCCGAACGGCTCGCCCGGCCCCAGCCCGGTGAACACCTTGGCGAGCTCGGTGATCTCGTCGTTGGTGTAGGTCGGGATGCGCTCGCCCTGGCCGTCGAGCTTGGGAGTGCCGTCGCGGTGCAGCTCGTCGAGACCGATCGAGAACAGCTGCATGACCTCGCGGGCGTAGTTCTCGTCGGGGAAGATGCCGGCGTCGGGGTCCGACCTCGCGTTGTTGAAGTGGCTGAGGAAGATGCCCATCGCCGGGTGCAGCGTCACCTCGAGCAGCAGGTCGCGGTAGTTGCCGAGAGCGCCGCGCACCAGCACGTCGTAGTAGGAGGCGAGGGCCCGCGGGTTGCGCTCGAGGAAGTCGAGCTCGTCGGAGACGACGAAGATCTCGCTCAGCGCGAAGGCCACCCGCTGTCGGATCTGGTCCTCGCCGGTCATCGCCGCCTGCCACCAGGCGTAGCGGTGCGCCGCGGTGCTGTAGCGCGACACCAGCTGGATCACCTGCTGCCGCACCTCGGGCGGCTGCTGCGCCAGGACGCCGCCGTCCTGCAGCGTCGCCTCGACCTCGGCCAGCAGCGCTTCGACGAACGGCTCGTGCAGGGTGGGCGGGAGCTGCAGCTGCTGGTCGACGAACGCCGCAGCGCCGATCTGGCTCACCTCGGTGAGGAGCCCCGGAGTCGGTCCGAAGGTGCTCTGCTGCAGGAAGCGGGCGGCGCGCTGGCGGCGGTGCTCGGCCGGATCGGCGTCACCGAGGACCGGCTGGACCTGGGCGGCGAGCGGCGCCGCGGTGGAGACGAGCGCCAACGCCGGCAGCAGGGTCGACAGCGTCGGCAGACCGAGCAGAGCCAGGGTGGGCCGCTGGGCTTCCTCGCGCGGCGCTGCCGTGCGACGTCGCTGGCGGGGCAGCCGGGCGGTGACGGCCCGGGGCGGGGGAGGAGGCAGACAGAGCAGCGGCATGGGCGATCCTCCTTGTCGCAACCAGAGCCATCCCCGGAGCTGTGATTACGACGGTCGGCTTGATATGGCGTGACGACATGATGTCACGCCGACCCATGCTGATATGTCAAGTCGATGTCAGGGGGTTGTCAGGCGCGGTGCGACCCAAGACGCCGCGGAGAGAGCCTGTGCGCAGTGCCGCTCGTTCCTCGGTCGTACCCCCTGAAGGGGGAGGAGGGCGGAGGGTCTCGCGGGGCCTCGGCGGTCGTCGCGGCTCAGTCGTCGAGGCGGCGGACTCTCACTACGGCGCGCTGCAGGGCCTGGCGGGCGAGGGCGGCGTGCTCGAGCCACTCCTGGGGGTCGTCGCTGGCGCGCAGCTCGTCGAGGTGGGCGGCCGCTTCCTGTACCGCCAGGCTGTAGGCGTGGGCCATGCGCTGCGAGCTGTGCCAGCTGGCGAAGTCGCTGCGGTCGAGGAGGTCACTCTGCAGCCGGCGCAGCGGCAGCTCGAGCGAGGCGGCGGTGTTGGCGTCGGCGGCGCGGCGAAACGCCTCGGTGATCTCCTCCAAGCGCACTAGGTACTGCGACAGGGCCGCGAGCAGCTCGGTGCGCTCGGGAGCGTGCGCGAAGGCATCGGTGTAGGGGCTGGACATTGGCGGAGAGTCCTTCGAGGCCGCCAGAAGAGATGAGAAGAGCGGCGAGGGCCGCCCAGTGGAGGCTGACCGGTCGATTCGACGCTGCGAATGCAAATCCGCGGCGGTCTGGTCTCTCGACCGTCACCCTCCTTTTCTGGCGACGCGGTCGGGCCGAGGTTTGTTTCGCCGTTTTCCTCGTTTCGCTGCGAATTCGCCCTCCGGCCTCACACCTCAGACAACGAGCCGGCGCCCTTCGACCGGACCGGCCGAGGCGATGAATCCGCCTCCTCAGTCGCCGCGGTGCCGCTCCATCCAGCCGATGATGTGGCCGATCTTGCCCATCCAGTGGCTCGGTCGCCTCCGGATGCCGTGGTTCTCCTCCGGGTAGCGCACCAGCACCGATTCGACACCGAGCAGGCGCAGGGCGGTGAAGTACTGCTCCGAATCAGACATCGGGGTGCGGTAGTCGGCCTCGCCGGTGAGCACCATGGTCGGGGTGGTGACGTTCTCGACCACGGAGAGCAGGCTGCGGCTCTCGTAGTGCTCGGCGTGGTCCCACGGGAAACCGGGGAACCAGTAGCGCACGCCGAAGGCGGCGATGTCGGCGGTGAGCACCCAGCTGTACCAGTTGATCACCGGGTAGACGGTGACCGCGGCGCGGAAGCGATCGCTGCGACCGATCACCCACGAGGTCAGCACGCCGCCGCCGGAGCCGCCGGTGACGTATAGCTGTTCCGGATCCACGTAGCCCCGTTCGATCACCGCGTCGACGCCGGACATCAGATCGTGGAAGTCGTCGCCGGGGTAGGCGTGGTGGATCAGGTTGCCGAACTCCTCGCCGTAGCTGGTGCTGCCCCGGGGATTGGTGTAGAGCACGACGTAGCCGCGCGCCGCCATCTGCTGCTTCTCCATGTCGAAGCGCGGGCCGTAGGCGGCGAACGGACCGCCGTGGATCTCGAGGATCAACGGGTACTTCTGCGCCGGGTCGAATCCCGGTGGCTTCAGGATCCACCCCTGCACCTTGCGGCCGTCGTGCGAGGAGTCGAACCAGATCTCCTCGAGCGTCGCCAGCTCGCGCTGCGAGAACAGGTCGTCGTTGACCGAGGTCAGCACGCGCAGCTCGCCGTCCGGCTCGAGCACCGCGACGTCGCCGGGAGAGCTCTCGCTCGACGCGACCAGCGCGATCCGGCCGTCGTCGGAGATCGAGAACGCGCCGGCGCCGGCGTAGGCCGAGAGCCCGCCGCCGACGTCCGCCGCGAGCTCGCTCGCCTTGCCGCTCCTGGGGTCGACCAGGGCGATGCGGCTGCGACCTTCGCTGGTGTAGGTGATCACCAAAGCGTCGCCGTCGGGGGCGAACGAGACGCTCTCGATGCTGCGGCCGAGCCCGCTGGCGAGCTGCCGGGGCGACGAACCGTCGCGGTCGGCCAGGTAGAGGTTGGTGAGCTGGAAGCCCTGGTAGCGATCGTCGTAACCGAGGTAGGCGATCTGCCTCCCGTCGGGCGAGATCACCACCGAGTTGTCGGGCCCCCTGCGTGAGGTCAACGCCCGATGCTCGCCGGTCTCGAGCGAGATCTCGTAGACCTCGGTGTCGAGCGGCTCCAGGTCACTCTCCGGCCGCAGGTTGGCCGAGACCAGCAGCGACCTGCCGTCGGGCGAGAACGCCGGGCCTCCTCCGCCGCGCAGCGAAGGGCCGCCGAACGAGTGCTCGCCGGTGGTCAGCTGGCGCGCCGTGCCGCCGCCGGAGGGCACCACGAACAGGTGCCAGTGGCCGTCCGGCAGGTAGCCCACCGGATCGAACTTGTAGAACAGTCTGTCGATCACCTTCGGCGGATCGGCCCACTCGGCGCCGCTAGGCGCCGCGGGCAGCTCGGCGATCGGATCGGGGCTGCGCGGCACCAGCGCCACGAAGGCGATCCGCTCTCCGTCGGGAGACCAGACGATCTCGCTCGGCGGGTGCTCGTGGTGGGTGAGCTGATGGCTGGCGCCGGTGTCGAGGTAGCGCACCCAAATCTGCGACGAGTCGTCCTCGGATCCCTCGAAGCCCGACGACACGTAGGCCAGGCGCTTGCCGTCCGGGGAGAAGCGCGGCGACGACGCCGAGCGCTTGCCGGTGGTGAGCGGCCGGTGCTGCCCGGCGTCCTCTCCTTCGAGCACGAGCTGCCACAGCTGCGACACCCAGCGATCCGACATCTTGTCGGCGGCCGTGCGCACGTAGACGACGGTCCTGCCGTCCGGAGAGATCTGCGGATCGGCGACCTGCTCGATCTCGAAGACGTCGGAGAGGGTGAGCGGAGCGGCGGCCAGGAAGGCGGGAAGCAGCAACGTCAGGACCGCCACGAGGGCGGTGTGACTCCGGGAGGCGGCACATCTTCGCATCGACTTGACTCCTTATCTGCGGGGGAGGGTGCCAAACCCTATCGCCAGCGTCGCCAGCGATGGGGACGATAGGCTCGTGATCGGAGTTGGCTGGAATCCGCGAGGAGACTGCGGATGCTGGATCGAGAGCTGCCGGGCAGGGCGCCGGAGCAACGACGACGTCTGGGGAGGCCTGCCTGGTTGCGGGTCGCATCCCACCTGATGCTGGCGATCGCGACACTGTCGGCGTCGCCGGTCGCGGCGCGACAGGCCGACGCACGCACGGTGACCTGGTGCCCGCTCGGCGTGAAGCTCTCGGTGCCGACCGCGGGCCGGGATCTCGAGACCTCGATGTCGGGCGAATCGCTACGTTTGCAGAACTACCGCATCGAAGAGCTGGAGCCTCTCGGCGACGGCTTCTACGCCCTGCGCCCGGGCGACTTCTTCCTCGAGGCCAGCACCGTCTCCGCCGAGGTCGCGGCCGCGGTGCGACGGGAGATGGAGGAGTCTCTGTGCGACGGCGCGGCGAACCCGGTCGGCGACGGCATCGAGAGCGACCAGGCGAACGCCTCGATCTGGTGCCGGGTGGACGAGTTGGTGGAGCTGGGCGGCGAGGCGAGCTACACCCACGTGGCGCTGCTGAGGATCGCGGAGAAGCTGCTGTCGCTGCGCCTCGACGGCTCCCAGCTGCCGGTGCACGCTCCCCAGGCCGTCTTCGAGTCGGTGGCGGAGTGGCAGTGCCCGCCGTGAGCCATGTCGTCCGATGCGCTCAGGGACGACCGAGGTCTGGCGCTGCCCCCCTACCTGTCCCGAGCGTTGTGTGACGACGTGTCGATCTCGGTCGCCGTGGCGACGGCGAGGCGCTCGATCAGGTCGTCGACTGCAGAGCTGTCTCCCGGGAACTCCTCGACCCGCTCGACCCAGACGTGGGCGCCGTCGGCCCTGACGAGCTCGGCGAGCAGCGCGAAGGGAGTTTCCCCGTCGTCGAGGAACCGGCCGTTGATCAGGTAGTCGAGACCGAGATCGTCGACGACGTCGCTGAGGTCGGCGCCGCGCCGGGCGAAGGGTGTCGTGCTGGTGGGGCCGACGAGCTCGAAGCCCGGGGAGGACGCCCCATCTGCCGATCTCGCCGCGCGGGAGTCGGCCTCGCGCTGCAGCCGGACCAGCAGGCGCTCGGCGAAGTCGTTCTCCGAGGTGAGCTGGCCGGTGCCGCCGACGACTTCGAACGGCATGATCCCGACGCGCAGTGCTCTCGCGGCCGCGGTTCCCGCAGTCCTGTCCACGGTGTGCGCAGCGACGTCCGTTCGCTCCGACGTGCTGCGGGTGGCGACGAACAGCACGATCGCCGAGAGCATCGATCCGACGAGGAGCGCGAGCAGGGTCGGGACGCGCATTGATCGCGGACGGGATTCCAACGCGGAAGCGACTCCGCTCGGCGGCCGGTCGGCAGGGTGACCGGTGTCCGACAGGCCGTCGGGCGTGACTCGGGGCGTCTCTTCGGGCAGAGGATCGGGAGGTGCTGAGGATGGGTCCCCCTGCCGAATCGGCGCCACCACCAGGCGGTAGCCCCGGCGCGGGATGGTCTCGACGTAGCGCGCCGCGCTCGCCGAGTCGCCGAGCGCGGCCCGGATCTGGCGCACGCACTGGTGCACGCTCTGGTCGTAGTCGACCACCACGTCGGGCCAGAGGGTTTCGCGGATGAGCCGGTGCGACGCCACGCCCGGGTGGGCCTCGACGAGGAGCTGCAGCAACGCCGCGGGCTTCGGCGGCAGCCGGGTCGGCGTCGCGGCCGGGTCGGCAGCGTCGATCACTTCGCCGCTGGCGGCATCGAACGTGAAGGGCCCGAGCCGACAGAGCTCCCTGGAGCTCTGCGTCGGGGACGGACCGTCCGTGTCGCTGGTCTGGATCACCTCTCGCCCTTGCGCTCGCATGCCGACCGGTGGCTCGCGAGCGTAGCGCTGCTGCCGAGGCGACGACATCCCGGTGCCCGCCTCGACGGCTCGACCGGGCTGCAGCCGGTGGCGCGGCCAGCGCCGGGGGCGCGATCGTTGCACAGGCTCTGCCTCAGGGCTTCAGGCACGCGCTCCACGGGCGCGCAGCAGATCGACGACCTCGGCGTGCTCGCGCTGCCTGGCGTGGTCGATGGGCCGCAGCGGCTCGGGCCCGAACTTGCGTCCCGGCCGATCGATGTCGCAACCGGCGGCGAGCAGCAGCTCGATCACCGCGAGGTCTCCCGTCATGCAGGCCCAGTGCAGCGCGGTCGTGCCGAGGAAGTGCTGCTCGTCGACCCGGGCGCCGCGTGCCAGCAGCAGCTCGGTCATCGCCGGATCGCAGCGGCCGATCAACGGGTACCAGAGCAGCGCGAAGTCGTGCGCGCCGCGCTCGTGGATACGCAGCGGATCGGCGTCGAGGGCGCGCTCGACGGCGAGGCGGTCGTCCCGCATCACGGCGGTGGTCAGAGCGTACGGCGCGCCGAGCCCCAGCAGGTGGTCGACGATGTCGCGCCGCCCCATGTGCGCTCCCGCCTCGACCGCGCGTTCCCCGGTGGTGGCGACCGAGTGCGCCAGGCGCGCCTCGCCGCCGGTCGCTGCACGCACGCCGTCGAGGTCGCGGTGGGCCATGCCGACGACGCCGTGGCGCCGGCGGGGCTCGAGGTCGTCGAGCTGCGGCGGGCGGTAGGGAGCGCCGTCGACCGTCGAGGCGGTGCGGCCGGTGTGGTGGGTGCGGGCGATCCGGGTGTGCAGCGTCAGCAGGGTCTCGACGTTGCGGTGCCCAGACTCGTGGGCGCGCTCCGCCGCGGTGCGCCCACGGGTGTTCCGGAGCTCCGGATCGGCTCCGTGGCGGACGAGCATCTCGGCGAGCACCGCGCTGCCGCGGGCCGCGGCGAGGTGCAGCGGCGGGTCGACCCCACCGGACCGTGGTGGCGCCGGAGGGTGCGGTGACGCAGCGTTGGCGAGCAGCGTCGCGGCGGTCATCTCGGCGACGGCGAGATCGGGGTGACTCAGAGCGACCTGCAGCGGGGAGGGGCCGGTGAGCGCCGGGTTGGGATTGCCGGCCTGGGCGTAGACGCGCCAGATCGAGTCCTGTGCGCCGCCGAGAGCGGCGGCGTGCATGGTGGTGCCGCCGATCGGATGGGCGGAGTTCACCTCCCCAGGGCGCTGCCCGGCGAGCTCCTCGAAGCGCGTCCAGTCGAGCGCCAACGCCGCCTCGTGCAGGTCGGGCTGGTGGCCGCGGGCGCGCAGCAGCTCGGCGACCTCGCCGTGGTGTTCCAGGTGAGCCACGGCGAACGGCGAGCGGCCCTCGGGATCCACGCGGCCGATCAGGCCCCCGTCGGCGTCGAGCAGGGCCGCGACGGCAGCGCGATCGCCGGCGTGCACGGCACTCCAGAAGGAGCGCAGGAGATCTGCGTTCAGGCGGGACTCCTCGCGAACCAGCAGCGCCGCTGCGCTCCGGCCGGGCGATGTCGTCGCCGTGGCGATCGCCGCCAGCCCGGCGAACAGGAGCTGGCGTCGGCTCCCAGTGGTGGGCGGGCTGGGGAGTGGATGGAGGGCACTCTGCTTCTCGTCGGGCATCGGGTCTCCCTTCGCTGTGTCGATTCCGGGGGCGAGGGACCGAGTGAGGTCTCGTCTCCTCCAGCGTACGCAGCCGGCACCGGTCGCCGGTGGCTCGAAACCCTGAGCAGAACCTGATTTCCGTCTTCGGTGAGTGCTTTCTCGAGCCGACTTCCGCTCCGGCGACCCTCCCGGGTGCACGGTTAGGATCTCGGCCCAGTCCGCACTCGTCACGAACCCCTGACTCTTCCGCTCGCGAGGAGATCGATCGATGCACGACGCCGCACCCCTCCGGCTCCCGCCGCGCTCCCGCCCGGCGCTCCTCGCCGCGGTGGCCCTCTTGCTCTGCAGCCTGCAGTCGCTCGCTGCCGCGCCCGGCGAGGGATCGGTGGCGGAGGAGCCGAGCACCGCCGGCGCCGGCGAGCAGCGCGCGCCGCACCGCTTCGTCAGCGAGCACCAGGGCACCTTCGGCGGCCGCGCGCTGCGCTACCGCGCGATCGCCGGCGAGACGTTCCTCTACGACGACGAGCAGCAGCCGAAGGCGGCGATCTTCACCTTCGCCTATCTCGAGATCGATCCGCCGCGAGCGAAGCCGGTGGCGTTCGTGTGGAACGGCGGCCCCGGGTCGAGCTCGGTGTGGCTGCACATGGGCACCTTCGGGCCGCGCCGGGTGGTGGTGCCGAGCGACGCACGCAGCGCCGGGGCGCCGCCCTACCCGATCGAGGACAACGGCCTCACCCCGCTCGACCTGGTGGACATGGTCTTCGTCGACCCCGTCGGCACCGGCTACTCGAGGGCTCTCGGCGAGCACGAGCCGAAGGAGTTCTGGAGCCTCGACGGCGACGCCGCGTCGATCGCCGAGCTGATCCGCGCCTTCGTCACCGAGCACGGCCGGTGGAACGCTGCCAAGTACCTGATCGGTGAGTCGTTCGGCAGCACTCGGGCTGCGGCCGTCGCCGACCTGCTAGAAGGCCGCGGCAGCGTCAGCCTCAACGGCCTGATCCTGGTGTCGCAGGCGCTCGACTACCAGGGCTCGACGCCGGCCCACGACAACCTGCGCTCCTACCTGACCTACCTGCCGACCCTGGCCGCCACGGCCTGGTACCACGGCAAGATCGAGCGCATGGGAACGGCCGCGACGCTCGAGGGTCTGCTCGACGAGACGCGCCGTTTCGCCTACGACGAGTACGGATCGGCGCTGCTGCGCGGCAGCTCGCTGCCGGCGGGCGAGCGCGTGCGCATCCGCGATCGCCTGGCGGCTCTGACGGGCCTGGATCCGGCCTACATCGAACGCTCGGATCTGCGGCCGCTCGCCGACCGCTTCCGCAAGGAGCTGTTGCGCGAGAAGGGCCTCGCGGTCGGCCGCCTCGACGGCCGCTACACCGGCGACGACCTCGACGACGTCGCCGAACGGCCGGCCGGCGACCCCGCAGGGGACGCCATCGACAGCGCCTACGCGGCGGCTCTGCACGAGGTGATGCGCGGCGAGCTCGGTGTCGATCTGCCGACGATGCAGTACAACCTGTCGGGTCCGCCCGAGCTGGGCCAGAGCTGGTCGTACCGGCCCGAGGGCGGTGGCTGGTGGGAGCCGTCGTACGTCAACGTGGCGCGCCGGCTGGCCGAGGCGATGAGTCGCAATCCCGAGCTCGAGGTGCTGGTGGCCAACGGCTACGACGGCTTCGCGACACCGTTCTTCGACGCCGAGGTCACCTTCGACCGCCACGGCATCCCCCGCGAGCGGGTGCAGTTCACCTACTACGAGGCGGGGCACATGATGTACCTGCACCATCCGTCGCACGAGCGGTTCCTGGCCGACGTGCGGGCGTTCCTCGAGCGCACGCTGGCCGTCGCGGGCGTCCCCTAGCGGCGGATTCGCCGCGCGTGTTCCACCGATCGATCGGTGCTCAGAGCTCGAGCCGCAGGAGGACCAGGCTGCCGACCGCTCCGCATGCCGGCAGCAGGTACCAGATCCAGAGCTGCCGGCCCCACCGCGCCAGGCGCTGCTTCAGCGAGGCCTCGCCGTCCGGGAAGACCCGCGTGAACGCCCACTTGCCGATCTCGTTCTCGATCCTGGGATAGAACTGCTCGCCGAAGCGGGGCAGGAACTCGAAGCGCAACCGCATGGCGTTCCCCAACGACATCGAGTGGAAGAGGAAGCAGACCGAAGCGACGGCATGGACCAGCAGGAGGGCGATGCTGGCCTGTGTCGGGAGGGCCAGCTGCTCGGTGAAGACCACTGTCCAGACCGCTCCGGTGACCGCTACGAACTTGTACGACGAATCGGCGAGCATCTTCTGCAGCTCGAAGACCTGGGCGTAGACGCGGGTGCCGGTCTCGTAGGCACCAAGCTCCTCGGCCGGTGGAATGGGACTCGGTGAGGTGGGCGGGCCCTGGCAGGCCGCCTGCGTGGATTCGGCAGTCATGGTGTGCCTCCTAGCCTGAGGCGCGCTTGCTCCCGCTCCACCAGGGCCCAGAGCTCCGGTGCGTGCCAGTCCGCTTCGCGCAGCTGCGCCACCAGGGGCCGTGCCTCCTCGGTGCGGCCGAGCTCGAGGAGCGCCTGCGCCTCGGTGTCCATGTAGTAGAGCGATTGCGGTGCCGCTTCGCGTGCCCGCCGCACGACGTCGAGCGCCTCCCGCCACGACGCCGCAGCCTCGCCGCGACGACCCAGGTCGTGCTGGATGCGACCGGCGTCGACCAGGTCCCATGCGAGGTCGTTGGCGGCGGAGTGGTTGGTCGGGAAGCGCGCCAGCATGCGGCGCGAGATCTCCAGGCTCCTGCCGATGTCGCGCAGTGCGCCCTCGAGGTCGCCGAGCTCGCGGCGCGCCACCGCCATCGAGGCGAAGGTGATGTTCTGCTCACGCGCCCACTCGGCGTTCCCGGGCTCGACGCCGAGGAGGAGATCCGCCTGCGTGGAGGCGCGCTCCAGCGCGGCGAGAGCGGCGGCGTGACCGCCCCGGTCGAGGTGCGCCGAGGCGATGCGGTTGAGGGTGTAGAGGAGCTCTTCGCGCCAGGCGGTGTCGTCGGGAGCCCTCGCCACCAGCTCGCTGCAGATGGTCAGGGCCTGCTCGTAGCGCTCCAGCGCTGCTTCGGCATCGCCGTCCTCGTGACGCATCAGGCCGAGGTACGACAGCGCCATGGCTCGGCGGTTCAGCCACTTCGGGTCGGCTTCGGGCCGCAGCGATTCGGCGGTGGCCATGTCGAGCGCTCGGTGGATCAGTCGGCGCGCCTCCTGCGGGTCGCCAGCCTCACGCTCGATCCAGCCGGCGGTCGACACGGTCTCGAACAGCAGGTCGCTCCAGCCCTCGAGCCCGGCTTCGGCGGCGGTGCCCGCGTCTCCGAGCTGCAGCGCTTCGCGTGCGTGCTCGCGAGCGGGAGCGAGGTCGCCGCGGACTGCGTGGGCGTCGGCGAGGGCGGCGTGGGCGCGGATCCGCTCGCGCTGCCAGCGGGGATCCGGCTCGACAGCGGCCAGGGCGTCGAAGCGGCGCAGGTTGTCGCTGTAGGCCTCGATCGCGCGTGCGATGTCGCCGCTGGATTCGAGCACTCCGCCGGCGTTGGAGAGCGCTCGCCCCCGGCGCAGCTCGTCCTCGGGGCCGCCGACGCCGCGGCGGTCGTAGTAGTCGAGCGACAGGCGAGCGACCTTGTCGAGCAGGTCGAGGCGGCCGATGCGGTCGAGGTCCTCGTGCAGGTCATCGAGCAGGAAGTCGAGCAGTCCCTCGGCGTCGCGCCGCGCCGCGATCGCCGCGTTGCGCTCCGCCTCGAGGTCCCTGGCGTGCCGGATCGCGGTGGTCACCGCGAGCGCCAGGTAGGTCAGGGTGAGCAGCAGTGAACCGGCGATCAGCGCCGCGGTCTTCGGCCGCCGGCGGGCGCGGCGCAGCAGGCGTTCGCCCCAGCCGACCGGACGGGCCGCGATCGGCCGCCCTTCGAGGAAGCGCTCGAGGTCGGAGGAGAGCTCGCGCACCGAGTCGTAGCGCTGCTGCGGCAGGCGCGCCAGACAGGTCTCGGTGATCGTCGCGAGGTCTCTCTGTACCCCCGGCAGCCGCCGCTCGAGCGGCGTCGGCTCGCTCTCCAGCACCTGGTGCAGGATCTGAGGAGTGGTCTCTCCCTCGTAGGGTCGCGCGCCGCTGAGAAGCTCGTAGAGCACCACGCCGAGGGAGTAGACGTCGGTCCGGCGATCGACCGCCTCGCGGTCGCCGAGAGCCTGTTCCGGCGACATGTAGCCCGGCGTTCCGAAGATCTCGCCGGTCGAGGTGACGTGGAGATCGGCGTGTTCGATGCGGGCGATGCCGAAGTCGAGCACCGCGACCCGTGCGGAGCCATCCGGGCCGCGCTCGACGAGCAGGTTCGATGGCTTGAGGTCGCGATGCACGATGCCGTGCGAGTGGGCGTGCGCGACGGCGTCGCAGGCCTGGAGGAGCAGGCGGATGCGTTCTTCCGGCCGCACCGCGTGGCTCCGGCAGTACTCGGTGATCGCTTCGCCCTCCACCCGCTCGAGCACCAGGTAGGGGCGCCCGTCGACGACGCCGCCGTCGAGCAGCCGGGCGATGTTGGGGTGCCTGAGGCCGGCGAGGATCTGGCGCTCCTGCACGAACCGCTGGTGGGCGGCTTCGTCGGCCGGGCTGCGGTGGAGGACCTTGAGGGCGACCTGTTGGTCGAAGGCGCCGTCGGCCCGGCTGGCGAGGTACACCGCTCCCATGCCGCCGCTGCCCAGAGGCTCGACGATGCGGTACGGACCGACCAGGCGTCCGGCCTCGAGTCCGAAGCTCCCTTCCCTTCGGTCGAGGGCCGCGGCGACCAGGGCGCCCAGTCCGTCCTCGATCGGCAGCTCGAGCGGGCTCGCGCCGCGACCCGACCGCTGCGCCGTCTCCCCGGGCCGACGAGCGAGAGCCCCGAGATCACCCTGTTCGTCGGCCGGCTCGGCATCCCTGTCGTCGATCTCCGCCGAGATCCGACGCCAGCGTTCGAGCTCTTCGGGATGAGGCCGCGTCATCCGTGGATCCAGGCGATCTGGCGCCGAGAGGACAGATCGTGCTCCGGAGGGTCGATTCGCATGTGTGCATAGGATAGAGGAGTCGTCGGTCGCTGGGCGATCACGCCGACGCTCCCGCCGCAGCCATGGAATCGAACGCTCCCGACGACCGCGAGATCACGTTGGTGCTGGAGCGCCTGGCTGGAGGCGAGGAGACGGCGCTCGAGGAGCTCTTTCCTCTCGTCTACGACGAGCTGCGCCGCATCGCGCGCAGCCAACGGCGCCGACGTCTCGGGGGAGCCACTCTGCAGACGACGGCGCTGCTGCACGAGGCCTACCTGCGTTTCGCCAAGGCCGGCAGTCCGCGCTACGACCACCGCCGACACTTCTACGCGGTGGCCAGCAAGGCGATGCGCAACATCCTGCTCGACGAGGCACGTCGTCGCATGACTCGCAAGCGCGGCGGCGGGGCCGAGCGCGCCGAGGTCGAGCTCGACGAGCTGAGCACGGACGACCAGGCGGAGTTCATGATCGCTCTCGACCAGAGCCTTGAGAAGCTCGGACACCTCGACCCGCGGGTGCGGCGCGTGACCGAGCTGCGCTACTTCTGCGGCCTCAACGAGGAGGAGATCGCGGAGTTGCTCGAGGTCACCGCGAGAACGGTGCGCCGCGACTGGGCGAAGGCGAAGGCCTGGCTCGCCATCGAGCTGGGTGCGGTCGGTGTCAGCGCGACGCCGAGGTCGGCCGACGGCTGACGACGGCTGACGACGGTCGCCTCGGGCTGAGCTCGCTGCACCGCAGGCTGCTCGACGCGCCTCGTGGTCTCCGGGGATCAGACCTTCCGCGGCCGCCACACCCTGACGTCGATGTGGCGCGCGAAGAGAAGGTGCGGCGCCGCTGCCGCGGCCGACTCGACGCCGACCGTGGCGAGAAGGGGCGCGACTTCGAGGGCGGCTCGTGCTGGCTGCAGCGGCCAGGGCGCGTGGTGCACCTCGGCGCGCAGCAGTGAATCCCCGGATCGACCGACGCTGGCGCCGCTGGCGTAGAGGCAGTAGCGCTCGGTGAGGAAGTGCTCGAGCGTGCCCCGCTCGGCGTGGAAGACCCCACCGGTCGGTCCGTAGCGCCCCGCGAAGGCGACCGCGGTCTCGCCGGGATGGGTGCGCCGCGAGGCGTAGGCGAGATCGTCCCCCTCGTCGACGCACTGCATGCGGGCCCGGAAGTAGGGCAGCAGGAAGAAGCGTCGCGCCAGCGCGACGGCGACGGGATTGGCGGCGTCGAGACTGAAGAAGAAGACGCCGGGACGGTCGTCGAGTCGCACGTAGGTGCGCAGGTTCAGCTCGGCGAACGCCGAGAGCCAGGGGACCGCCGGCAGGAATCGGGGGCGGATGCCTCGCATGCGGAACGGCACCACGCCGATCCACGCTTCGCCGCCGAAGGTGTCGATCTGGAGGCGTTCCGGGATGCGCTGCCGCAGCGCCTCGACCGGGACCCGCCAGTGGGCGAAGAGCAGGTCGCACCAGCCCTGGGCCATGAACCATCGCCTCGAGGGGAGCGGCCAGGGTCGGTGGCTCGTCTGCGCCAGCGGATCGGGCATGGCGAGGAGTATGGCGCGCTCTGCTGCTGCGGAGCGCTGCCAGGCCGCTGCTTCGTGCGAGCCGTGTCCGGAAGCTCCACCGGATCGCCTCAGCCCCCGGGCCTGTGCACCAGATGGAGGACAGTCGCCGCCGACAGCAGCGCCGCTCCGACGAGATCGGCGATCACCACCCGCCGGATCGCCTGGTTGTAGTCACCGACGAGCTGGGCCAGGACGACGAAGCTGAGCACGCTGACCAGCCCGACGCCGAGCGCCAGCGGCTGCGCTGCCGGTCGCACTGCCGCGTAGACGAGGAAGATCCCCAGCAAGCCGAAGAAGACGGCGCGGTGACGCAGCAGGATCTCCAGGTTCGGTTCCTGGACCTCGATGGCGTAGAGCGCGCGCAGTCGGTCGGCGCCGAGCGCACCGATCAGCGGCGGCAGGTGCAGCAGACCGACGAGGGCGAGGAGGATCGAGACCGCGTGGGCGAGGTTGGGTTTCAAGCCGTTTCTCCGGAAGGTGTGGCCGTGCTGGCGAGCCGTACTCGGTCCGCGGGCGGTACTCGGCCGTGGTGCCGACTCTCGGTGCGGGGCGATGTCAGGTCAATGACCCGCGAGGTCATCGGCTCGCGACCGTGAGGTGAGCTGCCCCGTGATGGCTCGCTGCCCCCCCGACCGCGTCCGACAGGTCGAGGTGGAGGTCCCGGCTTCAGCGGGTCAGGGCATCTCGCCCGTCCGCGGCTGGCGCAGGAACCGGCCCATCTCGTCGATCGGGATCGGGCCGAGGCGCAGCACGGTGTCCATGAACTCGCGGGTCGAGAAGTCGTCGCCGAGGCGTTGCTTCTCCTCGCCGTAGAGATCCTGCAGCTCGAGGCCGCCGAGCATGTAGGTGGTCATCTGGAAGGGCCAGTTCATCAGCCGGTGCCACAGGCTCTTGGCGAACTGCGGCGCCAGCCAGGCGCGTTCGATCGAGGTCTCGTAGACGCGCTGCTCGCTCCAGCCGTTGACGTGCGCCTGCACGCTCATGAAGGCGCGGTTGGCGTTCTCGAGTCGCTTCAGCTGCTGCGCCAGGCGCACCAGGTGGTCTCCTTCGGCCCAGCCGTGCTCGAACGCCACCTCCTCGCAGAAGGTCGCCCATCCCTCGGTGAACGGCTGCCAGGGGAAGTGGATGCGCACCGGGTGCGGGTTCTCGCGCAACAGCTTCTGCTGCAGATAGTGGCCGGGGAAGAGCTCGTGCACGACGATGAACTTCTTGTAGGCGTAGTTGAACGAGCGCCAGAAGTCGATCCGCTCCTGCTCCGGGAAGTCGTCGGGGATGGTGGCCAGGTACCAGGTCGTCCACGGGTTCGGAGCCAGCGGCGGCGCGCTGTCGACGAAGCCGACCCGCGCCATCTCGGCGGCGCTCTCGGGTGCGATCTCGATGCTGAGGGTGTGGTTGTCCGGCATCGTGGCGAGGCCGCGCTCGCGCACGAAGCGCTCGATCTCGCCCCCGTACCCGCGCAGCTCCTCGAGGTACTCCGGGTTGTCCGTCGGTCGGCGCGCTCCCACCGCCTCGATGGCGCGACGGACCAGAGCGTCGGCATCGCCGGAGGCCGTCTCGCTCTCGATGCCGACGAGGTACTCGCGCGACAGGCGGCGGACCTCGGCCTTGGCGTCCTCGATCTGTGCGTCGGCCAGGGCCAGCAGCTCCTCGGGCGTGGTGTCGCGGTCGAGGTAGAGCGAGAGGCCGCGGGCGTAGGCCTCGGCGCCGAGCACCGGGGAACGCTCCTCGAGCTCGGGCAGGCGCTGCTCGACGCGGGCGATCAACTCGTCGAGGGCGCGCAGCGCCGCGGCGCGCTCGCCGGCGAAGGGCGCGGTGGCACCCTGTGAGCTGCCGGCCGACGAGAGCCCGGCGCCTGCCGCCAACCCATCCCGTGTCGCCCGCAGCTTCTCGAGCCCGGTTTCGGCGTCGCGTCGCTCCTCGCCGCGCCAGCTGGCCTGCGCCGCGAGGGCGAGGCGCTCGATCGCGGCCAGCCGTCGGCCCACCAGGACCTGCACCTCGCCGCGGGTCAGCGTCTCGGATCCGAGCACGGCGGGGAGCGCTGCGGAGATCGGATCGGCGTAGACGGCGAGCGACCGCACCGCCTGCTCGTCGTCGCGCCAGGTGGCCAGCTCGCGGCGCACCTCGGCGCGCAGCAGTCTGAGGTCGACGAGCTGCGCCGGCGACAGCGCCCGCGGATCGGCCAGCCGCTCGGCCTCGGCGAGAGTCGCTTCGTTGGCTGCGACCCAGGCCGCGACCGCCGCCGCCGAACGGTCCTCGAGACCGAAGATCGCCTCTACCGCGCCGAGCCGAGCGGCGCGTGACGGATGGAAGGCGTGCCAGGCCTCCAGATACCCGTCGACCAGGGCGCGCGCGCCGTCGTCGGTGGCGGGCAGGTCCTCACCGGAGAGCGCGGCGGTACTGCCGGGCAGCGAGGTGGCGAGAAGCGCGACCAGGAACAGAGTCGGCAGGGGGCAGGTCGATCGGCGGCGGAGAGGCTCGTGGTGGGGATAGGGCATGGGCCGCAGTGTAGCCCTGGGGCTCCTAGGGTAGGCGGCGGCGAGGCGATGGCCACGGGACGAGTTGCAACCTCTGTGCTGATTCTCAGTATAGAGACGTCGACCGATGCCGAACGACGCGCAGAGCGAGGCCCTCAAGCCGCTGGAGCTGTCCCTCCTGATCTGCCTGCTCGAGGGGCCGTGCCACGGCTATGCCCTGGTGCAGCGACTCGAGGAGGAGACCGAGGGACGCGTTCAGGTGCTGCCGGGGAACCTCTACGCCGTCTTGTCACGGCTCGAGGAGGCGGGTTGGATCGAGCGCTCGGAGCCGCCGGCGGAGGCGACCGATGCTCGGCGTCGCTACTACCGACTCAGTGCGGTGGGGGTCGCGCGCCTCGAAGCCGAGACGCGCGCGCTCGAACGGCAGCTGGGCCTGGCGCGCTCGCGGCTGGCTGGGTCGCGGGCGGTGGGGAGGAGTCGCCCATGAGCATCAGCAGAATCGGCCCGTCCACGCGCGCGATGCGACGCCTCTACGCGGCGCTGCTCTGGCTGCTGCCAGGCCGGCTGCGCCGCGACTCGGGCGACGAGATGCTGCGCCTGTTCGGCGAGATGGCGTATCGCGCCGAGATGCGAACCGGGTGGCTCGGCGTGACGGCGTTCACCCTGCGCGCCGCGCTCGATCTGTCGTGCACCGCGGCGCGGCTCCGGATCGAGAGGTGGACCGGCGGATGGCGGCAGTCGGTTTCGGGCCGCGGTGGCCCCGCCGCAGGTCCTCGCCGTTCCCAGAGCGGGCGAGAGGCCGGCCGCGGATCGAGGGGAGGAGACGGAATGCTCGAGAGAGTGCTGCGGAACCTGCGGGTGTCGATCCGGCAGATCCGGCGACGACCATTGCTGCCGGCCGTCGGGGTGGCCACCGTGGCGATCGGGATCGGCGCCAGCGTGGCGATCTTCGGAGTCGTCTACGGCGTGCTGCTGAAACCGCTGGGCCTCGAGTCGCCGCACGAGCTGGTCAACCTGCGCCAGGTGCACCGCGCCAACCCGCACGACGCCGCCGGGCTGTCGCCGTCGGTCTACCACCATCTCCGCGAGCAGGTGACCGAGGCGCACCTCGCCGCCTGGTACTACGACTCGGTGACCCTGGAGGCCGGCGGGGCGTACCGCGGCACGCCGGTCGAGCTCGCCAACGCGATCGTCGGCTCGACCGACCTCTTCGACCTGCTGGGTATCCAGCCTCTGCGAGGGCGTGTCTTCGCGCCCGACGATGCGCCGCCGCGCAGCGGTCGCGGCTCCGTCGCGGTGATCTCCGAGGAGCTCTTCGAACGCGCCTTCGGCGGTGACGAGGCGGTGCTCGGGTCCGGCCTGCGGCTCGACGGTGAGCTGGTGCGGGTGGTCGGCGTGGTCTCGAGCGTGCCACCAGCGCCGATCGCCGGTGTCGAGCTCTGGCTGTGCGACGGCTTCCGCGTCGACGATCGCGCCCTCACCCGCCGACTGCTGCCGATCGCCCGACTCGGCGGCGGAGCGACGGAGGAGACGTTGTCGGCGGAGCTCGATCGGCTCTACGCCGGGATCGCGGAGGAGGACTCCCGCCTGGCGGAGTGGACGGCGGCGGTTTCGCACTTCCGCGAGGATCTCCTCGGTGCGGTGGCGAGAGGCCTGTGGCTCGGCTTCGCCGGGATCCTGCTGCTCCTGGTGCTGGCGAGCGCGAACTTCGCCAACCTGATGGTCACCCGTCTCACGGTGCGCCGCGGCGAGCTGCGCACCCGTGCCACCCTGGGAGCCACCAGGACCGCTCTGCTGGCTCAACAGCTGGTGGAGGGAACGGTGCTCGCCCTGGCCGGAGGAGCCGTCGGAGTCGCCGTCGCCTGGCTGCTGCAGCGCGAGCTGCTCCACCTCGCCGAGGGTCTGCTGCCGAGGGTCTCGGAGGTCCGGCTGGATCTCCCGGTGCTGGGCTTCGCGCTCGCTCTGTCGTTGGCTGTGGGCACTGGGTGCACGCTCGGAGCGGCACTGGTGTCCCTGCGCGGTGTCGGAGCTCGTCAGCGGCCGAGCGCCCGCGAGGAGATCGGAGGTCAGCGCACGCGCTCCGGTCTGGCCGCCGCACAGGTGGCGCTCGCTCTGGTGCTGCTGGCGGCCGGCGCCCTGCTGGTGCAGAGCTTCCGTGGTCTGGCCGCGTCGGACCCCGGATACGACGTCGACTCGGTGGCGGTGGCGCGCATCTACGTCGACGATCGGCGCTACGCCGATCTCGAGGACGAGAAGGCCTACTTCGAGCGCCTCCTCGAGCGCCTCGAGTCGCTGCCAGGCGTGGTCAGGGCTGCGACCACGACTTCGCTGCCGATGGATCCCGACACCCTCGACTACGACGTGCCGTACCGCCGCGCCGACCTGCCCGAGGAGCCGGGCGCCGACGCGGGCGAGCAGGCGTTCTTCCGCCTCGTCTCGCCGGGGTACTTCGAGGCTCTCGGCATGGAGCTGGTCACCGGAAGGACCTTCGACGATCGCGACCACGGCGGGCCGCCGACCGTGGTGGTCAACGAGACCATGGCGCGCCGGGTCTGGCCCGAAGGCGCTGCCACCCGCGGCAGCCTGGTGGTGCCGGCGGCAGGGCGCGATCCGTTCGAGGTGGTCGGTGTGGTGGCGGACGCCAGCTTCGCGACGCTCGGAGCGCCGCCCAAGCCCGAGATGTACTTCGTCAAGCAGCGCTACTCGCTGGGCGGCCGTTCCTTGGTGCTGCGCACGAGCGTCGATCCGGAGACCCTGCTGGCGCCGATGCGCGCGGCGGCGCTCGAGGTCGATCCGAGCCAGCCGCTCAACCTGGCCACGACCCTGTCGCGGTTGAGTCGCTCCTCGGTGGCCGCGGAGCGTTTCCAGTCCTGGATCGCCTCGATCACCGCGTCCCTCGCGTTGCTGCTGTCGATCACCGGGATCTACGCCATCGTCGCCTTCTGGGTAGGTCAGAGCCGCTTCGAGATCGGCCTGCGCATGGCGGTCGGCGCCAGCCGGGTCCAGATCGCCAACCTGGTGCTCGGCCGCGGCGTGCGCGTGGCCGCCTGGGGGGTCGGGATCGGCCTGCTCCTGGCCGCCGTCACACTGCCTGGCCTGCGCTCGCTGCTGCACGGCGTCGAGTGGTTCGAGCCGTCGGTGCTGGGGAGCGTGGCGCTCCTGCTGACGCTCGCCGCCCTCGTCGCCAGCGTCGCGCCGGCGCGCTCGGCCTCGCGCATCGACCCCTACCGCGCCCTGCGCCGCGACTAGCGGCGACCTCGGCCGAGGGTGCTCAGATCTGGCGGCCGGCCTTCTCCCAGTAGGGGGCGCGCAGCTTGCGCTTGAAGATCTTGCCCGAGTCCTCGCGCGGCAGGTCGTCGGAGAACTCGATCAGCCGTGGCACCTTGTACCGGGCGAGCTTGTCGGCGAGGAAGGCGCGCACCTTGCCGGCGTCGAGCCGGGCTCCGGGCAGCGGCTCGACGTAGGCAGCCAGCGCCTCGCCGAACTCCTCGTCGGGGATGCCGAAGACGGCGCAGTCCTTGACCCCCTCCATGCCGATCAGCGCCGCCTCGATCTCGGCGGGATAGATGTTGACGCCGCCGGAGATCACCATGTCGTTCTTGCGATCGCAGAGGAAGAGGTAGCCGTCGTCGTCGAGGTAGCCGATGTCACCGACCGTCACCAGCCCCTGGCGCTCGATGGCGCGTCGCTTCTCGTCGTTGCCGTGGTAGGTGAAGTCGGCCATGCCCTCGATCCGCAGGTAGACCTCGCCGACCTCGCCGGGGCCGAGCTCGCCGCCCTGCTCGTCGAGGATCTTGACGATGCCGCCCTCGATCGCCTTGCCGACCGTGCCGGGCTTTCGCAGCGCCTCCTCGGAGCCGTGGAAGACCACGCCGCCGGTCTCGGTGGCGCCGTAGTACTCGTAGATCACCGGTCCCCACCACTCGATCATCGCCCGCTTGACGTCGGCTGGGCATGGCGCCGCGGCGTGCACCACGAACTGCAGCGAGCTCAGGTCGAATCGCGAGCGCTCCTCCTCGCCGAGCTGCAGCAGGCGGACGAACATCGTCGGCACCATGTGCAGGTGGGTGAGGCGGTGCTGCTCGATGAGCTGCAGCAGCTCGAGAGGATCGAAGCGCGGCTGCAGCACGCAGAAGCCGCCGTTGCGCGCCGCGTAGAGGCCGTAGGCGTTCGGCGCCGAGTGGTACATCGGCCCGGTGATCGCGGTACGGAAGTCGCCGTCTTCGCCGAAGCCGAAGATCTTGAACACCATCTGGGCGAAGCGCGCCGCGGTCTCGGGGGTCGGCGGATCGCGGCGCACTCCCTTGGGGTTGCCGGTGGTGCCGGAGGTGTAGATCATGCTCGACGGTGCCGACGGCGCCTCGAGCGGCCGCGGTGCCTGCGCCTCGAGCCATTCGGCCCAGGCCCGCTGGCCGTTCTCCAGCGAGCACGCCTCGGGGTCGACCCGGTAGGCGTCGCGCACCTCGGGCGGCGTCGGCACCACGAACAGCTCGATCTCCGGCGGCACGCCGCGGGCGATCTGGGGCAGCAGGTCGGCGTGCGCCACCAGCACCTTCGCCTGGCAGTCGCGCAGGATGTAGCCCGCCTCGTCGGCGCGGTAGTGCCAGTTGATCGGCACCGCGTAGGCGCCGACCAGATTGGCGGCCATCGACGCCTCGAAGAAGGGGAAGTCGTTTCGCAGCATCAGGGCCACCGCGTCGCCGTTGCCGAGCCCGAGAGAGGCGAAGCCGCTCGCCGCGCGCGCCACGCGGCCGAGCAGCTCGAGCTGCGAGACCTCGCGCTCACCGCTCAGGATGCGCCCTGGGTAGGCGGTGGGATCTGGTGGGTTGCTCATCGTCGGTGATCTCCGCGGGTTCGAGCGTCGTGCGAGCGGGCGGCCGGATCGGCCGGATCGGCTGGATGGCGAGGCCTTCGAACAAAAGTTCGCCCGGGAGTGTAGAGCAGACGTCGCGATGTAGGCTCCCGCCGAACTCCCCGATGAGCAGCCAAGAGATCGCTCCACCTGCCGCGGCGTCGACGTGCCCGTCCTGCGGCGCGCCGATCGACGCCTCGTACTGCGCCGCCTGCGGCGAGCGCGCGCCGCGTCGCATCACGTTCCGTGGCGCGTTCGTCGAGGCGAGGGACCAGCTCCTCGGTCTCGACTTCCGGATCGTGCGCACCGCGAGGGCCCTGCTCGCCGATCCGGGCGACCTGCTGCGCGGCTACCTGGATGGCCGCCGCGCCGGCGTCACCAATCCCTTCAAGTTCCTCTTCGTCACCGCGACGCTCTACGTGTTGGTGGTCACCCTGCTCGACGTGCAGGTGAGCTACGGGCCAGGGGCGCAGGAGTCGGCGATCGTCATCGCGGCGCTGATCAACTACCTGGTGTTCCTCTTCCTGCTGCCGGCGTCGGCGGTGCTGTGGGCGCTGTTCCGCAGCGGCGGCCGCAACTGGGCGGAGACCTACGTGGCGCTCTGCTTCGTCTGGGGCGGCTACCTGCTGCTGGCGGCGGCGCTCGGGGCGGCGATGGCGGCGGTGGATCGCTGGTACTTCCCGGCACGCACTCTGCTGGGCTACGTCTTCATCTCCTTCTGCGTGCGCAGCTTCTACCGCACCACCTGGCCCGCCGCGCTGCTCAAGTCGGCGCTCTTCTACCTCGCCTACTTCCTGCTCACCTTCGGCCTGATGACGAGCTTCATCTTCCTCTCGGTGCTCGCGGGGTGGGACCTGTTCGGCATCGCTCCGGTGCGCGGCGGCGGTTGATCTGCCCGATGATCTGACCGAAGAGTCCCGCCGCTTCGGGGTAGTCTTCGGCGACCTCCCGACGGCATCGTCACGCGACCCGGTCGCGACTCGAGCACCCTCAGAGCGAAGGAATCCATGGACGGCAAGCGCCTGCTCGTGTACCTGCTGCGTTTCGACGCGACCGTGCTGACGCTCGCCTTCGCGGCGATCTTCCTGCCGCGCGACTTCATGGCCTGGAGCAACCAGGCACTCGGGCTCGAGGCGCTGCCGGCGACGCCGCTGTCGGACTACCTGACCCGCTCCCTGGCCGCGATGTACGGGGTGCGCGGCCTCTTCGTCTGGCTGGCGAGTCGCGACGTCGATCGCTTCCGGCCCTTCGTGGTGCTCATCGGCGCCACCAACGTGCTGCTCGGCGTTCTGCTGTTGGGCATCGACCTGTACGCCGGGCTGCCGCTGCTGTGGACCCTCGGCGAGGGCCCCGGCATCGTCGTCGTCGGCCTGCTGGTGCTGTGGATGACGAGCCGCTTCGTGCCGCGTCGGGAGGACTAGCGGTTGGCGGACCGGCGCGACGGAGATCCCGCCGGCCGAGGTCGAGTGGTGGAGGCGCCGGCCGGCGCGCCGGAGCCTGCGGGCCCCGCGGGTCCGGCGACCGTTCCCGGCGGCAGCAGCGCCGCCACGGCGCTGCGGCGCGACGAAGGTGCCCAGCTGCCGGCCGCCGCCGAGCCGCCGGGCGACGCGCGCGCCTGGGGCGTCGTCGTGGTGTTGATGCTGATCTACGTCAACTCGTTCCTCGACCGCTCCATCCTCAGTCTCCTGGTCGACCCGATCCGCGACTCGCTGCAGATCTCGGAGTCGCAGATGGGCTTCCTGATGGGGCCGGCGTTCGCGGTGTTCTACATCGTCGCCGGCATCCCGCTAGGTCGCCTGGCCGACCTGGTGGCGCGCAAGTGGCTGGTGTTCTGGGGCCAGCTCGCCTGGAGCGTGATGTCGGTCGGCTGCGGACTGGTGCGCAGCTTCGCGCCGTTCGCGGCGCTGCGCATGGGCCTCGGCGTCGGCGAGGCGTCGCTGTCGCCGGCGGCGTACTCGATGATCACCGACCTCTTCCCGCGCCACAAGCTGGCGCGGGCGCTGTCGGTCTACGGGCTCGGCATCTCGATCGGCGCCGGCCTGGCGCGCATCCTCGGCGGCGTGGTGATCCGCTTCACCGAAGAGGTCGACAGCATCGTGCTGCCGGTGCTGCAGCGCGAGGTCTTCTCGTGGCAGCTGGTCTTCTTCCTGGTCGCGGCGCCGACCATCCCGCTGTCCATCGCACTGATCCTGATGCGCGAGCCGCCGCGTCGCTCGGCCCGTGCCGCCGTCGCCGGGGCTGCTCCGGTGCAGGCGGCGAGCGCCACTCTCGGCGAGACGCTGCGCTACGTGTGGGCGAACCGCGCCACCATGGCCTGCCACAGCTTCGGCATGGCGCTGCTGTCGTTCTCGGGCTACGGTGTCGGCGCCTGGCTGCCGAGCCACTTCGTGCGCAACCTCGGCTGGTCGCGGGCCCAGGTCGGCGTGGTGCTCGGCGTCGTCATGGTGATCACCGGCGTCGGCGGCATGCTGTTCGGCGGCTGGCTCGCCGACCGCATGCACCAGCGCGGGGTGCGCAACGGCAAGATGCGCATCGCACTGCTCTCGTGCGTCGCCTGGTTCCCGTTCGGCATCGTCTATCCGCTGCTCGACGACCCGTGGCTGGTGATGGCGGTATACGCCCCCGCCGCGTTCATCGGCGCGATGCCCTGGGGCATCGGTCCGGCGGTCGTGCAGGAGATCATGCCCAACCGGATGCGCGGCCAGGCCTCGGCGATCTATCTCTTCGTGATCAATCTGCTGGGGCTGGGGTTCGGGCCGCAGATCCTGGCCCTGTGCACCCAGTACGTCTTCGGGGGAGCCACCGGCGTGCGGTGGTCGCTGCTCGCAGTGCCGGTGGCCGCGCACGCGCTGTCCGCGGTGCTGCTGCTGCTCGGCTTGAAGCACTACGTGCGCAGCCTCGATCGCCTGGCGGCCCGCCGCGCGGCCGGATGAGGTGAGGGAGAGCGGTACGTGGTGATGCAGACCCTTTCCGGCACCGCCGAACGGCCGGCTGCCGCCGTTCACCGAGGACGGCCGGGCCCGCCGTGCCACCCTGCGCATCCTCTCTATCTTCTATCTTCTGGCCCCTGGCCCCTGGCCCCTGGCCCCTGGCCCCTGGCCCCTGGCCCCTGGCCCCTGGCCCCTGGCCCCTGAGCGCTGAGTCCCTCACAGGTCGACCTTGGCGTGTGAGCCGCCGACAGATGGGGAGTCGCCGCCCACCAGCGCCCTGCCCAGCTCGAGCAGAGCTCCGACGGCGCCGCCTTCGTCCACCTCCCAGACCTCACCCTGCTCGGGCGTGACCTCGACGAGCACGACCTCGGAGTCTTCGGGCCCCTCCGGGAACCACGCCTTCCACTCCGGTCGCCAGAGCTCGTGGATGCGCAGGCGGTCGTGCGAGGGCTCGGCGCGCCCGGAGATCGACGCGAAGCGGTCGTCGCCCTGCAAAGCGACGTTCACCTGCGGCGCCGACCGGATCTCGTCGGAGAGGCCGCCGTGGTTGCTCGCCACGAAGGTCATCGCGCCGGTGGTCGTGGTGTCGCTGGTCGAGTGTGAAGCGATCTGCATCGGTCGCGAACGCAGCTCGCCGGAGCGGGTCCGGGTGACCAGCATGGCGGTGTCGAAGGAGCGCGCGACCTGGTCGAGGTCGCGTCGCGCCGCGTGCGGCGCCGGTGTGTCGATGTCGGTGGGGCGGGTCGTGGTCCGGGACTCAGTCATGTGGTTCGAGCTCCTCTCGGGAGTGGTGGTTCTAGGGGTCTTCGCGGCGCCTGGTTCGGCACTGCTCGGGGACGACGCTTCGGCGCCGTCGGTCGGATTTGCCACCCGTCTTGCAAGATGTGAGGGTCCGAGGCAGTCCAGGCCCGGTCGGGAGTCGCGGTGTCTGTCGCGATTCGTCGCGGCGCCCCGCTCGACTCGGAGCGAGCGGTGATTGCTGCCCCGTGGCTTTGCGAGCGGCCGTCCCTGCACTGAAGGAGCAAGGCGGATGCCGGCCTCCTTCGCACCGCTGACCGTGCTCATCCAGGCCCCGGTCGAAGCCGACGCCGCTGGACCCACTGGCGATCCGCCGCGCGAGAACACTCACCCCCTCCAGCCCGAGCCGTGTCGAGACGTCGAATCCACCGGGGCCACCGCGACGTGGCAGCGTGGCGTCGTCGCCTGCGCCGTGCCACCCGCTCCCTGGCGCGGCGCGCGACGCGCTGGTTCCGTGCCCTGGGCTGGCGCCGCGCCCTGGCCGTCGTCCTGGTCGCGGCCGCCGCGGTCGGCCTCGCGGCGCGCTGGGCCTGGCGCCAGGCGGCGCCGCCCGAGCGCCCGCCGCGCACGAGCGAGGACATCTGTTCGGTGCTGCGTGAGAAGCCGCACTGGTACGCCGCGACCCGCGCCGCCGCCGCCGAGTCACAGGTGGCCGAGGGGATCCTGCTGGCGATCATCGAGACGGAGTCGCGCTTCGAAGGCGGCGCCCGTCCGCCGCGCCGGCGTCTGCTCGGCGTGGTGCCGTGGCGCCACGTCTCGACTGCTTCCGGCTATGCGCAGGCGCTCGACGGCGCCTGGGGCGAGTTCGAGGCGCACCTCGGCAGGCCGGCGCGACGGACGCGATTCGACGACTCGGTGCGCTTCGTCGGCTGGTACCTCGAGCGGGCGCGGCGCCGGCTCGGGCTCGGTGACGACGTCGCCGGCCTCTATCTGGCCTACCACGAGGGAATCGCCGGGTATCGCTCGGGCCGCTGGCGCGGCAAGCAGTCGCTCCGCCGCCTGGCGACGCGGGTCGCTGCCCGTTCCGGCTACATGCAGGAGCGGCTGGAGCAGTGCCGCCGTGAGCTCACCCTGCGGCTGGTCGCTCGGCGCGCCGCGCGCCTCCTCGCCGTGGTGGCCTGGGCGCTCCTGGTCCTGGGCCTGTGGCGATCGGGTGGGCCTGGCGCCAGGCGTCGGCGAGGGCGCCGGCGCCGGCGGAGGCGCCGCTCCTGACGCCCTTCGCACCGTCGGCTCGCCGCCGCAGGCCGTGCCACGTCGGGTTCGAGCGCGTTGCTACGCTAGCGAGATGAGTGTCGACACCTCTTCCGCTCCTCCTCCTCCCGCTTCTCGGTCGATCGCGCCCGAGGACTCGCGACCGGTCTCGCCCTGCGCCGCACGATCCCACGAAAGGCCACTCGCCGAACGCTTCGCGAGGGTTCGCGACTGGAGTCTGCGGTTGGCGGCGCCGCTGGCGAGCGAGGACTACCGGGTGCAGTCGATGCCCGACGTCTCGCCGCCGTGGTGGAACCTCGGCCACACCTCCTGGTTCTTCGCCAAGAACGTGCTCGAGCCGCACGCCGGCTACCGGTTCGAGAATCCGGGACTGGAGTACGCGCTGAACTCCTACTACGAGACGCACGGCGCCCGTCTGGAGCGCCACCGCCGCGGTCTGGTCTCGAGACCGACCACCGACGAGGTGCTGGCGTTCCGGAGCGACGTCGATGAGCGCATGCAGGTGCTGCTCGGAGGGGAGGTGGGCGGGCGTCTGGCCTTCCTGGTCGAGACCGGTCTGCAGCACGAGCAGCAGCACCAGGAGCTGATGGTCACCGAGATCAAGCACATCCTGGGAACGAACCCGCCTGCTCTGAGACGGGCCTACTCCGAGCCGCAGATGCTCGAGGCGGCCGGCCCGCAGGCGCTCGAGTGGCTGGCCTGCGACGGCGGCGTGCGAACGATCGGCGCGAAGGAGGAGGAGTGGGCCTGGGACAACGAGCGGCCACGACACCGAGTCTTTTGCGAGCCGTTCGAGATGGCCTCGCGGCTCGTCACGGTGGGGGAGTTCGCGGAGTTCGTCGACGCGGGTGGTTACCGTGACCCGCTGCTCTGGCTGGCCAACGGTTGGGCCTGGGTGCAGGAGGACCGGGTCCGCGCGCCGCTCTACTGGGAACAGCGCGACGGCGCCTCGGTCACCGCCTGGACCCTGGGTGGTCTGCGCCGACTCGATCCCTGCGAGCCGGTGGCTCACGTCAGCTTCTACGAGGCCGACGCCTACGCCAACTGGAGAGCCCGCGAGCTCGGCGACGGCAGCCGCCTGCCCAGCGAGCGCGAGTGGGAAGTGGCGGCGCTCGAGCACGGCTTCACCCCTGCCGCGGGGAACTTCCTCGAGGACGCAGCTCTGCATCCTCGCCCCGCTCGCGCCGGTGCGACGCTGCAGCAGGCCGCCGGAGACCTTTGGGAGTGGACCACGAGCCACTACGAGGCGTACCCCGGCTACCGGCCGTTCGACGGCGCCCTGATGGAGTACAACGGCAAGTTCATGGACAACCAGCGCGTGCTGCGCGGCGGCTCGTGCGCCACACCGCGAGATCACGTCCGGCCGAGCTACCGCAACTTCTGGCCCGCGAGTACGCAGTTCCAGTTCACCGGCCTGCGTCTGGCCCGGTCACGCTGACCCGATCGTGCGCCGCGCTGCGTGAAGAGAGCGGTGGGCCGGACTGGCTCCGGCGGCCAAGGGGCGGTGCGGACGTCGGCCAGCCGGCAAAGGGGCCGACAGGGAGAGTGGCGCGGCCGGCCGCCGACCGCGAGAGCAACAGGAGCGAACACGGATGAGCGACAAGAAGGGCTCGAGCCCATACCGCGAACTGAAGGCCGGTGAGGTCATCTTCCGGCGCGGCGACGAAGGCCGTGAGATGTTCCTCATCGACAGGGGCGAGGTGGAGGTCGTCCTCGAGGCAGACGAGCGCGGCGAGGAGAGCGTGGTCGCCACCCTCGGCACGCGCGATTTCTTCGGCGAGATGGCCCTGCTCGAGGGCGAGCCGCGTACCGCCACCGTGCGCGCCCGCACCGATTGTCGGGTGCTGCCGGTCGACGGTGAGATGTTCAACCGTCTGCTGCAGCACGATCCGAGCATCGCGCTGCGCATCATGCGCAAACTGTGCGCACGGCTGCGCGCCTTCGAGAATCGACTGATCGATCTCGGAGCCGACCCCGAGGCGAGCGAGGCGCCGGCGGACGCCGAGCTCTCACGCTCGCGGTCGTTCCCGATCCCGGTGGCGCTGCCGGCGGCGCGGCTGGTCGAGCGCGCGAGCGGCGCGGTGTTCCCGCTCTCGGGGCCGAGCCTCAGCGTCGGTCGCATCGACCGCGCGGCCGGCACCCTGCCCGAGATCGATCTCTCGGAGGTCGATACCGAGCGCACCACCAGCCGTCGCCACGCCCGAGTCGTCTACCGCGACGGCAGCTTCGCGGTGCGCGAGGAGGTCGGCTCGACCAACGGCACCTTCGTCGCCGGTCGCCGTCTGTCGGCTGGCGAGGAGGTGGCGCTGGAAGACGGCGACGAGGTCGCCTTCGGCAGCGTGCAGATGCGTTTCGAGCTCGACTTCAAGAAGACCCGCGCCGGCTGAGCAGGCGGCAGGCTCGGGCGGCAGGGCCGCCGTCGCCGTCAGCGGCTCGCGGCTCCGAGGGTGTCAGCCCTCGTCGGAGTCGAAGGCCGGCGCCTCCATCTGGTGGAACAGCTCCAGAGCCTGACGCTCGGCCTCGCTGAGCTCGACCACCTCGGCGGTCGCGACCCCGGAGTCATCGACTGCGACCTCGACGACCCGGCTTCCGGTCTGCTCGCGCTGCGCCTCGAGCTCCACCTCACGCATGGCCTGTTCGCGGGTCGGCGTCACCGCGAAGGACTTCGACAGGCCGGCGAACTCGAACGCCGACGCCACCTGCTTCGGCAGCTCGCAGAGCACCAGACCGCCCCCTGCGGCGCGCATCCGCTTGAGCACCAGGAGCAGGGCGCGCACGCCGTTGCTGTCGACCCGGCCGGCCTGCTGGAAGCTCAGCACCAGCCGCGTCCTGCCGCGCGCGATCAGCCGTGAGGCGGCCTCTGTCAGCTTGGCGGTGTTCCTGCCGTCGAGGTCGCCGGACAGCTCGACGAGCGTGACCTCGCCGACCTCTCGAGTGGTCAGTTCCATCGCGTCTCACGGCCGCCGCGCAGGGCGGAGAAGGGGGCGGGACTCGACAGGATCTTCATGACGGCGTGGCACCCTAGCAGAAGTTCTCGCGCCTATCGGAGCGAGGAGATCGGGTGGAGTTCGGATGAGCGGATCGCGGGGAGAGCGTGGGGAGACCGCGGGGAGAGCGTGGGGGAGACCGCGGGAGATCGGGAGGAAGGACGAAGGAGCTGGTGAGGCGATGTGGCGCCCGCTGCCGTCTAGGAGGTGAGAGCCCGTCGGCGCCGGCCGAGCGGCAACCTCTCGGTTGCGCGGGTCGGAGATTGATGAAATTGTCCTCGGTCCGTATCCAAAGAAGTGACGGAGCCAGGCGGGATGACCTGCCGGGGCCGTGAACTGCGTGATCCGGTTCGAGTCGACTCTCGAGGGGGAGTGGTGCGGGCCGAGACGATCGAAGTGAGTGGAGGACGACAGGCGGCGACCGGAAGCCGGGCGCTGCTTCGCCAGCCGAAGCCGAACGGAGACCTGTGCGGCGTCGCCGACATGGTGCGGGCGCGCTCGGTCGCCGACTGGGGCGAGAATCGGGTGGTGCACATCGTCGGCCGCTCGCCGGCGCTGGTGCGGGCGCTCGAGCAGCTGCGCAAGTTCGCGGCCTTCGCCGAACCGGTGCTGGTGATCGGCGAGAGCGGAGTCGGCAAGGAGCTCGCGGCGCAGACCGTGCACCTGCTGAGCCCACGCCGCGGTCCGATGGTGTCGGTGAACTGCCCCCAGTACCGCGAGGGCAACCTGACGGTGAGCGAGCTCTTCGGACACGAGAAGGGCAGCTTCACCGGGGCCTTCGGGCGGCGCAAGGGGTGTTTCGCCCAGGCCGAGGGAGGAACGGTCTTCCTCGACGAGGTCGCCGACCTGCACATGGACGCCCAGGTGATGCTGCTGCGGGCGCTGTCGAGCGGAGAGATCCAACCGCTCGGCGCAGAGCGCTCGCAGCGGGTCGACGTGCGGGTGGTCGCCGCCACCAACCGGCCGCTGCGCGAGCTCATCGCCGAGCACGAGTTCCGCGAGGACCTCTTCTACCGGCTGCGTAACTTCGTGGTCGAGATGCCGCCGTTGCGCGAGCGCGACGACGACTGGCTGCTGCTGCTCGAGCGCGCCATGCGTCAGCTCGCCGAGCGCTACGGAGAACGCAAGCGCTTCTCGGCGCGGTCGATCGAGCTGCTCGCCGAGTACGACTGGCCCGGCAACGTGCGCGAGCTGCTCAGCGTCGCGACGATCGGCTACGCGATGTGCGACGGTCACACCATCCGGCCCTCCGACGTCGAGCAGGTCCTGCGCCACTCCGGCGCTTCGTCCAGCGACGTCAGCCGCGAGCTGGTCGAGAGGATGGCCCGTGGCGAGGGCTCGTTCTGGGAGTCCGTACACCGGCCGTTCCTCGACCGCGACCTCAACCGCGCCGAGGTGCAGCGCATCGTCGAGGCCGGGCTGCGCCGCTGTTCGGGCAGCTACCAGGAGCTGCTGCCGCTGTTCGGCGTCGATTCCCAGGACTACCAGCGATTCATGGACTTCTTGAGACATCACCGGCTGAAGCCGGAGCGGGCGGAGGCGACCGGGGGCCCGGCCACCACGCCTTCGTCCGCGATCAGCAACGACAGGAGGCAGCGTTGACGAAGAGCATGCAGCACACCCTTCTCGAGACGGGCCGGCACACGCCGCCGGCCTGCACGGCGCTCGGGAGCGGAGGCGGGGGTAGCCTTCGCGGCTCGCGACGCGCGCCGGTCTGCGTCGGCCTCTGCCTCGCCGCGCTCGCCGCCTCGGCTGGCGCCCAGACCCTCTCCGACGTGATCCCGTCGCTCTTCGAGCGGGCCGCCACGCTGAGCGATCCGGCCGGCGCAGGCATCCTGCTCGACGTCGGGGTCGATCCCAGCGGCATCGACCACAGCCTCGACTTCTACGGCGCCGACGTGTCGAACCGCGTGCGCGAGGTCGGCGGCGCCCTGCGCGACCGCATCGGCTCCGAGTTCGCGACGCCGCAGCTCGGCGACTTCGCCGGCGCCCTGGTGCACGACTGGGACCCCGAGAGCGGACGCTTCGAGCGTTCCAGCCTGCTGCTCGGCTCGCCCTTCGTGCGCCGCCCGGACACCCTCGGCAAGGGTATGTGGAGCGTCGCGCTCGGCTTCAGTCAGCGCCAGTTCGAGGAGCTCGACGGCACCGAGATCTCTCGCCCCGGCTTCGACTTCAACCTGCGGGCGGTGGACGCCGCCGGCGACGGCCTGCTGACCCCCTACTACGAGGGCGACCTGATCCGGGTGCAGTCCTCGTTCTCGTTGACGCAGGAGATCGCCGCGCTGCAGGTGCGGGCCGGCGTCACCGAGCGTCTCGACCTGGGAGTCACCGTGCCCTTCGTCCGCAACGAGCTCTCCGCGCGGGTCCTCCTCCAGATGGACCGCATCTCGACACCGGAGAACCTGAGGCTGCACCGGTTCCTCGATCCGAGGATCGAGGACGACCTGGTGTTCGCCGGCGGCACCCTGGTCGAGCTCGAGGACGGCGGCACCTCCTCGGGGCTCGGCGACGTGCGCGTCGACGCCAAGTACCAGATCGTCGATCCGCAGGCAGGCGACGGTGGCCTGGCCGTGATCGTCGACGCCACGGTGCCGACCGGCGACGACGATGAGCTGCTCGGGGCCGGCGGCGCCCGGGCCCGCGCCGGGCTGGCGGGCAGCCGGCTCTACGGCCGCTGGTCGCCCCACTTCGACGTCGCACAGGTCGTCTCGCTCGGCGACAGCGACGTCTTCGGCGATCTGCCCGACGAGACCCAGCTCGCCGTCGGCGTCGACTTCCTGGCCAACGACCGGTTGACCCTCTCGCTCGACCTGCTGGGTCGACGTCAGACCGGCCTGACGACCTTCGGCACCAGCGACGGCGCCTTTCCCTTCGCGCTCTCGGCGGCGGCCAACGCCTCGCGGCTGGCCGCCGGCCTGGCCCCCTGCACCGCGGCGCAGCCGTGCGTCACCGGGCAGGACGGCAGCGGCGCCAACGCCAAGCCCGAGCTGACCATCGACCGCGACGGCGACGCGACGGTGGGTCAGGTGGCCCTCGGCCTGCGTTTCCGGCCGGCGCGCCGCGCCGTGGTGTCGACCTACTTCACCTATCCGCTGTCGGCGGACGAGGGTCTGGTCGACGACGACCCGGTCGCCTTCGTCGGCATCGACCTGAGCTTCTGAGATGGTGGCGGTGCGTGCTGGCGAGGCAGCGAAGGGGTCGGAGCGATGGAGCCCGGCCTCCAACGGATGGAGCCAGGGCTCCATCGCCGCCTCCGGTCGCACCGACGAGCCATCTCGCCGACTTCACGCGACATCGTCGGAAGTGACCGCCCCTCAACGGTTTGCAGATACGAGGTCGACCGTTCCGAGGGTCGCTGCGAGGCTGGCATCGTGGCTGCAATAGGGGCCGGTGTGAGATTCGAGACGATCGAGTTCGAGAAAACGCTCCAGGTCCCGGCGCCGGTTCCGGCGCGACGGGCCTGAGGCGGCGACAAACAACGGGAACCCGCGAACAGGGGTCCCAGCACAGGAGGAGAGACCGATGCCCGAATACACCCGTGGAGAGCTGCAGGACAAGATGCAGGAGTGGGCGAACGACAACGTCGCCTACCGCAACGCGCTGCTGAAGACCCCCAAGAAGGTGCTCGAGCAGCACGTCGGCTACGAGTTCCCCGAGGAGTTCGAGGTCGAGGTGGTGCAGGACACGCCGACCAAGATGTACATCGCGCTGGGGCAGTTCGCGGCGGCCGAGGGCGAGGAGCTCTCCGACGACGACCTCGAGAACGTGGCCGGCGGCTTCCTGGGCGGCATCCTGGGTGGCGGCTTCCTGCCGGGCGGCATCCTCGGCGGCGGCGGTGGCGGCGGCGGCAAGGGTGGCGGCGGCGCGGCGCAGGTCACCTGCACCGTCACCGACGTCGGTCAGGACGCCGCGATGATCTCCAACGTGTCGGTGTCGGTCGACGGCAACATGACCGTCTGACACGCAGCGACCTCGCGCAGCAGAAAGCAGAAGTCAGTAAACCAGAAGTCAGTAGACCAGAGAACGAGCGAACGGAAAGGACCGAGGCATGCCGGAATACACGCGCGGAGAGTTGCAGGACAAGATGCAGGAGTGGGCCAACGAGAGCGTCGCCTACCGCAACGCCCTCCTCAAGACCCCCAAGAAGGTGCTCGAGCAGCACATCGGCCAGGAGCTGCCGGAAGAGGTCGAGATCGAGGTGGTGCAGGACACGCCCACCAAGATGTACATCGCCATGGGACAGTTCCCGGCCGCTGAGGGCGAAGAGCTCTCCGACGACGACCTCGAGAACGTCGCCGGCGGTTTCCTCGGCGGGATCCTGGGTGGCGGCTTCCTGCCGGGCGGCATCCTCGGTGGCGGTGGTGGCGGCGGCAAGGGCGGCGGCTCCGGGTCGGTGCCGGTCAACTGCACCGTCTCCAACGTCGAGGGCGATGCCGCGATGATCTCCAACGTGACCGTGAGCGTCACCGGCAACATGGACGTCTGATCGCGCCAGCGCTCGGACCACGACACGAGTCAGACATTCATTCAACTAAAGAACATCAGGGAGAAACGAGATGGCGGAATACACCCGCGGTGAGTTGCAGGACAAGATGCAGGAGTGGGCCAACGACAACGTGGCCTATCGTCAGGCGCTGCTGAAAGACCCCAAGAAGGTGCTGGAAGGGCACCTGGGCCAGGAGCTGCCGGAGGAGGTCGAGATCGAGGTGGTGCAGGACAGCCCCACCAAGATGTACATCGCGCTGGGGCAGTTCCCGGCGGCCGAGGGCGAGGAGCTCTCCGACGACGACCTCGAGAACGTGGCCGGCGGCTTCCTGGGTGGCATCCTGGGCGGCGGTTTCCTGCCGGGCGGCATCCTCGGCGGCGGAGGCGGCGGCGGCAAGGGCGGCGGCTCCGGAGCCGTCCCCGTGCAGTGCGAGGTCACGCAGGTCGGCGGCGACGCGGCGATGATCTCGAACGTCTCGGTCACGGTCGGTGGGGACATGGACATCCGCTGATCGCCGAGTGGGCGGGTGGCCCCTGGGTCGCCCGCCCTTGCCTTGTCGAACGGGGCCATCCGTCGCGTCTTCGCGGCGGATGGCCTGTCGGCGTTCCGACGAGGTTCAGCCCACTCACACCGATCGAAGTTCCTGAGCCGCGGTCCGCATGACCACCGATCCGCTGTCGACCATCGCGCGACGATCCCGGGGACTGCCTCGCGATCGCACCCGGGAGGCGCTGTCCGTGCTGCCCGAGACCGGAAACTCCGCTCCGCTGGTCGCGGCGTGGAGCGAGGCGCTCGGTGGCGCGGTCGCGCTGCGTCGGCGGCTGCGGTGGGGCGGGATCCGGCCGGGCGAGCTGCGCGCCGCCGCCTCGCGGCAGGAGGAAGGCGACGCCGCCGAGCTGAGCACCATCGGCGAGGTTGTCGCCGCGTCGAGCGACCGGGAGCTTGCCGATTCGCAGGCGCGCGCCAGGCGTCTGGCGCTGGTGGTCGGCGAGCCTCCGCCGTTCGCCGAGGTGTGGGCAGGCACGGTCCGCCTGGCCAGCGAACGGCTCGGCGACGTCAGTCGCCGCCGCTTCGCGCCGCCTGCCCTCGAGGCGCTCGAGAGCTGGCTGCTGCTGCGCCTGGCGCGCGTCGGCGAGCTCGCTCTCTACCAGCGCTTCAAGCGCCGTCGCGATGCCGATGCGACTCCGGGAGCGCACCGACGCTTCGTCGCCGAGATGTCGAGCGGCGAGGGTCTGGCGGCGTTGTTCGCTGAGTACAGCTGCCTGGCGAGGCAGGTGGCGCGGATCGCCATCGACTGGACCGAGGCGGTCGACGAGCTGGCGCTGCGCCTCGAGCGCGACGAGGGGCTGCTCCGCAAGTGGAACGCCGGCCGGGCTCTCGGCCGCGCGCTCGGCGCCCACCCAGGACTCGCCGATGCGCACGCCGGCGGGCGCAGCGTCGTGCGCCTGCGGTTCAGCGGAGGGCTCGAGCTCTACTACAAGCCGCGGCCGGTCGAGCTCGAGCTGGCGCTGTGCACGCTACTCGAGTGGATGCAGCGACGCGGTGGGCCGACGCTGCCGCGGGCCGAGGTCGTCGCCGGCGACGGGTACGGTTGGATGCGGGGCGTCGTGGGGCCGGCGAGCTTCGAAGACCGGCGCGACGTCGAACGCTACTTCTTCCGCGCCGGCGGCCTCGTGTTCGTGGCCTGGGCGCTGCGCGCCACCGACCTGCACTGGGGCAACGTCGTGGCCTCCGCCGAGGGGCCGGTGGTGGTCGACGCGGAGACCTTCTGCTCGCCGAGCCTGGCCCACGGCGCCATGGCGCGACACGGTCACACGTCGTCGTTCGGACTCGACCACGAGGTTCTCGCGGAGTCGGTGATCGCTCCCGGCCTGCTGCGTCTCGAGCAGAGCGGCTCCGGAGGCGAGCGCTACGACGTCGGCGGGCTGAGTGGACCCGGAGGTCACTGCATCCCGAGGCGCCGGATCTGGCGCGGCGTCGGCAGGGACGGTCTGATGCCGCTGTGGAAGGCCGGAGAGGCGCCGCGGGAGCGCAACCTCCCAGGCACGCCGAGCGGCCGCGCGACGCCACGCGACCACGGCGAAGCGCTGCGCGACGGGTTCGCGACGGCCTACCGCTGGTTCGTGAGGAATCGCAGCGAGCTGCTCGCCGAGCAGGGCCCACTGAGAGATTTCCGCGCCGCCCGCGCCCGGGTGCTGCCGCGCACCAGCGACTTCTACGCAGGAGTGTTGCAGGCACTTTCGATGCCGGCGCAGCAGCGCACCGCGCACGCTCGCTCGCTCGCCCTCGAGGGTCTCTACCGACCGCTGCTGGGTGCGGCGCGACGACCGCCGGCCTTCGATCTGGTCGAGCACGAGCAGCGCAGCCTCGACCGCGGCGATCTGCCCTACTTCCTGATCCGCGTCGATCCCGACGCCGCTTCGCACGCCGACGCCGAACGCAGCGCGGCGGGTGACGGCGACCGCGCCATGGCCCAGCTCTTCGCCGGACAGCCGTCGGCCTGGCAGCTCGTGGTGGAGCGTATCGGCGGGCTCGATGACGACGATCTGGCGACGCAGACGGCAGTCATCGACCTCGCCCTGCACGCTCCGAGCCGGATCGAGGTGACCTCCGCCGACGTGGCTTCCGGCTGGCGGTTCACCGCCGACGAGCGGCTCGGGAGCGAGACGCTGCGCGCCGAGGTCGAGCGCATCGTCGATCGGCTCGAGGCCTGGCTCGCCGAACCGGTCGGCTCGCGGCGGCCGCAGGCTGGGACCCTCGCGTCGAGCCTCTATCTCGGAGACCTCGGGATCGCGGTCTTCCTCGCCGAGGCGGGCCGCTGGCTCGAGGCTCCCGGCGCTTCCACATCCGCCGCTCGGCGAGGAAGCGCGGCGCGCCAGGTGCTGCTACGGGCTTGCCAGGGAGACCTCGGGGACCTCGGCGCGGGTCGGCTCGGAGCCCTCACCGGTGTCGGATCGAGGGTCCTCGGCCTGCTGCGGGGCGCCGCGGCGCTCGACGATCCCGAGCTGTCGGCGGCGGCCGCCGAGCTGGCGCTGCGCACCGATGCCGAGGCCGACGCGGTCGCCGCCTTCGATCTCGACTCCGGTCTCGCCGGCTGGGTGCTGGCGCTCTGCGCCATCGCCGAGGCGAGCGGCCTGGATCGGCTCTACGACTGTGCCTTCCGCCGCGGGCTCGAGCTGCTGTCGCGGTCGCGCTGCGACGGGCACGGCGTCTTCTGGACCGCTGCCGCGCCGGCGGACGGCGACGGTCGGCTCGGTCTGGCGCACGGCAACTCTGGCGTTGCCCTGGCGCTGACCCGCCTGTTCTCTCTGAGCGGCTATTCGCCGTTCTCGCGCGCGGCCGCCGAGGCGATCGCGTGGGAGGACGCCAGGTTCTCGCCGGCGCTCGGCGACTGGCCGCTGGAAGCGGCGCCACAGCAAGCCGGCTCCGCCGTGGCCGCGACGGCGGCGCGCACCTGGTGCAACGGCGCTCCGGGGATGGCGGTCGCCCGCGCCGCGGCGACCGCCGCCGGCATCGAGCTCGGCTCCGGCAGCCTGCAGCGGGCCGAAGTCGCCACGAGGTACGTGCCGGTGAGCGCGGTGGACCACGTTTGCTGCGGCAATCTCGGGCTGGTCGACGCGATGCTCACCGTCGCCGAGGCGACCGGTGACGAGACCGTGCGCCGCGCCGCCGAGATGCGCGCCGCGATCGTCGTCTCGCGGGCGCGGGCGCGCTGCGCCGAGCGGCTGGGCGAAGGGGCCGCGGAGCTCGCCGCACTGGGCTACGGCGTCGACGGCTCGGCCGACCAGGCGAGTGGCGAGGATGCCGCCCCCGGCGCCGTCGCCTCGCTGTTCCGCGGTCTCGCCGGCGTCGGCACCGTGCTCCTGCGGCTGCAGTCGGGGCCGGCCTCGCTGACGGCGCTCGAGGTGTCGCGGCGCCCGTCCAGGCCGGCAGCAGTCGACAGGCAGATCTGCGAAGGAATCGATTTCCAGAACCACGGTCGGCCGACGCGATCCGCGCCGCCGGCCCAGAGAGAAGGAGTGGTGGGATGAGCAGTCCGGACACGATCGAGATCGCAGTGGGGCGCCCCGACGGCGGACGCGCCTGGGTCCATGGCTGGGCGGTCCTGGCCGCGGCGGCTCTCGCCGGCTGGGCGATGGCCCCGGTCGCGGCATCGGCCGAGGACGACGGCGCACGCGCGCTGCCGGAGCCGATGGCGCGGGAGTGGCAGCCGCTGCCGGCCGAATCCCGGGCGCTCGACCTCGAGGAGGCGGTGCGGCTGGCGATCTCCCACGATCCCAACCTGCGCCTGCGTGAGACCGATCGCGACTTCTCGCTCGGCCTGCTGCAGGAGGCACAGGGCCAGTTCGACCTGGTGATCAGCAGCACGGTCCGCGGCGAATACAACCAGGACGCGCTGACCGAGTCGCAGCTCGAGCCGCTGCGCGAGCAGCGGGACATGCTGCAGCAGGACATCGACGCCGGCAACTTCCAGGCCGACGTGTTGACCCAGTCGCGCCTGGTGGTGCAGAGGCTGCAGGCCAATCCCGACATCGGCAGCCTCACCCCGGCCGAGCTGGCGCTGCTCGATCCCGACTTCCTGACCAACGTCGGCCTGCTCGACATCCTGATCGCCGACGCCAACGACCCGGCGCTGCGACAGCAGCTCGAGGGACTGCGCAACGACGCCATCGGCGCCGAGATCGACATCCTCACCGGGCTGATCGACGATGCCCGCGAGTCGGCCATGACGGCGCAGGACGACCTCACCATGCTCGGCGACGTGCCCGACATCGACGAGAGCTGGTTCGGCAGCTTCAACCTCGGCTTCGACAAGACCTTCCGCAACGGCCTGAGACTGAGCCCCGACCTCGACTTCACCGGTGAGGGCAGCAACTACAAGGGCAAGCCGCGTGATCCGCAGAAGGGCGGCAAGGGGATCCCCGATCTGTACACCGGCCGCATCGGCTTCTCGCTGACGGCGCCGCTCCTGAAGGGGCGCGGCAAGGTGTCGACGGGCGCCTTCGAGCGCGCCTCCGAGATCGACTTCGACGCCAGCGAGGCGTCGCTGCTGCACGGCGCGTCGGAGACCGCGCTCTCCACCGCGTTCGCCTACTGGGAGCTGCTGGGGGCGCAGCGTCGGCTGCAGGTCTTCGACGCCTCGTTGCAGCGTCAGGGTCGTCTCACCGAGCTCAGCCGCGGCCTGATCGAGGCCGACGAGCTGCCGGCGGCCGAGCTGCCGCGCATCGACGCCCGCATGGCCAACGCCCGCAGCTCGCTGCAGGTGGCGCGCAATGCGGTGCAGCTGGCGGCGATCGACCTCGCTCGCACGATCGGGATCGAGCTCGACGACGCCGCCGACGCGCCGACCGCGGTCGGCGAGTGCCCCGAGGGGGCGCCGGGAATGGACGGTGCTCCGCCGGCGCCGCTGGTCACCGGTGCGCTCTCGGAGCGTCGCGACCTGCTGGCAGCGCGGCTGCTCGAGGACTCGGGACGGGTGCTGCTCGCCGCCGCCGAGCGGGATCTGGCGGCGCAGCTCGACTTCACCACCGACTGGAGCCTCGGCAACGCAGTGGACGACTCCTACTCCGAGCTGTTCGACGACTCGTGGGTCGGGCCCAGCGCCTCCGCCGCCCTCGACTACGCCCGACCACTCGCCAACAACGCCGCCCGCGGCTTCTACAGCCAGCAGCAGGCGCTGGTGGCGCAGAGCCAGATCTCGGCCCGCAACCTGGAGCGTCTGATCCGCAGCAACGTGGCGGAGATCTGGCAGTCGCTGATCGACACCCGCGCCCAGCTGGTGCACGCCGAAGCCGCCGTCGAGGCGTACAACCGCACCGTCGAGGACGAGTTCGAGCGCTTCCGCCTCGGCAGCGCGACGCTGATCGATGCCATCCTCACCGAGGAGCGCACCACCGATGCGCTGCTGGCGCAGATCGCGGCACAGGTGCGCTACGCCCAGCTGCTGGCCCGGCTGCGCTTCGAGACCGGCAGCCTGGTGCGGATCTCTGACGGCGGCGCCGAGATCGACGCCGGGTCGTTGGTCAGCCTGCCCGAGGCGGCGCGATGAGTGGCGCGGTGACGAAACGCGGCCCGAGGCACGGGCTCTGCCACGGCCTGTCGGCGCTGACCCTTGCCGGCCTCGTCGCGCTGGTCGCCTGCCCGGCGGCTTTCGCGGCCACCAGCGCGGAGGCCGCCGACGTGGACGGCCTGATCATCGACAGGATCGACTGGGGCCCGGCGCCGGCCTTCCGCCCGCTCGCAGCGGACGGCGCGGAGCTCACTCTCGAGGAGGCGGTGCGCATCGCGCTGCAGGGGTCGCCGACCCTCTTTGCCGCCGCCGCCAACACCGCCCAGCAGCGGGCGCTCGAGCAGGTCGCCGACGGGCAGTTCGACAACTTCCTGGTGCTGCGCACCTCCGCCGACTACCGCCAGCGGGTGCTGCGAGACCGGCGTCTCGCGCTCGCCAGGCAGCGGCGCTCCAACTTCGAGGTCCCGGCGCAGACGTTCGACGACGTCGCCAACAGCTTCGAGCAGTCGCTCGAGGGCAACTTCGGTCGTCGCATCTTCGCCGACTGCCCGGAAGGCTCGGTGCTCACCATCACCGATCCGGACGGCAACATCATCGAGCGCATCCAGTGCCCGACCGCCGAGCAGCTGCGGCGCGCCGCCGAGCTGACCCGGCTCTACGAGGTGCTGGCGCCGTTCCTGCCGCCCGAGTTCGAGGAGCTGCTCACCGAGCAGATCCAGATCCAGCGCACCTCGGTGGAGAACGTGATCCGGGCGCTGCGGCTGGCGATCCCGCCGCTGCGCCGCGCCTTTCTCGACCTCGGCCCGCTGCCCGAGGAGGAGGAGAGCTTCCGCCTCGACCTGCAGGCGGCCTTCGCAAGGCAGTTCCGCACCGGCATCGCGCTCTCACCGGCGGTGAGCTTCTCCTCGTTCGAGGAGAACTTCGTCGGCAAGGAGTTCGACGAGCGTTTCGGCGGTCTCGGCGTCCCCAACCTCTACACCGCGGAGTTCCTGCTCGCCGCTTCGATCCCCCTCGGCAAGGGGCGCGGCGCGAAGCTGGTCGGCGCCGGGCTCGAGTCGGCCGGCCTGCTGGTCGACAGTGCCGAGGCCGCCGAGCGCCACGCCGCGGCGCAGACAGTGCTCGCCGTGGTCGAGGCCTACTGGAACGCGGCGGCGGCCGCCGAACGGGTCGAGCTGCTGAACCTCTCGGTGGAGAACCAGGTGCGCCTGTTCGAGATCACCGAGGGGTTGATCGAGGGCGACGAGGTGCCGGCCGCCGAGATCTCACGGGTCGAGGCCCGGCTGGCACAGCTGCGCACCTCGGTGGTCGACGCCGAGCAGGCGCTGCGCCGGGCACGCATCGATCTCGCCCGGGTGCTCGGTCTCGAGCTCGATCGCTACGAGCAGGCGCCGATGCCGAGCGAGCCGCTGCCGCGGGCGGCGCAGGCCCTGCCCGACGGCGAGCGCGACACCGGGATGAGCGATCTGCTCGGCCGGCGCTGGGACCTCGAGTCGGCGCGTCTGCAGCGCGAGTCGGCCGAGGTTCTGCGCGAGGCGGCCCGCCTCAACCTCAAGCGCCGCTTCGATCTCTCGATCGTCGGCTCCTACAGCGCTGTGTTCGAGGGGCGCAGCTTCGGTGAGGGTCTCGAGGAGACCTTCCTCGGCGACTACGCCGGGCCGAGCCTGCAGCTGCAGATCGACATCGACTTCCCGGTGCGTAATCGGGTCGCTCGGGGTCAGCTGGCGCAGGCCACGGCGCTCGAGTCGAGCGCCCGGATCAACGAGCGGGAGGTCGAGAGGTCGGTGCGCAGCGACGCGGCGCGCCAGCTCAGCGTGCTCGAGCAGACCATCGCCACCGCGAGGCTGCGCGAGCAGACCCGCGAGGGCTACGAGGCGATCCTGGCCTCCGACGAGGAGCGCTTCCGACTCGGCGACGGCACCGTCATCGACGGCATCACCTCCGAGTCGAGGCTCACCTCGGCGCGCCTCGACGAGCTCTCGGCACGGCTCGACCAGGCGCTGGCGTTGGCACGGTGGCGCTTCGCCACCGGCAGGCTGCTCGCGGCGACCAGCGCCGAGTCGTACGCCTTCGCCAGGCCGCGACTGGAGGCCGGTGAGTGAGCCCGGACGCCTGGTCGGCGATCTCCCTGTCGGTGCTCGGCGTGGTGTTCCTGCTGACCTTCCTCAACCAGTTCGAGGGCCGCCGGATCGGCCAGCTGCTCGAGCGGGCGAACCGCTTCGGGCTGTGGCCGAACTGGACGCTGTTCGTGCTGCCGCCGGCCGACCTGCGACTGTGGATCGAAGAGGGACCCGGCGACTGGCGGCCGGTCGACTACGGCGTGCGCCGGCGGCTGCGCCAGCTGGTGTGGAATCCGGAGGTGCGCCGCGGCTTCTGGCTCTTCTACGCCGCCCGCGAGCAGGCGGGGCACGCTCTCCAGGCACGCCGCTCGGCCTGGGGCATGGTGAGCCGGTTGCAGACCTCGACCGGTTTCAAGGCGCTGCGCAACGTCGTCGCCTCGATGCCCGCGCCCGCCGCCGGCGAGCGGCGGTTCGCCATCGTGCTCGGCGCCGAGCCACCGGAGGACGCGGGCAGGTGCCTGATCTACCGGTCGCCGCCGATCTCGCCGCTGCCGCTCCGCGATGGCTCCGATGGCGGTGGGGAGGGATGATTGAGCGAGCTCGTCGCGATGCTCGATCGCCTGGCGACTGCGGTCGGCGAGCCGCTGGCGATGCTGCGCCTGGTCACCGTGCTGGCGTCGCTGGCTTCACTGGTCGCCAGCCTCGAGTTGCTGGCGGCGCGCCGCATGTTCCGCGACGACGGCGCGCTCGCCTGGCACGTCCAGAAGCAGCGCTTCCGCGAGCTGTCGCGGATCGGCTTCCCGGCCACCTACCCGGCGGTGCTGGTGCTGCCGCTGACCCGGCTGGTCGCGGTGGTGGCGCTGCTCGCCGTGCTGTCGAGCGCCGAGCTGCCGGCGTCGGCGTGGCCGCTGGGCCCGCTCAGTCTCGTGATCGCCACCAGCTGCGCCCTGACGATCGCCCGGCAGCCCCAGGCGAGCGGCGCCGACTCGATGGAGCTGATCGTCTGGTTCGGCCTCACCTTTGCCTGGATGCAGAGCTCGAACCCGCTCGTGGTGCAGGGGGCGCTCTGGTTCGTCGCTCTGCAGTCGGTGCTCTCGTACTGTTCGAACGGCTGGCACAAGGCGTTCGTGAAGTCCTGGCGCTCGGGTCAGGTCTTCCCGCTCTTCGCCCGCCACAGCCTGTTCGGTCATCCGTTCCTGGCGGGGCTGGCGGATCGCGGCGTACGGCTGCGCTACGTGATGAGCGCGGTGATCGTGCTCGAGACGGCCTTCCCGCTGGTGCTGCTGACCGGCATGCCGGGCTGCCTGCTGCTGGTGGGTTGGGCGGCCACCTTCCATCTGCTCAACGGTGTCTTCATGGGCCTCAACGCCTTCATCTTCACCTACTTCGCGACCTACCCGGCGATCTTCTTCTGCTCCGCCCAGGTCCAGACCTGGTTCGAGGGCTGGCTGGTGGGCCGGGCATGAGCGCGGCGCGAAGATCCCCCGAGTCACCGGCTCGACGCTGTGCGTACGCGACCGATCGAGGAGACCAGTAACGATGGCCAAGCAGCTGTTCCGCAAAGCCGCACTCGACCGACTCGCCTCACCCGAGCAGCTCGACGTGGCGATGCAGGTCACCTCGCCGCGCGGGTGGATCGCGCTCGGAGCGGTCGGCTCGGTGCTGATCCTCATCGTGCTGTGGGGATTCCTCGGCACGGTGTCGACCAAGGTCGACGGCAGCGGCATCCTGATCCCGGGCGAGGGGCTGCTCTCGATCACCGCCGGCTCCCAGGGGCGGCTGATCGAGATCCTCGTCGCCGAGGGCGATTCGGTGTCGCAGGGCGATCTGGTGGCGCGCCTGTCGCAGGAGGCGCTGGAGCTGCGCATCCGCAACAAGCGCGAGGAGCTCGACGAGGCGATCGCCCAGGCGAGCACGCAGGGCGGCGCCGGCGACGTGACCTCGGGACTGTACGCCGAGCTGCGCGCCCAGCAGGCCAGGCTCGAGCGGCAGCGGGAGTCGCTGCAGAAGGGCCTGATCACCCGCTCGACGGTGCTCGCCACCGAGCAGCGCATCACCCAGATCCGGCAGCAGATCCGCGGCGAGCAGGACCGTCAGACCGGGCAGGAGAACCGGGTCGACGCGATCCGGCGACAGCTCGACGAGCTGGAGCGCGAGCGCGAATCGAGCTCCGAGGTGCGCAGCCCGTTCTCGGGCCGGGTGATCGAGGTGGTGGCGACGGTCGGCGACCTCGTCGGCGGCGGCTCGAGGCTGGTGACCATGGAGTCGTTCGAGAGCGATCTCGCGGCGGTCTTCTACGTCCCCGCGACCGACGGCAAGAAGGTGCAGGAGGGGATGGAGGTGCGGGTCTCGCCGGCGACGGTCAAGCCAGAGGAGTACGGTTTCATGATGGCCGAGGTGCTCTCCGTCGGCGACTACCCGGAGAGCCCCGAGTCGCTGATGCGCACGCTGCGCAACCAGAACACCGTCAACGCCCTGACCGGTGACGGCGCGCCCTTCCAGGTGGTGGCGCGGCTCGAGAAGGAGCCGGCGACGCCGTCGGGCTTCCGCTGGTCCTCGTCGACCGGTCCGCCGGTGCAGGTCTTCTCGGGCACTCCGATCATGGCCAAGGTCACGGTGGAGGAGCGCCGGCCGATCTCGTACGTGGTGCCGATCTTCAAGAAGGCGATCGGGGCGAGCTGAGCGTACATGGCGAACATCGCACTGCTCCGGCCGCGGCACGACGCGGAAACCGTGACGCTCACCGGCTCGACCCTGATCGGCCGCGACGAGGCGGCCGGGGTGCAGATCCTGCACGGCACCGTCTCGCGCCGGCACGCCCTGCTCGAGCCGGCCGGCAAGGGCTATTCGGTGCAGGACCTGGGCAGCTCCAACGGCACCCAGGTCAACGGCGTGCGCATCCATCAGGTGACGATGCTCGGTTCGGGCGACGTCGTGCGTTTCGGCGAGATCGAGTTCGTCTTCGAGCTGGTCGAGCAGGCGCCGGCCGAGACGGAGGCGCCACCTGCCGAGGCGCAGCCGTCGGATGAGCCGCGACCGCGGACCCCCGAGCCTGCCGCCGTGCCGTCGGTGCCGTCGGTGCCGTCGGTGTCGTCGGTGTCTGCGGAATCCTCCGGCGAGCGTGCCGTCCCGGATCCGCCCGCGGCAGTGGATCCGCCGCCCGATCCCGCGCCGCAGGATCCTCCGCGATCGCAGGTCGCGGCCGATCGTCAACCGCCGGACGCTGCGCCGGATCCGCTGTCGACCCGCTTCGCGCCATCCGGCGCCGAGCCGGCCGGCCCGCCGGGCACAGGCGGTCGTGAGGAGAAGCCGCCCGCCGTGTCACCACCGGCGCCCGCGCCGCCAGCCCGCACGCCTGCTGCGCGGCCCTCCCAGGAGTCCCGGGAGCCCGCTGCGCGCCCCGAGAGGCCGGCCACGGCCCCGTCGACGGGCTCTGAAGGTCGCCCCGCGGAAGCCGTGCCGGCTCCGGCCGAAGGCTCGGCGCCGCGTGCCTCCTCTCCTGCGGGATTGTTCAAGCAGCCCTCCAAGCGCGAGAAGACCGCGGAGGATCCGTTCGACCTGTCGCTGGTGCTGCGCCTCGCCGACCAGCCGGCGGCGCTGCGCTCGAAGCCGCCCGCGCCGTCGGCGGTGCGCCCCCAGCGCAAGAGGCCGACGCCTTCGGAGGAGGGGCGCAAGCCTCGCCGCGCCCACCGACCGGCGCCGGCGCCGGAGAGCGAAGCCAAGCCGAAGGCGCGCGTCGACGAAGACGAGGCGAGCGACCTGCCCAAGCCTCCCAGCCGGCGGGTGCGCACTCCCACCGTGCTGCAGATGGAGGCGGTGGAGTGCGGCGCCGCGGCGCTGGCGATCGTGCTGCGCCACTACAAGCGTTTCGTCGCGCTCGAGGATCTGCGGGTCGACTGCGGTGTCTCGCGCGACGGCAGCAAGGCGAGCAACGTGCTCAAGGGAGCGCGCAAGTACGGGCTGGTGGCCAAGGGGTTCAAGAACGACCTGAAACAGCTCTTCGACCTGACCTTCCCGGCCATCCTGTTCTGGAACTTCAACCACTTCGTGGTGCTCGAGGGCTTCAAGGGCGGCAAGGTCTACATCAACGATCCGGCGCAGGGCCCGCGGGTTCTCGACATGGAGGACCTCGACGCCTCCTACTCGGGCGTCTGCCTGACCTTCGAGCCGGGGGACGACTTCGAGCCCGGGGGTGACAAGCCGGGCATCTTCCCGGCGCTGCAGCGCCGCCTCGACGGCTCGCGCACCGCGCTCGCGTTCGTGGTGCTCGCCGGCCTCTTCCTGGTCATCCCGGGGCTGATCATCCCGACCTTCAGCCGGGTGTTCATCGACGAGTACCTGATCGCCGGCCGCGCCGCCATCGTGCAGCCCTTGCTGCTCGGCATGGGGCTGACGATGGTGCTGCAGCTGGTGCTCAACTACCTGCAGCAGACCTATCTGCTACGACTCGAGACCAAGCTGGCGCTGGTCGAGTCGAGCAAGTTCTTCGCCCATATCCTGCGCCTGCCGGTGAGCTACTTCTCGCAGCGCTTCGCCGGCGAGATCGGCTCGCGCGTGATGATCAACGACAAGGTCGCGCGGGTGCTCTCCGGCCAGCTCGCGACCACCGCGATCGACATGCTGCTGCTGTTCTTCTACGCGGCGCTGATGATGATCTACTCGGTCAGCCTGACCCTGGTGTGCATCGCTCTGGCGTTGCTCAATGTCGTCGCGGTGCGCCTGGTCTCGCGCCGCCGCGTCGATGCCAGCCGCCGCCTCGCCCAGGAGGAGGGCAAGCTCACCGGCACCGCGATGGGCGGCCTGCGCATGATCGAGACCCTCAAAGCCACCGGGGGCGAGGCCGAGTTCTTCTCGCGCTGGGCCGGCTACCAGGCCAAGGCGATGCAGGCGCAGCAGGACATCGGCATGCTCGGCGCCTGGGTCGGCTCGGTGCCGACGCTGATCAACTCGATCACCACCATCACCATCCTGCTGCTCGGCGGCCTCAAGGTGATGAACGGCGAGCTCACCGTCGGCATGCTGGTCGCCTACCAGACCCTGATGGCCAGCTTCTCCAGGCCGCTGAACACCTTCGTCGCCTTCGGCTCGACGATCCAGGAGCTCGAGGCCGACATGAACCGCCTCGACGACGTCACCCGGTACCCGCAGGATCACCGCTACCGGCGCGAGGGGCGCAGCCATCCCGCCGCCGAGGGCCTGCTGAAGCTCAGCGGCAAGGTGGAGCTCAAGAACCTCGAGTTCGGCTACTCGCCGCTCGAGCCGGCCCTGATCACCGGCTTCGACCTGACCATCCAGCCCGGCCAGCGCATCGGCCTGGTCGGCGGCAGCGGCAGCGGCAAGTCGACCATCGCGCGTCTGATCACCGGCCTCTACCGTCCGTGGTCGGGCCAGATCCTCTACGACGGGATCCCGCTCGAGCAGCTGCCGCCGGACCTGATCACCAACTCCATCGCGGTGGTCGACCAGGAGGTCTTCCTGTTCGCCGGCTCGATCCGCGACAACGTAGCGATGTGGGACCCGAGCATCCGCGACGTCGCGGTGACCGGGGCGTGCAAGGACGCCGCGATCGCCGAGGTCATCGAGAACCGCGACGGTGCCTACCACTCGGCGGTCTCAGAGGGAGGCTCGAACTTCTCCGGCGGTCAGCGCCAGCGGCTCGAGATCGCCAGGGCTCTGGTCGGCGAGCCGACGATCCTGATCCTCGACGAGGCGACGAGCGCTCTCGATCCGACCACCGAGACGAAGATCGACGAGAGCCTGCGACGTCGCGGCTGCACCTGCATCATCGTCGCCCACCGCCTGTCGACGATCCGCGACTGCGACGAGATCCTCGTCCTCGACCGCGGCAAGATCGTGCAGCGAGGCACCCACGAAGAGATGAAGAACGTCAAGGGCCCCTACCAGAGCCTGATCGATGAGTAGTCCCGAGCCTCAGGCCGCCTCCGTCGCCGCCGACGGATCCGCCCCGCCGCCCGCCGCGACCCGCGGCGAGGAGGACGCCGGATCGGTTCTCGCGGCCCTGCTCTCGCAGGAGGGCGAGGCTGTCGAGGCCGGCGGCGACCGGCCCTTCCTGATCGACGCGCCGGACACCGTGTGGTGGGTCGAGGAGGGGGAGGTGCATCTCTTCGTCGTCGACATCGAGGCGGGCGCCGCGAAGGGCGCTCGCAGCTACTTCATGACCCTCGACGAAGGGGCGCTGATCTTCGGCATCGACCCGACGCGCTACGGCATCGACGCCGGTTTCCTCGCCGTCGGTCGCATGGGCACCGTGCTGCGGCGGATCGAGCTCGAACGGCTGCAGCAGCTCGCCCTCGACGACAGCCACAGCGCCGCCGTCGCCGCCGCCCTGGACGCCTGGGTGGTGCAGCTCGGCGAGCGCCTGACCCGCGACATGGCACCGACGCCGGTCGCCGATCTGATGCTCGAGCCCGACGACTACGTCGCCCTGCAGGCGCAGCAGACGGCCCGCTCGCGTCGCGGCGTGTTGTGGGTCGAGGCGGCGGCGGGAGACCTGCTGTTCGTCAGCAGCGAGTCGCTGAACTACGCCAGCGCACCGTCGCTCGAGCAGGCCTACTCGCTCAGCCTCTTCCCGCTCAGCGCCGACACCTGGGTGGAGGGCTCGGTTGCCGAGGGCGAGGTGGTGCTGTGGGCGCACTCGGCCTCCGATGTGGTCGGCGAGGAGCGCTTCTGGGCCGGCCTGCAGACCTTCCACGCCGCGGTGTGCAGCTGCGAGTTCATCAACAAGCGCCTGGCCACACTCGACGAGTTCCAGCGTCTGCGCTCGAAGGCCGAGCACGCTTCGGCGGCGGGCGAGGCGGCGCTGCAGGAGCTCGCCGCGGTGATGCAGTGGTCGAGCGAGCCGGCGGTTGCCGCCACCGGGCCGGTGACGGCGATCGACGACCCGCTGCTCGACGCCGCCGCACGCATCGGCGCCTACCACGGGATGCGCATCGAGTCGCACCCGGACCTGCGCCCGGACCTCCCCTTTGCCGATCGCCTGGCGATGATCGCCAAGGCGTCGCGCTTCCGCTACCGGCAGGTGGTGCTGCGCGAGGGATGGTGGAAGAAGGACCTGGGACCGCTGCTCGCGACCCTGCAGGAGAGCGGCGAGCCGGTGGCGCTGATCCCGAAGGGCGCCGACGCCTACGTCTGCTACGACCCGCGCAGCGGCGAGACCCGACGGGTCAACGCATCCCTCGCCGAGGGCATCGACTACTTCGCCCAGAGCTTCTACCGTCCGTTCCCCGACGGCCCCCTGAAGGCGCTCGACCTGCTGCGCTTCGGCCTGCACAGGATGCAGCCCGACGTGGCGCGACTGGCGCTGATGGGCATCCTGATCGGCGTACTCGGCGCCCTGACCCCGTACATCTCGGGCCAGATCTTCGACGCCGCGATACCCCAGGCGGAGCGGTCGCTGCTCTACCAGTTCGTCGCCGCCCTGCTCGCCGCGGCCTTCGTGCGCACCGCCTTCACCATTACCCAGGCGATCGCCACCCTGCGCATGCAGGGACGCATGGACTACACCATCGGCGCGGCACTGTGGGACCGGCTGCTGAACCTGCCGTCGGGCTTCTTCCGCGACTTCACCGCCGGCGACCTGGCGCAGCGGGCGGCCGGGATCAACGCCATCCGCGACCTGCTCGCCGGCGCCGGGATCTCGGCCATCCTCGGCTCGCTGAGCTCGGTCTTCTACCTCTTCCTGATGTTCAAGTACTCGGTCCGGCTCGGCCTCGTCGCCGTCGGGCTCACCGCCCTGTTCATCGGCGTGACGGTGACGGTGAACTACTGGCAGCTGCACTTCCAGCGCCAGATGATGGCCAGCGGCGGCCGCATCTCGGGACTGGTGCTGCAGCTCATCTCCGGCGTCGCCAAGCTGCGCGTTTCGGGAGCCGAGAACCACGCCTTCCGCACCTGGGCCGCCGAGTTCTCCGACATGCGGCGGCTCGGATTCAAGGTCGGTCGCATCCAGAACTTCGCCGAGGTCTTCAACGGCGGCTTCGGCGTGCTCTCGGCGATGGCGATCTACTTCACCCTGGTGAGTCTGCGGGCGGTCGATCCGGTGGGTCTCAGCACCGGCGAGTTCATCGCCTTCAACGCCGCCTACGGAGCCTTCCTCGCCGCCTCGATGGCGCTCAGCCAGGCGTCGCTCAACATGCTGCGGGTGGTGCCGATCTACGAGCGCCTCAAGCCGATCGTCACCACCGAGCCCGAGGTCTCCGAGACCAAGTCGTACCCTGGCCGGCTGAGTGGCGAGATCGAGCTCGCCCACGTGCACTTCCGCTACGACGAGGAGGGGCCCTGGATCCTGCGCGACATCACGCTGAAGATCCGGCCCGGCGAATTCGTCGCCTTCGTCGGCGGCTCCGGCAGCGGCAAGTCGACCCTGATGCGGGTGATGCTCGGCTTCGAGATCCCGCAGAAGGGATCGACCTACTACGACGGCCAGGAGCTCGACTCGCTGGACATCCGCGAGGTGCGCCAGCAGCTCGGTGTGGTGCTGCAGAACAGCCAGCTGCTGCCCGCCGAGCTCTACCGCAACATCATCGGCAACTCGGCGACGCTGACCGTCGACGATGCGTGGGAGGCGGCGCGGATGGCCGGCCTCGAAGACGACATCAAGGCGATGCCGATGAAGATGCACACCTACATCTCGGACGGCGGAGGAGGCCTCTCGGGGGGCCAGAAGCAGCGCCTGCTGATCGCCCGCGCGATCGTGCACAGGCCGCGCATCCTGTTCATGGACGAGGCGACCAGCGCGCTCGACAACCGCACCCAGGCGATGGTGACCAAGTCGATCGACGGGCTGCAGGCGACCCGCATCGTCATCGCCCACCGCCTCAGCACCATCCGCAACGCCGATCGCATCTGCGTGCTCGATCAGGGAGTCATCGCCGAGCAGGGCAGCTACGACGAGCTGATCGCGCTGGGCGGCAAGTTCGCGCAGCTCGCGGCCCGCCAGCACGTGTGAGCGGCGCGGCCGTCAACGAGGCGCGGCGCCAGCAGCTGCGTCGACGAGTGCTCGCGGATCTCGGCGGCTCGGCGGCGGCGATCGACGAGGTGCTGAAGCGCAGCCCGCTGCCGCCGCCTCTCGATCCGGGCGATCTGCCTCCGGGAGACGAGCCGCAGTGCGAGGCGTGGAGCGACTACGTGCGAGAGGCGGAGCGCGACGGCGCCGTGGCGACGCTGCGAAGGCGGCTGGTGCAGCTGCGCTTCCCGGTGCGTGAAGGGATCAGCTGCACCGACGAGTACCGCGCGGCGACCTTGCGCGGCGAGTGGCCGGCGTCGACCGAGGACGGCGTCGCGTTCCACGACCCCGACGGCATCACCATCGAGCTGCACCGCTCGGTGGCCGGCAGGGTGCCGGTGCTCACGGCGAGGGACCGTCGTGACTTCGAGCTGCTGGTGCAGGCGCTGGCGCAGCGGGGCGAGCCGCGTCCGGTGCGCCCGGAGATGGGCGCGATGATCCTGCGCGGCCTCAACAACTGGGATCGCATCGAGCGCTGGAAGCAGAGGTGGCTGTCCGGTCGCCAGGCGTCCGACTTCGACGGCTCGGCGTGGCGCGCCGAGTTCCAGCGCCTCCGGCAGCACAAGGACCAGTATCAGGATCGCCTCGTCGTCCTCAGCTGCGGCCCCTACTCGGGAGTCGCCGCGGCCGAGCTCGGTCGCGCCCCGGAGCAGTGGGAACGCGATTCGATGATCGTGCGCCGAGAGCACGAGTGCGCCCACTACCTCACCCTGAGGATGACCGGCGCCTTGCACAGCCACCTGCACGACGAGCTCGTGGCCGACTTCGCCGGTCTGGTGGCCGCCTATGACGACTACTCGGCAACGCTGGCGCGCCGCCTGCTCGGCATCGAGGACGGCCGGCGCGAGGGCGGCAGAGTGCACCAGTACCGCGGCGAGCCGCCGCTCGGCGACGAGGCCTTCGGCCTGCTGGTCGACCTCACCGCGCGGGCCAGCGAGAGTGTGCAGGAGTGGTGGCGACGCAGCAGGGACGAGGCTCGCGGCCGTGCCAGCCACGGCGAGGAGACGGCCGCTGGGCAACTGACCGCGGCGGTGTGCGCTCTGCAGTCGCTGTCGCTCGAGGAGCTGAGCAGGCTGTAGGGGGGCCGGAGGGGTCAGGGGATAGGGGTCAGGGGATAGGGGTCAGGGGTTGGGGGTCAGGGGTTTGGGGTCAGGGGTTGGGGGTCAGGGGTCAGGGGTTTGGGGCTCGACCGAGAACTAGAGGAGCGAAGGGTGCGGAGCAGGTCGCCGGCGTGTGGCGCAGGCGGATGTATGGACGTGCCTCGCGAAAGACCGGCTCGCCGTCGGTCGGCTATCCAACCACATCTCTGGCAGAGGTCCCTGGAACGGCTTCTGCCGGCGGCGGAAGGGAAGGCTGGTACCCCTGACCCCCAACCCCCAACCCCCAACCCCTTCCGCTCAGCCACCTCCGCCCGTACGCCTCGCCAGCTCCGGATACAGCAGCGGGTAGTAGCGGCTGAGCGCGGCTTCGCGGCTGAGGCCGCCGACCACCATCTCGAGATCCTCGTCGGACAGCTGCTCGCTGCCCTCGAAACGCTGGGTGCGCTGTGGCGGCACGTCGGGGCGTCGAGCCCGCGTGTCCTTCTTCTCCTGCTTTGCCATGTCGCGGTGTCTCCCTGGCCCGCCGTCTCGGCATAGGCCTCTGTGTGGATGATACGAGGTCGCGGGCGCCGGCAGGACGGGTGGCGCGCCCGCCCTTGCTAGCCTGCTGACGGGTCGACTCGAGGATTGCACGGCGGCCGGGAAGGGGGTCCTGCAGGGTGAGGTTTCACGAGCGGTTGCTACGGCGACTGCCGCAGTGGACGGCGGAACAGACCGGCCAGCGGGTGGCGCAGGCACTGCGCCGACGTGGGGTCGCCGACGCCCGCTACGACGCCGAGGACTTCGCGGTGCGTGGAGCCGGCACCACCTACTTCCTCGGCAACGCCCACCTCGAGATCAACTCCACCTGGCCGTGGCGGCGCGCCGCGGTGCTGGAGCGCCTGCTCGATCTCGGCAGCTCACGCGCCGCGACGGTTTCTCTCGACTGGGCGCAGGTGCGCGGACGCATCGTGCCGTCGATCCGCGACCGCTTCTTCGTCCAGAGCATCCGCTACTACGACGAGCTGGAAGGACGCGAGCCGCGTCCCGTGCCCCATCGCCGACTCACCGATCGCCTCTGCGTCACGCTGGCGGTCGATCTCGCCGACTGCGTGGTGCTGATCGACGGCGAGCGCCTGGAGCGCTGGCAGGTCGCCTTCGACGAGGCGTACGAAGAGGCACTCCGCAACCTCGAACAGCGCACCCGGAGCGGGTTCGAGCCGCTGGTCGCCGGCCGCGTCTACCAGTCGCCGTGGCAGGACGGCAACGCCGCCGCCCGGCTGCTGCTCGAGGAGCCGCTGCGCCAGCTCGAGCTGCGTGGCGGTCCCGTGTTCGTGGCGCCGTCACGCGACCGTCTCTTCGTCACCGGCACAGACGACGACGACGGGCTCGCCTCGTTGCTGCGGCTGATCGCCGACGAAGCGCCCTTCCGGCACCCGCTCTCGCGCATCCCGATCGTGCGTCGCTGGCCGGAGTTCGAGTCGATGACGCTGCCGGCGCGGCATCCCCTGCGGCCGTTGCTGCAGCGTCAGGCGCTGCGCGACTGGGGCGAGATCTACCGCAACCAGGCCGACCTGCTCGCGGTGCTGCAGCGCCGTCGTGGCGATCCCGCGGTGCTCGGCGACTTCCTCCTCTTCGAGCCGCAGAGCCCGGTCGGCGCGCCGTCGAGCTTCACCACCTGGCCGATCGACTGCGAGTGCCTGCTGCCGCGGGTCGAGCGCATCGCCCTGGTCGATCCACGCAACCCGCCGGAGAGGGAGCTGCTCGGCATGGTCGAGTGGAGCGCCGCGGACCGCGTGCTCGGGCTCGAAGCCTCGCGCTGCGACGAGTATCCGCCGCGCCACCGGGCCCGCGCCGGTACGGCGTCGATCGTCGAGCAGCTGCTGGCCCCGCGCGGGGGACCAGCGGCGGCAGGCTAGAATCCGCGGCGCGATGCGAGGAGTGCGAACGAGGCAGAGCGAGCGACGCGAACGGCTCGGCCGGGACGGTGGTCCCGGATGCGAGGGCCTGCGGCGGGCGGTCTTCGCCCTGCTGTTCGCAGCGCTGCTGCTCGGCGCCCTGCCCGTGCTCGGCCACGGCGTCGCCGAGCGCGACGAGCAGTTCCTGGCCGCCAACAGCGGCTTCGCGCCGGTGGTGTTCGTCTATCTCGGCGCCAAGCACATGGTCACCGGCTACGACCACCTGCTCTTCCTGGCCGGAGTGATCTTCTTCCTCTACCGCTTCGCCGACGTGGCGCTCTACGTGACGCTGTTCGCGGTCGGTCACAGCATCACGCTGCTGCTCGGAGTGCTCGCCGACCTGCACGTCGACGTCTACCTGATCGACGCGATCATCGGCTTCTCGGTGGTCTACAAGGCGTTCGAGAACCTGGGCGGCATGCGTGCGCTCGGTCTGCGCTGGGACACCCGGGTGGCGACGCTTGTGTTCGGCCTCTTCCACGGTCTCGGTCTGGCGACCAAGCTGCAGGAGGTGGCGCTCGCCGAGGAGGGACTGGTCGGCAACATGCTGTCGTTCAACCTCGGCGTCGAGCTCGGGCAGCTCACCGCCCTCACCGCGATCCTGGTGGTGTTCGCGGCCTGGCGCGCCAGCGGGCGCTTCGAGCGCCACGCGGCGATGACCAACTGGCTGCTGATGGTGGCCGGCTTCGTGCTGATGGGCGTGCAGATCGCCGGCTACTTCGTGGCGTAGTAGGGGTCGAGCGGGAGCCGGAGGAGTCTCGCTGAGAGCTTCGCGCTCGGCGCGGGAAGCAGGAAGGTTCGACAGGCGGCTCGCGCCGCGCGGGGAGACGCTGGAGGCGATCGAGATGAGTGGGACGACAGGAAGACCGGCGAAGGGAGAGGCGGCACCGCCGCGGGAGAGCGCTCCGCCGCCGGGACGCAAGCTCGTGCTCTGGGTGCTCGGCGCCCTGATCGGCGCCGCAGTGCTGCTGGTGCTGGTGGTGCTGCCGGCCGAGTACGGGATCGACCCCACCGGTTTCGGCGGCGCCATCGGCCTCACCGGCCTGGGCGGCGGCGAGTCCGCCGCGATGGCGGACCTGCCGGTCGCCGAGGGCTTCCACGCCGGCCAGTCCAAGACCTACCTCAGCGAGACGATCACCGTCCCGGTCGGCGCCTACGAGGAGGTCGAGGTGAAGTACGGCCTCGCCGAGGCCGCGACGCTGCTCTACAGCTGGACCAGCGACGGAGCGCCGCTGTACGTCGACATGCACGGCCACCCGTACAACGACCTGGACGGCACCGAGGTGCGCTACGAGGAGCTGCTCGAGGCGAGCGAGCAGCACGGCGCGGTGCGGGCTCCGTACGGCGGCATGCACGGGTGGTACTGGCGCAACGAGACCGACCAGCCCGCCACCGTCTCGCTCCAGGTGACGGGTTTCTTCTCGCACCACGAGGAGATGATGCGGCAGACCTTCGAGCCTGAGGAGCTCGAGGCGATCCGCGCTGCCACGCCGGGGGAGTCGTAGCGCACCGAGTCGGAGCTTCGCGCTCAGCGTGCGGTCGGGTGCCGCGGCGCCAGCAGGGCGTGCGCGACCATCCACTCCTCTCCCTGGGCGTAGCCGAAGAGCTCCGCGCAGGCCATGAAGAAGAGCCGCCAGCGCTGGATCCAGCGGGCCGCCGCGTCTTCGCCGTAGACGTCCTCGAACACCCTCAGGACCTCCTCGTCGTGACGGTCGAGGCGCTCGAGCCAGGCGTTGCAGGTGCTCTCGTAGTGCCGACCCGAGACCTTCCACTGCTGCTCGACGACGAGTGGCGAGGGGATCTGGCGCAGCAGGTCCCAGGAGGGCATCAGACCGCCGCTGAAGAAGCTGCGCGCCATCCAGTCGCCGGCGCCGTCGTCGCGGTAGAGGTAGGCGAACTGCCGGTGGCAGAAGAAGTGGAGGAAGAGGCGCCCGTCGGGCGCCAGCCAGTCGCCGATCCGGTGCAGGAGCGCGCTCCAGTTGCGCAGGTGCTCGAACATCTCGACCGAGATGACGCGGTCGAAGGGCGGGTGCTGCGACAGCTCCAGCGAAGCGACGTCGGCGGTGCGTACCTCGACGTTGCGCAGTCCCTCGTCGCGGCAGCACCCCTCGATGTACAGGCGCTGCGAGCGCGAGTTCGACACCGCGAGGATCTCCGCGTTCGGGTAGCGCCGGGCCATCCACAAGGTCAGCGAGCCCCAGCCGCATCCGAGCTCGAGGATCTGCTGGCCGTCGACGAGGCTGGCGCGCTCGCAGGTGAGCTCGAGCATGTCGCTCTCGGCACGATCGAGGTCGTCGGTCCCGCTGCTCCACAGACAACACGAGTACTTGAGGCGGGGCCCCAGCACCTGGTGGAAGAACTCCACCGGCACTTCGTAGTGCTGCTGGTTCGCCAGCTCCTGCGCCATCGCGATCGGTCCGGAAGTGAGGGCGACCAGGGTCGGGTCGGCGAGACCCGCGTCGTCGCGCCCGTCGCGTACCGGGCCCGCGGCGCGGTGGCTCGCGGCTTCGCCGCGAAGCCTCGCCCGGCACAGCCGTCGGGCGCCGAGTCGGATCGCCGCGTCGGGGACGAGGGCGCGTTCTGCGAGGCTGATCGCGGCACCGGTCAGCCGGTCGGCGAGGCCTCTGCGTTCGGGGCTCATCGGGTCTGGGTGGGAGTCGGTGGGTCGGGCCGGTCCAGGTGGGTCGTGTCGCCTGGCGCTCCGGGTGCGCCGTTCGATCGCGAGGGTGCGAGAGCGGTGATCACTCGCGGCAGTGTATTCGCGTCGCTGGTGCGCGGCTCGGCCCACCGGGCTGTGCCCTGATGCCGCGACCGTAGGCCCGTCGAAGTAGCATCGCGCCATGTCGACCTTCCTGGCGATCCTCGGCTTCCTGCTCGTGCACGGAGCGAGCACGGTGCTGTGGACCGTCGGCGGCATGCTGCTGGGTGCCGCCGCCGGCGTCGTCCTGGTCTGGGCTCTGCGCTGGCCGCTCGCAGGAGCGCGTCGCAGGCGGCCGTTCGCCTTCGGCGTCATCGCGCTGCTGCTCGCGGTCTCCGTACTGCCCCTGCTCACCTTCGCCGGCGGCTTCTTCGGCGGCGCGCACGCGGCGCGGCGGCTGATGCTCGAACAGACGCTGCTCGAGGAGACGGCGCAGCTCGGCTTCGACGGCGCCGAGCGGGCGCTGGTGGAGGCGCGGGCGAGGCTGCGGATCGAGGCCGCGGCGCCGCCGCCGCCCCCCGATGTCGCGGAACCGGCGGCGGCGGGCGAGACGCCGGCGAGCGACGAGCCTTCGGCGCTGCTGAGCCAGGTGGAGCTGGCGCTGCGCCTGGTGGAGGGGGAGGAGCGCTTCCCGGTGGACTCGTTGGGCGAGCTCACCCGCAGCTTCTCCGACGGGGCGCTGCGGCGGGCGCTGAAGGCGTACGAGAGCGGCCACTCGCGTCTCGGCGAGCGCGGCGCGCCGACCTGGATCGCGCGTGGTCTCGGTCAGCGGCTGCTGTCCTGGATGATCGAGCGGCCGCGCGAGATCGGCGACCGTTGGACCGAGCCCGTCGCCGCCGACCTCCGGGCCAGGCCCGAGAACGCCGACGGCCTCGCCACCGGTCGCGAGCTCGCTCTCGGCATCGTGCGGGTGCATCTCCAGCGCCCGATGGCGCGCTGGACCTGGTGGGCGGTGGCGGTCAACGCCTGGGTGCTGGTCGCGATCGCCGCGGGTCTGTTGCTGACTCTGCCGCCGCTGGTGCTCGCCTTCGCGCGCCTGGTGCGACCGCTGCCACGCGACTCCGCGGCGCCGGACGGGCTCGCGGTGTCGGGCGTCGGCGAGCCCAGAGCTGCCGAGATCTCTCGCGGTCCGGAGGCCAGGGGGCCGGCAGCGGAGTGAGGGCGCCGTCCTCAGCGCAGCAGGAAGCCGCCGGGGAAGGGATCGTCCGGCTGGAGGAAGAAACGGTGCTCCCCGGTCAGGTAGGCCGAGCCGGAGACCTCGGGCACGACGGCGGGCAGCTCTCCCACCGAGGTGCGAGAGGTGGCGCGCACGGTGAAGGAGGTGCCGACGAGACTCTCGACCACCAGCGGCTCGCCGAGCGCCACGGCGCCGCGCTCGAGCTCGAGGGCGATCCGGCCGCTGACGCCGGTCCCCGTGGGCGAGCGGTCGACCTCGCCGTCGGCGAAGACACAGACGTTGCGGCTGCGGCGGGTGATCGCGCGTCCCCGGGCGGCGCGCCGCCGTTCGGCATCGCCCACCGCCACCTCCTCGCTGAGGATGACGCCGTAGAGGTAGTCGAGGTCGGTCGCGCCAGAGGGGTGTCGCAGCTCCAGGACCGGCTCGACCGCCGCCTGGATCGCCCGCGCCGCGGCGACGATCTCGCTCAACGGCGTACGCTCGGAGCCGGCAGCGAGGTCGATGCCGACGTCGGCGGCGCTGACGTAGACGTAGAAGGCGCCGCCGAAGGCGACGTCGCAGCGCAGCGGCCGTGCCGATGCGCCGAGCCCGGGGACGTCCACCTCCAGGTCGCGGGCGAAGACGAACGAGGGCACGTTGGTGAACGAGACGCGCCGCACCCTGGTGCCGTCGCGCGCGGCGCGCGCGATCACCGCGCCGGCCGGGGTGTCGATCACGATGCGCTCGGGATCGCGCACCGCGAAGAGCCCGCATTCGAGACCCACGGTGACCAGCGCGATGATCGCGTGACCGCACATGGTGCTCGAGCCCTCGTTGTGCAGGAAGAGCGCGCCGACGTCGCCGGTGGCGGACACCGGCGTCGTCGGCAGGCAGCCGTACATGTCGGCGTGGCCTCGCGGCTCGTGCATCAGCAGTCGACGCAGCGGATCGGCGTGCGCGAGCAGCCAGCGCCGCCGCTCGAGCATCGTGGTGCCCTGCGGCTCGGGGAAGCCGCCGGTGATGATGCGCAGCGGCTCGCCGGCGGTGTGGGCGTCGAGGGTGGTGATCGTGCGCAACGCGCCGCGTGTCGCGCCGGAGGCCGGATCGTCTGCGCGACGGGCCTGTGCCGGGTCGCCGTCAGCGCCGGTCCTGATCGATCTCACCGGCCGCCGCCGCGGCAGTGGGGCGAGCGCGACGGTGCGCCACGCTGGCGCCACTCCTGCGGTGTCCAGGCGTCGATCGCCAGGGCATGCATGCCGCCGGAGAGCTCCTCCGCCGCGGCCCGGTGCACCTCGCGGTGGCGGGCGATGCGAGGCATGCCGGCGAAGCGGGCGCTGACCACCAGCACCCGGAAGTGACTCTCGGCGCCTTCCGGGACGTTGTGGCCGGAGCTCTCGTCGAAGACGTCGAGGTGCTCGGGGTCGAGCTCTGCGCGCAGGCTCTCGAGCAGGCGCTCGCGCCGCCCGCGCCGGTCGTCCGGCATCGACGAGGTCGTCGATGCTCTTCCCTCGCTCGCGGTGTCGGTGCTCATCTCACGGTCTCCTCGCTCTGCGCAGGCGAGCCTACCGTGACCTCGATCCGGTGGTGGTCGCGGCCGTCGTGCACGACGACTTCGCCGATCCCCCGGGCCTCGATCCCGACTTCCGCGTAGCGGGCGAGGAGCGCCGAGGCGGCCGCGGGCGGCGCCGCGATCAGCAGGCCGCCACAGGTCTGCGGATCGAACAGCAGCTCGAACAGCGGGTGGGTCTCGGCGCCCGGAGACAGAGCGAGCTCGGTGATGCGGCCACGGTTGAGGGAGTGAGCGGTGCTGCGAAGTCCCTGGCGCAGCAGCTCGGCGGCGCCGTCGAGGGCGGGCAGCTTCGACAGCTCGAGGCGGGGCCGAACCGGCGGCGAGCCCTGGCCGCCGGACGGAGCGGCGAGAGTCGCCAGGTGTCCGGCGAGACCGAAGCCGGTGACGTCGGTGGCGCCGCGCGCTCCGAGCTCGCGGGCCAGCTGGCCGATCGCGGCGCGGTCGCTCTGCATCGCCGCCAGCGCCGTCTCGACCCAGGGACCCGGTGCACGCCCCATCATGTCCGCGTGCAGCAGCACCCCGGTGCCGAGCCGACCGGTGAGGATCAGGCGGTCGCCGGCCTGCAGCTCGGCCTGGGCGAGCAGCAGGCGGGGCTCGGTTTCCGCCGGCACGCCGTCGATGGCGAAGCCGACCTGGAGCTCCGGGCCTGTCGTCGAGTGGCCGCCGACCAGCTCGACCCCTGCCTCGTCGAGCGCCGAACGGGCGCCGGCGAGCACCTGGAACAGCATCTCGCCGGCGAGCTCGGGCGACAGCTGCTGGGGCACGGTGATCCAGGCCTGAGCGCAGCGTGGCGACGCCGCCTTCGCCCACAGGTCCGACAGGGCGTTGAGCGCCGCACAGCGACCGACCAGCCAGGGATCGTCGACGAAGGCACGGAAGCCGTCGACGTTGAGCACCAGGCCGACGCCCTCGGTGAGCGCGTAGGTCGCCACGTCGTCGCGCCCGCGCAGCAGCCGGTTGCCGCGGGCAGGAGGGACGGGCAGCTCGTCGGCGAGCCGATCGAGAGCTTCACCGAGAGCGTCCTGCTCGACCTTCGCGGCGCAGCCACCGCACGCCATCGCCGGCCCCTCGTCGCGCATGGCGAAGCCCGGCAGCTCCTCGCCCTGCGGCGACAGCAGCTGGAAGCGGCGCATGAAGCGCCGGTCGATCCAGTCCTTGAGCCGCAGCACCGCGCGCCCTTCGGCCTGCACGCCCCACTTGCTTCCGACCGCGGTCCCGTCGCCGAGATTGAGCAGGGTCAGGAAGTCAGACTGCGGCTGGTACTCGCGCAGGCGCTCGCCGGCCAGCCAGCGGCGGAGGTTGTCGACCAGCACCGGGCCCTGGCGCACCGCGTAGACCCCGGCCTTGGGTGGTGCACCGCTGGCCAGGCTGGCGCAGTCGCCGACCGCGAACAGGTCGTCGTGCTGCACCGCCTGCAGGGTGTCGCGGACCAGGACGAAGCCGTTGTCGTCGCCGCGCAGCGGCGCTTCCCGGAGGAAGCCGTGCGGGGCGGCGCCGGTGACCCAGAACACCGCATCCGCGGGCAGCGACTCGCCGTCCTCGAGGTGCACCGCGTCGGCATCGACCGAGCACACCCGGCGCCGTGCGAGCAGCTCGATGCCGCGCGTCGCGGCGCGACGTTCGATGCGGCGCGCCAGGCCGGCGGCGGCACCGGCGAGAACCCGTTGCGCCGCGTGCACCACCGTCACGTGCGGCGCGAGGCCGGTGTCACGGCGCAGCCGGGCCTCGACGCTGAAGGCGATCTCGATGCCGCCGGCTCCGGCGCCGACCACGACGATGCGCGGTGGCCGCTCGGCGGCGATCTCGCGGCAGCGCACGAGGACCTGCTCGTAGCGCTCGACCAGGTCGGCGATCGGACGGGTCGGCACGCAGTGGCGCGCGACGCCGGGCAGGTCGCGCTGGGCGACGGTCGAGCCGACGTCGAGAGAGGCGACGTCGTAGGCGATCGCCGGTCGACCGTGCAGGGCGATGCGGCGCGCCACGGGATCGACCGCCGTGCAGGCGTGACCGATGACGCGGCAACCGGCCCGTCGGGCGAGCGGCCGCACGTCGATCTCGAGCTCGCCGGCGGTGTAGTCGCCCGCCAGCAGACCCGGCACCATGCCCGAGTAGATCGCCACCGGTCGGTCGAGGACGACGGTGACCTCGGTGCGTTCGGGCAGGCCGCGCATCATGAAGTCGCGCAGCACCTGGACGTGGGTGTGGCCTCCACCCACCAGCACCAGGCGGCGCAGCGGTGGGGAGCCGGGTTGCCAGGGATCGGACGCCGCGCTCAGGCGCACGGGCCGAGCGGTTGCGCGTGACGCCACGACCACTTGTGGATCGTGTCGCCGCCCTTCTGCTTCGCCTGCAGCAACGCGAAGTCGGCGACCGCGACGAGATCCTCGATGCGCGAGCGCGCCATCGCGGTGGTGCCGCCGTACTCGAGCGCCAGCAGCCCGATCGAGAGGGTGGTGCTCGCCAGCTCGCTGGTGCCGACGTCGACCTGCATACCGCGCACCTCTTCGCGGATCGCTCCGAGCAGGGTGCTGGCTTCCTTGAGTCGGGTCTGCGGCAGGATGACGAGGAACTCCTCACCGCCGTAGCGGCCGAGCCAGTCGCCGGGTCGCAGCATGCCGGTGAGCGCCTCGGTCACCGCCCGGGTGAGCTTCTCACCCGCCGGGTGGCCGATGGTGCGGTGGATCTCGTCGAGGCGATCGAGCTCGATGATGCCGATGGTCACCGGCTGGTCGTCGATCGAGGCGCTCTGCAGCACCGTGCGCAGGTTGGCGAAGATGGCGTTGCGCGACAGCGTTCCGGTCACCGGATCGTGGTCCGCCTCGTCGCGCAGCCGCACCCGATCGATCAGCACCGCCAGATGCAGGCCGACGAGCTCGAGGAGGTCGCGGTCGTGCGGGCTGTGTGGTTCCCTGTCGGGACGCGGCCCGACCAGTAGGAAGCCGTTGCCGCCGCTGACTTCGAGGCGCAGCAGCAGGGTGCCGTCGCGGCACAGGCGCAGGCGCTTCTCGGCGATGCTCGCGACCGTCAGGCGGTCTTCCTGTCGGCCCCAGAAGCCACCGGCCAGGGCTTCGCCGAGGAGCACCTCGGAGTCGTGCGGCGGGGTTTCGCTCTGCGCCAGCTCGTGCGACGGGCAGTACGCCCGCAAGGTGCGGCGCGGTGACGAGTCGGCGCTGTCGAGTGCCAGGGCCGCGAAGTCGGCGCCGAAGCTGTCGCGCACACCGACCAGCAGTCGGCACGCCATCGGCTGCAGCTCGTAGAGCGAAGCGAGACGCTCGAGCCAGCGGACGAGATCGGGGATGCGGGCCGTGTCACGCATCGTCGTTTCGGTGGGGACTCCTCGCGGCGGACCCCGAGATCCTAGCAGTGGCTGAGGTGGTCTCGTCGTCGCCGGCCGCCGAGCCCCAGCCCGTGGCTATCGCCAGCAGGGTCAGGCCGAGCAGCAGCCAGGAGTAGAGGTTGGCGAGCCCCACCTCGAAGGGGCCCGGCGCCGCTCCGGCGAGACCGCGCGCCAGACCCGAGGCCAGCAGCGTCGGGATGAACCAGGGGAGCAGGAAGGGATAGGTGCAGACGGTGAGGTCGATCAGGTTGGCACGCCTCGTCGGTGCGACCGCGAAGCGCTCGCCGAGTCGGCGCACCAGGGTGCCCACCGAGAGGATCGCCACGCCGGAGTGGGTGGTCAGCAGGGTGGCGCCGGAGATCGCCGCGAAGCTCGCCCACTCGGCGGTCCTGCGGCCGCGGGCGCGGCGCTCGGCCCACGAGAGCAGCCGGTCGAGCAGTCCCGAGGTCTCGAAGCCGCCGATCAGGGCCATCAGCAGCACGGTGACCAGGCACAGACCGGCGCTGGCGCCGACACCGTCGAGCAGCAGGCTGCGGGCGACGAAGTTCTCGCGATCGAGCGAGAGCAGAGCGCGAGGCGCGATGCGGCCACTCGCCAGACCGATGGCGCAGGCGGCGCCGACGCCCCAGAGCAGTCCCACGATCAGGTGGCGGCCGCGCAGCAGCAGCACCAGGACGAGGGCGGGAGCGAGCAGCATCCAGAGCGCATCGAGCCCGCCGCGCGGCAGCACCTCCACAGGCTGCGGCGCCGCGTCGCCACCACCGAGCAGTGAGAAGGCGATCAGCGCCAGCGCGCCGCACGGAAGCGCGTAGCGCAGGCGACTCCTGACGACGCGGGCGATGGGAGCTCCCTGGGTGCTCGCCGAGGCGATCGTGGTGTCGCTGATCGGCGACAGGTTGTCGCCGAAGGTGGCGCCGCCGAGCAGGGCGCCGAGCAGCCAGACGGGATCGGCGGCGAGCGCCACACCCGCCGGGTAGAGGAGTGGCACTGCGAGGATGAGCGTGCCGAGCGAGGTGCCGGTCGAGGTCGACAGCAGTGCTCCGACCAGGAAGGTCGCACCCACCCAGAGGCCGCCGCGCAGGCCCGCCGCGGCGCCGACCTCCACCAGGGCGTCGACCAGGCCGCTGGCGCGCAGCACCGCGCCGAGGGCGCCGGCGAGCATCCAGGCCAGGAGCATCAGCACCACCACCGGTCGTGCCACGAACTCCACCGCCGCCTCGGCGTAGGCCTCCGGATCGCGGGCCAGGAGGGTGGCGAGCAGCAGCGAAGCCAGCAGCACCGGCCAGAAGCCGCGCTCGTCGGGCGCGCCGCTGAGCCCCAGCCAGGTGACTCCGACGAGGAAGAGGAGCAGCGGCGCCAGGGCTCCCATCGCGCCGCCGCGGAACGCGGATGAAGGCATGCGGCGCAGTCTATTCGGCGGCGTCCGGCGCGGCCCGCACGGTGTGCCGGTGTCGTCCGGGATGACAAGATCGCCCGATGTGGAGTGACTGGCTCTTGCTCGTGGTCGGCCTGGCCCTGCTGATCTTCGGCGCCCAGGTGCTGGTGCAGGGAGCGGCGAACCTGGCGCTGCGCCTCAACGTGACGCCGCTGGTGGTCGGGCTGACCGTGGTCGCCTTCGGGACCAGCTCTCCCGAGCTGGCGGTCAGCGTGCGCTCGGCGCTCGAGGGCCAGGCGGCGCTTTCGCTGGGCAACGTCGTGGGCAGCAACATCTTCAACGTGCTGGTGGTGCTCGGCGCCTCGGCACTGATCACCCCGCTCGCCGTGGAGGCCCGGCTGGTGCGTTTCGACGTGCCGCTGATGATCGGCGTCTCGGTCGCCGTCCTGCTGCTGGCGCTCGACGGCAGCCTGTCGCGGGTCGAGGGCGGTGTGCTGGTGGCGGCGGGGATCGCCTACACCGCGCTGCTCTACCGTCAGGGCAGGCGCGGTGAGGACGCCGACGTCGACCTGCCGGTGGCCAGGGGTGGCATCTGGCTGGCTCTCCTCTACGTCGTCCTCGGCCTCGCGCTGCTCGGGCTCGGGGCGCGCTGGCTGGTGGACAGCGCCACCGACCTGGCGCGCGCCTTCGGCGTCAGCGAGCTGATCATCGGGCTGACCATCGTCGCGGCGGGGACGTCGCTGCCGGAAGTCGCCACCTCCGTGGTCGCCAGTCTGCGCGGCGAGCGCGACATGGCGGTCGGCAACGTGGTCGGCAGCAACGTGTTCAACGTCCTCTGGGTGCTCGGCGCCGCGGGTCTGTTCTCGAGCAGCGGCATCGCCATCGATGCGGAGGTGCTGCGCTTCGACCTGGTGGTGATGATCGCCGTGGCGGTGGCCTGCCTGCCCGTCTTCTTCAGCGGCTACCAGATCGAGCGCTGGGAGGGCGCCTTCTTCCTGGTCCTCTACGTCGGCTACCTGGCGGTGCTGGTGGCCAGCGCCGTGCGCGACGACCTCTCGGCCGACCTGCGGATGGCGCTGCTCGGTTTCGGCCTGCCGCTTTCGGCGCTGACCCTGGCGGTACTGACCTGGCGCTCGCGCGCGGGTGTGCGCCCCTCGAGCTGACGGGTCGGGGCGCTCTCCGCCGTCCCGGACTCCCGGCGACTCACGACCGACTCAGACCGACTCAGACCGACTCACGACTCGAAACGGAACCGCAGCGACACCGATGCCCGACCTGCACGTCCTGCAAGACACCATCGTCGTCCTCGCCATCGCGGTCGGGGTCCTCCTGCTCTGCGGCCGACTGCGCCTGCCTTCGGTCATCGGTCTGCTGATCGCCGGTGCGGTGATCGGGCCCTCCGGCCTGGCGCTGCTGTCGCGGGTCGAGGAGGTCGAGATCTTCTCGGAGATCGGCGTCGCCCTGCTGCTCTTCCTGATCGGGCTCGAGCTGTCGATGGCGCAGCTGCGTGAGCTGCGGCGCATCTTCCTGCTCGGTGGCGCGGTGCAGGTCGCGGCGACCTCGACGGTGGTGGCGATCGCGGCGCTGCTGCTCGGATTCGGCTGGCGCCCGGCGCTCTTCTTCGGCTTCGTCATCTCGCTGTCGAGCACCGCGGTGGTGCTCAAGTCGCTGCAGGACCGGGGAGAGGGGCACACTCCGCAGGGACGTCTGGCGCTCGGGCTGCTCCTGTTCCAGGACTTCCTGGTGGTGCCGATGATCGTCGCCGTTCCGCTGCTGGCGGGAGCGATCGAAGCGACTCCGGGGGCGCTGGTGGTGCGGCTCGGTGGCGCCCTGCTGGCCATCGGCCTGGTCTTCTTCCTCGCCCGCTACGCCATGCCGCGCCTGCTGCGCGAGCTGGCGGCGTCGCGGGCGCGAGAGACCTTCATCCTCGGGGCGCTCGGGGTGGGACTGGGGATGGCGGTGTTCACCGAGCGGCTCGGCTTCTCGCTCGCCCTCGGCGCCTTCCTGGCCGGGCTGCTGATCTCCGAGACCGAGTTCGGTCCACAGGTGATCGCCGACATCGGTCCGCTGCGCGACCTGCTCGCCAGCCTCTTCTTCCTCTCCATCGGCATGCTGATCGACCTGCCGCTGGTGATCGAGCAGGGCGCGGCGGTGTTCGGTCTCGCCGGCGCCGCGGTGGCGGTCAAGCTGGTCACCACGGGCGTCGCGGTGGCGCTGCTCGGCTACTCGCGGCGCATCGTCGCCCTGGCGGCGCTGCTGCTGGCGCAGGTCGGCGAGTTCTCCTTCGTGCTGCTGGCGCTGGGACGCACCTACGAGCTGATCGACCCGGCGATCTATCAGGTGCTGCTCTCGGCCGCGGTCCTGACCCTGGTGGTGACGCCCCTGCTCATCGCGGTCGGGCCGCGCCTGACCCTGCGCCTGCCCGGCGACGCCGCTGCGGGCGAGGAGAAGCTGGTGCAGGACGCGGTGAAGGGACACGTCGTCATCTGCGGCTACGGAGTCAATGGACAGGTGCTGGCGCGCATCCTCGCGTCGGCGTCGATCCCGCACCGGGTGGTCGAGGGCAACAGCCTCGTCGTGCGCGAGGCGCAGCGCGACGGCGTCGAGATCACCTTCGGCGACAGCACTCGCCCCGAGATCCTGCACCACGTCGGCGTCGAGCGCGCCAAGGTCGTCGTGCTGGCGATCTCGGACCGCCGCGCGACCGCCCACACCCTGCGCCTGGTGCGTCGCATGAATCCCACGGCGCGGGTGCTGGTGCGCACGCGCCGGGTCGACGAGATCGCCGAGCTGCAGAGCCTCGGTGCCGACGTGGTGATCTCCGAGGAGTTCGAGACCGCGATCGAGATCCTCACCCGGGTGCTGCAGAGCTACCACGTGCCGCGCCACGTGATCCGCGCCGAGACCCGGCTGCTGCGCGGCGAGGGCTACGAGATGCTGCGCGCTCCAGGCATGCAGGAGGGCGTCAGCGAGGCGGTCATGCAGGCACTGATCGCCGGCACCACCGATCTGTTCCAGGTCGACTCCGGCGCCTACGCCGTGGGTCGCACCCTCGCCGACCTCGACCTGCGCAGCGCCACCGGGACCACCGTGGTCGCGGTGATCCGGGGCGAGGAGCCGAACCTGAGCCCGGCGCCACAGCTGCGTCTGGAGGCGGGCGACACCCTCGTCGTCGTCGGCGCCCACGAGCAGATCGACACCGCGTTCGATCTGCTCGAGCGCGGACCGGACGGCCTCGCCCATGGCGACAGCGACTGAGGCCTCGTCCGCCGGCGGGGTCAGCGGGTCGCCGAAGGCGCCACGGTCAGGCGCGAGACGACGTCGCGGTAGCCGGGCGCGATGTCGACGCCTTCACCGTAGAAGCCCCTCTCCGCCAGCAGCAGGTGAAGACGCCGCAGCTTGTGCGGCGGCACCGCCGGCAGCAGGTGGTGCTCGAGGTGGAAGTTGACGTAGTTCGGCGCCAGGGTCAGACGCTCCCACCAGCTGGCGAGGGTGGTGCGGGTGTGCTTGCGCGGGTCGGGATCGGAGAGGTCGGGCACCACCGCGTGCTCGGCGGCCTGCCGCAGCCGCGCGATCAGCATGTAGCTGGTGAGGAAGGAGCCGAGCCAGAGCAGGTAGAGCCAGGGGTGGCCGAGGACGGCGACCAGGGCGAGCAGCGCGGCCTGCGCCAGCACGATGCGGCCGCGCGCCGGCCAACCCAGCACGCTCCAGGTGCCGAGGATCGTCTTGACCCCGGTCTGCAGCGTCAGGTCGCGGAGGATCTTGCGCCGGAAGCTGTCGCGGGTCACCGCGTAGTGCACGTAGTTCGACAGGTCCGGATCGTCGGGTGAGCCGGCTGACTGGTGGTGCCTGGTGTGCTTGCGGGCGTAGCCGTCGAGGTCGGAGAACACCAGCGGTCCGCAGATCCACCGTCCCACCAGCCGGTTCAGCGCCCGGCTGCGAAAGAGCCCGCCGTGACCCGCATCGTGCATCAGCACCGCCAGCCCCAGCATGCGGTTGCCGAGCAGCACGCAGGCGAGGAGCACGGTGAGCGGGTTCGGCCAGGCGGCGGCCACCGCCATCACGGCGACGATCATCGCCGCGGTGATCAGGAAGGTGCGTGCCCCGGCGAGGTCGCTGCGGGCATGGAACCAGCGGAACTCCTCGCGCGACAGCAGGTCGGTCACCCGCTGGACGTCGGCCTCGGTGGGATGGTGGTGGTCGCTCATCGCTGCACGTCCGCTGCATCGAATGCTAGCTCACCGGCGTCCGCCGCTGGCGGTCGACCAGTCCGCGGTCGTCGCCGGGAGCACCCTTCGACAGACGCCATAGACTCTGTGCGTCCGCGGGAGACACCGCTCCGGCCTCCGCCGGTCAGTGAGGTGTCGGGAGTCGAGCGCCCCCCTCGTCCCCTCGAGGTCCCGGATCGAGGTCTCTCTTCACTATCGCCCAGGAGCAGCAGATGGAGTACACGCTGCGCGACGCCGCTCCGGCCGACGCCGCCGCGATCGAGGTCCTGCTGCCGCGTCTCGCCGATTTCGAGTTGCCGCAGGACCGGGTGCCCGAGGACCTCTGGCGCGAGGACGGGCGCACCTTCGCGGCGCACCTGGCCGGCGAGCGGCCCGACTGCATCGCCCGGGTCGCCGTCGACGCGAGCGGGGAGGTGGTCGGGGCGACGCTGGTGTCGCTGCGTCCCGAGATGCTGAGCGGGGAGCCTTCGAGTCACCTCGAGGCGCTGATGATCGCCCGCTCCGCCGAAGGAGCGGGGCTGGGACGACGGCTTCTCGACGACGCCCAGGAGCAGGCGGCCTCGCGTGGCGCCGGCTCGATGACCCTGCACGTCTTTGCGCTCAACCGGCGGGCGCGCAGGCTCTACGAAGGGGCCGGGTTCGACGGCGAGATCCTGCGATACCGGCGCAAACTGTCGCCGTCGTCCACCGCTTCGGCCACCCCAGACGGGGCGGTGGAGCACCCCGCTTTCGAGTGGGATCATGGCGAGCCGCCGGCCGAGGCCGCCGATCTGCTGCACTTCTGGTTCGGGGCCTCGCAGCCCGCCGAGGAGTCTCCGAGCCGCGTCGCCGAGCGCCAGTCGAAACTGTGGTGGCAGAAGGACGAGGCCACCGACCGCGAGGTGCGGGAACGGTTCGCGCCGCAGCTGGTTCCGGCCGAGCGCGGAGATCTCGACCACTGGCTGCGGACGCCGCGGGGGCTGTTGGCGCGCGTGCTGCTCTGGGACCAGGTGCCGCGCAACGTCTACCGCGAGTCGCCGTGGGCGTTCGCCTACGACGAAGGTGCCCGGCGGCTGACCTCGCTGGCACTGGAGCGTGGCGCCGACCAGCTGCTCTCACCCATCGAGTGCCTCTTCCTCTACCTGCCGCTGGAACACTCCGAGTCGCGCAGTGACCAGCGGCGCTGCGTCGAGCTCTTCGCGGCCCTCGAGGCGCGGGTGCCGGAGGACCAGAGGTCGGTCTTCGAGGGCTTCACCGGCTTCGCCCGCCGCCACCAGGAGATCGTCGAGCGCTTCGGCAGGTTCCCGCACCGCAACCAGGTCCTCGGCCGCCGCAGCACCGTCGAGGAGGAGGAGTTCCTGCAGCAGCCGGGCTCGTCCTTCTGACTCGCCCCTTCTCGCCTGTATGCCGTCGTCATGAGATCCGAGAGCGAGAGGCCCGAGCTCGATCGACGGATCGCAGCGGCACGGCGCGTCGTCGCCGCTCGGCGCTACCGGCGTGCGACCGCCGGCCGGGTTCTCCGCCCGGCGCTGCCCACGGCCTTCGCCTGCGCACTGCTCGCGTCGTTGCCGGGAGTCGGATCGGCGCCGTCTCTCGCCACCACGGTACAGGCCGCCGCCTACGGTGGCGCGCCGGCGGTGCGACACCACCTGCCCGGTGAGTACGAGGGCAGCGACCAGATCTTCGGCATCGCCCAGGCGCCGAGCGGCGAGATGCTTTTCGCCGACGTCAACGACCGCACCGTGCTGCGCTTCGACGGCGCCAGCTGGAGGCGCTTCCCGGTGCCCGGCGATCCGCTGGTGCTGGTCACCGGACCGGATCCGGCGAGTGGCGAGGAGCGCACCTGGATCGGCCTGGCCGGTGATCTCGGCTACCTCGAGATCGCCGCCGACCCCGCCCGCTCGATGCGCTTCGTGTCGCTGCGCTCGCTGATCCCGCCTGGGCCGTGTCTCGACAACGACCGCTTCGACGACGTCGTGGTGACCCCCGGAGGCGTCTTCTTCGGGCAGAGCTCGGCGCTTCTGCGCTGGGACGGCAGCGACTTCCGTTGCTGGACGCCGCCCGACGAGGCGTTCGGCTGGAATCACCATGCCGGTGGCCGGCTCTTCGTCGGCGGTCGCACACGGCAGTACGAGATGGTCGGCGACGAGCTGGTCGTGCTGGAGGACTGGGGACCGCCGGCCGACGAGATCGACGAGCTGCCGGACGGTCGACTGCTGGTGCTGCGGCACGGCGAGCGCGCGGTCGAGGTGGTGGCTCCGGGCAGCGGAGAGCATCAGGTGGTCGAGGGTGCGCTGCACGAACTGCTGCAGCAGGCCTTCGTCCAGGAGTCGGTGGTCACCGACGACGGGCAGGTGGTCGTCTCGCTCGGCCGTGCCGGTCTCGCCGTGGTCGACTCCGAGGGCCGGCTGGTGCAGCGGCTGGGCGCCGCCAACGGCCTTCCCGGCGGCGAGGCGTACCGCCTCTTCGTCGACCGCTTCGGAGCGCTGTGGGCGTCCGTCGATCGCGGTGTGGCGATGATCGACTTCGCCTCGCCGGTCGAGATGTTCCCGCCCGAGTCGTCGGTCTCCGGTTACATCACCGACGTCAGGCGGCGCGACGACCGCCTCTACCTGACCACCTTCGACGGCATCTTCTGGATCGAGGAGGAGAGGGCGGGTGGATCGGCCCCGGACGCCGGATTCCGCCTGCTCGATGGCGCCGAGCACGACGGATTCGACAGCTGGCAGCTCACCGAGCTCGGCGACGGGGCGCTCCATGCGGTCAGCGACAGTGGCCTCTTCCGTATCGAGTCGCCGGCCTCCGGCGCTCCTTCGTCGCAGCGGGTGGCGGGCCGCGGGGCGCTGTGGATCGTCCAGTTGGCGCATCCGGAGCGGGTGCTCGGCGTCGGCAACCAGCGCCTCGAGGTGTACGACACCTCGCGCCAGCCCTGGCGCGCCCTCTTCCGCTTCGACCTTCCGACATACGGCGCCTACACGGTGACCGAGAGCGACGACCGCCACTGGATCGTCGGCGACGGCCGGCTGACCATCGCAGACTTCGCGGGCTCGTCGGACTACGAGGAGCCGCCGAGGTTGCAGCTGTTCCGCCCCGAGGTCGAGTGGTTCGGTCTAGAGCGGATCGGCGGCCGGCTCACCGCGTGGGGTCGCGAAGGCGTCTTCGTGCTCGAGGACGCTGAGCACAGCGAACAGGCGAGCTCGTGGTCTCCCGACCGACGCTTCGCCGCACTCGATCTCGCCCGTCTGACCGAGCACCCGCTGGGATACACGATCCAGGACGACCTCGAGGGAGGCGCCTGGATCTCCACCGCCTTCGGTTTCGAGCGCTGGACGCCGGATCCCGGAGGAGAAGGCCTGCGTCGTCGGCCCGAGATCGGCATCTGGGGGCGGCGGACCGGCGCCGTGGTCGCCGACCCCGATGTCCCTGGGATCGTCTGGTTCGAGCGGGCCGGAGTGGTTTCGCGCTTCGACGCCGACCGCGTCGAGGGTCCGTCGCGGCTGCGGGTCGATCCGTTGATCGCCCGCACCCTTCCGCGCGCATCGAGCCGCCACCGTCCTTGGCGTGCGCCGGGCGCGACCTCGGAAGCCGACGAGGGCACGGCGTCGGCCGGGGCGCCGTCCGGTGACGTGCTCGACTACTCCGCCGCGACGGTGCGCTTCCAGTACGCGGCGCCACTGTTCCGCGACGTCGAGCAGATCGAGTACCGATGGATGCTCGACGGTTACGACGAGGAGTGGTCGCCGTGGAGCCGCGAGACGCGCAAGGACTACACCCGGCTCGGCGAGGGCCAGTACGCCTTCCGGGTCCAGGCTCGACTCGCGGGGCAGCTGCTCGGCGAGAGTGAGTACCAGCTCACCGTGTTGCCGCCCTGGTACCGGACGCTCTGGTTCCGGCTGCTGCTGGCGTCGCTGGCGCTCGCCCTGGTCGTCGCCGTGATGCTGGGAATCCGCCGCGTGGTGCGGGCCCGGGAGCAGCGCGAGCACCGCACCCGCGAGGCGCTGGAACGGCTGGTGGAGGAGCGCACCACCCAGCTGCGCTCGGCCAACGAGGCGCTCGAGACCCAGGCGGTGACCGACGCCCTGACCGGGCTGCACAACCGCCGATTCCTGCGCGAGTCTCTCGGCCACGATCTGGCGGCGGTGCGCCGGTCGCTCGCCGACGGCGAGCTCGGTACCGGCCTGGGCTTCCTGCTCATCGACCTCAACCGGTTCAAGGCGATCAACGACTCGCTCGGACACGCGGTCGGCGACCAGGTGCTCGCCGGCGTCGCCGACCGACTGCGCCGGGTGCGACGCGAGTCGGACTACCTGGTGCGCTGGGGCGGTGACGAGTTCCTGGTGGTGAGCCGAGGCGCCCGCCGCGAGGAGATCCCGGAGCTGGCGCGCCGCATCGAGCAGGCGATCTCGCAGCAGCCGATGGAGGTCGAGCGGGGCGAGAGCAGGGAGCAGGTGTCGATCACCGCGTCGATCGGGTTCTGCGTCCTGCCGCTCGACCTCGACTGCGATCTGGGCGAGGAGCCGGAGCGCTCCCTCGAGCTCGCCGACCGCTGCCTCTATCTCGCCAAGCACGCCGAATCGGGAGGCTGGTGCGGCGTGCTCGGCGAGCTGGAACCCGGCGCCGCGGCGCGGGCGCGCACGACGGGTCGCGACCTGCCACTCGAAGGCTCGGGGCTCGACCTGCGGGCGAGTCGCTCGGTGGTGCAGGCGCACCCGGCGGTGCGATCCGACTGACCGGGACTCGCGGCGTATCCTCGCGCGATGGCTACGACGGTCGATCGCGCCGACGCCGGCCCCGTCTCGTGGGCCCTGCTCCTGGCGCTCGATGCTCCTCTGGTGGCGGGGAGTTGGTACGCCGCCTGCGCCGGCGCTCTCGCTGAGGCGGTGCGGCCAGCCTGTGCCGCGGTGCTCGGGCTGTCGGTGTGGCTGGTCTACTCGGCGGATCGCTGGCTCGACGGACGCAGACTCCACCGACCGCACGCCGCCAGCGCTCGCCATCGCCTCGCCGCTGGCGGAGGACGGCTGCCGGTCGCTGTCTGGGCCTGCGTGCTGGCGCTCGACGTCGTCGTGGCGCTGCGTGGTCTGAGCGCGGAAGAGTTGCGAGTGGGCTACCTGGTGCTGGCCGGCGCGGCGCTCTATCTCGCCGCCGTGCATCTGCCCGGGCCGGCGAGGTGGTGGGTACCCAAGGAGGCGCTGGTCGGGATCCTCTTCAGTGCCGGCGTCAGCGCCTTCGTGTGGCCGGCTCTGACGCCGGCGTCGCGGACCGGCCTCGTCGCTTTCGCGCTCTGCTTCGCGGCGGTTTGCTGGCTCGACTGCCAGCTGGTCTCGCTGTGGGAGCGCCGGGTCGACGTCGCGCAGGGGCTGGCGACCGCCAGTGGCGGGCTCGGCCGCAGGCAGGTGCTGGTGCTGCTCGCCGTGGCGGCGGTGGCGATCCTGCTCGTCGGCCGGGCCTGGCTGCCGGTCGGGCTCACGGCCGCCCTGCTGCTGGCGGTGGCCTGGCTCCTGCTGCTCACCGCGGCGACGGAGGGGTCGCAGCCACCGCGCAGGGGTCGCCAGCTCGTCGATCTCGGCCTGGCGGCGCCAGCTCTCCTGCTGCTGGCGATCGTGCGCCCGGTGGTGGTTTGAGGCCGGGACCGCCTGCGACCGGGCCGCCTCGTGTCCCGGTACGCCGCGACGGGCGCGGGCCCTACCGCGACCCCTACGCCCGTCTGGCGGCTCCCTATCGCCTGCTCGAGTGGATCGCCTTCGGCTCCGCACTGCAGGATGCCCGCGGCGAGTTCGCGGCGCGGATCGGGGCAGGCGACCGGGTGCTGCTGGTCGGCGACGGCGATGGCCGGTTCGGCAGCCACCTGGCGGCGATCGCCGCCGCCCGGGGCATCAGCGCCGACGTCAGCCTGGCGATGCT